>CAWHPZ010000024.1:0-52181 GCA_963831345.1 uncultured Alphaproteobacteria bacterium
CTTGGTGGCCTCGTGGCAAAATCGCTCGTAACCGCCCAGGTGAGCGGCTCCGGATTGCGCTACAGACTGCTCGACAGCACGCGGCACTACGCCCTGCAGCGCCTTCTGGCAGATCCGATCGAGGCTCCGGTGCGCCATCGCCACGCACAGCGCATGCTGGCTGTCTTCGAACAATCTGAAGGGGACTGGGACTGGCGCGAGACCGACGATTGGATCAGCCGCTACCGCGGTCGCCTGGCAGATCTGCGCGCTGCACTATCGTGGTCGTTTGGTGAAGGCTGCAGGCCGGAGCTCGGCGTCCGCCTCACCGTGGCGGCGATCCCGCTTTGGTTTGAGACATCCCTCGTATCCGAGGCTCGACAAAGGGTTGAATTCGCTCTGCAGCTCGGTGAGACCTTCCCTTGCGATGACCTCCTGAAGGCAAAGTTGGCCTGCGCGCGCGCGTGGAACCTCGCCTATTCCCGCAAGGTGCTACCCGATCTGCGGGACGCTTGGCTCGTCGCAATCGAGCTTGCGAAACGCTCGGAAAATGTCGGCCAATCGCTGCAGGCGGTCCTGGGGCTGTCATTGTGCCTGCTCGAAACAGGGTCCATCCGGCAGGCGATTGAGTCCTTTGAGGAGCTCAGCGAGCTTTCACACCGGCACAAGGATTGGTCGGTCATGCCCGAGGTCGAGCGGGCAATGGCCCTTGCGCGGACCTACACCGGGCAATTGACCGAGGGTAGGCAGGTTCTCGATCGCCTTGCGGCTGACGTACTGCACGTCCCGACAGGCGGTCGCGCATGGCAGGGTTTCAGGTCGACCGCTATATCGGTGTCCGCTGCCATTTGCCTTTTGTCGGCTGGTTAACCGGCCAGCCGGACTATGCCGCAGCGACAGCCCGTGACGCAGTTGAGGCCGCTGGCAACCTCGGGCATCGGGTCTCGCAATCCAACGCAATTGCGATGGCGGCGTTACCCGTGTCCCTCTGGAATGTCGACGTGTCATCGCTCGACCGCTACGCCGCACAGCTCAAGTCGATCGTAGAGCTCGAGAACATCGCGATCTGGATTCCTGATCAGCAGTTCTACGCGGCAGCACTGCGAGATCTGCGCGGGCAAGACGATGCAGTATCGAGATTGCATGTGGCCATCGACGCTATCATCGATTGCTGCCTCTGCTCGCGTATCGGCATGAAATTCGGCATCCTGGCCGATGCACTGGCCCGTCGTGGCCGGTTGGGTGAGGCAAGCGATGCGATAACCCAAGCATTCCGACATCAGGAAAGGCAAGGCGAGCGATGGTGCCGCTCCGAGCTGCAGCGGATCGAAGCCTCTATCCTTACGCGAGCGGGCGAACACTCACGTGCGGAGCAAGCGCTCGAAAGCGCTTTAGGCGAGGCGCGTGCAGTCCAGGCCAAGTCATTCGAGTTGCGCATCGCGAACGATTGTCCGCTCACTACATCGAATCCGATCGCTGTGAAGCCGCTGCTCGATTGCTGGACCCGATCTACCGCAGTTTCAGTGAAGGCTTCGCGACGAGCGATCTAGTACAGCCGGGGAGCTTTTGCATCGCGCGACCGGTGTCAGGCGTGACGCTTGAGACCTCCATCACCGAGGATCGAAGTACGATGACCGAAACCAGGCCGATCGCGATCCTCTGTCACTTGTGATCGGCGCGACAGCTGCTCAGCTTATCGGCGGCCTCGTAGCCCAGATGTCACCCTTCGTGGTTGGTGGCCTGATGGACGGCCTTTCGCTCTCGGAGCGCGACGCCGGCTTCGTTCTCACGGTCGAATTCCTTGCGCTCGCAGTCGCGGCGATGGCGATAGCACCAGCCCTGCCTCGATTTTCCTCCAGGACCGTCGCGCTTGTGGCGGTGACGCTGACGTTGATCGCCCAGTGTGCATCAATCTTCAGCGCCTCGTGGGGATCGCTACTCTTGTTGCGGGGCCTGCGGGCGTCGGTGAGGGATCCTATGGGCGCTGTCGCTCAGCATCATTGCATCGCGGTCCAGCAATCCCGACAAAGTCTACGGGTACTTCCAGATTGCTTGGGCCCTCGTGAGCATCGCGCTTTTTTCGATCGCGGGAGGGGTCACCGCCGCGTTTGCCCATCGCGGTATCCTTGCCCTTATTGCCGGTGTGGTGTTCGCACTGACGCCCCTCCTGCTTTTCGTGCCGCAGGCGCGCGCCTGCGTCAGGGCGGCGGATGAGACTGACGCGGGAGGCGCCTCACTGCTTCTCGGGATAATGACGCTCACTGCAATCGGGCTGTTCCTGACCGCAGGCGCCGCTGTCTACTCGTTCAGCGCGCCCATGGGACAGCGCGCGGGCCTGGACACGCATGCGATCGGCTACGCGTTCACAGTTGGACACTTGTTCGGTCTCGCTGGCGCCGTCGCCGCCACCTGGCTCAACGTTCGCATCGGACGCGCGATACCGATAACGGTGTCGTGCGCCGGATTCTCGCTCGTCGTGCTCGTGCTGTGCCTGTGGCGCGATCCGGCGGCCTACGTGTCGGCGCTGCTCGCATCGATCACGCTGTACTACTCTCGACCCCCTACCTGCTCGGTCTCGCCGCTGCGCTCGATCCCAGCGGGCGTTGGGCCGCCGCGGGTGGTTCGGTCTATCTGTTCGGCTTCGCTGCCGGGCCGTTGCTCGCCGGCTCGGTCATTGCGACCGGAGGATATCCCGGCCTGGCCGCGGTCTGCGTCGGGCTCATGGTGCCCGTGTGGGTACTCGCGCTGGTCGTCAATCGGCGCCTGCACGCTTCGAACGCCGAAGCAGATGAGGCGATCGAGATTGCCGAGGATCGACACCTAAGGTCTGCTTCACCTCCACGAGCCGACCTGGTCGGCGACCGTCCGATGAGCGCCGGCAACGAATTGTGATACTTCCGCTACTGGGATTTTTGCGGTCGAACCGCTCACTGCAGCGATGGGCCATGAGCTGCCATTGGCATCGTTCTCGTCGCATGTTGGCTTGACCTTCATGAGCAGACGAATTGATCCGCAATTAGTGTCCGAGCGGCTTTCATCGCCATCGTCGTCCTTTCAATAAGCCCGACCGCGCCCAAGTCGGTTGGCAAGAAGTGCCAAATGGCGACAAACGAAGCAAACCGCACGAAAGCATCCCGATGCCACAGCTTTCGGAGTAAGTCGCCTTGCAGTGAACTGATTAACGTCTCCAGTTTGCCGCGATGCTTGCGCGGCTCCTTTCCGACTTTCGGGCGCGTGAAAAATCAACTTCATCTTGATTTTCGCTGCCTTCGCGCGCAGCACCGTGCATGGAGAGGTGCGCCTGTCGCGCTTTGAGGTATCGATTAACTTCATGCACCAAGAAATCACTGAACCAGCCGTCAACTCCTAACGCCTCCTGCCGCTCATGTTCGTACCGGTGAATCTGCCGTCCGATAATAGGACGATCATGTAAACTGACCGCGAGATTCAGGTCGCCTAGTCATTGGCAGAGGGGTCGAGGAAGCTTCCAAAGACATAGACATCGCTCACGAACACTCCGAAGTCATCGCTATCGTTCACATCATGAACTCGCTTCATGAAATCGCGGAGGCAGCCGCCCTCGGCCTTGGGCGCTGGTACCGGCGGATCGCCTTTGCTGCCGCAAGCAAGAGATACTGTCGTCCGTAGGGAGAACCAGGCTATTCGGGCAGATGGCCGGGTATCTGCTCGATCCATCCCCGCGCAGAAAAATCTGCAACGAGGACCTCACTTTTCTGATCATCCAGTTTTCAGCCGGTCTCGGATCGCGCCCGCGTTGAACTCACGGTCCACCAACGCTCGGAACAGGTCTCGGATTCGGTATTATTGGTATTCCACAGATCTTAGTGCCCCAATCGACCTTCACTCATACCTCCTCGATACGAGTATTTGGCGGCAGAAAGGCTTTGGTCGCACCTTGGCTGCCCATTTTGGGGCACTCACGATGCCCGACAGGTCAAACCCGTGCTTCCTCCCTCCCGTTGATCGCAGCCGTTGCAACCGCCACCTCCTCTTCTCCCCAGGGGTTTGGCGGAGACGAGGGGATTCTCACCCCTGTCACGTTCCGCAGAGGCAACGTTTGCCGGAATCCATGGAGAGAAAGTGCATAGGAATCTGAGCCCTAGCTCCTTTAGGGGCCTCCGTTCCCGAGAGACCCTGGCGGGGGCCGGCACCAAAGCACGTGAACCTGTCGCTTCCGCGGACCGCTGATGAGGTGGGTCGCCTAGACCTTTTCGGGCGGTCGGAATGCTATCCGGGATAGCCAAGCGAGCTTGGTCTGAAGGCTAAGTCCTTTGCCGTACTTTGGACCGTGTCCAGCGTGGCCCATGAAATAGTCGACCGTGGAGTCTGGGGCTTTCGCATTTCGCAACCTGTCTGAAAACGCGTGCCTTATTGAGTATAAAGTCAGACCTCCGCCCGACGGCCGGAGATGCCGATTTATGAGCACCTTGTTCAAGAGCGCAGAAAGGGAATTGGATTTGTCTCGGTTTCGGGGGAAGCTATCTGGTTGGGCAATCATGGCCATCAGCGCTACACCAACGAGCGGAATATCCCGCAAAGCGCTCTTCGACTTCAGTTCGCGACCGTCTGGTCGAACGAGGATGTGTGGGACATCATGAGTTAGAATAATGGTCGACTTGCTCAGATTGCAGGCTTCGGAAGGACGAAGCCCTGTTTCGATCATCAGATACAGAAGCCGTCTTGCCTCGAATTTCACTCCGTCGAATGCTCCATCCGCGAGTAAGTGATCTTGAATAAATGATGCATCAAATGCCGTTCGCTGACCGGGTTCGCCTCCTCGCAACGAGATGCGATCAAAGACGGATGGCAGATCCAGCTGGTAGTGATCGCTAATCGCGCGGTACATCGCCACGACGGCGCCAATGTACTTGTTGACCGAACCGATCTGCACGCGACCGGAGAGGACGCGGTCCCGCCAATGCTGTCGAAAAGCTAGAGCGTCGATCCTAGTCAGGTTGTTGATTGGCTTGTCGCAGCCAATTGCTTCAATCAGACTGGACGCGGCGCGCGTTCTTGTGCTGCGCCACCGTCCCTTCTGACTGAGAGATTTCGACTTCAAGGATGTTGAAACTATCGCTTCAACTTCGTTGGTCATCTCAGATATCGGAATCTGATTAGTGCAGCTCTTCGGCGCGTCCTCCCCTCCCAGAAGGGCATACACGTCCGCCCTACGGTCGATTAGACGAGAGGACACCAGAAGAGCCAATCGCTTTGCCAGCTCTTGAACCGGCAGCACTGTCACTTCTGACAATGGAAGATAGGAGAAGCCGAGCTCCTGCGCCCTGATTTGCGCTTTTCGGTACCGAACTACCGCGTCTACATCCCTCCCGCTACGCAAATCATGCCAATAACTGGCGAGCGCTTGGTCCAAATTCTCAACAGCTATCTCTGCTGCTCGACAGTGTGGATCGTCAACGATCCGAATTCCGGTGCTCAGTCTGACGAGCACACGTTTATCGACGCCCCTGAAAGCGAGCGGCACTCTTCGAATGAGGTACCAGTATCCCTCATATTTGTGCGGGCAAGCTGGCCGCCTCGTCGGGTGCGCTCGTCCCAACCAAATAGACGCGCTCATGGCAATCTGCACGAAGACGAATTCAGGAGAGCCTTCAGTTTCCGATTGGCCTCGTCTAGGGCCGACGCACGCCTTGCGGTGCCGATCTCGTTTTCCAATCTCTCGACAATCGGCGCGAACCTCAAACCATGGGTCGCGACGACGTACTTCGCGGCAACCAGTAGTCTCTCCAATGAACGAATAGAGATGTGTTCGTCGGACCTGACGTGGCGGGGCGCTACCAAGATCCGACGATGATCCGAACCGTTGCTCATCGCCGATGCTCCTCAGCGGCTGAAAAAGGGTCCTTTTTTGTGCAGCGGCATTGCATGATGGTTAGCGCGATGTAGGCTCGGAATTGCGCGCACAAATCCCACAGGAGATGGTCCGCGCCTCACCGAGCGAAAGGGACCCTTTTTGATACTTTTCCACTGTCAACTCGTATCGGCGTGTTCGCGCGATACGAGGGAGTGAGCCGTTGTGGAACCTTTTCGATGCTGATCGGCTACGCTCGCGTCTCGACGGATGAGCAGAGCCTCGCCTTGCAAATCGATGCACTCGCTCGCGCCGGCTGTGGTCGGGTATTTGAGGATAGCGGGGTGTCTGGCGCGCTAGCGAGCCGACCGGCCTTGGACAAAGGCACTCGAGAGCCTTCGAGCAGGCGACACCCTCGTAACTTGGCGGCTCGACAGGCTTGGCAGAAGCCTATCCCATCTGATTTCGTTCGTGGCCAAGCTGGAGAGCAAGGGAGTGGCGTTCACCTCCCTAACCGAGGCCATCGACACGCGCACGGCCAGTGGCCGTCTTCTCTTTCATGTCATGGGTGCGTTGGCTGAATTCGAGCGCTCGCTCATCAGCGAAAGGACGAAAGCTGGAATGGCCGCTGCGCGCCTCCGGGGGAAGGTCTTGGGGCGTCCCGGCAAAGTTCGAGGCATCAGCAATGAGCGACGCTTCCCATCAGACGTCCTTGGAGTGGCCAGTTAAGTTGGCGCTTCGGCCGCCGTCGCGTTGATGGCGGCGGCCGATGTCTTGCTTCCGGATAATGAGATGACGTTTTCGCATCCTCCACAATGGATGCGACTGACCCGAAGCGGCCGTTGGACGGAGGCCTCAAGCTGAAGACACTGTTTGGCGAGCAGGCGGCGCCTCTTCTGCTAAGGGGAAAGGCGGGGCTGCGCGGGGTAAAACGTAGCTAGGAAATCGTGTTTGCCCACCGAAGACCGTGTCGGCACTGTGTCCCAGCATTGTCTGCGCATGAGGCACGACGCTATGACATCCAGAAGCAAGGCTGCCATTGCTGCTCGTCTGCCCGTTCGACGCGGTCTCGATGAATGCGAGGCCGCAGTCCCTCTCTCAATTTCACCCAGCTTCTTCCGTAAGCTTGTGGAGTCGAGAGCCATGCCGCGGCCACGCCTCCATCGGCAGTCGCCGGATCTGGGACGTCGAAGAGCTCGATCTGGCATTCAAAGTCCTGCCGAGGGAAGGCGGAGACGCGGACACTGCATTTGGCGGGAACGAGAAGCACCACAGCTGGGCCGATTTCGAGTGACCTCAATTAAGCTCAAGCATGTGGACCGCTTTGTCGATCGCCATGGCCAGGTGAGGTACTACTATCGCCGGGGGAAGGGGGCTCGTATCCCGATCTCGGGCACGCCGGGCACCGCCGAGTTTCTGGCATCGTATGCTGCCGCGTCTAAAGAAAGCGCAGTCCGCAAGAGCGCTGCTGCGGCTGGGACGTTCGATAAAACTTGTATTGGACTATTACGGGAGCCCCGAGTTTCTCGGTCTGGCCCGTTCGACGCAAACAACCTATCGCTCCGTGATCAATCGGGTGCTCAAGGAGGAGCAGATCGGACACAGGCTTGTGCGAGAGATGACCCGCTCGCACGTTCGTCAGATCCTCGCGAGACGTTCGAGCACTCCCGGCGCAGCCAACAGTCTCCTCAAGAGGCTAAAAGTGCTGTTGCACTTCGCCATCGACAATGATTGGCGAAAGGACGACCCCACCGTGCGGATCAAGGCGTTTCCGTCTGGCGAGCATCATACTTGGACCGAGGAGGAGATTGCACGGTACGAGGCTCGCTGGCACATCGGCACCAGGCCCCGTTTGGCGTTTGCCCTTTTGCTCTACACTGGACAACGCATTTCTGATGTGAGTTCCATGAGCCGCCTCGATCTTGAGGATGACGCGATCCAAGTCACGCCTCTCAAGACCAAAAATAGCACCGGCAAGAAGCTCTGGATCCCCGTCCATCCAGAACTCGGCACTATCCTCGAGGCTTCGGAGCTGGGTTCGCCCGAACTGCTGATGACCAGTTTTGGGAAGCGCTTCTCTACGAAAGGCTTCGGCAACTACATGGCCGATCGCATTCGCGACGCTGGCCTGCCTGACCGATGCGTTGCCCATGGCCTACGCAAGGCCGCGGCGCGCCGTCTCGCGGAATCAGGATGCTCTGCCAACGAGATTCAGTCGATCACGGGCCATGCGACGCTCGCCGAGGTAAGCCGATACACGCGGGCGGCGGAGCAAAGGGCTCTCGCCAAGACAGCAATCAAGCGTCTCGCCGACAACACCACGCCGCGGACGCCCCAAATGCCCAACGGGGCCGGTGGATCCTCCTCCCGGGAGCGCTTTCCCAAACCTTCCCCAAGGTTTGGGGATTTCTTCTAAAAGATCAACGAAATCAACGCCTAGAAACGATCCTGGTGAGCCGGGAGGGAATCGAACCCTCGACCCCATGATTAAAAGTCACGTGCTCTACCTCTGAGCTACCGGCCCAGGATCTCAGGACGGGTTCGTCGAAGTACGCGCTTCTAAAGGTCGTACCCCGGGCGGTCAAGGTAACGCATGCCGAAGGGGCCGAGGATGTCACGTCGGGCGCTCGCCTTACCCCGAAATGATGTGCTAACACCCCTTCGCCCGGCGGCTTCCTTGCCTATCGCAACCCCGTCCCGGCACCCGCAGCCTCGAGATCGCCCCGACCAAAAGAAGGCCGGCTCCACGCCGAAGCCCCTGATGCAGCGCAGTCATTCCCCGCCCCCGCTGGACACGAGCCGGCACCGCCTCAGGCCATCGGCCTGATGGTGGCGGCGGTCGTGCTTGTTCTCCGGCCTCGACACCGCCGCGAAATATCTCGTCACGCGCGAAGGCATTCCGGTGGCGCAGGTGGTGTGGTCGCGCTTCATCGGCCAGTTCGTGCTGCTGCTGGTGCTGGTTCCGGCCTTCGGCATCATGAGCGCCAAGGCCCTGTTCACCACCAACCGGTTCGGGCTGCAGCTCGCCCGCTCCGTGCTGATGGTGGCACGACGGCGTTCAACTTCCTGGCGCTGCGCTATCTCCGCCTCGATCAGACGATCACCATCGTGTTCCTGGCGCCGCTCGATGGTGGCGCTGCTCGCGGGGCCGCTGCTCGGCGAGTGGGTCGGCATGGCGGCGGTTCGTCGCGATTCTCGTCGGCTTCGTCGGCGTCCTCATCGCGGTGCGGCCCGGGCGTCGGCGCCGTGCATCCGGCCGTGCTCTATGCCTTCGCCGCCATGGTCGTCTACGCCCTGTTCATGCTGCTGACGCGCTACATGGCGCCCTTCGACCCGCCGCTGGTGACGCTGTTCTATTCGATGTTCGTCGGCACGTTCGGCGGCGCGCCGTTCGCCTATGCCGACTGGGTGACGCCGCCGGACACGCTGTCGTGGGTGCTGCTGGCGTCGCTCGGCATTCTCGGCGGCATCGGCCATTGGCTGTTCCTGCACGCCTATCGCCTGGCGCCCGCTTCGGCCATCGCGCCGTTTCTCTACATGCAGCTCTTGACCATGGTGAGCGTTCGGCTACGCCGTTTTCGGCGATCTGCCCGACATGTGGACGCTCGTCGGCGCCAGCATCATCGTCGGCGTCCGGCGTCTATCTCGTGCATCGCGAGCGCGTGACGGGGCGGATGCCGGCGGCCGTTCCGCCGGCGGTCGACCAGTAGTTACTCGTCGACGCTGGTTCGGCTTGGCGTTCGCTGCGAGACGCGGCCTTGGTCTCCTCGGCCCAGGCGGCGAAGCGGCCCTCGGCGATGGCGGCACGCATGGCCGCCATCAGGTCCTGATAGAAAACCGTGTTGATCCACGACAGCAGCATGGCGCCGAGATATTCGCCCGAGCGAATGAGATGATGCAGGTAGGCGCGCGAGTAGTCGCGCGCCGCCGGGCACGAGCTTTCGAGGTCGAGCGGAGCCGGATCGTCGGCGTGGCACGGCGTTGCGCAGGTTCACCGGACCGTTCCACGTGTAGGCGAGCCCGTGGCGGCCGTTGCGCGTCGGCAGCACGCAATCGAACATGTCGATGCCGCGCCGCACGGATTCGATCAGATCGAGCGGCGTGCCGACGCCCATCAGATAGCGCGGCTTGTCCGTGGGCAGGAACGGCAGCGTTGCCTCGAGCGTGGCGAGCATCAGGTCGTGCCCCTCGCCGACCGCAAGGCCGCCGACCGCGTAGCCCGGCAGATCCATGGCCTGACAAGCGCTTCCGCCGAACGCCGCCTGAGGCCTGCATCCGTACCGCCCTGCACGATGCCGAACAGCGCCTGACCAGGACCGGCACCGCCACTCGCGCGTTGACTGTCGAAGGCGCGCTTCGAGCGCTCGGCCCAGCGCAGCGACAGCTCCATGGCGCGCTCGACCTCGCGCCGCTCGGCCGGCAGCTCGATGCACTCGTCGAACTGCATCTGGATGTCGGCGCCGAGCAGGCACTGGATCTCGATCGAGCGCTCGGGCGACAGCATGTGCTTGCGAGCCGTCGAGGTGCGACTGGAACGTGACGCCCTCCTCGGTGATCTTGCGGATCTTGGACAGGCTCATGACCTGGAAGCCGCCGGAGTCGGTCAGGATCGGCCCATCCCAGCGCATGAACTTGTGCAGGCCGCCGAGCTTGGCGACGCGCTCGGCGCCCGGGCGCAGCATCAGATGATAGGTGTTGCCGAGCAGGATGTCGGCGCCCGCCTCCTTCACCTGCTCCGGATAGAGCGCCTTGACCGTCGCCACCGTGCCGACCGGCATGAACGCCGGCGTGCGGATGATGCCGCGCGGCGTCGAGATCTCGCCGAGGCGGGCGGTGCCGTCCTGGCGGATCGGGCGGTAGTGGAACGTCGCCGTGTCGATCGTCACAGTGTCAGCCATCGTAGTCCTTGTCGTGAATGGGGGCGTTGGGCGCTTGCTTATCGAGCGACGCCCGATAGCGGATGCATCCGCGCATGAATTTCTCCCACGGCGGAACGGCGATCACGGGATCGGTTTTCTCCGGCAGCAGCGCCCACAAATGCGGGTGATACCAGCAGAGATCGTGCCCCGAGGTGTCGCGGTGGGTGCGAATGCCGGTGCGCAGCTTCTGCACCTCCGCGATGAGCTGGGCTCGGTCCATCGTCTCCAGATCTTCATCCATGACCATCCTCCTTGCTGCCTTGAAACAGAAGAGATGCATCTCCGAACGAATAGAAACGATAACCGGACGCGATGGCATGCGCATAGGCTTGCTTCATGGTGTCGAGGCCAGAAAAAGCCGAGACGAGCATGAACAACGTCGAGCGCGGCAGATGGAAATTGGTCATCAGCACATCGACGGCGCGGAAGCGATAGCCCGGCGCGATGAAGATTGCGGTGTCGCCCTTGAAGGCTTCGATGGTGCCATCGGGCCGTGCGGCGCTTTCCAACAGCCGCAGTGACGTGGTGCCGACGGCGACGATGCGGCCGCCTTCGGCGCGCACCGCATTGAGAGCGTCTGCGGTCTCTGCCGTCACCTCTCCCCACTCGGCGTGCATCTTGTGATCTGCCGTATCGTCGGCCTTCACGGGAAGGAACGTGCCGGCGCCGACCTCAGCGTCACGAAATGGCGTGAGACGCCGTGGCTTCGATGGCAGCCATCAGCTCAGGCGTGAAGTGGAGACCAGCCGTCGGCGCGGCGACGGCGCCATCGCGCTCGGCGTAGATGGTCTGGTAGTCGGCCTGATCGGCTTCGCTGACGGGACGCGCGCAGCGCGATGTAGGGCGGCAGCGGCATGTTTCCGTGCGCGGCGATGGCCTCATCGAGGAACGCGCCCGAGACGTCGAAGGCGAGCTCGACCTCGCCGGCGTCGAGCTTATCGGAGACGGTAGCGATGAGCTCGTTCGCCATGCAGACCGAGGCGCTGCCGCCGAAGCGGACGCGATCACCCACGACCAGGCGTTTTGCAGGTCGTGCCAGCGCGCGCCAGCGGTCGTCCGCGACGCGGCGCGTGAGATTGAAGCTCACGCGGGACGTGACGTCTCCGCGCGTGCGCAGGCCTTCGAGGGCCGCTCGTATGACGCGCGTGTTGTTGAATACCAGCGCATCGCCCGGCCGGAGGAAGCTCGGAAGGTCGCGCACACCTGCGTCCTGAAACGGCTCGCTCGCATCCGGCCGCACGATAAGCATGCGCGCGCTATCGCGCGGGCTCGCGGGATGGAGGGCGATGCGGTCGTCGGGGAGCTCGAAATCGAACAGGTCGGTGCGCATGCGCCCTCATAGCCTCAAGTTGGGCCAAGAAGGAACCCCTGCGGCAAAGGGGCGTTGGCGAGGTATGCTTGTAACAACCTTGAATATCGCCGCCCTTGGACCGGACAAGCCTAGGCGATCGCCGGCTGATCCGGATCCACACCGGCCCCCGGAGCCGATGCGGCCTAATCCAACCAAGGAGCCGGTTCCGCCGCCGGAGGACCAGCCGGAGCCTAAGATCGAGCCTCCGGGCGGACCAAACGTCCATGGGCTTAGGAATGCGGGCGCGTTAACCGCGTTGGGCGAAGACTTCCCAAATGCCTGCGCCTGACAGGATCAGCCAGCCGATGATCATGGTCGTGCCGCCGATGGGGGCTGCCATGGGAAACAGACGGTTGCCCCAGAACGTGCGGGCGGCGATGTCGCCGCTGAACAGCGTAACCCCGACCAACAGAACGAGTGCGGCCACCAAGAATGCGCCCGGATGAGCCGCCCGGACTGCGATGGCAGAAATGGCCACCGCCGCCGCGGCGTGCATCAACAGGAACTGGGCAGCCGGCGTGAGGGCGGAGAGGGCAGCACCATGAGCGCCCGCGGCAGCAAGCGCCACGCCCGCGGCACCCGCGAGCCCGGCGTATACGGCGATGACCGCCGCCACCTGCAAAACCGTCGTGGCGTCCATAGCCTTGCCTCCCCTTCCACTCCGATGCGCAGCTTACGCTGCGTCGGCCGCGACTTTCACGGAGACCATCTTGTCGGGGTTCTGGACCGGCTCGCCGCGCTTGATCTTGTCGACGTTCTCCATGCCTTCGATGACCTTGCCCCAGACGGTGTACTTGTTGTCGAGGAAGCCTGCGTCGTCGAACACGATGAAGAACTGGCTGTTGGCGCTGTTCGGCGGCGTTGCGCGCGCCATGGAGACGACGCCGCGCACATGCGGCTCGGCATTGAACTCGGCCGGCAGGTTCGGATAGCTCGAGCTGCCCGTGCCGGTGCCTTGGGGGCAGCCGGTCTGGGCCATGAAGCCATCGATGACGCGATGGAAAACGATGCCGTCGTAGAAGCCCTCGCGCACCAGCTGCTTGATGCGCTCGACGTGCTTGGGCGCGAGGTCGGGCCGCATGGCGATGACGACGCGGCCTTTCGTGGTCTCGATGATCAGCGTGTTCTCGGGGTCTTTGATGTCTGCCATGGGTCTTCTCCAATTCGGAACGTCCGCGATCCAAGCCGGATAACCGGCGGGCTGCGGCACGGGTTCCTCTCTCAATGATGAGATGGTTTCTGTGGGCTCTTTATACGGGGTCTCAGGTTCCCGCCATGTACATCTTCACGATGACATCGGGCTTCGCCGGCGGCTCGCCTTTGGCGATCTGATCGACATACTGCATGCCGTCCACGACCTGGCCAAAAACGGTGTACGTCCCGTTGAGATGGGGAGCGTACGTAAAGCAGATGAAGAACTGGCTGTTGGCGCTGTTGGGATTGCCCGTGCGCGCTGCGCCGAGAGTGCCGCGCTCGAACGGGGCCGCCGAAAACTCGGCCGGAAGATCAGGATACTTGGAGCCGCCCTCGCCGGTGCCCTTCGGGTCGCCGGTCTGAGCCATGAAGCCCGGAATGACGCGGTGGAACTTGAGGCCGTTGTAGAAGCCCTCGGCCACGAGCTGCTTGACGCGCGCGACGTGCTGGGGCGCGAGATCGGGACGCAGCTTGATCGTGACCTTGCCGGTCTTGAGCTCCATGATCAGCGTATTGGCCGGATCGTTCGCAGCGGGCGCGGCGCCTGTGGTCATGCCACCGACCGTCTGGCTCGTGGCCGGGGGCGACTGCGCGAGGGGAGAGCTATTGCAGGCCGCGAGCCCGAACAGCAGGAAGGCTGCGGTCAGATATCTCGATAGCTCCATGATCCAACCCCTTAAAATCGAGCGCGTCAGGCCCGCCGGGTTATATAGACGTTGCGTGATGTGGGGCAACAGCTTGCGGCCCGCTCATCGGAACAGCGGATCGGCGAAATGCGTATTTTCCGTGACCGCACCGTACTAGATAACACGAAGATATCTCTTGCTCTTCCGGCGAATTCTTAACCCAGTTTGGTGCCTGATTTACTAGCTAGGCGAATGGCTACGGCCTTCGAGACGAAGGGCGTCACGTCTCCTCCCATAAGCGCAATCTGGCGCACCAAGTTGGCCGCGATGTGCCGGACCTGCGGGGAGGCTGCGACAAAAACGGTCTGCACCGAGGGGGCCATGGCCCCATTCATGCCGGCCATCTGCATCTCATAGTCGAAGTCGGTGCCGTCGCGCAGACCACGGAAGATCACGCTCGCCCCATAGCGCTGCGCGGCCTCGATGGCGAGGTCGGAGAAGGTGACGATGTCGATCTCCACCTCGTTGCGGGCAGCAATGGCGCGGGTCTCGGCGACGAGCATCTCGACACGCTCGGCGTCGTTGAACATCGGAGATTTGCTCGGATGGACGCCAATGCCGATGACGAGGCGGTCGACGAGGCGGCTCGCGCGCTCGATCACGTCGGTGTGCCCCAGCGTCACGGGATCGAAGGAGCCTGAATAGAAGCCTGTTTTTGTCATGGCGAGCATTGTAGCGGGCGGCGGAGGCACGGCAAGGCTCAGGCTGAACATTGGCTTACGTCTCGGTGGACGGCATAATGCAGCGGCGGGGGTTTTTCACCATGTCTGCGTTAAGGGAGACGCCCATGACCGTACTCAGCCAGCCGCACGTCGCTCTCATTGCGAGCGTTCTAGCCCTGCCGGCCTTCGGGACTGCCGCAGTTGCCGAGACATGCGTAACCAAAGCCGGCTCCGCGACCGGGATCACGCGCGGATTTGCGGAATACGAGGCTTTTCTGATCATCCGCCAAGTGACGGGAAACTGGCCATTCCAAACGGATCGCATCGGCGCACCGACGTATAAGTGCAGCCAGGATGGCGTGCTGTGGACCTGCCACGCCCAGACGATCGTCTGCAGGAAGTAGCCGGGCGTCCACGCGGAGGCTCAGTTCTTTAGAGACGGGGGACTGCAGCGCACCGGCGATCTTGTGCGCTGCAGTGAAAGATTTCCCATAATTGATTTGCCTTTTGGCAAGCATTCGAAAACTATTTGCAACGACCACGGATTAAATTGCGTACCCTTGCTTCGCGTTACTTCAGGGAGACCAAAGTCAACCGAGACGAGCGTGAGATCCCGAACGGGATCGGAAGGAGCAAGACAATGGCAGAGAACCCGAACCAAATCTTGAGCCCAAGACTGCGCCAGGATCTCTTCGAACGACTTTCGGCAAAGAAGGATGCGATCTACTGGACCGGCGTCGGCCTGTCGGTTGCCGGCGTCCTGGCACTCCTGTTTCCCGTCGTCACGTCTTTCACCGTCGAAATCTTCATCGGCTGGGTGCTCGTGATCGCGGGCGCAGCCACCATCTACGGAGCTTTCTCCGTCGAGGGTACGGGACCATTTTTCGGCCAGCTCCTGCTTGGCCTCCTGAAGCTTGCGCTCGGTGTTTACCTGCTCATGCACCCGGGCGTCGGCATGTTCGCCCTCACACTTCTGCTGGTGGCAGTGTTCATGGTCGACGGTGCGGTTCAGTTCTCGTTCGCATTCGATCTCAGGCCGAAGGAAGGCTGGGGATGGATGCTGTTGTCGGCAATCGTCAGTGTCGCGGTCGGGCTGCTCATAGCGGCAGGTCTGCCGGGCACGTCGCTCATCGCCCTCGGCATTCTCGTGGGCGTCAACTTCTTGAGCACCGGCATCGCGCTGATCATGCTGTCGAGCAAGCTCGCGCCCGCCAGCACCTGACGAAGAAGTAACGGCACACCCCGCCAGAAGGGAAGCAGCCATGGCATTCTCGCTTTTTCAGGTCGTCGTCTGGCTCTTGGTCGGGCTGATCGCCGGCAGCATTGTCGGATTGATGGTGACGCGCGACCGCAAAGGGTTTGGCCTCACCTCCAATCTCCTTGTCGGACTTGCCGGTGCGTTCGTGGGAGGCCTCCTGTTCCGGATGTTCGGCCTGCTGACCTCGCTCGACCAGTATGCAATCTCGTTACGTGACGTGCTTTCCGCCGTCATCGGAGCGCTGATCGTACTCGCGGTCCGCTGGTATTGGCTGCGGCGAGAGAACGGCACTCTGGATTGAAGCGCGATTGCCGCGACGAAAAAGGGCCAGGCAATAAGCCTGGCCCTTGCAACTGGTCTGGCACTGCCGCCAGCTATTTCAGGGGTGCTGCCTCGGCGCGGCGCGAGAAGATGTCGTCGAGATTGAAGCGGTAGCCGACGCCCAGGCTATAGATCCAGGGGTCGATGTCGACTTCGGCGGTGACGCCCGACGAACCCCAGGAGGCGTCCGTGTCGATGAAGGTCTTCTTCACGTCGGCGTTCAGATACCAGCCGCCGCCGATCGAAACGTCGAAACCGGCCTGCAGCGTGAAGCCGAAAGCATCGTCGAGCTCGATCTTGGTGCCGAGGTCGCTGGTACCCTCGCTGAAGAAGTGGATGTACTGCACGCCGGCGCCAACGTAGGGCTTGAAGGCTCCGAACTGGTCGAAGTGGTACTGCAGCGTCAGCGCGGGCGGGAAGATCCAGAAGTCGCCGAGGTCCATGCCGTTGATGTCGCCCTTGCCCTCGGCGTTCATCTTGGCGAAGCAGCAGAACAGCTCGACGGCGATGTTCTTGTTGAGGAAGTAGGACAGCGTCAGCGTCGGGATAACCTCGGTGCTCACCTCCGCATCCCACGTGGACTGCACGACGCCGCCCGCCTTCACGGTGGCGCTCGAATCGGGATCGACGACCGTCCCCTGCACGCGCACCATGAAATTGCCAGTCTCGCTACCGGCATAGGCAGGCGCAGCAGCCGCGATCGTTGCAACCGCCACCGCGGCGCTCATCATCTTCAACTTCATTCCTAATCCCCTCTCGCGTGATGCCGGTCGTGTGACTCACCGGCGCGAAGCACTGGGTGCACGCTGAGCGAGACGAGCGACCAGCTCCAGGGTTGATTGCCCGCTCCGACTGACGAACATCAAACGCTGTTCGCTTGCAGCCCCGCCGTGGCCCTCAGGTCACGGATCTTTTGATTTAGATCAAGTGGATGAGGCACTAGGCGGTTTGATCGAGGTCAAGGCGCCGAAGCGGCAATCCGCGACTGTCACAAAATGAGAGGCAAGAGCATCAACGATTCGGACAATGCAGCAGGACGGCCATTATTCATGACGCCAATCCGCAGGGGACAGAGCGGTGCCGCAAATGGCCGGGAGCAAGGGCCTGCCGGAGCGCTCACCGCTCCCGCATCGCCCATCATCTCCAAGTTGGAACCTTACGCGGTCAAGATTCCAGCCCGGCGGCGTCAGAAGCTCGCGATTCCCAGCACCGTCGACGAAACGCTTTACTACGTACGCCGCGGCGTTCTCCTTACGCACGCCGAGTGTCCGGCAGGACGCGGCTTCGTTCTTTCAATCCTCTACGCGGACGACGTCTTTTCCCCGCTGGCGATGCCCTCCCTTCCGGGCGCAAAGCTCACGAGCGCTGCGGACAATACAGAGGTCTGGCGGCTCAGGGGGCCGGCGCTTTCCAAGCTCGCCAGCTCAGACCCCGCCGTCGAACGCTTCATCTCGCGGCGTCTCGCCGAGCAGTCGGCACGCCTCGCGCTGCATAACGTTCTCGTCGCGAGCCTCGAAGGCCACGAGCGGGTCGCCGCGCTCATTGCGGAGCTGGCGCTTCGCATCGGCACCCGCAACGGCGGCAGTATCTCCCTCGATATGCCGCTGTCGCGCATGGAGATTGCCGGCTATCTCGCGCTCAATGCCGATACGGTGTCGCGCATTTTCTCGCGCCTGCGCTCGGAAGGCGTCATCGCCAAAGGCGGACACGGGCGCATCATCTGCCACGACATCGCCGCGCTCGAAAAGCTGCTTCCCGCCGCGCTGGCAGCCGACGTCGGAAGCAAGAGCGGTGCCTTACCGCTCACGGCATAGGCATAGCGGCCGGCACGCTAATCGAGCAACCACGTGCGCAGCTTGAACGCGTCGCCCACAACGATGAAGGCGCTCAGGGCTACTCCCAGGACATAGAAAGCCGCGCTCCAACCCCCGATGTGATCACGGCCCGCGAACCTCGCCCATGCGTAGTGGACGCCGACGACAATGGGCGAGAGGCACGCCAGCACCAGCAAGACCATGGTCAGCAGGTAGAGCCCGGAAAGCCCGTCGACATGTTTCGGGTCCGGCTGCGAGTAGGCCGGAAAATGCCCGACCTCAAGCGTGACGGCCGTCACGAAGACGGCAAGGCAGACCAGCGCGGCCCAGGGCGCAGCGTAAAATATGACGAGCGGAACTTTCCCAAGCCAGCTCGTCCGCATGTGATCTGCTCGCTCCTAAGCGGAAGTGGCGCCTCCGGCGAGGCCTAAGCAGGAGGGCCGCCTTCGGCGAGATTATTCCTCGTCGCCGTTTGCAGCCGCCTCGCCGTTGTCGGCTTCCGTGCCGTCGTCAGGGATGCGCTCGACCGAGACGACCTTTTCCTCGGCTTCGGTCTTGAAGATGCGCACGCCCTGCGTATTGCGGCCGGCGATGCGGACGTCGTCGACCGGGCAGCGGATCAGCTGGCCGCCGTCGGTCACGAGCATGATCTGGTCGTTGTGCTCGATGGGGAACGAGGCATTGAGCTCGCCGTTGCGATCGTTGACGACCATGGCGACGATGCCTTTGCCGCCGCGGCCGGAGGTGCGGTACTCGTAGGACGAGGTGCGCTTGCCGAAGCCGTTCTCCGACACCGTCAGCACGAACTGCTCCTTGGCAGACAGCTCGGCATAGCGCTCGGGCGAAAGATCGGCTTCGCCGTCGGCGCCCTCCTCGGCCTCTGCATCGGCCTCGATTGCGACCTCGCCGGGCTCCTCGCCCTGGGCGCGGCGCAGCTGGGCCGCCTGCTTCATGTAGGCGACGCGCTCGGCCGGCGTTCGCATCGACGTGGGTCAGGATCGCCATCGAGATGACCTTGTCGCCCTCCTCGAGCTTGATGCCGCGCACGCCGTCGGAATCGCGGCCCTTGAACATGCGCACGCCGTCCTTGACGGGGAAGCGGATGCACTGGCCCTGCGCCGTCGTCAGCAGCACGTCGTCCTCGGGCGAGCAGATGGCGATGCGAGACGATGCGGTCGCCCTCGTCGAGCTTCATGGCGATCTTGCCGTTGCGGTTGATGCTCTCGAAATCGGTGAGCGAGTTGCGGCGCACGTTGCCGGAGCGCGTCGCGAACATCAGCTCGAGATCGGCTCCAGGTCTCGCGATCCTCCGGCAGCGGCAGGATCGAGGTGATGACCTCGCCCTGCGCCAGCGGCAGCAGGTTGATCAGCGCCTTGCCGGACGCCTGCGGCGTGGCCGCCGGCAGGCGCCACACCTTCATGCGGTAGCACATGCCGCGCGAGGAGAAGAACAGCACCGGCGTGTGCGTCGAGGCGATGAAGATCTGCGTGACGAAATCCTCGTCGCGCGTCGACATGCCGGAGCGGCCCTTGCCGCCGCGCCGCTGCGCGCGATAGGTCGAGAGCGGCACGCGCTTGATGTAGCCCTTGTGCGAGACCGTGACGACGACGTCCTCGCGCTGCGATCAGGTCCTCGTCCTCGACCTCGCCCTCGATCTCGACGATCTCGGTGTTGCGCGGCGTGGCGAACTCGGCCTTGATGGCGTCGAGCTCGCCCTTGATGATGTCGACGATGCGCTGGCGCGACGACAGGATCGCCAGGTATTCCTTGATCTCCTCGGCGATCTTTTTCAGCTCGTCGCCGATCTCGTCGCGGCCGAGCGCGGTGAGGCGTGCAAGGCGCAGCTCGAGGATGGCGCTGGCCTGCTCCTCGGAGAGCTGATAGGTGCCGTCGTCCGCCAGGCCGTGGCGCGGATCGGCGATGAGCTCGATCAGCGGCGCCATGTCCTTGGCCGGCCAATGGCGGTCCATCAGCTGCATCTTGGCTTCAGCCGGCGACGGCGCGAAGCGGATCAGCCTGATCACCTCGTCGATGTTGGCGACGGCGATGGCGAGACCGACCAACACGTGGGCGCGGTCGCGCGCCTTGGTGAGCAGGATGCTTCGTGCGCCGTGTCACCACCTCCTCGCGGAAGGCGGTGAAGGCTCCGAGAATATCGCGGAGGTTGAGCTGCTCGGGCCTGCCGCCGTTGATGGCCAGCATGTTGGCGCCGAACGATGTCTGCAGATCGGAGTAGCGCCACAGCTGGTTCAGCACCACGTCGGCGATGGCGTCGCGCTTCAGCTCGATGACGATGCGCATGCCCTCGCGGTTGCTCTCGTCCCAGATGTCGGAGATGCCCTCGACGCGCTTCTCGCGCACGAGGTCGGCGATCTTCTCGATCAGCGTCTTCTTGTTCACCTGATAGGGGATGGCGGTGACGATCAGCGCCTCGCGATCCTTGCGGATCTCCTCGACCTGCACCTTGGCGCGCATGATGATGGAGCCGCGGCCCTTGTGATAGGCGGCAAGCGCGCCGGCGCGCCCGAGGATCAGGCCGCCGGTCGGGAAATCCGGCCCTTGGACGATCTGCGTCAGCTCCTCGATGGTGATCTCGGGATTGTCGAGCATGAGCGATGGAGGCGTCGATCACCTCGCCCAGGTTGTGCGGCGGGATGTTGGTCGCCATGCCGACGGCGATGCCGCCGGAGCCGTTGACGAGCAGGTTCGGGAACTTCGCCGGCAGGACCGACGGCTCTTCGAGGCGGTCGTCGTAGTTCGGCTTGAAGTTCGACCGTGTCCTTGTCGAGATCGTCGAGCAGGAACTGGGCGACCTTGGTCAGCCGCACTTCCGTGTAGCGCTCGGCCGCCGGCGGATCGCCGTCGACGGAGCCGAAGTTGCCCTGGCCGTCGATCAGCGGCACGCGCATGGAGAAGTCCTGCGCCATGCGCACGAGCGCGTCGTAGATCGCCAGGTTTCCGTGGGGGTGGAAGTCGCCCATCGTGTCGCCCACGACCTTGGACGACTTCATGTGCTTCTTGTTCCAGTCGAGCCCCAGACGCTGCATGGCGTAGAGGATGCGCCGGTGCACGGGCTTCAGGCCGTCGCGCACATCGGGCAGCGCGCGCGAGATGATGACGCTCATGGCGTACTCGAGGTACGAGCGCTTCATCTCGTCTTGAATCAGAACGGGGCGGATATCGCTCGGCCCCGCGGCGCCGGGCCGGTCACTGGTATCTGTCAATATTGGCTTCCCGAAAGGCGCCACACGCCCGTTTCACAGGGGCGATTGCGCGCGATATTCATATGTCACGGACAGTTTAGCCCAAGCGGCAGAGATCAGGCAATCCGGGGGGCCTATGTGCTCGGATTTGCCGCAGTTTTACCCACAAATTTCAGTCTTTTGCATATGCCGGCTATGGCAGGGCGTGACATCCGATTGCCAAAGAGTATGCCTAGGGTCGCTGAGCGCCTGGGCAGAGCGTTCGCGTCTCGCTTGAAAGCCAGGGAACCCGGGCGCATTTGAGGGTTTGTGCCATCGGTACGTGTTGTGCCGATCCATGAGGAAACGATCTCGATGAAACATACTTCCGTAATCTTCGCCGCTGCGCTCCTTGCGCTTCCGGGCCTTTCCGTGTCCGCGCTGGCGACGGACGGTAACCTTTCTTTTGTTCCGGCTCAGACCGCCAACCAATATCTCGCCAAGGACCACCTGATCGGCGCCAAGGTCGCCGGGCAGGACGGCAAGATCATCGGCGACGTCGAGGATCTCATCGTCAACGACCAGAACCAGATCGTGGGCGTCGTGCTCGGCACCGGCGGCTTCCTCGGCGTGGCCGAGAAGAAGGTCGCGGTCGACCTGTCGGCCCTCAAGTTCGACGAGAAGGACGGCAAGACGACCGTTTCGCTCCCGGGCGCAACTCAGGCCGTCATCGATACCGCGCCGACGTTCCAGCGCACGCAGCCGGCCAAGAGCCTCCTCGAGCGCGCCCGCGAGAAGGCGGTCGAGATCGGCGACAAGACGACGGCTACGACCAAGAAGGCCATCGAGGACGCGAAGCCCGTCATCGACGACGCCAAGGTGAAGGCGCAGGAAGCCTATGACAAGGCGAAGGAAGCGGCCACGCCCGCCTACGAGAAGGCGAAAGAGGCCGTCGGCACCGCCTATGACGAAGCCAAGAAGGCTGTGTCGTCCGATCCTGCCGCGACGCCTCCGGCGGAGCCTGCTCCGACTACGGAGCCCGCTCCGGCTACGCCCGCAACGCCGCCGGCCGAGCCCACGCCTTAATCGGCCGACGTTCGATCAGTATCCAGGACCACCGCCCCGCTGCATGCTTGCAGCGGGGCTTTTGTTTGGGCGATTCGGCACGCTCGCGGGACTTGAGCTGCGGCATCGCCGCCTTCAAAGTAGTGTCCGTTTCTTCAATCGCCTCGGGAGCGGGACAGCCGTGTCGGCAGGTGGATCAAACGGCGTCGTGATCGTGGCGCTGGCGTGCAATCTCGGCATCGCCCTGGCGAAGTTCGCTGCCGCAGCGTGGACCGGATCCTCGGCCATGCTGTCGGAAGCCATTCATTCTTTGGTCGACACGTCCAACCAGGGACTGCTGCTCGTCGGGCTCAAGCGCTCTAAGCGGCCGGCCGATGAAACCCACCCTTTCGGCTACTCGAAGGAGCTCTATTTCTGGAGCTTCATCGTCGCCATCCTGCTGTTCTCGCTTGGGGCGGGCGTGGCGATTTATGAGGGCATCGAGAAGATCACCGACCCGCATCCAGTGACGGACCCGATCGTCAACTACATCGTTCTCGCTGTCGCGTTCGCGCTCGAAGGCGTTTCGACGCTCAAAGCCTTCTCCGTCTTCAACGCCCAGCGCGGGGCGACCGGTGTCCTCACCGCCCTTCGGGCCTCGAAGGATCCGGCGCTGTTCACGGTGCTGCTCGAGGATACGGCGGCGCTGGCGGGCCTCACCGTCGCCGCCATCGGCATCGCGATTGCGGACGTGACCGGCAACTCCTGGGCCGATGGCGCCGCGTCCATCATCATCGGGTTCATCCTCGGCAGCGTAGCGATATTCATGAGCATCGAGATCCGCAGCCTCATCGTGGGCGAAGCGGCCAGCCCGGCGCTGCGGCAGGGGCTGCGGGACATCATCCTCACCGAGACCGGACCGGGAAAGCCGATCCGGTTCATCAACGAAATCCGCACCATGCATCTCGGTCCGCACGACGTGCTGGTGGCGGCGAGCGTCGATTTCGACGACGGGCAGACAGCCGCGGCGGTAGAAGCCACGACCAGCCGCCTCGAACGCGCGATCAAGGCCAAGTATGCGGATGTCGGGCGGCTGTTCCTCGAAGTGCAATCTGCGTCCGAGCATGCGAGGTCAGAGGCAGCACTTGTGGCGCACCGCGCATGGCGCAGCCAGTTGCCAGCACGCCTGGGCCTGCCCTCAGCGCCAACGCGACGCGCGACACACTCATGAACCGCAAGCGTGGAAAGAAGGGCCGAAAGCAGGGGCGTTGACGCCCCTGCCCGCTCTCGTTTGTCGAGGCGACTTTAGAACGGGATCTCGTCGTCGAGCGGCTTGTCGAAGCTCGCCGCTTCGAGCCGCCACCACCGCCGCTGCTGCGCGGCGCGCGCCGCGCGGCGGGCTCGCTGAAGCCGCCGCCCGAGCTCTCGCCGCCGGCGTAGTCGGACTGCTCGCCCTCCTGCATGCCGCCGCCCGCCCGGCGCGGCCGTCGAGCATGGTGAGCTGGCCGTTGAAGCCCTGCAGCACGACCTCGGTCGAGTAGCGGTCCTGGCCCTGCTGGTCCTGCCATTTGCGCGTCTGCAGCGCGCCCTCGATGTAGACCTTCGCGCCCTTCGCAGATACTGCTCGGCGACCTTGCAGAGGTTCTCGTTGAAGATGACGACCGAGTGCCACTCGGTCTTCTCGCGCCGCTCGCCCGTGTTCTTGTCGCGCCAGGATTCGCTCGTGGCGATGCGCAGGTTGGCGATCGGGCGGCCGTCCTGGGTGCGGCGGATTTCGGGATCCTTGCCGAGATTGCCGACCAGGATCACCTTGTTGACCGAACCAGCCATTGCCTTCACTCCTCGTCTAGAAGACAGTGCGGCCTCCGCCGCGTCCGCCCGAAACCTCTCGGCACCGTTCAGCGCCGACTTAAGTTGCAGCACCCTACCCGGCATCGAAGCCGGAGGTGCGTGGCAGCTCAGGCTTGTCCACGCTTTTCGCTATGCTCTTCTGCCGCCCCGAATTTTCGCCCGGGCGCCGGCACCTAGACCTCGCCCTCCGAAAGGGCGAGCATGTTCTCATTATGTTCTAGCGCTTTAGCACTCAGCGCGCAAGCTTGGCCGAAGCCGGCGTTCGCCGCCAGGTTTCCCGCAAGAGGCGGTCAGTTGCCCCGCGCCAGGTCCGCCGCGGCGGAGAGATCCTCAGGGTCTTCGGGAGAATGGTCTTCGAGGCCGGGCAGTGCGTCGGCCTTGAGCCGGTCATAGATGGCGACGAGATCGCCGCGGAACTGCTGCGCCTGGGCGCGCCGCGCGATGCCGGTCGCGACCGAGCCGTTGCTCCAGCGCGGCTTGCACATGCAGGCGCACCAGATAGTCGGTGATGCGCGGCTTATACATGTCCGTCGAAGGCTGCGTCGACGAGGCAATGCAGGCTCTGCCAGGCGTAGAGGTCGGGCGATTGCGCCCAAGCGGCGATCGCTGCCGGATCCAGCAGCGGCGCGAACAGCTTCGGTCGACGCGGGCGCGGATGCGGCGGCTGACGATGCGCTCCAGCATCTGCTTCAGGCTCGCAACCTCGCTCTCGCCGATCGGGGTCAGCACGATCTCGCCTGCGTCGGCCATGCCCTGTGCGTCGGCGTCCGGCGGCCGCGTCATCCAGACGCGGCGCCGCGCAGATCGCGGCCGGCGATCTTGGCGCCCGTCATGTCGGCGCCGTGCAGCCACGCCTGGATCAGCGCAGGCGCCCTCGAGATCGGCGTCGCGCAGGATGGCAGCCTCGAAGCTGCGCAAAATTGAGCATGGCGCCCTGCATGTCGGCGCTGGAGAAGTCGGCGACCTGAAGCTGCGCGCCGGTCAGATCGGCGCCCTGCAGCGTCGCGAGCAGGAAGTTCGCGCCCTGCGCCTGCACGCCGCCGGTCAGGTCCGCCTTGTCGAGGCGGGCGCTGGTGAAGTTGGCGCCCTGCAGCAGCGAATTGGCGAGCTCGGCGCCCTCGAGCTTCGCCTCTTCGAGCTTGGCATTGCGCAGATCGACGCCCGTCATGTGCGCGCCTGATCGAGCTGGGCGCGCGTCAGAAGTCGGCGCGGCGCGCCGTGGTGCAATTGGCGGCGGCGCGGTCGTCGGTGAGCATCAACTGCGTCGACGTCTGCGCATTGCAGCCAGGCGCCGCGCAGGTCGGCGCCGATGAGGCTCGCGCCGCGAGGTCGGCGCCGGTGAGGTCGGCCTGATGCAGGTCGGTGCGGTCGAGCTTGGCGTAGCGCAGATCGCGATCGCGCAGGCTGCAGCGCTGGGCTCGCCCGGCGTCTGGTCCTTGTCGACGACGAGATCGGAATCGGTGACGACCAGGTTGCGCCTGAAGATGCCGAACAGCGAGCCGTCGGAGCCGAACGTCAAGAACGGCACGGCATAGCCGGCGACGTAGCGCGGCGTCTGCCGGTCTCGTCCTCGTTGTTGAAGCCCAGGCATCTTCTGCGTCCAGCGGTCGAGCGGCTCGCCCGGCACGGTGGCGGCGAAGAACGAGAGATAGGCGACGAACAGCAGCACGAACGTCGTCGAGATCGAAGCTCAGCGGATGCGACGAGGTCGTGCGCCAGAACGCCTGGAAGAACGACGTCTCGGCGCGCATCAGGAACACGCCGATGAGCGATCAGCATGGCGATGTCGAGCACAGGAGCGAGATGCGGTTGATCCAGGTGATCGTCACGTCGTGGTAGGGCAGGAACGCCACCTGCATGTAGAGCAGCAGCACCACCGGCAGGATGACGATGCGTCAGCCACGACATGACGTGCAGGAAGCCGCTCATCACCGCGGCTGCGCTGCGGCCCGGCGATGGCCTGCACGAAGAAGAAGTTGTGCAGCTCGAGGCGCAGCGGATGCGTGCGCCTGTCGGTCGTTTCCAGAAGGCGGATGGCGTGATCGAACTCCAGCGTCTTGCGGGCGAGCAGCGACGAGCTGCGACGAGGATGCCGAGGTGGAACAGCACCAGCACGATGGGCGCGAACTGGAAGAACTGCTTGAGCTGGATGTCGACCTGCAGGATCGGCAGCGAGACCGGCGTCTCGAGCAGCAGCGCCTCGTGCGTGACGCCGGCGACGGCGATCATCAGGTAGGTCATGATGGCGAGGAAGATCAGCCAGCCGGTATGGGCGGTGTCGCTCGAGCTGTTGACGGCTTCGAGCAGACTATAGGGGTTGACCGGCGTCTCCCCCTCAGGCGCGTTACGCGTCACATCCTGCTGCATTCAGACGACCCCCGGCTTGAACTCAACGTAACTGCCCCGAGCAAAACGGAGAAAGTTGGGCATAGCGGCGCCTGGGCGGCGATATCCGCATTCCGACTATCGCCCTGCATGACAGGGCGCCAAACTGATATAAAGCAGGGAGCCAGGAGCTTGACCTAGCGACATTTTATGTCGGCGCATTAGGCGGGGCCCAGCGCCGGGCTGCGGCAGTTGGATTGCGTACGGGCGTGCGGAAGGCATTGACGAGCGGGCATTGCATCTCGAAAGATGCTGCAGCGCGGGACGTTAACGACGTGGGTCCGGTGTCGGGGTAGGCCTCGGCGTTGCAAAAACAGGGGCGGAACGGAAAGCGTGTACGATTGTAGCAAATGCCCCGGGTACTGTTGCTCTTACCCATTGATCCCGCTCGACAAACGGGATGTCGAGCGGTTGGCCGAGCATCACGGCATGAGCTTCGAGGACGCGCGGCGCGCGTTCACCAAAGAGGCACACGGGCGCAAGTACGCCATGCGGCGGAAGAAGGATCAGCACTTCGGGCACATCTGCCGCTTCTTCGACACCACGAAGCGGTGCTGCACCATTTACAAGGCCCGCCCTGCGGTGTGCCGGTCGTTTCCAGGCAAAGGCCGCTGCGGTTACTATGATTTCCTATCTTTCGAACGCCGCGCGCAGCGAGACCCGACATGGGTTGCCGTCACCACCAACAAATAGCCCTCAGCCCGCCGTGCACTTGGTCTCGCACGGGACTTCCTCGCGCTTGTCGACCGAGCCGCGTACCGGCGACATGGTCTCGCGGTAGCACTTGCCGCCTTCCTTAACGATGCGCACGAGCTGCGACTTGCTCACGAGCGACTGGCAGACGACCTCCATGCTGGACTGGGCCAGCTGCGTGCGGGCGCCTAGGCTGTCGGCCTGTGCAACGCCGATAATGAGGTCGATGAAGCTCGCGGGCGGCTGCTCGCCGGGCTTCTGCAATTGATTGTAGGCGATCCACTCGTAGGTGGATTTGCCATCAGCCGCAGAGATCTTGATGGCGATATCTCCGCTGGTGGGACAGGCGCCGACGTCCACCTTGGTGCCCTGAGCCGTGGCCAGCGCCTTGTAGTCGATCTTGCAATCGAGGTTCTTCACCCAGAGGTCGTACTGGGCCAGGCGATGCGAAACCTGGGTGAACGGCACCTTGTATTGCCAGGCGTGATAGACGGTGATCGCCGTCGGAATGGCGGCGAGGATGGAGACGACAAGTGCCGCAGTCTTCAGCAGCGAAACGAAGCGGCTTGTCGGTCCCGTTGGGGCGTCGTCGCTCATGGCATGATCGGACATTGCAGGGGTTCCCTCGTCGGTCTCAAACGTGGTGGGCATGTCAGCGGCTCGCTCAGATGGGCAGGACTGATGCGCACACTTCTACGCACCCAGTTTGAACCGCGCTTGATCGACTGGTTCATTGCGCATTCAGGTGACCGCATTGAGAGGCCCCGTCCAACTCCCGAGCTTTGGGCGTCAGCCTAGCGCAGCCAGCGTTCCGTGACCATGACCGGCAAGCCTCTATGCCGGGCGTCTATTAAAGGGCCATGTCGCGGCGGCTGCGCGTCAGCCAGAGCAAGGCAAAGCCGATCAAGGGGATAAGAATGTCGGTGTAGAGGATCACGCCGGCGTTTCCGGGGGCATAGTTTCCGGTGGCAGCGATCTCGCGGATGTGCCCGGCCGCGGCGCCCCATAGAAACGCCGCGGGGCCGATAACGGCAGCGAGACGCATGTCGCGGCTGCCCCTGAAGGCCAGAAAACCCAGAATTGAGAAGCCGAGGCTCGCGTAGCCGACTTCGGTCTGGAACGGACTGTCGGCCCAGCCGATGAAGCGGGCGGCCATCTCGCCGAAGAACACGTGCATCACGAAATTATAGAAGAACGACACGCCGACGGAGAACAACAGGAAATAGGCAAGGAAGGCCTCGGCGACAGCGCCGGTTGGCCAAGGCCGCGGCAAGCGCAAAATGGCAATAGCGGATGCGACGAAACCGACGATCAAGAGCGTGAGGGTGAAATTAGAGAGCAGGAAGCGAATGAGATCTGCCACCGAACACCGCCTGTTGGGCTGACGCGAGCACCGGTGACGCTAAGCCTAGATGATCCGCCGCTCGAGCGCATCGGCAATTGGGCTTTTTCAAAGAATGAGCCCCGTCGCGCCTTTGGCCGAGCGGGGCTCTGATCTTCGATGAACTGCCCAGCTGAGCCGGACTTATTTTTCGAGGCTCTGGATCCCGGGTCCGATCCCGACCCGTCGTCCGCCCTCGCGTGAAGTTTTCACAATATTTTCAGGTGGTGGGCCCGGTCGAGCGTGATCAATCTTCTGCAGTCCGCTAACCAAGCCTGGACCTCAGTTCAGCGTGAGGTCCCAGTCGACTACCCGGTGGCGTCATCCTTCCTCCATTCGCTGTTGAACCCGAGCGACGGCCGTCCTCCAAACCCCGGCGGGTGCTGCCGAGCCGCCCCGCCGGCAAAGCCGGCTGGGTTGCGTGGCTAAGGGCTCTCTCTGCAGCGACATAGCCGTCACTTTTGGATCTTGGCGTCTCCGCCCCATCTTTCAAGGCCAATTTCCCATATAAGGCGCCGCATTGCCCCGGCACGAACCCTCGGCTAGACCTTCGCATCATGAGCAAGCCTCCGAAAAAGCCTGTTCCGGCAACCCCCTCCCTGATGAAGACCATTCACGTGCGGGGCGCCCGCGAGCACAACTTGAAGAACGTCGACCTCGAGATCCCGCGCGACGCCCTCGTCGTGTTCACGGGCCTTTCCGGCTCGGGCAAGTCCTCGCTCGCCTTCGACACCATCTATGCCGAGGGCCAGCGCCGCTACGTCGAAAGCCTGTCGGCCTACGCGCGCCAGTTCCTGGAGATGATGCAGAAGCCGGACGTCGACCACATCGACGGCCTGTCGCCGGCCATCTCCATCGAGCAGAAGACGACCAGCAAGAACCCGCGCTCCACCGTCGGCACGGTGACGGAGATCTACGACTACCTGCGCCTGCTGTTCGCGCGCGTCGGCGTGCCCTACTCGCCGGCCACCGGCCTGCCGATCGAGAGCCAGACCGTGTCGCAGATGGTCGACCGCGTGCTGGCGATGCCCGAGGGCACGCGCCTCTACCTGCTGGCGCCCATCGTGCGCGGCCGCAAGGGCGAGTACAAGAAGGAGCTGGCCGAGCTGCAGAAGAAGGGCTTCCAGCGCGTCAAGATCGACGGCACGTTCTACGAGATCGCCGACGCGCCGAAGCTCGACAAGAAGTTCAAGCACGACATCGACGTGGTGGTGGACCGCCTCGTCGTGCGCGCCGACATCGCCAAGCGCCTCGCCGACAGCTTCGAGACGGCGCTTGGGCCTCGCCGACGGCGTCGCCATCGCCGAGCTGGCCGACAAGCCGCTGCCCGAAGGCGGACACCGAGGGCGCCAACAAGTCGAAGAACGACACGCACGAGCGCGTCATCTTCTCGGCGCGCTTCGCCTGCCCCGTGTCCGGCTTCACCATCGACGAGATCGAGCCGCGCCTGTTCTCGTTCAACGCGCCGGCCGGCGCCTGCCCGAACTGCGACGGCCTCGGCACCGAGCTGCAGTTCGAAGCCGACCTCGTCGTGCCCGACGCCGAGCTGTCGCTCAAGGAGGGCGCGATCTATCCGTGGTCGAAGACCGGCGCCACCTCGCCCTACTACGAGCAGACGCTGGAAGCGCTGGCCAAGCACTACAAGGTGTCGATGACGACGCCGTGGGAGAAGCTGCCGAAGCACGTGCAGCTCGCCATCCTCTACGGCTCCGGCGAGGAGGAGGTCGAGTTCATCTACGAGGACGGCACGCGCAACTACAAGACCGCGAAGCCGTTCGAAGGCGTCATCGGCAACATCGAGCGGCGCTGGCGCGAGACGGATTCCGACTGGGTGCGCGAGGAGCTGTCGCGCTACCAGGGCGCGCACCCGTGCGACGCCTGCGGCGGCTATCGCCTGAAGCCGCAGGCGCTGGCGGTCAAGGTCGGCGGCAAGCACATCGGCGAAGTCGGCGACCTGTCGATCAAGGCGGCCAACATCTGGTTCGCGGAGCTGCCGAAGACGCTTCACCAAGCAGCAGACCGAGATCGCGACGCGCATCCTGAAGGAAATCCGCGAGCGGCTGCGAGTTCCTCAACGACGTCGGCCTCGAATATCTGACGCTGTCGCGCGCGGCCGGCACGCTGTCGGGCGGCGAATCCCAGCGCATCCGCCTCGCCTCGCAGATCGGCTCCGGCCTCACCGGCGTGCTCTACGTGCTCGACGAGCCGTCGATCGGCTTGCATCAGCGCGACAACGACCGCCTGCTCGGCACGCTCAAGCACCTGCGCGACATCGGCAACACCGTCATCGTCGTCGAGCACGACGAGGACGCGATCATGGCCGCCGACTATGTCGTCGACATCGGCCCCGGCGCCGGCATCCACGGCGGCGAGATCATCGCGCAGGGCACGCCGGCCGAGATCATGGCCGAGCCCGAAGAGCCTCACCGGGCAATACCTCTCCGGCGTGCGGCAGATCCCGCTGCCGAAGCAGCGGCGCGCGCCGCAGAAGGGCCGCGCGCTGCGCGTCGTCGGCGCGCGCGCCAACAACCTGCAGAACGTCACGGCGGAAATTCCGCTCGGCCTCTTCACCTGCATCACCGGCGTCTCGGGCGGCGGCAAGTCGACGCTGCTCGATCGACACGCTGTACAAGGCCGTGGCGCGCAAGCTCAACAACGCGCGCGAGCATCCCGGCCGCGCACGACCGCATCGAAGGCCTCGAGAACCTCGACAAGGTCATCGACATCGATCAATCGCCGATCGGGCGCACGCCGCGCTCGAACCCGGCGACCTACACCGGCGCGTTCACGCCCATCCGCGACTGGTTCGCGGGCCTGCCCGAAGCGAAGGCGCGCGGCTACGGCCCGGGGCGCTTCTCGTTCAACGTCAAGGGCGGGCGCTGCGAAGCCTGCCAGGGCGACGGCGTCATCAAGATCGAGATGCACTTCCTGCCCGACGTCTACGTCACCTGCGATGTGTGCAAGGGCAAGCGCTACAATCGCGAGACGCTGGAAGTCAAGTTCAAGGAGAAGTCGATCGCCGACGTGCTCGACATGACGGTCGAGGAAGGCGCGACGTTCTTCAAGGCCGTGCCGTCGATCCGCGACAAGCTCGAAACGCTGGCGCGCGTCGGCCTCGGCTACATCCACATCGGCCAGCAGGCGACGACGCTGTCGGGCGGCGAAGCGCAGCGCATCAAGCTGTCGAAGGAGCTCTCACGCCGCGCCACGGGGCGCACGCTCTACATCCTCGACGAGCCGACGACGGGGCTGCATTTCCACGACGTGGCCAAGCTGCTCGAGGTGCTGCACGAGCTGGCCGACGCCGGCAACACCGTCGTCGTCATCGAGCACAATCTGGAGGTCATCAAGACCGCCGACTGGATCATCGACCTCGGCCCCGAGGGCGGCGACGGCGGCGGCCGCATCGTGGCCGCCGGCACGCCCGAGGACGTGGCCAAGGTGAAGGAGAGCTACACCGGGCAGTATCTCAAGGAGCTGTCTCGTCCAGACGCTTCCGAGGTCAAAGCCCCTAAGGGCACCACCAAGAAGCAGGCAGCGGAGTAATGGCGCGGGCGGCGGCACATACGGCAGGTCCGCGCGACCTCCTCGACACGCTGCGCCACTACTACGAGTTCGATACGCCCGAGGCGCATCTGTTCCGCTACGGCCTGCTTGCCTTCGACCTGGTCACGGTCGCCTTCATCGTCGCGACCTCGTTCATGCCCCGCTACGAGGTGGTCGAATGGTTCGACGTCCTGTTCGGCTTCGTCATCCTCGCCGACTTCCTGGCCCGCATCGCCATCAGCCGCCACCGCCTGCGCGAGTTCGCCCACCCCGCCACCTGGGCCGACATCGCGGCCATCGTCTCGTTCCTCGCGCCCGTCGTCGGCGAGGCCGGCGGCTTCCTGCGCATCCTGCGCACGGTGCGCCTGCTGCGACCTATCAGCTCCTGGCGCGCCTGCGCAAAGACAGCCAGTGGTTCCGCCGCCACGAGGACGTCATCCTCGCCACGGTGCACCTCGCCGTGTTCGTCTTCATCATGACCGGCATCGTCTACGAGACCCAGCACGCCATCAATCCGCTGATCGCCAACTATGCCGACGCGCTCTACTTCACCGTCACGGCGCTGACGACCACCGGCTTCGGCGACATCATGCTGACGGGCAGCTTGGGCCGCCTCATCTCGGTCGTCGTCATGATGCTCGGCGTGACGCTGTTCCTCAATCTGGCGCGCACGATCCTGCAGCCCACAAGGTCCGCTTCCGCTGTCCGAACTGCGGGCTCATGCGCCACGACGTCGATGCCGTGCACTGCAAAGCCTGCGGCGAGGGCCTGAACATTCCCAATGAGGGCTACTAGGCCACGTAAGGCAGGACCGGCTGCTCCCCACTGTCATCCTAGGGCTTGTCCCTAGGATCCAGCTGACCACCGGCACGTGCGGCACCGTCGTGCATCCACCGTACCTTCACACGCGTTGAACCATGGATCCTCGGCATAAAGCCGAGGATGACAAGGGGGTGCGCTGCCGATTTCTCTTTTCCTTGCGCGCCTCCGGCACGACGCGCCTATTGCTTGAGACCGACGATTCACGTTCCGGGCTGATAGGGCCCGGAACGATCGTGGTCTCGTTTGCGCTGCCGATTCACGTCGCGCCCGATAAGAGGCGCGACGATCGGAGCGCGTCAGTACCCGTACGGCCCGTAATAGGGTCTCGGACCGACGTAGATGCTGACGCCGGGGCCGTAAGCGGGCCCATAATAGTACCGCGATAGCGATAGCCGTCGTCGTTGCCGCCGTGGCGGCGAAGCTGTTCACGGTCCATGCGATTGAGGTGGCGACCCTGACGCTCTTTCGCGCGCGCGCCTTCAACGGTGCTGATGTCATCGGCCCGAGCGACGTGGGCGACCGGCGCCGCCAGCGCGATGCCGAGCACTGCCACGAGCGCGGCCCGCAAGCCATTTTTCATAGTCATCTCTGCACTCCTTATACTGCTTGGAGTGTAAACGAGAGGGCGGGGGAAGCGTTCCAGGGCGAGGGAGCGCCCGGGCCGGGCAAATTCGGTGCAAGGCTCTCGAGGTGCTGCAACGGCAAGAAGCAGGCGGCGGAGTAATAGGTTCACGCGAAAGCATCATTATCCGCTTTTGACCGTGGCTGTTCTCTAATTCCAGGGCTGGGTGTCAAGCCCCTCACTATAGATCCGTAACCGGGCCGTTGGCGATCAAACTCAAATTGGCCATCGTAGCAAAAGGACGTAATTGGGGTCTTTGCTATTTCGCTTTCGCTCTACGACGAGAGTAAGTTCATTCGCATTGAGTTGGTCAATTGTCTCCCGAAACCATTCACCAGGATCATCACATTGTTTTTTGTAGCGACCCTTTCCGTCGAGACCTCGCCCGTCTGCCGCGCTGATATCGACGCACTGGACGCTGCCCGTGATGCTCAAGATCTGCAGAGATGCAATTTTGGCCCTGCGTAGCCACTTTATGCGAATGCTTGTTCTTTCCGAGTCCGTCGGGCGGAAAACGGCCACGTAAAATCCAGAAGCCGGCGTCTCGATCAATCAGGCCTTCTGGATCGGTAGAGTTGACGTCGGGATCCCTAAGCATGCTGTCGCGAAGGTCCCGTAGGTCGACCGCGGGCGAACAAACGCGCCCCTTCAGCTGAAGATCGCTTTGGCAGAGAGCCTGTACCTTGGCCCGGGCGACCGGGTCATTGGGGGCGCCGAAATTCTTCCAGAAATACTTGTGGCCAAGCCCTTTAGGATCAATCGACCCGAAATATTGATCGACGCTTCGTATGGACTCTAAGCCCATGCGGCCGTCTATACCTCCAACATAGCATGAAGATTGCCACATTGCGTATTGCAGTTTCTTACACGGATCGTCCCCGACCTCGTCAAAATGCTGCTTAGCGTTGGCCTCCTGCAGCTCCTGTCGCAATGAGCCCGTAGCTAAATCGACAGCCTTAGCCATTTCTTCGGGCGAAACCCAGCTTTTGAATTCACTGCGTACGACGGCGTCGTTTTCGGCGAGCAGTTCAGCCCTCTCCGTAGGGGAAAGCCATCCTTCATAGCGATTGGAAACCTCTTTTAGCTGTTGCGAAAGCCGATCCGCAACGACCGAGGGAGCCACCCAGTCCTTGTATTTGAGCTCGGCCGACACTTGTTCGGATCGCAGCCTTTCCGTTAGCTCGGATGGGGACACCCAACCTTCATACTTCTTCGCGAGAACGCTCGATTGCTCGTCGAGCTTCTCACGAAGAAGAGCAGGTGAGAACCAGTCCTTGTAAGGTGCCAAATCGTTGCGGTGTTGCAAAGCAAGGCGATCTTCCATTTCTGAAGGCGACACCCAGCCAGCATAGCGGCGCGACATATAAATGTTTTCTGCCAGGGGTGGCTGGATGACTGCAGCCGTTGCAAGGTAGCCGATTGTACAGCCCGAAGCGGTCCCCGTAGTGACTGCAATGAGTAAAGGAATCCAGGGTTGGCGAAAATCAGGTCTACTAGCTAACACGTCGACTGCCCCGGCATATTTTCGAGTGCTTCGCCAATACGCTTCGCGTCGATGACAGCATACAGCATACAGCATATTGTGGCGGCATGACGCCGGTGACGACGGCCTCACGCCGTCCACCGTTTCATTCGATGACAGCAGCCTCTGCTCCAACTGCGAACACCGCATGTCCAAGGACGATTGAGCCCACCCTATTGCCACGAAACCGTATCAAGATGGCGAAAGTCTAGAGAGGCGTTCCGCCGAACCCGCACTTGTAAATGGTCGCGACAATGACAACGCCCTACAAGTTCCGCGCTTCCTATCTCAAGCTCGATAGAGCAAGCGAGCACATGGATGAGCTGCGGGCTTTGGTGGCGACCTACATTGCCGCCGAGCCCTTGGGATTTACTTGGGAACCTGTCCCTTGGCTCGAGGAGTTCGCTAAGATTCATCCACGCGACGCGTGTCTCATCGGCCTAGTACCGCGCGTGCGAATCCCCATACCGGAGAACTCTTGCGCCAATAATTGGTGATGTCGTTCACAACCTTCGTTCGGCGCTCGACATCATGATGTTCGATCTCATTTCGGAAGGCGTTCCCGAGGATAAGCGCCGCTTCATAAGCTTCCCCTTTTGGAGAAGCGAAAGCACCAAGGCCAAGGCCATGCAGTACGTCGAGCCCAATCCAAGGATCGCTTCTTTGGTCAACGCTTGGGAGCCGTACCCCGGCGGCCGATCTCGCCTCTACGCGCTTCACGAAATGTGGAACGCGGATAAGCACCGGTCCATCATCCCCATGATGGGCGGCGTAGAGTTCAGCCAAGGGCAAGCGCTATTCGGCCACTCCTTGAACGGGGAGCCGCTGATCGATCCTTTCCCCGTGCGGAAACAAGTGCGTGATGGGAGGCCATACATTGTACAGCAGCAGGGCGACGATGCTCCCCCCTAGGCGCGCAAATTCCATGCGTTGTCCGCTTGGCGCTAGACGGTGACGCAGAGATAAAGGGGCGAGATCTTATTCAGGAGCTTGACGCTCACTGCAAGGTCGTCAGATATGTTCTCGAAAGCATTGAGACCGGAGTAGCGCCAACGTACGCTCCTCCGCCGTCGCCGCGGCCCGTTAGCATTGGGCCTGGGCAATGGATGTTTCCTCCAACTATGACGCCCGAAGACGTAGATAAGTGGTTATCTGAGAATGGGCGGAGCCTAGTCTAGTTCAACTCTGCCGAACGCATCGAAGCCAAGCTCATCTAATGCCCGCGATTAGCCAATAGCTGACGTCCCTCGCGGCCACTTATCCCCGCCCCTCCTTCCTCCGCATACGCTCGTCGCATTCCGCTCATTCGGGGGCCGGCGCGAGCTGGGCGTTTGGTGAGCGGGAGCGCACCTGTTCTCAAAGCCAGACCCATCAGCTGGTTGGATGCGTACTCGGTGGTCTCGCTCGATCGAGGAGACCAACCTGCGGGCGGTTGGATGGTCGCCTTCAGGGCCGGGTAACGGGGCAGGTGTGACGTGGGGCGGCGCAAGCCGCATCCGTTAGTGGTCGGCTTCGCCGCTCCACCCCCGAAAGGGGCACTTCTAAGAAAAGCGCTCTTTGAAACGATCGAATTTCGTGTCCGCGGCGGATTTGGTGCCTAAGCGGCTATCCAACCACGTCGTATCCTTGGAGCCAGAGATAGTGTCATCAACGCAGAATAGGTTCAGTCCCGATGCTCCGTGACGCCGACCGCTCGCCCCTCAGACTGCTCACTTCGCTGATATTCGGCTCGCGATGGCTACAAGGGCCGCTGTATCTCGGGCCTCACCGCACGGGCTGGCCATGGCTCTAATCCGGCACTGGCTGGCCGAGCGTGGCGCTGCTGTCGTTGGGGGGCTTCGGCACGACTACTTCAACCTCGTCGCCGGTGATGATGGCGACCACGTCGGCGGCCATCGCCCCCAGGATCTCGATCTCACGGTCATCCAGGGTGCGGGGCTCCGCTCCGAGGATGCACAAGGCTCCGAGCACCATGCCGTCGGCAGTGCGCAGCGGCACACCGGCATAGAAGCGCGCGTTCCAAAGCTTGATCGTCGGATTTTCGGCGAAGCGGGGGTCGCGCTCGGCGTCCTCGACAACAAGCGGTTCGCCACGCGCGACGACGTGGTCGCAGACGGCGTCCGAACGCGGAATTACGATCATGTCCGTGCCGTCCTGGGTTAGCGGGCCGGCGAGCTGCTTGCTTTGGCCGAGGATGAATTCCTGGTCCTTGTCGATGGCCGAGATGACCGCGAACCCGGCATGAAACACATCGGCGGCGCGCATGGCCGCGGCATCGAGATCTTCGCGCGCGCCGCCTTTCAGGACGCCAGTTGCGTGGAGGGCGGCGACACGCTCGTCCTCGTTGTCAGGGATTTCCGCTTTCTGCGCCTCGATCGCCTCTTCCGGCGCGACGATGCGGTGGATCCTGCGGGTCGCTTCCTCGATCGAGGTTACGACTTCGTCGGCGCCAAGAGCCTCGTGCGCGTCTCCCACGAGAAGCTCCGGCGGTGCGTTCCAGAGGGCGAGGACGATGCGCAAGTTGGGCCAGCGGCGGCGAAGGCGGCGGCAGAAGTGGCGCGCGGGCAAGGCGGGACTGGACGTGAAGTAGCTCACGCAGACGGTGTCGGCACCTTCGAGGTCGAGCTTGGCAACGGAGGCCGCGCTGACTGTCGTAGCCGGCCGGTAGACGGCGGATATGCCGTCCAGGGCGAGCGCGTGGCACAGCATCTCTGAAACAATGGTGTCGACCTCCCACTTGCCGCCGATACAAACGACCGAGGGTTTGGCGTGCTTCGCGATCTCCGCCGGGTATTGCTCGCGCAGGTCGTCGAGAAGGGCGTCCATCCCGGTGGCGACGCGCAGGCGATGCTCGGCTGTGGCATTGCGCAGGTGGTCGTCGCTGGCGAGGCGGAGAACGTCGAGTGCCGACGTCGTTGTAGAATTCGCGCGGCGAAGACTCGTCGATTGGGTCGTCGCGATGTCGATGGCTTCTTCGGCGTCGTCGGCGAGGAGCCGCTGGTAGATCCTCGTCGGGAGGTCGAGGGCGGGCAAAGAGCCGAGGAGCGTGTCGAGAAACTGAAGCTGCGGAATGTTGCGGCCGATGACGAGCAGGCAGACGGTGAGCGGGGTTGAGAGAATAAGGCCGATCGGACCCCAAAGCGCCGTCCAGAACGTCGCCGATGCGATGAGCGACATGGCCGACAGGCCGGTGCTGGTCCCGTAAAGCATCGGCTCGACGATGTTGTTGCTGACAAGCTCCAGGAGGACGATGAGCGCCACCGTCCAGAGCACCATGTCCCAGCCCGGATCGACAGCAAAGGCGAGAGAGATCGGGAAGATCGCCGACAGCATCGGGCCGACGTAGGGCATGAAGCGCATAACGGCGGCGACGGTGCCCCATAGCAGTGCGCCAGGCACGCCAATCAGACAGAGGCCCAGGGCCATCGGCATGCCGTATGTCACGTTCACGATGAGCTGCATCAGCAGATATTTGCTGATGCGTTTGCCGGCCTCTTCGATGGCATCCGTGGATCGATGCAGATTACCGCCCAGCATGCGAAGCAATCGGTCGCGCAGGTCGCTGCGGTCCAGGAGAGAAAGAAAGACGAATACGAAAACGATGCCGGCTTTCGCCATGGGCCCGAGCGAGCTCTGCAGCCAGGCCATTGCCGTTTCGAACGGATCTTTCGGGGTCGGCACGATCTCGACGCGCTGAGGCCCGTCGACGGCAGACGACGGCGGCTTGGGTTCGGACTGCACTTCCTTCTGGACCGTCTCGACGGTTTCCAGCGCGCCTTCGAAGATGCCGGGTGATTTCAGCTGGGCGCGCAAGTCGGCGAGCTTCGTACGGATCGTAGTACTGGTACGTCGGCAGTTCTTGGCTTAGCGAGCGCAACTGGGAGCCGAGCACAACGACCATGCTGGCCAATACCGCAACGATCATGATCATGACGGCGATGACCGAGACTATGCGTGGCACTCCGCGGCGGCTGAGCCAAGCGACGGGCGGATTGAGCGCGAAGCTGATCAGGAACGCGCAGACCAGCGGGATGAAGACATCCTGGCCGTAGTAGAGCGCGGCGATAATGACGGCGGCACTGACGAGGGTCGCGGCGACGCGGACGGCGTCAATGGGCTGCGCATCGGGTTTTGGGAAATTGAGGTGCTGGTCGGAAGGATGCGAGGAATTTGGCGCTGCCATGACCTTCCATCTTTTGTTGAGGGTTAGAACGCGCGAATGCGGTTTTCGTTCCATTATCGCTGGACCGTCGCGGCCAATGCGCGAAACTAGATCAAACGGGGCAAAAGCCACCCCCGAAAGGGGCACTTCCAAGACGCCTTTAGTTGCTTGCCTCCGGCAAGACACGCTCTTTGAAACGATCGAATTTCGTATCCGCGGCGGGTTGGTGCCTAAGCGGCTATCCAGGCGCGCGTTCCTGCTTCTTTCCCTGCGCTGCCGATTTCACGTCACGTCTGATAGGAGACGCATGCTGGAAGCATGTCTCCGACGCATGCCGGAGCCATGTCTTCGACATGACACGATCGGAGCTTTCCTGCGCTGCCGATTTACGCCGCGGCCGATAAGGGCCGCGACGATCGGAGCGCTGGTGGCCGTTGATGATTGCTCCGTTCCGTGATTACCTTCTAGAGCGTGCTTTTCCAGCCGCCGCTCATGAAAGGTGCGCCCAATGGTCAACGTCGTGATGATGCTGCTCGGCGTGGTGCTGCCGCTGCTGCACCTGGCCATCACCAGGGGCCCGTGGACGCGCCGCAACGTCCTGCGCCTGCTGCTCGTCTATGCCTTCGTCTTCGATGTCGGCGGCGTCGGCTTCGTGTTCGGCTTCATCCCGCACGTGTTCTTCGCCGACGAGGCCGCAAAGATGATCGGCTGGCCGGCCGGCAATCCGTTCCAGTTCGAGGTCGGGCTGCATGACGGCGCGTGGGGGCTGCTCGGCTTTCTGTGCGTCTTCATCGGCGGCGGGTTCTGGGTGGCGACCGCGCTCGGCTGGTCGTTCTTCCTGCTCGGCGCGGCCTATGGGCACGTTCATCAGCTGGTCGTCGAGGGCGAACTTCGCGCCCTATAACCTCGTGCCGGCGTTCACCGACACGCTGATCCCGCTGTGGCTGCTCGGACTGCTTTACGCCTATCATCGTGCCGGCGGCCTCGAGGGGGCGCTGCGCCGCGAGACCTGACACTCCCTCGGACGATTCTGCGGCCTCGGCGAGAAGGTCCCAGCTAGCACATCCATGTCCAGCCCGCGTCGGTTTGCGTATCTGGCGGGTTCGGCGCGGGACTGTAGGGCGAGCCACTTTCCGCCGAGGGGCCCGCCATCCTGGCGCTGAACAGGCGATGATCGGCTTGCCGGAGCCGCCGGCTGACTTCCCGGCCCATGTTCATCTGGATGAGCGCGAACTGCTTCAAGTCCTGCGCGTACAAGCGATAGAGGTTGGCCGCTGAAATCTGGATTGCGGAGCAATTTTCGACCGCACGGACGGAGGCGCACCGCGGGCCGTGATCCATCACTGCCATTTCCCCGAAGCAATCCCCCTCGCCGAGGATCTGCAGGATGTGGCCCTGTCCGCGCCAGGATTTCAGAACAGCAGCCTTGCCGGTCTCGAGGACGAACATGGAGTCGCCCTGGTCGTTCTCCTGGAAAAAGAACTCATCCTTCGGCATCGATCACGATCGGACACAGGCCGAGCAGGAATTGGAGGATGTCCGTCTTGATGCCGCCGAAGACCGGCATTTGCTGCAGGAGTTCAATTCGCGAATCTGGCCGCGCTTCTTGCATGTCGCACCTCAGAGCCGTTGCCCCCGGATGCCAGCTTAACACGCCGGTGTCCGCCCCCAAATCGCCGCCGCCGAAGCGCACCTGTGCAGCAGCAGGCGCTTACAACAGGTCGCGATGCCCCATTTCGCAATGCGTCCGGCGCGTGATATGCGGATGACGCAATTGTCATCAACCGCAGAACAGGTCCTGACCCGATGCTCCGAGACGCCGACCGCTCGCCCCTCCGACTGCTCGCTTCGCTGATCTTCGGCTCGCGGTGGCTGCAAGTGCCGCTGTACCTCGGCCTGATCATCGCGCAGATGGTCTACGTGTTCCTGTTCCTGAAGGAGCTCACGCACCTCATCGCGCATTCGACCTCGTTCGGCGAGCAGCAGATCATGCTGATCGTGCTCGGGCTGATCGACGTGGTGATGATCTCGAACCTGCTGGTCATGGTCATCGTCGGCGGCTACGAGACGTTCGTGTCGCGGCTCAAGCTCGACGGCCATCCCGACCAGCCGGAATGGCTCGACCACGTCAACGCCAGCGTGCTGAAGATCAAGCTCGCCATGGCCATCATCGGCATCTCGTCGATCCACCTGCTGAAGACCTTCATCGAGGCCGGAAACCTCGGCACGGAGGGCGCCAAGTTCACCGAGGCCGGCGTCATGTGGCAGACGATCATCCACATCGTGTTCATTCTCTCGGCGGTGGGCATCGCCTACGTCGACCGGCTCGGCCGCGAAATTCCGGCAAAGCGGGCGGCGCACGCCCCCTCGCACTGAATGTTGGGCTCGGCTCGGACTTGGGCCACGGATACGGGGCCCGGGCTTCGGGCCCGGGCCCGCAGCTCCTTCCAAAAGGTTACCAAAATGGACCGCCCTGCGATGTTCAAAGGAATCGGGATTTAACTTTTTTGGCCTAACGTTCACTCCACAACAGGCGTAATCCAAGACAGTGACAGCCGGCGTTCCGCCGGGGCCGGAACCGTCTCGCTGTTGGTTCAGCGCATGACTTTCAGCGCACGACATGGAGCGTCCCGACATGAACAAGACCCTGGCCCTTCTCACCCTGTTCTCGGCAACCGGCATGGCGCTCTCGCTCGCCACCGCCCCCGGCATGGCGGAAGACCCGGCCGCGCCCGGCATCGTCGTCGCCGCGGACGAAAAGCCCGCTCCTGCTGCCCCGGCGCAGGACCCGACGGACCCGATCCTGGCGCCCAAGACCTACCCGACCACACCCGCCGAGGTGGCCGAGTGCATGAAGACCTGGGATCCGGCCACGCAGATGAGCCGCGAAGAGTACGAGAAGTCCTGCCAGCAGACGCTGAAGTATTTTCCCGAGAAGCCGGAGTGAGAGGTCTTTTTTTGAGACCGACGATTCACGTTCCGGGCTGATAGGGCCCGGAACGATCGTGGTCTCGTTTGCGCTGCCGATTCACGCCTCGGATTGATAGGATCCGAGGCGATCGGAGCGACTGGGCAGTAGGCAGTCGGGCGATGTCCTCGCGGTCTGCTACGACCCGAAGGGATAAAGACGAGGGTACGGGATCTATGCCGGCGCCGCCTTCTATTTTTTAGTTTACTGGCGGCGCCAGGGCCCCGCGCTAGGATTTTCGGCATACCCGGGCGTGAGCCTTTCATTGGCGCCAGGGATTTCACCTGGGCGACCCGGCGAGCCTCGAAGCAGCAGCCGCGTAAGCCACACCTTCGACCTGCTCCCGCCTCAACGCAACTCGCGACGCCTCATGAGCGCGTCCCTCGTACCGAGCCGGGATGGGGGCAGGATAAGGCGTGTGCGGAGGGCGGGGATAAGACTGTACGGCCAACCATCGAGTCCACAATTGACCCGAAGCGGACCGCATTAAATTCCTCAGAAATTACGGAAGAACCCTTTGAGACAATTAGACAGAAATACGTTGCTGCCAAAAGAGTAAGCAGTGCTGCACTGCGTCCATGGCTACGAGAAAGCCTTGCCGAAGCCGACTGTTGCAATGCGTAAGATGCTGAAATAATGTCATCAGCACGCTGAACTGTCGCTGGCTAAGTCGATTCGTATTCGCAAGTGCCGCCTAATTCCATTCGGGTGGGCCATCATGAGACGCATATCAGTCCTTTTTCCGATTATTTTCTGGGCCTTTTTTGTCGGTGGGCTTGCTCTTATGAAGCCCGGCTACGCATGGATATGGATCGGAATTACCATCATTGCGGCTTCGACGTTGGCGGTGAGCGAGGTCTACCGTGAAAACAAGGAATTATACCAACGGATCCCTGAAAGGTTCCGAAGTAGCGCAATTAAAAGCACTGTGCTCCAGTACATCCCGCTCCTCGCAACGTTAAGCGCAGGCGTCCTAGCGCAATTGCTTTTTCAGCATTCAATGCTGAGCGCGATGTATCGGGATGAAATCATCTTGGAAGACCCTAACAACACCAAAGGCCCTAACAACACCAAGGGAGAGATAGGGATCTTCCAAAACACCCGATCCGTGCAGACCGACGTCGAATACACTGTAACTGTTCATTTCGACCGCACGAAAGCGGAAATGGTTGCTGCTTACGAAAAGTTAGACAAAGACACTAGGGAATCGATCAACAAACAGAAAACCGCTATACCCCAAGCATTCAAAGGGGTGATGGATCGAGACTTAATGAATGCCGGCAAATGTAGATGGATCATTCGATGGGCGTGCCACTCGGTTAACAGCAGCTACCGTAGCGCAGTGCAACGACAAACTGACAAATTGCAGGCTGAGTTAGATCGGAAAGCAAAGGAAGCCGAGGAAGTCGGAAAGACCGTCAAACCGATGGTAATCGAAGAGATTGTCCAGAAGGTCGATGCTACAAAAGGAGACGACCCTAGCAGCAGTCTCGCATTTATTTTGGCTTTCGAGCACCCTGGGATATGTAGCCGTGACGCTGTTGGCTCTGTCGGTCCTCAAGAGCCTCGGTTATCTTTTTTCTCGCCTTCTGTTGACTTATAGCGGTGAGCCGCAGGAGTTCAGCATAAGCACACAATCGCGATTGCGAGCGAATTTTGAGTTGCCGGACGAGAGAAATGATATCGATATAGATCTTAATCCTGACGAGATTTTCTATTTGGCAACCGACCTAAATTTTCTAGGCAACATCGAGCGGAAGGCAACGCCGACGCCGTTTCGTTCATCCTTCCGCGCCTGATGAATCGCAAGTACGTCATGCATAAGATACGAGGGCAAAAAAGCGGGAAATCCGACGTTAAGATTGAGTCCGATATTGGCCACCAGTTTGTGCAGGTAACGCTGAATGAACGGGAGGAGCTCATGCTCCATCTAAAGTATCTTGCGGGTTATTCCTCGACCATTACGTTCCATCGGTACGTCAATTTTCGCTTGATGGGCCTCGTTTTCGGGCGGCTGACATATTTTAGTGTTGCCGGCCGGGGCACGGTGCTTTTGCTTATTCCCGGAGGTTGCTCGGTTGCTGGAGCGGACCAGGAATTTTTGCAGCATCGCTTGGTGGCATGGAAAAGTACCGCAAAATTTTCGGTCAATTCGTCCCCTAGGCTTGTAGATTCCTATTTTAGCGGAATTCCCGTGGCCGAGGCTAAGGGGAAGAGCTGCATCCTTGAAAAGGCTACGAGCCTTCGCCGTCGAAATTATTTATCGAGGTTTTTTCGACGCTTTTTTTGGCCGCTTTGACCTTGTAAAGGTGGATCAGCTTGCACCAGATAATGCTGAGTGAGTTCAACCTCTTAGGTGCGAGATGAAAAGTTATGTCACTCGTAGATATTTAAGTGTTGCGTCCTTCGCCTTGGTCGCCCTATTTCTGGGCGGCTGCGATGAGAAAACTATGAGCGATGGCAGCCTCACTCAATTTTGTCCGCCTTCCGTTTCTTCGACGGGTAGCCAAACCAGAATTCCCCATCCGACGGTTCCATCCAAGTGCCGCTTTGGGATTGTTTTAATCTGCAACTCCTGTGTCTACGACGCTGCAGGTGGCTTATCGCACTCCGCAGGCGAGGTTTGCGGAATGTGCTTCGGAAGCACGTTTTAAACGCGGCAGCGTCACTAAGGACGAACGCTAGTCGCGACGAGAGCGGCTTTGCGACAGCTCATAAACACGATCCTAAGTGTGATTGATCTTCCTGCATCATGTCCGCTAATGGCCCGAAGCAGACATTTCTCGCACGCCTCCAGCGTGACACGCGCCTTCCTATTGCCCCGCGTCGGGCGCGACCGGCGTCCCCGGTGTACAGCGATGGTTCGAAGCGAGCCTATGCGGAACATCAGGCGCATCGCGCTCGCCGCGGTGGCGGGCCTGGTGCCGGCGCTCGCGCGCCGCTTAGCGGTGGCGCGTCGTCACTTCCGATCACCGGATGGATCTTTCGAGCGCAGGAGCATCGGCCGTCGGCACGGCGAACCCGAACGCAATGATCCTGGTCTTGTCATCGACCCAGGCCTGAGGCGGACGTCCGTGCTGCTTTTCGCATAACGACACGAGCTTCTTAACATCGGCGTCCGGGACGAAATAGTACTGGGCGGCTTTGCCGAGAAGCCGGCCAAGGCTGTTGAAGTAGTCCTTGGCCATCTCGAGCGCTTGCTGATCGACGCAATGATCGGTCTCATTGAACGCGGAAAGCGGAATGCGCGCGTCGGTAAACTGAGCCTTGGCGGTGAGCCCCTCGCTCGGCGGCGCAACGAACCGCGTGCCGACGACTACGGTCAGATCGTCGTCTGCGACGACACCGGTCAGATCATCGTCTGCAACGACGCCGGGATCGGCCGGGGTCTGCGGCGCCGTCTGGGCCAACGCGGCGGATGGACCGACGAGCACCATCCATGAGGAAAAGACGGCCATGAGGAAGACGGCGGCGGTCAGACGTGGCAACCGGCTTGTGGCGCGCATCGATGTCTCTCATCAGGGGGTCGGACAGGTCTTTGGCACACTTTCTTTGGCGCGCATTTTCAGTATCGCGCCATACTCCATCTTTTTCTTCTCGAAGAGCGCCGCCATCTCCTCTTGGGACTTGCCCTTACTGGCGCTCATCGCTTCTTCCATCAACTGATTGAGGTGCTCCTTGACCTCGGGCTGAGAAATCAGCCATTTGAAATTTTCCCGCGGGTCGCAGCTATCTGGCGGAACCGCACTCGCAGGAAGCGCAGATGCGAGCACACTTAAGAGAACGAGTAGAGTTCTTGCGAGCATTCGACCCTCATGCCGATGACAGTGTTCCGTTAGTCGCTCAGTCTATTCGTCGATCTCACCTGGATTCGAACCCACGAGCACCAGCATGAGAGCGGATAGTTCAACGGCATGCTGCGAAAATGGAGACTGGCGAAGTACTTACAAAAAGCGGTCGAGCCAGCAATGCTCTCCACGACGCCAATCCCTGTTTCCATACAGGCACGAATTTTGATCGGCGCTGCAACGGGATAAGTTCACGTTCTCTCTTGGCCCTTGGAAGCATGGAACATAGGCCCTGCTGAATTTCTTATCAGAAATTGTTCGATATGCGGGCGGCCCTACGGGTTTGCGTCGGGAATGAATCCCTGTAGCCTGGGAAAAAACGGTAGTCGGAGGTCACGTCTGGCAGAGCACTGCACATGAGCACAGCGTCAGCGGTGACCGATGAACAGTCTTTTTCGCACTCGCCTCAGCCTAGGCATCCTTACAGTTGCAGCCGTTGCGATGGCATCTCAAGCCGCATCCGATCAGCGGCGGGATCGGCGGCAATCCCTCGACGGTCTCCTGCAAGCCGGGGATTTGATCGTCCTTGCCGACGTCAAGCACGGTGTCCGCGACCGCATCGCATTCTTTTCCTCAGAGTCCCTGTTCCAGTCCATGGTCCGATCGGGCGTGCGGCACCTCGCGATCGAGATGCCCCGGGTTCTCGGCCGGCAGGCCATGGGCATTGAGACGCCGGGCGACGTCGAGGCCTTCGCGCAGGACGTCATTCGTTCCGACAGGTGGCATTTCGTCGACCCGGACCATCCCGATGAGGAATTTACCGAGACGCAGCATCGGGTCGCGTCTGCCCTGGGCCGACAGGTTCTGCTCGCCAAGCAGCTCGGCATCAATCCGATCTTCTACGACTTCAACAATCCATTGGGGGGCTTCACCACCTATAATGATCCCGTCTACCGGTGCCTTTCCGAGCTGGACAACGTCGCCTGGCTGAAATACGGCCTGGACCAAAGGGTGACGAAGGCACAGCGCGATGCAGCCATCATGCGCGAGCGCTTCAGCCATGACGACGAGCTCGCGGCGTATATCGAGCACGAAGTGAAGGCCAAGGGCGGGGGTAAGCTTGTCATCATCCCTGGTTACGCCCACGCGGTCCTGCCCGGAGGCCTCGCAGATCGTCTTGAACACCGGCTCAACACGGATGCAACGCTCGTCGCGATCTTCAAGGATGAGGTCGAGGACAGGGCGTTCCATAATTTCCTTTGGCAGCAGTCGCGCCTGCTTTCGATCGATCTCTCGCGTCCACCCAACTACTACTTCACGATTGCGAGCGGCACGTTGCGCAGGGAGGACGCTCCCGGCCGGTATGCAGCGCTCGATAGTTCACGCGATCGAGACAGCCCCGCCATTTGCTACCAGCTTGCTCATTCGAACTAGCAGCTGGCGAACTAGGAGCTGGCTCGCTCGGCATTGAGCTCGCAGCAATGGCCACAGCAGGCGTTTCGTCCGGGCTCGCACCGAGGATCGGGAAAAGCGACATCCCTCGCACGCCTCCGGCCGTCCTTTCTTGCACGCCTCCGGCGTGACCCTTCTTTGCACGCCTCCGGCCGTCCCTTCTTTGCACGCCTCCGGCGTGACACACGCCTTCCTCTTGCCCCAACTCGTGCCCTAGGAATGTCTAAAGCGTGTGAGGTCATGCTGGTAAACCATGGTCAGAGCAGAACTTAAGGCCATGATAGACGTTCAGACCGGCGGGGTTTGAGCGCGTCAGGGGTTGAGGGCGGGAATGGTTCGAAGCGAGCATATGCGGAACATCAGGCCCATCGCGCTCGCCGCGGTGGCGGGCCTGGTGCTGGCGCTCGCGCCTGTCTCCTCGTTTCTCTCACGGATTTGCCCGCTCCCCATTTCTGGGCCCCGTCCAAGGCTCAGGCGCAGCAGCCGCCCGATTTCGGCGCTGGCATGAGCCCGGCGCCGGGGCCGGACTGGCCGCGGGCGAGCTGGCGGATATCTTCTCGAAGGTCGGCGACCAGCTGCTCGAGGACTGCATCTTCGAGCTGTCGGAAGAGCAGGTGATGGTGCAGTACGCGCTGGTGCAGGCCTATGTGGCGCGGGGCGCCAGCGGCACCATCGCGCGGCGGCTCGCTGCGGCGCAGATCCAGCCGCCCAAGCTGTCGGCCAAGTGCGAGCAGGTTCGGGGCACGCAGGGCGGCGATCCATTCGGGCAAGCGCCGCCGCTGCAGGAGGCGGCGCTGCCGCCCGAGGCTCAGCCTTCGCCTGATGCGCCGGTTTCGTCCGAGGAGCCGGAGGCGTTAGACCCTGACGCCGGAGGCGGCCGACCGGGCGTTGCGCGCCGGAGGATCCGCAGCCCTGCGCCGGAGGCGGTTGAGCCCACGCCGGAGGCGATCCCCGTCCCGAAACCGGTACCGGCCCCGAAGGTGGCCAAGGCGCCGGAGCCGAAAGCGGACCTTGCGCTGCCCTGGGACACGACCACGCAGCCGGAGCCGAAGGCCGCCAAGACGCCCTCGGTGGTGGCGCTGCCCAAAGTGAACGCGCCGCAGCCGCCGGCCGAGAAAGGCCTGCAGCCAAAGGGGCCGGTCCTATCGGTCGCGGGCAAGAAGGGGCTCAAGAAGTGGGACTGCGCCGACGGCGTCGACTACGTCACCATCCATCTCGGCGGCTATGAGCGCAAGCTGACCGGCGGCGAGATCTGCAGTCCGTTCCAGGATGTCGTGAACGAGCTGCCGGCGTCGGCGACGGGCTTCCGCCTCGGCTACACCATCACCAGCGGGCGGCTGTTCGTGATCTCGGACGATCCGCGCGTCTCCGGCAAGACCATCGCCTGGGGGCTTTCAGGCCGCGACGTCTGCCGCAACAATCCCGATCCCGATTGCTTCGCCGCCAAGGCCGTGGGGCCGCTGCCGCCGGGCGAATATACGTTCGCGGCCAGCAAGCAATATCGCGTCAACTGGGGGCCGCGCACCAAGCGGCACGTGGCCGGCATCTTCCTCACCAAGCTGTGGCACAAGGAGCGGTTCAGCCCGGCGCATCTCGCGGCCATCAAAGCGCGCGGCAACATCGCCATTCACGTGCGGCTCAAGGGCGAGATGTCGGAAGCGTGCATCGGGCTCGAGCCCAAGGGCTGGGCCTATGTGGCGAGCCTGATCAAGGACGAGCGGGCCACGGGGCTCAATGCCTATATCGACGAGCCCTATCCGCAGGTGGCGGAGGCGCCGCCCGTCGTCGTGGCCTCAGGGTTCTCGCTGACGTCGCTGTTCAAGTAGGCAGTGGGAGTTGGGGAGCAGGGCAGCGGGCAGCAGGCAACAGGCGTCGCCCTTGCCCTCTGTGCACGACGCACTTACGGTCGCGTCATACTCGGCGGCGCTCCGGCAAAAGGACTTCTCCCCGTGCATTCGAGACATTTCATCATCTTCGCCGGCGCGCTGTGCATTGCCGCGATGCTGGCTTATCTGTTCGTGTTCGCGGATGCGCCGATCGTTGATGTTGCGCCGCCTCCGGCAGCCGATACCGCGCCGCCGCCGGCAGCTACGCCGGACCAGCACCGCAATAGCCGCTTCTTTTTGAGACCGATGATTCACGCTTCGGACTGGCTAGGGTCCGAAGCGATCATGGTCTCTTTTTGAGACCGACAATTCACGCGTTGGACTTTTCTGCGCTGCCAATTCACGCCACGCCGGATAGGCGGCGTGGCGATCGGAGCGACTAAGATCCAACGCGATCGTGGTCTCGGCTCAAACCGACAGAACGGAGCGGATCTGCTCCTCGTACTGCTTCACGGCTTCGAGCGCGCGCGCCTTCATGACCGGATCGGCGTCTGCTTGGGAGGTGAAGCCCTCGATGGCCTCGCGCGCGTTGTTGATGACCTTGCTTGCCGCGCCTTGCGGGTTCATCTCGCGCTTCATCATGGACTGCAAGAGCTGCGTGAGAATGACGCCCGTGGCCAGCACCAGCCCGGAAAGTTCGGCGTTCTCGCGCTTGAGCTGGCTGATCGCCTCGGTCGTGGTCTTGTCCGTCATGGTGTAAAACTCCGTTCTCGCAGCAGTCTAGCCGGGTGCTCTTCCTAAACCATGATCGCTTCGGCTTGCACCGGTCCGTAGCTGGTTTCGTTAAAAACCAGGGTTTGGGACCATTTCAAGGTGAACAGCAACGCTGCCGGCATCAGGCCGGGGCGGCGAACGGGAGAACTGAAATAGAAGGGCCGCGGACAGCGCGATGGCCGTCCGCGGCCGCTATTTTGGCGGCTACTTTCCGATTGCAGCTTCGACCTTCTGCGCGGTGGCATCGGCCTCGGCGAGCTTGCCCTCGCCGCACTGGGTCTCGAGCGTGCCGATGAGCTCGTCGACCTTGGTGGCGTCGGCCTCGGGAAGCTTCTTGGCGGCAGCCTTGTCGGCGAGGTCGAACGCCAGCTTGTTGCAAGCGTCCTGGTCGGCGGGCGGGGCGGCCAGTGCCGGGGTTGCGAGGGCGGCCGTCAGCAGGGCCGCGGCAACTGTCGTTTTTCTGATCATGAGAAAAGATCCTCTCTTCTGGAGTTCAGCTTTACGGTCAGCACGATGCGGTCTAGCGGCGGTCGTCACGCCGTCCGGGTCCGTCGCGGCCTGGGCCATCGCGCCAATCCGGTCCACCGCGGCCTGGCCCGTCGCCCTCGAGAGCGAGGACACAAACCTGCGCGCCCCTCTTCAAGGCCTTCAGGCTGATCGAAGGAACGTACTTGAGCTCGATGCGATCAATGACGCGGCGGCGGCCGTCGAGATCCATGGGCCGGCTCTCGGCACCTTCCGGGATCACGGAGCGGATTTCGAAGTTCTGAGATTTGCCGTTTCCGAAGACGACGCGCATCCTGTCGAGGCGAAGCTTGGCGTCGGCGACCGTGAGCTTGAGGGCGCGGAAGGCACCCTCCTTGCGGCCGACACGGATCACATCGTTGTCCTCGAGGAAGGCGACGCGCTGGCAGCCGAGCTGCTGCCACTGAGCTTCGCGCCGCTTCTCGCCGAAGAACTCGATCTTGACGGGTCCCGGCGCGCGGTAGGTGACCTCGATGCGCTGGATGAACTGGCCGCGGCCCGGCAGGTCGATGGGTCTCGAGCGCGTGCCGGCCTTGAAGAACTCGCGAACCTGCAATTCGTCGATCTCGCCGCCGCCATAGACCACTCGCAGGTCCTCGATGCGGACATCGCTGCCGGTGACCGTGAAGCCGAGCGTCTTGAAGCGGCCCTCACGCCGTCCGACCTCGATGACATCACGCTCGAGGCGGGTGCCGATCTGAGCCGAACCCAGAGACTCCCACTCGGTGCGATTGTCAGGCCGCCAATCATCGCGGCCGCGCGGGGCCTGAGCTCCGGCACTGGACAGCGACACAAAAAAAGCGACCGCTGAAGCGATCGCGAGCACAGCTCGATTCAACATTGGAAAACTCCTTGGCGTCCCCTGGTCAGTCGCGCCGGAGTGCGTCTCCGGTCGTGCTTCGACGGGCCGCGCCTGGGTAGCGACGCGGCGGGATCATATTGGCCTCAGTTTGAGCCGAAACGATGACAACGCTGCAGGACGCCTGCGTCCTGACGGTCAGTCCGGATGCGGGGGCCCGAGGCGGGCTACTTCTTTTTGCCGCCGCCTGCATTCATGCCGCCGAACGTCGCGGTCTGGGAGGCGGGCTTGGCCTTGTCCTGCTTGGGCTTTCTCTTTTCTTTGTTGCTTTTCTGCTGACCTTTAGCCACAGCGCATATCCTTCACGGTTGAGATCGTTGGTCTTTGGCATCGTTGGTCGTTGAGACCTAGGTGCCGGTCCCGCCTCAGGGGTTCAGGCCGGCATTTACCGGCATCGCACCGAGATGAGCGGAAGACTCAAACCTTACCACGCCGGGCTGGCGCGCCGGTGCTAAATCGTTCAAAAGTCCGGGCGGCAGGGAGCGGACAAAGACCGCGCGCACAGCGACACCACGCGGGCTAGCCGTGATTAAAATGGGCTGCGGATAAGAACAAGGAGGATGACCATGACACCTAGAACGGGCCGCCGCGTCTTTAGAGCCGGCGCCATCATCATCGCACTCGCCGGTGTGTTCGCGACGAGCGCACTCACTCCAGCAACCGCACAACAAACGGGGACTACCGTGACTACGCCCTCAGGCTTGAAAATCATCGATACGAAGGTCGGCACAGGCGACACGCCCAAGACCGGGCAGATCTGCGTC
>CAWHPZ010000025.1:0-75041 GCA_963831345.1 uncultured Alphaproteobacteria bacterium
TTCTTCAGCGTGTACCTTGACGAGTACGTATTGCTCATGCACGACGTCCATCCAACTAAATTGTGCGTTACACACGTACCGATGCCCAAGTTCTATTGTGGCTCTCGTCATAACGCTTCGCCGTGTGATTTTTCAATCGCCGTGGTTGAGGCGAGGAAAAGCGCTCAATAACCCAAATAAATGGCCGATGATCGTCGACGCGCTATCCCGCCGGATGCCCTGTGGGTTGCCAAGCTCTTTGGGGAGCGTCTTGGGGGTTCTAGTGCCCCAGCCGAAAAACTATTCATCGATGAATCAGTGTGTTAGCGGACTTGGTAGACGCTCGCCAGTTCGATGAATATCGCTAGCCGAGGGCCGCTAACCTCGGATCAGCCGAGGTTCATTGGTTGAGCAGGGGCTCGTAGCGCTTGTCGGTTAGCGTCTTCAGGAACGCGACCAACGCATCGATACGTTTGTCGTCGAGCGCGGGCGCCTTGAGCTCCTTCATCGAAAGGTTCTCGGGGACCTCCGGCGCCTCCCACGGCGCATTGGTCTCGGGGTTGATCTGCCGTTTCGGGCTCTTGCTGTTGTACTTGTTGTAGAACAGCACGACCGTGCGCAGGTCCTTGAAGACACCGTTGTGCATGTAGGGAGCGGTAACCGCGACATTGCGCAGCGTCGGCACCTTGAACTGACCGTCGTGGATCTTGTCGGTCACGCCAGGGTTGGCGAGCAAGCCGCGATCGATGCGGCCGGGCTCACTGCCGTTCTCGGCGCGCACGGCATGGTTCAGCGGCGTGCCGATATTGTGATATTCGAAGTTGGTGAAGGGCTCCTTCTCGATACCACCCCGCGTCTCGAGCCTGTGGCACTGGCTGCAGTTCGTAAACTGTGACGAGAAGAACAGGACGCGGCCCAGCTCCTCCTGCTCGGTGAGCGTCGTCTCGCCACGCAAATAGCGATCATATTTCGAGTCGAACGGCGAGAACTCGGGGGTGCGTTCAAACGCGGCGATGGCCTTGGCCATGGCCGCGTAGCCTTGCTCGGCATCGTCGAGACTGTTCTTTCCGAACAGCTCGCTGAAGGCCGCTACATATGCGGGGTTTTCCTTGAGGCGGGCAACGACGCTGGCCTTGTCCGGCATCCCCATCTCTATGGGATTGAGGGGCGGACCGGCGGCTTGCTCCTCCAGGTTCTTTGCCCGTCCGTCGAGGAACAGGCCGCCTGCCGGCTTGCCGTTGGCCTTGATGTGGAAATCCGGCGTGAGGCCGGCATAGGCGGCGGTTGGCGTGTTGCGGTCGCCGAGCGAGCGGCCGTCGTCGCCGAGCGAGACAGCGCCGCCGACTTTGGGCATTTCCCGGGGATCGGTGAAAGCCAACTGCGGGGAATGGCAACTGACGCAGGCTTGCGAGCGATTTTTGGAAAGATTGACGTCGGAGAAAAGCGAGCGTCCGAGCTCTTCGAGGCTTGCGATCGACGGGCTCGCTGCATTGCCTGCATCGCGTCCGAGCCCCAAGAGGCCGGGCACGAGTGCGATCGACCCGGCCAACAGCGCGGGCACGACGATGCCGCGCACAAATGAGCTCTGCCAAGAAGACGAGACTTCATGCGGATGTCATCCACGACCTCGTGCGGTCGCCAATCGGGTTAGCGGCACGATCCCTGTCCTCTGCTCGGCCGCCGACAATGCGATCCTAGATGACTTCTTTCGTAAACAATCGTCAAGTGAGCCATGGCGAAGGTGTCAGTTTCGTCACCTGCGACGGCGTTCAGCGACCGTACATCCGCACTGGTCAATGGCGGCGGTCCAGGGTTTCGAGGAGGATCTGGGGACGCCGGATGTCCCGGCCATCGAGGCCCTCGAAGGGAAACATCCCGGCCATGAAGCTCTTGGCCATATGCCGGGCTTTCTCCATGGCGTGCTTGGCGTGGACCGGAGCCAGCTCAGCTGCAGCGGCGTCGGCGAAGAGCTCGAGCCAGCGGTCGAAATGCTCCGGCCTGATGGGCAAGTTGACGTGGGCGGGATAGGCCGGCCCCTGATACCGATTGGTGCCCAGCAGGACGTGGGACCAGAAATCGCACACGATGCCAACATGCCTTTCGAAATCGACAATGGACCTCATCACCGGGCCCAGCAGGGGATCGGCGTGTGCGCCGTCGTAAAAGCGGCGGACACACTTCTCGATTGCGACCTCGACGGCGTCAGGCTCGAGGCGCGCGGAGGCGTCGTCTTTCTGGCTCATGGTTTCGGGCTCATGGGCGAATCCCCCCTATCGGGTTCCCGAGGACCACTCTAGCTAATTCGCCGCCCGTATGGCGAGCCTGACTTTCTGCTCTGGAGCACCACTGATCTGTACGGTTACCGGGCCCGTGCCGATCTCGAAACGCACGCTTTTGTGGATCGCCTTGCAGTCCTTCTGGCCCGTGAAAGCGCTCGATCGCACCAGGGCGCCATTCTGCGCCACATCGACCCAGGCTCCGCTCGACAGCGTGATCTGATAGAGGCCGGGCTTCTCCACTCCGGACAGCGTGAGCCAGCCCGAGAAGGTGTCGGCGCCCACGGCTTGCTTCTTGATGCCGGGCGTCACGGGCATGGTCACCGATTTGGCAGGCTGGAGCGTAAGCGCGATCGCCTTTGCCGGCGGGGTCGGCATCTCCGCGCCACTCTGCAGCGGCACATCGTCAGACGCCGCCATCCAGGCCAGCTCCGTATCGAGTGGCCAGTTGAACCCGCTGCAGCCCGCCTGCATCCTCAGCCATGGCGAGCGGGACAAAGGCGAGGCTGAACACTAACGTGAACAGCGTGAGACAGTGCTTCATATTTCCTGGCTCCTTACCCGAGCGCTGAGTTGTCCGTGATTGAAGTGAACCCGTCGCGGCGATCGTTACTTCGAGCGCTCCCTCGAGGTCGCCCTTACGCTGATCGCCGCGACGGCCTTTAGGCTAGAACGTCGCTTTGGCGTTGGCGAAAAACTGACGGCCTGCCTCGGGGAAACCCTCGACAAGCATGTAGTTCTCGTCCGTGAGGTTCTTGCCGCCCGCCGACAGCGTGAAGGTCTCGTTGACGCGATACTCCACATTGAGATTGACGAGTGCGTAGGAGCCGATCTCGACGTAGTTGATGTTCGCAGGAACTCCCGCCGCGGTCACGAGGCTCCACCTGTCGCTCGCGAGCTCCAGACTCGGTGTGATGGTCAGATCGTGAGTAGCGTCCCAGGCCAGATAGATGAAGCCCTCGTGCTTGGGTGTGCCGACTGGCTTCAAGAAGAGGTCCGCCGGATTGTGGATCTCACGATCCAAGAGGGTGTAGTTGCCGCCGACGCGTAACCCCGGCATCAGATCGTAGTCGATCGAGAATTCGAAGCCCTTGTGCGTGCCGTCGCCGATATTCTGGGTCTGCCTCACCGTGCCGCGCGGTATCGAGATAGACGGCGTCGATGTAATCGCTGATCTCGGTATAGAACACGGCGCCGGAGAGTTTGAGCCTGTTGTAGAACGTGTCGCTCCAGCCGAACTCGTAGTTTATCGCCTCTTCTGCCTTGAGGTCCGGATTTGGCACCGCCGTGCCGAAGCGCGACGAGAAGCGCTCGAAGATGGTCGGGAAGCGCGTGCGATCGGAAACGCTGGCGTAAACCTTGCCGTCGTCGCCGTAGCGCATGATGGCGGCGCTCTGCCAGTTCCAGGCTTCGCCTTCGCCCGTCGGATACTCGAAGATCCGACTGCGTAGTGCTGCTGAACTCCTCCGCCTTTTCAAGCTTAGCGTGGTCCCTGCTGACGCCGCCGACGATGTCGAGCCACTTGGTGGCATGGAACGTATTCTCGAGCGCAATCGACCAGGTCTTCTCCTCGGTCTCCTGCAACGGCTCCTCGAATGCCATGGTCGCATGCGTGGGCCTATTGAAGTTGTGCTCGACGTGGTTGTCGAGACGGTAGTGCGCGGCCACCTTCAGGGTATTCATGGGAATGAGATTGGTGCCGAACTCGACCATGCCGCCATAAGCATAGTCGTCATACCAGCTGTCGAAGGCATACCCGGCAGACTGCGTTGTGTGCGTGATGTTGTCGAATGAACGCAGCGAGTTATTGAGCTCGTTATAGTACGCGTTGCTTTTTATGTATGACGCCTCGCCGATCTTGGTGTGAGTGTATGTGGCGAGGCTATTGATATCCCAATAGGGCCATGTCCAGTAGCGCGTCTGCGTCTCGCCAAGGATGTGAAGCGGCGCGCCCTTCTCGCCCGATTGCGACGTGTAGCTCACCGCATATTCGTCGGTGGCGTTGGGCGTGTATCCAACCTTGGCATTGATGCGCCAATCGCGCGTCTCAGAGCCGTCGCGATAGCCGCCGTCCTCGAAGGCTGTCGGCGTGAAATCATCGGACAGGTTCCAGTGGTCCAGGTCGAAGATGGTGCCGCTGATCTGCGCGTAGCCCGTATCCTGCCTGGTCCCGGCCATACCGTAGCTGGAGAAGGAATTCCGGCCTGACAGATCGCCGTCGAACGTGGCTCCGAAACGCGCCTCCGCCTCGAATGGCTTGGTCGGCTTGCGGCTGACGAGATTGATGGCGCCGCCCATGCCGCCCGGCCCGTTGAGCACAGAGACGTAGCCCTTCTCGATCTGGATCTCGGCGAGATCCGGCGTCAGGAAGCGGTTCATATCGAGGCGGTTGTCGGCCGGCAGATAGATGCGCACGCCGTCGATCGTGAGCGGCACGCGCCAGCGATCGAAGCCTCGGACGAACACATCACGCTCGTTGCGGCGGCCGCCATAGTTGGCCATGGACACGCCGGGCGCCAGATGCGGCCGCCTGGTCGAGCGTGTTGGTGTTGAAGGTCCACATGGCCTTGTTGCCGACCGTGGAGCCGCCGATCATGTCGAGCTGACCGAGCGTGAAAATGCCGGGCGTGCCGTCCGATGTTGCTGAGCCTTCGCCATCTGTCGTAGTCGGCTCGGGGGTGCCGCCAGTTGCAGACCCCTTGCCGGCTTTTCCGGCTTTCTTTTTTGAGATCGGCTCTGACGGAGAGATCACGTCGATCGGCGGAAGCGGTGTGGCCTCGGACGCCGATACGTCGCCGGCTGCAGTCGGTGCAACTTCTTGCGCCTGTGCTTCAGGCAAACAGACTCCCATCATGGCGCCGCAGAGCGCCACGCTCACAATTCTACGCATTACAAGACCCCCGTCCCCAACTCGACTGAACTTCGCTATATTCTTCTTGATATAGCGATCGTCAAGAAAATTTCTGAGATGGGGCGATAGATGATCCCAATGCGGACGGCTTTTCGCGGACCCGAAGTTCGCGGGGCGAAATAACGAAAATGCCCATTTTAATCGGCTTTCTTGAAATTCGCGGCGCGACGCGCCCTGTCTTTCAAGATCGCCGGTCGAAGGCTCATTTCTGCGCCGCATCAATCCAGATGCGACGAACAGCCACCGCACGCGGCTGCTCGGCTCTGGCCGCCCCGCTCGGCACCAGCGGCGGTTTCGGGTTCTCGATCGCAGCCACCCTCATCGTTCAGACGATCACTCTTGCGCGCCTCATGCTTATCGCCGCCAATGTCCGGAACCTGATGGCAGCGGCTGTCATGTGCTGTGCGGACATGGGCCGAAGGTGGCCTAAGGCGGCCAAAGTCGACGGGGAGGGCGACGGCTCGACCGAGCCCTCGCCCTCCCCCGCACTCTGTCTATCCGGTCAACTCTCGATGAGCGACCTCGGCGAAGCGCCCGGCAATCGGACAACATCGTCCGGCGCGTTCGCCTCATCCGGACTCCGACGGACGACGCCTCTACGCGCGTCCGGCGAAGATGTCCTTCTTGACGATGGCGTGAACACCCCAGTTGCCGTCCACCACCTGCGTGATGCCGAAGTCGACGCCGATCGACATGAGCGAAACCGCCTCGTCCTCCGTCAGGCCTTTCGTCGTCATGAGGAAGTGGCGCATCTTGCGGAAGGCGTCGCGCAGAGCCAGATCGACCGACGACTTCGAATAGATCGCGCTCTGTGCGTCGGGCCCGAGGTCCTTCAGATAGTTGGGGTAGGAGAAACCGTGCACGAGCCATTCGGTCGGCGTCTCGAGCATGGGGTATTTCAGTTCCTCGAGCGCGGTGCCGGCGAGATCCGCCTTCTTGTGCACAATGAGCTGGAACGTGCCGGTAAGCGAGCATTCGATGGCGGTGCCGCAGAGCTCGCTGTCGCCCTGCGAGGCATGTGGATCGCCGACCGATAGCAATCCGCCCTCGACGGAGACCGGATAGTACATGATCGCACCCTTGCCGATGCGCCAGTTGTCGATGTTGCCGCCGGTGTAGTTGGGCGGAATGGTATCGACGTAGTCGGCTTCCGCCGGTGCCAGACCCAGCGTTCCGAAGTGCGGCCGGATCGGCAGCCGGATGCCCTTCAGCACGTCGTAGTTGGGCTTCGTCAGGCTGTGATCGACCGGCACGCCCGGATAGTCGATCGTCGTGTGCGTCACGCCGAAGGGATCCGTCTGCGGCACCCATTTGAAGTTGTAGACGGCTTCCGCCCAGTTCTTGGCGCCTGCGGCGTCGACCTCGTAGATCGTGATGACCTCACGCTTCTCGGAGAGCATGTCGTTGTAGTGGAAGCCCCACCACGCCGCGGCGTTCGAGCCGAAGGCCTTGCCCTTGTACTTGGGGTTGGCGCAGGGCCTCGGCACGCAATCGATGATGCGCACTTCGAGAATATCGCCGGGCTCGGCGCCGCGGACGTAGACAGGCCCGGTCATGATGTGGACGCCCTGGCCCTCGCCCGCGCCTTTCTTGTACGTGCCCTTTTCGGCGGGTCCAGCGCCACGGCGGTCGACGCCCTTCTTGTCCTTGGTCCACAGGAAAACGCTTTCCGCGCCGGGATCGCCGGTCACCATGCGGTCGAGATCGTCGCCCGCGTGGTGCGTGAGCGATTCGATGGTCACGATATCGCCGCTGTCGATCTCGACCCGGGGCTTCAGCTTCTTGCTGAAATAGCCCCAATGCACGTTATCCGCATTGGCCGGCAGATAGTGATAGCCGCGCTGTGCAGGCTGCTTCTCGGCGGACTTTTGCGCGAGCGCCGGGGTGACGAGGCTCATGCTGCCCGCGCCTCCCAGGGCCGCCAGGCCGCCAGCCGCGAACACGCCGCTTTTCAGAAAGCTGCGACGCTCGGCATTGAGATCCTCCCTGAAGGCCTTCGCGTGAGCTTCGAAATTTGGGCAATTGGCGTCATCGCCTTTGCACATGGTTATTCCTCTCCGGTCTGAACCTCTCGACACGCCGGAGTATTCAAAGGGGAGCGGCGGCGTCGCAAGGCTCAGCACGATGTCGCGGGGGCGCTGCACCCCGAAAGTCAAAATATTGTTCGCGTGGAAGCAAGCGTTGGAGCCGCGGACGGATGTGCTAGAAGGGTAGAAACAATCAAAATCCTTGGGAGGACTATTCGAGCGTGCCGCGCGGGGCGGCGACGATGAGGTATGACCATGTCTTACAGCGGGCCGCTTTACTGCCGACATCCTGCCCTTGGAGAGGCGTCAAAGCCTGCGGCAGGAGCACTTGGCCCCACTGTCGCTGCGCGCGCTTGCACCTGAGAGTTGCGGCGGCAGCATCGCCATCAAATCCTCGACATCGGGGGCGTGCCTTGGCCTGCTCGCAGGCTCTGCCCAGTCGCTGGCGTTCATGGACGCCGGCGAAGAGAACCGGCCTTTTCTGCTGCTCCTTTGCCTGAGGGGCTCGGGGCGCATCAAATCCCAGAAGCGTATCCTGCAATTGGCGGAGCAGGATCTCTGCGTCTTCGACATGTCGATCGAGTGTGGGCTCGAATGGCGAACGAACTTCGACGCCGTCATGCTGCAAATTCCTCGCGGCCCACTCGCCTCGCGTCTCGGCAGAAGCAAGATCGACGGGCCGTTGCCGCTCGGAACAACGGTCGCGGCATCCGCCGCGCGATCTGTGCTCGGCACGCTGGCCGCGAATATCGACACGCTCGAGCAGGCCGACCTCAGCGCCGGCGAGACCGCGATCACGGAGCTCATCGCAAGCGCTATCCTTTCGGAGTTGAAGGCGCCCAACGGCTCCATGACCGGCGTGCAGGCCGACCACTTCCGGCGCGTGGCGGCGGCTATCGAGAGCCGGCTCGGCAAGCCCGATCTTGCTCTCAGCGACATCGCGCGGGCGGAGGGCATGTCAGCACGCTATGTGCAGCGACTGTTCGAGCGGCGGCAGGAATCCTTTTCCGAATACGTCCGCCGCCAGCGCCTGCAGCGCAGCCGCGCCGATCTCGCCGATCCGAACCACGCCCACGAGAGCGTTGCCGCCATCGCCATGCGGTGGGGCTTCAAGGACCAGGCTCATTTCAGCCGCGCCTTCAGTTCCGAGTTCGGCATAGCCCCGCGCGAGATGCGCCGCAGCAGCGGGGCCGAGAGCGAGCAGTATGCGCTGCGCGGCAAGCCTGCGTTGCGGACTGGCAAGGCCGCCCCGCGTGTCAGCAAGCGAGCCCCAAAGCCGAGTACGCTCGCATCGGAAACCTCAATCGAAGCCGTGAGCCGTAGCGGCGCGGGTTCGTTGCCGGACCATTATCTGCCGGTCAATTCCGCGACCGTCCATTGGGGTTTTCTGAGCCGTACGCTGCCACCCGTGCTGCGCGTCGAGCCTGGTGCGGTCGTGACGATCGAGACTCTGACCCAGCATGCGGGCGACGACCATGAACGCATGATCTCCGGAGATCCGGGCGCAGAGAGCGTGTACCTCTGGACCAAGGATCGCAAAGCCGTGGACCGGAGAGGCGCCGGCCCGATGAATGCGTCCGTATTCGGTCGCGGCGCCGGCGAAGGGTTTGGCGTGCACATCTGCACCGGACCCATATTCGTCAACGGCGCCGAGCCCGGCGATATCCTCGAGGTCGAGATTCTCGACATCCGTCCGCGCGAGAGCGGCAATCCAGCCTTCGCCGGCAAGGCCTTTGCGAGCAACGCGTCGGCCTGGTGGGGGTATCAGTACCACGACCTGCTCGACGCCGGCGCCAAGCGTGAAACGGTGACGATCTACGAGATCGACCTAGCGACGCCGACGCACGCCCGTCCGCTCTACAGCTATGTCTGGACGCCTCAGACCGACCCGTTCGGCGTCGTGCACCGGACCATGGATTACCCGGGCGTTGCCGTCGATCACACCACCATCAGCAGGATCGATCAGACGCTTGCCGGCATTCGCATTCCCGCACGTCCTCACTTCGGCTTCGTTGCCGTAGCGCCCGCGGACTCCGACATGGTCGATTCCATCCCGCCCGGAAACTTCGGCGGCAACATCGACAATTGGCGCGCCGGCAAGGGCTCGCGCATCTATCTTCCCGTCGCCGTGGAAGGCGCGCTTCTTTCGATCGGCGATGGCCATTTTGCCCAAGCCGACGGAGAGATCAACGGAACCGGACTCGAATGCTCACTGACCGGCGATATCCGGGTGACATTGCACAAGGCGGACGGCACTCAGCCGAGTTTCCTGCGCGGGCTTGGTGTGCCACTCATCGAGACCGACACGCACTGGGTGATCCAGAGCTTCAGCTATCCGAACTATCTACGCGAGCTGGGGCGCAACGCGCAGTCTGACGTCTATACACGTTCGACGGTGGACCTGGCGCTCCGCAGCGCGTTCCGGCAGGCGCGGCGCTTTCTCATGGACGCCTACGAGCTTAGCGAGGACGAAGCGTTGAGCCTGATGTCGCTCGCGGTCGATTTCGGCATCACGCAGGTCGCCGACGGCAATCTCGGAGTTCACGCGACGATCGAGAAATCGATCTTCGCGGAGCGCCCAGAGACTAAACGAGCGCCACACGGCAGCTAGCGACAACTGGAGCTGCCGCAAGCGCAAATGCGTTACTCAGGCATGATCACTGGCTTGTTGCTCGGGAACTGGGCGATGGTCGCCTCGTCAATGTTGAGGTGCTGCGCCACCAGCGAGCGCGGCGTCCGCGCCAGCCAGTCCGACAGCGAGATGTCCGCGAAGCTATCGCTTTTAAAGACTTCCAGGAACTGAAGGTCACTATCGCCGACGTTCTTGATGACGTGGCCGTTGCTCCGTTTCACATAGCCGACGTCGCCCGGATTGAAATCCATCGTCATCGCATGCGGTCCCGTGTTGAACACGGTCATGCGGCCCTTGCCTTTGATCCAATACTGCCATTCGTCGGCATTCGGGTGCCAGTGCATTTCGCGCAGGCCGCCCGGCCGGATGGTGACGAGTGCCGCCGCGATCGTCTTCGATACGGTGAAATTGGAGCTGTCGGCGATTTGTGCGTAGCCGCCCTTGGTCTCACGCACCGGCGCTGACGAGCCGAGCGAGAACGTGAACGGATAGGGCGGCACGCCCGAGGGCCCGACCGCGGCTGCCTGGTCGGTCGCGAGGTCGCCCGGCACCGTGCCTTGGAAGATCCAGAGGTTGTCGAGCGGGATGTTTGACAAGCGCCTCGGCCGGTACGCCGAAGTTCTGCGCCAGGACGTCCGGCGGCGTATGCGCGATCCAGTCTGTCAGCAGCAGCGTGTTGAACTCGGAGGCCTTGCCGTCGTCGAAGCAGATGACGAACTCGCACCCGTCCGGGCCGAGCCCCTGCAGCGAATGCGGAAAGCCCGCCGGGAAGTACCAGAGGTCGCCCTCCTTTACGTCGGCGACATAGGGGCGGCCTTTTTCGTCCAGCACCGTGACGCGGCAGGTGCCGTAGGTCATGTAGGCCCACTCCGCGGCCAGGTGCCAGTGCATCTCGCGGACGCCGCCGGCCGTGAGCCGCATGTTGACGCCGGAGATGGTCTCCGAGATGGCGAAGTCGGCCTGCGTGACCTGCCGGGCCCAGCCGCCGTCCTGGATGCGGCGCGGCACGTTGTTGAAGGAGGCCCAGAACATCGGCATGCCGCCGACGTCGGTCGGCGGCGGAGATTGCGCCGAGGGAAACTGGCCGGAGATGCTCGGGCTCTGCGGACCCGGATCGGTGATGCTAGCCGCGTTCTTGGCATTGATTGCGCCTTGCGAAGGTCGATCCGGATTGCCGAAGGTGCCCGTGACCATCGTTAGATCCTCCCTGACAAAAAAGGCCCGACCGCCGCATCGGACGGCCAGGGACCGAGATTTCTCTGAGTGCTGATATTGTAAGTCAGGAATGCGGGAAAATGCCTGGGTTTCGAACAGGCATTTCGCATCCGCTGCAAAATGCGATGGGTAGGATTAATTCCGTACTCGCGCGAGTATTCATTCGTACCGGAACTAAAATGCGCCGATCAGGCGCGCGGGGGGCGGCGGCGCTCGTTGAACCACTCACGGTACTCGGTCATTTTGCCGCGCTGTGCACTCGGGCGCCCGCCGCTTGCACGTCGAAGCCTCCTCACTGTCGTCGGCAGCGCCCCAGCGCAGCTCGACGCAGTCGTTGACGTTGTAGGCCATCTCGAGCGCGGCCATGCGCTCGACCACGTCTTTGAGCGCCAGCGTCCATTCGGAGCCATCGGTGCGCGTATACGAAAACTTTCGCGCCGCAAGCTCGGAGGCAAGCACGCCCTCCATCTCGGCTTTCACGTCCGCGACGCTCTTGTCCTTCGGCATGGCGTAGCGCTCGGGCCGCCGTGCGACACGCTCGGGGAAGCCACGCACGACGTCGATGGCGATCAGCAGGCGCAGATCGCGCGACGGCGTCGCGAAATCCTCCCACGCGCCGGTGGTTTCGAAGATCGACGGGCCGTCCGGGATGGCCACCTCGGCGCCTCCGCCGGTCTGGTACTTGCGGCCGTTTTCGACCGAGGTCACGCGCGTCTTGACCTGCTCCTCAAGCGCCGTGATCGCCTCCTTCATGGCGCGCAGCGGATCGAGCGGCGCGGGTGACATCACGTCGTCCATGCGATCGTAGAAATCCTCGATGCCGAGCTGCGATTGATCGAGCGAGAAATCGCCGTAGTCGGGATCTTTGGCGATCTCGTCGTTGCTGAGGCGGCGCAAACCGCCTGCCTTGGCGACGATCGGCCGGAAGCGCTTGAAGCCGGGGCCACCGAGGCCGGGATCCTGCGCGAACAGGAAATTGCCGCGCCAGAAGCGCTTGCGGGCGATGGTGCCGTCAGGTTGCCCGTCGACGGCAAGGAAGACGCCGCGCCGGCGTCGGCGTCTGCGCGACGCGCTTGGCGAGGACGAGCACGTGCCCGTAGGGATCGGCGTAGATGGTGCCGGGGCGCAGCGTCTCCTGCTTCAGGGAGACGGGATAGTAGTCGTTGTTGTCGTCGTCGGCCGCCGTGCGGCCGGCGCCGGAATGCACGCCGTTGGCGACCGTCTGTGCGCAAATAGAAGCCAAATCCCGGCACGAGCCCCGGCGGCTGCGGCAAGCTTGTGCCGCGGGAGGGCGGCGCCGCTGGCGGCGGCTCGAACATGCCGAAGAATCCGCCAGGCCCCGCTGGAGCAGGTCTGATGCGGGCAGCGGAGCCGGCGGCGGCTCCTCTTTCTGGATGTTCCACCACGCCGGGCATTGCGGAGGCTTGCCGCCGCCGCCGCGCGTGCATTTCGAATAGCCGAACGGCAATCCCATCTTGAATGCGAAGTAGCCGCGCAGGAAATAGGGGAGGTCGGCGCAGTCGGGATTTATGACGAGCTCCTTCTCGTCCTCGCCGAGGCCAAGATGGTTGAACAGGAAGTTGCGATTGGGGTCGCGCAGCACTTCGTGCAGCGCCGTCCACGACAGCGCTCGCCTTGTGGCGCGTCGAACAATTTCTCGATCCACGCCGAGTAGAGGTTCTCGGTGTTGCGGTTCCACGTGTCGCGCAACGGCCAGACGCCCTTTCCGCGCGCCCGCGGCGACTGAAGGGTTCGCTGTACGGCGATTTCGCGCGTGATCGTCGCGCATTCCGTCGTGTCGCCGTCACGCGCCAGCTTGGCCTGCCACGTTCCGACCGAAGGCGACGCGACCTCGGCGACCCAGAAGTACGGCGGGCCGCCGTGCCGCTCACGCGTTGCCATCGCCACTTTGCCGTCGGGAGCGATGAGCGACAGTTCGCCCTCGAACGGCTCTTCGGCAGCGAAGACGACACGCAGGGGCGCGCCCTTCCACGGCGCCATCGGCGAAGTCAGCACCGCGAGCCCAGCTGCACCGCAGTCGGCGGCCAAATCTTTGGCCTTCGGCGCAGCAGCGGCCGATGAGGAAAAAGCGCTTGCGATGAGCAACAGGGCGGTCGCAGCGGCAAAATGGCGTTGAGGAAACACTAAAACCCCCGGAGTCTCTCTCGGCCGCACTTCAGAAATGCTGGGAAATTCTCAGGCCAAATCATGGCAAAATTAGTCGCTTGGCGGGACTGGACGGGGAACACTATCAGCCTTCGGCAAATAATAGCCAGATCAAGGCCTTCACGCTTCGCTTGTCAGCTTGCCAGGGGCCTATAAGGTCCGGTCTGAAAAGCCAGAACGGAGCGTGCATGACTTCGGAAGTCCAGTCGATCGTCGCGAAGCGGCAAGACCAAATGTTTCCCGTGCTGGATCAGCACGAGATCGAGCGCGTACGGCGGTTCGGGGAGAACAGATCGTTCGAAGCGGGAGATGCGCTTGCCGAGACCGGAAGCGTCGCTCCGGGCCTGGTCATCATATTGAGCGGCCACGTCGACATCACCCAGCGGGACCGGGCGGGGAATCGTACGCATATCGTCACCCATGGTCCCGGCGCCTTCATGGGCGAGCTTGCCCAGCTCTCCGGCAAACCTGCCCTGGTCGACGCGCATGCCAAAGAGTCACGTCGAAGCGCTGGTCATAGCTCCCGACCGGCTTCGCTCGCTGCTCATCGCGGAAGCCGAGCTCGGCGAGCGCATCATGCGGGCGCTCATCCTGCGCCGTGTCGGATTGATCGAGACCGGCGGTGGCGGGCCGGTGATCATCGGGCCGGCAGACGACAGCGATGTGCTGCGACTCGAGAACTTTCTTTCGCGCAACGGACATCCGCATCAGAGGCTCGACCCCAAAACTGATGCTGAGGCGAGAGCCCTCATCGAGCGCTTTCATCTCGAAGACACAGCCCTGCCGATCGTTTTATGCCCGGGCGGCCAATTGTTGCAGAACCCCGACGAGATGAAGCTCGCACGCTGCATCGGCTTGGTCGGACCGATCGATCCTGAGCGGCTCTATGACGTGGCGATCGTGGGCGCAGGTCCGGCCGGGATGGCGGCAGCGGTTTACGCGGCATCGGAAGGATTGTCGGTCCTAGTGCTCGATTGCCGTGCATTCGGCGGTCAGGCCGGCGCCTCGGCCCGAATTGAGAACTATCTCGGGTTTCCCACCGGGATTACCGGCATGGCGCTGATGGCGCGCGCCTATAATCAGGCGCAGAAGTTCGGTACCGAATTCGCAATTCCAGCGCAGGTGGTCGGCCTCGAGCCGCACAAGACGGCGCACGGAAACGGCTTCACCCTGCGGATGTCCAATGACGAAAGCGTCAATGCGCGGGCCATCATCATCGCAAGCGGCGTCCGTTACCGGCGTCCCGAGGTGGGGAAACTGGCAGATTTCGAGGGCAGCAGCGTCCACTACTGGGCTTCGCCGCTGGAAGGAAGGCTCTGCGCCAAGCAGGAGGTCGTTCTCGTGGGCGCGGGGAATTCGGCGGGCCAAGCGACGGTGTACCTGTCGAGCCGCGCGGCCAAAGTCTGGCTTCTCGCTCGTGGCGGCGACATCTCGGCGAGCATGTCGCAGTATCTCGTGGACCGCATCGGCGGCCTTTCGAACGTGGAAGTAGTCACGCGTGCGGAGATCACGGCGCTCGAAGGGCAAGACGGCATCCTCGAAGCCATTCACTGGCGCATCGCGTCAGGCGAAAACGTCCGCCGGCAGATCCGGCACCTCTTCCTCTTTGTCGGTGCGGACCCTGAGACCGATTGGCTGTCCAAATCCGGAGTTGCTCTAGATCCGAAGGGATTTGTTCTGACCGGCGATGACGCAAACAATGGCCGCCGGTTATTCGAGACCAGCGTCGCTGGCGTTTTTGCCATCGGCGACGTCCGCGCGGGGTCGATCAAGCGGGTTGCCGCGGGCGTGGGTGAAGGGGCACAGGTCGTGGCGGCTCTTCACGCCTATCTTGCCTCGCACAATCACGCGCGTTCCGCGAGCTAGCCTGGAGCGCGACGCTCCATGGCTCAGTCCCCGAACGCGCTCGTGTTCGCCGCTGTGCAATCCGACAGCGGCCTGCGACAGGTTCGACAGAACTGGCAACGGCGTTGCAACAGGACGCATGCGCTCTTATTTTCATAAATCATGCAGGGGCGCGGCTTGTGAAAGGCCTGTGCGATGTTCGCTCCGCTCAAGTTCATTTTCGATTACGTCGTTGAAAGAGGCAATCTGACCGTCGTCGATCACGGCGGTGCAGTGCATAGGTTCGGCGACGGCTCAGGGGCCGAAGTTGCCGTGCGGATCGGTGACCGCCGGCTCGAGTATGGTCTTGCCCTCAATCCAAGCCTGTCGCTCGGCGAAGCTTATATGCAGGGCCGCTTCGCCGTGGAGACGGGGACGATCTATGATTTTCTCGAAATCATGCTCGGCAACGCGGAAGCCCGGCCTTTTCCGCAATGGATGAGCCTGCTCGACATTCCGAGGCGTTTTGGGAAACGTCTGCAGCAGTTCAACTCGCTCGCCCGGGCCCGGACAAACGTCGCCCATCACTACAATGTCGATCGGGCGATTTACGATCTCTTTCTCGATCGCGACAAACAATACTCGTGCGCCTACTTCTCCGGTGAATGCGGCCTGGACGAAGCCCAGCTCTACAAAAAACGTCATCTGGCCGCCAAGCTCGCGCTTTCCAGCGGACAACGCATTCTCGATATCGGATCAGGGTGGGGTGGCCTCGCGCTCTATCTGGCTCATGCTGCCGAGGCTGACGTGACCGGCATCACGCTTTCCGAGGAGCAGCTCAAAGTGGCGCGGCAGCGGGCGTTCAAGTCCGGCCTTGCCCCCACGGTCCACTTCGAGGCACTCGACTATCGTCGCGTTCAAGGGCCGTTCGACCGGATCGTCTCCGTCGGCATGTTCGAGCATGTGGGGGTCGGATACTACGACGTGTTCTTCAAGAAGGTTTTCGAGCTACTCTCGGACGACGGCGTCGCGCTCGTTCACTCCATCGGCCGCTTCGATGTTCCTGCGCCGACGAACGCTTTCATAGCCAAGTACATATTCCCCGGGGGCTACATTCCGGCCCTTAGCGAGGTGCTGCCGGCCATCGAGCGCTCGGGCCTCTTGGTTACGGATATCGAGATCCTGCGGCTGCACTATGCCAAGACCTTGAGGCACTGGCGCGCGCGCTTCCTCAATAAGCGGCTCACCGCGGAAGACCTTCTCGGGCCGGAATTTTGCCGCATGTGGGAATTCTACCTCGCGGCGTCGGAGGCCGCATTTCGCTACCAGAACCTGATGGTGTTTCAGATCCAGCTCACGAAGCGTCAGGGAACGCTGCCGCTGACGCGCGATTACATCGCCCAAGAGGAGCAGCGCTTGGCCACGATCGAGCGCTCATGGCCTCAGTCGGAGGCGGCGGAATAGGACTATACGACCCTCCGCACGTCGCGTGCGTGGACGCTAAGCGAAGGGCCCGATCCCTCCTCGCACGCTGACGGCATGCAGAGCCTTGCGCGGGCGGCGCGGATCGGGTCAAAGTCTGACCTTACAGATATGAAAGAAACGGGGATCACTCCGCACATGAGCGGCCTGCTGGCATTGTTGGACGACGTCGTGGCATTGACGAAACTCGCAGCGGCGACGCTCGACGACGCGGCGGGGCAGGCCATCAAGGCAAGCTCGAAAGCCGCCGGGGTGGTCGTCGACGACGCTGCCGTAACCCCCCGCTACGTGACCGGCCTTGCCGCCAAACGCGAGCTGCCGATCATTGGGCGCATCGCACTCGGCTCGCTCAAGAACAAGCTGGTCTTTCTTTTGCCTGCCGCGCTGCTGCTGACGGCCTTTCTGCCTGGAGCAATCATTCCGCTTCTGATGCTCGGCGGATTATATCTCTGCTACGAAGGCTTCGAGAAGGTCCACCACATGCTTAGCGGACCGGACGCCATAGCAGCGAGCAAGGCTGCAGCCTCCTCCGCCGTTGACGCTACTGCACTGGAGGACGAGAAAGTGGCTGGCGCGATCCGGACCGACTTCATTCTCTCTGCGGAGATCATGGCGATCGCGCTTGCGAGCATCACTGCTCCCGATCTCGTCACGAAGGCACTCGTGCTCGCTGCCGTCGGCATCATGATTACCGTCGCGGTCTATGGCACAGTCGCGCTGATCGTGAAAGCCGACGACTTCGGCGTCTATCTCGCTCAACGGGAGAATACCGTGCTACGGACTTTCGGCCGCGGGCTCGTTCACGCCATGCCGCCATTTCTCCAGGCTCTTGAGCTTCATCGGCATGCTGGCGATGCTCTGGGTGGGCGGTGGAATCCTCGTTCACGGGCTCAGCGAGTACGGCGCGACACTTCCCGAGCATCTCATCCATGCCGTGTCAGAAGCTGCGCGCGGTGCCCTGCCCTATTCAGGGGAAGTTGCGGCATGGTTCGCGGGCGCAGCCGGAGCTGCGGTCGTTGGTCTCGCCGCCGGCGCCGTGGTGGGTCTGGTCGTCGGCCTCGTGATCACGCCGTTTGCGAAGACCAAGCCGTCCAAGCCCTGATTTCGGACGCTTGGGGCGGGCGCGATTGACTCACCTTCATGCAAAACGCGCGGCGGACTGCATCTTCAGCGATGCTGCGTAGCAAACGCACCACCGGCGACGGGCGCTGATCTGCTATTATCCCGAGGGAATCACCTCCGGGGGGAGCATTCAGGTCATGATCTCCAACTGCCGCCTTGTCCTCATCCGCTGGCAGGACAGCCGCCAGCCTTGCGGCCAATGGCGCTATCTTTCGGCATTGCCCGAAGCGACGGCGGTTGAGGTTGCCTCTGTCGGCTGGCTGGTGAAGGACACCGCCGACGTCAAAGTGATCTGCCAGAATATCGGCGATCTCGCCCACCCTGAAAAAGCACAAGCGAGCGGGATCATGACGATACCCACTCGCTGCGTCCTCTCGATCGAGGCATTGACGGAAGAAGAGGGAACTATTTTCTCTGCTGGGATTGTGGATTCTGGCCTTGCTGCCCAGACCCTTGCTGGCCCGACGATGCCTGTCGGTTCGGCTGCTGCCCTTGCTGGCTCGATTGGCCCGATTGCTGGCGACTCTGAGACAGCACAGACGCTGCTAGAGCCTGAATCTCATCCGGCGTAAGAGATTTCGCGTTTTCCAGTGCTCGCGAAGCAATTGCCGCCACTTGTGCGGAAGTTCTTTCACTCGCTGACATAGGAACCAACTCCTCTACTGATGAATGATCCGGCTTTTGAGCAGGATCGACATAAGTAGGGCTCGGATCGGTTGCTGCATCAAGGCGAGGGCAATGCATTCGACCGGATGTCCACCGTTCATTTCAAATAATGTCAGCTTACGCCGTTCAACGCGCAATTTTTAATCAACGGCGCAGAGGGAATTGGCGCGTTCTCTTCAGTTCGTGATCCATCGGCTAACATCCGACATCGGAACTTTTTCACGCCTCGGGACTTGTTTTCGCGAACAAACAAGGACGAGCGAAGTGACCGATCTCCTCGCGAAAATGCCTCCAGCTCTCAAATCGCTCTGGAACATGGAGAACGAGCTTCGCAGCGCGCTGCAGAACGCAATTTTCATGCGGAAGAACGAGGCGAGCGAACACATGGCGCAAGCGAAGAAGCATTGGCAGGACGCGGTGGGCGGCAAGGCGCAGGACGAGAAGCCGGCCGCGCCCGAAAGCAATCCCGAGCCGAAAGAGCATTTGCCCTACGGCCAGGGCCAACGCGAGCAATATGGCGAGGGTTATAAATATCGCCGCGAGGATCTCAGCAAGTCAGCGGACGAGTCCAACAGCAGCGGCTGGGCCGGCGGGGATCATTCGGAAGACGAAGCGAGCATTCCCGAAACCGCTCCCATCAATAAGAAAAACAAAGACGGCTGAGTTTCTCGCACCGCCACTAGGAACTTCAGACCAACGGGGGCAATTCCATGCCGATCATCACCACCGCGATTTTTACCTTCATCCTCCTCATCGTCATCGGCATCGTCGTCGGAATTCTATTCAACCGCCGCGGCCGTAGCTGGCTCGGACGTCAAGTCGCCGACGCGACCGGAGCCGGCGACGTCACCTATAGCCTAGTCGGCATCGCCGGCTCGTTCATGGGCTTCCATGTCGGGCGTCATACTGGGCCTTTTGCCCTCGATGATGCTTTACGTTGCCGCCATCATCGGCGCGGCCTTGACGATCTGGCTGTGGCGAGGGCGCTAAAGCGCCCCGCCATAATAAACCAGCTTCCTATTGCCTCGATCGATCCGCCTTGTCCTTGAGTTCCTTCTCAAGCGAGGGCGTCGCCTTGCCCTTGGGATCGTCCGTTGGAAGTGGGCCGACTGGCTCGATCGAGGGACGCTTGGGGCGATCGGGATTGAAGCCCCCTTCCGTTTCGAGCTCGCGTTTTTTCTCCGTTTTATTTTCGTGCATGACGCCTCCTTGGCCTTCGTTATTGAACGGCCGGATAGGCGCATACGTTCCGAAATCGCGATCGATTTGGCGCTCGAACTCAGGATGTCGCTTCGGTCACGATCTGGACAAGGTGGGCTGGGTGGTAGGGCTTGGCCACGAACCGGACTTTCAGGGGCATATCCACTGGTCGCGGCAATTGCCGGCCCGATGTCAGGACGACCGCTATTTTGGGCCATTGCGCGCGGATGGCCCAGGCAAGTTCCAATCCGTTCATTTCGCCCGGCATCTCGATGTCGCTCACCACGGCCGCGAAATCATGCGCGCCAGCAAGGATGCGCAAGGCCTCGTCAGCGGTCGCTGCCTCCACTGGATAGAACCCAGCGTCTTCAAGAGTGGCGCGCGCGACCATGCGGACAAGCGGCTCGTCTTCGACAATCAAGACCTGAACTGCCGGCGGCGGGATTTGTGACATCTGAATTATACAAATGCCAAAATTCGGTCTGGTTCCGCGGAACAGGCATCTTGCCAAGATTTCATGCGTTTGCAGCCGGCGCGAGTTGCGGCTGCCGCATTCAATGACGTCAGGACCGTTAACTGAATAGGGATGGTGCTAGCGTTTCGCTATGCCTCACGGCGCGGCAACGCTGAGATTCGCGAGGGGCGCCCAGGGCGGTGGCCCGTGTCGGGAGGAGCGCTTCCGCTTCTGGAACGCCCCACGCGTGAGAGTTCAACGAGACTGCGAAGCTGCGGTTCCATGAGAGGGTCGGGCATGTCACCCTAGACGATGGCCTTCATCTGCCAGATGCGGTCCGCATACTCCCGAATGGCGCGATCGCTGGAAAAGCGGCCCATTCCGGCGATGTTGCGCACGACGCGATCGGTCCAGGCATTTTGATCGGCCCATAGCTGGTCCACCTCCTCCTGGGCGATCAAATAGGCGGCGAAATCTTCGAGCGCGAGATAGCGATCGCCGTCGCGGACAAGGGCATCGACAATCGGCTGATGGCGCCCAGGCTCGCCAGGCGAAAACTCGTCTCCTGAGAGCTGCTTCATGATCTCCTGCAGCCTGGGGTCGGCGGCGACTACGTCCGCCGAGACGTAGCCTTTCGCTTTCACGTCGCGGACCTCGTCAACGCTGAGCCCGAACAGGAACATGTTGTCGACGCCAACGGCTTCCGCCATCTCGATGTTGGCGCCGTCAGCCGTGCCGATCGTGAGCGCACCATTGAGAGCAAGCTTCATGTTGCCCGTTCCCGAGGCCTCGGTGCCGGCGAGGGAAATCTGCTGGGAGAGGTCAGCCGCGGGAATGATGGTCTCGGCAAGCGAAACGTTATAGTTCGGCAGGAAAACAAGCTTCAGCCGGCCCCTGATGCTCGGATCATGATTGACGCGCACGCCTACGTCATGGGCGAGCTTGATGATGCGCTTGGCGAGCCAGTAGGCCGATGCCGCCTTGCCGGCAAAGATGACGACGCGCGGCGCCCAATCCTTGTCCGGCTCGCGGCGAATGGCGTTCCAGCGCGCGATGACGCTGAGGATGTTCAGGAGCTGGCGCTTGTATTCGTGGATACGCTTTATGTGGACGTCGAACATGGCATTGGGATCGACGACGACGCCCGTCTTCTTCTCGATGAGGCGCGCGAGCTCCTTCTTGTGTCCCAGCTTAACCCGCCGCAACTTCTCACCAAAAGTTGCATCGGTCGCGAATTGATCGAGACGCCTTATGCTCTCGAGGTTCTGACGCCAGCCTGATCCGATGGATTCGTCGAGCAGCGCCGACAGCTCCGGATTGGCCTGCATGATCCAGCGGCGATGGGTGATGCCGTTCGTGACGCTGTCGAAACGCCCCGGAAAGAGCCGCGCGAAATCGGCAAACAGGCTTTCCCTGACGAGCCGGCTGTGCAGTTTGGAGACGCCGTTGACGCGATGACAGGCGAGCACCGACATGCGTCCCATGTTGATGTGCCGCCCACGCTCGCCTTCCACGAGACGGACGCTCTCGAAGACGCTCTCGCTCCAGTCGTTGCGTGCGGATAGATCCTCGCGCAGGCGCCGGTCGACCTCCTCGATGATCTCGAGATGGCGCGGCAGCAGGCGCCACATCAGATCCCACGGCCACGTTTCGAGAGCTTCCGGCATGAGCGTGTGATTGGTGTAGGCACATACTCTCCGGCTCAGGTTCCAGGCACGCTCCCATTCGACGCGGTGCTCGTCGACGAGAATGCGCATGAGCTCGATGGGAGCGATGGCGGGATGCGTGTCGTTGAGGTGGATCGCGACGCGATCGGGCAGCAGGTCGAAGTCTTTGGTCTCCGACAGGAAGCGCGCCAGGACATCCTGGACGGAAGCGGAAACGAAGAAGTATTGCTGTCTCAGGCGCAATTCGCGCCCTTCGGCGGTGCTGTCATCCGGATAGAGCACGCGGCCCACGGTGCGCGCCCGGACGCGTGGGGCCAGGGCTTCGATAAACGCTCCGCGGTTGAAAGCCAGCAGATCGATGCCGCCGATGGCCTTCGGGCTCCATAAGCGCAGCGTATTGACGGCGCGGCTGTCGTAGCCCGGCACGAGCCTATCGAATGCGACTGCCTTGATGTCCTCAGTATCTACCCAATAGGCACGGCTGTCCCGGTGCTCGACCCTGCCGCCGAAGCGAATGAGATAGGTGCGTTCCGAACGCGGGAACTCCCAGGGATTGGCGTCACCGAGCCAATCGTCGGGCAACTCGATCTGGTTGCCGTCTCTCAGCTCCTGCCGGAACATGCCGTATTCGTAGCGAATGCCGTAGCCGACGCCCGGCAATCCGAGATTGGCCATGGAATCAAGAAAGCAGGCGGCGAGACGACCGAGGCCACCGTTGCCGAGTGCGGGATCGATCTCCTCTGCGTAAAGATCATCGAGCGTAACGCCATGCCGGCCGAGAGCCTCGGACAGTGCCGTTTCCATGCGAAGTGCGCTCAAGGCGTTCTTGAGATCGCGCGCCATGAGGAATTCCATGGACAGGTACGCCACCTGTTTCAGGCCGCGGGTGCGCACCAGATTGTTGGTCTCATGCCAGCGCTGAATGAGATCAGCCCTGACAGTCAGTGCAGCCGCATGGAGCCAATGACGCGCAGTCGCCTCGCGCACCTCTATGCCGACGTCCTGCGTCAGGTGCGCGATGAGAATATCGTGAATGTCCGGACTTTGCGGACGCTTGGCTTGGTAATTCATTCCACCTCCGCCCCTGCGGTGCGCCAGTTAAAGCGCCTCTAGAGTGACGCCCGAAGTGGGCCATGGGTTCCGTCCCAGCACGATTGCACCCTTCTGCATCAAAGTGTTGCAAGAAGAGACACGGGAAAGGCGTTCAGGATCTCGCTGAGCGGAGCTTGCTGCCGGGCCTCGAATTCAGCGCCGGTCAGGACATCTCGCATTCTGCGACCAGCGAGTTGCGGCGGAAACAAAATCTCCGTGTCGCGCCAACGCTCAAGGGGGACGAAAGGCTCCTTCTCCCCTTCCAGCAGGCGCAGGCAAAGGCGCGGCGTTATGGTCACGGCGCCGTCCGTGGCGTCGAGGCGCGCAAACGCAAGCACGTGATCCCCAGCCGGACCCACGGTTCTGACCGGCACATATCCGCCCGTCTCGAACAGCGCCGCATGTTGAGCCCTGAACTTCAGAGCAGCCTGCAGAAGCCACAACTTTATCGCGCCTGAGCGCCAGTCGGCAATCAGGCCGCGGAGGTCGCGGCCGTTATTCGGCTCCAGGTATTTCGCCCTGGTTTCGAAATCCACCGCGCGCCGGTTATCGGGATCGACGAGGCTCAGGTCCCATAGCTCGCTGCCCTGGTAGATGTCGGGAACGCCGGGAGCTGTGACCTTGATCAGCGTTTGCGCAAGGCTGTTGAGGGCGCCGGCGACGAATAGGGGCTGACATAACGCATGGAAGTCGGTGAGGAATTTTTCCGAGCGCGAGGAGTCCAATGCCGACGCCACGAACTGTTGCACTGCACTTTCATAGCTTGCGTCCGGCGCCGTCCAGCTCGTGTGCATCTTGGCCTCGCGCACGGCCTTGTGCATGAACTCCGCGATGCGTTGCGACAGCGCGGCCAGCCCGTCGTCGTCGGATGGAAGCAGCTCCGTGGGCCATGCCGCTGCCAGCGTCTGGTAGAAGAGCCACTCGGATTCGCGATCAATGGCTGTGGCCTCGTTCCCGCCGCTCTCTCCTCTCAAGGTGGCGCTCCAACTGCCTGCCGCCTCTACCCAAGTGTCCGGCATTTCGCTCAGGGCGTAGAGTCGGGCGCGCGCATCCTCACCGCGCTTGGTGTCGTGTGTGGATGTAGTCGAGAGGCCGGCCCGTTGCGTCGTCCTGCGTTCCTCCATGGCGGTGTGGAAGTCGCGTGGCGTGCGCTCGCTCTCGTCCAAATGGCTTCCGACCTCGTTGAGGCCAATCATAGGATTGAAGCGATAGAACGCCGTGTCCTCGATGGCCTTGGCCATGATCGGCCCGGTCGTCTGCTGAAAGCGCGTGGCGAACTCGAATGCCGTGGCCTGATCCTCCGGTGCGGCAAAGTCGAGCGTGAGAATGCGGACGAGGAAGTCGATGACGTCGTCATCCTCGATCTCGCGGGTCAGCTTGGCAGCTGCGGCCGCGCGCGCCAGGATGATGCGATCATCCGCAGAGGGACCGGCAATGTCGACATAGGTCCTGTAGACGTCGAGGGCCGTGATCAGCTCGATGATGGCGCGCCTCAGTGTGTCTGCGCCCAGGTCGCGCGTCTTCAGATCGCGGCCCGCAAGGGCAAGCGCGATCTCCTTCAGCCGCTCCAGCTCGCCAGCGAAATTGCGCGACAGGATCCGCCGCTTCGTTCCCGTCGAAAGCTGGGAAAAGGTCGCCGTGGAGCCAACAAAGCCTCTATACCCGTCGGTGAGTCGGGGGAGCCCCGTCCAATCGACGAGTGCCCACGACAAGGCGCCGATGAACTCGTAGCCGGTCGTTCCGGCCACCGGCCAATCGCGGCGCAGCGCTTCTCCGGGGCCTAGAATTTTTTCGACCACAAGATAGGTGTCCGCGCCGGCCTCCGAAGCAACGCGCTGGAGATATTGCCGGGGGTCCGCCAAGCCGTCGATGTGGTCGAGGCGAAGGCCGTCGACGGCTCCGTCGCGGATCAGCTCGATGGCCTTGGCATGCACATCATCGAAGACGTGCGGACGTTCGACGCTGACGCCGACAAGGTCCGCGATCTCGAAGAAGCGACGATAAGTCAGCGTTTCACGGGCAGCACGCCAATGCGCCAGCCGCCATACCTGCAGCTCGTGGAGAGTGTGCATCGCCGCGGTATCGCGGGAGGTATCTTCGATCGCGCGTCGAAGCATAGCTAAGTTCTTTTCGGCGACTGTGCCGAGCTCAGCTTTGAGGTCCGGGGCGGTTTCCGGAACGGCGACCGCAAATCGGCGCGCAAGCTCTGCAAACGCATCGCCTTCGATGCGTGCCAGGATGTGCGCATAGGATGGCGGCGTCAGCGGTAGCTCGAGATCATTCGACGTGAACGAGAACGTTCCCTTCGTCCTATCGAACGCGAGGCCGAAATCCCCCCTCTCAAGCGCAACGCCGTATGGGTCGGCAAGCGTGGGCACGATGAGCTTGGGCGCCGACCAGTCGACGTCGAAATGCTGCGCGTGACCAGCCGCGGCGCCCCATTCGAGCACGTCACGCCACCACGCGTTGAGGGGGCTTGCTCCCATGTGGTTGGGCACGAAATCCAGCACGATGCCGATGCCATGACGACGTAACGTTTCGGCCATGGCTCGGAAGCCCGCCTCGCCGCCGAGCGACGGCTCGATCAGATTCATATCGATGGCGTCGTAGCCGTGCGTGGATTCGGGCACGGCGGCAAAGATCGGCGAGGCGTAAAGATGGCTGATGCCGAGGCGGGCCAAATATGGCGCAAGCGCCTCGACGCGTGCGAACGTCATGCCGTTGCGAAACTGTATCCGGTAGGTGGCGCGAGGCGTGTTCATGACCGCCGCGGCCGCTCTTGCGCCATAGCCTGCGCAATGTTGCGAAATTGCGGGCGCAGTGCGAGCTCTTCGACATTGAACTCGAGCCGGCGGCGCCAGTTGGGATGCTCGTCGATGGTCCCGGGGAGATTGGCCTGGTCTATGATCCCGGCAAGATCCTCCAGCTGCACGGCAACGAGGCGCGACGGCGTCTCGAGCCAGCAGCCGATGCACGGCACACGCATATCTCGCCGGGCAGATCACCGGCTGCGGACAAGGCGTCGAGCGCACTGTCGTGCACGAGGCCGCTGGCCACAAGCCGGGCCAGAAGCGCATGCCGCTCCTCGGCGCGCAGCGTTCGCCATCCCGCCGCTGCCTCGCTGGAGCAGACGCCCGCACGTTCGCGGGCTTCGATATCCGATCCGCTCCACCAGCCGCGTAGGGTCGGCAAGTCATGCGTCGAGACACAGGCCAAGGCTTCGCGCAGGTAGCTTTCCGGCGCGCGGAACGCATTGCCGTCGCGCTCGAAATAGAGGACGCGATAGCCCTGGATCTCGGCGTTGCGCAGGATATCGCGAAAGCCCGGCGGCACCGTGCCGAGGTCCTCACCGATGACCACGCAATGGTGACGGTGCGAAGCCTGGGACAATTGGTGCAGCAGGTCGTCCAGCGGATAGTGGACATAAGCGCCATCGGCTGCGCCAGAGCCTTCAGGTATCCAGTAGAGCCGCATCAGGCCCATGACATGATCAATGCGCACAGCACCCGCATGACGCATGGCGGCGTCGATGACGGAAACAAAGCCGGCGCAGTCATGCTCGCGCAGCGCCGTGGGCGACAGCGGCGCGAGGCCCCAGTCCTGACCGCGATCGTTGAACGGATCGGGCGGACTGCCGATACGCACGCCCGGCACGACGGCGGCGCGATCCATCCATGTCTCGGCGCCGTCCGGCGAGACGCCCACGGCGATATCGAGATAGAGGCCAATGCGCATGCCGGCCGCGAGGGCACGCTGCTGCGCCTCGGCGAGTTGCATATCGGCAATCCACTGCAGCCACATGTGAAAGCGGATGTCCGCCTCGTGCTGCTGCGCGAACTCCTGCACCTCCGTACTCGCGGGGTTCTTGAAAGCCTCGGGCCAGCCGTGCCAGCCAGCGGGCCCTCCCTCGGTGACGATGCGTTGCGACAAAGCCTCGAAGATCGCGAAGGACCTCAAAGCCGCGCCGCGATCGGCAGCGAACTCCTCGAAGGACTGTTGGGCGGGAAGATTGAATGCCCCTTCACCGAGATCGTGATAGCGCCTGAAAAGGGCCTCGCGCTTTAGACGACCGACAGTCCCATAGTCGATAAGGCTAGAGGCGCGCGTATCCTCAAGGCCCGGCGGCGGCTCGGCTCCCAAGCGATCGAGCGCAATATAGAGCGGGTTGAGGAAGCGACGGCTCGACGGGGAATAGGGGCTGCAGGCTTCCGGAGCCGCCATGAACAGCGCGTGCAGCGGATTGACGCCAATGAAATCGGCTCCGGCCTCGGCCGCGATCTCGGCCATACGCGCCAGATCCTCGAAGTCACCGATGCCGGCGTTGCGCGACGATCTCAGGCCATAGAGCTGGCAGGTGATGCCCCACGCTCGGCCATCCTGCAGCCAGTCGGGAATGAAGCAGCGCGCCGCTTGCGCGTAGTGCGTTTGGGGGATTGCCCGTGCGTCGAGCAAACGCGCGGTGCGTTCCGCTTCGCTATCGGCCGCGACTCCCAGAGCGCGTAGCACGCCGAGCTTCGCAGCATCGCTGGTGACACGATACTCGCCCGTCTCGCTCACATAGCCCGGTGCGATACCGTAGGCGTCGGCAAGCCTAGCGAGTGGATCGTCCATGCTCGACGTCCTTTCGCGCTTCAGCTGGTTCAAGCAGAAAGGCGGCGCTCCAGGGACGCAGCGTGCCGGTCTCAAGACCAGCAGCTGCGCCTTGCGGCGTCTCATGAATAAGCGACGATGCCGGAGCCGCCGACAAATGGGCTCGCGCCGGCTCAGAGAGACGCCACGGCTCGGCGCCTAGGTTGGCTGCAAGCGTGAGGCGGCTCATGTCCCCGAGGCGCCACGCGATGACAAAGGCCGGTCCATCGACTGCAATGGCTTGGCCCGAACCGCCTGCGAGCCCCTTGAGCCGTGGGGCGATCAAGCGTCGGCGAATTTCCAGCAGGCGTTTCGTCTGGTCTAGGGTTCGGCGATGGGGCTCGTGCTTGAGCGATTGCCAATCCGGCCGCGAGCTTTCGAAAGTCTCCGGCGCGTTCGGGATCTGGAATTTTTTCGCGGTTTGCCGGATTGGTGAACATGCTCCACTTGGCGAACTCGTTCCTGCGTCCCTCGCGGACGGCGTTGCCAAGCTCGCCGTGGAAATCGGTGAAGTAGCAGAAGGGACGCGTCTCGCCCCATTCCTCGCCCATGAAGATAAGGGGCGTGTGAGGCGCGAGCAGCAGAACTGCGGAGAGGGCGTCGACGGCGGATTGTGAGGCCAGCACCGAAAGCCTCTCTCCGAAGGCGCGATTACCGATCTGGTCATGGTTCTGAAGGAAGTCGACGAAGGCCGTGGCAGGGAGATGCGCGCTCGGGACGCCGCGCCTGGCGTTGTCGCGATAGGGCGAAGGCTCGCCCTGGTAAATGAAGCCCTCGGTCAGCGCGCGCACGAGCTTGGCGCCCGCGTCGTCGCAATAGTCCGCGTAGTAGCCGTCGCGGTCATTGGTCGCGAGCACATGCGCAGCATGATGGAAGTCATCGTTCCATTCGCCCGTGTAGAGCTTCACGCCTCCGCTCGCATCGCGCTCGTGCAGATGCGCGATATTGCGATCGTCCTCGGTCGTGAGATGAATGTGGCGGTCGGTGATGCGTGTTCGTACCGCCGTCGCGATCTCCTCGATGATGGTGGGCGCGGATGGATCGTCGATCTGGTCGATGGCATCGAGACGGAGGCCATCGAACCGAAACTCCTCGAGCCAGTAGAGCGCGTTGTCGACGATGAAATCGCGTACCGGGCGCCGATCATAAGCGATGGCGGCGCCCCATGGCGTATGCCGTTCGGGATGAAAGAACTCTGGCGCGTATGAGCCGATGTAGTTTCCGTCAGGACCGAAGTGGTTATAGACCACATCCAACAGCACCATGAGGCCGCGCTCGTGGGCGGCATCGACGAGAGACTTGAGCGCACGAGATCCGCCGTAGGCCGTGTGCGGCGCATAGAGCAGTACGCCGTCATAACCCCAGCCGCGATTGCCGGAGAACTGCGCCACCGGCATGAGCTCGATGGCGGTGATGCCGAGATCCACCAAGTAATCGAGCTTCTGTATCACCCCGTCAAATGTGCCCTCCGGCGTGAACGTGCCGGTGTGTAGCTCATAGATGACGGCTTCTTCCCACGGGCGGCCGCGCCAACCGCTGGTGCGCCAGTCATAGGCTTTGGGATCGACGAGCCGAGATGGGCCGTGCACATCAGTTATTTGTTCGCGTGCGGCGGGGTCGGGCACGCGCTGGCCCGAGGGCAAACTGAAGCTGTAGGCGTCGCCAATCCGCACGGCGTCGGTCTCGATTTCGAACCAGCCATCGTCAACTCTTTGCATCGGAAGTTCAGAGCCGAGGCTTTCTGCAAAAAGCGACACGCGATGCTGACCGGGCGCCCACAGGCGGAAACGTGCGGCGCCCTTCTGCGTCGGCTCGGCGCCCCAGGTGCGCTGATAGGCAAAGCGCTTCTGGCCTGCGTGGACGTTCATGCGGCCTCACCTTCGAGAAGGATCAGCGACCGATCGGGCAGCGAGAATGTGTCACCCGCGGCCACGTACAGATCCGGAGGGTTGACCAGACCCTGGGCCGTGTCGACGAGCGTTCGCCAACGTGAAATCGGCCGGACGTTCAGGAGCGACGAACGCAATGCTTTCGTCGTGAGCGTTGGCCAGAAGCAGCAGCGCGCGGTCCGGCGCCTCGGCCAACAGCATGCCGATGCAGCGCGTGAGCCCGTTGTCCCAATCGGCGGAGTCATTTCCTCGCCATCCGGGCGCAACCAGGTGATATCCGCCGTGCCATCGGGCAAAGCGCGCGTCCCGTGCAGGAACTCGGTCTGACGCAACATGGGATAGCGGCGGCGGAGCTCGATCAAACGGGTGGTGAATTCGGCAAAGGCAACGTTGCGTTCGGTGCCCTGCTCCCAGTCCATCCACGAGATCTCATTGTCCTGGCAGTAGGCGTTGTTGTTGCCGTGCTGTGTGCGCCCCATCTCATCGCCCATCAGCAGCATGGGCGTGCCCTGCGAGAAGAGCAGCGTCGCCATCAAATTCCGGCGTAGCCGATCGCGCAAATCGAGAATGCTCTCATCGCTGGTCGGGCCTTCGACGCCGCAGTTCCAGCTGCGATTGTCGTCGTGGCCGTCGTTGTTGTTCTCGCCGTTCGCCTCGTTGTGTTTGCTGTTGTAGGAGACGAGGTCGGCGAGCGTGAAGCCGTCATGCGCGGTGATGAAATTGACGCTCGACCAAGGTCGACGGCCGCGATAGTCGAACAGGTCAGCCGATGCGAGAAGACCGCGCGAGAGGGCCGGCGTCACACCGTGATCGCCCTTCCAAAAGCTTCTGATGTCGTCGCGATAGCGACCGTTCCACTCGGTCCATCCGGGCGGGAAGCCACCGAGCTGATATCCGCCCATGCCGATGTCCCAAGGCTCGGCGATGAGCTTTACCTGCGACAGCACCGGGTCCTGCGAGACGGCATCGAAGAAGTTCGCGTCGGGTTTGTAATCGCGCTTCTCGCGGCCGAGCGACGTTGCGAGATCGAAGCGGAAGCCGTCGACATGGCATTCCTCGACCCAGTAGCGCAGCGAATCCATGATCATCTGCAGCACGCGCGGGTGGCGTTGATTGACCGTGTTGCCGCAGCCGGTGGTATCGAAATAGAAGCGCGGATCTTCGCCCAGCATGTAGTAGCTGGCGTTGTCGATGCCGCGGAACGACAACGTCGGGCCCAGGTGATTGCCCTCGGCCGTGTGATTGTAGACGACGTCGAGGATCACCTCGATGCCGGCCGCGTGCAGCTCCTGCACCATGCGGCGAAACTCGGCGGCGGGCGCCGCACTGGCGGCGTATCGCTGTGCGGGAGCGAAGAAGCCGATGGTGTTGTAGCCCCAATAATTCCTGAGGCCCTTCTCGACCAGATACCTGTCGTCGAAGAACTCCTGCACAGGCAGCAACTCAATGGCAGTTACGCCGAGCTTGACGAGGTGCTCGATCGAGCGGGCGTGAGCGAGGCCAGCGAACGTGCCACGGTAGCGTTTGGGTATTTCCGGATGGCTTGCCGTCATGCCCTTGACGTGCGTCTCGTAGATGATCGTCTCGGACCAGTGGGTGCGAGGCCGCTTGTCGCGTTTGCGTGTCAGCGCCGCGTGCCAACGCGGGCCAGTCTCGAGCGCGACGCATTTCGGCATGAACGGCGCCGAGTCGCGCTCGTCCATGGTGAGGTCATCGTCGGGCGCGCCCAACTCATAGCCGAAATGAGCGTCGTTCCAGCTGATCTCGCCCTTGAAGGCGCGGGCGTAAGGATCGATCAGAAGCTTATTGGAGTTGAACCTGTGGCCGTTTTCCGGATCGTAAGGTCCGTGAACTCTCAGGCCGTAGAGCTGGCCGGGACGCAGGCCCGGAACGTAGCCGTGCCAAATTTCGTCCGTAAACTCGGGAAGCGTCAGCCGTGCTGTTTCGCGGCGCCCGTCGGCGTCGTAGAGGCAAATCTCCACGCGCGTGGCGTTAGCGGAAAAGACCGCAAAGTTGATGCCGTCGGCATCCGGCGTCGCGCCCAAAGGGTAGGGCAAGCCACGTTCGATGCTGAGACGGGATCGGCTCATCAGCTCTCTGCATCCGCAAGCTCGAAAACTACGGTGGCGAGGGGCGGCAGCGTCAGCTCGAGCGAATACGGCCGTCCATGCGCTCGTTGTTCAACTGCCACCACGCCCCCCGCGTTCCCAACATTGGAGCCGCCGTAAGCATCAGCGTCTGAATTGAAGCATTCGACCCAGCGTCCAGCTTCGGGCACGCCGACGCGATAGCCGTAGCGAACGACGGGGGTGAAGTTGCAGACGACCAGCGCGGGCGGCGAGCCCTCGCGTCCGCGGCGCAAATAGGCGAGCACGCTTTGCGCGGCGTCCGACGCATCGATCCACTCGAAGCCTTCCGGCTCGCAATCGAGTTCGTGGAGGGCCGGCAGGCGGCGATAAAGGCGGTTCAGATCGCGAACGAGGCTTTGCACGCCACGATGGCTCGCATCCGAGAGCAGGTGCCAATCCAGCGAATGATCGTGGTTCCACTCGCGCTCCTGGGCGAACTCGCCGCCCATGAACAGAAGCTTCTTGCCGGGATGCGTCCACATGAACGCGAGATAGGCGCGCAGGTTGGCAAACTTCTGCCAGCGGTCGCCCGGCATCTTGCCGAGCAGCGAGCCCTTGCCGTAGACGACCTCGTCGTGGCTGAGCGGCAGGATGAAGTTCTCGGAGAAGGCGTACAGCAGGCCAAACGTCAGGTCGTCGTGATGATGGACGCGATGGATCGGGTCGCGCTCCATGTATTTGAGCGTGTCGTGCATCCAGCCCATGTTCCATTTGTAGCCGAAGCCGAGGCCGCCATGATCAACGGGGCGTGACACCTGCGGCCACGCAGTCGATTCCTCCGCAGCCGTGAGGATGCCGGGATGGGCTCCATACACGCGCGTGTTCATGCCGCGCACGAAGGCAACGGCTTCCAGGTTCTCCCTGCCGCCGTGCACGTTCGGCACCCACTCGCCGGGCTCGCGGCTGTAATCGAGGTAGAGCATAGACGCGACCGCATCCACGCGCAGGCCGTCGATGTGATACTGCTCGAGCCAGAACAGAGCATTGGCCTCGAGGAAATTCGCGACCTCGCGGCGGCCGAAGTTGTAGATGAGCGTATCCCAATCCTTGTGATGACCAAGGCGCGGGTCGGCATGCTCGTAAAGCGCCGTGCCGTCGAAGCGCGCGAGGCCGTGCGGATCGGAGGGAAAGTGCGCCGGAACCCAATCCGCAAGGACGCCGATGCCGGCCTGATGAAACCTGTCGACGAAGCTTGCGAAATCCGCGGGCGAGCCGAAGCGGGACGTCGGCGCGAAAAGACCGACGGGCTGATAGCCCCATGAGCCCGAGAACGGATGCTCGGTGATCGGCATCAGCTCGATATGCGTGAAGCCGAGATCCTTCACATAGGGAATGAGCTCGTCGGCGATGCGGTCATAGGGCAAGAAGTCGTTATCCGGGCCGCGCCGCCATGAGCCGAGGTGAACCTCATAGATCGAGATGGGAGCCGAGCGGTCTTGGCGGGCGCCACGCTCGGTCATCCATTGCTCATCGTTCCAATCGCGGCGGGGTAGGCCGACGGCTCGCGAGGCGGTTTTCGGGGGGACTTCGGCGGAGAACGCCAGTGGGTCCGACTTGAGCGGAAGCCGGGTGCCGTCGGCGCTAACTACTTCAAACTTATAGAGTGTTCCGCGCTCGAGCCCGGGGATAAACAGCTCCCAGACGCCTGCCTCGATGCGCAAACGCATCGGATTCCGGCGGCCATCCCAGCCGTTGAAATCACCGACGACGCTGACGCGGCGCGCGTTCGGCGCCCAGACGGCGAAGGCAATTCCCTCGGCGCCCTCGAAGGTTACGGGATGCGCGCCGAGCTTGTCGTAAAGGCGACGATGGCTGCCTTCCGCCATGAGATGGATGTCAATTTCGCCCAAATAAGGCGGAAATCGATAAGAATCGCCTGCTTCCCACACGTGCTCGCCGCGCCTGAAGCGCAGCCGGTACAAGGTCCGTTGCGTCTCGGGGATAAGTCCGATGAAGAAGCCACTGGGGTGCACACGCGCGAGGCTCGAGAGGACATCTCCTCCTCGGTCGAGATCGCGTCCACCTCGTCGGCTTCGGGAGCAAAAACCCGCAACGACAATTGACCGCGCGGCGCGGTGGGATGGGGTCCCAGAACCGCGAACGGATCGCCGTGGTCGCCGCGCACGATGGCCTCGATGTTGGCTCGCAGCGGGTCATCCGGCGGAAGGGATGCGGCTCGTACATGGCGCATGCTGTTCATTTGCTGGTCTCCGTCCTGTCGAGCAGGTCGACCACACCGCGCAGCGGAATGGAGAGCCACGTGGGCCTGTTCGCAGCCTCGTAAGCGATTTCGTAGAACGCCTTTTGCAACAGGAAGAGATCGAGAAGACCTGCCGCAACTTCGGGGTCTTGCGGATAACTCGACATGCCCTTAGCCCCGGCCACATAAGTGCTGAGGAAGTCGCGGCCGGCCCGATCACGCCAAGCGGTCACGGCGGCAACGACGCGGGGTGGAGCACCGCCGGTGCGGGATGCGAAACTGTCGAGTGCTGCCGACGCGGCATAGTCAAACGAGCGCAGCATGCCGGCCACATCGCGCAGCGGCGATGTCTTGGCCCGCCTCTCTTCGATAGAGCGCGACGGCTCGCCCTCGAAGTCGATGATGATGACGTCGTCCTGGGCAATCAGCACCTGGCCCAGGTGAAAATCGCCGTGGTGGCGAGTCTTCATGCCGTCGGCCGACAGCAACGCCAGCCCGTCGATATAGTTGAGGAGGCGCTCCCTACCGGCGAGGATGCGTTCGATCTGCTCGACCGACGTTTCCGGAAGGGTTCTCTTCATGGAGCTCAGAACGGCAAACGCATTTTCCGCTTCGCGGCGCGTCGCTGTCGACCACCTGAATAGATCGTCAGCGGCGATCGGCTCCGGCTTGAAGGCGGGATCCTCCGTCGGCGTCGCAAAGGCGCGATGCAGCTCTGCCGTCCGCTGCCCGAGGCGGCCAGCTATGTCGATCGGAAAGACGTAAAGGTTCGCTGCGCGCGAAAGATCATCGTCCGGGTTCAGCGCTATGACATCGAGCGCCCGGTCGAGTGCTTCAACGACAACCTGCCAGGCGTCGCCCTGGTTGGCGACATAGTCGAAGGCCGCGGCAAGCGAAAACGCCTCTCCCTCCTCCGACACATAGTCGAGCCCACCAAGAAGAGCCGGCGTGTTCTTGTAGCCGGCAACATCTGTCAGAAAGCGTGCGACCTCGAGCTCAGGCTGGAAGCCCGCACGGAGCCGGCGATAGATCTTCAGCATGATGCGGTCGTCGACAATGAACGAGACGTTGCTTTGCTCGGCCCCGACCGAACGCACCATGGCATCATGTACGATGGAACCCAGTTCGCGCCCAATCGTCGGCCGCAGCCCGCTGCCCGATGTTCCGCCCGCATTTGGCTCCGCAATCAAGCGGACCAGCTCGCGTACAAACGGTTCGTCATAAACCGCGTCGAGGACTGCACCCACGCGGGCACCGCGGCGGATCTTCGCCACGGTGAACGAAAGCTTCGGCGCGCCGGGTCGCAGGTGATCGCTGCCCCAAAGGACCGAGAACGGCAGGAAGTAGTGCTGCACCTCTCCGTCCCCGAGCACGACTTCGATCATGCCCAGCGGGTTCTGGTGCGCGCCCTCAGTATCAATCGTTCCAATGGAATGGACGGTGATGCCGGCAATGTCCCGGCCTTTGCCGCCAAACCAACGCTGGCGCTGCAGGAAGCCCGGCAGGGCGTCACGCTCGAGATGACTGCGTTCGCGGCCCGCAAGCGCGCTCGCGAGCGTGGAGCTGATGACGATGGTGATGAAGTCCGGAGCCGGCTCGGGCGGCGCCACATGCCAAAGCGGCTGTTGGGTCTCTGTCGCGAGCACGAACCAATAGAAACCGTGCCCGGGCAACGTCAGCATGTACGGCAGCTTGCCGATGGGCGGAAACGCCGAGCTTCCCATCAACTCCACCGGCACGCTGCCGTAGAATTCACTGAGGTCGAGTTCCACGGCCTGTGCGGACCGAGCGAGATTGAATACGCAAAGCAGGCGCTGGTCCTCGTGCTCGCGAACGAAGGCCAGCACCTTGCGGTTACGCGGATAAAGCAGCCGCAGGCCGCCGCGGCCGAATGCGGGATGCTTCTTGCGCACCAGGATCATGCGCCGCATCCAGTTCAACAGTGACGGCGAGCTGCGCTGCTGGGCCTCTATGTTGACGGACTGGTAGCCATAGACGGGGTCCATGATCGGCGGGAGATACAGCCGCTGCGGGTCGGCGCGGGAGAAGCCGCCGTTTCGATCCGCCGACCACTGCATCGGTGTGCGCACGCCGTCGCGGTCGCCCAGGTAGTAGTTGTCGCCCATGCCGATCTCGTCGCCGTAGTACAGCACCGGCGTTCCCGGCATAGCGAGAAGCATGGCGTTCATGAGCTCGATCTTGCGCCGATCGTTCTCCAGCAGCGGCGCCAAGCGGCGGCGAATGCCGAGGTTGAGACGCGCGCGAGAATCGGCCGCGTAGGTGCGCCACAAATAATCGCGCTCGTCGTCGGTCACCATTTCCAGCGTCAGCTCGTCATGGTTACGCAAGAACAGCGCCCACTGGCAGGCCGTCGGGACTTCCGGCGTCTGACGCAGAATGTCAGTGACGGGGTGGCGATCTTCCTGCGCCAGACCCATGTACATGCGCGGCATGAGCGGGAAATGGAACGCCATGTGGCATTCGTCGCCTTCGCCGAAGTAGGGCCGCGTATCCTCGGGCCACTGATTGGCCTCCGCGAGCAGCATGCGGTCGGGATAGCGCGCGTCGACCTCGGCGCGAATGCGCCTCAATATCTCGTGTGTCTCGGGGAGGTTTTCGTTGTTGGTGCCGTCGCGCTCACAAAGGTAGGGGACCGCATCGAGACGCAGCCCATCGACGCCGAGGTCGAGCCAGAAGCGCATGGCATCGAGGATTTCCTCATAGACCAGCGGATTGTCGAAGTTGAGGTCGGGCTGGTGCGAATAGAAGCGGTGCCAGAAGAAGGCACCGGCGGTCGCGTCCCAGGTCCAGTTGGACGTTTCCGTATCGAGGAAGATGATGCGCGTGCCCTGATAACGGTCGCTGGTGTCGCTCCAGACGTAATAGTCGCGCTCGGGCGATCCAGGCGGGGCCAATCTCGCGCGCTGGAACCAGGGATGCTGATCCGACGTGTGGTTGATCACCAGCTCGGTGATGACGCGAATGCCGCGCCGGTGCGCCTCGTCGAGAAACGCCTTGAAGCCGGCAAGGTCGCCGTAGGCGGGATGCACATCGCGGTAACTGGCGATGTCGTATCCATCGTCGCGCAAAGGTGACGGATAGAATGGCAGCAGCCAGATGGCGGTTACGCCGAGATCGTGGATGTAATCGAGGCGCTGCATGAGGCCCGTGAAATCGCCCACCCCGTCTCCGTTGGCGTCGTGGAAGGCCTTCACGTGCAGCTGGTAGATGATCGCGTCCTTGTACCAATCGCCGACGGTGCGATTGATGCCCTCCTGATCAGGCGGCGTGCCGGCCGGAACCGCTAGCTCCGCCCGCGGCGGCTCCAAGATGGTCATCGGCCCGGTGCTCCCGGTCCGACAAGGCGCCAGATCTGATAGGGGCGCTGATGCGGGTCGAGCAGCATGTGCTGCACTTTGCCGGTCCACGTGAAGCGGCCGCCGCTGACGAGATCCTCGACGTCGATCGCGGCGTCATCCGGGAGGCCAAACTCCCACAACGGGACTTCGAAGTGAGCGCCCTGCGGCGAGCGGGATCGAGATTGACGGCCACGAGGATGAAGTCGCTCTTATCGTCCGTCCATTTGCCGTAGTAGATGATCTGGTCGTTCCACGCGTTGTAGAAGCGCAGATTGGTGAACTGCTGCAGGGCGGGATGCTCACGCCGGAGACGGTTGATGAGTGCAATGTCTTCGCGGATGTTTCCGGGCCGATCCCAGTCCCAGGCCTTCAGCTCATACTTTTCGGAGTTGAGATACTCCTCCTTGTCGGGGAGCGGCGTCGCCTCACACAGCTCGAACCCGCTGTAGATGCCGTAGTTTCCGGCCAGCGTTGCAGCGAGCAGCAAACGCGCCTGGAAGCCGGCGCGTCCGCTCGTCTGCAGCGGAATCGGATTGATGTCGGGGGTGTTGGCGAAGAAGTTGGGCCGGAAGTATTCGCGCTGCTCGGTCGTCGTCAGCTCGGTCAGATATTCAATCAGCTCGGCCTTGGTATTGCGCCACGTGAAATAGCTATAGGACTGCGAGAAGCCGAGCTTGGCGAGCCGCTTCATCGGCTTCGGGCGCGTAAAGGCCTCCGAGAGAAAAATGACGCCGGGGTCGCGTTCGTGCACCTCGGCGATCAGCCATTCCCAGAACGGGAACGGCTTCGTGTGCGGGTTGTCGACGCGGAAAATGCGGACGCCATGGTCGACCCAGAACAGCACGACATCACGCAGCGCGTGCCAGACTGAGGGAAACGCCTCGCGGTAAAAGTGAACGTTGACGATGTCCTCGTAGCGCTTCGGCGGGTTCTCGGCGTACTTGATGGTGCCGTCGGGCCGCCAGTCGAACCACTCGGGGTGCTCCTTGATCCAGGGATGATCGGGCGAGCACTGGATGGCGAAGTCGAGCGCGATCTCGAGACCGTGGTCTCGCGCGGCTTCGACCAGACGGCCGAAGTCGTCAATCGTACCAAGCTCCCGATGCACGGCGTCATGCCCGCCCTCATCGGAGCCGATGGCATAAACGCTTCCCGGATCCGACGGCGTGGCCGAGAGAGCGTTGTTGCGTCCCTTGCGATTGGTGCGGCCGACGGGATGAATAGGCGTGAGATAGAGAACGTCGAAGCCGAGATCGCGGACATAGGGCAGACGCGCGATCACATCGTCGAATGTGCCGTGACGTTTGCCGTCTCCGGATTGAGATCGCGGAAAAAGCTCGTACCAGGCGCTGAAAGCGGCGGCGCGCCGATCAACCCAGACCTGAAGCTCGTTGTCGTACTGCGTGAGCGAGTTGCGCGGAGCTGCGGGGGCCATGGCCTCAGCGACTTCCGCGCTGAGCAGAAGTTCAAGCCGATCGGATTCGTGCTCGAAACCCTCGAAGTGTTCGAGGAACCGCCTCAACGCCGCTGCGTGCTGCTCGCTTGCCGCTTCTGCCGCCGCATCAAGTAGTGTTCGTCCTTCTTCGACTTCAAGTGAAACAGGCTGGCCAGCGTCGCGCTTTTTCGCGACCTCATCGCGCCACGTCGAGAAGAGGTCGCGCCAAGCGACGATCGTATAGGTATGACGCCCGACTTGAGCGAGCCTCAGTTCTGCGCGCCAGCGGTCATTGCCGAGGCGGCGCATCGGCGTTTCGGACGCCTCTCCATCGGGCGCGCGAACGAGAACCGCGGCTGCGATCACGTCGTGACCGTCACAGAAGATGTCCGCTTCCACGGCAAGTTCTTCGCCTTCGACCCGCTTAACCGCGAAACGGCCGCCGCCGATCTCAGGCGCGACGCCTTCGATGGCGATGCGGCTACTTGGCAACGCGGTCGAGAAGCCTTGTGCGCTTTTTGCCGGATCCCGCGTCCGGAGACCCATCTTTGCGTCTTACCAACTGTTCCATACACTCCCCTCGACCGGCATGGAGCGGTCGCGAACAAGATCCAAAAGTCCGCATCAATGGCGTTCATAGGAACGCGGAGGCTGTCTTCGAGTTCCACGGCGTGGAGCTAACCTGTTGTCAAAGCTCCGTTTGCCGCCATTCTGTTGAACCGCTTGGACAGGCCGCCAGGGTGCTAACTCGCCGCCTTGTCGACAGCAGCCTGCAGCTCGTCCAGCCCGAAGGGCTTGGAAAGTTTCATCAGGCTGCTGTCAGCCTCGGGCGGAAGCTCGGCGTAGCCGGTGGCGACGACGATCGCGAGTTCCGGCCAACGGGCGCGAAGCTCCTTGGCAAGCTGAGCCCCGGACATGTGCGGCATGGCCTGATCGGTGATGACGAGGTCGACATGCCCCTCCCGGGTGATGATTTCGAGCGCCTCTTTCCCCGAATGCGCCTGCAGCACCTTGTGCCCCAGCTCGGCCAGCATTTCAGCAGTGTTCATGAGAACGAGAGTGTCATCGTCGACGGCGAGCACTACGAGGGATCGGGCCTGCAATATGGAGTCCTCTTTCAGTGATGGGCGATCGTGAACGCGGAGCGGTATGGACGCGGCGACAGGGAGCCAGATTTCGGCGGTGGTGCCTTTGCCTATGGCGCTGTTTAGTACGAGACGGCCGCCGGATTGATTTGCCATGCCGTGCACCATTGAAAGGCCCAGGCCGGTGCCCTTGCCGACGCCCTTGGTCGTAAAGAATGGCTCCATCGCACGTCCGAGCGTCGCTTCGTCCATGCCTTCGCCGTTGTCGCGGACAGAGATACAGATGTAGTGGCCTGGGCCGCCAGTTTCGCTGTCGGCGACGACCATCTCGCGCGCGGAAAGGGCGAGCGAACCTCCGGTCGGCATGGCGTCACGGGCGTTGACGGCCAGGTTGAGGATTGCGAGCTCCAACTGGTGCGGATCCGCCAGCGCCGGCGGCAGCTGCGGCGGAAAACGGGTCTCGATCAGAATTGTGGGACCCAGCGAACGCTGCAGCAGATCCACCATGCCTCTAACCAGCAAGTTGACGTCAACGGGCTCGGGGTTCAGCTCCTGGCGACGGGCGAAGGCGAGCATGCGCTGCGTGAGCGCCGCCCCTCTCTGGGCCGCGGACATCGCGTTTTCCAGAAGCGGCAGTACGGACGGATTGTTTGGTACTCGCTTGCGGAGCAGCTCGAGACTGCCGAGGACCGCCATGAGGAGATTGTTGAAGTCGTGGGCGATGCCGCCCGTGAGGCGTCCGATGGATTCGAGTTTTTGCGACTGGAAGAGCTCCTCGCGCGCCCGGACGAGCTGCTCCTCGGCGAGTTTGCGCTCGGAAAGGTCGCGCGTGACTTTGGCATAGCCGATCAAAGTGCCTGACGGATCGCGGATCGGGTCGATGACGACATGGGCCCAAAAGCGCGTGCCATCCTTTCGGATGCGCCAGCCCTCGTTCTCGAATTTTCCCGCAGTCGCGGCCGTCTCGAGGGCACGGCCCGGCAAACCTGCGGCGCGATCCGCGTCGGAGTAGAACTGCGAGAAGTGCTGACCCAAAATCTCGGCCGTCGAATAGCCCTTGAGGCGCCGGGCCCCGGGGTTCCAGCTGGTGATGAAGCCTTTCGCATCAAGCATGTAGATGGCGTAATCGATGACGGCTTCAACGAGCAGGCGATAGCTGTCGTCCTGCCGCGGCGAAGCTTCGAACCGATTACTTTGATCCATTTAATGACGCCCCGACACACCGACCAACCCCGAACGCCCAACCCGCCTCGAGGTGAAAGGTTCCGTGCCCCTCCCATCGACTCTCATGAACGGCAGACGCGGTTAACGAATACAGCTTGCCTTCAGCGGGAACGGGCCGGCATGCAACGGCGTTTTTCCCCTGCATTGAAGAGGCTCGGCCACTGTCATGGCGGGGCAGGGCGTTGGACCAGACTTCGTAATAATCGGGAAGAGCCAGACATGAGCACCACTGACACCCAGCTCGAGGCGGTCGCGACCTATCTACGGGAGCACCTCCCCGTGCCTATGATGCTTCCTTTGCTGATGAAGCTTCAGCTGCTTCGCCTGACGGACTGACGGCTCCCAACTTGACTGTGATCCGACGCGGTAGTCGTGCAGGCGAAGTGCAGGTGATGGAATGCTCCGCGAGGCGCAAGAGCTTACGCAAACAGAGATAGCTTCGGCAGAGGTCGCCACTTCGGCAGGCTTGCGGTTTGTCAGCGATGAAGAACAAGGTTTATCGCGGCGCCCGAAAGGCAGATGGTTTCGCTATCTCACGCCGACTGGGAAGCCGCTGAGGGATGCGCGCACGCTGGCCCGCATCCATCAACTCGCCATTCCGCCCGCCTGGACAAGCGTCTGGATTTGCGCCACGGCGGACGGCCATATCCAGGCTACCGGCCGCGACAGCCGCAATCGCAAACAGTATAAATACCATCCCGAATGGCAGCGTGCCCGGGACGAAGTAAAGTTCGATCGTCTTCTATCTTTCGCGCGCGGGCTTCCGGCATTACGAAAAACTGTCAGCACGCATATGGCCGAGCGCGGCTTGGGCCGGCAGAAGGTGCTCGCCACCGTCGTCCATCTTCTCGAGACAACCCTCATCCGCGTCGGCAACCGCGAGTATGCGCGAAGCAACAAGAGCTATGGCCTCACGACGCTGGAGGATCGGCATGTGTCGCTCGCCGGTAGCGAGATCCGATTCAAATTTCGCGGCAAGACGGGCAAAGAGTGGAAGCTCAAGGTCTCCGACCGGCGCGTTGCCCGTATCATTCGCGCGTGTCAGGAGTTGCCCGGCCAAAACCTGTTTCAATACGAGGACGACGAGGGGAATGTCCGGCAGGTGACATCAGCCGACGTCAACGACTACTTGCGCGAGATAGCAGGCACGGACTTCACGGCGAAGGATTTTCGAACCTGGGCCGGCACGGTGCTCGCCGCGATGGCGCTGAGGGAATTCGCGCTCGTCGATGCTAAAGCGGCCACGAAAGCAAATGTCAGGCGCGCAATCGAGACCGTGGCTTCTCGCCTTGGAAACACGGCCGCAATTTGCCGCAAATGCTACATCCACCCCGAAGTGCTCAACTGCTATCTCGAGGGCACGTTGGTGGACACCCTCGAGCAGAAAATAAAAAAGCAGCTCCGGGACGAGATGGCTGATCTCAAGCCGGAGGAGGCGGCGACGCTGGTGCTGCTGCATTCGCGGCTGAAAAGCTGACGCCGCGGAAAAACGCCGTTCGGTCAAAACAGTTGGAGATGCCGATAAGTCCCAGAAGACCACGCAAGCCCACTATGCCAGGCGAGCCGGTGAAGGATGAGCAGAACAATCCGATAGGGCCGCCGGGCGACAGCCACGACATGCCAATCGACGAGCCGCCGGAAGAGCGCCTGCGGCGCGAGGACGACGAGGAAAAAGAAGATCAGGTCCGCTGACCCGCCCTCGGCTGGCGCAGCTTGCAGTAGAGAACACTGGCGACGAGCGCACAGCTCAGGGCGTTAGCGATGACAATGACCATATCGCTGCGCAGCAGGCCGTAGATGCACCACAGCGTCAGCCCGGCGATCAACAGCAGCAGCATGCGGAGAGAAAGATCGGATGTTTCTCCCGTAGTCCATGTCTTACGCACTTGCGGAACATAGGAAAGCGTCGTGCACAGCGCGGCCACGAGCCCTGTGAGAGTTTGCGTATCCACTGTCAATGTCCGCCGGAACCTCCCGTAGAGCTTCTCCTCAAAGGTAACTGCTATCTCCCGTCGACCTAGACGGGCGATCCGCCATCTCGCCGCTGCCGGCGCTGCTCTTCCTCTTGGCGTCGGCGGACACGCTCATTGCGGTCCTGCTTCGAACTGCCGTCGTCCGCATCACCGCGAGCTTCGCCCTCCTGCTGAAGACCTTTCGTGTCGTCGTTGTCGCCCTGCTGACGACCTTGGGTCTGGTTTTGGTTTTGCATCGCGTCCTCATGATAAAGGTCTCGAACGATCATCCCTGCCACCATCCAAACCGACCTATCGGACTGCGGTATCCGGCGGCAGCTCGGGTATTAGAATAGTCGGGTTTTGACTTAGCGAACGCTCACAGGTCGCGCGCCATTCCTTCTTGGTCATGTGGGTACCAGCATCCCAGGTTCCCATGCATTCCTCAATATTCTTTCCGGCCGCGCCACCGCGGTTGTCTCCGGTGCGTGACGTGCCTCCGCTCGATGGCGGTAATTGCTGGATCTGAGGTTGCGCGGGCGCCGCCACGCCAGTGCCTGTGACCGTGCCTGCGCTCGGAGCCGTGCCGGATGGGTTCGCGTTCAACGACTGCGGCTGGGTGATCGTGGGTTGAGTAGAATTATTGGTAGCGGAGTCTGACGGAGACGTGGATCCGTCCCTGTCGAGGATCCCGTTCCCGTCGAAATTCCTGTGCCCGTAGACGGCAAAGTGCCGGGTGCCGCCATAGTTCCCGTAGAGTTCTGATCCTGCCGAAGTACCGGATGGGTTCGGCTGCGTTACGCCGACGCCGGGCTGACCAGGAGTAGTTGGCACCGCCGAGGGTGCGGTCGCGCGGCCGACTGGAGCGGTTCCGCCGGCGCTTGGAACGCCTGCGACTCCCGGGGATGTGCTCGTACCGGACGTACTGCCCGAGGAGCCCGAGCTTGCACCTGAGCTGCTGCTGCCACCCGAGGATTGTGCGAGGCTTTGACGAACGTCGAGAATCGGCGTCATCACGACGACCAGTGCACTCAATACGAGACCGCGACTATGTATTTTTTTCACAGCGGCATTCTCCTTTTGCCTCCCCCTTGCCACGCGCCCCACCCAGAAAATGGGCGGCGCAAGCCGAGGTTCCGCACATTCTCCGGAAACTCGCACGTGCGAGCAGCCGCTGTGTCCAATTTTGATCCAGATTGCTCTGTGAGCGTTAAGGTTTTTGCCGCGAGGAGCTACCGGAATGCTTCGAGGACGTTCAATATGGGGAATGCCTCCGCCTTGCTCTGATCGAAATTTCACCTTCGGAGCACACACGTGATCCTGAACAGCCTTCCCGCGGACGATCTCGCCTGCGACGTATGCCTCGTGGGTACGGGACCCGTCGGCATCGCTGTCGCCCTTGAATGCGAACGACTCGGACTTTCGGTGCTCGCCCTCGAGGCGGGCGGCGAAAAGGAAAAGCGTTTCCGTTGGCCCAGTGTAGACGAGCTCTCAAACCGAAAGAGCCACGCGCCTGTGCATGTGACTACGCGCAGCGCCTTTGGCGGAACGTCGTGGGCATGGGCTGGACGCTGCGTTGCCTTCGACGACATCGATTTCCATGACCGCGCCCATGTCGCGCATTCCGGTTGGCCGCTTACGCACGAGGCCGTCGCACCCTATTACGAGTCCGCGGCCCGCATCCTCAATTGCCAGGAGAGCGTCCTGCGCTTCGGCGGCGAGCAAACCGCCGACCGCTCCTTGGCAGAAACATTATTTTTTGTGTCGCACCAGCCGAAACTCGCAATTTCCTATTGGGACCACTTCGCGAAATCACCATCGATCACGCTTGCCCTGAACAGCCGGGTCACCGCGCTAAATCTGGGCAATGACGGAAATCGCGTCCAATCACTCACCGTCGTGTCGGGAGGTCGCACAGTCGTCCTGAAGCCGCCGCGGGTTGTTCTTGCTGCGGGCGGATTGAAAACGACGCAGCTTTTGCTCGCCGCTCAGCGCCAGTGGCCCCATCAATTCGGCGGTCCCGACGGCGCGCTCGGCCGCTACTACATGGGGCATCTGGCGGGCTCAATCGCGTCCGTTACCCTCCGCGATTCTCAATCAGCGCCCCTCCTGCCGCCGGAGCCATCCGGCGGTGCGGCACGCCGCCTCACGATCAGTGCGACAAAGCAAACGTCAGAACGCCTGCTCAACGTAGCGTTCTGGCCGAATATGCCCGTATTCTACGATCCTTCTCACGAGAACGGCGTGCTGTCTGCGGCGCTGCTCGCCTTCGCAGTGCCGAAGCTCGGCGACCTTCTGGCGGGGGGGTTTCGCCGCTCTTTCCTCGGCCCAGCGCCTCAACGTTTCGGCGCGCATGCGCGCAACATCCTGACTTCGCCAGTACAAACGGCCACCGGCATCGGACGCCTGCTCTGGAACCGGGTTATGCGCCGGCCGGGGCTCGGCTCCCTCGCCCAAGAGACCGGCCTCGGCCTCTATACGCTGCACTATCATGCCGAGTCGGAACCCAATCGAGAAAGCTGCGTGTCGCTCTCCAATAGGCTCGACCGTGACGGCCTGCCGCAACTGAAGATCAATTTGCTGTTCGGCGATAACGATGTTGATTCAATCGTGCGCGCGCATGCCGTGCTGGACCAGGGGCTTCGGAGCGCCGGACACGGGCGGATCGATTATCTCGATCAGCCCGGGGAGCGAGCTCAAAACGTGCTGCGCCAAGCCCGCGACGGCTATCACCAGCTCGGAACAACTCGGATGGGCCTCGATCCCAAGACAAGTGTCGTGGACAAGGATTGCCAAGTCCACGACATCGACAATCTCTATGTCGCTTCGAGCAGCGTGTTCCCAACGGGCGGCCACGCCAATCCGACGCTGCTCGCGACCGCGTTGGGCGTGCGGCTCGCCGTGCACCTAGCGCATTCGATCCGACGCAATTCCAATTCGAAGATCGCGATCTAGCGGGCCCTTCGGGCACACCGCTAAGCAAGCATTGCCGACATCGCCGTGCTCATGGCGACGCTGAAGCCGGAGGCTTCACGCACGACAAATCGGGCGGCAATGCTCTCGCTTTCCGCGAGCGCCCGCGCCGGGCCGGGTCCCAGCACCATCAGAGCCGTGGCGAGCGCATCCGCCGTCATGCAGCTCTCGGCCACGACAGTAACTGACGCGAGCGCATGATCGAGCGGAGCAGCGGTTCTTGGATCGATCGTGTGAGAATAAATGCGGCCGTCCCAGACGAAGGTGCGGCGGTAGTCTCCGGACGTCGCGACCGACAGTCCGTGCAGGGCAATCAACGCTTCCGCCCCTCCTGCAGAATTTCCATCGGCCTGCGGCGGATGCTCGAGCTCCACGAACCAGGGCATGCCGTCTGGCTTCACACCCTCTCCGCAAAGCTCGCCGCCGACCTCCACGAGAAAATTGGCAAATCCGGCCTGGCGCAGATAGCGCGCAACCTGGTCGACGCCAAAGCCCTTGGCGATCGACGAGAGATCGAGGCGAACATTGCCGGGTTGTAGAAGACGCCGCCGGCCGGCATCGAGCGTGAGCCGAGACCATCCGATATGTTCGCGGGCCTTCGCGATAGCGGCGGGCTCCGGGATCGCCTTGTGCCGTGGGGCTGGTCCGAAGCCCCACAGGTCGACAGCGGCGCCAACGGTCGGATCGTAGGCGCCGCCGGAAAGCGCCGCACAAGCGAGTGCCGCCTCGACGACCGTGTAGAACTCGGCCTCGAGGCTTTGCCACGTTCCGGGCGCGGCTCTGTTGAAGCGGCTGATGCTCGAGTCCGCCTCCCACGTGCTCATCTGATCGATGACACGATCAAGCTCGGCCACGATGCCGCGCCGGACATCACTGCTCGACCAGCCCTCGGGCACGGCGAGCTTGACGCTCCACGTGGTGCCCATCGTCTCACCGCTCATAGAGGCGATCGAGCTGAGGGGCGGCCACGTGGGTCGCGGGCGCTTGATCTCCAGCGGAACGAGGACTTGGCGCATCAAGGCCGTGGCTTATTCCGGCAGCACTTCGAGCGTCGCGGCATAGCCCGCGCGGCGCTTCTTGGCTTCCTTCATCGCCGGCTTGTCATCCTCCACGCTCGCCTCGAGCCAGTACATGCCTGCCTCGGGCCACGTCACCTTGAACGTGCCGCTTTCATCCGTCGTCGCATTTATCTCGCCGACCGCGTTGCGATAGCGGTTTCCGCCGCGGATGATCTCGACCTTCACGTTTGCCGCCGGCTTGCCGTCGAGCAGAAGCTTGAACGAGGCCTCGCTGCCTGAAACCAGATCGTTAGGATGCGTGACAGCCTCCAGCTCCAGGCCCTTGCCAGTGGACTTCAGGGCCGCCGTATCGGGCTTGCCCGCAGTCACGAAGGTCTCGATGCGCCGCTGCGATTGCGTGACGTTCAGCTCCTCCGCATCAGCGGGAATCTCCTCGAGCTTTTCGGCCGTGCCGCGCCAGCGCTTGGTCTCACCTTTGATCTTGTAGCTGGCGAAGAGATTGTCGTTCCCGATCGTGATGCGATAGGTGCCGGGGTTCTTCAGCGGGACATCGAACGTGCTGCGGTATTTTCCTGTGCCGGAATTCTCCACCGCGACCGCGCTGCCATCGGGGGCCGTCACGACAAGACCATCAAGCCTCAGCGGATTATGGTCGAAGACAAAGAGATCGGTCGAGCTGGCTGCGTCGACAGTGACTGCAAGATCCTTCCCCGACAGCACCGTCGAGGACGGCAGCAACCACGCCTTGTGGGCCTCGGCGGACGCCGGCAACAACAGTGCGAAAGCGACAGTGGTGCGAAAGAGAGCCTTCATGGCGATTGCCTCGTTTTGATCAGGGCTTGATGCTGACGGAAAGGGCGCCGAGCTCGCTCTGGCCTTTGGCTTCGAGCGTTGCGGCTTTGCCTAAAGTCACGGGAATGCGGACGACCTCGCGTCCACCCTCTTCACGCGCCGCCTCGACGACGAGCTGGTACTCGCCGGCCGCCAGGTCCTTAAGGGTTGGATGGCTGGCGTCGAATTTTACCGTGTGCGTTCCGACGGGACGCGTCGCGCCCGTCAGGCCGTCGGCCGGCACCTTGAGGTCACGGCCCGCCTTGCGCCACCACTGGCGCAGGTCCTTCAGCCACTTGTCGCCCTCGTTCTTCTTGTTGGCGACGTCGTACCAGACCGCCAGATTGCCGGCGACGGTGTTGTCGGGCCGCTCGAGCCAGACGGCCACGTAGGGGCGGTGATATTCAGCGACGTCGATCTTTGGCACCTCGATCTTGAGCTCGAGCTCGGTTGCCAGAGCCGGAACGGCCAGAAGACTCGTTGCACCAGCGGTAATCAGTAGACGCATTGCGTTCCTCACCTAGTGGATAAGAAAGATTGCAAGGAGAAGTGGGAGCGCGAAACCGAGGCCGACGACAGGCCACGTTGACGGGCGCCCCTTGGCGTAGAGCTGCAACAGCAGCAGTCCGGTGACGCAGAACACGGCGCATGCAAGCGCGAACACGTCGATGAAAAGCGACCATGCCTGCCCGGTGTTGCGCCCTTTGTGCAGATCGTTGAGGTAGGCGATCCAGCCGCGGCTCGTCAGCTCGTAGCGCGCTTCGCCTGTTTCGCGATCAACGCTGAGCCAGGCATCGCCGCCGGGACGCGGAAGCGAGACGTAGATCTCGTCTTCGGACCATTCCGCGTCCTTCGCCGCGATGGTGATGCCAAGCTCTTTCGAGGCCCACGCAGAAACCGAGGCGGGCACCGGCGAGCGGCCTGTTTTCGGCGACGCCGACAGCTCAGAGAGAAGCTCCGACGGCAGAGTCGACTGCTTCACCACCACCGCAGGCTTTGCTTCGATGTCGGCTGCATGATTGAGCGTGAAGCCGGTGAGCGCGAACAAGAGCGTCGCGGTGAGTGTCAGCGCTCCACTGATCCAGTGCCACTGGCGCACCTGCTTCATCCATAGCGCGCGACGGTTCGAGCGCTCGGCACGCTTGGCCGCCGACTCTGGCACGTTGATGTTCACGCAGGTGGAGTTCCCGGATGCAAGGACGTTTCAAGTCCGATCTGACGGATTTTGTTTACGGGATGAGTACGCAATCTTGCAAGGGCGTCGCTGCGGAAATCCGCAGGAGCGTGCGAGAGCGACGCGCGGAAGAACTGCTCGGCTTCCTCGATCTGCCCGGCCTCGGCGAGGAAGCGCGCGTGATGAAACTGGCCGCGGAAGCAGCCGCGCTGCGCCGCCATCCTGTACCATCGTGCCGCAGAGCGCGGCTTCGGCGGCCCCGCAACGCCTTCCTCGCGAACGCGGCCGAGCATGTTCATGGCCTTCGGCACGCCGCGGCGGGCCGCGCGAACGAGCAGCGTCAAAGCCGCGCTGCACTCGTCGATTGCCGCCGTGTCCACGCGCCAGCAACTTGCCGAGATTGTATTGCGCCCAGGCGTGCCTTGGTCGGCGGCGGGCCGGAACCAGCGCACGGCCGCCTCCGGATCCATTTTGACGCCCCAGCCGCGCTCATAGCAGCGGCCGACCATGTTGATTGCGTCGGCGGTGCCGGTGCGCGCCGCGATGCTGAACCAGCGCAACGCGGCCTCGGCGATCGTTCGCGACGCCGTGGCCGTCGAGCAGCATATGGCCCCAAGCGAGCTGCGCCTCGACCGAGCCGTTGACCGCCTCGCGCGCACGAACGCGATGCGGCTCGTTGCGGATCGCGCGTCAGGCGATAGGTGTAACTCTTCCGTCTCGCGGACATAGAACGGGCGATAGCTATTGCGCTCATCGGGAATCGACAGCTCGATGTCCTCGTCTATGAGGTCCTGCCGCATCACAGCTCCGCCCAGCGACGCAGCAGATTGTGATAGTGGCTGGTCAGCCCGACGACCGCCGGGCTGTCGTCGGGCAGCAGCCTCGCGGACCTCACTGATGGCTATGTCGAGATCGAAAAGCATGCGCCCGCTGGCCGTCATCCTTGACCATGGACTGGGTCCAGAAGAACGAGGACCAGCGGCTGCCGCGCGTGATCTCGCGTGACGCTAATGCAGGCTCGTGGACGGGTAAACCACCATGTGCCCGGCGGGAAGCTTGACCCGCGTGATCGCCGTAAGTGTCCGACGATGACGAGCTCGCCGCCGTCGTAGTCTTCCGGGCGGCGTGAGGAACAGCGTCGAGGACACGTCGGCGCGCATGCGCATGCCGGCGCCGGGGATGGCGCGGATCGCGCCGTCGACGTGGGCGTCGAACTTCATGCCGGTGTCGTAGCGATTGAACATCGGCGGCAGCACGCGCAGCGGCAGCGCCGCCGAGTAGAAGATCGGGTTGCGGCCGAGCGCGCGCAGGATGATCTCGCCGGCCTGCATTGCGGCGCGGCGAGCCTTCGGGGATCTGCAGGTTGTGCTTGGCCATCGCGGCCTGCTCGCCGGCCGTCTCCTTGCCGTCGACCCAGGCGGCCTCTTCGAGGATCTTGCGGATGGCGCGACTTCTTCCGGCGTCAGCACATCGGGGATTTGAACGAGCATGCACCTATGAGCTTTCAAAAGACAAGCAGGAGGGCGCGGAGCGCCCTCCTGCCAATTTTCAGCACTCGAGATCCTGACGGCGACTCAGAACTTCTTGCCGACCGTGAACAGCGCCGTGCGTCCCGGCGACGGCGATGGCGCGGTTGTTGAACGACAGCGTCGTAGTTCAGCTCGTCGGTCAGGTTGTAGCCGTTGGCGGCAAGGCGCCAGCCGTCCAGCTCGTAGGACACAAGGCGTCGAGGCTGAAGATGTACGGGATGATGTACTGGTTGGCGCTGTTGTTCACGGAGAACATGTCGCTGCTGGTAGACGATGCCGCCACCGATGGTCCACTTACCCGGGCCGGATATGAGGCTCTCGGACAGATTGTAGGTTGTCCACACGAGTGACCGAGTTCTCGGGAACGCCGCCGATCTCGTTTCCAACGTTGGCTGCCGGTCAGTCGTAGCTCGTGATCTCGCTGTCGAGATACGTGTAGCCGGCATTCACGATCCAGGCCTTGGTCAGCTGCCGGTGATGCCGAACTCGACACCGCGAACGCGCTGGGACTCGCCCGTCGCAATGACGGTTCCTGGATCGTCGGGGTCTGGCAACGACCGCACCGTTTTTCTCGACCTGGAAGACCGCAGCGGTGAAGCCGAGCCGACCATTGAGGATGCTCCACTTGGCGCCCGCCTCCCAGCTCTCGTTCTCTTCCACCTCAGTTGCGCGGAACGGTCGCCGACAGACGGGTTCAGTGAGTTGGTGACGAACTGGCCGACCGGCGAAGCGACTCGCGCCCACGACACGTAGTAGGTCTGCGGACTTGCGTCGGCTCCCAGATCGACGCTGACCTTCGGGCTCCAGTAGTCGCCCTGCGAGGTGCCATCGAACGATGCCGGGCACGGCGTTGTGGCCGGCTGCGCATGAAGTTGTACTCGAAGTCCGTCCAGCGAACGCCGCCGAGCACCGACAACTCCGGCGTCAGCCACACGCGGTCGCTGGCGAACAGTCCGATTTCCGTGCCGTCGCTGCAAGCGATCGGCGGCCGGGTTGCGCACCGATGTGGATAGTACTCGATAGTAAGTCAGTGCCGGGATTGCGGAACGCCGCGTACCCGTAACGGTCGTCGGCTTGCCTGATCTGCTGATGTATCCGGGCCGATCATCCTCCTGATAGAAGATGTCGATGCCCGCGACAGCCTCATGCTTGAACCCGCCGATATTGAACGTGGCAACGCCGCTTGCAACGTTCTGGAAGCCCCACGACTCCTGCTCGAAGGTCGGGATTGCCGCCGCCGAAGGAAATGTCGGATTGCCGCCGGCAAGGAACTCGTCGGCGCAAGCATCGAGCGTCCCGGAGCCGGGTTGGACAGCCCGGAACGGTGGTCGCGAAGTCGCGCGTGTAGAACGCCAAGCGCGTGTCGTTGTAGAGCGTGAGCTGGCTGTTCACGTGCTGCTGCAAGCGCGACGTGATGATGTCGACGTCGGTCTCGTCATGATCGTCGATGCCTTGCCGTAGAAGGTCGACCGCGGCGAACGCCGAACTCCGTGACGGGACCGCCGTACTGCTGTCGTGCTGCCGATGACGTTCGGCACGCCGTAGTCCGGCAGTGCGATCGCCAGACTGATGCAGGTAGTTGACGATCCAGGTCGTGTCGGTGCCGAGGCCGAAGCCGATCGAGCCGAGGAAGCCCCAGCGCTCGGATTAGACGTGGTCGCGATCCGGCATAGTCCTGATCGTGATAAAGCCGACGCGCGCGCATGGCGGTCGTGCCGTTGACCTGCTTGTTCGACGTCGATGACGGCGCGATAATAGGTTGTCGGTGCCGATGCTGAAGTCGAAGCTGTACGAGTCGCCCAGATGCGCCGATCTTCTGGCGCAGGTTGATGACGCCGCCCGTGGTGCCGGCGCCGAAGCTCTCCGACGACGGGCCCTTGAGGACCTGCGACTTCCTCGGTGGCGAAGCTGTCGCGCACATAGACGCCGAAATCGCGCAGGCCGTCGACGTAGAGGTCGCCCTTGGCCTCGAAGCCGCGGATGCGGAACTGGTCGCCGTTGAAGCCGCCGCCGCCTTCGCCGATGGCGACAGTGACGCCCGGCACGTCGCGCAGCGCCTGCTCGACGGATGTTGATGTTCTGCTCGCTTCAGCTCGCTGCTGCGTGAACGACGTTGACGGTCTGAGGCGTGTCCTGGAGCGTGCCCGGCAGACGGCCGATGCCGGTGCCGGACTTCAGCGAGTTGCCGCGTCGATGGCGTGAGCGTCGTGCCGTCGCCAGAGGCCGGTTCGGCTGCTTGCTGAGACGTCGGCTCAGCGGCGGCAGGAGCAGCCTGCTGAACGGGCGCCTTCTTCGCGGCTGATTTCTTTTTCGCCTTGGCCTGCTTGGCGGTCACTTCAAGCGCCGGCAGAGGAGCCGGCTCCGCGGCCTGCTGCGCGGCTGCGCCCGTCGTCGCCACAACCATCGACGCCAAGCCAAGCGAGACCGTGGTCAGCGGCGCGCAATCAGACGTCTTCGCCGCGGCAGACTTGCCGCGGATACCATCACCCAGTTTCATTCCAACCCCCAAGAACACAATACACGTCATGGGCTAGACGGAGCTGGGTAGACGAGGTTGCCTTGCTACCGGTGCTAGCGACGATCGTCACAAACTGTAATACATGATAATTGGTGTCAAGTTATTAGGGAGGTTCGATCGTATCGCGTCGTCAATGTTGAATTTCCGTGTTGCCATTATTCCACAATCATCGCGCGCGAGACGAGAATGTCTCTAAAGAGCGCGCGTGGACCTCAGCGAATGTTGAACTTTATCGGCAGCGACATCGATAGCGCTTCGGTCGGATAGTCGTCCGGCGGAGACGGAAGCGGACTCGCTCTTTGCAAAACTTCCAGAGCCTCCCCATCCAGCAGCGTCGATCCCGAGCCCTTGATGATGTAGCTCGACAGGACCTTTCCGGCGCGATCCATCTTGAAGCCCACGGTGACCACGCCTTCCACGCGCCTGCTGCGCGCCTCGCCCGGATAGCGCTTGTGGCGGCTCAGGTGCAAATGCAGCGACTTCTGCCACGAGACTTGCGCGGCGTTCGGCTTACGTGAATTGCCCTGCAAGGGTGCAGCCGGTTTCGGCGCCTCGGCCGCGGCTTCGATGGGTGGTGGCGCGGCTGCCTGCGACGCTTCCATCGTCTCGGCCGGAGACTCTTGAGGCTTCTTCTCCTCTTCCTCCTTGACCGGCACCTGCTTCTGGAACGCAACCTCGGGCGTGGGTGCGGGAGATTCCTCGACGGGCGGAATTTCGTCGGGCTGCTTTTCCTTGACCTCTTCGACCGGCGGAGGCGTCGGCGTCGCGTCCTCTGCGCGCGGACCGATAGCGAGATCCTGGCGCTCCTCCTTCGGAGCGACGGCCATGGGAGCAAGCTCGATCATCATCGCGCCCTGAGGCTCGGTATCGGGCTCCTCGTCGGGCCAAGTCATGAGGGCCATGGCTCCGCCACCGATGTGGACGGCCATGATCACGATTCCAGCCGCAATCCAGCGCCGCAGAAGCGGACCCCTGAGACTCCAGATAATCTATGAAGCCGATCATTGCTTCGCGGCAGGCGCTGGAACGCTCGCCGCTCCCTCTGGACCTGCGGGCTGAGCGCCTGCCTCCTCGAGCCCAACGAGAGCGACCTTGAGATAGCCAGCGGCGCGCAGCAGGTTCATGACGCGCATCAGCTCGCCATAGGGCACTGTCTTGTCGGCACGCAGGAACACTCTCTGCTGGCGATCGGACTTGGTCGCCACGTCGAGGGCGCCCGCGATCGCGCCGCGCGGAACGGGATCATTGCCGAGGGCGAGCGAGAGATCAGCCTTGACGGTGAGAAACAGCGGCTTGTCCGGACGCGGGGCCGCCTTGGCGCTCGCAACCGGGAGATCCACCGGCACGTCGACGGTCGACAGCGGCGCGGCGACCATGAAAATGATGAGCAGCACGAGCATGACGTCGATGAACGGCGTCACATTGATTTCGTGGCTCTCCGCCAGATCGTCGCCAGAATCCTCGATTCCTCCCGCCATCGATCGTCCTCACCCTGCCGCTTTGATCGGAACAACCTTGAGACCGCGATCGAGATCGCGCGACACGAGGCGCATGACCTCGGCGGCGGCTTCGTTGATGGCTGCCTTGTAACCGGAGATCGAGCGGGCGAACTGGTTGTAGACGATCACGGCGGGAATTGCGGCCACGAGGCCGATCGCGGTCGCGAGCAAGGCTTCTGCGATGCCCGGCGCGACGATGGCGAGATTGGTCGTCTGCGATTCCGAAATGCCGATGAAGCTGTTCATGATGCCCCACACGGTTCCGAACAGGCCGACGAAGGGCGCCGTCGAGCCGATGGTGGCAAGCACGCCCGTGCCGCGGTTCATGTCGCGTCCTGCGGCTGTGGCGAGACCATCGAGGCGGCGTCGAAATCCGCTCCTTGATTCCGGATTTGTCGGAGACGTCAGCCGACAACCTGAGCTCAAGCGCTGCGAGCTCTATGAGGCCCGGGACCACACCGCGGCGACTGCCGACATGCTGATAGGCCTCGGCGAGAGACGAGGAGGCGTAGATCTGGGTGAAGCTCTTCTTGAGCCGGCTCTTGGCGAGCATCAGCTCGACGCTTTTCGCGAGCCAGACGGTCCACGTGACGACGGACGCAAAAGCGAGGCCGATCATGACGCCTTTGACCACGATGTCGGCGGCCATGAACATGCTCCACGGCGACAGGTCGCGGGGAAGATGGGCGGCGTCGATCGAGTGGGGCGTGGACGGTGCGGGAGCGGCCATGGATGGCGAGTCGATTGGGGTCTCGATCGGCGTCATGACGGCGGGATCTGCCGGGGCTTCAGTCGCCGGAGCAGCAGCAGCGGGCGCGGCGGAAGGTGTCCCGGCGGCGGGAGCGGGAGGCGCAGGCACCGCTGAAGGCGTTTCGACTACGGGTGCAGGAGCCGACTGCGGCGGCGCTGCGCTTTGAGCCGGCGTTTCGGCTGCTGGCGGCGTTTGCGCGAGCGAGACATCGCTGATCGCAACCCAAGCAGAACAGGCGATTGCAAACAAAAAGAGACCTGCCGAACCATTCGGCCAACCGCCCATACGCGAATCGCGAAACTCATTGCCTTGTGTCGCCCCCAAAATTGTCCGCCATCGAGCGGATATAACTAAAACAGGACGACGACTGTCAAGTTTACATTGGGGCTTGGAGGAAGGCCAAGATGATCAAAGCCCATATTCTTGGGCAAAGCGCGTCAACGCATCGCAGACAGCGCAAAAAGCTGCGCCGTTTCTGGAATACTTCTAATCAGGAGCTCTTGCGTCCCATCTCACGGACAAGCCAGTCGATGAACACGCGCACGCGCGGCGACAGCTGCCGATTGCGCGGATAGAGCACCGACACGGGCGAAGGCGACGGGGGATAATCCGGAAGCACCGTGACGAGCGTTCCGCGCCGCAGATCATCTTCGAAACGATAACGCGGCGCCTGGATAAGTCCCAAGCCGAGCCGGGCGGCAGCGGCATAGCTGTCGGCGCCGTTGACTGAGAGCGATGCGGGCAAAGTCACGGTGCGCAAAACACCGTCCACGATGAATTCGAGCGGCAGCACGTTTCCGGTCGCGGACGAATGAAAGCCGATCATGCGATGGCCGTCTAGCTCGTCGATGCTCTCGGGCATGCCGAAGCGCTCGATGTAGGCCGGCGCGGCTACAGTCACCTCGTCCAGCATCGCGACGCGCCGCGCGACCATGTCGCTCACCTGCACGGCACCGACACGCAGCACGCAGTCAATGCCTTCGCGAACGAGATCAACGAGGCGGTCGCCTTCGCTCATGTAAAGCTCGATGCCCGGATACTCGGCCAGGAACTCCGGAAGCTGCGGCAAAAGAAAATGACGCGCGAGCGTGCCCTGCACGTCGACGCGCAGCACGCCCTTCGGCTTGACGCCGCTGAAAGCAGCCTCGGCATCCTCGAGATCATCAATGAGGGCGAGGCAGCGCCGGTGGTAGGCCTCGCCGTCGAGCGTGGGGCTCACGTGCCGCGTGGTCCGCTGAAGCAGCTTCACGCCGAGGCGGGCCTCGAGCTGCTTGACGGCGTCGGTCACGGTCGAGCGCGGCAGACCGAGATCCTCGGCGGCAGCGGTGAAGCTGCGCCGCTCCACGATGCGGGTGAACACTCGCATTGCGTCGAAGCGGTCCATGGCTTTGTTCGCGTTTTCCGAATTATGATGCCGGATAATGCCTGATTATTCGCCGACTGAAAAGGTCCATCTCTTCTCCACCGGATGCGGACATCCCGCACGCCCACTCGAAGGAGAACTACAATGGCCAGTGGAGACAACAACGTAGCGATCGTCACCGGCGCCTCTCGCGGCATCGGCGCGGCAGTAGCAGAGCGGCTGGCCGCGGACGGGTTCACGGTCGTCATCAACTACTCGGGCGACGCCAAATCGGCTGAAGCGCTGGCACGCAAGATCGAGGCTGCGGGCGGACGCGCACTCACCGCCAAGGCCGACGTGAGCAACCCGGAAGCCGTGCGCCTCATGTTCGAGACGGCCGAAGCTGCTTTCGGCGGTGTGGACGTACTCGTCAACAACGCAGGCATCATGGCGCTGTCGAACATCGCCGACACAGACGACGCCACGTTCGACCGGCAGATCAGCGTCAACCTCAAGGGCACCTTCAACACGCTGCGCGAAGCTGCGAAGCGCCTGCGCAACGGCGGCCGCATCATCAATTTCTCGACCAGCGCCATCGGCATGCGCATGCCGGGCTACGGCGTCTATGTCGCTACGAAGGCTGCGGTCGAGGCGATGACGAGCGTGCTTTCGAACGAGATGCGCGGCCGCAACATCACCGTCAACTCAGTGGCACCGGGACCGACTGCGACGGATCTGTTCCTCAACGGCAAATCTCCCGAGCTTGTCGACCGCCTGTCGAAGGCGCCGCCGCTCGAGCGTCTCGGCCAGCCGAAGGACATCGCGGATGTCGTGGCCTTCCTCGCCAGTCCAGAAGGCTCGTGGATCAACGGCCAGACGCTGCGCGCCAACGGCGGCATGGTCTGAGGTAAACCTCGAAGTTTCGACGCGTTACGCCTCGACTTCGGACTTGAGGACCTCACGCAATTTTCTCGCCAGCTCGTCGAGCGTGAACGGCTTGGCGAGGAAATGCACGCCGGCGTCGAGCACGCCATTGTGCACGACGGCGTTCTTGGTGAAGCCGGTCATGTACAAGACCCGCAGACCGGGACGGAGTGCCTCCGCCTGCTCCGCAAGCTTGCGTCCGTTGATGTCGGGCATGACGATATCGGTCAGCATCAGGTCGACGTGCGCGCCGTTGGAGAGATGGGCCATGGCATCGTTGGCGTGTCTGGCTTCGAGCACCGAGTAGCCGAGGTCGCGCAGGCCGGCCGACGTGAGCGCCAGCACATTGGCATCGTCCTCGACGAGCAGGATGCTTTCCATTCCCTTGAGCTCTGCGGCGACAGGTGCCTCCGCCGCCACCCGATCGTCCTCACTGCCATAGTAGCGGGGGAGATAGATCTTGACCGTCGTGCCCTGCCCCGGCTCCGAATAAATCTTTACGTGGCCGCCGGACTGCTTGACGAAGCCGAACACCTGCGACAGGCCGAGGCCCGTGCCCTTACCCGCAGCCTTGGTGGTGAAAAACGGATCGAAGGCTTTCGCCAGCACTTCAGACGGCATTCCGGTGCCCGTATCCGAGACGGCGATCAGCACATACTGGCCGGATGGGACGCCGGGATGAAGCCGAGAGTAGCGGTCGTCGAGATGGCAATTGGCGGTCTCGACCGTCAGACGGCCGCCTTCGGGCATGGCATCGCTGGCGTTGACGCAAAGATTGAGTATCGAGTTCTCGAGCTGGGCCGTATCCGCCATGGTCTTCCAAAGACCGCCGCCCAATATGGTTTCCATTCTGATCGATTCGCCGAGCGCGCGTGACACCAGCTCCGACATGCCGGAGAGCAGTTTGTTCGCATCGACGGGCTGCGGAGCCAATGGCTGCTGCCGGGCAAAGGCCAACAGCCGCTTGACCAGCGTTGCGCCGCGCTGCGCTCCTTCCAGGGCCGTCGCCAGAAAGCGCTCCGCCCCGCCCGCGTCGCCGCCCGCTATGCGTCTTTGCGCCAGCCCGACGCCGCTGATGATGACGGCCAGCATGTTGTTGAAGTCATGCGCGATGCCGCCGGTGAGCTGGCCGATCGCCTCCATCTTCTGCATCTGCCGAATTTGCAGCTCAGCAGCTTCCCGTTCAGCGATGGTATTGGTGAGCGCCGTGTTGGTACGGGCGAGCTCCGCCGCTACCTTGCGCGAATGAGAGATCCAAACAGCAAGGGCACCGATTGTGGCTATGAGGCTGGCGACGATGGCGACAGTGAGCAAGGAGACAGTCCGTCGGGTCGTCGCAAGTCTCGTTTCCAGAAGGTCCGCCTCGTTCCGCATCATGCCTTGGAAATCATTACGAAGGCTGCGCATCAAGGTCAGACCCTGGCCTTGCATTATGATCTCGCGGGCGGCTTCGAAATCTCCCGCGCGGCGGAGCGCAATCGTCGTCTCGGCGAAACGGAGGCGCTGATCGATGAGGGGCTTCGCCTCTGTGAGCAGGGATACCTGCTTCGGGTTGTCGGCGACTAATGCAGTGAGTTTGTCCATCTCGCCGGGAAGCTCTCGGGTGCCGTTGCTGTAAGGCTCGAGAAATCTTTCGTCGCCGGTTAAAATGAAACTTCGCTGTCCGATTTCCACATCCTGCAACAGCGACCAAATGGCGGAGATCTTGGTCTGAACCTCGAGGGTGTGGCGAACCCAGCCAGCCTGGTTCACGTAGCGGGTTCCGAGCCAAACGGTGAGAGTCAGAATTACAGCCACGCCTACGGCCGCAGCTTCAGGTATTCGCTTCTTGGCTATTTTCGGCATTCACCGCCACCACCCCACATCAAGTAATAGACGGCGTAACAGGCCAGTACCCGGCATTCAAGGGCAGGATCGCGGACGTCTCGGTTAAGACAAAGACATCACTTACGCTTGGTTCGAACTTCGGCACCTGACGTTACCAAGGGACCAGACGGCTCTCTGCTTGGGCAGCCATAGGATCGGACGCTGGCAGCAATGGCTGTACATGCGACAAGGTCGACACCCTGCGTTGCCGCGGCCTCAAGAAGCGGCTATATGTGCACCGGGTGCAAATTTGCATAAGATAAGTGAACTTACGATCGGGCGGACGCACTCGTGCTTTCCGCTCTTCTCTCCGGAGTAATCTCGTGACAGCGACGACGAAGACGACGAATGAGTGTTCCGACTTCATGCATTTCTTTCGCGCCTGGATCGCCAATCCGCTGCGTGTCGCGGCGGTAGCGCCGTCCGGCGAGTTGCTCGCCCGCCTCATGACGCGGGAGATCACCTCGGAGCACGGTCCGATCCTCGAACTCGGCCCGGGAACCGGCGTGTTCACCCGGGCGCTGCTGGCGCGCGGCGTCAGCGAAAGCCAGCTGACGCTCGTCGAGTACGGGCGGGATTTCCTGCCCATGCTGCAGTCTCGCTTCCCGGAGGCGCGCATCCTGTCGATGGACGCAGCGAAGCTCGGCCATCTCGATCTCTTCGTAGACGAGCCTGCGGGTGCCGTCGTCAGCGGCCTGCCACTCCTCTCCATGCCACCCCGCAAGATCACATCCATCCTGTCGGGCGCGTTTCGGCACATCCGCCAAGGCGGGGCGTTCTATCAATTTACGTACGGGCCCCTTTGCCCCGTCCCACGGCCCATCCTCGACAGGCTCGGCCTCAAGGCGACGTGCGTCGGGCGCACGGTGCGGAACCTTCCACCGGCGTCGGTCTATCGCATTACCAGACGTCAGAACGTGGCCGGCCTGCTTCGCACTGCGCGCCGCGCTGCCGTCGCGGCGCATTGATTTCTTCACGCCCTGAGTTTTCAATGGGCCTACGCAAAGCCAGAAAGAGAAAAACGGTAGACGGAGAAGGCCTGCGGGAGCGGAAGCGCAGGCTGACACGCGAGCGCATCTCTGAGGCTGCGTTGACGCTTTTCCTGGAACGCGGCTTCGAGGCTACGACCGTCGACGACATATCCGCCGCAGCCGAAGTGTCGAAGCGCAGCTTCTTCGACTATTTCCCGACGAAAGAGGACGTCGTCCAGGCGTGGCAAGACGAGTTCGGGTTCAGGCTCGCCACCGCCATCGCTGACCGTCCTGCCGACGAACCCATGACGAAAGTCGTCGAGGAAGCGCTCATAACCTCGCTCAAAGATGCCACTGCCGATCCGCGAAACATTGCCATCGGCGATCTCATTCACGAAACCCCGGCGCTACGCGCGCGCGACCAACTCAAGTACGCCAAGCTCGAGCAGATTCTCGCAGAGGCACTCACCGAGCGCGTCAAAGGCCAAGCGGAGCGACTGCGGGCGCGCCTGCTCGCCATGATTGCCGTTGGCGGATTACGCGTCGGTGGTGAGGCTTGGCGCAGGCGGCCGCAAAGTGAGAGCGTCGAGATATTCGCGAGACGCATTTTCGGGACCATTTGGGACCAGCTTGCTGATTTTGGCGCGAGCGCCAAAAAGCGTTGATGCCTCCGCGAGCGTCTGCTGTCTCACAACTGACATACTTGGCGCAGCGCTGCCGACAGGCAGCTTTCGACCCGCTCATGACGCCGTTCTCGTTGATAAAATGCCGGAACATCGGCCTGCGGTCTACGTTCCCGAAGCCTCCGGACTTGATCACAGCCGAGGAGGCGATTCATGGCAGAGCATCCATTCAACGTGCTGTTTCTTTCCAATCGCAACACGGCTCGCAGCATTTTCGCCGAGGCCGTTGCAAACCGGAAGGGCCGGGGCCGTTTCACGGGCTATAGCGCCGGCCTCGATCCCGCGAGCGAGCTTGATCCTCTGGTGCTCGACATCCTGCGGCTGTCGGACTATCCGACCGACGGCCTGCGTCCGAAGCACTGGAAGGAATTCACCCGGCCCGACGCCCCTCCCTTCGACTTCGTCTTCACGCTTTGCGATCTCAAGCACGGTGAGCCGCTGCCCCATTGGCCGGGGCGACCCGTGCACGGCTGACTGGAGCTATCCCGATCCCGAAAGAATTGAAGGAGAGGAATGGGAACGGCGCAAGACGTTGAGCGAGACGCTGGCGGGGCTCGAGCGGCAGTTCGGCACTTTCAGCTATTTGCCGTTCGCGTCGCTCGACGACATGAGCCTGCGGGAGGAGCTTAGCCAACTGCAGCAGGCACGCGTCTAGCCCGTCGATTCCAACGGCATCCATCACTCCTCTAATCGCCTGGAGCCTGACGTATGGATGATGGTTTCAAGTTGAAAGAAGGCACCGCGACGGTCTATACGTACCTCATGGATACTGAAGATATGACGGTAGCGGCCTCATTGTGCGATGCCTGCGATGGGCTTACGGCGGCTCAGGCCGAGCTTTCGCGCGAGCTATTCGCCCGCATTGCTGGAAAGTGGCCGCTCTGGGTTCTGCACGAGCTGGCCGAGAACGGTGCACCGTTGCGCTTCTCGCGGCTGATCGAGCGCGTCGAGGGCGTGAGCCAGAAGGTTCTGACGCAGACGCTGCGCCATCTCGAGCGCGATGGCCTCGTTACGCGCACACTCTACCCGCAGGTTCCGCCGCGCGTGGAGTATGCCCTCACCCCGCTTGGAGGCGAGCTGCTGAAACAGCTGGCTCCGCTGTGGCGCTGGATGGCGGGGAACATCGAGGCGTTCGAGGATGCCCGCCGCCGCTCGGCTGCGGCTTCCGTAGCGGTCAACGGCGAGGAAGCCTCGCCCGAAGCTCGGACCGGCTAAGCCGCTTTGAAGCTCCGTCACTCCTCATCAAGCGTGAACCGCGACGAGTCCACTTTCGCACTTCCGGCGGGCGCCGGTGTCAGGCGCCAGACGGCATTGCCGACATCGTCGGCGACAAGCAGAGCGCCAGTCTTATCGACGATCACGCCCACGGGGCGGCCCAAGGCTTCACCGGCGTCGTTGACGAAGCCGGTGAGGATGTCCTCCGGCGGTCCGGACGGCTTTCCGCCCGAGAACGGCACGAAGATCACCTTGTAGCCGCTGCGCGGCTTGCGGTTCCACGAGCCGTGCTGGCCGATGAAGGCGCCGCCGGCATAGCGCGGCGGCGAGCAACGCGCCGTCATAGAACGCGAGGCCGAGCGACGCCGTGTGCGGACCGAGGGCGTAATCGGGAACGATCGCCTTGGCGACCAGCTCCGGGTTTGGAGGCGTCACGCGCGTGTCGACGTGCTGGCCGTAGTAGCTGTAGGGCCAGCCATAGAAACCGCCGTCCTTCACGGAGGTCAGATAGTCGGGCACGAGATCGCTGCCGAGCTCGTCGCGCTCGTTGACGACGGTCCAGAGCTCGCCGGTATCCTTCTGCCACGCCATGCCATTGGGATTGCGGATGCCGGAGGCAAAGATGCGCGTCTGGCCGGTGGCTACGATCAATCTCGAGGATGGCGGCGCGGCGTTCCTCGACCTCCATGCCGTTCTCGGCGACGTTGCTGTTGGAGCCGACGGTCGCATAGAGCTTCTTGCCGTCGGGGCTGGCGATGATGTTCTTGGTCCAGTGATGGTTGAGCTTGCCGGCCGGCAGGTCCGCGACCTTGACGCCAGGCGCCGTGATCTCGGTCGCGCCCTCCGTGTAAGGGAAGCGTACGACTGCATCGGTGTTGGCGACGTAGAGATCGCTGCCGATCAGCGCCATGCCGAAAGGCGAATTCAGGTTCTGCAGGAATGTCGTCTTGGTTTCTGCGACCCCATCTCCGTCGGCGTCGCGCAGCAGCATGATCTTGTTCGGGCTCTCGCCCCCTGCACCGGCACGCGCCATGACGAGGCCCGCCACCCAACTCGTGAAGCCGCTCCTGTCGCCGCGGCCGGCCGGCGCATTGGATTCGCAACCAGGATGTCGCCGTTGGGCAGCTTATAGAGCCAGCGCGGATGCTCGAGGCCGGTCGCGAAGGCCGCGACCTTGAACCCCGAGGCAGGCTTCGGCGTCTCGCCTGCGGGCCAGCCCTTCGCCGGGGCGATGTTTACGGTCGGAAACCACGAATGCTTCGGCTCGGGGAGCTTGGGATTTGGGCCCGTGCCGGCCTGCTCCGGCAATGTAGCCTCGTCGCCGCAGGCCGCGAGACCGAGCGTCATGGCAAGCGCCGCCGCCATCAGGATCTTGCGCCCAAGCCCACGCGAGCGGGCATCAGGAGCGGGCTGGCGCCATCCGCGCGAGGAAACGTAAACGGTATCATCGAGGCCTCCATCTTTCGCACAGACAATGAGGCAGAGGCCCCAACGTTCCAATAGAACTTTGCGATCGGATTGTTCAACCCTCGAACGCCTTGGCGAAGTCCGGCGAAGCAATGACGTCGAGGGTGTCGCGAAGTTTCGAAGCCCGCTCCGGCCCGAGCACTTTCTCGAAGCGCGCGTGAGCTTCGGTCCAAAGCTTGAGGGTCAGCTCCAACTTGCTGCGGCCGGCGGCTGTCAGCGTGACGCGCTTGGCGCGGGCATCCTTCTCATCCGGCACGATCTTGATCAGGCCGTCACGGACGAGCGGCTTCAGCGTATGGCTCAAGGCCGACAGATCCATCACCAGCTCATCAGCGAGAGCCCTCAACGTCGGCTCGCCCAGAATTTGGACATGAACGAGAAGCGTGCCTTGCGTGGCCTTGAGACCGCTGTCGGCAAGCGCATCGTCATAAAGCTGCCCCAGGCGGCGCGCCGCCCGACGCAGCGCGGCGTTATTGCAGATGGATGTGCGCAGGGCGTCCTTGCTGGGCATTCCTTCAACTCCAATCCGGCCCTCAATTCCAATCTGGCCTTTTACGGAGAAACTTTCTTCTCGGCCCCTCTTGAACTCGCCGTCACACCCACAATATAGTGGCATATGCCAGTAAATTCAAGCCTGGCACATCCGGGCGCCGGCTGAAGAGAGCGCGGTGCGCACGGATGAAAAGCCAAACAATTTCAATGGCCTGAGGCAAGGCAGCCGCCTCAGGCGCTCACGGACCGCTGTCGGAATAAACAAACCGGAGACTCTCATGACGACCTCATCAAACGGATCAGCACGCAAGGGCACCGCTGTCGTGACCGGCGCTTCTTCGGGCATCGGCGCGGTTTATGCCGACCGCCTTGCCAAGCGCGGCTATGACCTCATCCTCGTCGCCCGCCGGGCAGACAAACTCAAGGCTCTCGCGGACAGGCTTCGCCGTGAAACCGGCGTCGCGGTGGAGGCGGTCACGGCCGATCTCACCAGCACAGCCGACCTCAATCGCGTCGAAAGCCTCGTTGCCGGCAACCCGAGTATCACGCTGCTCGTGAATAACGCGGGCACCGCGACGCTCGGCGCGTCCACTGGAGCAAGCGCGGCAGCGCAGGACACGATGATCGCGCTCAACATCACGGCGCTGACGCGCCTCACACTGGCTGTGTTCCCGAAGTTCCTCGAGCGCAACAACGGCGCCATCGTGAACGTTTCGTCGGTGCTCTCGCTGCACACGCTGCCGGTCAGCGGCATCTACAGCGGCACGAAGGGTTATGTCTTGAGCTTCACTCGCGGCCTGCAGCAGGAAGTCGGTGATCGCAACGTCAAGGTCCAGCTCGTGCTGCCAGCCGCGACACGTACCGAGATCTGGGACGTTGGCGGCTTCAGCCTCGACAACCTCGATCCTGCGACCGTCATGTCGGCGGAGGATCTCGTGGATGCAGCTCTCGCGGGCCTCGATCGCGGCGAGGACATCACGCTGCCGTCGGTCGAAGACAAGTCATTGTGGGACAAGTACGACGGCGCGCGCCTGACGCTTTTCCAGGCGAGCCAGAACGGCAAGGCCGCCAGCCGCTACGCTCTGCACCAGTAACGCGAAAGGAGCGCCGGCTGAAACTGGCGCTCCCTTAATTTCTAATACCGTTCAAGGCAGGATCGAAGGCGCGGCGGCTCCGCTTCCTGGCAGCAGCGGATGAGCCTCCGACTGTGCCGCCGGGCCGGGCCTGGCTCCTGGCGTTGCGACGCTCCACGAGATTGCGGATCACCACGTAGAACACCGGCGTGAAGAAGAGGCCGAACAGCGTCACGCCCAGCATGCCGAAGAACACCGCGGTGCCCAGGCGTGACGCATCTCGGCGCCGGCGCCCTCGGCGATCACAGCGGCACGACGCCGAGGATGAAGGCGAACGACGTCATCAGAATCGGCCGCAGCCGCAAGCGGCAGGCTTCGACGGTGGCCTCGAACGATGGCTCTGCCCTGGTCCTCGAGCTGCTTGGCGAACTCGACGATCAGGATGGCGTTCTTGGCCGCCAGGCCGACGAGCACGACAAGGCCGATCTGCGTGAAGATGTTGTTGTCCATGCCCATCGCACATGACGCCGCCGATGGCCGACGAGCAAGCACATCGGCACGATGAGGATGATCGCCAGCGGCAGCGACCAGCTCTCGTACTGGGCCGCGAGCACGAGAAAGACGAACACGACGCGCAAGCGGGAAGATGACGATGCCGCCGCCGGCCAGACGCTGCTGATAGGACAGCTCCGTCCATTCGATGGCGTAGCCGTCCGGCAAGGTCTTGGCCGGCGATCTCCTCGACGAGGTTCAGGGCATCGCCGGAGCTGACCGTATCCAGGGCCGCGCCGATGATTTCCGCGGTCGGGAACAGGTTGTAGCGGGGCACGCGATCCGGCGCGCTCTGCGTGCGGAACGTGGCGATGGAGGCCAGCGGCACCATGGCGCCGGTCTCGCTCTTGGCCTTCAGGCGGCCGATCTGCTCGACGTCGAGACGGCTCAGCTCCCTCGGCCTGCGCGATCACCTGATAGGTGCGGCCGGAGAGATTGAAGTCGTTGACGTAGGCACTGCCGAGATAGCCTTCGAGCGTTTCGTGCACGCGCTGCACCGGCACGCCCAGCATCTCCGCCTTGGTGCGATCGACGTCGACGAAGAACTCCGGCGCGTTGGCGCCGAAGGGCGTGAAGGCGTACATGATGCGCGGATCCGACATCAAAGCCGCGAGAAGCTCTTGCGTCACCTTCTCAAGCGCGACCGGTCCGCGACTGTTCAGATCCTGCACGCGCAGCGAGAAGCCGCCCGAGGCACCGATGCCGCGAATGGTCGGCGGCGCGATGACGGTGATCTGCGCACCCGAGATATCCGCAAGCCGCTTGTTCAGCTCGGCCTGGATGGCGTTGGACGACTTGGCCTTGTCCCGGCGCTTCTCGAACTCCTCGAACTGCACGAACACGACACCGGCGCTCGAGCTCTGCGTGCCGGTCGCGAGCGAGCGGCCAGGGAACATGTGCACGAAGTTGACGCCGGGGATCTGGCGCGCGCGGGCGCCGATCTCGCGGACGATCTCGTCGGACCGCTGCAGCGACGAACCGGACGGCAGCTGCACGAGCGCGATGACGTAGCCCTGGTCGGCCGCCGGCACGAAGCCGCGCGGCACCGCTATGAAGAGATACGCAGCGGCACCGATGAGCACGGCATAGAGCACGAGCATGAGGCCCCTGATGCGGATGACCCCGCGTGTCACGGTGGCGTAGCCGCGGGACATGGCATCGAACAGGCCGTTGAAGCCATTGATGAGCGGCTGCAGCAGACGGGCGAGGAAGCTCGGCTTCTTGTGGGCGTGCGCGTCATGGCCCTTCAGCAGCAGGCCTGCCAAAGCCGGGCTGAGCGACAGCGAGTTGAAGGCCGAGATCAGCGTCGCGACCGAGATCACGACGGCGAACTGGCGGAAGAACTCGCCCGAGATGCCTTCGAGGAACATGGTCGGCACGAACACCGACGTCAGCACCAGCGCGATGGAGATCAACGCGCCGCCGACCTCGTCCATGGTCTTGCGCGCGGCTTCCTTGGCGGAAAGACCTTCGCGCAGATAGCGCTCGACGTTCTCGACCACGACGATGGCGTCGTCGACGACGATACCGACCGCCAGCACGAGGCCGAACAAGCGTCAGCGTGTTGATGGTGTAGCCCAGCGCCGCCATGGCCGCGAACGTGCCGACCAGCGACACGGGGATCGCGAGCAGCGGAATGATGGTGGCGCGGCCGTTCTGCAGGAACACGATGACGACGAGCACGACGAGGGCGATGGCCTCGAAGATGGTGTGCTCGAGCGCCTCGATGGACGTGCGGACGAAGAACTCCGTCGGGTTGTAGGTCATGCGGAATTCGATGCCGGACGGCAGATCCTTCGCGAGCTTGCCCACGGTGGCCTGGATGGTCTCGGACGCTTCGAGCGCATTCGTGCCCGGGCGCTGGAACACCAGCAGGGCCACGACCGGCGTGTCGTTGATGTAGGCGTTGGTGCCGTAATCGCGGGCGCCAAGCTCGGCGCGGCCGATGTCCTTCAGCCTGAACGACGCGGCCGTCGCTGGTGTGCTTGATGATGATCTTCTCGAACTGATCCGGCTCGAGGAAGCGGCCCTGGACCGTGATCGACGGCTGGAAGGCGCGGTTCGTCGGCACCGGCGGCTGGGCGAGGACGCCGCCTGCGACCTGGACGTTCTGGGCGCGCAGCGCTTCCACGACCTCGTTGGCGGACATGCCCATCTCGGCGACCTTGTTGGGGTCGAGCCAGATGCGCATGGCGTAGTCGCGGGCGCCGAAGATCGTCACGCTGCCGACGCCCGGCAGGCGGTTCAGCACCGGCACGATGCGCTGCGTGGCGTAGTTCGAAAGATAAAGCTGGTCGCGGCTGTTGTCGGGCGAGATGAGCTGCACGACGAGCAGGAAGTCGGGCGAGTTCTTGGCGACCGTGACGCCGACGCGGCGCACGACCTCGGGCAGGCGCGGCTCGGCGAGTGCGACGCGGTTCTGCACCAGCACCTGGGCCTTATCCAGATCGGCGCCGACGCGGAACGTGATCGTGAGGCTGAAGCTGCCGTCCTGCGTCGACTGCGACTGCATATAGAGCATGTCGTCGACGCCGTTGACCTCCTGCTCGATGGGGGTCGCGACGGTGTCGGCGATGGTTTTCGCATCGGCGCCGGGATAGGTCGCCGTCACCGTCACCGTCGGCGGAATGACCTCGGGATATTGCGAGACCGGCAACCGGCTCGCGGCGACCGCGCCGATGATCATGGTCGCGATCGACAGCGCGATAGCGAAGACCGGCCGGTCAATGAATATGCGGCCGATGTTCATTGTGCTCTCCCACCACCATGGTTGTCGGCGGTCTTGATCTTGTCGCTGGCGATTTCGACCGCGACCTCCTGGCCGGGGCGGATACGCTGCAGGCCGGAGGTGACGACGAGATCGTCACGCGACAGGCCGGCGCGGATGACGCGCAGTACCGTCGATGATCGGACCCGGAGTTACGGTGCGCACTTCGGCCTTGCCGTCCTTGACCACGTAGACGACGCGCGAGGCCTGATCGGTGGCGATGGCTTCGTCCGGGATCATCACGGCTTCATAGGCGGCGCGGCCGATCAACTCGACGCGGGCGAACAGACCGGGCGTGAAGATCAGATCCTTGTTGTCGATGACGGCGCGGGCGCGAACGGTGGCGCTGGCCTGGTCCATCTGGTTCGACACGAAATCCATCTTGCCCGTGTATGGGAAGTCCTTGCTGTCAGGCAGGCCGATGCGAACCGGGTTGGCGGCGTCGCGCGGATTGGCGCGCGTGCCGTCAAGCGCGCCGCGGACGTAGCGGAGATACGCGGCCTGATCGACGTCGAAGACGACGTGAATGGGATCGAGCGAGACGATGTTGGTCAAAAGCGTTGCGTCGGTATCGCCGCCGCCGCCGCCGCTGATCAGGTTGCCGATGCTGACGCGATGATTGTCGATGCGGCCGGCAACAGGCGCGCGCACGTCCGTGAACTCGAGATCGAGCTTGGCGCGATCGAGGGAAGCTTTAGCGGCGAGGAGACGAGCCTCACCTTGGCGCACGCTGGATGAGCGCTCCTCGACGATACGCTCGGGAACAGAGTCGGTCGGCCGCAGCGTTTTGGCGCGGACCAGCTCCTGCCTGGCGAAATCGAGCGAGGCCTCGGCCACCTTGACGTCGGCCTCGGCGGAGGCAACGGCGGTCTGGAACGGGCGCGGGTCGATGGTGAACAGCGGATCGCCAGCCTTCACGATCTGGCCGTCCGTGAAATGGATGCCGGTGAGATAGCCGCTGACGCGGGCGCGGACCTCGACGCTTTCGACGGCGGCGAAGCGGCCGGTGTATTCGTCCCATTCGGTGATCGGCTTCACCGTGGGATTGACGGCGACGACCTTCGGCGGCGGTGGTGCCGTGGCCGCCGATTTGGCCGTGTTGAAATCGCAGCCTGCGAGCGCCAACGCGGAGACCGCCACGAGCAAGGCGGCAGGGAGTGAAAGCTTCATGGATCTCGTCATCTTGGTGGGCTCCGGTTCACGAACTCGAGTGCGGGTGGTCTGCGCGCTCAGGACGCGAGCGCGATCAAAATGCCGGTCATAAGGAAGAGAGCCGTCTGGCCGACGTAGATGCTGCGGAGGGATGCGGTACGTGCGGCGGCTCGGGGCGTGGTGGCTCGCGGCGTCGTTATTCGAGGCATGGCACTTACTCCTTTGATCGGGTGCGTCTGGTTTGAGGGGGTGGCGACGCGTGGCCGGTGGGGGATCGAGGGGTGCCGGGCACGCGTCGCCGTTGCGCCGTCACACTGGGGGAGACGGAGCTAGGGGCGGTAGATCAAGACTCGGGGTTTCTTGCCTAATCCTCCTGACCCGCGAGCTGGCGTGGGCAGGACTGATCAGGTTCAGCCGTTGAGAGTCCGGCGGGGTGCCGGAGAGACAACGGGGCGGGGCAACTGCCCCAATGGGCGTATCGTCATCGCGACCTCATCTCTTATCTGTACCGATTGGTACTGATATAGAGCGGCCAGGATGGAGTCAATGGCTATTTGTATCGAGGAGTATGGAAAAGCGCAACATGTTGTGGCGGAAGAGAAAATGTCGCGGCGGGCATGGGGAGGACGGCAGGTTTAGTTCGAGTCCGGATTTCGCGTTGCAGCGCAACACCTTGGGCATTGCGTGACTGCCTAAATCTCCAATGAAGCATCGCCCCCACGATGTGCCGAACTCCGAGTTTCAGGCGGTGGCGAAGGACGTTCCTGCCAGCCGCAGGTTCGAGACATCGCGAACGGGCGGCGCGCCGAACAGGCGCTTGTACTCGCGGCTGAACTGCGACGGGCTTTCGTAGCCGACCGAGTGGCCGGCGGTCGCTGCGTCTGCCGCCTGCGTCAGGATCAAGCGGCGCGCCTCCTGAAGCCGGAGCTGCTTCTGATACTGCAGCGGGCTCATGGCGGTGACGACCTTGAAGTGATGATGCAGAGCGGACGCGCTCATGCGCGCTTCCGAGGCCACGGCGTCGATGCTGAAGGGCTCACGGAAGTTGCGCTTGATCCAGCCGATGGCGCGGTTCACCTGCTGCAGCTTGCTCTCGGCGTAGGCGATCTGGCTCATGGTGGAGGCCTGCTCGCCGCGCAGAAGGCGATACATGATCTCGCGCTCGGCCAGCGGCGCCAGGATCGGAATGTCGCGCGGATTGGCCATCAACCGCATCAGACGGATGGCTGCGTCCAACAGATCATCGTCGATCGAGCTCACTGCAAGCGCGGGGCCGGCGGAATCGCGCTCGGCGCGCGCGACATCGCTTTCGAGCATCAGCGCTCCAAGGGCGGCAGGGTCCAGATCGATGCGGAGCGAGAGGAAAGGCTTTTCCGGGCTCGCCTCGACAAGCTGGCTCACGACAGGGACATCGACCGAGATCACGAGGTACTGGCCGCCGCTGTAGGAATAGAGATTGTCGCCCACCATGGCGCGCTTGCTGCCCTGCGCGATGAGGCACACGGCCGGCTCATAAACGGCATGCAGCGGCTCGTTGAGTTGGGATGCCCGATGCAGGAAGACGCGCGGAAGGGGTGTCGGATGGGCGCCGTCCTCGGGAGCGTATCGTGCAATCAGCTCTGCCAGTTCCCGCACGTCAGCCATGGTGGAAGCTCCAGTTACCGGCCATTTCGGCCAATTTCTTGCTCCTATATAGCCTAAAGCTCCGGGCGTGCCGATCCCCCTGCGACGACTTGTGGAGGATCGTGCAATAAGCCGGGAGCATTGGTCTACCGCCTCCAAGGCGCAATTCGGCATGTTCCTCTCACTCCGGCGCGGCAATCGCGACGGCCCGAAAAAGGAGAGAGATCATGAGCAACATCAGCGGAAAAGTCATCGCCATCACGGGCGCCAGCAGCGGCATCGGCGAGGCCACGGCCAAGCCTCCTGGCTGAGCGCGGCGCCAAGGTCGTCGTCGGCGCCCGGCGCACGGAGCGCCTCGAAAAGCTCGTCGCCGACATCAAGGCCAAGGGCGGCGAAGCACGCTTCAAGGCCGTCGACGTCGCGAAGCGCGCCGACGTTCAGGCCTTCGCCGACTACGCCAAGGCCGAGTTCGGCCGCGTCGACGTGATCGTCAACAATGCCGGCGTCATGCCGCTGTCGCTCATGAGCGACCTCAAGGTCGACGAGTGGGACCGCATGATCGACGTCAACATCCGCGGCGTGCTGAACGGCATCGCGGCCGTGCTGCCCGACATGAAGGCGCGCGGCTCCGGCCAGATCATCAACGTCGCCTCCATCGGCGCGCACATGGTGGTTCCGACCGGCGCGGTGTATTGCGCCACGAAGTACGCGGTGTGGGCGATCTCGGAGGGCCTGCGCCAGGAGAACACGGACCTGCGCGTGACCGTCATCTCGCCCGGCGTCGTCGCGACCGAGCTCGGGCACGACATCCCTGACCAGGCGACGAAGGAAAATCTGGCTGTCTGGCGCAAGGCCGCGCTCACGCCTGACGCGATTGCCCGCGCCATCGCGTATGCGGTCGAGCAGCCCGACGACGTGGACGTCAACGAGGTCATCGTGCGCCCGACGACCGCGAACCTCTAAGCGAAAGCTCGGCGGGACATCAGACCCGTGGCTCCCGGAGCGTGGTTGCAGAGAGACCAATCACGCTCCGCTACTCCTTACCTAGCTGAGGCTCCACCGAGCTTTCGGGGATTAGTGCGGGGCCGACGGAGACTGAGGTGGAGGCGCTTTCCTCGGTTTGCGCGAACATCGACGCGAGATCCTCCGTCGGCAGGAAATGAGGAGCACGGTTTTTCAAAGCCTCGATCGTTTGCTGATCGATTGCGGGCGCCGCCTGCACCGGTTGCTGCGGCGGTGAAGCCGGAGGTTCGGGCGCACGCGCGAGCGTCTCTGGTGCGGCCTCAGGAGTTGGCCTCACGGCGGGAGCTTTCGCGGACGGTGCCTCAGCGACAGAGTGAGCCACCGGCTTCACAGTTGAGCGCGGCGCTGTTTTCACCTTGGCCGCGTCCACCGCGATTTTCGCCTTCTTCCGTGCAGCCTCCACCTTAGGCATCACGCCGTCGTCGATCAACGCGCTGACGCATGAGTTCGACAACTTCGAGCGGTTGGCACGCATACACGCCTGGCACTCCGCTGATCCGGCCGCATGCATCGAGCAATAGGCGGAGTAATCGCTGGCGCAGTTCAATTGCGCATTCAAGCTTAGAGCGTTCGCAGGGAGGTTCGATGCACACAACACCGCTGACGTGAAGAGTATTGCCTTACTACGCATACTGTCCCCAATGCTGTTGTCGGATGGGGCACCGTACTCAATAACAAGGCAGCATTCGGGAGAGCGGGGCAAGCAGCAGCTCGCTGGACCAACGTTCGAAAATATGTCGCGTTTCTAGTCACATCTCGCCGAATGCTGATTTCGTTACACTCGCCCAATGCATCAGCGTTCTAGTCTTCGCCTTGGAAAAAGGCGGATAACTTGTCCGCTCCTGGCCCAAAGCGGACGTGTGTCGCTGCTTTTTACTCGTAACCGCTGATGAGGTTTGCAGGCACGTCAAGCTTTCAAGGCGCCCGCGCGACTCGCGCGCCGGTGATATAAGCTCGGCGCATGAGATCCCTCGACGACATCTTCGCAGCGCTGGCGAAATCGCCCTTCCGGCAGAAGTTCAAGCTCGGGCCGAAGGAGCGCGACTATCTCGCGAACAAGGGGCTCGCGACCGTGCTCGATCATGGGCGGGATTTCATCGACAAGCGTCTGGCGCCGGCTCTGCCCGTCAACGACGGCAAACAGACACCCATGCGCGGCCATCCGGTATTCATCGCACAGCATGCGACGGCCACCTGCTGCCGCGGATGCCTCGAGAAGATCCACCATATCCCACCGGGACGCGTCTTAGATGCGAACCAACGCGCCCACGTGATTGCCGTCATCGAGCGCTGGCTGCGCCAACAGTCGACCGGCTCGGCATAACGTCCGCTCTGCATAAAAAAGAGGGTAGCTTTCGCCACCCTCCTAGACGCTTCCAGTTTATACCGTCGCCTTATGAGCGATCTTTATTGCGCTGCTCCGACTGGCGCTGGTCCGGCTTCTGGCCGCCCTGCTGCTGCCGGCGCTCGTTATCGCGATCCTGCTGGCTCTGCTGCTTATCGGAGCCGCCCTGGCCGCGCGCGCGCCGGGGCAGAGCCGATAAGCAGCAGAGCCAGCAGGATCGCGATAACGAGCGCCGGCAGCAGCGGGAGCCGGACCAGCGCCAGTCGGACAGCGCGATAAAGATCGCTCATAAGGCGACGGTATAAACTGGAAGCGTCTAGGAGGGTGGCGAAAGCTACCCTCTAAATGCAGAGCGGACGTTATGCCGAGCCGGTCGACTGTTGGCGCAGCCAGCGCTCGATGACGGCAATGGCGTCGGGGCAGCATTAGTCGCGTCTAAGACGCGTCCCGGTGGGATATGGTGGATCTTCTCGAGGCATCCGCGGCAGCAGGTGGCCGTCGGGTGCTGCTCCGATGAATACCCGGATGGCCGCGCATGGTCTCCTGTTTGCCGTCGTTGACGGGCAGAGCCGGCGCCAGACGCTTGTCGATGAAATCCCGCCCATGATCGAGCACGGTCGCGAGCCCCTTGGTCGCGGGGTGGGTCGCGCTCTTCGGCCCGAGCTTGAAGAGTGCGGGAAGGGCGATTTCGCCAGCGCTGCGAAGATGTCGTCGAGGGATCTCATGCGCCGAGCTTATATCACCGGCGCGCAAAGTCGCGCGGGCGCCTTGAAAGCTTGACGTGCCTGCAAACCTCATCAGCGGTTACGGGGAAAAAGCAGCGACACACGTCCGCTTGGGGCCAGGAGCGGACAAGTTATCAGCCTTTTTCCAAGGCGAAGACTAGAACGCTGATGCATTGGGCGAGTGTGACAAAATGAGCAGTCGGCGAGATGTGACTAGAAACGCGACATATTTTCGAACGTTGGTCCAGCGAGTGCTGCTTGCCCCGCTCTCCCGAGAAACCTTGTTATTGAGTACGGTGCCCCATGCGACAACAGCATTGGGGACAGTATGCGTAGTAAGGCAATACTTCTCACGTCAGCGGTGTTGTGTGCATCGAACCTCCCTGAAAGGGGGGGTTAACGCGCAATTGAACTGCGCCACATTACTCCGCCTATTGCTCGATGCATGCGGCCGGATCAGCGGAGTGCCAGGCGTGTATGCGTGCCACCGCTCGAAGTTGTCGAAGGTATGCGTCAGCGCGTTGATCAACAAGAGCATGCCTAAGGTGGAGGCTCCACGGAAGAAGGCGAAAATCGCGGTGGACGCGGCCAAGGTGAAAACAGCGCCGCGCTCAACTGTGAAGCCGTGGGTCGCTCACTGAGGCACCGTCCGCGGGGGGGGGGGGGGGGGGGAAACTCCTGAGGCCGCACCAGAGACGCTCGCGCGTGCGCCCGAACCTCCGGCTTCACCGCCGCAGCAACCGTGCAGGCGGCGCCCGCAATCGATCAGCAAACGATCGAGGCTTTGAAAAACCGTGCTCCTCATTTCCTGCCGACGGAGGATGTTGCGCGTCGATGTTCGCGCAAACCGAGGAAAGCGCCTCACTCAGTCTCCGTGGGCCCCGCACTAATCCCCGAAAGCTCGGTGGAGCC
>CAWHPZ010000026.1:0-10920 GCA_963831345.1 uncultured Alphaproteobacteria bacterium
GCGGCGCAGCTTGCTGGCGCCGCCTCTTTTCGCAAACCGCAATCTATCGCCGCCCGCGCGACAGCACCTGGACCGCCAGCGTCTGGACCGGGAGAGCGGAAGCTGCATCCAAGCAGCTCAACCGTCGAAGGTGAATCATAGGTCTCGTTACAAGAAATTTCAGACCGGAGGATACGACCCTATGAGCTACACCCTTTACCCGACCCGCAAACAGCGCCTGCAGCGGTCGTACCTTGCGGTTCCGGGCTCCAACCCGACCATGATCGATCGCGCCATCAAGAGCGCCGCCGACTACGTGTTCCTCGACTGCGAAGACGCCGTCGCGCCGCCCGAGAAGGAGCAGGCCAGGAAGAACATCATCCAGGCGCTCAACGATCTCGACTGGAAGGCTGCTGGCAAGAGCGTCAGCGTCCGCATCAACGGCCTCGACACGCATTACATGTACCGCGACGTCGTCGACATCTGCGAGCAGGCCGGCTCCAAGCTCGACACCATCCTGATCCCGAAGGTCGGCGTCCCGGCGGACGTCTACACGGTCGAGACCATCGTCAGCCAGATCGAAGTCGCCAAGGGCCTCCCCCATCAGATCGGCACCGAAGCCCTCATCGAGACGCCGCTCGGCATGGCCAACGTCGAAGCCATTGCGTCCGCCAACAGCCGCCTCGAGTCGATGCACTTCGGCGTCGCCGACTACTCGGCCTTCAACAAGGCCCGCACCGTCGTCATCGGCGGCCTCAACCCCGACTATCCGGGCGACCAGTGGCACTTCCCGCTGTCGCGCATGACGGTCGCCTGTCGCGCCTTCGGTCTCCGTCCCATCGACGGTCCGTTCGGCGGCATCGATGACCCCGAGGGCTACAAGGCCGCCGCACGCCGCGGCGCGGCTCTCGGCATGGAAGGCAAGTGGGCCATCCATCCTTCGCAGATCGAGCTCGCCAACGAGGTCTATTCTCCGACCGCGAAGGAAGTGGAACGTGCCGAGCGCATCCTCGTTGCACTCAAGGAAGCTGAAGCTCAGGGCAAGGGCGCTGCCTCTCTCGACGGCAAGATGATCGACGCCGCTTCCGAGAAGATGGCGAAGAACCTGCTCGTCACGGCCGCGGCCATCAAGACCGCCGAAGCTGCACGCGCCAAATAAAACAAGAAGCGACAGGAAACACCCGTTCCCAAGGAGGTCCACCCCATGGACATTCACGAGTACCAGGCCAAGGAGCTTCTCTCGAAGTTCAACGTTCCGATCCCGCGCGGTGGTCTGGCCTACAGCCCCGAGCAGGCCGTCTATCGTGCAAGCGAGATCGGCGGCTCGCGTTGGGTCGTCAAGGCGCAGATCCACTCCGGCGCCCGCGGCAAGGCCGGTGGCATCAAGGTGTGCAAGAGCGACCACGAAATCGAAGCTGCAGCGGAAGCTCTCCTCGGCAAGAAGCTCGTCACGATCCAGACCGGCCCCGCCGGCAAGCTCGTGTCGCGCCTCTACATCGAGGAAGCAACCGACATCGACAAGGAGATCTACCTCTCCTTCGTCATGGATCGTGCCGCCGAGCGCATCGTCGTCATCTCGTCCGCCGCCGGCGGCATGGATATCGAGGAAATCTCGCACAGCCAGCCCGATACGATCATCAAGGTGGTCGTCGATCCCGCAGTCGGCATGCAGGCCTTCCAGGCCCGCGAGGTCGCCTTCGGTCTCGGCGTCGAGCCCGAGATCATCGGCAAGCTCGAGCGCGTGATCCTCGGCTCCTACCGCGCCTTCCGTGATCTCGACGCCAACATGCTCGAGATCAACCCGCTCGTGGTCACCAAGCAGAAGACCGTCGTGGCGCTCGACGCCAAGATGAGCTTCGACGAGAACGCCCTGTTCCGCCGCCCGCAGATCGCCGAGCTGCGCGACAAGAGCCAGGAAGATCCGCGCGAGACCTACGCCAACGATCGCGGCCTCTCCTACGTCGGCCTCGACGGCGACATCGGCTGCATCGTCAACGGTGCCGGCCTCGCCATGGCGACGCTCGACATGATCAAGCTCGCTGGCGGTGAGCCCGCGAACTTCCTCGACATCGGCGGCGGCGCCTCTCCGGAGCGCGTGACCAAGTCATTCAAGGCGGTCCTGCGCGACAAGAACGTCAAGGCCATCCTGGTCAACGTCTTCGCCGGCATCAACCGCTGCGACTGGGTTGCCAAGGGTGTCGTCGACGCCATCAAGGAGCTCGAGATCAAGATTCCGATCGTCGTTCGCCTTGCCGGCACCAACGTCGAGGAAGGCCGCAAGATCATCGATCAGAGCGGCCTCACCATGATCAGTGCCGACACGCTCGCAGAAGCCGCGCAGAAGGCCGTCGCCTCTGCCAAAAAGGCCGCGTAAGGGAGGACATCGACAATGGCGATTTTCATCAACGAGCAGACGCCGATCCTCGTCCAGGGCTTTACTGGCCGCATCGGCACGTTCCACGCGCAGGAAATGATCGACTACGGCACCAACGTGGTCGGCGGCGTGACTCCCGGTAAGGGCGGCTCGACGCATCTCGGCCGTCCGGTGTTCAACACCATGAAGGGCGCGGTCGAGGAAACCAAGGCTGAGGCCTCCATCGTGTTCGTCCCGCCGCCGTTCGCGGCCGACGCCATCATGGAAGCGGCCGACGCCGGCATCAAATACTGCGTCTGCATCACCGACGGCATCCCGACGCAGGATATGATCCGCGTGAAGCGCTACATGCGGCGCTACAAGAAAGAGAACCGCATGGTTCTCACGGGCCCCAATTGCGCCGGCACCATCTCGCCCGGCAAGGCCATGCTCGGCATCATGCCCGGCCACATCTACATGCCCGGCCGCATCGGCATCGTCGGCCGCTCCGGCACCCTCGGCTACGAGGCGGCTTCGCAGCTCAAGTCTCTCGGCATCGGCATTTCGACGTCTGTCGGCATCGGCGGCGACCCGGTCAACGGCTCCTCGTTCAAGGACGTCCTCGAGCACTTCGCCCAGGACCCCGAGACCGACGCCGTGATGATGATCGGCGAGATCGGCGGTCCGCAGGAAGCCGAAGCCGGCGAATACATCCGCGACCACTTCAAGAAGCCGGTTGTTGCCTACATCGCCGGTCTTTCGGCTCCGAAGGGCCGCCGCATGGGCCACGCAGGCGCCATCGTCTCGGCGTTCGGCGAATCGGCCGCCGAGAAGGTCGATATTCTGAAGGGCTGCGGCGTCACCATTGCTCCCACTCCGTCGGAGATGGGCGCAACGCTGCAGAAGGTGCTCTCCACTAGGAAGGCCGCGTAAGCGGAGTTACGAACCGGTCTCGCTACCCGATGGCGAGACCGGTTCGATTTCCAACTCGGCTTCTGCTTGACGGCCGCCGGGTACCTTCTCTACCTGACTGGGACTCACATAAACGAGAGCCCCGAATAACGGGGTAGGAGGGACGACGTGCCATCTACGCACTCGATTGCTGCAGGCAAGCTCGATGAAGTCAGCTTGCGCGAGGAGCTCAAAGCCCTCAGGGCCCAGGTTCCCGACCTGCCTTCGCTCAATCCCATCGCACTGGCCGCCTTCAACCTCTCTCGCCGTCTCGAGGCTGGAGAGATATCGTTCGACGAGTTGAAGGCCCTCGCCGTCCGGCTGATGGACAACGCCTGCGTGCATCGCGCGCTGCGCCTGCGAGAGCAGCTGAGCCTCGTCGACGACGCCTCGACGCATGCCGAGTTCAGGAAGTACATCGCTGACGCGGCGGCAGAAGACCAGAAAATGGTCAACGGCTTCGAGCAGTTCAAGAAGCGCTGGAGCCGCGCGCGCACCGGCGTCGTTCTGACGGCTCACCCGACATTCGGCCTCTCCGAGGCGCTCTCGAACCGCATGGCCGAGATTGCCGTCTCCGGTACGGACAAGGGCCACAAGATCGGCATTGCTCATCGTCCCGATACGAGCCTGACGCTCCAGCACGAGCACAAGCGCGCCGAGGATGCGATCCGCAATCTTCGCGACGCCTACGTCGATCTTATGGGCGACTTCTTCTCCGTTTCGGCCAACGCCTTTGGCGACCAGGCCTATAAGACCCAACCTGAGCTCACGACCTTCGCCTCGTGGGTCGGCTACGACCTCGACGGCCGCACCGACATCAAGTGGTCGTTCTCGTTCCTCGTCCGCCTGAAAGAGAAGTTCGACGGCCTCACGGACATCCGCGAGCGCTTCCTTGCCATTCGCCCGAACCTGGGTGAATCCGCCGAGATCACGCGCCTGACGCGGCAGCTCACCGGCAAGCTCGATTTGGCCATCTCGGCAGTCCTTGCGCAGATCAAGGGCGTCGAAGGCGTCATCGCCGGTACGACCAAGCTTGCCGATGCCGCCAACATCGTCACGCAGGGCGATAGCTACAATCTCGTCAGCGCCGAGCCGGTGATCGAGATCCTGGAGCAGATCATCGACACCGTGATCGGCGGCAAGGAGAAGGCCGCGGTCGCGTCGCTGGTCGGCCTGCTCAGGGCGACGGGCCTCGGCATGTCGCACATCCATCTGCGCGTCAACGCGGTCCAGGTAAACAACGCTTTCCGCGCCTTCGTGCACGAGAGCTGGACGCATGACCTCACCGAACGCCAGGCCCTCGGCCGCATCGTCGAGCTGATCAAGAACGCCAAGCCGGAATCGGTCAACTTCGAAACCCTGCAGCTCGAGAACGCGACCGCCATTCGCCAGTTCGCTCTCGCGGCGCAGATCTACAAGCACGTCGATCGCGATACCCCGATCCGCTACCTCATTGCAGAATGCGAGAGCCCGGCCACGATCCTGATCGCGGTCTACTTCGCCAAGCTGTTCGGCGTCTCCGACATCGTCGACATCTCGCCGCTGTTCGAAACACCCGCCGCGCTCGAAACCGGCCCGCGCCTCATCGAGCGGCTGCTCGCCGAGGATGACTACCGCGACTACGTCAAGAAGCGTGGCCGCATCTCCGTTCAGACGGGCTATTCGGATGCCGGCCGCTTCATCGGCCAGGTAGCAGCCGGCCTGTCGCACGAGCGGCTTCAGCACGGCTTGGCGGAAGTTGTGGCGAAGGCCAACATTCCCGGCGTCGAAATGCTGATCTACTCGACGCACGGCGAAAGCATGGGCCGCGGCGCCCATCCAGGTCCGCTGCGCCGCCGCTTGCGCTACGTATTTCCCGGTGAATCCCGCTGGCGCTTCCACCGCGCCGGCATTCCCGTCAAGCACGAGACGAGCTTCCAGGGCGGCGACGGCTATCTACTGTTTGCCAACAAGTCCTTCGCAGCTCGCGCGCTGACCACCATCATCGCCAGCGGCAAGGACCCGGGTGAAGGCGAGGATCCGTTCTACACGGACCGCACCATGAGCCTGGACTTCCAGCTCAGGCTTCGCGACTACCAGAAGCGGCTGTTCCAGCATCCGGGCTATCGCGCGCTGCTCGGCGCGTTTGGCGCCAACCTGCTGTTCAAGACCGGCTCGCGTCCCGTGAAGCGCCAGGGCGAGCACACGTCCGATCGCGGCGATCCCGCCCGCATGCGCGCCATTCCGAACAACGCCATCCTGCAGCAGTTCGGCTATGTGGCGAACGTCGTTGCCGGTCTCGGCTATGCGGTTGGCTACGATCGCGAGCGCTTCGTCGACCTCGCCAAGCGCTCGGCGCGGCTGCGGCCACTGATCGAGATGATCGCACGCGCCAAGCAGCTGTCGAGCCTCAACGCCGTGGCGGCCAACGCTTCGGTGTTCGATGCCGGCTTCTGGACCCAGCGCGCAGCCTGGGCCCGCGAGCCGCACCTCGATGGCGCATTCAAGATGCTGGCGACTCGCCTGCTGAACGACGAGCGCGCTGGCGCCATCAACGGCCTCGCGCACTATCTGCGTCTCGACGCCATCGAGCTGCACGGCATCCTCGAGGAGATCGGCCTCGAAGGCGGCAAGATTCCGGATGATCACCGCCTCGAGCTGGACCTCATGCAGGCCATCCGCTTGGCGTTGATGATGCGCATCTTCATCCTGGCGGCGAAGTTGCCCCGCTTCACGCCAACGAACGAGGTCACGTACGAACAGATCGTCGAGCAGGCCCTTTCGCTGGAAATCCCTGAGGTCATGACGGTCATGCGGCAGGCTTTCCCTCGCCGCACCGACGCGAACCTCGACGATGCCTCGTTCAACGAGAGCGCCACCTATCTGCCGAAGGGCATCGACGACTACGCCCGCATCGAGACGGAAATCCTCGAGCCCATGGAAAAGGCCTACGAGCTCGTGCGCGAAATCGGCACCGGCATCTCGCACCACTGGGGCGCCTTCGGCTGATCGAGATTAATCTCCGTCTCCCCATCCTTCATGGGGAGAGGGAGGAGCAGCTCACATCATGCCAAGCCAGCGCGGGAACGCCAGCGACAGGTCGGGCCAGTAGGTCACGACCAGCAGGAAAAGGATCATCGTCGCAAGCCAGGGCCCGACTGCCCGCGACATGTCCGTGAGACCCAGTTTCGAAACTCCGCTCGCCACGTAGAGGTTGAGGCCGACCGGCGGCGTCAGCATGCCGATCTCCATATTGACGACCATGATGATTCCGAAATGCACGGGATCGATGCCGAGCTTCGCCGCCACCGGGAACAGGATCGGCGCCAGGATGAGCGTCACCGAGGCCGGCTCCATGAAGCACCCGGCGATCAGCAGCAGCACGTTGACGACGGCAAGAAACGACCATTGCCCGAAACCCTGCTCCACGATCCAGGCCGCGATGGCCTGCGGAATCTGCTCGTGCGTCAGCAGGAACGAGAACAGCACCGCATTGGTAATGATGTAGAGCAGCATCGCGCTCATGCTGGCGGAAGCCAGGAGCACGCGCGGCACGTCTGAGAGTTTCAAGTCCTTGTAGACATACACGGCGATGAAGAACGCGTAGGCCGCGCTCACGGCGGCCGCTTCGGTCGGCGTGAACACTCCGCCATAGATGCCGCCCATCACAATGCCGACGAGCGCCAAGCCCCAGAAGCAGTCGGCCAGAGAAACCCACCGCTCGCGCCAGCTTGCGCGCACGCTGCGTGGATATCCCCTGGATTTCGCGATGAAGAAGGTCGTGAGGCCGAGCAAGGTCGCAAGCACTAGCCCGGGAACCACGCCCGCCATGAAGAGATCATCGACCGAGGCGGCCGAGATGCGGCCGCCGTCGGGTCCCTCCACATGCATGCCTCCTGTCGCCAACGAGTAGAGCACCATGACGATCGAGGGTGGAATGAGAATGCCGAGCGCGCCGGACGAGGCGACGACACCCGCACCGAACTTGACCGGGTACCCGCTCGCGACCATGGCTGGAATCATGATGGAGCCGATGGCGACAACGGTCGCGGGCGACGAACCGGACAAAGCCGCGAAAATGGCGCAGGCCACAACGGCCGCGATGCCGAGCCCTCCCGGCCAATGTCCCACCATGGCCACTGCAAACCGGATCATGCGCTTCGCGACGCCGCCGTGCGTGAGAAAGTTTCCGGCCAGGATGAAGAACGGCACGCACATCATCTCGAAGCTCTCGATGCCCGTGAAGAGCTTCAACGCCACCGCATCGAGCGGCACGGTCGACATCGTGAACAGGAACGTCAGCACGGTGAGGCCGAGCGCGATACTGACCGGCATGCCCGTGAGCAGCAGCACGAACAGCAGCGCAAAGATGATGAGAGCTGTCATACGGGCGGCCTCGCGGCCGTATCGTCGAGGCCTTCGACGACGCCGGGGTCATGGATTGGGCGCTCGCCCGTCTCCCAGAAATTCCACGCCACCTGCAGGAAGCGGAAGCACATCAGGAACGACCCGGCCGGGACGGCGGCGTAGACAAACCACATCGGCAATTCGAGCACGGCCGAGGTCTGTCCGGTTGCCGCGATGTGCAGCACGAGCCTGAGCCCGAGGATTCCAATCAAGCCCGTGAACAGCGCACCCCCGAGCAAGCCGATGAGAATGAGATACCGCTGCCGCGCGCCAGTGAGACTGTTGACCAGCACATCGACACCGACGTGAATGCCGGTCCGGACGCCATAGGCTGCGCCGAACTTCGCCATCCACACCATCATGAAGATGGCGAGCTCCTGGGCCCACGTGAACCGGAATGATTTGAGCACCAAGAAAAGCCAACGAGCCACGGCCGCAAGCCAGTCAATGCCCTGAGCCTTGGACCAATGCATGAGCGAAGCGGCGCTCGAAATGCCGTAGCGCTGCAGCACCGCCACGAAGATGATGATCGTCGACATCGCGATGAGGAAGGCGATTACGATTTCTTCGAGCCGGTCCAGAACGCGGAGCGCGGCCGCAAAGCGACCAGCCCCCGAGCCATGAGCATTCTGCGTCACGGCTTGTTGCCCGTGGCAGCTTCGATGCGATCGATGAGGTCTTGCCCCACACGATCCGACATGGTCTGGCGCACGGGCAGAAGGGCATCGATCCAGGCCTGCCGTTCTTCGGCCGTCGGCTCATGGAAATCCGTCTTGCCCGATTTGCGCATCTCTTCGAGCGACTGCTCGTTTTCCTCGTGCGCCAGCTGATTGGCGAGTGGGGTCGTCTCTTTTATCGCCTGCTCGAGCGCGGCGCGGATATCAGCGGGAAGCCCCTCCCAGAACGCCTGGTTTACGATCACCGCGTAACCGAGATAGCCGTGGTTCGTCAGCGTCGCGTTCTTCTGAACTTCGAACATTTTCTGCGTCAGCATATTGGCCGGAGTGTTCTCCGTGCCGTCCACGACGCCCGATGCGAGCGCCTGATAGGCTTCCGAGAACGCCATCACCTGCGGCAGTGCCCCCAGCGCGACCATCTGCTCCTCGATCACCTTCGAGGCCTGGATGCGCATCTTGAGCCCGAGCACGTCGTCAGGAGTAATCAGCGGCTTGTTCGCCGAGAGAATCTTGAACCCGTTGTTCCAAAAGGCGAGCCCGATGATGCCCTTGGCCTTCAGCTTTCCCAGAAGCTCCGCCCCGATGGGCCCCTCGGTAACCTTCGCGACATCCTCGTAGGACGAGAAAAGGTAGGGGAGATCGAAGACCTCGAACTCTTTTATGCCGAGCGGTCCAAATTTGGAAACCGATGGGGCCAGCATCTGCACCGCACCGAGCTGCAGCGCCTCGAGCTCCTCTTTGTCCTTGTAAAGCTGCGAGTTGGGAAACAGCTCGATCTTGACGCGGCCCTGCGTCAGCTTCTCAGCCAGCACTTTGAAATGCTCAGCAGCACGGGATTTGTGAGCTTGCGGCGCAGAAACGTGGCTGAATTTGATGACGATGACGCCCGGATCCGCGTGAGCCGGTAATAGCATCAGGCAAACGAGGACGAGTGCAGCGAACCCTGCGCGCATGAATGCTCCCCTTGAAGGCGTCCACCCGAGAATTTTTCTTTTCTTCTCCGTTGCGGCCCAATCAGCCGTCTGTCAAGCGCTCCCTTTCGGCCTTCCAGGCCCGCGTGATCTTCCGCGTCAAACGAAAGACCCGCCGGGCTCGCTTGCGATCGCTCCTCGCAAGACAGACGCAGCAACAGCAAACCGTGGGCGCGCGCGCCACGCGCAGCATCAGTTCCCGAGCTTTATCGCGGGTATAGGGGTCATATTCAGCCGCCATGATCTTTTCTCTCTAATCGAACGCGGATGCAGTCAGAGCGAAGACCTCGCCTTCGCTTGCTTCGGTGTCGAGCCATAGAAACGGCAGATGCGGATATTCGGTTTCAAGACGGTCGCGAGCGCGGCCCACTTCCATGACGAGCGTGCCGCGTGGATTGAGGTGCTTGGCGCTGCCGCCAGAATCTGCCGCACGAGGTCCAGACCATCCTCGCCGCCGGCATGGGCGAGCACCGGCTCCGCCTTGTATTCGGGCGGAAAGCCCTCGACCGCCTCGGTCGTGACATAGGGCGGATTGGAGATGATGAGGTCGTAGCGCTGCCCTGCGAGCGAGCTGAACAGGTCGGATTGGATGAGCCGCACGCGCGGGTCCAGCCCGTAATCGCCCACATTCCGCTTCGCCACCTCGAGGGCGTCGGCTGAAAGGTCCACGCCATCCACGTCAGCCTGCTCGAAGGTGAGCGCGGCCAGAATGGCGAGGCAGCCCGAGCCGGTGCAAAGGTCGAGCACGCGTTCCACGTCCTCAGGCTCCGGAACGACGGCTGAAAGGCCGTTCTGGAGCAGCTCGCCGATGTAGGAGCGCGGCACGATAACCCGCTCGTCCACATAGAAGCTGTGACCCAGCATCCAGGCTTGGTTCGTGAGATAGGGCGCCGGCTTCCGCGTCACGATCCGCCGTTCGATGATCCGGGCAAGCGCTCGGCGCTCGCTCTTCGCAAGGCGCGCATCGAGCCATGGCTCGAGCTGATCGATCGGCAGATGCAGCGTCGAGAGGATAAGATAGGCGGCCTCGTCGAGCGCCGACGACGTACCGTGGCCAAACACGAGCCCCTGAGCCGTGAAGTGGCTCACGGCATAGCGCAGCCAGTCGCGTACGCTGACGAGATCTTCGATGGTATCGTCGTCCACGACGAAGCCTGCCTCGGCCCCCGTCCTGATCTCGCCCAACGCCTGCCTCCACTTGATTTGACCTAGACTGCCCGGTATCCGAGACCAGCGTTGCCGAGGCAAGCTCTTAGCGTCGTCTCACATCGCGTTCATGATGCAGCGCAATAGAACTCGCAATCCGTCGCGTCATCGTGTCCTTATTTTCGCGACCCGCTTGGCGAGAAGCGCCGAACCCGCCAATATCCCGCCGCGCCGGCTGGAGCCTGCCGGTGTGGGCCGGAGATTACGCAATAAGCGCCTTAAATGAAGCGCTAACGAGAAACGCCCCATTACAAAAGCTTTTGGAGGGACACCCGTGGCTGTGAAGTCGGATATCGAGATTGCACGCGAAGCAAAAATGTTGCCTATCACTGAAGTGGCGGCGAAACTCGGCATTCCTGCGGGCGCGATAATTCCCTACGGCACCACGAAAGCGAAG
>CAWHPZ010000027.1:0-228027 GCA_963831345.1 uncultured Alphaproteobacteria bacterium
TCGGCAAAGCAGACGTGAAACTCCGGGTCAGAAGCCGCCAAGTTGTTGTCTCGCTCGTGGCGTGGGCCAAGGATTTAAAGCCGATCACAAGGATTACCGTGGCCTACCATCCAGGATGTCGTTCCAATCCATGGCACGCACGAATGGTCTCACTCCCGGCTCGGCGCAGGCATCGACCTGATCGTAAGGTCGTGCCCAACAGATGACACTCGTGCGAATACGACCTGCATTCACCTCAACCCTCATCCCGTGGTGCATTCGTGGTGCATTCGCTTGCGGCTTAAATCTCCCACTGGCGACCCAGCGAGCCTTAGCAATTGCTTCACAGTGCAACGGCCGTAGGAACATCCTTCATGCACTCCAACGCGAACAAGGCAAGATGAGCGAGGTGTAGTTTGCTTCTCGTTCGTATCTCGCTGTCTCAAGCTGTCGCCGGAGATCTGCTATAATCGCTGCCTCTGCCGATGGTGCATTCCCCTCATAGGCCTTAATCACAACTCTCAAATCCTCTAGCGTGACGTATCCAAGGGTCCGCCCGTTCAGCGCCACCATCGTCGGCGATGAAGGATCTTTTGCCACCAGTGGTGTATTCCTCTCGATCCGAAACGATAATCTCGGGAATGCACCACGGCGCTTTCCACGCCTCATAAGCACCCCCGGATTGTTCACCACTTGGCCTGCTCTCGATCACCATGCTCGGTGTCCAGGCCTGCGCGGTTACGGACGACAGTCGAAGGCTCAATCGCAACGTGTCGCACAGCGGGCTGGAGCAGCCGCTCTGGCATCCGAAACGCCCCCCTCACGGCTGGACGACCAGAAGCGCGCTCGGCGCCCCCAAAGATGTTGTCCGCGCGTTGCCCTCGAACTGATGGCAGCGTTCGGTCCCACTGCGATGTGGGTCATGCTGGGCGTCGCAGGGACAGCTGGGAAATCTCGGAGACGGTCGGTCGCAAAGCCGAAGAGTTCGGATGCGGACATCGATCACGAAGATCCGTTTCACACCTTCGTATCCGACGAACTGGAGGAAGCGACCGGCGTCGCCGTGTCGGCGGGAGATGTGTGGTCAGCCTTCAGCGTCACTGAGAGCTGCTCGGGAAGAAAGCCAGTACGAGGAAGACCTTCGGCGGGAAGATGAAGGCGCGCTTCTCGCACGATCGAAACAACAATCGTCCGCGCTATCTCGGCGTCCGGATCAAGTCACGACCGCTGCTAAAAGTCGTTCCAAGCGTGGCCTAATGGGTGGGCCATTGGGTGGGCCAATTTGAGAGGATTTGAATTTCTCTAATGGTTTTCGAGCCTTAGAGAGGTAGTTGGCGGAGACGAGGGGATTCGAACCCCTGATACCCCGTTAGGGGTATAACGATTTAGCAAACCGCCGCCTTCAGCCTCTCGGCCACGTCTCCGTCAGAGAAGCATCCGTATAGATGCGGGGTCATCCGTTTGCAAGCGCGGGGGGCCCGTAAGATGTCGCCTTTGTCCGGCGTGGCCGATTTCCTGTGCGCCCGCAGAGCCTTCGCCTACCCGCTCGGCTCGCGGCAGAGACCTTTGCATTGCCCGATTTGTGTGCCACAGCTGCCACCGTCACGTCATGTTTGAGCAATGATCCCGGTCAGAACGCGGCCGCAGCGTCCGGGATCCGCCACTAGGGCACGGATCATGCAGAAACTTGCCATTGCCATGGCTACGCTCATCGCCGCGGCGCTGGTGCACCCTGCCGCCGCGACGGAATATTGCGTCGTGTGTGCCGGCCCCGAAACCACCTACAGATGCCAGGTCGAGGGAACACCCGCTGGCGGCCAGGAGACCGACCCGCGGCTGCAACTTCTCTGCATCTCTCAGCTGGCCAAAGCCGGCCAGCACGACAACTGCAGCATCAATCGCAAGCCCGCCGAAACTTGCACTGGCGAGCTGAAGATTGTCGCCGCGCCGAACGCTCCCTTACCCGGTGCATCTCCGGATGCGACAGGGGCTGCTCCCGGTGTGACTCCATATGCACCCGTCGGGGCAGAAACACAGCATCAGTCCGGAACGCTTCAGCCTTCCGATCTCGCCCCCAACAATCCCGCCCATGAGACCTCCACCGACGAGGCGCACACCGAAAAGGTGCCGCAAACGATGGAAGAGCTCGCTGGCCAGACCGTGAAGAACTCGAAGGAGAACCTGCAGAAGGCTGGCGACGCCATTGGTGGAACCGGCAACGCCATCGCTGGTGGTGCAAAGCAGGCAGGCGAAAAGATCGGCGACGCCGGTGGTGCGGTCGGCAACGCCGCCAAGAAAACGTGGAACTGCCTCACCTCCCTGTTCAGCGACTGCTGAGTCGGCGCAGCTACACCTCAGGCATTTTTGAGTTGCTGGCGGAATAAGCTGAGTCCGCAAAGCTACGGCGCCATTTATTTTGCGCTGCGCTCGCAAGAACCTTAAGCAAATCGCTTAGCTTCCTTGTCGTGGGGGACGAATTTCGCCCTGCTGACAGATAGCGGCTTACTGGTCGTTATTTGTATTCACTGGTGCGTGCGTCGGAGCACTTAGGACGGGAGTCCTTGAGAACTCTGAACCAGAAAATGCTACGTACTGGTCATAACGGCCCGTCGAGCGTATGGCAGCCCCGGACGGAGCTGCCTGAGGGAACGTTCGACAGCCCCGCATCGCACCACTTGCAAAGCCCCGTCCGGGACCACCGTACATCCATCGGAACATCACGCGCCGTCGTCGCTTCGCCGTGCCAGCCTTGGCGCGCGAAGAGCGGCGGCTCAGCGCGTTTTGAACCGGCCAATCCCGTGTGGCTTGGATTACGGCACCAACTTGAAGATGGAGTGCAACATGCTGAAGCACCTTCGTCCAAGACCATCCGCAGCTCCAAGTACCGGGAGCTGCGATCCTGAATGGAAGTTTGTACTGCTTTGGCGTCTCAAACCCCCACACCCTCCAAGTAATCCGTAGCTGACATTAGCCGGCAGGGCGTGCGACCTGAAGCCGGCCACAATAAAAGAAGGCCGATCCTCCGTGGGATCGGCCTTCATCGTTTCTAAGACCAAGATCGCTTCGGACCCTATTAGTCCGAAGCGTGAATCGTCGGTCTCATCAGAAAATAGCGGAAGCCGACTCTGTTGGAACGGAGCGCCTTACATCGGCAGGCGTGCGATCTGGTTGCTGAAGTAGTTCTCGACCGCCGTCATGATCGAATCCGACACCTTGTCGCGCCACGTGTCCGACTGCAGAAGCTGCGGCGTCTTCCTTGTTGGTGACGTAGGCCAGCTCGATCAGCACCGACGGAAACTGTGCCGTCTTGAGCACGCGGAACGCGGCCTGCTGATCCGGCTCGGCTGCGCATTCCCGTGCTGGCGCCCATGTATTCGATGACGGAGCGGGTGAAGATGTTCGTGCGCTCCTTGGTGGCGTCGACCTCGCGGCCGGCGAGGTCGGCGAGGATGGTCTTCACCGCCGACACGTCGTTGTCCAGGCTGGCCTTGCGCACGGCTTCGGCCTCGTCCTTCGTGAGCACGTTGTCGGACACCTCGCCCTTCGCGGAGCGCTGCAGCGAGTTGGCGACGGATTCTCTCAGCGAATAGATCGTCGCACCACGCGCCTTCGAGTTTTCGCCCGAATAGTCGGCGTGCACGGCGATAAACAGATTGGCGTTGTGGCGCTCGGCATACGAAACGCGCTCGCCCAGTTCGACGAAAACGTCGCTGTCGCGCGTCATCATAACCTTGTAGCGGCCGGTTTTCTCGAGCTTGTCTTTGAGTGCCTTGCTGAAGGCGAGCACGACCTCCTTCTCCACCGCGCCGTTCTTCATGGCGCCGGAGTCGTGTCCACCGTGGCCCGGGTCGATGACGATGATGGGCTTGAACGCCTTTGCGGCCCTGACGTCAGGACGAACGGCGGGCATTGGAACCGGTGGCTGCAGCCCGATAGCGCCGAGAGCGAACGGCGCCACCTTGAGGGGTTTCTTCTCTTTGTTTGCGGCTTTCGCGGCAGCGTCGACAGGGACGATTTCGAGCGCAAGGCGCGGACCCTTGCCGCTCTTGGCCTTCTCGAGCTTGGCGCTTTCGACCACGACCGGCTCGGCCACGTCGATGACGACGCGCGCCTTGCCCGGCGCCGAGCTGCCGGCGCGGAACGAGTTCACGAGACCCACGGACAGGCCGTTGTTGGGAAGATCAGGCAGCCACAGCGCGGTCTCATCCATATCGATGATGACGCGGTTGGGATTGGAAAGGGAGAAGACCTGGAACTGGACGTTCTTGCCGAGGCCGATGATGAAGCGGGTCCGCATCTGGTCGCCGTCGAGGGCGACTTCGGGCTTTTCAGCCTTGGCCACGGCGGCGTCGGCCTTCGAGACCGTCTTTCCACTGGAGCCGCTTTTCGGCGATGGCGCTGCGGCGGGCGGAGGCGCGACGGATAACGCCGCTTCGGGCGTTTTGGCTGCGACCTTGACCTCGGCTACCGCGGCCCCTCCCAGGGACGGCAGCATCAAGAGCGCAAGAATTTGCTGCGGCGCGTTGCGCCGCGAAAGCCCGAAAAGCATATTTGTGCGACCCCCGTCGTACGCAACACTGTCCTTAAGCGGGACGGTCTACTTAAACTTCCTAATGATGGCGTTTTCCGGGACACCATCAAACATTGTTATGAAGTGATAAAGGTTAACGTTTCCCTAACGCAGCTTGGCCCCCCGGCTAAGCTTCCCGCCAACAAGGTACGCACAACCGGGATCCGTCTGATATCTGACAATCCAGCGCAGGGTCTAAGCTTTCGACGCATCCCAGCGCTTGGAGGCCTCGTCGTCCCCCGTCCGGGCATCCACCCAGGCGCCCTCGCCGGCGGCGTCCGTTTCCTTTTTCCAGAACGGTGCCCGGGACTTGAGAAAGTCCATGAGGAACGAGGCCGCCTCGAACGCGGCTTGCCGGTGTGCCGAGAGGCAGACGACCAGCACGATGTTGTCTCCGGGGCGAAGCTCACCGAAGCGGTGCACGATGAGGCAATCGAGGATGTCGAAGCGCCGCCGCGCTTCTTCCTCGATGCGCTGCAGCTCCGCCTCCGTCATGCCCGGGTAGTGCTCGAGCGTGAGGGAGGTTATGGGCGCGCCGGCCGCTTCGCCGCGCACGAGCCCGGTAAACGTAACAACGGCCCCCACGTCGGTTCGGCCCTGCGTAAGGCGCGCCGCCTCTGCCGCAGCGTCGAAATCCTGGGCCTCTACACGAACAGCCAAGCGCTCCTCCGCGTCAACCGCCCGTAACCGGCGGGAAGAATGCGATTTCGCGGGCTCCCGCAAGCAGGGCCGTCGGCTTCACGTGAATCTGGTCGACTGCGGCGCGCACGACGTCCGCACGGCGGAAGGCCTCTTCGTATTCCGGCCCACGCGTCTTGAGCCACACGACCAGCTCAGCAATGGTCTCGATCCCCTGAGGCAGGGTCACCGCTTCCTCGCCGCGGCCCACCTTCTCGCGCACCCAGGCGAAATAGCGCAGCTTGACCGTAGCCCCGGCTTTTGCAGGAGCTGCCGGACGCGTCGGCGCTGAATGATCGAGATCCACGTGTCTTTACCGTTCTATGGCGTGACGGATGCCCGCCTTGAGATAATCATAGCCGGTCCAAAGCGTAAGGATCGCCGCAAGCCACAAGAACGCGAGGCCGATGGCAATCGTGCCCGGCAGAACCCTCTCCGCGGCAGGGCCGGCCAACAGGACCGCGAGCGCCACCATCTGCATGGCGGTTTTCCATTTGGCGAGCCGCGTCACGTGCACCTGGACATTGAGCTCGGCCAGGAACTCCCGCAGGCCGGAGACCAGGATTTCGCGGCAGAGAATGACGATGGCGGCCCAGATCGACCATCCGTTGATGGTGTTGTCATGCACCAGCATCATCAGCGCTGCGCCGACGATGAGCTTGTCGGCGATGGGGTCGAGCATACGTCCGAGCGTCGATTGCTGCTCCCAGGCCCGGGCCAGATAGCCGTCCAGCCAGTCGGTCACGGCCGCCGCCACGAACAGCACGAAGGCCGCCCAACGGGCGGTATCTCCCCGCGAAAAGAAGAGGCATGCCACAAGCGCAGGCACGGCCGCGATGCGGGCATAGGTCAGGATGTTCGGTAGATTCGCGGGTGACGCGCGCGTCGGAATGGCAGGATCCATGAGCCTTACCCTAACACCATCGCAAGGCGCTCCAGTCAATGGGTCCCACGCAACAGCTGATCACAATACCAAAGGCGGTTTTCTAACCCTTTGTATTATGGGGTGCTATGCGGCGCCTTCCCACCCTAGTCCCGAGGGTATCGGCGCCTTGCAGACTTATCCACAACCATATCCGCGGCTCCGCGGAACAAGCTCCACACCCACTCGTTGTTGTCGCACAAACGATAAGGAGCTGGCCTAAGTATGGCGTTGTCGGCTACTAGTCGTCCAGCGCCTCGATAGTAAACCGCGTATTTGGGCTCGAGACGCCAATTCGGCGGAGCAGGAGGGCAACTTCCTGCTCCGTTTGATTTTTTGGCCCTGCATGGGCAGCGATCAGGCGGCCGATTTTGCGCGGCGCCGTTTCGCACCGACGATCTCGCGCGCCAGCGTGAAGGCATCCCGGAAATCGATGGCGAGGGGCTTCTTTTCTTCGAGCATGCGCTTGAAGAGCCCGGCTTGTGTTTTGTACTTCACATCCCCGATGGCCAGTGCGCCAACGCCGAGCGTGCTGCACCCTGGCAGCGGCGCTCCGTTCATGAACAGCTCCATGCCTTCGACGCCATATGGCGGGACGGCGTTGACGTCGGCCGCGACCAGAAGATTGGGCGCCCGGGCCAGCAACTTGCGCGGAAGGATGTTCACGCCAGCAGGTCCGCACGTGAAGATCACGTCGGACTCGCGCACGATCCTGGCCTTGGCCTGCTCGCTCTGACCTTCGACCGGATGCAGCTCTGCGTCGAATATCTCTCCGGCTGTTGCAGCCGACTGGATCAGCGGCTCGAGCGTGTCATGCGCCACCATACGAACGTGCGCGCCCTCGCGAGCGGCAATCATGCCCGAAACGAAGCCAACGACGCCCGTAGCACCGAACACTGCGACGCGCAGATCCTTGAGCCCGCGTCTGAACTGGCGCTTGAGCACTTGCTCGACGCAGGCCACCATGGCCGCCGCCGTCGTATAGGAACCGCCCGGATCAGCGAAAACCGAAATGTCGAACGGCGAAACCATCGCATTCCGCGCCGCCGCCATCATTTCAATCGCCAGCGTAATATCTTTGCCACCGATGAAAACGCCCGTACGCGCGCTCGGGGGACGCGAGAAAATCGCATCCTGCACCAGCGCCGTCACATCCGAAACCGTCACGTTGTCGTACGGGAGCACGACCTTATAGCCGGAATCCGCCGCCATATTGCAGTCGAACGGGCTCATGAATTTCTGCGGAGAAAGCATATAGAGGATCGGAAGCGATCCCGGAATTTCTGCTTTCACGGCGTTTTTGGGTTGCAGCACCTTATCCGAAACCCGCGCAATTTTCTTGCGCTGTGTGTTGCTCCGCGCTTTGCGCGCCGGCTTTTCTACGCGAGGCTCAATCACTGATCTGCTGCGCAACGATCCGCGCGGAAGCACGATCTCATTCGTCGCCATAACGCCTACTACCCCCAACTCGATCGCGCCATCCAACGCGGCGGAGACTTACTTTCTTGACCGGGCACCCCCACATCGAAGACGAGTCGCCAGCCGGCCGCTGCAACACACTCGCGGAAAAACGGAATGCCTCATGGTGAGGAGAATGGCAGAGGATAGTTGATGAAATATATAGCTACACACAAAACACAACGGTCAATTACTTGACAAATAAATGAAAATTAATTCAGGCTTGAAGATAAAACAATGCAATCCGCCGAAATAGCCGGCGCCCGCACGGCACTAGCGCCGCTCGTGAAAGAAATCATAAATCTTTTGCGCCAGCTCAGCCGAAATGCCGTCGACACCCTTGAGATCCTCGAAGCCCGCTCGCGACACGGCTTTCGCTGATCCGAAGTGTTTGAGCAACGCGCGCTTTCGCGTCGGCCCTACTCCCGCAATTTCGTCGAGAGGATTGACGCCGAGCGATTTGGCCCGCTTGGCGCGATGCGTTCCGATAGCGAACCGGTGCGCCTCGTCACGCAGCCGCTGCACCATATAAAGCACCGGATCGCGCGGCTCGAGCATGAAGAACGGCCGCCCCGGCATGTGGAAGTGCTCGCGGCCGGCGTCGCGGTCGGGGCCCTTGGCCACGCCGATCACCGGGATGTCGCTGAGGCCGAGATCAGCCAGCACCTCTATCGCGACCTTGAGCTGCCCCGCACCGCCGTCGATGAGAACCAGATCCGGCCGCTGCGGCATCACATCGGAAACGGGCTCGTCCTCGGCCAGCACCTCGGGAGCGATCTCCGGCTCTCCCGAGGGCGCCTGCGTTGTATCGGCGAGGGTCTTTTCCGCCTGTTCGGTCTCGAGAGCCGCAAGCCGCTTGAAGCGCCGGGTCAGGACCTCGCGCATCATGCCGTAGTCGTCGCCGGGCGTCAGGTCCTCCGACTTGATATTGAACTTCCGGTACTGGTTCTTCGCAAAACCCTCGCAGCCGGCCACGATCATTCCGCCGACGGCATTGGTGCCCATGATGTGGCTGTTGTCGTACACCTCGACACGGCGCGGCATGGCAGGAAGCCCGAACCGCTCCGCCATGGCTTCGAGCAGCTTCTGCTGCGACGAACCTTCCGCGAGCCGCCGGCCCAGCGCCTCGCGGGCGTTGGTCAGCGCATGCTCGACGAGAGAGGACTTGGTCCCCCGCTGCGGTGTGCGGATCTCGACCTTGCGCTCCGATTTGATCGACAGCGCCTCGGCGAGAAGATCCTGGTTGGCAATGTCGTGCGATAGCAGAAGCAGCCGCGGAACCGGCTTGTCGTCGTAGAACTGGGCCACGAAGCTGTCGAGCACCTCTTCCACCGGTAGCGACCGGTCAGCCTTCGGGAAGTAGGCGCGGTTGCCCCAGTTCTGGCCGACGCGGAAGAAGAATACCTGGATGCAGGTCTGCCCGCCGTCCTGGAAAGCGGCGATAACGTCGGCTTCCTCGACGCCATCGGGATTGATGGATTGACCCGCCTGAACATGCGCGAGCGCCCAGAGGCGGTTCCGGTATTTCGCGGCGCGCTCGAACTCGAGCGCATCCGACGCCTCTTGCATCAGCCGCTGGTACATTTCGCGCACGGACTGGCTCTCGCCGCGCAGGAAACGCAGCGCCTCGTCCACGAGGACCGCATAGTCCTCGGGGCTGATTTCGCCGGTGCACGGCGCCGAGCAGCGCTTGATCTGATGCAGCAGGCACGGCCGCGTCCGGCTCTCGTAAACGCTGTCCGAGCACGAGCGCAGCAGAAACGCGCGCTCCAGCATGTTGATGGTGCGATTGACAGCCCCTGCCGACGCGAACGGCCCGAAATAATCGCCCTTCGTCGTGCGCGCGCCGCGGTGCTTCAAAATCTGCGGCGCTGCCTGATCTCGCCGCAGCAGAATGTAAGGAAACGACTTGTCGTCGCGCAGCGTCACGTTGAACCGCGGCCGGAAGCGCTTGATGAGATTGGCTTCGAGCAGCAGCGCCTCGGCCTCGGTGCGGACCGACACGAACTCCATCGACACCGTCGACGAGATCATGCGCAGCGTGCGATTGGCATGTCCGGCGAGGCGGGCGTAGTTCGACACGCGCGCCTTTAGGTTCCGCGCCTTGCCGACGTAAATGACGTCGCCGTTCGCATCGAGCATGCGGTAGACGCCGGGGCCGGTGCCCAGATTCTTGAGATAAGAGGCAATGACCTCGTGCCCAGGCTTCGCCGCCGCGGCGGGTTTATCCGCCTCGATGGCCTCCGCCGCAGGGCCTGATCCGCCCTCGCCGGGATCGGGCGCAGGCTTTGGGTCATCACGTGTATTAGGCATGGGCGGAACATTGGCCCGGCCGCTGCGCCCGTCAAGTGCCAAGGCAGCTGCCCGAAGGCAGCGGCCACAATCCGCCGCGACACCGCCTAAAACGAGGGTTAAGTCTGGCGGACGCCACAAAACCGCCCATTACATCAGCGCTTTCGAGCAGGACATAACGTGCCTGCACAGGGCCGGAGGGGGATTTGATCGTGCTGAAGCGCTTGAGATTGGTGGCCGGGGCACTCGTTGTCGCTGCTCTCGCGATCGCGCCGGCCCTTTCCAAGGAAAAGCAGAAGCCCGCGCCGAAGAAGCTCGAGTTTACGAAGTCCGAGCAGATCCTGAAGTGGATCAACGATTATCGCTCCAATCCTCAACCGGACAAGCTGCCTGACGTCGTTCACGCCATGGGCGATCTCGGCCTGTTCCGTGACCTCAATTCAGCCGGCGTCTATGTCGGCTTCACGGGCGGCGTGCTCGGCGCCAATCCGGAAAAGGCCGAGGACATCGTTCGGCGCATGTTCCCCATGCAGCCCGAGGATCAGGTCGTACTGATCCGCGCCATCGCCTACTCCGGACTTCCTGACTGGAAAGGCCTTCTGCAGAAGTTCATCGAGCGCATGCCGGCCCGCCTCGTGCTTATCCGCAAATATCTCTACGGAGACGGAAAGACCCTCAGCGAGCTGCCGCTCGACGACGGGTCCTACGTGCTTGATGCCCAGTGGGGATACTACTTCGCTACAGGATCGGCTGAACCCGTAAGGCGCATCGTCGGAACGCTCGCTTGGACTACGGAAAAGAACAGCGTCGAGAAGCTCACCATCGGCTCCATGTCCAAATGGACGCTCGCGACCAACGCCTCGCGCGACAAGGACCTGCTCGACATCCTCACCGCCGAAATGAACACCCAGCCGGCTGACGTCCGCGCGCCGCTACGTGAGGTGATCGAGGCGGCCGAGACATTCGAAACCGGCAAGATCAGGAAAGAGGCTCTCGCTTCCATTGACGAGCTCAAGGCGAAGGGACCCGAGAACGCGCGCAAGTTCGCCTGGTGGGGCATGGCAGGACAGACGGCGCTGGCTTTGGGCTGCGTCGCCGCTGGTGCCCTGGGTCAGGTGGAGTTCGGCATTCCCTGCGTCGTCGGCGGCGCGCTTTCGAACGCCGCCCTCAAGTTCATGGCGCCGGCGCAGTAGAGCCTTTCCGATTTAAATTTGAAGAAGCCGGATCGCTCCTGCTTCGGGCGCCATAGCCCGTCACCGCCGCTTGGACTTTGCCCCTCGCGTTGACCTCCCATCCAGAGCATGGCTCGGCCATGACAGCGATCGGGTGAGGGCAAATCGGTTCAATCGAAAGCGCTCTAGCGCTTTGCGACCGCAGCATCTTTACTTCGAGCAAAGCTCGCGCGCCTTGGCGAGGGCTTCGTCGCGGGTCGCGAACTCGCCGACGGCATCCCCGCCTTCGGGCCGTGCCCGGATGAAGCTCTCCGTCATGCTCTTCTCGAACCCTTCGAGCACCGACAGCGCGACGTAATGGACATCGGTGCCCTTTGGCGCGCGCACGAGCACAGCCTTGGTGCCTCCGAACGAGGCCGCTTCGACGATGCAGCGGTCCGGCTTGAAGCCGAGACCGGACGGAGGAGCGAACGCCGCTTGCTGGGCAGTGGCCCCCGCGAGCAGCGCAGGCGGCGAAAAGAATGCGAAGCCGGGATGGCGCCTCGGGTTCTTCGACCGGAGCAGGTTCGGGCACGGCGGCTGCGACTGCTGCCTCGGCGACACCCGCAACCTGATAGGTTTGCGGCGGCGGCGGCGGCAATGGCGCTGCGGCCGCAGCAGCCGGCGGCACCGGCACAAATGCATCCCCAGGATTGCTCGTCGCCGCGACAGCCTGGGTAACAACAGCCTTGGGAGGAACCTTGGCGACCAGAACTTTCGGCGCGGCGGCCTTGGGTTTCGTCCTCGACCAGACCGTGCGCACCGGCCCCGATGATGCGGAAGCCGTATCGGCAGCAGGCTCCGCCCCGTCCGCCCTCATGGGCTCCGACGAGCTGGAGACACTATCGCTGCCTGCAGCATCGCTACCGGCATCCGCACGCGGGGACGGCGGCTTGTTGGCCCACGGCAAAACTTCTTGCTGACCCGGCTTGCCGCCGCGGCAGTAATCCGAGCGGAAGCTGTCCGCCACCCATTCGATGGAGCTGCCATATTTGGGATCGGCGGCCCAGCGCTTCGCAAGATCAGAGAAGCGCACCGGCCGGTTGAGCTCACGCGACTTGGTGAGAATGTGCTCCTGCTTGAGCTGCGTGCGCTGAGCCACGGGCTGCGCTACCTGCTCACCCGAGTAGACCACAAGATGCTGGATCTGCCCCAGCACGCCTGTCTTCACGTCGGGAAAACTATCGCCCGGGACACCACCGCCGGTGGTTCCGATACCTGCGAAATTGTTCTGGTTGGGATCTACGTCGCCCATGCGCCCATCGGGGCGGCGATACGTGAGGAAGTTGGTTTCGATCGCCATCTGGAAGAAGGCATAGTCCCAGCGCACGTGCCAAGCCTCGCCGTGGAGCTTGTAAAAACTCGCGATTCCCTTGAAGCGCGCGGGCAGCGCAGGATTGCGGCTCTTGAGAAAGGCCATGAGCCGTTCGGGCGTGACGCATACCGGAACGGGATTGCGCGCCGATGTCCGGATCTCGGGCAAAGCAGGTGCGGCGCTGGCCTGTGTTAGGAAAGCTGCAGCCAGCCAGACCCGAGCCCAAAGCGCACACGAGCGAGAGTCGCTCTGTCATGCGCCACGCTCTGCCAGCGATGCGATTGTGGTTACGCATTCGAACCTCGCGAATACCGAGAAGCGCTAACGGCTCAGATCCGAACTCAACCCTCAGGGCAGAGTTCGAAAGCCTTCTCGAGCGCCTGCGACTGGCTCTGGAATTCGCCAACCGCTTCACCCCCCTTGGCGTACGCGCTGATATAGGCGTCAGCTTCGCGCTTCTCGGTTCCCTCGTTCACATCGAGTACGGTGTAGTTCACGGTCTTTTCGGCCATCGCCTTGATGATGATGGCCTTGTTGCCGCCGTAGCTCGCAGTCCAGACGCGGCACTGGGAGCTGGCAGCTTTGGTGTCGGATTTCTCGGGCTTGCCCGCGTCCTTTGCCATGCCCGCGATCGATGCCACCTCGAGGGGCGCTTCAGCCTTTGTATCGGCCGGCTGTCCATTGAGTAGCGTGACTGGGGGGCTTGCGGACGGAGACTTCGTCTCGGACTCGGCTGCAGCGACGCCCGCGGGCTGAGCAGGAGGCGCCGCATTGGAACTCGCCATCGCGGTGGCACCGAGTGCGAAGCGCTGCCCAGCGCCATCAGCCTTGGCCTCGTCGACAGAGCGACGGGCCGCATCAGCGCCCTTGGATTTCGTCTCGGTCGCCGCTGCGGATTGCTGCGCTTTGGCCTGAACTTTATCGTTTCCGTCCGGCTTGGCCGAGGTCGCTCGCCTTGTCGGGAACGGCCTTCGATGTGGCAGCGGCCGCGACCTGCGTCGACTTCGCGCCAGCCTGGCCGCGCGCTTCCGCTACGAGTTCCGGCTGCGGATCGTCCTCGTTGCAGGGCCCATTGAAGAAGCGCTGCGCCACCGAATCGATATCGCGGGCATATCCGCGGCTGCGTCGGCGCCCACTGCTTGGCGAGCTGCGTGAAGGTCATGGGACCTTTGATGGACTTCTGCCAGGAATCGAGAACGCCCCATTCCTGGATATTGCGCGTGCGCTCGGCGACCGGGTTCTCGACCTTCTCGCCCGAGTACATCATGAGATGCTCGAGATGCGCTTGCACGCCGGTCGAAACGTCTTTGAAGCTTTCGCCGCGAGCCCCGCCGCCCGTCGCGCCGAGGCCGGCGAAGTTGTTCTGCGACGGCTTCACGTCACCGGTGTAGGTGAGATAGCCGGTCTCGAGCAGCATCTGGAAGAAGGCGTAGTCCCAGCGGATCTGCAGCGCCTCGCCATGGCGCATGTACTCGGTCGCGACGCCGTCAAACTTCGCATCGAGCTTGGGATTGCGCTGCTTGACGTAGGACATCAGCCGGCCCGGCGTGGCGCAAGCTGCAACTGGATTGGATTCGCTTGATCTTGACCGCCGGAAGCTCGCCGGCGAATGACGCGGTTCCCATCACGAGGAACGGAACGCTGACCAAAATGCCAACGAACAACGACCTAGATCGGCAGGTCATGGGACACCCCATCTCTTTTACGCGGCGCCCGAAAGCGCCCAACAATCCGAACAATCGTTCTTAAGGCCTTAACGTTAAGAGCTGGTTTACGCGCGAATCGACTGAGCACTGAAGTGCTACAAGTCGCGTATGTTTGGGGCGCGAGTTGGGGCATGCGGCGGAGGAATTGTGGCGGGATTAAAAGGACATGGTTAGCTAGCTGGCGGCGGTAAGTAGCTCTACTGACTAAGTTAGATGCTGGCCGCCGTCGAGCGCGATCATCTGACCGGTCATGCGCCGGCATCGAGAATGAAGCGCACGGCCGCAGCGATCTCCGCAAGCGACGGCCCGCGCTGCAGCAGCGTCGATCGGCTCTCGGCCGCGAAATCCGACTCCGTCTGATGGATGCTTTTCAGAACCGGCCCCGGCCCGATGGCGTTGACGCGCACGCGCGGCGCCAGCGCCTGGGCCAACGTCCGCGTCGCGGTCCACAGCCCCGCTTTCGAGATCGTGTAGGAGAAGAAATCCGGCGTCAGATTCCACACCCGCTGATCGATGATGTTGATGACGTTGCCCGTTTCACCATCTGCCAGATTGAGGAACAGAGACTGCGCAAGGAACACCGGCGCCTTCAGATTGATGTCGAGATGCGTGTCCCAGGTCTCCATGGTGGCCGTCGTCAGAGTATCGACCAGGAACTCTGATGCGTTGTTGATGAGACAAACGGGCGGCCCGAGCGCATCGCGGCAACGGGGAACGAGGGCCTGGATGTCCTCAGGGCGAGCCAAATCCCCCGGTATTGCTGCTGCCTCGCCCCCCTTGCTCTTGATGTCAGCGACGAGCGCTTCCGCATCTTCCCTGGAGCGACGGTAATGAATCGCGACCCGCCAGCCGGCGCTCGCGAGATCGAGCGCAATCGCCCGGCCGATGCGGCGAGCCCCGCCCGTAATGAGTGCGACCGGACCTTCCCGCCCCCCTGGCCGCGCCATTTAACATGCTCCAACCGTTAAGAAATATGGACGCGCGACCTTGGTCGCAGCTGAGATCCGCACATTGCCCCGAAACTCGGTCAGGTCCAAGCCGGCATTGAAAGGATGACACTTTCCTAACAAATGCATGTTCCCACGCTCCGGGCTGCCCCTTGGAGGGGAAAAACCCATCCCGGCGGGGCCCGAGTCGCAAAACGAATCACAGAGGGCAGAAGACGCACATATTTTGTGCACTTCTTATGCAAAATCGGCTGAAAAACTATTCACGAAAATTCAACCACTGCCTCAACGTTGTGCTGTTTTTGGGCAGCAAGTGGACAAAACCCCGAAAAAGTTGCCCAGAAGCGACAGTTTGATGTTCGAGCGCATCGCTTCCCGTCTTAACGCTTGCTGTCCCCTGCTTAATTGTTTTTTCTACGGATCAAGACGCGCTGATAGTGCGCCATGCAATGTTCGCGATGCGGGGTTTGCACGGCGAGGGCGCGACGGGAAGAATTTGGTGTGGGACCATTGGGGGTTAGAGGTACGATGTCCAAACTTACGAATATCATGAAGACGGCAAGCGCTACGGGCATTGCCCTCCTTGCTCTCACGGGCGCTGCACTCGCCGACGGCGAATACGGCAGCGTCAAGGATGCACCGGTCGAAGAGGGCCGCAAGCTCGCTTGGTCCATCACGCTCGGCGGCACCAGCGACTACATGTTCCGCGGCATCTCGCTGACGGACGAAGATCCGGCGGCTCCAGGGCTCGATCGACTTCGCCTACGGCATCGTCTACGCCGGCATCTGGGCCTCGAACATCTCCGGATGTCGCTGGCCCGCTCGAAGTCGACTACTACGTCGGCATCAAGCCGGTTCTGGGCCCGGTCACGTTCGACTTCGGCGTCATCTACTACACCTATCCGTCGGGCGACGACGACGCCAACGGTGGCGACGATCGACTACGTCGAGTTCAAGGCTGGCGCAGCGGCTCGCCCTTCAAGAACCTGACGCATCGGCGCCGTGGGCTACTACTCCCCGACGCAGGCCAGACTTCGGCGAAGACGTACGCTATCGAAGGCACCGCTGCCTACACGCTTCCGACGGTCGGCATCTTCACGCCGACCATCAGCGGCATCGTCGGCTACCAGGGCTCCGAGGACGACGGCTGTTCGTCACCGGCGACGACGACTACACCTACTGGAACGCTGGTCTCGCCCTCGCGGTCGAGAAGTTCACCTTCGACTTCCGCTACTGGGATACGGACATTCGGATCCGACGTCTATCGGCGACTCGCCGACGAGCGCTTCGTGTTCACTGCCAAGGTCACGCTGCCATAAGCTGGTCTGACAATCTGATACGAGACGGGGTCCTTCGGGGCCCCGTTTTCGTTTGGTGCGGAGGTTTTACGGAGACCCCCGAAACACAAGGCCCCGTCGATCCGCACCCTTCAAAGTCTTTGTCCTTGTCCTGACCGCTCCCCTGAGTTCACCTGGAACCAATTCGGGATTCTGTTCCGCACATTGCTCAGTTGCATCGCGGAAGAACCCATTGGCAGACCGAAATTGCACGGGGGATCGGCAATGCAACTTGCAAAGAAGGTGAGCGTCGGCATCGCAGCCGCGGGAATGCTATTTTGGGGACTGACGTCTACGGCCTTCGCCGACGGCGAGTACAGCCCCGCCCAGGAAGCCCCAGCCGAGGAAGGCCGCAAATTCACGTGGTCGATCACCCTGGCTGGCACCAGCGACTACATCTTCCGCGGTCTCTCGCTCAGCAACGAAGACCCCGCCTTCCAGCCGGCGATCAACTTTGGTTACGGCATCTTCTACGTAGGCGCTTGGGGTTCGAACCTCTATAGCCCCGACGTTGCAGGGCCCTGGGAGACGGACTTCTACGCCGGCATCAAGCCCGTCTGGGGTCCGGTCACATTCGACTTCGGTACGGTGTACTACACCTACTTCGGCCAAGAGGTTGACTTCGACTACATCGAGTTCAAGGCCGGCGCGTCGTTCTCGCCGTTCACCAATTTCACTGTTACCCCGATCTTCTGGTGGACACCTGAGCCAGAGCAACTACGACGAGACCTGGACCATCGAGGGCACCGTCGCCTACGCGCTCCCGGCTTGCGGCATCTTTACGCCCACGATCAGCGGCTTGGTTGGATACACCGAGGACACCGAAGGGACCGGTGCATTCGGTGGTGCAGCAGACAACTACACCTACTGGAACGCTGGTCTGGCCCTTGCAGTCGAGAAGTTCACCTTCGACTTCCGCTACTGGGACACGAACCTCGATTCAGTGCAGGGCGACGGCTACTTCGGCCTCGACGACGAGCGCTTCGTGTTCACCGCCAGCGTCACGCTGCCATAAGCTCATCTCGACAAATCTCTTCCGAGACGGGGTCCTTCGGGGCCCCGTTTTCGTTTGGCGGAAAGGTTCTCTCAACTATTTGTTGCGCCCGAGACACAAGAGAGAATCGAACCGTGGACGTCTTAGTGTTTGTACTTGTTCGTACATCGAGGCTGAGTTTCACTAACGGAAGTTGAGGGATTCTGCTCGTAGCGGGCTGATGCTCGCTGAGCGGCCCATCGGGTTCGATGGGATGTTTTTGGGGGATCGTAATGTTTCTTCTCGGTAGGAATTCCGGCCGCAAGCTCGCAGCTGCGGGTGCAGCGCTGGTAGCGCTGACAGGCTCAGCGCTCGCCGACGGCTACGGCGGCAGCATCAAGGATGCCCCCGTCGAGGAAGGCCGCAAGTTCAGCTGGTCGATCACGCTCGGCGGCACCAGCGACTACATCTTCCGCGGCATCTCGCAGACGTTCGAGGATCCGGCAGCTGCAGGGCTCGCATCGATATCGGCTACGGCATCTTCTATGCCGGCGTCTGGGCCTCAAACGTCGACTTCGGCGAGCGCTCTCGACCCAAGGCAAAAGCCGAGATCGATTACTATGTCGGCATCAAGCCGACCTGGGGCCCGGTCACGTTCGATTTCGGCGCCATCTACTACTCCTATCCCGATGCCGGCGAGTTCGGAAACTTCAACGGCGGCTCGCACGCCGCTCGACTACTTCGAGCTCAAGGCCGGCTATAGCATGGCTTCGCCCTGGATCAAGAACCTGACCACGCGGCACCACTCTCTATTGGTCGCCGGACTATTCGTTTGAAACAGGCGACGTCTTCACGATTGAGAGCAGTGCCGCCTACGCGCTGCCGCAGTTCGGCATCTTCGCCCCGACCATCAGCGGCGCCTACGGCTCGGTCTACGGCGACAGCGGCGACGGCTTCAGCGTCGACGGAACGACCGAGGACGAATACAGCTATTGGAATGCCGGTGTATTCGCTTGCCGTCGAGAAGTTCACCTTCGACTTCCGCTACTGGGACACCGAACATCGACGTTGCCAATGCCAACGGTACCGTCTGCATCGCGCAGGGCCTCTGCGACGAGCGCTTCGTCTTCTCCGCCAAGGTCACGCTGCCCTAAGGCGACTTGAAGCAAAGCACCGCACACAGTTTCAAAGCCAGGGCCCTCATCGGCCCTGGTTTTTTGTTTGGGCAGCTCGATCCTGAACAAGACTTCAATCTAGCTTTTCACCCACACCGCCAACCCCTGACATGGCGTTACAATCCTGCCGTGTAAGCTTCATCACGATGTCATTTCGCCGAACTAGCGTGCATGGCGTTACGTGAGAACGGCCGGCCTCGCACTAGCCCTTGCCCAGGGCGCGAGCTTCAAAGACGAGGCTCACTCGAGTTTGGCCGATTAGCAGGCATGTCTCTCGCCCTCGCTCCGGGACGTGCCCGCCGTTAGGCGCCTGTCAGGCTTCCGCTTTGCAAGGCGGGCGCAATCAAGAGGCCAGCTTCGCGATTGAGTGGGCGCCCCCGCTGCCAACTCAACATCGCAAGCTGGCCTCGTTTGCTTTTGGGGTGTGGATCCCCGCCTCCATCCTCTGACGAACTCCCGCTTGTCCCCAGTTCTCCTCGCCGCTGACTTGATCGCCCCGCGCTCGACGCCGTATGTACGAGTTCCGAGCTGAACACGGGTCGCGACGTGATCCTTACCATTGCCCTCATGACCGCACTGACGGTCGCCGTCGCTGCCTATGCGCTAGCACCGCAAATGGCCGAAGGCCGAGTCGTATTCGGCCAGGAGCCGGACGGCCCGGCGCCCTTCGGCTACAAGATGGCGTGGCTCGCGGTGCGCACGCGCGATCCCCAGGCGGTGGTCGAGGAACTGGGATTGATCTCAGCCGAGCCGTGCAACTGGCAGTCGGGAATCGGGACGGTCTATGACGACAGCCTCGGCCCCGACCATGTGTTCGTCTCGCCACCTGTGAACGGTTGGACGTTCGTCGTGAGCCTGGCCCTCCCTCATCCGGTCAGCCGCTCTTTTGCAGACAAATGCACGCCCATACTCGTGGGCCTGGGCCGACGCTTCGGCGAGGTGCAATATTTCTTCGCCTATCCGCCGGTCGACCTGTTCGCCTGGGCGCGCCTGTTGGACGGACGCCTTGTTCGTGCATTCGCCATCGGTGACAGCGGTGTCGTCTGGAACAAGGGCCGGACAACAAAGGAAGAGCGTTCGCTCGGCCTCAAGCTGTTCGATTTCCGTGGCGTCAGAGGACGCAAAGGCGATGCGGGCGGTGAGATCATTCTCTATCCGACCGAGGAGCATGTACTGCGGCTCGCCGGACGCTGGAGCCAGGATCCGACCAAGCTCGACCCCAGCGCCGTCACCGCCCCGGGCCTTGGCTTCATCGCGCTCGCACCGGCGGCCTGGAGACCGGAACGCCTGCGCAAGGCCGGCTGACCGGGGAGAAGGCGCACTTTGCAGCTCACCTGCCCGATCTTAAGCCGCGCGCCGAAAGCGTGGCGACGTTTCGCTGCCTCGTTCGATTGGATCACGCCTGATGTCGAACACCTCGGCGCACCGTCTGCTCTGACGCAGCACGCGCATCTCGCCCGCGAGCTGGAGCGGCTTATGCAATCGCCGGTAGCTCTTGAGAACACGCGGTCCGCGTTTCGGAATTGCCTTTCCCGCCGGTGCGCAGCGACCAGCACGCTTGCCAATTAAAAGCTTCGGCACATTCTGCTTGGCGATCGTCGCAAGCCTCGCGGCGAACATCCGCGCCGCAGGTTTTATCGGTGAGGTGCTCTGATTCTCGTTGCAAGGCGCCCGCAACTTCACGACCGCGCTCTCGCGCGGCAAAAACAGCGTCGCAGGAAACGTGAACGACAAAGTTCCAAGCGCACACGATCGATCATGACCGGCGCGGAAAGGCGCCTTGAGCCATGCGAGCATGCGGCCAAAAAGACCGAAATCGCGCGCGAAAATATACATAGAAAACCTCAACCCAAGCCCGACGAAACGAGGCTTGTAGTGAGGTTAGAATTCCAGAGCTGGGTTAATGGATATATAATTCAGCGTCGCGCTATAAACGTTTGCTGAATTGAGCTGAGAAAAAATAGCAAACTGACGCCGCAACAGAATGAAACACTGCCGAAATTCGCGGCGTCAGGCCAATCAGCCTCATGTTTGCGCAGCCCCTACGCTGCATTCTGCCCGGCGATTTCCGCCATCTGCAGCGCGATCATGCGATCGAGGTAGCCCTCGAAAGGCACAGTGAACGTCGTTAGTCCACGCGGATCGTTGCCCCACTCATCGAGCTTGGCGGCGAACGTTTGCGACGGCTCCGCAGCACCTTCGAAAGCAACGACGCTGGCTCGAAACGCTGGTTCGGTCATGGGCAGAAATGGAATGACGACGGACTCCACGCGTCCGTCAGCGTGGCGCCGCGGTGCACCCGTCACGCTGCAGCACACGATGCTGCGATCACCATCGAACGTGACAATGGCACCAATAACGAGACGCGACGCCTCGAACCCGCTCGGTGCGCGATATGTCCAGCATTGGCCGGCGTGCAAATCCATACTTCTGCTCCCCGCGTTGTTGGTCCGAGGATATAAATAGCCCTGCGGCTGCATATTCAAGGCACGTAGCGGATATTCGGGGCAGCTTTCGGGCACATTGCGAGAAATTGGCAACAGCCGGCGTTAGCGGCTCGAAAATCCAGATTCTTCAGCGTGCTGCAGTGGCGATCCCGCAACGCAAATTTCCGTATCCGGCCTATTTACGGGCTCATGCGCATTCTGATGAGATCACTTCGAGCAAAAATGCCCTGATGGACCTGAGAAAAACGCGAGAAACGGCTGCGTGGCTCTGATGTAAACATCACTCAGCAAAACCTACGTCACACGCGAAGTAGTCGCAGCACGATAGGCCATGTCCTAGATCGCAGGACGAGTCCAAAGCGGGCCGCGTAAGAGGTACGAAGCTAAAGGGACGCTGCGGCAATTTCCTGTCCCGCTGGCGGGTTATCCACAGGTTCAGCACATCCCCCCGCCAAGCGCAGGGCCACTCACCGCGATCCGCTTAGTCCGGACGCTTCGTCGAGCGCACCGGAGGCACGCTGAACTTGTCGCTGCGGCAAAGCTTTCTCTCGTCCTCGTTCGCCCCGCAGCTGCGCAACTTCCCTTCGCGCGTGAAGCAGATGCGAACCTCCTTCAGGCGATTTCCCGGCCCTCCGCACGCAACAGCCACCATGTCGGGCTTGAGCTGCGGATTGCTGGCAACCAGGTCATCGACGAGCTGCTCTGAACTGAGCGACTGCGCTTCGGACGGATTGACGAAGCGATCCGGGATCCGGATGGACTGGAATAGGCGCCGGGCGAGCTTGAAGTAGTCATCCGGATCGAGCCCGGAGCACGTGCCGTGCTTGCGATATTGGTGAATGATGAGCCCCTTGCTCGGCATGACATCCAGCATGTCGTCGATCACAGGTTGGGGCACGAAAGGCCGAACCCTCGTTCTGCAACTTTCAGGGTATCCCCGCTCGTACTGCGGCCACAGGCCATGCAGCACGAAGGCATAGCGGCGGCCATCGCGCCGCGAGCACTGCTGGGCGTCATCCTCGCCTTCGGGCGTGGAACAGTGCGTCGGGCTCCACGACATCACGAGCGCATAGTAGTCGAACTGACCGGCAGAATTGGCAGAAGTGTCGCCGCCCTTCGAGCCGTCGTCTCGCCAGACGCCATTCCCCCGCTGCTGCAGGAAGCCAATGGCCGAGATAACAACAAGGAGTGCGATCGTGCCGACCAGTGACAGGCGCGGACGCTGAGGCATCGGAGACCTACGCCTCCGACTTTGCCAGAGCCGCCAGGATACGGGCCCAGCTCCTCGCACCCTTCTTGAAGCTCTTGAGGTTGTATTTCTCGTTCGGCGAGTGGATGCGATCGTCCTCGACACCGAAACCGATGAGCAGGCTGTCCATGCCGAGTGCCGCCTTGAACGACGTAACGATCGGGATCGAGGCGCCCGACCCCATCAGGATCGGCGGCTTGCCCCACTCGTCCGCCAGTGCCTCGGCCGCGAGACGCACATGCGGAGCACGCGTATCGAACCCGATGGCCGCGCTGCCGTGTGAGCCGATGAACTCGGCCGTGCAATCCTCAGGCAGGTTGTCGAGCACGAACGCCTCCACGGCCTCGAGCACCTGTTCGGGGTCCTGACCCGGCACGAGGCGGCAGGTGATCTTCACGGACGCCTTCGACGGGATGACGGTTTTCGAGCCCGCGCCTTGATAGCCGCCGGTGATGCCATTGAATTCGATCGTCGGCCGCGACCAGAGCTGCTCGATCAGCGAATAGGACTTCTCTCCTGCTGGAACAGAGAGGCCGACCTGCCCTAGGAACGACTCGGCGGTCGCGCCGAGCTCGTGCCACTGCGCGAGCTGTTTTTTGCTCGGCTGCACCGCACCCTCGTAGAAGCCGGGAATCTTGATGCGGCCCTTGTCGTCGTGCATGGCCGCGAGAATGTGGGTCAACGCACGGATGGGATTCATGGCCGGCCCGCCATAGAGACCTGAATGAAGGTCGCGCGACGGCCCAGTGATGATCACTTCCGTTGCCGCGAGTCCGCGCAGCATTGTCGTGATCGCCGGTGTGTCCTTGTCCCACTGCCCCGTGTCGCAGACGAGCACGAGATCGGTCGTGATCTCCTTGCCCGATTTCTTGAGGAAGCCCGGAAGTGAAGGTGAGCCGCACTCCTCCTCACCCTCGATCATGACCGAGATGGCGACCGGAAGCTCTCCCGCAACCTCTTTCCACGCTCGCGCCGCCTCGAAGAAGGTCATGAGCTGACCTTTATTGTCCTCCGCCCCGCGCGCGACGATGACCTTCCCGTTCACCTTGTCGGTCGCAATTCGCGGCTCGAAAGGCGGCTTCGACCATAATTCCAATGGATCAGCCGGCTGCACGTCATAGTGGCCGTAGAACAGGAGATGCGGCGTGCCTTTGGCAACTTTCTTGCGGTCGTGTCCGACGACGATCGGATGCCCTGTTGTCGCACGCACCGAGGCATCGAAGCCGATATCGCTCAGAAGATCCGCACACCAATGGGCAGCCTCGTCGCAGCTTTCCTTGTACGCAGGATCGGTCGAGACACTTTCGATGCGCAAAAGCTGGAACAGACGCTCCAGGCCGTCGTTGAAGTTCCGGTCCAGGCGATCGAGGACGGCAGGCAGGTGGTCCGTCATTCCATGTTCCATCGGAGTTGAAGGGTGGCCGGAGAGTGCGCGAAGGCCGCGTCACAGTCAAAGGCCGGTGTTGGCTGCGGTAAACCCATATGTCAGAGTCCGCACCAGCCGAACTATCGCTGAATCGGGCCATCCTGAGCCCGCGGAGCACCTTTGATGTCTGAGCCTAAGGCCGCCGCACGAATTGCGTCAAAATGGGTCTATTTCTTCTCTGCTGGCCGTGCCGAAGGCAACGCCAGGATGAAGGACCTTCTGGGCGGCAAGGGGGCCAATCTGGCCGAGATGGCCGGTCTCGGGTTGCCTGTGCCGCCCGGGTTTACCATCACCACTGAAGTGTGCACCACCTACTACGCCGACGGACGCAAGCTGCCCCGAGACGTCGCGCCGCAGGTCGAGGATGCGCTCGCGCTGGTCGGCAAAGAAACCGGTCACGTCTTCGGCGATGAAGCCAATCCTCTTCTCGTTTCCGTCCGCTCGGGCTCACGCGCCTCGATGCCAGGCATGATGGATACGATCCTCAACCTCGGCCTCAACAGCAGGACGGTCGCCGGGCTGGCGAAGCGCACCGGCGACGAGCGCTTCGCCTACGACAGCTACCGCCGCTTCATTCAGATGTACGCATCCGTGGTGCTCGGCATCGATCACGGACTGTTCGAGGACATCCTCGACAACTACAAGAACCTGAACGGCGCCGCCTCCGACACGGATCTCACAGCCGACGACTGGCGCGAGGTCACCGCGCTCTACAAGCAGGAGATCGAGCGCGAGCTTGGCAAGCCATTCCCCGAGGATACGAAAGAGCAGCTCTGGGGTGCGATCGCGGCCGTGTTCGGCTCCTGGCAGAACGCGCGCGCCATAACCTACCGCCGCCTGCACGCCATCCCCGACAATTGGGGCACCGCCGTCAACGTCCAGGCCATGGTGTTCGGCAACATGGGCGACACCTCGGCAACCGGCGTCGCCTTCACGCGCAACCCCTCGACCGGCCGCAAGGAACTCTACGGCGAGTTTCTGCTCAACGCGCAGGGCGAGGACGTGGTCGCCGGCATCCGCACGCCCCAGCCGCTCACAGAGGCCGCGCGCATCGAATCCGGCGAGACCACACCCTCGCTCGAGCAGCTCATGCCCGAAACGTTTCGGCGAGCTGACCGCGATCTTCGCCACGCTCGAGAACCGCTACCGCGACATGCAGGACATCGAGTTCACGATCGAGAACGGCAAAGTCTGGATGCTGCAGACGCGCACCGGCAAACGAACCGGCGAGGCCGCCATCAAGATCGCCGTCGACCTCGCCGCGTGAAGGCATCATCGAGCAGGACGAGGCGGTGCTGCGCGTCGATCCGGCGTGCTTTGACCCAGCTGCTGCATCCGACCATCGACCCGAGCGCCGCCAAGGATCTGCTGACGACGGGCCTTCCCGCTTCGCCCGGCGCCTCGTCAGGCGAGATCGTCTTTTCATCCGCCGACGCCGAGCTGATCAAGAGCCAGGGCCGCAAGGTCATCCTCGTCCGCACCGAAACGTCAGCCCGAGGATATCCACGGCATGCACGCCGCGGCCGGCATCCTGACCGCGCGCGGCGGCATGACCAGCCACGCCGCCGTCGTCGCCCGCGGCATGGGCGTGCCGTGCGTTTCGGGAGCGGGATCGCTTCGGATCGATGCCAAGGCGGGCGTGATGCGCGTCGGACAGCGCACACTCAACAAGGGCGACGTCATCACCATCGACGGCGCCACGGGACAGGTTTTCATCGGCACCGTGCCCATGCGCCAGCCCAACCTCTCGGACGACTTCGCCGCCCTCATCCAGTGGGCCGACGAGGCCCGCCACCTTTCCGTGCGCGTCAACGCCGACACGCCGAAGGATGCTCGCCAAGCCCGCGCGTTCGGAGCTCTCGGGCATCGGCCTTTGCCGCACCGAGCACATGTTCTTCGAGGGCGAGCGCATTCTTGCCATGCGCGAGATGATCTGCGCCGCCGGCGAAAGCGGCCGCCGCGCCGCGCTGGCGAAAATTCTGCCCATGCAGCGCGGCGATTTCATCGAGCTGTTCGAGATCATGGCCGGACTGCCTGTCACCATCCGCCTGCTCGATCCGCCGCTGCACGAGTTCCTGCCGCGTCAGGAGCATGAGATCGAAGCCGTTGCCGCCGGCCTCAAGATGCCGCTCGACCGCATCAAGGCGCGCATTCTGGAGCTGACCGAGTTCAATCCTATGCTCGGCCTGCGCGGCTCGCGCCTCGCCATCCGCTATCCCGAAATCACGGAGATGCAGGCGCGCGCCATCTTCGAGGCCGCCATCGAGGTCGAGAAGAAAACTGGGCGAGCACGTGCGCCCGGAAATCATGATCCCGCTCGTGGCCTTCCGCCGCGAGTTCGACATCCTGGCCGACGTGATCCGCGCCACGGCGAAAACAGTCGCTGCCGAAACGGGCGCCAAGCTCGATTATGAGATCGGCACCATGATCGAGCTGCCGCGCGCGGCGCTGCGCGCCAAGGAGCTGGCGGAAGGCGAAAACGGCGCCGGCGTTCTTCTCGTTCGGCACCAACGACCTTACGCAGACGGCACTCGGTCTCAGCCGCGACGACGCGGCTCCCATCCTGCTCAACTACTCAGGACGAGGCATCTTCGATACCGATCCGTTCGTCTCCATCGATCAGGATGGCGTAGGCGAGCTTGTGCGGATGGGCGTGGAGCGCGGCCGAAGCGCCAAGCCGAAGCTCAAGCTCGGCATCTGCGGCGAGCACGGCGGCGATCCAGAGTCGGTCGAATTCTTCCATCGGCTGGGATTCGACTACGTCTCATGCTCGCCCTTCCGCGTTCCGATAGCGCGCCTCGCGGCGGCTCAGGCGGCCATCAGGGAGCGCTACCCCGCCAACGACGACGAGATCTAGTGGTGGGCCGCAACGTGAGTCTCGCTCAGAGTGTGGAAGAATCTCGGTCGAGCTGATCAAGCGTGGGCTGACGCGGACGCGGTCCCTGGCGCTTGGGGAGCAGGAGAAGCCACAGCACCAGCGGCGGCAGCAGGAAGCACCACGCCATCCAGAATGAAAGGTCGCGGTTCTTGACCCCGGCCAGGAAGCCCGCGAGCACAGAGGCGGCTATGGCCGCAGCGCCCCAGACAACGATGCCGTGCAACATGACAAGTGCTCCTCCTCAACGCCGAGGGTCCAGCGCAGCAAACCTCCGCTACGACGCCCGGCGGCCTTTGTAAGGCCAGCATCACATGAGGGTAAACTTGGGCGAATTCAAGCACGAGGGCACCTAACCGGCGAAAGTGGACGCATTTGCAACGAACACTGCCGGCGTCCTTGCCTAGGCGCGCCCTGGATTTGCGACAGACCGACAATGAAGCGGGGCGGAAAGACTGGTGTCTCTCCGCCCCGCTGTCGATCTAAGTGGCCGCGCTGCTTACTTATCGCAGGAGAAATTCACCTTCACCCAGGGCAGGTCCAGCTTGCACTTGCCGTCGGGGCCCTTCTTCAGGAAGTCGCCCAGGGCATCGCTGAGCTGAGCCATATCCGGGCCATCCTCGGTGCCCTGCTCCTCCTCGGACTGCGGGGCAGCCTCAGCGGTTTTGTCGTCGGTCGAGGGCGCCGGAGCGGTGGCAGGAGCAGCAGCGGCGGTTTTCGCTTCAGGCTTCACGGTGCTCGACGTCCCGGCCACGACCGACGCGGCCTTGCTGTCGGCAGCAGGCTGAGAAGCGGCAGCCGTAGTTTGAGCAGGCTTCGCGGAGGCTTCCGTCGTGCCGCAACGCACGAGATCGGCCGGGGCGCGCGTCCAAATCATGGTCTTCGAGAAGAGCTTCGTGCCGGCGTAACCCTTAACCTTGAGCTTGTCGCCATTCATCGATAGCTCGACGTCGTACTTCTTCTTCTTCTCGGGGCTGTAGATCCAGCCGTTGTCCCACGTGCCGGAACCGGCAGGAGCCGCGTCGCCGATGATCTGACGGCCGCAGCCGCCGGAGTCGTTCTGGTCCTTGACCCAGACGACGTGGCCGCAAAGGCCTGCGCCGCAGGGCTTGATCTCGACTGCACCGCGACCGGTATCATTGATCCACACACCTGTGGGATCAGCGCTGGCGGCGGCAAAAGCAGGGGTACCCACAACAAGCGCTGCAACGAGCGCGGCGGGGCCGAAAAACTGTCTCATGGTCTGCATGATCTGGTCCTCATCTCGACATTCGCTGCAACGAAGGCTGGATTAAAGAGTTCCGCCTCGCTCCCGGGGTATTGACTGTCCCCGGCTCCCTTATGAGATGCCTAGCGATGCCGCGCTGTTCCTCGCGAAACAGGCCTAGAATAAGGAACTTGGCGCAACTTCGACGAGAAGACCACTCTCGAGCTTCACGACCCGGTCCATGCGGCGGGCGAGTTCAAGATTATGCGTTGCGATGAGCGCCGCAACCCCTTCGCTGCGGAAGAGCGAGATAAGCTCATGAAAAACCACCTCCGACGTGCGCGGGTCGAGGTTGCCAGTTGGCTCATCTGCAAGGATTAGGCGGGGGTGATTGGCGAGTGCGCGACAAATCGCCGTACGCTGCTGCTCGCCGCCCGAAAGTTGCGCCGGCCGGTGATCGAGACGCTCCGCCAAGACCAAGGCCGGACAGAAGCTGGCTGGCGCGAGCTTCTGCTTCCTTCCGGCCGCGGCCGAGGATGAGCTGTGGCAGGGCGACGTTCTCGAGCGCCGAGAACTCGGGCAACAGCTGATGAAACTGATAGATGAAGCCCATCTCCGCGCGCCGCACGCGGGTACGCTCGCCGTCATCCATCGCGGTGCAATCGCGTCCGCTGACGATGACCTGGCCTGAGCCTGGCGTTTCGAGCAGGCCCGCGATGTGCAGCAGCGTCGACTTGCCTGTGCCCGACGGGCCGACAAGAGCGATCGCCTGCCCCGGATAGAGATCGACCGATGCGCCCGCGAGCACTTGGATTTCGCGCGTCCCCTGGCGAAACGTGCGCCTGAGATCGATGAGTTGCAGTACTGGACCGCCATAATTCATGTTCATCACAGACCTCACTCGTACCGCAGCGCTTCGACGGGATCGAGCCGCGAAGCCCGCCACGACGGATAAAGCGTCGCCAGCACCGAGAGCAGCAGCGCCATGAGCACGATCGAACCCGTCTCGACCTGATTGATCTCCGCGGGCAGCTTGGTCAGGTAATAGACGTTGGGATCGAACAGACGCGTTCCCGCCAGCCAGGACACGATCTGGCGGATCTCCTCGATGTTCCAGCAGAACACCACGCCGAGCGCCAGCCCGGCCAGCGTGCCCACGATGCCGATCGACGAGCCCGCGATGAGAAACACGCGCATCACGGCGCCTTTGGTGGCGCCCATGGTGCGCAGGATGGCGATATCGCGCCCCTTGTCCTTCACCAGCATCATCAATCCGGAGATGATGTTGAGAGCCGCCACGAGCACAATCAGCGACAGGATGATGAACATGACGTTGCGCTCGACCGCCAGCACCGTGAAGAACGTCTCGTTGCGCTGTCGCCAGTCGCTGACGTTGACGGTCGGTCCGGCGGCGGCCCGGATAGCGTCGGCATATTCGGTCACGCGCTCCGGATCGTCGACCACGACTTCCAGCACGTCCACCTCGCCGTTCTTGGCGAAGTATCGCTGCGCCTCCGCGAGCGGCATGAAGATCATCGTCTTGTCATATTCCGACATGCCGAGCTCGAAGATGACCGACACCGTATAGGTTTTCGATCGCGGCGCCGTGCCGAACGGTGTCGACGCGCCTCGAGGCGAGATGATCGTGAGCTGATCGCCCACGTTGACCCTCAGCGAATTGGCAAGCCTCATGCCGATGGCGAGACCGGTCTGATTGTCGAACCCTTCGAGAGTGCCGTAGCGCACGTTGTCGGCCACGAGCGGCAGCCCTTTGAGATCGGCTTCGCCGATACCGCGCACGGCCGCGCCCAGCGCCTGCACCGCCGACGACACCATCACCTGGCCCTCGATGAGCGGGATGGCTCTCTGCACGCCCGGAACGGTAGAAGTGATCTTCGTGATGTCGGGATAATCGGTGAATTGCTCGCCGATTTTGTAGACCACGACATGCCCATTGAGGCCGAGGATCTTGGAGAACAGATCCTTCCGGAACCCGTTCATCACTGCCATGACGATGATGAGTGTCGCCACGCCCAGCATGATGCCGAGGAACGACACGGCGGCGGTGACGGAGATGAATCCTTCCTTGCGGCGCGCACGCAAATAGCGCGTGGCCAGCAGCCACTCGAAAGGTGCGAAAGGCCTCGTATCGCCCGGTTGTGCCATCTCGCAGTTCCCTCCCGGTTTCGTATCAGGCCAGTATGCGCTGACCCTTGATGAATTCGATCGCCTTTGCCAATCCCGCCTCGATGGTGAGCGTCTCGCGCTCGCCCGTCTTGCGGTTCTTGACTTCGATTTCCCCGGCCTTGATCCCCTTGGGCCCGACAATGACCTGCAGCGGAATGCCGATCAGATCCATGGTCGCGAATTTGGCCCCTGCGCGGTCGTCCGTGTCGTCATAGAGAACATCGATGCCGGCGGCTTCGAGCTTAGCCTTGATGTCCAGCGACGCGGCATCCGTCGCCGCGTCTCCGGCCTTGAGATTAACCACTGCGACCTCGAAGGGCGCTACCGGCACCGGCCATACGATACCGGCCGCATCATGGCCGGCTTCGATAATAGCGCCGACGAGCCGCGAGACGCCGATGCCGTAGGACCCCATTTCCAGCGTCACCTGCTGGCCATCCGGCCCCTGGACCCGGCACCCCATGGGCTCCGAATACTTGGTGCCGAAATAGAAAATATGGCCGACCTCGATGCCGCGGGCGGAAACCCGCTTTTCTTCAGGCACCTCGGCCTCGAAACGGGCGGCATCGTGCATTTCTTCGGTGGCGGCGTAGAGAGACGTCCAGGCGTCGAAGATCGGAGAAAGGTCGCCCAGGAAATCCGTGTCCATTGCTGGAACGGCACCCTCTATGAGATCTTTGTGACAGAACACCTGGCTTTCGCCGGTCTCGGCCAGAATGATGAACTCGTGTGACAAATCTCCGCCGATGGGGCCGGTGTCGGCTTTCATCGGCACCGAGCGCAGGCCGAGCCGCGCGAACGTCCTGAGATAGGCAACGAACATGCGCCGGTACGCCGCCCGCGCCGCGTCCTTCGTCAGATCGAACGAATAGGCATCCTTCATCAGGAATTCGCGACCGCGCATCACGCCGAAACGGGGGCGGATCTCGTCGCGGAATTTCCATTGGATGTTGTAGAGGTTGCGCGGCAGGTCCTTGTAACTCTTGATGCAGTCGCGGAAGATCGTGGTGATCACCTCCTCCGCCGTCGGCCCGAACAGCATGTCGCGCTCATGCCGATCGGTGATGCGCAGCATCTCCTTGCCGTAGGCCTCGTAGCGCCCGCTTTCGCGCCATAAGTCAGCGGATTGGATCGTCGGCATCAGAAGCTCGATAGCACCGGCGCGATTCTGCTCGTCGCGGACGATGGCTTCGATCTTCTTCAGCACCCTGAGCCCAAGCGGCAGCCAGGAATAGATCCCGGCGGCGGACTGGCGCACCATGCCCGCCCTGAGCATAAGCTGGTGGGAGATGATTTCCGCCTCTTTGGGCGTCTCGCGCAGGACCGGCAGGAAGAAGCGGGAAAGATACATGTGACCTTGGTGTCTGTCCGAGGGCGCCCCTGGAGCGGGCGCCGAGCCTGAGAGCCGGTGCGGAGGGCCCATGATTGCACCCCGCGGGCGTCAATAGCCAGGAATGACGCCAAGGGCAATCGACCACATTTGCGGCAGCCGAAGCTGTGGACAGAACAGTGGCCAGTGGCACTCGTGCGTATACCAATCAGAATTTTGCATCGCCTTTGGGCAGATGCGATTTTTTAGCTCGGGGGCCGTGACATAGCGCCGCCGTTCAGGTATGTTGCGCTCGTCTAGTGACAGGGGCGTAGCCAATGATCCAAATGGCTCGGGGCCCAGGTCTAGGGAGAAAATGGCCGCAGATCCGGTAAGTCTTACGAACCGGGTCTTGAGAGCCGCAAAAAAGACAGACGGCGCCAACAATGCGCCGCCGCGTAGTGCTCAAGTGTTAGCAAGAGCAAGGCAATCGCCTTGCTCTTTGCTTTTTGGGCGTCGGTTGGTGCGGCTCGCGAACCCGCCGAGCTAGCGCAGCTCGGGCGCGACCAGAGAAGACGGGATTTGGTGCAAGCCGAGCCAATCGAACTGGAACGCGGCCCAGACGACTAGAAATGCCGCCGTCGCCACCACCGTATTGATGACGATGACCCGGAGCAGGCGCGGCTTGACCGGCGCGCTCGCAGGCGTGCCGGCAACCACGTCGCCGTCCTCACCCTGCGTTTTGACGCCGATGGGCAGCACGGCGAATAGCGTGATCCACCACGTCATGATGTAGATGGCGATGCCGAGCGTGAGTGTCATCGATCACATCTCCTCAAGGCGGACGGCGCTTAGACCATGATCGCTTCGAACCATAGTCGCTCCGATCGTCATGTCGCAGACATGCCTCCGGCATGGCCGCCTATCAGGCGCGGCGTGAATCGGCAGCGCAAAAAACTGCTTCAGGCCTGCTCGAGCTCCGTGAGCGTACCGCAGAAATCCTTGGGGTGCAGGAACAGAACCGGCTTCCCATGCGCCCCAATTCTCGGATTGCCGTCGCCCAGCACGCGCGCGCCCTGCGCCTTGAGCTGATCGCGCGCGGCCAGGATGTCGTCGACCTCATAGCACACGTGATGGATGCCGCCGTCCGGGCTCTTTTCCAGGAACTTGGCAATGGGCGAATTCTCGCCGAGGGGCTCGAGCAGCTCGATCTTGGTGTTCGGCAGCGTGATGAACACGACCGTCACGCCATGCTCTGGCTGCGGCATCGGATCGGTGACCACGGCGCCAAGCGCATTCCTGTAGACGGCGGTCGCCGCTGCGAGATCCTTCACGGCAATCGCGACGTGGTTCAAGCGTCCAATCATTCTGCTTCAGTCCCTGAAAACTTGGTGCGGCCAGCCTTCGATCCTGCCCTTAAGGCCGGATTATCATCTTTCATCGACCACGCTCAAGAGCACCTTGACAATAGGCTTCTTGCCCCAGGCGTCCGCCACCGTGCCCCTGACAGCGCGGCGAACGGCTTCCGAAACCATATCGGCATCGCGCCGCCGCTGCGGCGGGATGCTTTTGAGCGTCCCATGGATCGCGTCGAGAACCAGTTCGATCATCGCCTCGCCATCGCGGTCCGCGGCCGGAACGCCGTCGATCGCAACGAGAGGATCGGAAAGCATCTCGCCGCGGCGTGACAGCGCCAATCCGACCGCGACGATGCCCACATGCGCCAGCTTCCGCCGCTCGCGTACGGGTCCCTCTTCCGACGGAACGATGAGCGAGCCATCGCGGAACAGGCGCCCCACCGGAGCATCGTCGATGATGCGCACCGGTCCCGGAGCGAGCCGCACGACCTCGCCGTTGTAGACAATCTGAACCTGCTCGACACCGAGCTCCTTGGCGAGCTCCGCATGCGCCTTGAGATGGCGCGCCTCGCCGTGCATCGGGATGGCGATCTTGGGACGCAGCCACGCATAGAGCTGGCGCAGCTCGTCGCGACGCGGATGCCCCGTCACATGCACGAGCGCGTCTCCGTCGGTCACAAGCTCGCAGCCCATGCGCACGAGGTTGTTCTGTATCCAGCCCACGGCCTTCTCGTTGCCGGGAATGGTCCGCGACGAGAAAATGATGAGATCGCCTTTGTCGAACGAAATGTCCGGGTGCTCGTTCTCGGCGATGCGCGCCAGAGCCGCTCTCGCCTCGCCCTGGCTGCCGGTGCACAGGCACAGAACGTCCGAGCGCTTCAGATCCTTGAACTCCTGCTGGTCGCGGTAGCGGAACCCTTGCGGCAGATACCCGGTGTCGATCGCGACGTCGATCACGCGGTGCAACGCACGGCCCGCAACGACCAATTCGCGCCCCGAAGCCTGGGCAGCCCGTGCGGCCGCGATGACGCGCGCAACATTCGAAGCAAAGAGCGTAATTGCCACGCGATGCGGCGCGCCCTTTACGAGCTCGGCGATCGTCTTCGCGACATCGCGCTCGGACGGCGAGGTGCCCTCGCGCATCGAGTTGGTCGAATCTCCGACGATCGCGAGAACGCCCGCGTCGCCGAACGCCGTCAGCCGCGCTCCATCAACCGGTTTCCCGGTGATCGGCGTCGCGTCGAGCTTCCAGTCGCCGGTATGGATGACCGTGCCGAGAGGTGTGTGGATCGCGAGCGCGCTGCTCTCTGGAATGGAGTGCGCCACCGAGACCATCTCGACATCGAACGGCCCGGCCTTGAAGCGGCCCTCGAGCGGAATTTCATGGATCGGAATTTTGAGCCGGCCGCCATGCTCCGCCAGCTTCGCCTTCAGCATTCCCGCCGTGAACGGAGTTGCATAAACGGGCACGCCGAGCCGCGGCCACAAGTCGATCACGGCGCCGATGTGATCCTCGTGCGCATGCGTGATGACGAGGCCGGCGAGTGAGCTGCGTTGCTCTTCGATAAAGCGGAGGTCGGGAAAAATGACGTCGATGCCCGGGTCGTCCTCACCCTCGGGAAAGGTGATGCCGAGATCGACCATCAACCATTGCCGCGCATCCTCCGGGCCGACGCCATAGAGGTAGGCGTTCATGCCGATCTCACCGAGACCGCCGAGCGCGACGAAAACGAGCTCTTCCTCCCCGTCCGCCCGTTTGCGCTTCCCGCTGACGTTCGCCATCTGCTCTTTTTTATCCTTCATTCTCAGGGCGCTATGTCAGCGATCTCTAGCCCGACAACGAGACATCGCCAAATGTAAATCGCTGCTGGCCGTGGCCCGCGACCTCGAGCAACAGCGCACCCTCGGCGTCGATGCCTGCGAAGCCGCCGTCGATTGGGCCGTTACCGGTATTCACGCTCATGCGTTCCCCTATAGGATGAGCGCTCTCAAGCCAAGCCTCTCTGACTACGGGGAAACCTTCTCCTTCAGCCCAGACGCCGATCCAATGGTTGAGGGAGGCGCCAATGTTCTCGAGCAAAATGTGCGCCGGCGGAACGCTGCCGTGCGCCCCAAGATGGGTAACGCGACGTCCCAGATCGTCCGGATGGCTCACGAGATTGAGCCCGACGCCGACGACTGCGGCAAGCCCGCCCGGCGCTTGATCGGTGTCCGGGACGGTGCTGCTTTCGACCAGGATGCCGCCCGCCTTGGCGCCGTTAACGAGAATGTCGTTGGGCCATTTAAGGCGTATGTCCGTGTCAGACGCGAATTGAACGGCTTCGCGGACGGCCTGGATCACCGCCACGCCCGTCACGAGAGAGAGCTGGTAGGCCTTCGGCGCCGGAGCCGTGAGCCGCATGAGCAGGCTCGCGAACAGATTGCCGGGCTCCGACATCCATTGCCGGCCCGATCGCCCTTTTCCCTCCGTCTGCCGGATTGCCCTGATCCACACCGGCCCGGTCTCGCCGAACATCGCAAGCCGCATGGCTTCCGCGTTGGTCGAGCCCACCTCGTCGATGTGCAGAATGCGGGGAAAATACTTCGGGCGCGTCTCTGGATTGGCCATCAAGGAAATATCGGCTCTTAGACCATGATCGCTTCGGACCCTACCAGTCCGAAGCGTGAATCATAGGTCTCATCAAAAAACTCGGGCAAAGGTTGAAAATCAGCGGTGCAGCGATTGCGCGGCTGCGGTGGCGGCATCGATCAGGAACGACGGATAGACGGCATAGAAAACCACGAACAGGCCTGCGGCCACAACCACCGCCCGCGTATAGGGCTCGACGGCGCTGAATTTCTGCTTGGCTTCGTCGAAGAACATCACCTTGACGATACGGAGATAATAGAACGCGCCGACGACGCTCGACAGAACGCCGATGATGGCCAGCGGGTAGAGCCCGGCTTTGACGGCCGGGGCGAACACATACCACTTGGCGAAGAAGCCGGCGAGCGGCGGTACGCCCGCGAGCGAGAACAGCAGCATGGCGAGAACGAACGCCACGCCGAGGTTCGTTTCCGCAAACCCGCCAAGCTCGCTGATGTCCTCCACCATCCCGCCTTCGCGGCGCATGGTGAGAATGCAGGCGAAGGAGCCGAGCGTCATGACGAGATAGATGGCGAGATAGATGAGCAGGCCCTGCAGCCCGGCTTCGTCGGCCGCCGCAACGCCGACGAGCGCGAAGCCCACGTGTCCGATGGACGAATAAGCCATCAGTCGCTTGATGTTGGTCTGCCCGATGGCCGCGAACGCGCCGAGCAGCATCGACGCGATGGCGAGGAAGATCACGATCTGCCGCCACTGCGCCTCCATCCCAGGAAACGCGCCATAGAGCACGCGCGCGAGCAAGGCGAGCGCCGCAAGCTTGGGAGCCGCAGCGAAGAACGCCGTCACCGGCGTCGGCGCGCCCTCGTAGACGTCCGGCGTCCACATGTGGAACGGCACGGCGGACACCTTGAACGCGAGGCCCACCAGCAAGAATACGAGGCCAACGATAAGCCCGAAATTGGCCCCGGCACCCGGCACCTGAGCCGCAGCGGCAAGCCCCGCGAAGCTCGTCGTCCCGGTCACGCCATAGAGGATCGAGGCGCCGTAGAGCAGCATGCCGGACGACAGCGCGCCGAGCACGAAGTACTTGAGCCCCGCCTCGCTCGAACGAACGTCGTCGCGCCGGATGGCGGCGAGCACATACAGCGCCAGGCTCTGCAGCTCGAGGCCCAGGTAGAGCGCGATGAGGTCGTTCGCCGACACCATCATCATCATTCCCGTCGTCGCCAGCAGCACGAGAACCGGGAATTCATAGGTGAGAAGCTTGGCGCGGCGCAGGTAGTCGAACGACAGAAGCAGCGTAGCAGCCGAGCCGCCCAGTATGAGGATCTTCACGAAGCGTGAGAAACCGTCGACGACGAAGGCGCCCTTGAACAGCACCGTTCCGGCCCGGGTCCTGGGCGACGACGAAATAGGCGGCAATGCCCATCACCAGGATGGCAAGCCAGCCGGACATTTCACTTTTGTCGCCGTCCTTGCCGCTGAAGGCGCCGATCATGAGCAGCGCCAGCGCGCCGACGGCGAGCGTGATCTCGGGAAGGATCGCGGCGTAGTTGATGGGTTCAGACATCGATCGAGGTTCCTTCCCGCATCATCGCGCCATCTCGGCCGTTTGTCCGGCGGCTTCGAGACCGGAGACCAGCGCCTTGACCGAGACGGCCGTGACGTCGAGCACGGGTGCAGGATAAATGCCGAACAGAATGGTGAGAATGACAAGCGGCGCCAGCACCACGATCTCGCGCATACTGAGATCCGATATCGCTTTGAGCGCCGGCTTCTCGAGCACACCGAAAATCACGCGCCGGTAGAGCCACAGCGCATAGGCCGCCGAAAGAATGACGCCGGACGTGGCGAAGAAGGCGACGCTCGTGTCCACCTTGAAGGCCGCCAGCAGCGTCAGGAACTCGCCGACGAAGCCGGACGTGCCGGGCAGCCCCACGTTACCCATGGTGAACACCATGAAACAGAAGGCATAGAGCGGCATGCGCGCGACAAGCCCGCCATAGGCGGCAATCTCGCGCGTGTGCATGCGGTCATAGATGACACCGACGCACAGGAACAATGCCGACGAGATCAGCCCGTGCGACAGCATCTGGAAGATGGCGCCATCGATGCCCTGCTGCGTGAACGTAAAGATGCCCATGGTCACGAAGCCCATGTGCGCCACGGACGAATAGGCGATGAGCTTCTTGATGTCCTCCTGCGCCAGCGCCACCAGCGAGGTGTAGATGATGGCGATGACGGAGAGCGTGAACACGAACGGCGCCAGCTCCGCGCTCGCGATGGGGAACATCGGCAGCGAGAAGCGCAGGAACCCGTAGCCGCCCATCTTGAGCATGATGCCGGCCAGGATGACCGAGCCCGCGGTCGGCGCTTCGACGTGCGCGTCCGGCAGCCACGTATGCACCGGCCACATCGGCATCTTGACGGCGAACGACGCGAAGAAGGCGAGCCACAGCCACCACTGCATGTCAGCCGGGAACTTCGTCGTGAGCAGCGTCGGGATGTCGGTCGTGCCGGCGTGCCAGTACATCGCCATCATGGCGAGCAGCATCAGCACCGAGCCGAGGAACGTGTAGAGGAAGAACTTGAAGCTGGCATAGACGCGCCGCTTCCCGCCCCACACGCCGATGATGAGGAACATCGGAATGAGGCCGCCCTCGAAGAACAGGTAGAACAGCACCAGATCGAGCGCGCAGAACACGCCGATCATCAGCGATTCCAGGATCAGGAACGCGATCATGTATTCCTTGACGCGCTTCTCGACCGATTCCCAGCTGGCGAGAATGCAGAGCGGGATCAGGAACGTGGTCAGGATCACGAACAGCATCGAGATGCCGTCGACGCCCATCTTGTATTTGATGGGGCCGAGCCAGGCCGCTTCCTCGACGAACTGGAAGCCGGACGAAGAGCTGTCGAAATTGATCCAGATGAGCAGCGAAACCGCAAACGTGATGAGCGACGTCCAGAGCGCGGCGAAACGGATGTTCTGCACCGCCTCGCGCGAAAGCCCCGCAATGAACAGCGCGCCGACGAGCGGCAGGAACGTGACGATCGACAGGATGGGCGACGAAGCGAGGTTCATGGCTGCGCTCCGCCGGCAAGCATGAAGTACGTGATGAGCGCCGCCACGCCGATCAGCATGGCGAAGGCGTAGTGATAGACGTAGCCGGTCTGCAGCTTGACGATGCGGCGCGTGCCCCACAGCACCGAGTTGGCCGTGCCGTCGATGGTGCCGTCGATGATGCCGCCGTCCACGCGCTTCCAGAGGAAGCGCCCGATGGCGAACGCCGGCCTAACGAACAGCACGTCATAGAGCTCGTCGAAGTACCACTTGTTGAGCAGGAACAGGTAGAGCGGCTTGAAGACCGTCGCGGTGAGGGCCGGCAGCGACGGCACGAGCACGTAATAGAGCACCGACAGCGCGAGCCCTGCGAGCATGGCGACGGTCGGCGCTAAGCCGACCCACTCGGGCACCTCGTGCATGTGATGGCGAATGTCCTTGCCCGGCGCTTCGAACAGCGCCGCGCCCCAGAACGTCGAGAAATCCTCGCCGATGAAATAGTGCTGGAAGACGAAGCCCAGCGAAGACGGCGCCGATGGCGAGAACGCCGAGCGGGATCAGCATGACCAGCGGGCTTTCGTGCGCATGGTCGTAGGTGTGATGGTCGGCGCGTGTCTTGCCGTGGAAGGTCATGAACATGAGCCGCCACGAATAGAACGACGTCATGAACGCCGCGATCACCAGCACCCAGAACGCATAGTTGTTGGGCGTATGCGCCGCAAAGGCGGCTTCGACGATGGCGTCCTTGGAATAGAAGCCCGCAAAGCCGCCGACGTGCGGAATGCCGACGCCGGTCAGCGCCAGCGTGCCGATCAGCATCATGAGCCCAGGTGAACGGCAGCTTCTTCGCGAGCCCGCCCATGTGGCGCATGTCCTGCTCGTGATGCATGCCGTGGATCACCGAGCCGGCGCCGAGGAACAACAGCGCCTTGAACGCCGCGTGCGTGAACAGGTGGAAGATGGCGGCGCCATAGGCGCCGACGCCGCAGGCGACGAACATGTAGCCGAGCTGCGAGCACGTCGAATAGGCGATGACGCGCTTGATGTCGTTCTGCACGAGGCCGACGGTGGCCGCGAAGAAAGCCGTAATGGCGCCGATGAAGACGACGACCTTCAGCGCTTCGGGAGCCAGCTCGAAAACGGGCGACAGGCGCGCCACCATGAACACGCCGGCCGTCACCATGGTCGCGGCGTGGATGAGCGCCGATACCGGCGTCGGGCCTTCCATGGCGTCCGGCAGCCACGTGTGCAGCAGGAACTGCGCCGACTTGCCCATGGCGCCCATGAACAGCAGCAGCGCCAGCAGCGTCAGCGTATCGACCTGATAGCCGAGGAAATCGATCGACTTGCCGACTTGAGCCGGAGCGGCGGCGAAAACGGCGTCCAGGTTGATGGAGCTCGTCACCGCGAACAGGCCGAAGATGCCGAGCGCGAAGCCGAAGTCGCCGACGCGGTTGACGACGAACGCCTTGATGGCGGCGGCGTTGGCCGAAGGCTTCTTGTACCAGAAGCCGATCAGCAAGATAGGACGCGAGGCCCACGCCCTCCCAGCCGAAGAACATCTGCAGCAGGTTGTCGCTCGTCACCAGCATGAGCATGGCGAACGTGAACAGCGACAGGTAGGCGAAGAAGCGCGGCCGGCTGTCGTCCTCGTGCATGTAGCCGATGGAATAGAGGTGCACGAGCGCCGACACCGTCGTCACCACGACCAGCATCACCGACGTCAACGTATCGACGCGCAGCGACCACGACGTATCGAGTTCGCCCGACGTGATCCACGGCGCGATGGCAATATGTGCCGTTTCGTGACCGAAACCGACGCGCACGAACACGACCCACGACAGCACCGCCGACACCATCAGCAGCGAGGTCGTCACGATCTCGGACGGACGATCGCCGATCAGACGTCCGAAAAATCCAGCGATGAGCGCGCCGAGAAGCGGCAGAAAAACGATGGCGGCGTAGATCATGCTGAGAAGCCTTCCCCTTCGCCGATCGGCTCGCCGAAACTCAGAAGGTAGCCGTCGGGATCGCAAATCGCGAACTCACGCATACCGTATGGCATAGTCTCGGGACCCCACTCGGCCGTGATGCGGCCCTTCAGCGTTTCCCAGAGCGCCAATGCATCGTCGACGTAGATGTATTGCGTGGCCGTCGCGTGCGGCGCTCCGAGATGATCGTTCGTCATGAACATGAGCGCGACGTGGTCCTGCTCCAGCCTGCACCAGCCTTCAGCGCGCCGAACACAACGAAAACCCAGGACGTCCCGATACCAGGAAATCGTGCGCTCCATATCGCTCGTCTGGAGCATCGGCGTGAGTGCCCGCATCCCCATGGCGCTCCTCAGCCCTTCATCATGTTGATGTCTTCGACCGCGATCGAGCCGCGATTGCGGTAGTAGACGACGATGATCGCAAGGCCGATGGCGGCTTCCGCCGCGGCGACCGTCAGCACGAACACGGCGAACACCTGCCCCACGAGATCGCCGTGGAAATGCGAGAACGCGACGAGGTTGATGTTCACGGCCAGCAGCATCAGCTCGACCGACATCAGAATGATGATCACGTTCTTGCGGTTGAGGAAGATGCCGAACATGCCGAGCGTGAACAGACACGCAGCGACCGTGAGATAATGACCGAGGGTGATCTCCATCGCCGTCTTTCCTCAATGTCCGCAAGAGCAACGAGAGGATTGCCTCGGAGCCGGCTGACGCAGCCTCGCCCAGGTTCCGCCGGCGACGTGAAACTCGACCGTGGTCATATCCCCTGCCCCGCCTTGACCTTGACCACCTCGACGGCCGTTTTCGGATCCCGCCCCACCTGGACGCCGATGTTCTGGCGCTTCACGCCGGTCCTGTGATGCAGCGTCAGCACGATGGCGCCGATCATGGCGACGAGCAGCACGAGGCCCGCGCCCTGGAAGTAATAGACGTAATCCGTATAGAGGATGCGCCCGAGCGCGGCCGTGTTGGTGACGCCCTGCGGCACCGGCTGCGCCGCCGTCGTGACGGCAACGACGCCGAACCCGCGCGCCAGAAACAGCGCCACGAGCTCGAGCCAGCACGAGGCCGCCGACAAATAGTCCCATCGGCGCATTCTTGATGAAGCCCGCCCTGAGCTCGGCGAAATCCACGTCGAGCATCATGACGACGAACAGGAACAGCACCGCCACCGCGCCGACGTAGACGATGATCAGCAGCATCGCCAGGAACTCGGCGCCGAGCAGAATGAACAGACCGGCCGCGTTGAAGAACGTCAGGATCAGGAACAGCACCGCGTGAACGGGGTTCTTCGCGACGATGACGGCCGCCGCCGACGCGACCGCCAGGATCGCGAACAGATAGAAAAAGACAGCCGTCAGTACCATGCCCTGAAGTCCCGCACTTTGCCCCTTACGCGCCCGAGCTGCCCCATCACCGATAAGGCGCGTCGAGCGCAAGGTTCGTCGCGATCTCCCGCTCCCAGCGATCGCCGTTCGCGAGCAGACGCTCCTTGTTATAGAAAAGCTCCTCGCGCGTCTCTGTCGCGAACTCGAAATTCGGGCCTTCGACGATGGCATCCACCGGGCAGGCCTCCTGGCAGAGGCCGCAATAGATGCATTTGACCATGTCGATGTCGTAGCGGGTCGTGCGCCGCGTGCCGTCGTTGCGCCTCGGTCCCGCCTCGATGGTGATGGCCTGGGCGGGGCAGATGGCTTCGCAAAGCTTGCAGGCGATGCAGCGCTCTTCGCCGTTCGGATAGCGGCGCAGCGCATGCTCGCCGCGGAAGCGCGGAGACAGCGGCCCCTTCTCGAACGGATAGTTCAACGTCTTCTTCGGCGAGAAGAAATAGCGCATGGCCAGGAAGAAGGCCGAGACGAACTCAGCCAGGAACAGCGATTTCACGCCTTGGACTGCGGCACGCATGGTCTAAGGCCTCCTAAGCCGCTCGTCCGAACTGAAGCACGGCGGCGACGACGACGACCATCAGCGAGCGACAGCGGCAGGAACACCTTCCAGCCGAGCCGCATCAGTTGGTCGTAGCGGTAGCGCGGCACGATGGCCTTTGCCATCGCGAACATGAAGAACATGAACACGACCTTGGCCGCAAACCAGAAAATGCCCGGGATCGCGTTGAGCGGCCAGATATCGACCGGCGGCAGCCAGCCGCCCATGAACAGGATGGCGGCCATCGCGCACATCGTGGTGATGGCGACGTACTCGCCGAGCATGAACAAGAGATAGGGCGTCGAGCCGTATTCGACCATGAAGCCGGCGACCAGCTCGGATTCAGCTTCCACGAGATCGAACGGCGGGCGGTTGGTCTCGGCCAGCGACGAGATGAAGAACACGACGAACATCGGCAGCAGCGGCACCCAGTACCAGTCGAGGAACGACCCCGGCATGCCGAGCCACGTGCCGAGCGCCCGTCTGTTGAGCGTTCACGATGGCCGTCAGATTGAGCGAGCCGACCAGCAGCAGCACCGTGATGACGACGAACCCGAGCGATACTTCGTAGGAGATCATCTGCGCCGCGGAGCGCAAGGACCCCATGAACGGGTATTTCGAGTTCGACGCCCAGCCGCCCATGATGACGCCGTAGACGCCGAGCGACGAGATCGCGAGCAGATAGAGCACGCCGACATTGAGGTCGGAAACCACCCACTTGCCGAAGCTGTCCTCGTTGACCGGGATCACCGCCCAGGCAGCCAGCGAGAACGTCGCCGTCGCCAGCGGCGCCAGGAGGAACACGCCCTTGTCGGCGCCCGCCGGGATGACCGGCTCCTTGAGCACGAACTTCAGAAGGTCCGCGAACGACTGCAGCAGCCCGAACGGCCCCACCACGTTAGGACCGCGGCGCAGCTGCACGGCCGCCCACACCTTGCGGTCCATGAGCAGCAGGAAGGCGACACAGATAAGCAGCCCCACCAGCACGAGCAGGCTGAACCCCACGACCTCGAGGAACCAGAGGCCGTAGTCCCACATCATCTGGCGCATCTCGTCAGACATTCGCCCCGCCCGCCCTTCTTATTCCGCCGCCACGGGGCTCGGTGCCCTGTTGGCTGCTTTCTTCAATGCGCTCATCTCGGCCATCACGGCCGAGGCGCGCGCAATCGGATTGGTGAGATAGAAATCGGTGATGTTCGACCGGAAAGGTTCGTCCTTCACGGCCCCGCCCTCGCGCAGAAGTGCGGCGGTGGCATCCTGCGGCGCCTTCTCCGGCTGATCGAGGCGCATCAGCTGCGGCGCCTCCTTGTACATGGCGGCCCTGAACGCCAGCAGGTTGTCGTAGGGCAGCGTATGTCCGGTGAGCGGCGACAGGGCGCGAATGATGGTCCAGTCTTCCTTGGCGTCGCCCGGCGGGAATGCGGCCCGCGCCGTGAGCTGCGCCCGGCCCTCGGTATTGACGTAGGTCGCGCTCTTTTCCGTATAGGCCGCGCCGGGGAAGATGACGTCGGCGCGATGGGCGGCCGCATCGCCGTGGCTGCCCTGGTAGACGACGAAGGCCGAGCCGAGCCGCGACAGGTCGATCTCGTCGGCGCCGAGAAGGTAGAAAAGATCCATGCTGCCGGTGCCGGCCGCCGCCAGGAAGCTCTCGATGTCGAGAACCGAGTTCTTCGGCACGAAGCCGAGATCGAGCCCGGCAACGCGTGACGCAGCCGACTGCAGCACGTTGAGCGCGTTCCACGAGGCGTCTTTGCCCGCTGTCGCGTAGGCTGCGATTTTGGCGGCGGCGACAAGCACCGCCTTTCCATCCGCGCGGGCAACCGCTCCGGCGCCGACGATGACCATCGGATGCTTGGCGGCTTTGAGCGCTGCCGCGAACGAGCCCTTGGCGTCCGCCAAATCACGCAGCGTCTGGCCGCCGCCGCCGAGATACTCGAAGCGATAGGCCAGATCCGATTTTTCGCCGATGACGCCGACCGTCAGCCCGCCCTGGCGCCAGCGCTTGCGGATGCGCGCATTGAGCACCGCAGCTTCGAGCCGGGGATTGGTGCCGATGAGCAGAATGACGTCGGCCTGATCGATGCCCTCGATGGCGGAATTGAACACATAGCTGGCGCGCCCGAGCTTCGGGTCGAGCTTGCTGCCGTCCTGGCGGCAATCGAAGTTCTTCGATGCCGAGGCGCTCGAACAGATCCTTGAGCGCGAACATCTCCTCGGCGCCGGCAAGATCCCCTGCGATGGCGGCCATGCGCGCCGGATTGATCGACTTGAGCTTCGCCGCGACGACGCCCAGCGCTTCATCCCAGCTCGCCGGCTCGAGCCGTCCGTTCTTGCGGATGTAGGGCTGATCGAGGCGCTGCGTGCGCAGGCCGTCGGCGACGTGGCGCGTCTTGTCCGAGATCCATTCCTCGTTCACGACGTCGTTGTTGCGCGGCAGGATGCGCATCACTTCGCGCCCGCGCGCATCCACCCGGATCGCCGATCCGAGCGCATCCATGACGTCGATCGATCTCGGTCTTGCGCAGCTCCCACGGCCGCGCGTTGTGCGCCCAGGGCCGATGCGTCAGCGCGCCGACGGGGCAGAGATCGTTCACGTTGGCCGACAGCTCGGAGAGGATTCCGCGCTCGAGGTAGGTCGTGATCTCCATGTCCTCGCCGCGGCCGATGGCGCCGAGCTCCTCGACGCCGGCGACTTCGGTCATGAAGCGGACGCAGCGCGTGCAGTGGATGCAGCGGTTCATCGCCGTCTTGATGAGCGGGCCGAGATACTTCTCCTCGACCGCGCGCTTGTTCTCGCTGTAGCGCGATCCGCCGGAGCCATAGGCCATGGCCTGGTCCTGCAGGTCGCACTCGCCGCCCTGATCGCAGATGGGGCAATCGAGCGGGTGATTGATGAGCAGGAACTCCATCACGCCTTCGCGCGCCTTTTTCACCGGCGGCGCTTTGCGTGGTGATGACCTTGGGCGAGTTGTCCCGGTTGGGCGGCAGATCGTTGACGCCCATGGCGCACGAGGCGACCGGCTTCGGGCTGCCCTGCACCTCGACGAGGCACATGCGGCAGTTGCCGGCGATCGACAGGCGCTCGTGGTAGCAGAAGCGCGGGATCTCGGCGCCGGCCTGCTCGCACGCCTGCAGCAGCGTGATGCCGTCCTCGACCACGATCGTCTTGCCGTCGATGATCAGCTCTTTAGGCATGCGCTAGCCCTACTCCGCCGCTTCGCTGTGCTGCCGGTGGTATTGGTCGATGCGCGCCTCGATGACGGGCCGGAAATGCCGGATCAGGCCCTGCACCGGCCATGCCGCCGCGTCACCCAGCGCGCAGATGGTGTGACCCTCGATCTGCTTCGAAACGTCGAACAGCGTATCGATTTCGCTCTTCTCGGCTTCGCCCTTCGCCATGCGCTCGAGCACGCGCCACATCCAGCCGGTGCCTTCGCGGCAGGGCGTGCACTGGCCGCAGCTCTCGTGCTTGTAGAAGTAGGCGATGCGGGCCATGGCCTTGATGACGTCGGCCGACTTGTCGAGCACGATGATGGCCGCCGTACCGAGACCGGACTTGAGCTTCGACAGGCTGTCGAAGTCCATCGTCAGATCATTGCAGAGATCGGCCGGGATGAGCGGCATGGACGAGCCGCCCGGAATGACCGCCAGCAGGTTGTTCCAGCCGCCGCGCACGCCGCCGCAATGCTCGTCGATGAGCTGGCGTATCGGAATGCCCATCTCCTCTTCGACGACGCACGGCTTGTTCACGTGGCCGGAGATCTGGAACAGCTTGGTGCCGGTGTTGTTCGGCAGGCCGAGCGCCGCGAACCAGTGCCCGCCGCGGCGCAGGATGTCGCCGCACGACGGCGATGCTCTCGACGTTGTTGACCGTCGTCGGTGCGCCGTAGAGGCCGACGTTGGCCGGGAACGGCGGCTTCAGGCGCGGCTGGCCCTTGCGCCCTTCGAGGCTTTCGAGCAGCGCCGTTTCCTCGCCGCAGATGTAGGCGCCCGCGCCGTGGTGCGACGTAGAGATCGAAATCCCAGCCGTGGATGTTGTTCTTGCCGATGAGCTTTGCCGCATAGGCCTCGTCGATGGCCGCCTGCAGCCGCTCGCGCTCGCGGATGAACTCGCCGCGAACATAGATGTAGCTCGTGTGCGCGCGCATGGCGAAGGAGGCGAGCAGCGCGCCTTCGATCAGCAGATGCGGATCATTGCGCATGATCTCGCGGTCTTTGCACGAGCCCGGCTCGCTCTCGTCGGCGTTGATGACGAGATAGGAGGGACGCGGGTCCGCCTTCGGCATGAACGACCACTTGAGGCCCGTCGGGAAGCCCGCGCCGCCGCGGCCGCGCAGGCCCGAGGTCTTGACCTCGCCGATGATCCAGTCGTGGCCCTTGTCGATGAAGAACTTGGTGCCGTCCCAGGAGCCTCGCGACTCTCGCACCCTTGAGGCCCGAGTTGTGCAACCCATAGATGTTGCGGAAAATCCGGTCTTTGTCTTCGAGAAGCATGCGCGGCTAACCCTTGGGTTTATCGCCTGAGGCGGACTCGGCGCGCACCTGCGCCGGCCTCCTGCAGCTCTGGAAATCTCTTCTTCCACGCTCCGGTCGTCGATCCGTCATAGAGACTGGGATCGATGAGCGTCGTCGGCCCGCCTTCGGGCACTGACGTCTTGCGGCCGGATCTGTGATCCGACCTTGGGCGGGGTGCCGCGGGCAAATCCGTCGAGAACCTTCTCGAACGTCGCCGCTGTCAGGTCTTCATATGTGTCCTTGAAGATCTGAACGACAGGGGCATTGGCGCAGCAGCCGATGCACTCGACCTCTTCCCACGAGAAGTTGCCGTCCTCCGACAACTCGTGAGGGTGCTCGGAGATCCGGTTCTTGCACACCTCGATGAGTCGCCTCGGCGCCGCGCAGCATGCACGGGGTCGTGCCGCACACCTGGACGTGGGCCTTCTTGCCCACGGGCGAAAGCTGGAACATCGTGTAGAACGTCGCGACCTCATAGGCGCGGATGTAGGCCATCCCCAGCATGTCGGCGACGACGCGCAGCGCCGGCTCAGGCAGCCAGCCTCCGCACTGCTCCTGCGCCCGCCACAACAACGGTATGATCGCGGAAGCCTGCTTTGCCCTTGGGATATTTGTCGATCGTCGCCTTTGCCCAGGCGAGATTTTCAGCCGAGAACGTGAATGCGTGCGGCTGATCGGGACTGAAGGCGGCGGACGGCCATGCATGGCTCCCTTGGCGGCGCACCTTCGCGGGTTCGACCGGCCACGGACGAAGCGGAAGCATGACAGCCCACCTGTCGAGACCCGCGCGCAATTCATTCCTCGCTGCGGTTACTTGTTCCACTACGTCTATCGCAGCGCCAAAGCAAGCTTCGTCAGTGCAGCAATGTGTGTGAACTCATGGTGGTGTGCGTCGAGAAGCACGACCACTCGCAACGCGCATCTCGCATGCGAAAATTCCGACTGATGCCCTCGGCTAATCGAGCAGAGAACGGCCGCGGTCATCAGGAAGGGTCAGAACGGCGATGAATTGAGCATCGAGCGACTCGCGTGCACATCATGCGCGCAACGCTGGGCTACTCGCGTCCGGTCGCGAGGAACATTCCGGGCTGCAACCCGAAAGCGCTGCGCGATCCGCGTGGCGGGAAGGCTGAGCCAGCCGAAAACAAGAAGCACCATCGCGGCGGGAGCGAGCAGCAGCGAGATCTGCGAGCCGACGCGCAAGAAGCCGGTCCAGAATATTGCGAGCAGGATGCCGAAGAGAACGATCACCCAGCCGCCGGACTTCCGTCCCCCGGTCGACAGCGAACGCCAACGCGGTGAGCGACCGCCACGAGTCCGATGACGGCGGGCACAGCTGGGAAGTCGATCTGCAGGGCGCCCATGGCCACTGCTGGCGCCGCGCGACCAGGCTATAGGTCGCGAGCGAGAGCCCCCAGCCGAGAGCCCCGACAGCGAACAGGAACAGGTTGTCGACCATGTGGCCCCTCCCACGGTGAGCTCCCGCATTTGTGCCAGGATTTCCTTGTCTTCACCAGAAGAACCTCACACATCGGTGAAGGCGCGGCGGGCCGAGATTTTTGCTTTTCACGCCTGAGGCTTACTGCCTCCTTGTCACCCGGCGCCAGACCGTCCATATTCAGGTCGGAGGCTGGCGGCGGACGAGTACGTCGCCAACCGGGTCAGGTCCGGAAGGAAGCAGCCCTAACGACAGGTGCACGGGTCGTTCGTCAGCCTCTTTATTATTGCTCGGCCCGCGCGCGGGCGTCATGAGCAGCTGTCCCAGCCAAGCCGCCTTGCCATCGGTCCCCTCAGGGGCCAAAAGACGTTGAGCGTATGGGCGATATCATGGCGAAGAAAAAATCCGATACCGACGACATCCGCGAGACCGTGGCTGAGGCCCCGGCCAAGCCCTATGTCGTGCTCGCGCGCAAGTACCGGCCGCAGACCTTCGACGACCTCATCGGTCAGGAGGCCATGGTGCAGACGCTGCGCAACGCGTTTGCCTCGGGCCGCATCGCCCACGGCTACATGCTGACCGGCGTGCGCGGCGTCGGCAAGACGACCACGGCCCGCATCCTCGCCCGCGCGCTCGAACTACGAAACCGACGACGATCGACAAGCCGACCATCGACATGCCCGTGCTCGGCCGCCACTGCGCCGAGATCATGGAGAGCCGCCATCCCGACGTCATCGAGATGGACGCCGCCTCCAACACCGGCGTCGACAACATCCGCGAGATCATCGAGAGCGCGCGCTACAAGCCGATGCTCGGCCCGCACCAAGGTCTTCATCATCGACGAGGTGCACATGCTCTCGAAGGGCGCCTTCAACGCGCTCTTGAAGACGCTCGAGGAACCGCCGGGGCATGTGAAGTTCATCTTCGCGACGACGGAGATCCGCAAGGTCCCGGTCACCGTGCTGTCGCGCTGCCAGCGCTTCGACCTGCGCCGCGTCGGCGCCGTCCGCCTTGCCGAGCACCTGAAATCCATCGTCGCCAGCGAGGGCGCTTCCGCCGACCGACGAAGCGCTGATGATGATCGCGCGCGCGGCGGAGGGCTCCGTACGCGACGCGCTGTCCATCCTCGATCAGGCCATCGCCACCTCGCTCGGCATCACGGCGACGCAGCCGGCGCGGACGGCACAGTCACAGCCACCACGATCCGGGCCATGCTCGGCCTCGCCGATCGCGGCCGCATCTTCGATCTTCTCGGCTGATCTCGTCGCCGGTGACGCCAAGGCCTCGCTGCAGGCGCTCGAAGGCCTGTTCCGCGACGGCGCCGAGCCGAGCCAGGTCCTGACCGACCTCGCCGAGGCCGTGCACATCACCACGCGCATCAAGACCGTCGGCGTCGAGCCGGCCAGCGAGGGCCTCGCGGGCGAGGAAAAGACGCCGCGCCGCAGAGCTGGGCTCGCGCCTCTCGATCGCGCTGCTCGCCCGCCTGTGGCAGATGCTGCTCAAGGGCATCGAGGAAGACGGCCAAGTCGCCCAATCCGCTGTCGGCCGCCGAGATGGTGCTGATCCGCATCGCCTTCACGTCCGACCTGCCGCCGCCCGATGAAATCATCAAGGCGCTCGGCGGCATGACCGGCGCCGCCAAACGCGGCGACCGCCCTGCCGCGCCTGCCGCCAGCGAAGCGGCGCTCGCGAAGGCAGCGGATCAAAGCCCTGCACCGCGCGCTCCAGCCCGAGCGCCGGCAGGCCGAACGCGAGGCTCCCGAGCCATCACCCTTCGACGGCCCAATCGAAGACGTCCCCGAATTCGACGACGGCGAGGATCGTCTCGACATCGAGGCGCGCGAAGGCATGGACACCGAGCCCGCCGCGCCAATGCATCGTCCGTTGAACACGTTCGCGGACGTCGTCGCCCTCACGGGCGACAAGCGCGACGCCAAGCTCAAGGTGAACCTCGAGGATCATGTCAGCCTGGTGCGCTTCGATGCCGTAGCAGGCGCCATCGACCTGTTCCTGCTGCCGGGCGCGCCATCTGAAATCGCCAACGACCTGCGCGAGAGGCTGATCAAATGGACCGGCCGCCGCTGGGTGGTCATGCTGTCCCGGTCGCCCGGCGAGCCGGCCATCGGCGTCGTGCGCCGCGAGCGCGAGGCCGCGGAGCTTGCCGCCCTCAAACGCCACCCCGCCGTTGCCTCCGTGCTCGAAACCTTCCCCGGAGCCGAGATCGCATCCGTGAAGCCTATTCCCGGCACCCGCAAGGACGACGACAGCGCCACGGGCTAGAACGCCAGCCCTTCCCTAGCTCACCCCTATGCCGAAATCGGGAACACCTCCCACAAGCTGCGATGTTATTGCCGTTGGCGCTAAGCGCTCTGGTCAGAAGGAGCGCACCAACTAGGGAGCTACACGCATGCGCGTCGCACTTTTGGCCCTGCTCTTGTCAGCTACGGCCGTCTCCGCCTTCGCCGCCTCCGAAGGCAAGTTCTCGAAGGCAACCGTCGATGGAATCACCAAGTCGCTGACGGCCGAGGGCTGCAAGCTCGGCGAAATCTTTTCAGGTGACGGAGGCTATGACGTTTCGGGCGCTCAGTGCGCCGATGGCATCTATACCATCTCGTTCGATAGGGATTTCAAGATCACCGGGAAGAAGAAAAAGCCGGAGCCGCCGAAGTAAGGCCTTCACGGCAGAAGGCAACGTAGGGCCGGGCGAAAGCTCGGCCTTTTTTTGCGCTGACGCGGCGCCTTATCAGGCCCCGGATCCCCATCTCGGTGCTACATTGCCCGAGAATTCCAGCGCGGAAGCCTGCGGGTTGCGCCACCGCTCCCATATCAATCGCTGCCGGCCCCTCACCAGAGAAGGAACACGCCATGAAAGACCTGATGGGCATGATGAAGCAGGTCCAGGACATGCAGGCCCGCATGCAGCGCTTCAGGAGGAGCTTGGCTCCATCGAGATCAGGGCAAGGCCGGCGGCGGCCTCGTCACCATCGCTCATGACGGCAAGGGCGACATCAAGCGCGTCAAGATCGACCCGTAGCCTGATGAAGCCGGAGGAAGCCGAGATCCTCGAAGACCTGATCGTCGCCGCCAGCGCCGATGCGAAAACCAAGGTCGAGGCGCGCATGCAGGAAAAGATGTCCGAGGTCACCGGCGGCCTGCCGCTGCCGCCCGGCATGAAGCTTTTTTGACAAAGCTGGCGGCCTCAGCCGCTCGCTGACGAAAATAATTGCTCTCCGAACCCTGATCAAACGCTTACAGCAGTTGAAATGCGCGGGGTTCTGCCCTATCTGCGGGCGCTTGCTCACAGTGCTGTGCACACGAGCTGATCTTTCGACCGTGATCGCGTCCGGTCCAAACGCATCGACGCGCCAATCATTGTTAAGGGAGCTTCGCCTTGGACAGCGTACTCATCATCGGTGCCGGTGCGGCCGGTTCGGTCACGGCGCAGAAATGCGCCATGAACCGCGACGTCTTCAAGAAGGTCCATCTCGCCTCGCGCCGCCTCGAGAGCTGCGAGAAGGTCGCCAAGCTGCTGCAAGACGCCGATCGAGATCTCGCAGGTCGACGCCGACAACGTCGACGAGGTCGTCGCGCTCATCGAGAAGGTGAAGCCGGATCTCCTGATCAACATGGCGCTTCCCTACCAGGATCTGCCGATCATGGACGCGTGCCTCAAGACCGGCGTCCACTACATGGACACGGCCAACTACGAGCCGCGCGACGTCGCGAAGTTCGAGTACTCGTGGCAGTGGGCCTATCAGGACCGCTACAAGGACAAGGGCATCATGGCGGTGCTCGGCTGCGGCTTCGATCCCGGCGTCTCGAACATCTTCTGCGCCTACGCGCAGGAGCATCTGTTCGACACCATCGACACCATCGACATCATCGACTGCAACGACGGCAGCCACGGCAAGTCGTTCGCCACCAACTTCAATCCGGAGATCAATCTCCGCGAGGTGACGCAGCGCGGCAAGTACTGGAAGGACGGCAAGTGGATCGACATCGATCCGCTGACGATCTCCTGCATGATCGACTATCCGGAAGTGGGCCCGCGCAAGAGCTACCTCATCTATCACGAGGAGGAAGAGAGCCTTGTCAAGAACATCAAGGGCCTGAAGCAGATCCGCTTCTGGATGACCTTCTCCGACAACTACATCAAGCATCTCGACGTGCTGCAGAGCGTGGGCATGACGCGGATCGATCCCGTCATGTACAAGGGCCATCCCGTGATCCCGATGGAGTTCCTGAAGGAGCTGCTGCCGCCGCCGTCGTCGCTCGGCGAGAACTACACCGGCCGCACGTCGATCGGCTGCATCATCGACGGCACGAAGGACGGCAAGCGCAAGACGGTGCTCATCTATAACGTCTGCGATCACGCCCAGTGCTACAAGGAGACCGGCGCGCAGGCCGTGTCCTACACGACCGGCGTGCCGCCGGTCGTCGGCGCGATCCAGATGTTCAAGGGCGCGTGGACCGGCAAGGGCGTGTTCAACGTCGAGCAGCTTCCGTCGAAGCCGTTCCTCGACGAACTCGGCAAGCAGGGCCTGCCCTGGCACGTGATGGACATCACGCCGGCCGACCAGGCCGAGCTGTTCGCGGTCAAGACCTGAACCGGCTTCACATTCCGTTGATCGACGAAATAGGCGGCGAAAGCCGCCTATTTTTTTGATGCGGAGGCGAACACGCCTCGCCATCCGCATGCCATCGCCGAAGCGCCGACGCTTTAGCCGGGTTGAAGCCGCAAGCCCGAACATCATCGAGAAAATTTGATCCGTACGTGGAATAAAAAACTGGCCCCGAGTGCATGTGGTTCAACCGATTTGGGCGTTGCCCGTCCTCATTTGAATCACAAAAATTCAAGAACGTTTCCGAAGTGATTTGCGCATCAGCGACTGGGGAACAGACATGGCACAGCTATCAGAGAAACTGGCGGAATTGCGCCGCCGCCTATCCGACAGCGCTCACGAAGAGCAGACGCTGGTCAGGACGCTTAACGCGGCACTCAATCATGTCGACGACGAGTTGCTATCGGAGATCCGCCACGTGACGGCCCAGCACGAGGCCCGGCGAGCGGTCATCCTGAATGAGCTGCAGCACTTGGCCAGCCGCGTGTGCGCGCTTCCGATTGCACATAGCGAGCCCATGCAGGCCATAGAGGACCAGGCCGCACCCGCACCAACCAACGGGCACGGCCACGGCCACAACGGCAACGGAACCCATGCCCCGGGCAACTGGCGCATTGCGGCGCAGAACATCGAGGACGATCTCGATTTCTTCGCCGATCACCCGCAGTCCATCCACTTGCCGCAATAACGAAGACCGCAAAAAAAAGACGGCGTCTCCGCTAGGAGACGCCGCTTTAGCTTGACCGCTGCTTTCTGATTTAAGCCGCGCGAACCGTCGTCAGGAAGCGCTCCACCTCAGACCTGAGGCGCATGCTTTCCGCCGAAAGGTGCTTGGCCGACGACAGCACGTTCGCCGATTCCGAGCCGGTCTCGGACGCGCCGCGGCTCACGTCCGTAATGCTGGATGCGACCTCCGACGTACCCTTGGCCGCTTCCATGACGTTGCGGCTGATCTCCTGCGTCGTCGCACCCTGCTCCTCGACCGCGGCGGCGATAGCCCCGGAGATCTCGGACATCTTGTTGATGGTCCCGGCGATCTCCTGAATGGCGATGACGGCATCCTGCGTGGCGGACTGCATGTTGGCGATCTGCGTCGCGATCTCGTTGGTGGCCTTGGCGGTCTGATCGGCGAGCGCCTTGACCTCCTGAGCCACGACCGCGAAGCCCTTGCCGGCATCGCCGGCGCGCGCCGCCTCGATGGTGGCGTTGAGAGCGAGCAGGTTGGTCTGTCCCGCGATGGTGTTGATGAGACCGATGACGTCGCCGATGCGGTCTGCCGACCGCGACAGCTCGGTCACGCTCTCGTTGGTCTTGGTGGCCTGCAACACGGCCTGTCCGGCGATGGAGCTGCTCTCCTGCACCTGTCGGCCGATCTCGGTGACCGTCGACGACAATTGCTCTGACGCGGCCGCAACGCCCTGCACGTTGGCCGAAGTCTGCTCGGACGCGGCCGCGACCATCGTCGAGAGCTGCTGCGTCGTATCAGCGGTCTTGGTGAGCGTTCCTGCAGCCGTTTCCAGCTGGCCCGACGTGGACGATACGGTCTCCACAATGCGGCCGATAACCGTCTCGAACGCCTGGATCGCGCCTGTGACGACACGCTGCCGCTGCTCCTTCTCTTCCTCTGCGCGAACCTGCTCGGCACGCATCGCGTCAGCAGAGATCATGGTGTCTTTGAACACCTGAACGGCCTGCGCCATGCTTCCGATTTCGTCGCCGCGGTCCGTCCCCGGCACCTCGGTCGCAAGATCTCCGGAAGCGAGAGCTCCCATCGCGTCTGTGAGGCCTGTCACCGGCGTGCTGATTGCACGCGTCAGCAGCATCACAAGCCGATCGAGACCAAACCATCAGCGAATGCGCAGAGACAATCGCATACGTGATTGCTGAAAGGCTTGCCGCCTTCTCCTCTGAGCGGCGCTCCAAAAGCGTCCTCTCGACCAGATGCGACCTCGTCGATCTTGGACGCGTATGCTACCGAACGATTTCCGCCCGCGCACCGGCCCGCTCAAGCTCGAGAGCGAGATCGCGTGTTTCGGCTTTAGCCATGTATGCTCATCGCGGGCATCGGCGATCTTAGCATGCCATCCGATACTGCCTCGTCGACTTCTGCCAGCCGTTTCTGCTGTTCGGCATTGTCGGAAGTCGGCTTCTTGGCGCTGACGAGATGCTCTTGATAGGAGCGCAATCCATTCTTTGACTGATGGAAGCGGGCGAGAGGCTGTCCTCGATCCCCGTTATCATATAGGCCGCGGAGGCCCGGTCTCCTGATCGATCATAGCCAACCTAAGACCATCCATGCCCTCCAAGACATTATGGGTATGGATGTCCATTCAGCGATGTTCGAGCGAACTGCGCTGCCAGTAAATCATGCCGGTAGGAAAGCAGCGAAGCTGCGATCAGACACTGAACGCCAGAATGAGCTTCTGCGTTATTTTCATCGAGTTCAGGAGAGACATACGATCGGCTCCATCGCGGATTTGAGCATGACGAGGCAAGCCGCGGCGCGCGCGGCAGACGAATCTCGGTCCTCACACGGATGCGTGGGATATGTGCATTTTTATGCAAGCCGCTAACTAATCTATTAACTGAGGGCAACTTACTGATTGTTTTACCAGGATTTTACGCAATAGCGGCGGGTGCAAATACACCAAGCAGGCCGAACCGCCATTCCGGAATCAATTCGTTTACGATTTCGGTCCGAGAAAAAATGAGAATGCCCGGCGCGCGCAAATCCCCACCGGTTCCAGGGCTCCAAGTTCTATTCAGCCGAAGTGCCGCTGAAGCTCTGCTGCACCTCGGCACCACGCTGCGAGCCCGTTGCAGCCACTCGTCAGCAACATGCCCGCAACCTCGCGCCCCTAGCGGCCGTCATGGAGCAATGCCATATAGCGCCTTCCGATGACGCCACAGGATCAGCAGGATCGCGATGACAACGCCGAATTTACCCTCCGACATCCGCACGCCGGCCTATGTGCTGGACGTTGCGCGGCTCAAGGCGAACCTGGAGACGGCCGCGCGCGTGAAGCGCGAGTCCGGCGCCAAGATCCTGCTCGCCACCAAGTCCTGGGCCATGCCGGCCGCGTTCCCGCTGATGCGCGACACGCTCGACGGCACCACGGCCAGCGGCGAGTATGAAGCCCGCCTCGGACGCGAGGAGTTCGGCAAGGAGGTGCATGTCTACGCCCCGGCCTATGGACCCGGCGAGGTCGAGCGCCTGACCGCCATCGCCGACCACATCTATTTCAACTCACCGGAGCAGATCGCGCACGGACTGCCGCTGGCGAAGGCAGCGGGCCGTCAGGTCGGCATGCGCATCAATCCCGGCTTCTCGAACGCCACGCTCGGCGGCGCGCTGTATGACCCGTGCGCACCGGGCTCCCGCTTCGGCACCACGCGCGAGGAGATCGATCTTCTGCCCTGGGGCGAGATCGACATCTTCCATGTGCATGCGCTGTGCGAATCCCTGCACGATGGCTCCGTGGGGCTGATCGAGCACGTCGCGCGCGAGTTCGAGCCCTACCTTCGCCAGGTGAAAGCCGTGAACTTCGGCGGCGGCCACTTCATCAACAGGGCCGGCTACGACACCGACAAGCTCGTCGCGGCCATCAAGGCCTTCCGCGCCGAGTTCGGCGTCGAGATCATCCTCGAGCCCGGCGCGGGGCTGATTGTCGACACGGGCTATCTGGTCGCGACCGTCATCGGCCTGCACAAGAACGAGCAGCCCATTGCCATCCTGGATGCGTCGGCCTCGACGCACATGCCTGACGTGCTCGAGGTGCCCTACACGCCGCCCATTCTCGGCGCGGGCAAGCCGGGCGCGCATGCCTACACTTATGTCCTCGGCGGCAAGACGTGCATGACCGGCGACATCATCGGCGAGTATTCGTTCGAGCGTCCGCTGGCCATCGGCGACCGCATCGTGTTCGGCGACATGATGCAGTACTCGTTCGTGAAGAACACGACGTTCAACGGAACGCCGCTGCCGGATCTCGCCATGCTCGAAGAGGACGGCAGCTATCGCGTGCTGCGCTCGTTCGGCTACGAGGATTTCCGCTACCGGCTCGGCTGACCGCGGCCAGCTGAATATTGATCGAGATTGAAGCCGCCGTTTCGTCCGTGCTTGAGGCTCCGTAACCCGTCACCCGCCGCTCGGGCCTGCCGCCCTCGCGTCGACCGTCATGCGGAGCAGGCTACGCCATGACGGAGAGGTGAAGGATAGTCGCGCGCCTGTACCTCTCCCCGGCGGGGAGAGGTCGCGACCCGGCGATAAGTCGGGTCGCGGGTGAGGGGGACAATCATTTCGATCTAAGTGCAACGGAAACTACGAGGCCGAGGCGTTTTACGGGTTGTATGAGGCTCAGCGCTTGGTTCGGCAGGCCTGCAAGCATCGGGTCAGAGCCGCGTCGCAGCTTTGCGCACCTTGCGTCGCCCGGCGGCAGGAGTTTTCCTGCGCATAGCACTGCTGGGCGCAATTGTTGGCAATCGCGCGCGCTGGCATGAGGCCGCTCAACGCCACGAGCATGAGGCACACGGCGGCGGTCAGTCGCGCAGTAACGATCATCGAACGACCTCCCTCGCCTGATGAGTTGGAGACGGCTTCTCTATGGCCGAAACCATAGCGTGCACACGATGAACGTCCCCTGAACCACCCGTCAAGCGCCGCAGCCTCAGAAGGCAAATTCCTCGAATATGTGGTCGATCTGGCCTCGCCAAGGGCCCTGATATCGCTCCATCAATTCGTCAGCGAGGGTCTTGCCCGAGGCGACGAGGCCTTCGAGAGTCGAAAGGTAAATGGTCTCGTCCTGGCTCCTGGGCGTAATCCGCCGCCTGTTCCTGAGACCGGAGCGCGAGATCCTGAGCGCCTCGCGCGCGATCTCCTGAACAGTTGTATCTCGGAAGAGCGTCTGCAGAGCCGTTTTCGGAACAGCCGCGCGCAGGTTGTGCCGCTCTTCATCCGTCCAGGATTTGACGAGATCCCACGCCGCATCGAGCGCGGCCCCGTCGTAAAGCAGCCCGACCCAGAACGCCGACAGCGCGCAGATACGCCGCCAGCGCCCGCCGTCCGCCCCGCGCATCTCGAGGAAGCGCTTGAGCCTCACCTCGGGGAAAAGCGTCGTCAGATGATCCGACCAGTCATCGAGCGTCGGCAGCTCGCCCGGTAGCTTCTCGAGCTTGCCTTCCATGAAATCGCGGAACGACGCCCCCGCGACATCGATGTAGCGGCCGTCGCGATAGACGAAATACATCGGCACATCGAGCGCGTAGTCGACGTAGCGCTCGTAGCCCATGCCGTCCTCGAACACGAACGGCAGCATGCCTGTGCGGCGCGGATCCGTGTCGCGCCAGACCTCGCTGCGCAGCGACTTCCAGCCGTTGGGCTTGCCTTCGGTGAACGGCGACGAGGCGAAAAGAGCCGTGGCGATGGGCTGAAGCGCCAGACTGACGCGCAGCTTCTTGACCATGTCGGCTTCATTGGCGAAGTCGAGATTCACCTGGATGGTCGCCGTGCGATACATCATGTCGAGACCGCGCGTGCCGACTTGGGGCATGTAGCGCGTCATCACCTGATATCGCTGCTTCGGCATGTGCGGCGTCTCGGCCAGCGTCCACTTGGGCGAGAAGCCCACACCGAGAAATCCGATGCCGAGATCCTCGCCTACGTCGAGCACCTCGTTCAGATGCTGCTGCGTCTCGGCCGCGGTCTCATGCAGATCGACGACCGGCGCGCCCGACAGCTCGAACTGCCCGCCGGGCTCGAGGCTGATGGTCCCGCCGGGCAACCCTTCGGCCCGCTTCAGCGCGATGATGTTGCTGCCCTCGGTGATCGGCTCCCAGTCGTACCGCTCCATGAGAGCTTCCATGAGCGCGCGAATGCCGCGCTCGCCCTCATAAGGGACCGGGCCCAGGGTGTCCGTATGGAACACGAACTTCTCGTGCTCCGTTCCGATGCGCCACTGGTCCTTGGTCTTCTCGCCGTCCGCGATCCAGCGGGCGAGGTCGTCGCGCGAGCGCACGGGCATGCTGCTCGGCGCTCCTTCCTGGCGAGTCGACATCGATCTAGTGTCCCGATTCCGAAGTTCGCAGCAGTTCGCGGCTGGGCTCGAGAGCGAACTTCGAAATCATAAGGGACACTAGAATCATAGACTTGCCAGTGTGACTCAGATCGAGAAATTCGCTCGGGGCCTTGCCACCAATGATGGCGAATTTCTCGATCATCACACTAGGTATCCGCAATGGGTGGGGCCGGGGTGGCCAGGAGCGTGAGTTATGACGACGGGCAAGGCCGCGCACAAGGCTTGACATGCCTTCGCGTCGTCTCCCCCGAGCGCACACGCCGGCCTATATGGAGCTACCAGTTGCCGGCTGCAAGGCAGCTTCTGACGTCCACAGGGTTGGCGGGCAGGGTTTCACTGCCAAGACAGGCCTCTAGCCGCCGGATCGACACCGAGCTGTACTGACGCATGAGGCAGTCGACGATGAGGCCATTGTTGCCGCAGGCGGCAAGCGCAGCCGGTACGGTTTCGGGGCCGGGAGCTACCTGGGGTGGTTGCGTATAAATATTGATATTTGGCTCGACCCACACGTCACCGGGCCGGGCCCAGGGATTGCGCCCGCCACCGCCAGCAGGGGGCATGACCCAGCCGCCGCCCCGCGGCTCCGCCACAGCGCCGGTCCATTGGGCGACGAGCACGATTGCGGCAGCCATCGAGGCAAAACCGAAACAACACCGAGTACGCAAACGCATGAGGCAAGCCTCCGGCCCGGGCCTTCAAGAGGCCGCACACTTCGAGCATGCCTGCGAAGGGGCCAAAAAGCCGTTAACGCCAGTCGCCCAATACTGCGTTAACCAAGGCCAGCGCCGCGACCGCCGCCGTATCCGCCCGCATGATGCGCGGGCCCAATGAAATGGCACGCGCGAACGGCTGGCCGAGGATCAGATCTCGCTCCTCTGGCGCAAAGCCGCCTTCCGGGCCGATGAGCACGGCCAGCGGCCCTGGCTCGATCCTGGCCAGAGCCTCGGCCGGGCTGGTGCGCTCGGCGCCCTCGTCGCAGAATATGAGCGTGCGCCGTGCATCCCACGTGCCGAGCAGCGTGGCGAGCTTCTGCGGCTCGTCGACCTCCGGAACGCGGAGGATGCCGCATTGCTCCGCCGCCTCGACGACATTGGCCTTCATGCGCTCGACGTTGACGCGCTCGGCGACCGTGCGACGCGTGATCACAGGTGAGAGCCGCGCCGCACCCATTTCCGTCGCCTTCTGCACCATGTAGTCGAGCCGCGATCGCTTGAGCGGCGCGAACAGGTAGTGGAGGTCTGGCCCGCCCTGCTGCTCCCTGACCTGCTCTTCTGCCTGGATCAGCAACGAGCGTTTTCCGGCGACCACAAGACGCGCGCGCCATTCGCCGTCCCGGCCGTTGAACACCAGAATTGAGCTCCCGTCACCGAGCCGCAGTACGTTCTTGAGATAGTTCGCCTGCTCGTGGGTCGCGGTTATTTGCGAACCCGCCGCATAGAGGCGCATCGACGAACAGACGCTCGGACGTGAAATCATGGATTGCCATGGGCGTCTCAATATCCGATACGCGGCCAGTCTCCAATGGCGGGCCAATCCCTAATGCAGGTTCTGTTGCGGGGGCCGCGCCATACGACTAACTTCGGCGCGTAAACCATGAAGTTTCCGGCGAGGATTGCTGCTGAAATGAATGCCCACATTGCCGATTCAGAGTCGGAACCGGAACGCGGCGTGCCCGCGGTCGCCGACGCCGAGCCCGGCAATTGGGTGGATCGGCTCGCCCCCAAGGCCGTGCGCCCCTATTTGCGGCTCGCGCGCATGGACCGGCCCATCGGCACCTGGCTGCTGCTGTTTCCGTGCTGGTGGTCGTTGACGCTGGCCGAGGTCTCGGTCGGCCACCCCTATCCCGACCCCTGGTCATTGCTGCTGTTCGCCATCGGCGCCATCGTCATGCGCGGCGCCGGCTGCGCCTACAACGACTATGTCGACCGCGAGTACGACGCCCGCGTGGAGCGCACCGCGAGCCGCCCCATTCCCTCGGGCCAGGTCTCGCCGGAAGCGGCGCTGCTGTTCGTCGCCGCTCTCTTGCTCGTCGGCTTCCTGGTGCTGATCTGGTTCAACCTGTTCACGATCCTGCTCGGCGTCGCCTCGCTCGCCATCGTCGCCATCTATCCGTTCATGAAGCGCTTCACGTATTGGCCGCAGGCGGTGCTGGGGCTCGCCTTCAATTGGGGCGCGCTGATGGGCTGGGCGTCGATCAAGGGCAATCTCGCCCTGCCGCCGATCCTGCTCTACATCGGCTCGGTGCTGTGGACCATCGGCTACGACACCATCTACGCCCATCAGGACAAGGAGGACGACCTGATGCTCGGCCTCAAGTCGACCGCGCTCACGTTCGGCGACAACACGCACTCGTGGATCGGCTCGCTTCTATGCCGGCGCGCTGATGTTCTGGATCTTGGCCGGCTTGCTCGCCGGCACGCATCTCGTGTTCTTCTTCGGCGTCGCGCTCGTCGGCCTGCAGATGGCCTGGCAGGTGTCGACGCTCGACACGAAGAACCCCGAGAACTGCCTGCGCCGCTTCCGCGCCAACCGCGATGTCGGCGCAGCCATCTTCCTGGCGCTCCTCACCGACACGCTACTGTCGTGGTGGGCCGGCCTGAGCTGACGCGGCTTCCGAAGGGAACCGACGATTAATCCTCGTCGGCCTCGTCCTTCTCTTCCGTGTCGCTCTTGAGCTCCTTGAGCTTGGCGAACACGCGCGCCTCTTCCTCGGCGGGGGTTTCCTCGCGGACCTCCTCCTGCTTCGGCTGCACGAGCTCGACCGTCGGCGTGTAGCCTTCGTTCTCGGGCTGCGGCGCCGTCGTCTCCTCCGTCGGCAGCAGCGTGCCGGACTTGATGGCCTCGCGCTGTGCCTCGCGACGCTCGCGATCGATGCGCTGCGCCGCGCGCTTCACTTCGGCATCGAGATCCGTCTGCGTGCAGAGCCCGAGCGTCACCGGATCCTGCGGCACGAGGTTCGGCGAGTTCCAGTGCGTGCGATCCTTGATCTGCGCGATGGTCGGCTTGGTCGTGCCGACGAGGCGCATGATCTGGCTGTTCTTCAGCTCGGGATGGTTCTTGAGCAGCCAGAGCACGGCGTTCGGCCGGTCATGACGGCGTGAAACCGGCGTGTAGCGCGGGCCCGCGGCGCGAAGCAGCCGCCTCCGGCATGACGACCTTGGGCTCGGCGATCTTGAGACGGCGCGACGGATCGCGCTCGGCTTCCTCGATCTCGTCGCGCGTCAGCTGGCTCGACGTCACCGGATCGAGCCCTTTGATGCCCTGCGCCACATCGCCGTCGGCGATGCCCTTCACCTCGAGCACGTGCAGTCCGCAGAACTCGGCGATCTGTTCAAACGACAGGGAGGTATTTTCCACGAGCCAGACGGCTGTGGCCTTGGGCATCAGGGGCTTGCGGTCGCTCATGGCGGCTCTTCTCCGGGCTTCCGCGGAAGGCGTCCGCAAAAGCCATATTTAAAAGGGTAAATTTGGGGATCGCGCCTTATACCGCAATCTGTGCCCTGGCCGCAACTCTTGCGTTAGATAGCCTAAACAACGCGAACCATTCGGCCGGGAGCAGAAACCCCGCCGGACATGCCCCCGTTGCATCGCGAAAGGCTGCCCGCTAGTGTCCGCCACCACTTCCCGCCGGACGTGAAATGAACGCGCCCGGCCCATTGGCGACCGGCGCAGGGCTTCCAGCATGACCGCACCTAAAATCACATATTTTGAAGATCTTGCCGTCGGTCAGGAGGCGTCTCTCTCGAACACGGTGAGCGAAGCCGACATCGCAGCCTTCGCGCAAGTCTCGGGCGACAAGAACCCGGTGCATCTGGATGCAGCCTACGCCGCCACAACGATGTTCAAGGAGCGCATCGCGCACGGCATGCTGTCGGCCGCTTACATCTCTGCCGTATTCGGCATGAAGCTTCCAGGGCCCGGCTCCATCTACATTTCGCAGACGATGAACTTCAAGGCTCCGGTCAAGATCGGCGACACGGTCGTCACGACCGTGAAGATCGTCGAGCTCTTGCCGGAAAAGAAGCGCGCCCGTTTCGAAACCGTATGCGCCGTCAACGGCAAGCCGGTGCTTGCCGGAGAAGCCGTGCTCATGGTGCCGTTGCGTCCCGCGTAATGGAAAATGCGTCCCGCGAAGCATTGCGTCCCGCGGCCTGACCGGATCACCACCGCCCTCGACACATCACAACAGGGATAGCAGCATGCTCGTCGTCCGCGGATACGACCATGTTCCTCCCGAGGCTCAGGGCGCCGTTGTTGCCATCGGCAATTTCGACGGCGTGCACAAAGGGCATCAGGCGCTCATTGCCGCGGCAGTGAAGGAGGCTCGCGCCAGTGGGCGCAGCGCCGGCGCACTGCTGTTCGAGCCGCATCCGCGCGAATACTTCCGCCCTGACGAGGACCACTTCCACCTCACGTCGCTGGATCAGAAGCTCCGCATCCTCGAAGGGCTCGGCCTCGATCTCGCAGTCGTGCTCGAATTCGGCCGCGCACTCGCGAACCTCGATGCCGAAGCCTTCATCGAGCGCGTCCTGGTCTCCGGCCTGCGCGTGAGCCACATCGTCATCGGCTATCACTTCTTCTTCGGCCGCAACCGCGGAGGCACGTCCGAGATCCTGCGCGCGGCGGGCGAGAAAGCAGGCTTCGGCGTCACCGTCGTCGGACCTGTCGCTGCCGATGGCGAGGTCTTCTCCTCGACCGCCGTCCGGCTGAAGCTCGCGGAAGGCAACGTCAAGGCCGCGGCAGCCGTGCTCGGCCGCCTATGGAGCGTCGAAGGCAAGGTCGTGGGCGGGGCCAAGCGCGGCACCGGCCTCGGCTTCCCGACCGCCAATATTCCGATGCCTAAGGGCACGGCGCTCGGTCACGGCATTTACGCGGTGCGCGTCAACCTCGAGGGCACCATGCTCGACGGCGCGGCCTACCTCGGCACGCGTCCCACGTTCGACAACGGCATGCCGGTGCTCGAGGTGTTCCTGTTCGATTTCGACGGCGACATCTACGGCCGCAATATCGAGGTCACATTCGTCGATCACATCCGGCCCGACCGCAAATTCGACACGCCGGAAGCGTTGGTGGCGCAGATGAACGCCGATTGCGCCCGCGCTCGCGAGATCCTGGCGGCGCATACAGATTGAACCAACACGGAGATCGCGCATGCTGACGCTCTATCACAACCCGCAGTCGCGCTCGACGACCGTGCACTACATGCTGCACGAGCTTGGCGAGCCGTTCGAGATCGTGCCCATCGACCTCAAGGCGGGCGAGCACAAGAAGCCGGAGTTCCTGAAGATCAACCCCATGGGCAAGCTGCCCGGTGCTGCGCGACGGCGACGTCATCGTCACCGAGACGCCCGCGATCCTCACCTATCTCGCCGACAAGTATCCGAAGGCAGGGCTGGCGCCGGCCATCGATAGCGCCCGAGCGCGGCGCCTACCTCCGCTGGCTGTTCTTCTACGGCAGCTGCTTCGAGCCCGCCTGCATGGACATGTCCATGAAGCGCGAGATCGCCCGCCGTCGATGGCCGGCTGGGGCAAACCCGAGCGACGTTCTCGACACGCTGTCTGCCGGTCTCAAGCCCGGCCCGTGGCTTCTGGGCGAACGCTTCTCGGCCGCCGACGTGATGGTGGGCTCGGGCGTCGCATTCATGCTGGCGTTCAAGGTCCTGCCCGAGCGGCCGGAATTCGTCGACTACGCCGCACGCCTCGAAGCCCGCCCCGCCCGCAAGGCCGCCAAGGCCGCCGACGCACGCCCGCATGGCGAGCTGATCTAGCGCGCTCCGCTTGCGGTCCGCCGTGCTGCTGTATCGCCTGGCGAGGCTGTGCGCTCCTGCACCTTTGCGTCGGGCGCCCGGGTTGCTAGAACCCCGCAATCAAATCAGCGACGAGGCGAAAGACGGCGAGATGGCTAAGGATCAGGGCGCGAAAGAGAAAACGGCGCCGGAGGGGCGCGACTGGAGCGAGACGCTGTTCCTGCCCAAGACGGACTTTCCGATGCGGGCCGGCCTGCCGGAGCTCGAGCCGAAGCTGCTCGAAGCGCTGGCAGGAGACGCGACCTCTACGCGCAGCTGCGCGAGGCCTCCAAGGGCAGGCCCAAGTTCGTGCTGCACGACGGCCCGCCCTACGCCAACGGCAACATCCACATCGGGCACGCGCTGAACAAGATCCTGAAGGACCTCGTCGTGAAGAGCCAGCAGATGCTGGGCCACGATTCGCAACTACGTGCCGGGCTGGGACTGCCACGGCCTGCCGATCGAATGGAAGATCGAGGAGCAGTATCGCGCCAAGGGCAAGGAGAAGCCGAACTTCTCCGATCCCGCCGCCATCAACGCCTTCCGCGACGAGTGCCGCGAAGTTCGCCGAGAAGTGGGTCGACGTGCAGCGCGAGGAGTTCAAGCGCCTCGGCGTCGTCGGCGACTGGGAGCATCCCTATCTGACGATGAGCTATCCGGCGGAAGCCACCATCGCGCGCGAGCTGATGAAGTTCGCGGCCAACGGGCTGCTCTATCGCGGCTCGAAGCCGGTGATGTGGAGCGTGGTCGAGAAGACGGCGCTCGCCGAAGCCGAGGTCGAGTATCAGGACTATCAGTGCGACGCGATCTGGGTGAAGTTTCCGGTCGAAGATCCGGCAAGCGCTGCCGCGAGCAGGACGCTCAGCGTCGTCGATCTGGACCACGACGCCGTGGACGATCCCCGGCAACCGCGCCATCAGCTTCTCGTCCAAGATCGACTACGGCCTCTACGAGGTCACGGCCGCGCCGGAGAACAACTGGGCGAAGGTCGGCGACAAGTACATCCTCGCCGACAAGCTCGCCGCCGACGTGATGAAGTCCGCCAAGGTCGAAGCCTTCGAGCGCCGCGCCGATGTGAAGCGCCGACGATCTCAAGGGATCAGTCAGCGCGCATCCGCTCGCACGCGCTTGGCTACGACTTCGACGTCCCCCTCCTCGACGGCGATCACGTCACCGACGACACCGGCACGGGCTTCGTGCACACGGCGCCCGGCCACGGCGCCGACGACTACATCATCTGGATCGCCAACCAGAAGGCGCTGCGCGACCGCGGCATCGACACGACGATCCCCTTCACCGTCGACGCCGACGGCGTGCTGACCAAGGAAGCCCCGGGCTTCGAGGGCAAGCGCGTGCTGAAGGAGAACGGCGACAAGGGCGACGCCAACGACGCCGTCATCAAGGCGCTCAGCGACGCCGGCAACATCATCGCCCGCGGCCGCCTGAAGCATCAGTATCCGCACTCGTGGCGCTCGAAGAAGCCGATCATCTTCCGCAACACGCCGCAGTGGTTCATCGCCATGGACAAGCCCTTCTCCCTCGCCCCGCTTCGGGGAGGGGTCGCGGTGAGGGGCAGCCCATCGCGCAGCCAGCCTCGCAGCGGGGACGGCGACGCTGCGCCAGGTCGCGCTCGCTGAGATCGGCGCGACCGAATGGGTGCCCGAGACCGGCGAGAACCGCATCACCGGCATGATCGCCAACCGCCCGGACTGGGTGGTCTCGCGCCAGCGCGCCTGGGGCGTGCCGATCACCGTGTTCGTCGCAAGACGCGACCACGGCGACCACAAGGAAGGCGACATCCTGCGCGATGAAGCCGTCAACGCCGCCATCGCCGATGCTTTCGCCAAGGAAGGCGCCGACGCCTGGTTCGCAGCCGGCTCGGCCGAGCGCTTCCTCGGCAGCCGAACTACGATCCCGCCAAATGGGAGCAGGTTCGCGACGTGCTCGACGTCTGGTTCGATTCAGGCTCGACGCACGCCTTCACGCTCGAAGACCCGGAGCAATTCCCCGGCCTCGCCGGCATCAAACGCGTCCATGACGGCGGGCCTGACCGCGTCATGTATCTCGAAGGCTCGGACCAGCATCGCGGCTGGTTCCACTCGTCGCTGCTCGAAATCCTGCGGCACGCGCGGCCGCGCGCCCTACGATGTCGTGCTGACGCACGGCTTCATCCTCGACGAGAAGGGGGATGAGAAAATGTCGAAGTCGAAGGGCAACGTGCTCTCGCCGCAGGAGGTGATGAAGACCTCCGGCGCCGACATCCTGCGCCTGTGGGTGGCGTCCGCCGACACGACGAACGACATCCGCTTCGGACCCGCGATCGTGCAGTCCGCCGCCGAAGCCTACCGCAAGCTCCGCAACACGCTGCGCTGGATGCTGGGCGCGCTGCATTACTTCACGCCCGACCTCACGGTGCCGCGCGCCGACCTGCCCGAACTCGAAAGCCTGATGCTGCATCGCCTCGCCGAGCTCGACGGGGAGATCCGCGCAGCGTATGCGGCCTACGACTACCGCCAGGTCATCGCCGCGCTGTCGCACTTCATGAACACGGATCTGTCCGCGTTCTATTTCGACATCCGCAAGGACACGCTCTACTGCGAAAGCTATTCGAGCCCGAAGCGCCGCGCGGCGCTGACGGTCATCGAACAGATCTTCGGCTGCGCCTGCTCGTGGCTTGCGCCCATCCTCGCCTTCACCGCCGAGGAAGCCTGGCTCGCCACGCTTCCCTTCGCCGGACGGCTCCGTGCACCTGCAGACCTTCCCGGCCGTCCCGAAGGCTGGCGCGACGATGCGCTGGCCGCCAAGTGGGAGACGGTCCGCGCCGTGCGCCGCGTCGTCACGGGCGCGCTCGAGCTCGAGCGCGCCGCCAAGCGCATCGGCTCGAGCCTCGAGGCCGCGCCGCAGATCTACATCACCGACGCCGCAGTCCTGAAGGCCCTGGAAGGCATCGACGTCGCCGAGATCTGCATCACCAGCGGCGCGACGCATCATCGAGGCTGAGCCGCCCGCCGGCGCCTTCACGCTTCCCGAGTGCCGGGCGTCGGCGTCGTGTCCCATCGCGCCGAGGGCAAGAAATGCGCCCGCTCCTGGCGCATCACGGCCGACGTCGGCTCCGACCCCGCCTATCCCGACCTTTCTGCCCGCGACGCCGCCGCCGTACGCGAGCTCGAAGCTCGCGCCCGGGCTTGAGGAGTCACCGATGACCGCAAGCTCGAACGTGACGCGCTGGCTTTGGGGGCCCTATTCGAGGCTGGGCCTCAGCGTAGCCGCGGTGACCTTCATTCTCGACCAGGCCAACAAGTGGTGGACGCTCTACGTCTACGACCTCCCCGCGAAGGGCCGGGTCGAGGTACTGCCGTTCCTCGATCTGGTCTTCGTCAAGAACACCGGCATCAGCTATTCGCTGTTCGATTCGTCGACCCAGACTTGGCAGATTGTTCTGGCTTTGTTCGCCGTCGATCGCCTCCGCAGCCTTATGGGTCTGGATTGCACAGGCTACGACCACTCGCATGCTGGCCTGGGCTTTGGGGCTGATCATCGGCGGCGCCCTCGGAAACGGGCTGGACAGGCTGCTGATCGGCGGCGTGGCCGACTTCTTCTCGCTGCACGCGTTCGGCTTCTACTGGTACGTCTTCAACATCGCCGATGTGGCCATTGTTGCTGGTGTGGCCCTGCTGTTGTATGACTCGCTGCGGGGGAGTTGCAAAGACGCCGCAAACTCGTTGTAGCCGAATGCATTAACTTACGCGCGGTTCAGTGCGGGCGAAGCATAGGGCGGGCAATCACAAAATGGCCAAAGGCAACTTGAGCCGCCAATCCGTTGGACTGCGTTCCGTGCGCTTCGCTGTGGTACCCATTTTGCGCTTCTGGGCGGCTGCGCCGACGAAATTCAGTTCCAGGGCAAGATCTTCGACGCTGTGGGCCTCGGCGCCAATGCGCAGAAGTCCGCCGAGCCCAAGATGGCCGCGCGCGCGCCGCTTGTGCTGCCGCCAAATAGCGAGCGAATTCCAGAGCCCGGCACCCCGGCGGAAGCCGCCGCGACCGATGTCGCCACGCTCGACGATCCGGACAAGAAAGCCGTCACGAGCAAAGCCGAGCTCCAAAAGCAGCAGGCTGCATATTGCAAGGTGCACTACGAGGAGGCGAGGGCCCGCGGCGACGACAACGCCGACTTGGCCGAAGGCCCGCTCGGGCCTTGCAGAGCCTCGGTCCTGTCCGCCATCGAAAAATGGAACAAGGGCGACGAGGAATAGCTCTCGCCAAGGCCTTTGGACGAAGCCGCTAAGTTCCTGAATTTGTCAGCCCTCGCCCTTCAAATTGGGAGGGTCAGCGAGCCTGTCTGGCCCGATTGACTAGCGTCTTCACCATCGCCAACGACATGAACTCGATGTCATTTGACAATCCGCCCCCCGGTGCCGAGATCATAAGCCAAGTTCACATTGTCTTTTAACTGCGTCTCGGGGCGTTGCCCTCCCCTCGCGTCGGCGCGATCGAGGATCTTATGAAAACAATCTCCGGCGCCTTCCGCCGCATCTTTTGGACCCTGACCGCCATGACGCTCGCAATCGCACCCAGCACAATCACGGCCCACGCGCAGCCGCAAACGTCGGAGTTCAAGCTCTCCAACGGCATGCAGGTCGTCGTCATCCCCGATCACCGCGCACCCGTCGTGACGCACATGGTCTGGTACAAGGTCGGCGCCGCCGACGAGCCCAAGGGCGTCTCGGGCATCGCCCATTTCCTCGAGCACCTGATGTTCAAGTCGACGGACAAGATCCCGCTCGGCGAGTTCTCGAAGATCGTCGCCCGCCTCGGCGGCCAGGACAACGCCTTCACCGGCCACGACGTCACGAGCTACTTCCAGCGCATCTCCAAGGACCGCCTCGCCACGGTCATGGAGATGGAGGCCGACCGCATGGTCAACCTGCGCCTCACCGAGAAGGAGGTGCTGACCGAGCGCGACGTCATCCTCGAAGAGCGCCGCTCGCGCATCGAGAACAATCCGTCCGCCATCATGGACGAGCAGATGAACGCGGCGCTCTATCTATTCGCATCCCTACGGCATTCCCGGTCATCGGCTGGGAGCACGAGATGGCGAAGCTGTCGCCGCAGGATGCGATGAGCTTCTACAAGCACTTCTACGCGCCCGAACAACGCCATCCTGGTCGTTGCCGGCGACGTGACGGCCGACGAGGTGCAAGCAGCTCGCCGAAGAAGACCTACGGCAAGATCCCGGCCAACCCGGCCGTCGCCACGTCGCGCAACCGCCCGCACGATCCGCCGCATCGCGCCGCGCGCCGCGTCGAGTACGAGGATCCGCGCGCCGGCAAGGCCTCGTTCCATCGCGACTACGTCGTGCCGAGCTACATGACCGCGAAGCCCGGCGAAGCCGAGGCGCTCGACCTCCTGATGAAGATCGCCGCCGACGGCGCCACCAGCCGCCTCTACAAGGCGCCTCGTCGTCGAAGAGAAGATCGCCTCGTCTGCCGGCGGCAGCTATTCCGGGCTCGGGCCTCGACGACGGCACCATCGGCCTCTATGCGATCGCGGCCAACGGCGTCGAGCCTCGACAAGATCGAGGCCAGCATCGACCGCGTGCTCGCAGAGGTCCGCGACAATGGCGTGACCGCCGCCGAGCTCGAGCGCGCCAAGTCGAGCTACATCGCCGAATACATCTACGAGAACGACGACCAGGCTTCGCTCGCCCGCCGCTACGGCTGGGGCCTGGCGGTCGGGCCGCACGGTGCAGCAGATCGAAGGCTGGCCGGACGCCATCTCCAAGGTGACGCTGGACGACATCAAGCGCGCCGCCGCGACCTACCTCGACTCGCGCCGCTCGGTGACGGGCTACCTCCTTCCCGCTCCGCAGGCGACAGGCGCACGCAGCGACCAGCAGCCTGCTGTCAAAGACCGCTCATAGTCTTTTGTTAGGATTGTTCGTATGCATCACGATCTCGACCGGCAGGAGTCGTGCGCTCAGGCGCAACGGGAGAGCGGCGTTCGCATCTCTCGCGCGTTGGCTCTGCTCATCCTCACCGCACTCTCCCTTGCCACCGCGACAGGGCCCGCACACGCTATGAAAATCCAAGTAATCAAGAGCCCCGGCGGCATCGAGGCCTGGCTCGTCGAAGCGCACGACAATCCGCTGCTCGCGATGAAGTTCTCCTTCGAGGGCGGCAACTCGCAGGACCCCGACGGGCAAGGACGGCGTCGCCAACTTCCTCACCGCCATGCTGGACGAAGGCGCGGGCGACCTCGACGCCGGCACGTTCAGGAGCGCATGGAAACGCTCGCCATGCGCATGAGCTTCGAGGACAGCCGCGATGCCTTCTACGGCAACTTCGAGACGCTGACGCAGAACCGCGCCGAGTCCGTCGAGCTGTCTGAAGCTCGCGATCAACAAGCCGCGCTTCGATCCCGACGCGGTCGAGCGCATTCGCGGCCAGCTTCTCGCCAATCTCGCCTACGCCGACAAGGATCCGGAGAAGGTGGCAGCCCAGCGAATGGTTCGCCACGGCTTTCGCCGGCCACGCCTATGGACGTCCCTCGCAGGGCACCGACGCGACGGTCGAGCGCCATCACGCGCGACGATCTCGAGGCCTATCGCAAGCGCGTCTTCGCCAAGGACAACCTCAAGGTCGTGGCCGTCGGCGACATCACGCCGGAGGAACTCGGCAAGCTGCTCGACGATGTCTTCGGCGACCTGCCGCAGAAGGCCGAACTGCGTCCCGGTTCCCATGACCAGCCCCGTCAAGGGCGGCAAGGAAAAGTGGATCGACGATGGACGTGCCGCAGTCGGTCGCCGTTCTTCGGCCTCGGCGCCATGCCGCGCAAGGACCCCGACTTCATGACCGCCTTCGTCCTCAACCAGATCGTCGGCGGCGGCGGCTTTGCGTCGCGCCTGATGGAAGAGGTGCGCGAGAAGCGTGGTCTCGCCTACTCGGTCTACAGCTACCTGCAGCCGTTCCGGCACACGTCGCTGCTGGCCGGCGGCGTGGCGACGCAAGTCCGAGTCGATCAACCAGTCCTCGACGTGATTCGCGCCGAGCTGAAGAAGGTCGCCGAGGAAGGTCCGAAGCCCGACGGAGTTCGAGAACGCCAAGAAGCTATCTCGTCGGCTCCTACGCCCTGCGCTTCGATACCAACTCCAAGATCGCAAGCCAGCTTCTCGGCCTGTATCGAGGACGACTTCGCGCCGGATTACGTCGACAAGCGCAATGCCATCATTTCGGCGATTACCATCGACGACGCCAAGCGGGTCGCCAAGCGCCTGCTCGAGAACGACGACCTCATCGTCACCATCGTCGGCAAGCCGGTCATTCCCGCCGCGCAGACAAAAGGCTGAGGCGGACCCACTGAACCCTGGTCAAGGTTACGCGTTAAGGACGGGCTACCCAGCCAGTTCGACGGCGCGCCCTTGGCCGCGAGCCAAAAACCGGCTACGTCCTGTCCTGCCGATATTTCAGTGCCCGCATAATCCGGAATGCCATGACCTCATCCCCTAGCGCCGCTGGTTCGAGCCCGTATGTCCAGTCCATCGCCGGTTGCCTTGATGGCGCCATAGGCGCCAACGGCCTCGATACCGCCACCTTGACGACCTGGCTGGCAAAGCTCTCCCCAGCGCTCGAAAGGCTGAAGGAAGATTACAGCACCGGCCGGCTGCCGGTTCTGACCATTCCCGAGGAAACCGCCGACATCGACGAGGCGGCGGAAGCGCTGGCCAGGCTCTCGGCCGGCGCCGGCATGATCATTTTCTTCGGCACGGGCGGATCGGGGCTCGGCGGCCAGACGCTGGCCCAGGTCGGTGGCTGGAACCTGCCCGGCGTGATGCGCGGTCGGCGTGCGCGGACTTCCACGCACGCGCTTCTACGACAACCTCGATCCCACGACGCTCACGGCGGCGCTCGATAACATCGAGCTTGCCAATACGCGCTTCGTCGTCACCTCGAAGTCCGGCGGCACGACCGAAACGCTGGCCCAGCTCATCGCCACGCTGACGGCCGTCAAGAATGCCGGCCTCGAGGACAAGATCCCGACGCTGTTCCTCGGCATCACGGAGCCAGCGAAGCCCGGCAAGGTCAACGGACTGCGCTCGCTTCTCGAAAGCTACGGCATTCCCATTCTCGATCATCACACCGGCATCGGCGGCCGCTTCTCGTGCCTCACCAACGTCGGGCTTTTGCCGGCCATGGCGCGCGGCCTCGACGCCAAGAAAATCCGCGAAGGCGCCCGCTCCGTCGTACACGCGATGCTGTCCGCGATGACTCCGTGCCGCCTGCCCGCCGGCCCTCGGCGCCGCGACGGCCGTGGCCCTTTCCAAGGAGCGCGGCATCCACACGCTCGTGATGATGCCCTATTCCGATCGCCTCGGCCGCTTCTCCGAGTGGTACGTCCAGCTCTGGGCCGAAAGCCTCGGCAAGCAGGGCGAAGGCACGAGCCCCATTCCGGCTCTCGGCCCGCTCGACCAGCACAGCCAGCTGCAGCTTTTCATGGATGGCCCGCGCGAGATCTACGTCACCGTAGTCCGCACCAAGACTGCCGGCACGGGCCCTGTCATCGATGCCCGCATGGCTGATCTCGCGGGCATGGGCTTCATGGGCGGAAAAACCGTTGGCGACGTCGTCGAGCGCCCAGGCCCAGGCCATTACCGAAGCGCTCACTCAGGCGGGCCGCCCAGTGCGCACCATCGATGTCGGCGAACTGGATGAGTACGCCATCGGCGCACTGCTCATGCATTTCATGATCGAGACAATCTTGGCCGGTCGCCTGATCGGCATCGATCCGTTCGATCAGCCCGCCGTCGAGCTTGCCAAGATCCTGACCAAGCAGCGCCTCGCCGGCTAATTCTCGGCCCTTACTTGATGCGCCGTTCGACCGAAAGCCGGATGAGGTCCGCCGTGCGCTCGACGCCGAGCTTTTCCTTGAGGCGGCTGCAGGAGTTGGCGACCGTCTTGTAGGCGATGCCGAAGGTGGCGGCGATCTCCGCCAGGCTCTTGCCTTCGCCGAGAAGACGCAGGATCTCCACCTCGCGATTTGAGAGCTTGTGCAGCGGGTCTTCCGCCATCGCCGAGCTGAACACGAGCTCGCTCGCCATGGACCGGTCGAGATAGCGATCGCCGACCGCGATCTTTTTCACCGCCGTCACGAGCTCCCCCGCGTCCGCGCTTTTGCTCACGTATCCCGCAGCACCCGCCTTGAGGGCGCGCATCGCGTAGCTCGGCTCCGAATGCATGGTGAACATCACGATGCGCGCGGCGGCGTTCTCGATCTTGAGCCGTCGCAGCAATTCGAGGCCGCTCGATCCGTCGAGATTGATGTCGAGCACGATCACGTCCGGTGACCGCGCGCGGCACTGCGCCAAAGCTTCGTGGGAGTTCGCCGCCTCGTGAATCTCGGCGCCGGGAATGGTTGAGAGCAGGCGGCGAATACCCTCGCGAACCACCGCATGATCATCGACGACCAGGACTTTCATCGCGTATCACTCCTCACTCAGGGACATGCCCTGGCTTCAATTGCGGCGGTTCTCGATCGAGAACCGGATCAGATCGGATGTGCGCGGCAGATCGAGCTTCTCCTTGATGCGTCCGCACGAGTTGGCAACGGTCTTGTAGGCGATGCCGATCGCATCCGCGATATCCTGAAGGCTCTTGCCTTCTCCGAGCATACGCAAGATCTCGATCTCCCGGTTGGTGAGCTTGCGTAGCGGGTCCTCCGACCGCACGCTGTTCAAGACCAGCTCTCCTGCCATGGCGCTGTCGAGATAGGTTTCTCCCGCCGCGATCTTGACAACAGCTGTGACGAGATCGTTCGAGCTTGCGCTCTTGCAGACGTAACCCGAAGCGCCGGCCTTGATGGCGCGCGAGGCGTAGATCGGCTCTGAGTGCATGCTGAACATGAGCACCCGGCTCGCGGCCCTCTCGATCTTGATCCGGCGCAGCAGCTCGAGCCCGCTTGCCCCCTCGAGATTGATATCCAGCACGACCACGTCGGGGCCTTCTCGGCGCACGACAGTGAGGGCTTCATGCGCGGTCGCCGCTTCGAAAATCGTCATATCGGGAATCGAGGAGAGGAGACGATGTACGCCTTGGCGCACCACAGCGTGGTCGTCGACGATCAGCACCTTCATTGCGAGACATCCAGCTCTCGCGCGGCATCGATTGCCGCGAGCGATATGCGGACCGGAATGCTAGCGATGACTTCCACTCCTGCCACATCCGTTCTGTTGTTCACCGTTACCGTCCCCCCGAGCGCTTCCGCTCTCTCGCGCATGGCAATGAGCCCGAAACCCAAATCGAGGCTCGCTGGCTTCAGTCCTCCCCCATCATCGCGAACGACAATGGTGACGCAATCCTCGTTCGTCCACGTCAGAACGACATCGATCTCTTCCGGCTTACCGTGCTTGAGGGCGTTACTGATCGCCTCCCTCACGATACCGTGAATGACGCTGTCGATTTTCGATCCGCAGTCGCCGTCCGCGATCACCGCCTTGAAGCTCACGTCCGGATTACGCAGCTGCCACGATGCGACGAGCGTCTCGATCGCGTTCTTGAGCCCGAGCTCGAGATGCACGGTCGGACGCAGCCGGTTCAGGATCGACTTGACGTGCTTCTTCATGTGCGCGACCGCATCCCTGATCGCATCCGCGCGAGCTGCAACGGCGGAAACCTCCGGCGCTGTGGCCATCTGCCTTATGGTCGACGCATCGACATCGACAGAGAACAGGAACGGGCTGACTTCGTCGTGCAAATCGCGGGCGAGGTCGGCGCGCTCTTCGTCCTGCACCGTCGCCAGCTGGTCATTGAGCTTGCGATTGCGCGTCTCCATGTCCCCTAGCCGCTGCGCCATGTCGTTGAAGCCGCCGCAGAGCTTCGCGATCTCCGTCGGCCCCTTCGCCTCGACTCGAGCGCCGTAGTCGCCGCCGCCGAGCCGCTCGAACGCCCCGAGAAGGCCAGTGATCGGGCCAAGCGCGCGCCCGAGCGTGATGTAGACCAAGAGCGAGGCCAGCACGCAGAACACGGTCAGAATGGTGAGCTTGAGGACCACATCGTCCCACACCTCCGCCACCTCGCCGCGAAGCGATGTCTCGAGCTCGAAGGCCCCGTGAGAACGCAGCTCCTCCGGAAGCTCGACGCGAACCACTTTGGGCGGCTGTGCGAAGAGATTGAAGAACCACTCCGGGAGCTCGTCGGCCGGCGCTACTGTGCTTGTAATAAGCCGACCGGTCGGTCCCGGCTCTATGAACGAAGCTTTGACGTGACGATTGCCGTCGAACACATGCACTAAGCGAACAAGCTCGAGACGCGGGTCGTCGTCGTGCGCAATTTCTTGAATGGCCTTGCGCACCGTCTTCTCGGCCATCTCGATGGCGGAGCCGACTTCGGTATCGACCTTGCTCGTCGCATGCCAATAGGTAAGGACGGCGCTCAACAACAGCGTGAAGATGAGCACGCCTGAGATTGTCCGGATGAGCGTCATCCGGAGCGACTGGGATCGCGTGCCGATGGCGGCGTTGTTGTTTGTTGTCTGTTCCATACCGACGACTGTGGAAGCCCCGTTTCGCTACCGGGCAAGGAGCCTGGCTTCACGAGACCCTATGCCGAAAATTGGGAATGCCTGCTCATTTCCGGCGCTCTTGCCTAAGAGCTGCCGGGCCGCGCTGCAACCGGGAACCGGCCCCAAAAAGTGCACGGCGAAGCGAGAGCCTTGCCCGAAAAAGCCCTGCGGCAATGATGCGCGCGACGTTTGCCCCAATCATCGGTTGCTTCAATGTAACAACGTAACACTTACTACTTATACGATTGCCGCCCGGGAATTTTTCCCGATCTACGTACCGGGTCGCTGGCCGTTTGCGGGAGTATCTAACGGATCTAGACCGTTAACGATCATTCGATCGGGTAGCGCAAACGAAAGGGCCCCGGCAACGCCGAGGCCCCAGATTTCGAACTGCAGCGCGAACTGCGTTAGTTGCAGTAGCGGCGTCCGTGACGCCGATAGCAGTCCCGATAACCGTCATCAGCCGCCGCAGCAGCCGCGGCTGCACCAAGGATTCCAAGCGCTATCCACTTGCCATTGCGCCAGTGGCCCCGGCCACGATGATGGTCGCCACGATCGTTGTACGCGTGATGGCCATTGTGGTGCCGGCCATGGCCTCTATCCGCGTATGCGGCCGGGACGACAGCCGAGACGGACAGGATGGCAGCCAACGCCGCCGTTGCGATCTTATTGCTCATTTTGCACCTCATGCATTTCTTCGCCCACTTTCACTCTCATTTCCGAGAATTCCTGTGGGCTTGTCCTTCGGTAAACGCATGGATGTTGGATTGGTTGCGTCGGATGATGTCCCCGCCATCCTGGCATCACGGGATCATTCGGCGGAGAACGTCATCCTTGTAGACAAAGGCATGCACCACGGCACCGGCCACATGCACGGCAATGAGAAGGATGAGCACCGATTTAATTGCCCCGTGCACATCACCCGCTTCGGAATTGATGTAGAGAGCAGCGGCCCCCGTGAGAGGGAGCAAAACAAGTAGTACGTAGAAACCAGCATGTGTCACGCGGGCGGCAAGCTGCAGTATGGGCTTCATGTTCGCTGGCAAGAGCGGTGCGCCGTAAGACCACCGAAGCCAAATCCGGTAAACCATCAGAACCAGGATCAAGCCTCCGCCCAGCGCATGCGCAATGGCGCCAGAGCTAGTCGGAAAGCCGGCCAGGACGCCCGCATCTTCCGCCTTGTCGAAAAATTCCTCCATGGCTTCGGCGGTGAGGAATTGCACAGCGACGAGGATAACGATCAGCCAATGAAGTGCGATTTGCGCTCGCGTATATCTGACTGGTGAGCTCATGGATGAACCTCTTGTAGCCTCTGTTTAGGTTAGACCAACTCGTTCCTTCTCAGCCATTGCGTAAAATCAAACTGCTGCTGGCACATCGGGTATTGGTACGCGCGGGCACCCTCTTTCTGCATCATGCCGGAGTCATCCCATGCTTTCGCGACTGCTGCTCGGCGGCTTCTCAGGCAAGCGCCGCTTTGCGGACCTCACCGAGAAGGAAATACTGGCCCTCGCAATCTCCTCCGAAGAGGAGGATGGCCGCATTTACCGCGCTTATGCTGCGAAACTCCGAGCGGACTATCCTGGCAGCGCCGCCGTCTTCGATGGCATGGCCGCCGAAGAGGATCAGCACCGCCAATGGCTTTTGGATCTCTATAAGCGCCGCTACGGCGATGTGGTCATTCCACTGCACCGCGAGCACGTCTCCGATTTCTACACCCGGCGCCCCGTCTGGCTTGTCGAGAACCTCGGGCTCGACCGTATCCGCCAAGAGGTCGCGGACATGGAGCGCGAGGCGGAGGAGTTTTATCTGGCCGCTGCGGCGAAGGCCTCCAATCCGGAAACCCGAAAACTCCTGGAGCAGCTTGCTCAGGCCGAAGCCGGTCACGAAGCCGCCGCAGGAGCGCTCGCCAAGCACTATTTGAGCGAAACGGCCCGCGCCGACGAAGACCTTCTATCGCGGCGCCGGTTCATTCTTACGTGGGTGCAGCCGGGCCTGGCTGGGCTGATGGACGGATCCGTCTCGACCCTGGCGCCCATTTTTGCGACCGCGTTCGCGACCCACGATCCCTGGACGACTTTTCTGGTCGGGCTATCGGCATCCATCGGAGCTGGAATCTCCATGGGGTTCACGGAGGCCGTGCACGACGATGGCAAGATCTCCGGACGTGGTTCGCCATGGAAGCGCGGCCTCGCCTCTGGAGTGATGACCGCAATCGGCGGCCTGGGCCACGCTCTTCCCTATCTCATTCCCGATTTCTGGACTGCGACAGTCATCGCTTTGATCGTCGTCTTCATCGAGCTGTGGGCCATCGTCTGGATTCAGAACAAATTCATGGAGACGCCATTCTTCCGCGCCACTTTCCAGGTGGTCCTCGGCGGAGCGCTGGTTCTCGCTGTCGGTATCCTGATCGGAGGGGCTTAGGAGCTTCCCCACACACGGGCGGCTAGCGGATGAGATTGGTTCGCGCGAGCTCGACGACCTCGTCAAAGCGGCCGTTCATCACCGCCTTCATCATGTAAAGCGTGAAACCCTTCGCCATTTCGACAGTGACTTTCGGCGGCATCGCTACCTCGGTGCGGTTCACCACCGCATCGATAACAGCTGGTCCCGGATGCGCGAACGCCGCTTCAAGCTGCTTATCGAGCTCGCCCGGATCCTCGATGCGGACACCGTGAATACCGGCGGCGCGTGCCATGGCGGCGAAATCGGGATTATCGAGATCGGTTCCGGTATCGAGAAATCCGGTGGCCTTCTGCTCGAGCGCGACGAAGCCGAGCGAGCCATTGTTGAAAATGACGACCTTCACCGGCAGCGACAATTGCCTGAGCGTCAGGAGATCGCCCATGAGCATGGCAAAGCCGCCATCACCCGAAAGCGAGACGACCTGACGCTTGGGGTAAGCCGACTGAGCCCCGATGCCCTGCGCCATCGCATTGGCCATGGACCCGTGCCAGAATGATCCCAAGAGCCGCCGTTTGCCGTTCATGGCGAGGTACCGGGCGGCCCAGACCGTCGGCAGCCCCACATCACAGGTGAAGATCGCGTCCTCGGACGCAAGGCGGCTTATGCTGTGGGCAACATGTTGCGGATGCAGTGTGCCGCCGGGCTTCCCCGTCGCGAGATCGTCGAGGCCTTTGCGCGCTTCGCGGTAATGCGCCGTGCAAGCGTTGAGGTAGCCGTCGTCGCGACCACCTTTAAGGCGCGGCAGAAGTGCCGCGATCGTGTGGCGCACATCTCCGACCACGCCGAGATCCACCCGGGCCCGCCGCCCGATCGCCGACGCATCGATATCCACCTGCGCAATACGCGCGTTGACCGGGTAGAACTGCCGGTAGGGAAAATCGGTGCCGAGCATCAAGAGCGCGTCGCAATTCTCCATGGCGTGATAGCCGGACGAGAAACCTATGAGGCCGGTCATGCCGACATCGTAGGGATTGTCCCACTCCACATGCTCCTTGCCGCGCATGGCGTGTACGACCGGCGCCTTCAGCGTTTCAGCGAGACGCACCACTTCGTCGTGCGCTCCGGCGCAACCGCTGCCGCAAAAGAGCGTCACTCGACTGGAGCCGTTCAATAAGGTCGGCCAGACGTCTGACCGCGTCCTGCGTCGGCGAAACAATCGGGCGCGCCAGCATGAGGCCTTCAACCTCCGCCACCGGCGTGGCGGAGGCGGCCTGAAGCCCTATGTCGCCGGGAATGACGATGACGGAAACACAACGCTCGGCGACCGCGCGGCGGATGGCGATCTCGAGCACGCGCGGCATTTGCGCCGGGCTCGACACCAGCTCGCAGTAGCTCGAGCATTCGCGGAAGAGCTGTTCGGGATGCGTCTCCTGGAAGTAGCCGGAGCCGATCTCGGCACTCGGAATATGGGCCGCGATCGCCACGACCGGCACGCGCGAGCGGTGACAATCGAACAGGCCGTTGATCAGGTGCAGGTTGCCCGGTCCACAACTCCCGGCGCAGACGGCAAGCTCGCCCGTGACGTGCGCCTCTGCACCGGCTGCGAAGGCGGCCACTTCCTCGTGCCGCACAGGCATCCAGTCGATGCCGCCGTGACGGCGTAGCGAGTCCGTGAAGCCATTGAGGCTGTCGCCGACGATGCCATAGACGCGCGCCACGCCAGCGGCTGCGAGAGTATCGACCATCTGGTCCGCGACAGTTCTGGCCAAGCTGCACTCCTTAAGGCTGACGGGCCGTCTTGCCTCGTCGGTCGGAGGCCGTGACGTCCGGATTTGGTGGTTCGTTCTCCCTGTAATGTAAGCCCTCGCTCGATCCGTGAAAGCACCAGCTGCGGAAATCACCTCGGACCAGGCTGTTTGTGTACAGCTAATAGTATGCCCAAACGAAATTGGCCCGCCGGGAATGCCGGCGGGCCAACGCGAAGTGAAAACAACATGGCTCCGGATGCGCCGGACTTAGTCCTTAGAACCGAGCTGATGACTCAACCCCAGCGCTAGAAGGGTGCACACCGCTCCTGAAAGCAGGTAGGCACCTGCAGCGATCAGACCGAACTGGCTCGAGAGGATGAGCGCCACCAGCGGCGCGAAGCCGGCGCCAAAGAGCCAGGCAAGATCATTGGTGAGCGCCGATCCGGTGTAGCGGTACTTCTTCGAGAAGTTCGAGGCCACGGCCCCCGACGATTGGCCGAACGAAAGTCCAAGCAACGTGAAGCCCAGCACCATGAAGAGAGCTTCGCCCACGTCGCCGCCGTCGAGAAGCTGAGGCGCAAAGCCGCTGAACACGGCAATGGCGACGGCAGTGGCGCCGAGGAGCCTGCTCCGTCCGACGCGGTCGGCGAGGAAACCGGACGCGACAATGGCGACGATGCCGACGGCCGCGCCGATCATCTCGATGACAAGGAAGCGCGCGGGTCCCTGGTCGGTGAACAGGAACACCCAGGACAACGGGAACACTGTCACCATGTGAAACAGGGCGAAGCTCGCGAGCGGCGCGAACGCACCAAGGATGATGTGGCGGCCCTCTGCCCTGACCGTGTCCCTCACGGTGGTCGGCTGCAACTCCCGGCTTTCGAACAGCTTCGTGTATTGCGGCGTGACCACCATGCGCAGACGCGCGAACAGCGCCACCACATTGATGGCGAAGGCGACGAAGAACGGATAACGCCAGCCCCAGTCGAAGAAGTCCTCGGCGGAAAGATTAGCCACGAAGAAGGAGAATAGCGCGGCCGCGACGATGAAGCCGAGCGGGGCTCCGAGCTGAGGGATCATCGCATACCAGCCGCGGCGCCGCTCGGGCGCATTGAGGGCCAGGAGCGAGGCGAGACCGTCCCATTCGCCGCCGAGAGCGAGGCCCTGGCCGATGCGGAACAAGGCCAGGAAAAGCGCCGATGCCCAGCCGATCTGCTCGTAACCAGGCAGGAAGGCGATGGCCACCGTGGAGCTCCCGAGCAGGAACAGCGTGATGGTCAGCTTGACGCTGCGACCGTAGATCCGGTCGATGGCCATGAAGATGACAGTTCCGATAGGACGGGCAACGAAGGCGAGCGCGAAGATGACGAACGAGTAGAGCGTTCCTGTCAGGGAATCGACATACGGGAACACGAGCTTCGGAAATACGACGACCGAGGCGATGGCATAGACGAAGAAGTCGAAGAACTCCGACGTCCGGCCGATGATCACGCCGATCGCGATTTCGCCCGGGTTAACGTCACCGCCATGGGCGTTCACCAGTCTCGCGTCGCGCTCCATCGTCGTCGTCGGAGTCGCCGTTGCATCCGCGCTCATGAGCTGACTTCGCTCCTTATCCAGTTCTTAGCCATCAGGCGGGTAACCCGCGCGAACTCTTCGGCCTCTTCTTTGTCCTGTGACAACTCGCGGGGGGACTGGGCAAATTGTCCAATGTCGTTTGCGCCGCAGTGAGGATAGCGAAGGCGTACCGAAGCGACTGTCCAAAGAACAGGATCCGCCTTGAAACGTTTCCGCATCCTCGCCCTGCTGCCGCTAATCCTAATTCTCGGGGCGTGCAAAGCCGAGGTATTGAGCCCCGCAGGCGATATAGCCGCTCAGCAGCGCGATCTCGTCGTCATCTCGACCGTGCTCATGTTGCTGATCATAGTCCCGGTCATCGCGCTGACGATATGGTTCGCGTGGCACTATCGCGAAACGAACACGAGCGCACAGTACGAGCCGGACTGGGACCATTCGACACAGCTCGAGCTTATCATCTGGTCGGCCCCGCTGCTCATCATCATCTGCCTCGGCGCGCTGACGTGGATGGGCACGCATCTGCTCGATCCCTATCGACCCCTCGCCCGCATAGCCCCCGGCAACCCCGTCCCGCGCGACATGAAGCCGCTGAAGGTGGACGTCGTCGCCCTCGATTGGAAATGGCTGTTCATCTATCCCGAGTATGGCATCGCGACGGTCAATGAAATGGCTGCGCCCGTCGACAGGCCGATCAACTACCGCATCACCGCATCGTCGGTGATGAACTCCTTCTACGTGCCGGCGCTGGCAGGCCAGATCTACGCCATGCCGGGCATGCAGACGAAGCTCCACGCCGTGATCAACAAGCCCGGCGTCTATCAGGGCTTCTCGGCCAACTACAGCGGCGCCGGCTTCTCAGGCATGCGCTTCGCCTTCCACGGCGTCTCCGACGGCGATTTCGACAAGTGGGTCGCCAGCGCCAAGACCGCGGGCGGCACCCTCGACCGCAAGGAATATCTCGAGCTGGAACGGCCGAGCGAGAATGTGCCGGTTCGCCGCTACGCCAATGTCGAGGCCGGGCTGTTCACGGCCATCCTCAACATGTGTGTCGAGCCCGGCAAAATGTGCATGAACGAAATGTCGGCCATCGATGCCAAGGGTGGCTTGGGGCTCGCTGGCGTCCATAACGTTCAGCCGCTCGCCTACGACAAATACGCGCGCCGCGGCGCAGTCCTGGCCCCGGAACCCACGTATGTCGTCAGCGTCTGCACGACGGCTGAAGCCGAGGCCGCTGCTGCCGTGTCAGAGCCGAGAACGCCGCTCGATGGCTCACCTCTGCTTGGCGCGGGCCTTCCGCGCCCGTCCCCGATCTTCCCATCCATGGCGTCGCGCCGCGCCTCCAACTCCTGACGGTCGAGCCTCTGATGTTTGAAAATACCGACATCCTGAAATTCATCTTCGGTCGGCTCACGCTGGACTCGCTGCCGTTTCACGAGCCCATCCTGGTAGGGACCTTTGCCGTCGTCGCCCTGATCGGCGGCGCGGTTTTCGCCGCCATCACCTACTACCGCCTGTGGGGCTATCTCTGGAGCGAGTGGTTCACCACCGTCGATCATAAGCGCATCGGCATCATGTACATGGTGCTCGGCATCGTCATGCTGCTGCGCGGCTTCGCCGACGCCATCATGATGCGCCTGCAACAGGCGATGGCATTCGGCGGCTCCGAAGGCTACCTGCCGGCGCACCACTACGATCAGATCTTCACCGCTCACGGCGTGATCATGATCTTCTTCGTGGCCATGCCGCTCGTCACCGGCCTCATGAACTATGTCGTGCCGCTGCAGATCGGCGCCCGCGACGTGGCTTTCCCGTTCCTCAACAACTTCAGCTTCTGGATGACGACCGCCGGCGCCGTGCTGGTGATGATGTCGCTGTTCGTGGGCGAGTTCGCGCGCACCGGCTGGCTCGCCTATCCGCCGCTTTCGAATATCGGCTACAGCCCAGACGTCGGGGTGGATTACTACATCTGGTCGCTGCAGGTGGCGGGTGTCGGCACGCTGCTGTCGGGCATCAACCTGATCGCCACCATCGTCAAGATGCGCGCGCCGGGCATGACCATGATGAAGATGCCGGTGTTCACGTGGACGGCGCTGTGCACCAACGTTCTCATCGTTGCCGCCTTCCCGGTGCTGACGGCCGTGCTGGCGCTGCTGTCGCTCGACCGCTACGTCGGCACGAACTTCTTCACCAACGACTTCGGCGGCAATCCGATGATGTACGTGAACCTCATCTGGATTTGGGGTCACCCCGAGGTCTACATCCTCATCCTGCCGGCGTTCGGCATCTTCTCCGAGGTCGCGTCGACGTTCTCCGGCAAGCGCCTGTTCGGCTACACCTCCATGGTCTACGCGACGGTGGTCATCACCATCCTGTCGTACCTCGTCTGGCTGCATCACTTCTTCACCATGGGCTCGGGCGCGAGCGTCAACTCCTTCTTCGGCATCACCACGATGATCATCTCGATCCCGACAGGGGCCAAGATGTTCAACTGGCTGTTCACGATGTACCGCGGCCGCATCCGCTTCGAGTTGCCGATGATGTGGACTGTCGCGCTTCATGCTGACCTTCGTCATCGGCGGCATGACCGGCGTGCTGCTGGCCGTGCCGCCGGCGGACTTCGTGCTGCACAACAGCCTGTTCCTGGTCGCGCACTTCCACAACGTCATCATCGGCGGCGTGGTGTTCGGCATGTTCGCCGGCATCACCTATTGGTTCCCCAAGGCGTTCGGCTTCAAGCTCGATCCGTTCTGGGGCAAGGTGCTCGTTCTGGTTCTGGGTGCTCGGCTTCTACTTCGCCTTCATGCCGCTCTACGTGCTCGGCCTCATGGGCGTGACGCGCCGCGCTGCGCACGTTCGAAGATCCCGTCGCTGCAGATCTGGTTCATCATCGCGGCCTTCGGCGCGTTCCTGATCCTGGTCGGCATCGTGGCCTTCCTCATCCAGATCTACGTCAGCATCCGCGACCGCGAGAAGCTGCGCGACCTGACGGGCGATCCCTGGAACGGCCGCACGCTGGAATGGTCCACCTCCTCGCCGCCGCCGGACTACAACTTCGCCTTCACGCCGGTGATCCACGACAACGACGCGTGGTGGGACATGAAGAAGCGCGGCTACGATCGTCCGCTCACGGGCTTACAAGCCGATCCACATGCCGGCGAATACCGGCGCCGGCATCATCCTGGCCGGATTCAGCATGGTCTGCGCCTTCGCGCTGATCTGGTACATCTGGTGGCTGGCGGCGCTGAGCTTCGTGGCGCTTATCGCCACCGCGATCGGTCACACCTTCAACTACAACCGCAGCTTCCACATCCCACTGGAAGACGTCGTGAAAACAGAGGGCGAGCGGACACGCCTCCTCGCTGCAGGGGTCTGATATGTCCGCACCTGTGATGACCATGACGACTGACGACACGACCGAAGCCGGTCTTCTACGTGGTCGACGAGCACGACCATCCGGAAGGCAGCAGCACCATGCTCGGCTTCTGGCTCTATCTGATGAGCGACTGTCTCATCTTCGCGATGCTGTTCGCGACCTTTGGCGTCTTGGGCAGCAACTACGCCGCCGGCCCCTCGCCCAAGGATCTGTTCGACCTGCCGCTCGTGGCGCTCAACACGTCGATGCTGCTGCTGTCGTCCATCACCTATGGCTTTGCCATGCTGACGATGGACAAGAACCGCATCGCATCGACGCAAATCTGGCTCGCCATCACCGGTCTGTTCGGTCTCGGCCTTCATCAGCATCGAGCTCTACGAGTTCGCCCACATGATCCACGAGGGCGCCACGCCGCAGCGCAGCGCCTTCCTGTCGTCCTTCTTCACGCTGGTCGGCACGCACGGCCTGCACGTCACCTTCGGCATCGTCTGGCTGGTGACGCTGATGGTGCAGGTCGCCCGCCGCGGACTGATCCCCGCCAATCGCCGCCGCCTGATGTGCCTCAGCATGTTCTGGCACTTCCTCGACGTCGTCTGGATCGGCGTCTTCACCTTCGTCTATCTGATGGGAATGCTGCGATGAGCACCGAAGTCCACGCCGAGCATGGCTCCGCCACCCATGACGACCACGCCCACGACGACGGTCACGCTCATGGCTCGCTCAAGAGCTACCTGATCGGCTTCGTGCTGTCGGTGGTGCTGACCGCCATCCCGTTCTGGCTCGTGATGACCGGCGCGCTCGGCGACAATCAGATGACGGCATTCGTCATCATGGCCTTCGCGGTGATCCAGATCGTCGTGCACATGATCTACTTCCTGCACATGAATGCCAGGTCGGAGAGCGGCTGGACGATGATGGCGCTGATCTTCACCATCGTCATGGTCGTGATCGCGCTGGTCGGGTCTCTCTGGGTCATGCATCATCTCAACGCCAACATGATGCCGGGCCACGACATGAGTCAGATGCCGTGAACGCCGGGGCCAGCGAACGGACTCGAAGTCCGCGCTCGCCGGCCACGCTCGTTCTGCTCTGCCTCTGCGCCGCGTCGGGGATCGTCGGACTGACCTCGCTCGGCGTCTGGCAGCTCGAGCGCCGCACGTGGAAGCTCGATCTGATCCAGAAAGTCGAGAGCCGCGTGCATGCCGCGCCCGTCTCCGCACCGGGCCGCGCGGCTTGGCCTGCGGTCAACGCGGCAGACGACGAGTACAAGCGCGTCACCGCCTCCGGGCATTTCCTCAACGATCGCGAAACCCTCGTCCAGGCCGTGACGGAACGCGGGACCGGCTTCTGGGTGCTGACACCGCTGCTGACGGACGGAGGCTTCACGGTTCTCGTCAACCGCGGCTTCGTCCCTGCCGACGCGCCGCGACCCGGCATCACGAGCCGAGGGTCAGATCTCCGGCGAAGCGGCGGTAACCGGGCTGCTGCGCATGAGCGAGCCCAAGGGCGGCTTCCTGCGCTCAAACGATCCCGCTGCAGACCGCTGGTATTCGCGTGACGTCGCCGCCATCTCCGCCGCACGAGGGCTGACTGACACCGCTCCCTATTTCATCGATGCCGACGCAACGGCCAATCCCGGCGGCCTGCCGGTCGGCGGCCTGACAGTCATCGCATTCCGCAACACGCATCTCGTCTACGCGCTGACATGGTTCGCCCTGGCGCTGATGCTGACCGTCTTCACGATCCGCGTTGCCCGCGAGGAACTGCGCATCCGGCGCGCCGGTCCACTCGACTGATCCTTGACGACGGCGCAGCGCCATAATCCGGCATCGGCCTGCAACCCCGCCGTCCGCAGGGCATTACGGGACAACTATTGGATGGAATACGACTACTGCTCATTCCGCCATTCGATCAACTCGACGAACATGCGGCGCCGCTTCGAATGGATCATATTTGTTATAGGAATGAGATTGCGCGAGTATTCCTTCGCCAAGTGCGCGATCATGAGTTCCTGTTCTGGCGTAACGCATCCATAGCGAAAGAGGCCGTCTGCAACTTCCAAAAATCCGTCGCCTTGCAGTCGTTCCAGGATGCGCTTGGCGTCCGCCTCGCTCGTATACAGCCGCTGCGCAGCCTTCGCCGCATCCCAATATTCCTTCGGCTTCTGGCGCAGCAGCAGAAGCGCTTCCAGATGCGTGATGGAATCGATATTGGCGAGAATAAAATCTCGCAGATCCTGCTGCAGGATGTCGCTCGTCATTGCAGTTCGCACAAATGATTTCGCTGGCTCTCGCGCCTAGATTTTCCAGCCTGAGCCCAATTCATCAGCCACCTCGCGACGCTCCTGTCCCTCAGGGAATATTCGGCGGGCGACCCTTCAGCCCCGACATGCACGGAAAATCCGCCTAGGGCGCGGATCAGGCGTGAGGTCGGTTCGTCGGAAACAGCGCCTCCTATGAAGATCGGCTTTCGGCCTCTGTAAATCGGAGAACTCATCATGAAGCTCAATGCTTTGGCCTTTCCCGTACCGGTGGGGACTATCTCAACGAAACATTTGTCCCTCCGAATACGGAAATCGCCTCCGAGTTCGCTGGCCAGCTCCAGAACATGATCCAGTACGATTTGCTCAAGATGAGGTGCGAGGCGCCAGTGAACTGCGATCCCTGTTTCGTCGCTGACGATAAGACAACCGGGGTGGATCTGAGTTAGCGGCCGCAGCTTGAGCGCCGCCCACTCGATCAGATCCTTACGCAACGCTCCAAAGGCATAGTGCGTGCTATCAAGGCGCACGTGCTCTCCATCGCTTCCCGCGAAGTCGAACGACGCCGGGTCCAAAATCTTATCCACCGCTTCAATAGTCCGGCCGCTCACGACAGCCAGAGCCCCGTCCAAGCGCGCTTTGATCTCTAACAGGTCAGCCACCAGGCGTTTCGGCACAGCGACTGCTTCAGGGTCAAGAGCGATGTCGAACAGGGCTCCATCAAGATCGAGGAATACGGACCACGCTTGTCCGGAAAGACAGATGTCCAGGAGATCTTTGTTGTCAGTGAGCTTCATGGAACTGCCTCACGTGGCAGGTCGCACTGTCGGTAACAACCGTCACGGGCACAGGCGAAGTCGATATGATCTTGTTGACGAACGCGTTGGCGCTAAAGCCAGTCAGCATCAATACGGCTCGCGCGACCCGCCCCATGCTCCGTTCTGGCCACACGATGAGATCGCAGGCTTCTTCTCGTGCCACTTTAATAACGGTTTCGGGAATCTCGCCCTCTTCGCTGCGCTCACGACAAGCAATGCCCGCCATAGTCGATAACCGGCTCGCCCGATGGAGAATTCTCTTGGTTGGCGGGGATTTGCCGTCAGACGTGCGTGCCTGCCAAACCGGTGCCGGCGAACGCACGTTCAGAAGCAGGAGCTCGATGCCGCCGCCAACAGTCGCAAGCTCGATTGCGTACTCAATGGCAATGTTCGATTCCGTCGATCCGTCGACGACGACAAGCACTCGCTTCATAATTTGCTCCAATGCACGCGAGACCGCGTCCCTTCGGAACATGCGGCCCTTGGCGCTTCAGTGCAATTTAGGCAAGTACGTAGCGTGCGTACCTACGTAGCTTTACGTAGCCCTGCGAATAGCCTGATCAGGCAACACCCAAAGCCATCGCCATGCGCACGAGATCCACGAGAGTTTTAGCCGACATCTTTGTCATCACCCACGTACGGTGCACCTCGACGGTTCTGGGGCTGATACCGAGTTGCAGCGCGATCTCCTTATTCGCCAATCCGCGAATGAGGAGACGCATCGTGTCCCGCTGTCGCTCTGAAAGAGAATTGTATCGCTCTCTGAGCTCCTGCAGGTGCAAGGTCTCCTCATGGGACGTCTCGGCAGTTAGAAGCGCCTGAGCAACACCGTCCAGTAAGCGATCATTGCTGAAGGGCTTTTCAATGAAATCATAGGCGCCAAGCTTGATGGCCTGAACGGCCATCTCCACGTCGCCATGACCTGTGAGTAGAATGAGCGGCCGCGTATCTTTCGATGCCTGGAGATTGCGCAGAAGGTCCAGCCCCGTGGTGCCCGGCATACGCACGTCGCTGACGATGCAACCCGCTGCGAATGGCGCAGACAGGAATGAGCGGGCATCGCTGTAACAGGCGACCGTATAGTCGTTCGTAGAAAGCAGCATCCCGACAGCATCGAGGACGGATGCTTCGTCATCAATCAGAGAGACGGTCGGCTTCATCGCTGTACCTCTTGGAGGGGAGCTGCAGGCGAACGATCGCGCCACGGGCAGATGAGGTGATCGACATGCTACCGCCATGCGCCTCGATAATAGAGCGCGCTACAGCAAGGCCCAGTCCTGATCCTTCCGGCTTTGTCGTCACCAACGGGGTAGGTTCTGCCACGTTGAAGCCGGGTGGAAATCCGGGACCGTCGTCTTTCACCTCGATAATATGGTCGCTCCCGTTCGCCAGCGTCGCGACCTCTATCCTGCCTGTTCGCCCCATGCCGGCAATGGCTTCGGCGCTGTTCAGAATCAGATTGTGAACGGCCTGCTGAAGTTGGATTCCATCGGCGGCGATGGTCGAAAGCTGATTGGGAACGCTCACGGTTAAGCGAAGTCCCTTCTTTGCAAAATCGTCGGCGAAAATCTCCTCCAGCTCGCCGAACAGCGTGCGAAGCTCGACCGGATGCGGTGTCACCGTACCCTTGCGTAACAGCTCCCTGATGCCCTTGAGCACAGCTTTCGCGCGCTCGCATTCAGCAACGATCTTGTTGATGGCCTTGGTGGCGAGATCCAGCTTTCCCGATGCCATCGCTTCAGATGCGATTCCTGAGTAGGTCGTGAGAGCGGTGAGCGGCTGGTTGATCTCGTGTGCGATTGATGCTGCGACTTCGCCAGCAGATCTAATCCGCAATGCGCGGCTGAGCGCAGCCTGCTGATCGCGAAGGCGTGCTGACGCGTCTTCTCGCTCGGCAACTACGGCCCCGACGACCAATCCTGTAATGGCAAGGGCAACCATGAGAACCTGCAGAGCCCCGAGACCGGGATCCGGGCCGAAGCGGATATCAGCACCGATAATAAGTCCAACCTGGATTACCGCCAATCCGACGGCCGCGCCGGCTGGGCCATGAACCAGCGCGACCCATAGCAGAGGAAGGAAGAGCAGATAAAACAGCTGGAACGCAGTTGCTTCTCGGTAGCCGAAGACGATTGCGAGAGCGCATAGCAGCGCACCCAATTGCGCCACCATCTGCAAACTCACTTTCGGCCACGGACGATGCGTCCGGATAAGAAGTACAAGCGGAGCGACGACAAGAATTCCGATCGTCTCACCTACCGATGCGCGCCACGCGACAGCCCGCATCTCGTTCCACGTGAGCACGCCACCCGCAGCGAGCGCGCCGAGGTATACAGCTGTTCCCAATGCGGATGATAGAATGGCGATTGCAATGAATGTGGTCGCGTCGCGAACAGCATGAAATCTGGGATCAAACGAACTGATCCGGCTCAGTCCTATGCCAGCGAGGACATAGAACTCCACCGTTTAGAATTGAGGCAACGATCTCCGGCGATGCAGAGACGGAGGCTCCGCGAACGATATGATCCGCCACGACAGGCGCTAACACTACGAACGGTGCGTAAAACCATCCTCCGAGAAACATGAGTGCGATGCTCAAGCCGGGCGGCGGGTTCCAGGGCGTTATGCCGAGGCCTCGATAAGGCTTGACGAAGCTCACATAGTCGAGCGCGACATAGGCCACCACGAATGCGCAGCCTAAGGCAACGCGTCGAAGGAAGCGTTCGTCCAAGGCTGGTCTCAAAGCTCTCTCGAAAACATCCATTTTCATCAGCACTACCATGAGCGGATGGAATGTGCCGCGCGCAAGGTTCTCGGCACCATACGTAGAACTACGTAGGCAGCACCTCTAAGTATCACCCCAAATTGCGCCTACCAACGGCCGCGGCATAGTGGACACGCTCAAGAAAATAACCAAGCGAGGGGATTTCCATGACCAAGCCGTCCGATGCGGTCGCGCCGCAGATCCTGCCCGCAGCGTACAGTCAGGGTTACGCTCAAGTGAGACATATATCGGCACCCGAGATCGCCGACTGGGCTTCGAAGCCGTTCACCACTCCGCCCCTTGAGGATACTGTCGCATCATCGGACATCGCGACAAGCGACGCTGCCGAGCCTGCGAGCGCCTGACCCATGAGCGCCTCGGCTCGCGTTACGGAGAGCAGTTCGAGTATCGCTGCCGCCCCGGTTCTCCCGCTCGAGAACCTGGTCGGCATCCGGCCGGATGTCCTGCACCAAATTCAGCGGGCCGGCATTCTTACAGTCGAGAGCCTGATTGCAAACGCACACTCTCCACGCCTTCGCATGTTTCTCTCCGAACGAACAGGACTGACTGCCCGCCAAATTCTCGACGTGCTCAATATGGCGGACCTCACCCGCGTTTCCGGACTGACACAGGCGAACGCAATGCTGCTCCGATCGTTCGGAATTCGGAATGTCGCGGAACTCGCCGCCGCTGACTGTGACGCCATCCTCGAAGCACTCAGCGCCGACGAGGACATCGCGAGGGAAGAAATGTTCGAGATCTCGAGTTTGCTTTCGAGGTGGATTGCGGAAGCCCGTGAGATGCCCCGTCTTTTGGATTAAACCGCGGACATGACCTAAGTAGTTCTACGCAGGTAGCGGTCGTAGTCCGTCGGACTAAAATTGGCCGGCGTTGGCGTTCAGTTACATTGCGTCCGATCGAAACGCTGAGCGCCTTTTGGATGGCGCCATTAGAGGCACGAATCCATGCATCAGCGCATTTTCCACTACGCATTACTCGTCTACGCATTTGGGTTCATTGCTGCGGTAACCCTCAATGTCGACGTGTACGAGCAGATAGCACCCGCACCCGTCACGACGGCCGCGCCGAAATTGCCGAGCACAGCGTCGAATGCCGTGATGGAGTGTGTGCCCGCGCCAGACGCACATGTCGTCGCTTCGGCAACTCCATCCTCGCCCAATTTAGAGCAGATTGGCATGACGCCTGCCTGCGCGCCCCGCATTCTGGAGGTAGTGCCGGTGCCTGGCGCGGTAACATCTAAGCCCGCAGACATCCCGGTCGAAGCCCCCCTCGTGCGGCAGGATCTGTAAGTACGGATCGTCAAGCACTCGTCATACGCTCATTCGAATGCGATTGAGCACTGCGGCGCCGCTGGCGATTATCCCGAGGCATCCTGCTAGGATCGTTGTTCAGGCATGCCGCTTGATCCCACGTCTCTCTCCGTCGAGAACTCCCCTTTCGCGGATCCTGTTCTTTAGATGGTGACGGCGGTTCGGCAGATTAGGCGCGTTTCCACACAGGCTCCCGGGGAAGCGGACGATGGGGTTGCCCAAGGCGCGGTAACTCCCCGTCACCTGGTATCTCCGCTTGGTGTTCAAACACGGACATCACTGACGCCCTAGGCCGGAAGAGACAGTTTTAGCTCGTCCCAAAGGCACGTGGCTGGGTTTCATAGCCGGACGCTATGGAATCGAGATCGAGCCGGCATTTCACGGCATCCTCCCCCTCCGGCACGATGCTTAGGCGAGGGCGAAACCCAACGGGTCCGAGCCTCGTAATAGATTCTGCCCACCGGACGCGTCACGTCCAATCCGCTCATTCAGGAGATCGCTTATGTCTTTGACCGTTAAGACTATTTCCACCGCAGCTCTGGCCGGCGCCCTGGCCTCGGCCCTGACCCTCGCCGCAGCTCCTGCACAGGCCGCCGACGACATGGAGAAGTGCTTCGGCATTGCCAAGGCTGGAGCCAACGATTGCGCCGCCGAGGGCTCCAATTCCTGCGCCGGCACCTCGAAGGTCGATTTCGACCCGCACAGCTGGAAGCTCGTCAAGAAGGGCACCTGCACTTCGACCTCCGTCACGCTTCCCGACGGCAAGACCCGCAACGGCTCGCTCGAAGCCATCAAGGGCTGAGGTCTTCGCCATGCTGCAAGCCATGCAGATCAGCGCTCCCCCCTCCTGGTCGCATGCACCGATCCCGGCTCGCGCCGGGGTCGGTCTCAAGCCTGAGCATTATCGAGACATCCTCGAGGGGCGGCCGGACATCGGCTGGTTCGAGGTGCACCCGGAAAACTACATGGGCGCCGGCGGCGCGCCGCATCACTTTCTCACCCGCGTGCGCGAGACGTATCCGATCTCGCTGCATGGCGTTGGCCTCTCGATCGGCTCGGCCGGAGATCTCGACACACGCCATCTGGCGCGTCTCAAGGCCCTGATCGATCGCTACGAGCCGGCGCAGTTTTCCGAGCATCTCGCCTGGTCGACGCACGAGGGCGCCTACCTCAACGATCTCCTGCCGCTGCCCTATACCGAGGAAACTCTCGCGACAGTCGTGAAGCATGTCGACGAAGTGCAGACGGTCCTCGGCCGCCGGCATGCTGCTCGAGAACCCGTCCACCTATGTGGCCTTCTCCTCGAGCGACATGAGCGAGATCGAATTCCTTCGCGCAATTGCCGAGCGCACCGGCTGCGGCCTGCTGCTCGACGTCAACAACGTCTACGTCTCGGCCACCAACCACGGCTTCGATCCCAAGGCCTACATCGACGCCTTCCCTGTCGAGCACGTGGGCGAAATCCATCTCGGCGGCCATGCCGAGACCACCGACGATGCCGACGCGCCGCTGTTGATCGACGCTCACGATCGCGAAGTCCGCGACGAGGTCTGGCAGCTCTATGCGCGCACGCTTGCCCGCACCGGCGCTGCACCGACGCTGATCGAATGGGACAACGACGTCCCTAATTGGGCGACGCTGTTCGCCGAAGCCAAGCGTGCCGAGACATGGATAATGGCGCGAGGCTCGAACCATGCCTGAAGATGTGAGCCTTGCCGCAAGCCAGGCCGCGTTTGCCCGCGCCCTGCACGATGCGTCGCAGCCGCCGCCGGAGGCGGTCACGCGCGAAGCCTCCGCGCCGCCGGTGCGCCGCTTCAACGTCTATCGCAATACTGTCTACGCCGGACTGACGGGAGTGATAGCGGCGCGCTATCCGGCCGTCGAGAAGCTGATGGGAGCCGACCTGTTCAAGGCCGCGGCACGCATGTTCGTCGGCGAGCAGCCGCCGGCCTCGCCCGTGCTGCTCGACTATGGCGAAGGCTTCGCCGCGTTCCTCGCCGGGCTCGAACTCATCGACGACATGCCGCACATCGCCGACGTGGCGCGGCTGGAATGGCTGATGCATGCCGCACGCAACGCCGCCGATGCCGCACCTCTGCGCGCCGACGATCTCGCCGCCATTGCTCCCGAAGAGACCGGGGCACTCACATTCGCCTTTGCGCCGTCATGCTCGCTCTTGAGTTCCGAGTACGCGGTCTTCTCGCTCTGGCGCTCGAGCATCGCAACGGAGCCGATCCCATTCCCCACGAGCGAATTGAGCGGGGAGCAGGTTCTCATTTCGCGACGTGGCCTCGAAGCGGAAGCCGTGCGCCTTCCACGCGGAGCCTACGAGTTCATCTCCGCGCTGATGCGCGGCGCGACGCTGAGCGAAGCCGCCGTGGAAGCCTTTGCCTGCGCTCCAGACTTCCCGCTCGACCGCGTCATGGCGCTTCTCATCGGCCAGCAGAACTCTCTCGGGCTTCACGCTCGCATCCCCGCTCAACAAGGAGACTTCGCCATGACCGGCGCGCTAACGAAGGCAAAATCCTGGCTCGAGGCCATCCCGCACGACCTCATCGCCCTCATCGGGCGCATCGCCATCGGCACCGTGTTCTGGCGCTCCGCCATGACCAAGATCGACGGCTTCACCATCAAGCCCTCGACGTTCTACCTGTTCGAGAACGACTACAAGCTGCCGCTCATTCCGCCGGAGATCGCGGCCTACATGGCGACGGCGACCGAGCTCACCATGCCGCTGCTGCTTTGGTCCGGCCTGCTGACGCGCTTCGCCGCCACCGTGCTGCTCGGCATGACCCTCGTCATCGAGATCTTCGTCTATCCCAACGCCTTCGACACGCACGGTGTCTGGGCCGTGACGCTGCTCTACCTCATGAAGTATGGCGCCGGCCGCTTCTCGATCGATCATCTTATCGAAAGCCAGTTTGGGACTTCCACTGTGCCGCAGCGGATGTGAGGCTCGAGCAGCCCGGCGGAAACTCCAAAGAAACGTTTGGAGGCGGGAGCTAGGACAAAAAAATTGAAACAGGCAAAAACCCTGGCTGAAGCCTTCGAAGACATCTGCGTGATGGAGGCGCCGCTCAATGAGCGGCTCGCGGCCTACGCCGGAAAGCTGCGCGAACTCAGCTTTCCGTTTGCGGAAGCCTATGATGCTCTCGTTGCCCGCCTCCTGGCCGGGGAGATCGGCAATTCGGCCCCCGCGGTGGGCGAGATCATGCCGGACTTTATTCTGTCCAGCAAAGCCGGCCGGCTCGTGAGCCTCGATGATATGATTGTACGCGGTCCGGCCGTGATCAGTTTCAATCGCGGACACTGGTGCCCGTTTTGCAAGATCGAGCTGCGCACAATCGCTGAGCATCACGCTGAGCTGACGGCCGTCGGCGCCGAGATTGTGTCCATCATTCCGGACCGGCAGCAGTTTACGGAGCCGTTGCGCACGTCGAGCTTCGGCAAACTGCACGTCCTGACCGATATCGACAACGGCTATGCGCTGTCGTTGGGGCTCGCGATGTGGCTCGGCGATCGCCTCAAGGAGCTGATGAGAGGCCGCGGACTCCACCTCGAGACCTACCAGGGCGGGGACGGCTGGTTCGTTCCTCTGCCGGCAACGTTCGTGGTCGGCCAGGACAAGCGCGTTCTCGCCCGCCATGTGGATCCGGATTTTCGCCGCCGCATGGAGGTCGACGAGATCTTGGCTGCTGTACGATCTGGCAACCGACGATCGACGTCTCTCCCGGAAACACTTAACGACAAGGACCACGAGGGCTAAACTGAAGTCGCCTTTACCGAACCTGGTGTGACATGGCCGAGAAGGTTCTTGCCGAAGAGCTTGCCGCGTGCACCGAGCGCTGCCGCAACATGGACGCTCGGCTTTCGGAGCGTCTTGCCGCCTTCGCCAGCGACGTCCGGCGTGTGAGCCCGGAGTTCGCGGACGTCGTCGAGCGCATGATCGCGCGGTTGGAGGCAACCGGTGTCGGAAGCGAGGCCCCCGCGCCCGGCGAGCCGATGCCGGATTTCCTGTTGCCCGACGAGACCGGCCGGCTGCATTCCCTGACGGACTTCACCTCGCGCGGACCGGTGGTCATCGCCTTCCACCGCGGGCATTGGTGCCCGTATTGCCGCATCAATGCGACGGCGCTTGGCGGATGCCTATCCCGAAGTGAAGAGGCTCGGCGCCGAGCTGGTCGCGATCACGCCCGAGGTCGAGAAGTTCAACGCCGAGCTCAAGTCGGCCTCCGGCGCGCCCTTCGCCGTGCTGTCCGACATGGACAACGGCTATGCGCTGCTGCTCAATCTCGCGTTCTACGTCGGCGACGAGAAGAAGAAGTTCATGTCCGCGGCCGGCTGGGACATCACGCCCTTCAACGACAGCGACGCCTGGACGCTTCCGATACCGGCCACGTTCATCGTCGGACAGGACGGGCTCGTGAAAGCGCGCTTCATCGATCCCGATTACCGCCGGCGCATGGACATCGGCGATATCCTTGCCGCCTTGAGAGGCTAGGCAACTTTCGAGACGCCGGAGCGCGACTGCGGTTCGATGGTCGACCAGTCCGCAGCGCGCAGCATCTTGATGAAGGTGCTTGCAGCCATCGAGCGCTGCCGCCCGGACACGCCATAAACGCATACTGTCCGGTTGACGTTGAAGCCCTCCAGATCCAGGGAGCGGACCCCGAGCCGGCCTGCCGAGCTTTGCGGCATGATGCTGAACGCCGATGTTGGATTGCAGAAGAGCCGCGACATCGGGTTCGGAGCACGCTTGATGGGAATCCGGTGCGCATGCCGCTCTCGGCGACGAACGTCATCACCTCGGCGAGGTGCTCGCAGTGCGCGCGCCCGACCAGGCGCTCCTTGGCGACGTCCGCGGCACTCACCGCCTGCATGCCGGCGAAGCGGGTGTTCCGCGCCGACCACGAGCTTGTACGGTTCCGTGAACAAGGCCCAGCTCTCGAGCCGGTCCCAGGTTTCGCCGAGAGAGCCAGCGAGCGCGACCTCGATATCGCCCTTCTTCAGAAGTTCGGCAATTTCCGGCCCGGTGCCGCGCACGAAGCGTAACTCCAGGCCCGGAAGCGAACGTACGAGCTCGGTGACGAATGAAATGATGAGCGTGATATCGACTGCGAGCGACAAGCCGATCGCAAGCGGCGCCACCGCTCCTGCCTTGATGGACTGCGCCAGCGATTTGCGGTCATGGCGCTATCGAAGCACTGCTGCAGCATCGGCAGCATGCGCTGGCCGAGATCGGTCAGATGCGTGAGATTCCGTTCACGGCGAAACAGATCGCCGCCGAGCTCCGCCTCGAGCTGTTTGATGGCGCGCGTGAGCGACGGCTGCGCGACGTGACATTCCTCAGCCGCGCGGGTGAAATTGAGCACCCGTGCCAGGGCGAGAAAATATCTCACCTGATGCATTTCCATTGCGCAATCCCGACCAGAAGCAGCGCACTCGAGAAGTATCACTTAAAGCAACGTGCCATAGCGCGGAGCTATCAAAACATAACGCAAAGGATATTTCAGCTCCAGAGTCATGGGCGTAGCCTCATAGCCATCGAAACCGAACAAACATAATGGAGGCGGTCATGACAACGAAATACCTGGCGCTTCTTACGTTGGACGAGGCGATAGCGCAATCGGCGCTGGACGCGCCCTCAGCCCGCAGCTCGGCTCTCGAAAAACAGGTTAACCGCAGGCCGCTTGCCCCCTCCTCCGCGCGCCTGCCGTCCCGGACCCGGGAGTACGTACTCCCCCCACTGCTGCTCCCGGGTCCCTTTTCCATCTGGCTCCGCTAACCAGCACATAAGGAGAGTGCCGTGCAAAAGTTGCTCACGCCTCAAAAAGAGGCGTTCGTTCCTGGCTGCCTTGCCGGCAAGGCAGCCATCGTCACCGGCTCCACAAGCGGCATCGGACTCGGCATCGCGCGCGCCTTCGCGGCGGCGGGCATGGACGTGATGCTCAACGGGATCGGAGCAACTGACGCGGAGGACATTCGCCGTGGCCTCGAGCGCGAATTCAACATTACAGTAGTGTATTCTGGCGCCGACATGTCGAAGCCGGATCAGATCGGCGCCATGTTCGAGGATGCGATCGGGCACTTCGGCAAGGTGGATGTGCTCGTCAACAATGCCGGCATCCAGCACGTGGAAGCTATCGAGACCTTCCCGCCGGCAAAATGGGATCAGATCATCGCCATCGATCTCTCCGCCGCCTTCCACACCATTCGCGCGGCCGTGCCCGGCATGAAGGCGCGCCGCTGGGGCCGCATCATCAATGTCGCCTCGGCGCATGCACTCGTCGCTTCGCCCTTCAAATCGGCCTACGTGACGGCCAAGCACGGGCTCATCGGTTTGACGAAGACCGTGGCACTGGAAACAGCTGAGTTCGGCATCACGGCGAATGCCATCTGCCCGGGCTACGTGCTGACGCCGCTGGTCGAAAAGCAGATCCCCGAGACGGCTCGCGCACGCATGCTGACGGAGGACCAGGTGATCCGTGACGTACTGCTCAAGGCGCAACCGACGCGCCGCTTCGTCACCACGGAGGAGATCGGGGCCATGGCTGTGTTTCTCGCGACCGACGGCGCGCAGTCGATCACGGGTGCGGCGCTCCCGGTCGAAGGTGGCTGGACAGCGCAGTAGATCTCATTGCCTTGCCACGTTTCGCATCCCTTCTAAGCCGCGCCGTCGCAAGAGGCGCGGCTTTGTTGTGCGCGAAGCTCGACACTCGTCACAATAGACCAGAGCTATCGAATTGAGGCCGAGGCGATATTTCAAAAGCAGTCCTGCCCCGCGCCATTCTCTCCTGGCCCGCGGAGTCCTAGTCCGCACCCCTCAACGCTTCATCACGGAGAGAACCCATGATCACGACCATGACCACCGATTACCGCACACGCCTTCTTGCTGTTTCAATTGCAGGCGTGCTTTCGGGCGCGCTGCTGTTCGGCGCAACCATCGCGTCGGCCGGCGAATGCCCCGCCGGAAAAGTCACCGAGAACGGCCAGAAGGCCGGCGCCACCGCGCATAAGGGCGTCGCCGAAAAGCTTCTCGGCCAGATCGACCTTTCCAAGGAGAAAGTCGCCGTCGCCGGCCATCACTTCCGCATGCGCCGCCTTGACGTACAGCCCGGTGGCGAAGTCGCCTGGCATAGCCACGAGGATCGTCCGGCGTTGATCTACGTCGTATCCGGCAGGATCACCGAATACTCGAGCCATTGCTCCGTTCCGATCGTGCACAAGACGGGCGAGCTTTCGATCGAGCAGGCAGGGCTTTCGCACTGGTGGAAGAATACCTCCAAGCAGCCGGTCGTGTTGATCTCGGCTGACATCGCCGTCGATCCCGAAACGCCCGGCATGTAAGCCAACCACAACGCGCGTGCTGGTGGCGTCATCGTGGTCGCCGCCAGCGCGTATCGCTCTCTGTCCAGGAGCTCGATCCATGCGCCTCGATCATGCAATTGCCGCCGAGCGGCAGGATGCGCCCGGTGGCACTGTCGCATTCCTCCGCCTTGGCCTTATCGCGCTGATGGCGTTTCTCACCGTCGTCGACCTCTTCGCCGCACAAGCGCTGTTGCCGACGCTTGCGGCGCACTATGGAGTCAGCTCCCGCTGCCATGGGCCTCGCGGTCAATGCCTGCACGCTCGGCATGGCGGCCGGAGGTCTTGGGGTGGCATTTCTCGGACACCGCATCCCCCGCCGAGGCGGCATCCTCGTCAGTTTGTCGTTGCTTTCGGTTCCGACCTTGCTTCTTGCGGTCGCTCCGGACCTCACGATCTTCTCGCTGCTGCGGATCGCGCAGGGTCTCGCCATGTCCGCAGCGTTCGGTCTTACGCTCGCCTACCTCGGCGAGCGCTACATGGCCGAAAGTGCGGCGAGCGCGTTCGCGGCCTACATCACCGGCAACGTGGCGAGCAATCTCATCGGCCGGCTGATCGCCACGGCGGTCACGGACCACGCCGGCCTCTCCGCGGCCTTCGCCGTGTTCGCGCTTCTCAATCTCTCGGGCGCGGTGCTGGTCTATTTCACGATCGATCGCGTGCCGCGAGGGGGATCGATGTCGAGTGCCAGGCGCGCACACTGCCCGTGCGATCGACCACATTTTCGACCCGGCGCTTCGTGCCGGATTCGTTATCGGCTTTTGCATCCTGTTCGCCTTCATCGGCACGTTCACCTACATCAACTTCGAGCTGGTGAAGCCGCCACTCGGGCTCGGCATGATGGAGCTCGGCGTCATCTACTTCGTATTCCTGCCGTCGATCGTAACGACCCCGCTGGCGGGACGCGCGGTGTCAGCGGTCGGCGTACGACCCTCCCTATGGGGAGGTCTTGGAGTTGCCGCGATCGGCCTTCCGCTGCTTCTGCAGCCTCGGCTCGGTCCGGTGCTGACGGGCATGGTGCTGGTCGCTGCGGGAACGTTCTTCGCTCAGGCGGTGGCGACGGGATTCGTCAGCCGGGCGGCAACCCACAACAGGTCGGCTGCGAGCGGGATCTATCTTGCCAGCTACTTCCTCGGTGGCCTTGTGGGAAGCGCCGTTCTCGGCAGGCTTTATGAGGATATCGGCTGGGCCGCGTGCGTGGCGGGAATCGGTGTGGCGCTCATCGTGGCGGCGATTTTCTGCGGCAAGCTGCGTATCAAGTGGGAAAGCCGCTATCGCCTTACTGCCCCCGCTCGGCGCAACACCCGATGGAGCCGGGTTCATATCAACCTACGCCGTACAAACGCAAAGGAGAGCGCTTGTATAAACAAGCGGCTCTCCATGTCGGTGTCGGGAGATAGAGTTACTTGTTGCCGGGCAGATCCTGCATAGCTTTGCCGGAAAGGCTGGTGGTGTCGCCATTGCCGCTGGTCCGTGAGGTCGAGCCGCCGCCGTTGTTGCCGGGCAGGTCACGCATGGCCTTGCCGGAAATGCTCGACTCGGTCGGCTTGCCCGTCGGATTGGCAGTGCTGCCGCCGCCATTGTTGCCGGGAAGATCGTGCATGGCCTTGCCCGAAAGGCTGTTGGTGTCGCCATTCTCTGCCAGGGCGAGAGAGCTGGATGCCGCAAGCAGAAGGGCGGCGAGGATGTGCTGAGCTTTCATCGAAGTTCTCCTTTTTTGGACGTATCCGAGAGACCCTGCGGGGTTCTCCCTGTTTCACGTTGGCCGCGGCCCTGAAGGCCTTGCGGTTGAGGAGAACGCTACCGATGCGGGCGTCACTTCTGAAATGCCGTTTAAGTCTGAAATTGATAGCTCCCGGCTATCCCGCCGCGGCGTGGAAAACTCACCTTTCGGATACATCATTCAGGATTGCGTTAAGCGTGATTTCGGAGCCGGGCGAGGGCATCGACGATGTCGTTGATTTCCATGCGTCGGCGAAAATCCGGATCCACGTAGCGTGCGGCGATGATGCCGTCCTGGGCCACGACGAAGGTCGCCGGGATCGGCAGAAACCAACTCGCGCTCCTTGGTACCTCTCGAGATGCAGGCCGTGCGCCTGATAGATTTCGCGCACCCGATCTCCGAGCCAGATGACCAATCCCATTTCGAGGGCATAGCCGTTGTCGATGTCCGACAGGATATCGAACCTTCCACCGCACGCCGCGCTGGCCTCTGTCACGAACTCGCGCGTCTCGGGCATGATCGAGACGACATTTGCCCCCTCGGCCTCCCATGCACTTAGAGCCTGACTCAGCGCCGAAAGCTCGATGGCGCAGTATTCGCACCAATGACCGCGGTTGAAGCTGATGACGGCGGGACCGGAACGCAAAAGCTCATCGAGCGAGACGAGGCGGCCCTTGCTGCCCGGAAGAAGAAACGACGGCATGGGATCACCGGCCTTCGGCGCACCGGCACCGGCCTCTCCCAATTCGAGGCGGGCGACGAGTTCGTCATAGGCCTCCGCAAATGGCAGGCTGAGCTCACGCAGGGCCTTGCTGAAATCCTCGAGCTTGGCCTTCAACGGGCCGTCCCGCGCACAGATGTCGCGGAATACCTCTTCCAGGGTACGGGCCTCTATCATGTCCATTACCAGAGAATTTTTAGGGACCCGAGCCACGCGTTGGATCGGCGCTCCACTCTGCCATGGGTCGCCACCGGCGAATAGTCCGTAGCCCGCACGTTAGCCGCCGGCACCAGCAATAGCGGCATTCTATGGATACGCGAGCCAATCGCTATTTCATCTTCGGTGCGGAGTTGGCGATCCTGCAGATCGAACCCAACGGCGTCTTTCGGACAACAAGGAGACCGTCATGCAGCCTCGAAAACTCAAAACGTCCACAAAGCTCCTCGCAACTCTCACAGCGTGTGCACTGTCCCTGTTAGCATTCGTGGGCCCCAGCACGGCGACGCCAGATGACGGCATCGTCAAGGTGCAGGAGCGCCTACGGAGTGGATGAGACCGTAAGCCGGCTCAAGGCCGACATCGAGAAGAAGGGCATCAAGTTCTTCCTCGCCGTGGATCAGTCGCAGCTCGGAGCAGATGCGGGCATCAATCTCAATCGATCAACGCTTTTGATCTTCGGCAATCCGCCGTTGGGCGTGCAGTTTCTCACCTCGAACCCGAACGCCGGCCTGGACTGGCCAGTGCGCCTTCTCGTCAGCCAGGACGCCGAAGGGCGGGTCTGGGCCATTTACACGGACTTCGGCTGGATCGCGAAACGGCACGGCATCAGCGATCGCGAGGCGCAATTCGCCATGGCGTCCGAGGTCGTGGCCTCCATCACGTCGAGCGTCGCGAAATAAGCCGGCAGTTCCAAGTTCGTCTCGTGCAAGCGGAATCCAGACCATGACCAACTTATCGAAACTCGATACGTCCGGAGCCGCTGAGGCCCGCGAGATGCTGACGTCTGCCAAGCGCAGCGGTGAGTGCGGGCAGATCGTCGTGGTTCTGCAGGGAGGCGGCGCCCTCGGCGCCTATCAGGCCGGCGTCTACCAGGCGCTGCATGAAGCCGGCGTCGAGCCCGACTGGCTGATCGGCACCTCGATCGGGGCGATCAACGCGGCGCTCATCGTCGGCAATGCGCCCAGCGACAGGATCGCCGCGCTCGAGGAATTCTGGCAGCGCATGGCGCACAAGTCTGCGTGGCAGGCCTGGGCGGCGTGGCCGCGCCTGACACAGTACCTCGCTTACGGCACGACGCTGACGGCGGGTCTTCCCAACTTCTTCGTTCCCAATCCCGTGGCGTTCATGGGGCCGCACGTGCACCTCGGTGCCGACAATGCGGGATATTACTCGACAGCGCCTCTGGAGAAGACGCTGCTCGATCTCGTCGATTTCTCGCGCGTCGCGAAGAACAAGCCGCGACTGACTGTCGGGGCGGCCCATGTCACGAGCAGCCAGATGCGCTACTTCGACAGTCGCGATACCCGGATCGGCGTAAAGCACATCATGGCGTCAGGCGCGCTGCCTCCAGCGTTCCCGCCCGTTCGTATCGACGGCGAGCTCTACTGGGACGGTGGCATCCTGTCGAACACTCCGACCGAGGTCGTGTTCGACGACAATCCCAGGCGCAACTCGCTCGTGTTCGCGGTCCACATGTGGAACCCTATGGGTCCCGAGCCGGAGACCATGTGGGAAGTCCTGCATCGGCAAAAGGACATTCAATATTCGAGCCGGGTTGCCTCTCACATCCGTCGCCAGGCTGACATCCACCGGCTGCGCCGCGTCATTCGCGAGCTCTCGGAGTTCGTGCCCGAGGAAGCCCGATCGAGGAATGATGTGCGCGCGCTCGCGGCCTACGGCTGCTCGACGCACATGCACGTGGTGCGGCTTCTCGCTCCAGGGCTCGACCACGAGGACCACACCAAGGATGTCGACTTCAGCGCTTCTGGCATCCGCCGCCGGTGGGACGCAGGTTACGAAAAGACGATGCGAGCCATCGAACGCGCGCCGTGGACCCAAGAGAGCGATACGATGGAAGGTGTATCCCTGCATGAGCTCGACGACACGGTCGTTTCGAAGGGCTGAGCAAATGGAACGGGGCGCCTAAAACACGATGTCCGCTTAGGCCCAGGACAATCCGAGCTGCCGGTCGACGCTTTCATAGATGAGCGTGCTGGGCATCGGACAGATGAAGGTTCAACCGTTTCACTTCTTCTCAGTCATGCAATAGATCGACACACTATAATGATTGCTGACGCGGAGGTTTTGGTCTTGATCCGTATCAACGAGATCTTGGCAGTTTAGGCCAAGTTGGTGTTGCGGTATCCAAGTGGAATGAGCGTGAACAAGCCCGTCGAGTTCGTGAGCGCCTGGACATCGAGGCTATCCTCGGTAAGGACAAGAGTTCCAGGCCGGGCTGGGTGTATCGCCGCGAGGCAAAGTGGGCGGCCGCAACGTTCCTGGCTTTACTGGCGCTCTGGGTGATCTGGTCGCTCAGCGGCTCGACAAACGGCGTCCGCTACACGACCGAGCCGGCGGCGCGAGGCAACCTCACGGTGATCGTCACCGCCACCGGCTCGCTGCAGCCCACGAATAAGGTCGAGATCTCGAGCGAGCTCTCGGGAACCGTGCGAAAGGTCCTGGTCGATTACAATGCGGTCGTGACCGCTGGTCAGACCCTGGCCGAACTCGATACGGATAAGCTTCAAGCAACGGTCGACAGCACGCGCGCCAAGCTGGAGGCTGCCAAAGCCAAGCTCGCCGAAGCTGAGGCGACGGTCATCGAGAAGGAGAGTGATCTCGCGCGCAAGCGCGATCTTGAGGCCAAGAAATTTACGTCGACGCAAGACTTGGAGGCGGCGCGCGCCGCCTACCACCGGTCCGTTGCAGTGACCGCCAGCATGCGTGCGGAAGTCGGGGTCGCCGCTGCTCAACTCAAGCTCGATGAGACAAATCTCGCCAAGGCGAAGATCATCTCTCCGATCAATGGGGTGGTTCTCACGCGGGACGTAGAACCTGGACAAACGGTGGCGTCGTCGCTGCAGGCACCGGTTCTGTTCTCGATCGCGGAAGACCTCAAGCAGATGGAGCTTCAGGTCGACGTCGACGAGGCGGATGTGGGCCAAGTGAAATTGGGGCAGACCGCGACGTTCGCGGTCGATGCATTTCCGGAGCGGCGGTTTCCTGCAACGATCCGCGATTTGCGCTTCGCATCAGAGACGATCCAGGGCGTGGTGACTTACAAGGCGGTGTTGAACATCGACAACTCCGAGCTCCTGCTGCGACCCGGGATGACAGCGACGGCCGAGATCAAGGTCACCGAAGTTCAAGATGCATTACTGATCCCCAACGCGAGCTTGCGTTACACGCCGCCGGTTGCGGACACCGCGACGAGCCAGAGCCTACTGCGCCGTTTGATCCCAGGACCGCCGCGGTTCCGAGCCGCGAGCCAGCGCGAGATGACGGGCCCCAACCGAACGGTGTGGGTGTTGCGCGGCAACGAGCCGACGCCCGTCAAGATCGTCATCGGCGAGAGTGACGGCAGGCGCACTGAAGTCCGGAGCGGCGATCTAAAGGCCGACGACGCAATGATCGTCGACCAGACGACAGTCAACCGGTGACGGCGCAATGCTCGACTCCGTCTCCAGGTCGCCGCTCATCGCCCTCCAGAACGTGACCAAGGTTTTTGGAACCGGCCCGGCGGCCGTGCACGCACTCGCCGGTGTCGACCTTGCGATTGCGGAGAGCGAATTCGTGGCGATCATGGGTCCGTCCGGCTCCGGGAAGTCGACGGCCATGAACATCATCGGCTGCCTCGATACGCCCACGTCCGGCGACTACTTGCTCATGGGTGCGGAGGTGGGCAGGCTGGCGCGCAATCAGCGCACGCTCGATCCGCCGCTATCTGCTCGGGTTCGTGTTCCAGGGATTCAATCTTCTGGCCCGCACGACCGCGCTCGAGAATGTCGAGCTGCCGCTCATTTACCGAGGCGTTCCGGAAGCCGAGCGGCGCAAACTGGCGGCCCGCGCCCTTGATAGAGTTGGACTATCTCGCCGTGAAGGCCACACCACCAGTGAGCTGTCTGGTGGTCAGCAGCAGCGTGTCGCCATCGCGCGCGCCATCGTGACCGATCCGCGTATTCTGCTCGCCGACGAGCCAACCGGAAATCTCGACACCAAGACCAGTCGCGAGATCATGGACCTGATGACCAGCCTCAATCAGGACCAGGAGATGACCGTCGTTATGGTGACGCATGAGACCGACATCGCGGCCTACGCTCGGCGTATCGTTCGCTTCGTCGACGGCCGGATCGACAGCGATGTCGTGAACCGTGAGGCCGCGTAATGCTGTTCGAAGTCATCCGTCTGGCGTTGCAGGCGATCCGTCGCAATATCCTGCGCTCGTTGTTGACCGTCCTCGGCATCGTCATCGGGGTGGCCGCAGTGATTGCAATGGTAACAATCGGGAATGGGACCACAGCCAAGGTGGCGGCGGATCTTGCCAAGCTCGGTTCGAACCTTCTCTTCGTCAGTCCTGGCCAGTTCGGGCCGGGACGCGCAAGCTCGGACGCAAAGGCGTTTAACGCGCGCGACGTCGAGGCCATGAAAACCCAGCTCAACGGCATCAAGGCCGTAGCGCCGGTGGCACAGAAGTCGGCGACCGTGATTTACGGCTCAGAGAGCCGCATCGTGCCGATCACCGGAACCGACAACGATTACTTTGTCACGCAGGACTGGTCGCTGACGTCGGGGCGCATGTTCCTGGAAGGCGAGATCCGGGGAGGACGCGCGGCTTGCCTCATAGGGGCCACGGTCCAAAGCAAGCTTTTTGGCCAAGCCGATCCTGTGGCCCGGAGTATCAGGGTTGGAAACGTTTCGTGCGAGGTCATTGGCCTGCTGCAGGCCAAGGGCCAGTCGAGCTTCGGGACCGACCAGGACGACCTCGTGCTGATGCCGCTCAGGACATTTCAGCGGCGGTTGGCTGGCAATACGGACATTTCGCGGGTCATGGTGTCGGCTAAGGATGGTGTCGACACCGCGAAGGTACAAGCCGACCTCGAGCACATATTGCGCGAGCGACGCAACATATCGGCGAACGAGGAAGACGACTTCAGCGTTCGCGACATGAAGCAAATCGCGCAGGCGCAAACCGGAACGACGGCGATGTTGACGGGCTTGCTCGGCGCAGTAGCTGCAGTCAGCCTGCTGGTTGGCGGCATCGGGATCATGAACATCATGCTGGTATCGGTGACCGAGCGCACCCGCGAGATCGGCATCCGTCTTGCCATCGGCGCTTTGGAGCGTCAGGTGCTGTCTCAGTTCCTGGTCGAGGCGGTGGTGCTCTCACTTTTCGGCGGACTGGTGGGAATTGGTCTCGGTCTGGCGCTAGCCTGGATGGCGACCAATGCGATGGACGTGCCGTTCGCAGTCGATCTGAGGATCGTGCTGGTCGCCTTTGCATTCTCGGCTCTGGTGGGTATCGTGTTCGGGTACTTTCCCGCTCGGCGCGCTGCGCGCCTCGACCCCATCGAGGCGCTGCGCCACGAGTAAGTTTGCAGGCGCCGCTCATATGCTGATTTCACGCTAGCATATCGTGCCTCGATCCCGGCTTCCTCGCAGGCCGGCCGCCGCCTACTCCTTCTCTGCCGCGAGGGCACCAACTCTTGGCGTCTGCCCTCCGCGGAGAACGGTGTTGCCCTGGTAGAGGGTGCGCTGGTCGATGGCAGCGGGGTTGGTCCAGTCCTCCTCTTTCATCTGGCCGCTCTGGCCGTAGACGGCGAGGGCGTTGGCGTACGTCACGAGACGGATGTCCTCGTCCGCGATGCCCTGCTCCGCCATCAGCTTCGCGGTCTTCGGGACGGAGAGCGGATCCGAGACGCCCCAGTCGCAGGCGGAATCGACGATCAATCGCTCGGCACCGTAGCCCTTCACGAGCGCCGCCATGCGCTCGGCCGTCATTTTGGAATGCGGATAGATGGAGAAGGCGGCCCAGAAGCCGCGGTCCTTGACCTCCTTGATGGTCTCCTCGTTGACATGATCGATGACGACGCGGGACGGAGACAGCTTGTGCTCCAGGATGACATCCATGGAGCGCGATGCGCCCCGCTTCTTGTCGCGGTGCGGCGTGTGGATCATCACCGGCAGATCGAGCTCGCGGGCAAGATCGAGCTGCAAACGGAAGTATTTGTCTTCGAGCGCCGTCTGCTCGTCGTAGCCGATCTCGCCGATGGCGACGACGCCTTCCTTCGTCGCAAAGCCGGGCAGGATCTCCATCACGGCCTCGGCGAGAGCTTCGTTGTTGGCTTCCTTCGAGTTGAGGCCAATGCAGCAGTAATGGCGCACGCCGAACTGGCCGGCGCGAAAGCGCTCGAAGCCCAGAATGTGCGACAGGTAATCGGAATAGCTTCCCGCATTCGTGCGCGCCTGCCCGATCCAGAATGCTGGCTCGATGACGGCGACCACGCCGGCCGCCGCCATGGCCTCGTAGTCGTCGGTCGTGCGCGAGATCATGTGCGCGTGAGGATCAATGAACGGCATGTGGGCTTCTCCGGATCTTTCTTGGATTATGCGATGTCGTTCCAGGTCAGGCTGCGGTCGCGGATTGCGGCCGCGAGGTGCGGAACGGTCTCGAGGGCGGTGCGGGCTTCAGGCAGCGGACACTCGGAAAGAGCGAGAGCCGCCGCCTTCGCCTCCGTCTCGCTGCCCTCTGTCAGGACTTTGGCGAGATCGACCACATCGGCGCCGCGCGCGAACGGCCCGACGCAGCGCCACAGCTCAGGGGATACCAAGCGGCCGGCGGCCCAACGCTCGTGCGCGTAGTCGATGAGGGTGATGGCGAGGTCGGCGTTGCGGCGCTCGTCCAGCCCCTGAATGGGTGCCAAGCCGGCTGCCGATGAACAGCGTCTTGACCACCATCTGGTTCCACTGCGCCTCGCTGAAGTGATCGCGCGGGAACGGACTGCGGTGCGCCACAGCCTCGAACACGGGTTGCATGGCGGAGCGCACGCCCTCGCAGGCTCGCGGAACCAGAAGCTCGGCAGCAGGATAGAGCGGCAGCCCTTGCAGCAACGCGATGTGCTCGCTGATCTCGCCGGATTGGAACAATCGGTCGAGCCGGGAGGCGAAGGCGTCCTCGTTGCCGTCGTAGCTCGACAAGACCATGAGCACGCGCGCCGTCTGATCGACGGCCCAGCCAGAGGGATCGAAGCCGCGACGCGCGTCTTTCGCCTCGCGGCGCTCGCGTTCGTCCAGATTAAGGTCAGCCTTGCCGAGCTTGCGCGGGGCGAGCCCGATCGAGATGGCCAGGTCCTGCTGCGAGCCTGCCTGCGATCTTCGCCAGGCGCTCGCTGAGCCAGTTAAGCTGATCGGGCGCGAGGCGCCGCTCCAGCCAGGCGAAAAGCATCGTCTTTCGCGCGGCGATATCTTCAACGGTGATCGTAGATCTGGGCACGAGCATCAGGTTCCCGGAACAAAGCGCTGCAGAAGCAATGTGAGCGCGAACAGTGCGCAGCAGATGATGGCGATGGCGGTATCGCCGGCGGATGCGGCAAACGTGGCGTCGATGAGGGCGATCGCGGCAATGAGTAGAGAGACGGCGCGTTTGACGTCACCCGCCTCGCGTCGATGCAGCCAAGCTATCGCCGTGATGACGACTGCAATCAAAAGCGCCGTCATCGCGATGGTGGGCCAATCCGTACCAAACATGACAAGCGCCCACGGAACAGGTGCCATGAGCAGCGCCAGCGGCCACCAGGAGCCGACACGGTCAAAGCTCTCCTGTTGCGCGGCGAATGTCAGTCCTGCGACGTAAGCCAGGAGAGCGGCGGACGCGCCAATCAGCGGAAGGGTAAGGGGAACTGCGGCGCAAACGACGGTCCCGACATAAACGAGCGCGCGGCACAGGCCCATGACAAACGGGGCTATGGGGTTTCCCTTGTGCCAGGCGTCATAGAGCAGGATCGCAACGACGAGCGCGACAGCAGCAAGTGCCGCGTCGTGCCCGAATGCTGCGAGAAGCAGCGCGCCGAATGCCAGCAAGCCAAGGCCAGAGACCCAAACCATCTGCGACGACAGCACCCCCGATGGCAGCGGTCGGTCGGGACGCTCGCGGCTGTCAATGCGCTCGTCGAAGGCATCATTCAGAAACATGCCGCCCGTATAGAGAAGGGACATCGCAAGCATCACCTGAGCAATCGCCGCTGCACTCATGCCGCCGGCCAGAACGGACGCGGCCAGCACGTTGCTCCAGACCGTGGGCAAATTCGAAATGCGTGCGAGACGCAGCAGGGCCGTCAGACGCTTCACGCGGCGAGCTCCGAACGCACCCACTGCAGCTCGCGCACGATATCGTCGCCGACATTGCCGTTGCGCATCCCAGGCGGAAGCACGTCCCATGTATAAGTCTCGACTTCCAGATGAGGCGCGATCTCGCGTTCGCGGCAGAGAGCGAGAACCTCGCGCAGGCTGCTTTGTGTCGATTGGAACGCGCCGAAGCGATCGAGAAAAACCGGCACATGGCAATGAACACGCCACGCGCCGCCGGCTTCGCCGCGCCGCAGTGCCGCAATGGCGTCGGGCAGATCAGTGTGGCGTGTTATCAGGCCGTCACGCTCTTCCACGGTCTGATGCAAATAGACCCCGTCATCGAAGGTGAGCAGCGGCTCTATGAGCTCGAGGTCGATGCGGTCGAGCTGAAGGGCGGCGCTGAGCTGCAGCTTGGGAATACGGATTCCGGCTCGCGCCACGGCGTCGAGAGCGGATCGAGCATCCTCGAAAGCCACGGCGGAATGACAGGCGTCGAAGCACAGACCCAGATGACGGCGCAGCATGGTCTCCGCTGACGGGCCGCCTATGCCGGTAAGCGACGCGAAGAGAGAGCGGGCAGCGGGCGAAAACAAGTGCTCCTCGAAAAAGTGGATCGCCTCGTCGGTGGTCTCGAGAAAGCACGCCGGCTCCGGCTCGAGGGCCAGCACGACGCTGCGGCCTTTCACGACCGCTAGCTCATGCAGATACGCGGCGCACCGCACCAGCGCCTCGACCATTACCGTCACATCGCTTGGGGTTCTCACGTGCGCTTTGAAGGCGCCCGGTACGGTGCTGATGCTGCCTTCCAAACCCACCGGCAAGAGCTCGGCTAAGACGTCGGCGACGCAGGTCGTGAACGCCAGCCGTTCCGGGGTGCGCCAGTCCGGAGCGTAGACCTGCTCCTTCACGCGCTGACCATGGAAAGGCCCATAGGGGAACGCGTTGATGGTAAAAACGTAGAACCCGCCATCGGCAAGAAACGACTTGAGGCGCGACAGCGCATCGGGCTCCGAGAGTTCTCGCGCGGCGATCGCCGACAATCTGAGACCGATCCCCATGGGCTTGTCGGGCGAAATGCGGCTCTTGATCGACGGAAGGAAGCGGCCGAGCGCCATCTCGATCTCGGGCCACGTCTCACCTGCATGGATATTGGTGCAGTAGGTGAGATGAGGCTCGCCAGGAAGGGAAAGCTGCATCAGGCGCCTGCCTCGGGACGCAGCCATGCGATGGCTTCCGCGATCAGGCGCTCGTCCATGGCGTGAACTTCGACTCCTGTACCGAGAGAGGAGAGAAGTGTCACGGTGAGCTCGCCCCCCAAATGTTCGCGGAAGTCCTCGAGCCCCCGCAGGAGAAGCAGCTTGCCGGACGGATCCGAGAATTCGCAGGCCTCGTGCCACAGCGCGAACCCCAGACGCTCCAGGAGGCGGCGCACGCGCATGTCGTCGCCCTCGGGCAGAAGCCCGGCGAGAACCGAGTAGCGGGTATCGAGAGCGATTCCGATGGCAACGGCTTCACCGTGGCGAAGCTCGTAGCCCGACAGCGTCTCGAGCTTGTGCGCCGCCCAGTGGCCAAAATCGAGCGGGCGCGCGCTGCCGCGCTCGAAGGGATCGCCGCCCTGAGCGATCTGGCGCATATGCAGCATGGCGCAATGGCGGATCAGGCGGTCGAGCGGCTCCGAGGCAAACAGTGCCAAAGCCTCTGCCTGTTCCTCGAGCCAATCGAAGAAGCGAGTGTCGCGAATGAGCGCGACCTTCACAGCCTCTGCCATGCCGGCACGCTTGTCGCGACCGGGAAGTACGTCGATGAAGGCCGAGTCGTTGATGACAGCGGTAGGCGGCTCGAATGCGCCCAATAAGTTCTTGATGCCAAATCCATTGACGCCGTTTTTCACGCCAATGCCTGAATCGTTCTGGGCCAGCACCGTGGTCGGAATGCGGATATGCCGAATACCGCGATGCGTCGTCGCCGCAACAAAGCCGATCAGGTCCAGCACCGCTCCGCCACCGATCGCGACCACATATGAATGCCTGTCGATGCCCAGATCGACGACGTGGCGCTGAAACTTCTCGACGAGGTGCTGGTCGTTCTTTGCGGCTTCACCTCCCGCGATAATCTCGACCGGCCCTGCAAGCGTCATGGCGTCGGAAAAATGCGCACAGTAGGCCCCTATCCTGCGCACGAGATCCGGCATCTGCCCGGCGACGCCGTCATCGAGAAAAAACGCGACTTTACAGGGCGCCGAGCCTGGAACTCGCGCGATTGCGTCTCGCAATACGGAATTACTTAGAGAAAACACGTCCCTGGAGAAATAAACGGGGAATTCGTACGAAACAGAAAACCTTTGGATATATGCTCTATTTTCTCCAGCAACCTCAAGCGTTTTAAGTGCATTCAGCGTCACACTCGACATGCCGCGTCTCATCCCCATTTGCGCTTTATGGCGGTTATTGTTTTTGCGCCATAGCCTCCACACGCACCTTGCTCTGCGGACGCCGAGGTCGTCGACATGCGAGTGTGCGCGTGCGGATCGCCCGTGACAATGGCGCGCACACGGGCCTGATTTCAATATCTTGTCAGCGGCATTATCCCGCTTCGGCGCGCCGATTTCGAATGTCGGGAATAGAGCCCGGCATGATTTACGAGATGATCCCGACTTAATCGGGAATTCTTCGTTCAAATCAGGTGGTATTTCCCGATTATCCGCACGAGTAATTCCTTATCACTTATTCTTGAATGTTCAGTACTCACAGCCATTGTTGCGCTGTTACAATGTATCGCCTAGCGTGCGAAATAGTCGCAGCGACCACATCCCATGCGCCAATTGCGTTTCGGGAGTTTCTTGCTGCGATCGCTCAAATGCGCTGCGCATTGTGAGCTGGAAAAAGACCTAAAGCACGAATTCAAAAACTAGGGAGAACGTCCAATGCGAATGCGGTTGGTTACTGCCGCGTCGATGACGGTGGCTGCCTTGCTTGCGCAAGGAGTGGTGCCGGCCGTTTCTCAGGAGGTGCCTCAGACGGCTGCGGATGTCGCGCGTCCTGGCGGCAAGCTCCCGGGCGATCCGAAGATCGCTGCTGGTCAAGGTGGCCGATGGCTTCAACGATCCCGTAGGTGTCGCATCGGCATTCGATGGCACCGGGCGCCTTTTCGTGGTCGAACGCGCAGGGCAAGATCAAGATCGTCTCCAAGGACGGCAAGGTCGCCGACAAGCCGTTCCTCGACCTCACCAAGAACAGTCCGCTCGGAAGCGAAGTGCAGACCGGCTTCGTCGAGCAGGGCCTGTGGGCGGTGGCTTTCCACCCGAAGTTCAAGGAGAACGGCTACTTCTTCGTCAGCTATGCCTCGCTGCCGTTCAATGGCGCGCACGTCATTGCGCGCTACACGGTGGACAAGGCGAGCCCGGACGTGGTGACCGTCGATCAGGCTAACAAGTCTGTCAAAGTGATCATGAATATTCCGCAGCCCTACTACAATCACTACGGCGGCGGCATCGAGTTCGGTCCCGACGGCTTCCTCTACATCGGCAAGGGTGACGCCGGCTGGGAAGGCGATCCGCTCGACGCCGGCCAGACCAAGAGCGTGCTGTGGGGCAAGATGCTTCGCATCGACGTCAATACGCCTGACGACGTCGCCTACAAGATTCCGCCGACCAATCCCTTGGCCAAGGCCTACCAGGACCGCATGATGACGCTGTTCGGCATCACCGAGGAGGGCTTCTCCAAGATCCACATGGGCGCTCGCCCGGAGATCTGGGCTTACGGCCTGCGCAATCCCTACTCGTTCCGCTTCGACAAAAAGACCGGCGACCTCTTCATCGCCGACGTCGGCCAGAACCATCTCGAGGAGATCGACTGGCAGCCGGCCGACAGCAAGGGCGGCCAGAACTACGGCTGGAAGCACAACATGGGCACCAAGTGCCATCCGATGACCGGCGCCAGACGACAAGTGCCCGATCGTCGGCGTGCTGCCCGTCGCCGAATATCCGCACCAGGAGCCTTATCCGGGTGCGCGAGAAGCTGAAGGACGGCTGGGGCTGCTCGGTCATGGGCCTCGGCGTCGCCAACTACGGCGGCATGGACGGCGTGTTCCTCACCGGCGACTGGTGCTCGGGCCGCGTGTTCGGCACCGGCTGGGACGGCAAGAAGTGGCAGCTGCAGGAGCTGGCGCAGACGTCGCTGCAGTTCACGTCCGGCAACATCGACGAGGACGGCACCGTGCTCGCCGTCAACTGCAACTGCTTCTACATCGACGACAAGGGCGCTGCAGCCAACCCGCCCGGCGCGCTGTGGAGGATCGTGCCTGCGGACAAGGTCCCGGCAGGTGCCGAGGTAGCCAAGACGAAGACCAACTAACTCCAGTCGTTTTGCCACGCTGGACAACGGGGCCTCCTCGCCATGCGAGGGGGCCTCTCTTGCGCAAAACCTAGCCACTACGACGGGAATGACACGCACAATGGTTCGGATGACGAAAACGCTTCGCCGCAGCCTCTTGCCGGCGACCTTCTTCTCACTGGCTCTCGCCGGAGCGGCGCTCGCAGAAGTCCAGTTCCGCAATGCCCTCGACGACTCGCCGATCGACGCCAAGCCTATCAAGGGCGAGGTGTTCACCGATGCGGTGAACACGTTCCACGAGACGGGCATCAATCCCTATGACGGCAATGCCGAGGCGATCGCCGCCGGCAAGGAGATCTACGAAGAGAAATGCGCCGCCTGCCACATGCCGGACGGCACGGGACGCATCGGGCCGAGCCTCGTTGACGACGAAGTACGCCAACAAGCGCGCCAACACCGATGTCGGCATGTTCGAAATCATTCACTCCGGCGCCTCGGGCGCCATGCGCTCCTTCGCGGACCGCGGCATGACCCAAGACGAGATGCTGAAGCTCATCGCCTACGTCCACTCGCTGAAGAAATAGATCAGGCGTAGTCGTCAGTGCACCCGACGGTCGTTATCAATGTCGTTGGCCTCACGCCGTCACTGATCGGTGCGGCTACGCCCAATCTGTTGCGTTTCGCCCGCGCCGGCGCGCAGCGCGCACTCGCGACGGTGACGCCCGCCGTGACCTGCTCGGTGCAGGCGACATTTCTGACCGGTCTTTCGCCGCGGGATCATGGCGCCGTCGCCAACGGCTGGCTCTTTCGCGACCTGATGGAGGTCTGGCTGTGGCGGCAGTCCAACAAGCTTCTTTCTGGCGAGCGTATCTGGGACGCCGGCAAGAAGCGCAACGCCCGGTTCACGTGCGCCAACCTGTTCTGGTGGTACGCCATGGCCTCGGGCGCCGACATCACGGTCACGCCGCGCCCCATCTATAAAGCGGACGGCCGCAAGCTTCCCGACTGCTATTCCGATCCGCCTCAGCTGCGCGATGAGCTCACAACGCGGTTCGGCAGGTTTCCCCTGTTTCAGTTCTGGGGGCCTGCCACGACCATCGCATCCAGCCGATGGATCGCCGAGGCCGCCAAGCACGTGCTCGCCACGCGCGATCCCACGCTCACGCTCGTCTATCTGCCCCATCTCGATTATGCGCTGCAGCGCATCGGTCCGGATGATCCGGCCATCGCGACCCATCTCACCGAGATCGACGCGGTCGCCGGAGACCTGATCGACGCCGCGCGGGCCCAGGGACGGCGCGTGGTCGTGCTTTCAGAATACGGAATTGTGCCGGTGAGCAAGCCGGTGCACATCAACCGCGCGCTGCGCGAGGCGGGGCTTCTCGCCGTCCGCGAGGAGCAAGGCGGCGAGCTGCTCGATATTCCGCGCTCGCGCGCCTTCGCGGTCGCCGATCACCAGATTGCGCACGTCTACGTTGCCGATGCCGCCGACATCGAAAAGGTGCGAGAGATTTTGGAGAAGCTCGACGGCATCGAGGCGGTTCTCGACGAGGACGGCAAGCGATCCTACGGCCTCGACAATGCACGTTCGGGAGAGCTCGTGGCGCTCGCGGCTCCGGACGCCTGGTTCACGTACTACTATTGGCTCGACGACGCGCGGGCACCGGATTTCGCCCGCACGGTCGAGATCCATCGCAAGCCGGGATATGATCCTGTCGAGCTGTTCCTTGATCCGTCCATCAAATATCCCAAGGCCGCTATCGGATGGCGCCTGCTCAAGAAGCTCCTTGGCTTTAGAACCCTGATGGACGTCATCCCGCTCGATGCCTCGCTCGTCAGGGGCTCCCATGGACGAGCGGATACTCCGCCGCAGCACAGCCCTGTGTTTCTGTCGTCGGAGCCGAGACTTCGTGCCGGAAGGCGCCATCGATGCCCGGCATGTCAAAGATCTGGTGCTGGCGCACGTGTTCGACGCTGCGACTTGAGCGCGGAGGCAAACAGAGTGGAAGCCAACTTCGAGCATGTGATCCTCGTCGATGAGAACGACAGCGCGACGGGCACGGCGGAGAAGCTCGACGCGCATCGGCGCGGCGCACTGCATCGCGCCTTCTCGGTGATCATCTGGGACGGCACGGGCCGGATGCTGCTGCAGAAGCGGCATATCGGGAAATATCATTCTGGCGGACTATGGACGAATGCGTGTTGCGGGCATCCTCGGCCCGCCGAGCCCACTCCAGCCGCAGCCGCCCGCCGACTGTCGGAGGAGATGGGCATCGCATGCGCCCTCACACCACTCGGGCACATCACGTATCGCGCTGAGTTCGACAACGGGTTGACCGAGCATGAGATCGTGCACGTCTACCGCGGTTTGTTCGATGGGGCGATCACGCCCAATCCCGAGGAGGCGGAAGGTTTTCAGTGGTGCGACCTCGAGAATGTGCAGCGCGACGTCGCGGCCATGCCCGAGCGCTATAGCGTCTGGTTCCGCGAGTACGTCGCCGCCGAATGGCCGCTGATGCTGCTGCCGCCTTCCGAGCAGAGCGCTAATCAACGGTTGAGATCAACGGCACGGATAAATTCCGCCAAGGATCTCGCCCAGGACGATGTCCGCGGGGCGCTCTGCACCGCCGAAGCGGGACGCCGACATCCTGAGCCTTACGTGCTCGAGTACCGACACCGGATATCCGACATTGTGAAACAATGAACTGCCCCACGCCTTCGGCAGGCAGAACGCACGTCCGTCTTCTGATGCCTTCAACCCGTCGAGGCGCTCTTCGATCAGGTTGAAGCAGCGCGTGAGCTGGTCTTCACGACACTGCACAACAAACTCGTAGACGCTTTCGGCTCTTGCGACTGTAGGGGCAAGAATGAAAAGCGCCGCGATCACGGCCTGTCTCATGGTTCGCTCCTATGGAACGACCATGATAACGCTTGAAACGTCCAGGAGGATCACGTGCAGCTGCGGCGTTTCGCGATGCGCGCTGAAATTTACTAACCCAAATATTTCAATGGGTTGATTTGGCTGCAGCCTGACAGCTAGCGCACTTTCGGCGGCGCGGCCGATGTCTGAACGGCATAATCCCGGCCCGCTTGCAGCAGACCCGCGATTTCCTCGTCCGTGAACGTCCGCTCGGACCGATTGGCTACTCCAAGCGCGCCGATCACGTCTTCGCCGCGGAAAATGGGAACGACGACCGCTCCCGCCATCGCCGTGGCCCGCGCGCCGGGCCTCACATCGCCGCTCGTGTCCGTTTGAATGTTGCAGGCATTGACGGCTTGCCGGCGCTCGACAGCGAGGCCCGCCATTCCCTTGCCGACCGGAATGGTCTGGATGATTGCCAGCACCGCCTCGGGCATGCCGGCACTCGCTGCCGCCAGATGCAACATGCCGTCGTCGCCCATGAGGTGAATGGTGCCGCTATCGGCAGCGAATTTTCCGACGATGCGATCCAGGACCGCCTGTGCATTGATCTCGGAAACAAGCTCGTTAGCTTGGGTCATGTTGAGCACCTGCCAGGGCCACCGAGATGCAGCGCATTCCGGTAAGTTGCGCTCAACGACGCTACCTCACCCTCCGATGTTTTAGTATGGGACTTCCTCCCGTTAGGGGATGAGGTCAAAGATCCTTTGATTGAGGTTTTGGAGCGGGCGAAGGGAATCGAACCCTCGACATTCAGCTTGGGAAGCTGACGTTCTACCTCTGAACTACGCCCGCATTTAACAAGAGTATCAGTCACTTAGGCCGAAGCCGCCGCGCCTTGGCGCCAGCGCGGACCGGCCCCAAGCTTTAAGGCCTTTCCATCCCTTTGGGAAGCGCTTGAGCACGCCCTGGTAGGCTTGCCCCCATCGCGCTCTGGACCGCGGCCCCCCGAGCCCCTATCAGTCTCGGCAATCCTCCAGCCTTGAAATCGAACATGTCCGAAACCACAGCAAATTCAGAGAGCGCTGCTGCTCGTCCCGAGTGGACCAAGGCCCAGCGCATCGTCGTCAAGATCGGATCGGCCCTGTTGACCGACCGGGCGACCGGCCAGCTCAAGGCCGCGTGGCTGGCGTCTCTCATGGACGACGTGGCTGCCCTTGCGAAGGCCGGCAAGGAGGTGATCCTCGTCTCCTCGGGCGCCATGGCCCTCGGCCGGCACAAGCTCGGCCTGCCCAAGGGCCCGCTCGAGCTCGAGCAATCGCAGGCCGCCGCCGCCGTGGGCCAGATCAGCCTTGCGCACGCCTATCAGAACCTGGCCGCCGGCCACGGCCTGATCATCGCGCAGATTTTGCTGACGCTCGGCGATACCGAAGAGCGCCGCCGCTATCTCAATGCCCGCCACACCATCGAGACGCTGCTGGAGCTGAAGGCCATCCCCGTCGTCAACGAGAACGACACGGTGGCGACAGCCGAAATCCGCTACGGCGACAACGACCGCCTCTCCGCCCGCGTCGCCAGCATGATGAGCGCCGATTGCCTCGTGCTGCTGTCCGATATCGACGGCCTCTATACGGCGCCGCCCGCGTCCGACAGCGCGGCCAAGCACATCCCGCTCGTCACCGAGATCACGGCCGAAATCGAAGCCATGGCCGGAGACGCCGGCACGGAGCTGTCCAAAGGCGGCATGAAGACCAAGATCGAGGCGGCGAAGATCGCGGTCGGCGCCGGCACCAACATGGTCATCACCACCGGCAAGATCATGAACCCGCTCGCGGCCATCGGCGCGGGTTCGACGGTGCACATGGTTCCTGGCCAAGTCGGATCCGGTGACCGCGAAGAAGCGCTGGATCGCGGGTCAGCTCGAGCCGCGCGGCGCGCTGCACGTGGACGCGGGCGCCGAGCAGGCGCTGAACTCGGGCAAGAGCCTGCTGCCGGCCGGCGTGAAGCGCGTCGAGGGCGAGTTCGGCCGTGGCGACGCCGTGATCATCCGTGCACCCGACGGGCACGAGCTGGGGCGCGGCCTTGCCGCCTACGCCCGCGCCGACGCGGAGCGCATCATCGGCCGGAAATCCTCGGAGATCCTCGACATCCTGGGCTTCGACGGCGGGCCGGAGCTCATCCACCGCGACGACATGGCCCTGCGGCGCTGAAACTCGCCGGTTAATCTGGCTCCCGGATAAGGCTCCGGCTCACGCCTCCGCCTTTCCGGGATGACAGTGGGATTCCCTGGCGCCTGCAACTAAGTGTCATCCCGGCCGAAGGCCCGCTTGGCGGGCCGAAGAGCCGGGACCCAGGGCTAGGTAACACTTAACCCCAAGCCTGACGCCTCTGGCGCGTCCGGCGGCCAGTGCTATATGAACGGCCATGAACAAGATCGAACGCGTTGATCAATCGACCGCGGAGCTTGATGCAGGCCACCGGCGTCGCTGCCCGGAAGGCGGCGGCCGTGCTCGCGCTTGCCTCGACCGAGACCAAGAACGCGGCCCTGATGCATGCGGCAGCCGCCATCAGACGCGATGCGAAACTGATCCTCGAAGCCAACGCCAAGGATCTCGCCAAAGCCAAGACCGGCGACCGCCCGTCCTCGTTCATCGACCGCCTGACGCTCAACGAAAAAAGCGTTGAAGCCATCGCCGCCGGCCTCGAGGAAGTGGCAACACTGCCCGATCCGGTCGGCGCCATCCTCGCCGAGTGGACGCGGCCGAACGGCCTTCGCTTCCAGAGGAAGCGCGTTCCCATCGGCGTCATCGGCATCATCTATGAAAGCCGGCCCAACGTCACCGCCGACGCCGGCGCGCTGTGCCTCAAGTCCGGCAACGCCGCCATCCTGCGCGGCGGCTCGGAAAGCCATCTGTCCAGCCTCGCCATTCAAGCCTGCCTCGCCGAGGGCCTGAAGAAGGCGGGCCTGCCGGAAGCCGCGATCCAATCCGTGACGACCACGGATCGCGAGGCCGTGGGCCTGATGCTCAAGGGCCTCGACGGCAACATCGATCTCATCGTGCCCCGCGGCGGCAAGAACCTTGTCGCCCGCGTGCAGGACGAAGCCCGCGTGCCGGTGTTCGCGCACCTCGAAGGCATCTGCCACACCTATGTGGATCGCGCGGCCGACCTCGCCATGGCCAAGACGATCCTGGTCAACGCCAAGATGCGCCGCACCGGCGTCTGCGGCGCCACCGAGTGCCTGCTCATCGACAAGGCCGCGCCGGCTAACTACCGGGTCGAATTGATCAAGGCCCTGCTCGATGCAGGTTGCGAAGTGCGCGGAGATGCGCCGGCAGTCGAAGCCGACGCCCGCGTCAAGCCCGCGGCCGAAAGCGATTATGGCCAGGAGTTTCTCGACGCCGTCATCGCCGTCAAAACAGTCGACGGTGTCGAAGGCGCCATCGAGCACATCGCCCGCTATGGCTCGCAGCACACCGATGCGATCATCACCGCCGATGCCGGGACGGCCGAAGTCTTCCTTGCCCGCGTCGACAGCGCCATCGTGCTGTGGAACGCCTCGACGCAGTTCGCCGACGGCGGAGAGTTCGGCTTCGGCGCCGAGATCGGCATCGCGACGGGCAAGCTGCACGCCCGCGGCCCTGTCGGCCTCGAGCAGCTCACCACATTCAAGTATGTCGTTCGGGGTGACGGCCAGACGCGCCCGCGCTGACCCGAGCCTCGTCAGCCCGCCGGACCGCCGCCTACCGGCTCAGGCACGCCGGCCATGAATCCCTTGGCCGCGAGCACGTGGTCCATGGTCTTCTCGAGCATGTCGAGCTTGAACGGCTTCAGAAGGTAGGCGTTGGCGCCTGCGGCCTTGGCGGCGAGAATGTTCTCGGGCTTCGATTCCGCGGTGACGAGGATGAACGGGATTTTCGCGGTCTTCTCGTCCGCGCGCACGAGCTTCAAAAGCTCGAAGCCGCTCATGCCGTCCATGTTCCAATCCGAGAGGATGAGATCGTAGGAGCCGGCCTGCACCATCTCGAGCGCCTTGATGCCGTTCCCGGCCTGATCGACCGTCACGAAACCGAGCTGCACCAGCAACCGCCGGATGATCTTGAGCATGACCTCACGATCCTCGACGATCAGAATCCGAAGGTCACCACGCGCCATCATGAAACCACCGATGCAATTTGCCGAATTCGTCATCAGAGAAGCATGTGTAGACTTGTCCGGACCTGACCCGCATGTCAGGCCCTGACTGGTTATGAGGTAACTCACTCCGCAATTAGGCCTTCCCGCAACAAACCTCGGCCCGAATGACCTCACGCGTTCTGCGCCTTCCCGATCACCTGCACGCCGTTCGCACGCCGGAGGCACATTCCGGTCAGCGCATCGGCCTGATGGGCGGGACCTTCGACCCGCCACATAGCGCACACGTGGCACATTCGGAGCTTGTGCTCAGGCGTCTCGGCCTCGATCGTCTCTGGTGGCTCGTGACACCAGGTAACCCGCTGAAATCTCATTCAACTCTTGCTCCGCTGGCCGAAAGGCTGGAAGCGTCGCGCCGGCTTGCCCGTCATCCGGCGATCCAAGTCACGGCGTTCGAGGAAAGCCTCGGCACGGCCTATACGGCCGAAGCCCTGATGTTCCTGAAGACGCGCTTTCCGGGCGTCCACTTCGTTTGGATCATGGGCGGAGACAATCTCGCGGGCTTCCACCGCTGGCGCCATTGGCGGCGTATCGCAGACAATTTCCCCATCGCCGTCATCGACCGGCCGGCCTGGCGGCTGAAGGCTCTGGCCTCGCCGGCGGCCCGGGCACTGGCGCCGTACCGTCTCCCCGACGAGCGTGCCGCACTGCTGGCGAAGCGCGAGCCACCGGCCTGGGTTTATCTCTCCAATAAGTTGCTGCCGCACTCCTCGACGGCCATCCGATCGGCCAATGGGACGTCCAAATAGGTCGGCTGCCCAGCCTTCTGGACCCTGGCAAACCCAAAACGCGATCCGTTAACCAACTGAACCAGGGTATTGCTGGCGGACCGGAGGGGCGGTATCGTCGCATTTGCGCCGGGGGTGATGAGGCTTCCGCGCGGTGTCGATCCTCTTAAGCCATCATTTCGGCCGCGGGGATTAGCGCCTGATGAGCCAAGCCGGTCGAGCCGACACGGCAAGGCGTCGAAAAGGAAAGGATATTCACCAAACGATGCGAACAGCCACCGAGGGAACCCGTAAGGGCACACCTCCTGCCGATCTCCTGCAAGAACGCGCGAGTTCGGAGGCAATGCTTGATCGGGTCACGATTTGGCTCGACGACGCCAAGGCCGAGAAAATCGTATCGATCGATCTCAAGGGCAAATCATCGCTCGGCGATTTCATGGTCATCGCGACTGGCCGCTCTGACCGCCATGTCGGCGCCATCGCAGATCAATTACGCAAAAATCTAAAGGATGCAGGTGTTGCGGGTGTCCGTGTCGAAGGTCTTGAGACCTGCGACTGGGTGCTCATCGATGCTGGCGACATCCTGGTTCATGTTTTCAGGGCTGAGGTCCGCGACTTCTACAATTTGGAAAAGATGTGGTCGGCCAACCGGCCAACCGATCAGACCTCGCACTAAGCCCGGTCGTCCGCCCGGGAGGCTCGAACCGCGCCGGTAAGCGTGTTCGTATGCTCGAGCCTCCAAGAAGCCGAAATCAGGTCCGCATGGGCGTAACGCCTTCATGCGGCGGGCAATTGTAGGCCGAACGGCCCAAATGGCAACCGGCCCCCAAATCCGCTTAAAGCCATGCGCATCATCATCGCCGCTGTCGGCCGCCTCAAGGATGGCCCGGAGCGTGAGTTGTTCACGCGGTATTCGAAGCGCCTGGACGAGCAGGGCCGCAGCCTGAGCCTGGGCCCGCTGCGGCTGGCTGAGCTTACTGAAGGCCGGGCCGCGGGGACTGGCCAGCGCCGCACCGACGAGGCGAGCCGGCTGTTGGAAGCCGCCTCCGAGGCAGAACTCAAAATCGCCCTCGACGGCACCGGAAAAGCCATGACCAGCGAGGGGCTCGCCAAATGGCTCGCCGGCAAGCGCGATGGCGGAACCCGTGCTCTGGCGTTCCTGATTGGCGGCCCCGATGGCCACGGACCAGCGGTGCTGGAGGCCGCCGACCTTAAGTTGTCGCTAGGACCCATGACTCTGCCGCACGGACTTGCCCGCATCATCCTGGCCGAGCAGCTCTACCGCGCCGCCACGATCCTGGCCGGCCACCCCTACCACCGGGCCTAACAGACCATCGGGCCGATGCTAGGTCCTGAGCTGGCTTCGTCAAAATACTGAACCAAGCCGTCGCTATAGCTCCTCGCCAGGGTTCGAGAGCATAGGGTCGCTGCCGCCAAACCACCGTGATCCACGGTCAAAACGAGGCATGTCACACGGCTTCCATCGAAGCTGGCCACGCTCTAGTGTGATGATCGAGAAATTCGCCATCGTTCGAGGCAAGGTGCCGAGCGAATTTCTCGATCTGAATCACACTAGTAAGTCTATGATTTTAGTGTCCCTTACGCTTCCGAAGTTCGCTCCCGAACCCGCGGCGAACTCCAGCGAACTTCGGAAGGGGGGACACTAGTGTCCGGCGGTGAACCTGTAGTTTGGTCGCGTAGGGTAGGGTATTTGCATGGAGGAGGCTCAAGATGTCGGCTGCTGACGTAATGGCACCGCTTCCCCTTCCGTCCGTGACGTCCGAGCCCAACGTGGCGGCCGTAACGATCAACCTCGATGTGGTGAAGCCGGACGCTGCCCGCACCCGCGAGCGCTTCATCCCCGTCACCCGTTCGCGCTGATCGACCGCCTGACATTGCCCCATGCCTGGCCGGCGCGCGAAGCCAAGGCCGCACGCCGCTTTTTCCGCTACCTCGACTATTGGCGCCGCCAGCAGCACAACGCGCCGCTGATGGAGCTGTTGCAGGCCTACGAGCCGTTCAGCCCCGACAGCGACCTGCTTGATGACGCGCGCCTTCACGGCCGACGAGCGCGCCACTGATGCAAAAGCGCGTCGTGAGCGGCATCGAGAGCATCCTCAACCAGGCGAACTACGTCCGCATCGATCACAAGGACGTCGCGATGATCCTGACGCAAGGAATCCGCATTACGGCCTCGACCTGCAGGTGGACTTCAACGCCTTCGAGGAAGTGCTGATCTATTATCGTGGCGCCTCCAGCCGGCGCGACCAGCGCCGCCGCTGCGCAAGTTCATGCGCAAGAGCAGTTCGACGTTCCGATCTTCCAGCGCCTGTTCCTGCTGTTCAAGCTGAAGCCGGCTTCGACGCGCGCGTCCAGGAGATGATGCAGGAGCAGAAGCTCTCCCGGCGCGAGGCCGAGAAGCTCGTCACGCGCATGCGGTCGCCTGTTCCCGCCCGCCGTGAACGAGGACAACATCTACATGAAGCTGTTCAAGAACATCCCGCGCAGCGACCTCGAGATGGTGTTCCCGAACACGCAGCGTGAGGTTCCGCCTCTTCGACAAGCTGCGGCTGGGAGTTACGGCGGGCGGCGGCCTCGGCATGGGCGTCTTCGGCGCCGCCGGCAAGATCGCGGTTGCCGGCGTCGAACCCAATAGTGGCTCTCGGCGCCGCTGTCGGCCTCGGCGGCATCGCCTTCCGCCAGGCCGTGAACTTCATGAACCAGAAGCAGCGCTACATGGTCGTGATGGCGCAGAACCTCTATTTCCATGCCATGGCCGACAATCGCGGCGTCCTGATCAAGCTCGCTGACCGCGCCGCCGAGGAAGACATCAAGGAGGAGATCCTGCTCTATAGCGTGCTGGCAAAGGAACAGGCCAAGCGGTCCGACCTGCCGGCCATCGATGCCGCGATCGAGCAGTACCTGACGACAAGCTTCGGCATAAGCGTGGACTTCGACCTCGAGGACGCCCTGGGTCGCCTGATCGCCGACGGCTTGGTAGTGGAGGGGCCCGATGGGAGCCTCACCACCATTCCGCCAGTTCAGGCCGCCCAGCACCTCGACGCCAAATGGGACGTCTTCCTGGACAATCTGCCCGACATCCGCAGCACTGGTGAAGGCCAGGAGTACGAGGGCGCCCCCGGCGACGCGCCGACCACATTGACCACTGCCGCGGTTTAGCGGCGTGGTAAGGTTCACCCATTAGGCCTTCCGCCATCCATCAATCACCTGTGCCGGCTCGCGTCAGCCGCATAGAACGCGAGCTTATGCCGACGATGACATCAACGAAGCTCACCCTCGACACAGCCGAGCGCAGCCTCGCCATGTCCGTTGCCGGCGCGCTGCAGGACCTGATCGAGCCCCCGCCCGAAGCTCTATCCGTATTCGAGGAACGGAAGGGCCCCGACGCGCCTCCCGTGTGGCGCGTCGAAGCCTTCTTCACCGAAATTCCGGACCCGGAAACTCTCACGCGCGAGCTCGAGGCTCTGCTTGGGACGTCGATCCCGACTTTTAAATCGGCGGCCGTGCCGGATCTCAACTGGGTCGCGATTTCGCAGGCGGCCTTGCCCCCGGTGCGCGCTCAGCGCTTCACCGTCCACGGCAGTCACGACCGAAGCCGCATCCCGCAGGGACCGAACGCCATCTTGATCGAGGCGGGCGAGGCCTTCGGCACGGCGCACCACGCGACGACATACGGCTGCCTCCTCGCCATCGAGCGGCTGGCGGCCCGCGGCCCGTTCCACAACATCCTCGATCTCGGCTGCGGCTCGGGCATCCTCGCCATCGCCGCCGCCCGCACTTGGCCCAAGGCCAGGATCGCCGGCGTCGACATCGACGCCCAGTCGATCGTCGTAGCCCGCGAGAATGCCACGGCCAACCGCGCCGGAAACCACATCGAGTTCGTCTGCGGCGATGGCGTCGACGATCCTGAAATCCGCCGCCGCGCCCCCTTCGACTTGATCATCGCCAACATTCTGGCCAAGCCCCTGATCATGCTTTCCCCGGATGTCCGCCGCAGTGCGGGGAAGGGCGGCATCGTGGTTCTGTCGGGCCTGCTCACGCGCGAGGCGCCGGCTGTCATCGCCGCCTATCGCGCCCAGGGCTTTGCCATTGTCGACCACCGCCGCCACGACGGCTGGTCGGCGTTGACGCTGGTGAAACGGGCGCTAGCTTGAAACGCCTGCACAGCCGCACCTGACACGGCACCGCCAAGGACGCACAGCATGTTCCAGACTTTCACCGTCTCGTCGGACCCCGCAGCCGTTCCGGACCGCATCAAGCGCTTGCGCGCGCTGCTCGCCGACGAAAGCCTGGCCGCCGTGCTCGTGCCGCGCGGCGACGAGCATCAGGGCGAATACGTCGCCCCGTCCGCCGAGCGGCTCAAATGGCTGACGGGCTTCTCCGGCAGCGCCGGCCTCGCAGTCGTTGCCAAGCGCCATGCTGGTCTGTTTGTCGACGGCCGCTATACCGTCCAGGCACGCGCCGAATGCGACGCCGACATCTTCGATTTTCCCGGCATCGCGCGGACGGCCCTGAAGGAATGGCTCACGAGCAAGCTCAAGCGCGGCGATGTCATCGGCTTCGATCCGCAGCTCCACACCGTTGCCGAGATCGGAAGGCTGGAGGCGGCACTCGCCCCCGCCGGCCTCACATTGAAACCGACGGCGCGCAATCTCGTCGACCGAGCCTGGGGCAGCGAACGCCCTGCTGCGCCGATGGCCCCCGTCGTCCCGCATCCGATGAAGTACGCCGGCCGCTCGATCGAAACCAAGATTGCGGCTGTGCAGAAATCACTCGATGAGGCGGGCCACGACACCGTGGTCCTGACGCAGCCCAATTCCATATGCTGGCTGTTCAACATCCGCGGCCACGACGTCGCTCACAACCCGGTCGCGCTTTGCTTTGCCGTCGTCCCGGCGAAAGGAAAACCAGAGCTCTTCATCGCCGAAGCCAAGCTGACACGCGAAGCGAAAGCTCATCTCGACGGGCACGTAAAGATTGCCCCACCTGGCGCTCTGAAGGCGCGGCTGGCAGCCCTGCGCAAGGCAAAAGCCCGCGTGCGGCTTGATCCCGAGCGCACGTCGTGGGGTATCGCCAAAGCCCTCGGAAAATCGGCCGTCAACGGCGGCGATCCGTGCATTCCCCTGAAGGCGATCAAGAACACCGCGGAGATCAAGGGCTCGCGCGCGGCGCATGTGCGCGATGGCGCTGCCGTCTCGCGTTTTCTCGCCTGGCTCGACCGCGCGGTGACCGAAGGCACCGTCGACGAGATCACCGCCGTACGCGAATTGGAAGCGGCCCGCGCCGCCACGCAGCAGCTCAAGGAGATTTCGTTCGACACCATCTCCGGCAGCGGCCCCAACGGCGCCATCGTCCATTATCGCGTCACCGAAGCCACCAATCGCAAACTGAAGCAGGGCGAGCTATTCCTGCTCGATTCCGGCGCCCAGTATCTCGATGGCACGACCGACATCACGCGCACCGTTGCCATCGGCACGCCGAGCGCCAAGATGCGCGAGCACTTCACGCTGGTTTTGAAAGGCCATATCGCCATCGCCACGGCGCGCTTCCCGAAGGGCACGCGCGGCATTGATCTCGATCCCTATGCCCGCCGCGCGCTTTGGGATTACGGCCTCGACTACGACCACGGCACCGGTCACGGCGTCGGCGCCTATCTCTCGGTTCACGAGGGACCCCAATCCATTTCCCGCGCCGGCATGGCCACGCTCGAGCCCGGCATGATCATCTCCAACGAGCCCGGCTATTACAAAGAAGGCGCCTACGGCATTCGCATCGAAAATCTCGTCCTCGTTACACCGGCCGAAAAGCCGGAAGGCGGCGACCGCGAAATGATGGCCTTTGAAACTCTGACGCTCGTCCCCATTGATCGCCGCCTGATCGCCAAAGAGTTGCTGACCAAAGACGAGATTGCCTGGATCAATAGCTATCACGCGCGGGTTCGCGAATTGATCGGGCCGGAAATGGGGCCGGACTATAAAACCTGGCTGGAAACGGCGACTGCGCCGATTTAATCGCCCTGAGTTTATCAATAGATAATTAACACTTGCATTTGCATTAGCCTTTTGCTGTTGCAAATGAATCACGAACTTGCGCCGTCGCCCATTTTTCGATCTGCTTTTGTCGATTTTCCCGAGCACGTTATGGGCGAACTCTACTAGATTAGACGCACATGATTCGTGATCCGCACGCGGCCCAGCGCAGCGGTTCAGGTTCCAAGTTTCGATAGAAATTCCAATGCCTGCGCCTTTCGGTGCAGCAATTGTCGTCGGCTGCCGGAACTTAATCGCAGCAGGCTGAAAAATCGGAGCCAACCATGACTGCGAGCAGCCAACTGCCCGCACCAACTCTTCTTCCATTGATGCGCTATCGCGATTTGATGGCGGCCATCAAATGGCTGGAAGAGGCTTTTGGTTTTGAGAAACAGGTCGCCGTCAGCGATGCGGACGGCAATGTCATTTATGCGCAAATGACCTATGGCACCGGCATGATCATGCTGGGCGCGGTTCGCGATACCGATCTCGACAAGCTGATGCGCCAGCCGGACGAAGTTGGCGGCGTCGAAACGCAAAGCTGCTATGTCGTCGTCGAAGCAGCCGACGCCCATTATGCGCGGGCAAAGAACTTGGGCGCAGAAATCGTGCTCGAAATCAAAAGCGATGGCTTCGGACGTCGCGGCTATTCGTGCCGCGATCCGCAGGGCCACATATGGAATTTCGGCACCTATAATCCGGTCAAGGGCCTTCTTGGTCCGCAGCCGAAGGCTGTCGACCTCGACACCGGCGACAAAAGCCGCCGCCGTTTCGGCGCCCTCGCCGCCGCGATGGCGCTTGCGATCATTGGCGGCTGGTGGTGGACGGACGGCTACGGCACCGGACCGTCGACCGGCGTAAGCGCGTCTGCGACACGCGACGAGCAGAACCTCGTTCTGCTCCGGGAGGAACTCGCCAAGATAAAAGGCGAAAAGCGCGGCGCCGAGCAAGCCGCCGAGATGGCGCGCCGTGCCCTCGAAGCCGAGCGCAAGGACCGCGCCACCACCGAAGCTGCGCTGAGAGATGAGAAAGCCGCTCGGGCCGCAGCGGAAGCGGAAGTCGCGAACTCACGCGGTGCCCTGGCCGGTGAGCAGCGCGCCAAGGACGAAGCCCTCAAGCTTCTGAAAGACGCCAAGCAGAGATCGTCATCTCTGCAGAGCGTCCCGGAAGCCGAAGTGCTCGCATCGAGAGAGGAAACGTCCGCTCTACCCGATCCTCAGCCGAGCAAATCATCCGACAAGATGGCGTCGAAGCGGCCGCCGATGCGGCTCTCCTCGAAGCCGCGGCGCAACGCCTTCATGCCGACCGCTCCAGCGAACAAGAGCCCGACCTACATGGTCGATCTCGCCGACGTGCCGTGGCCCTATAACTCCTGGTATCGCAAGCGGAAGTGAGGACCGCGCATCCCTGATGAGACCGAGGATTCACGCTTCGGACCCCAGTCGCTCCGATCGTGTCATGTCGCAGACATGCCTCCGGCATAGTGAATCGAAGACATGCCTCCGGCATGCGCCTCCTATCCGGCGCGGCGTAAATCGGAGCGCAGGAAAAGTCCGAAGCGATCATGGTCTAGCCGATGAGCGCGAGCCACTCGTCCTCGGTCAGCACAGTCACTCCGAGTTCTCGCGCCGCCTTGAGCTTAGAGCCGGCGTCCGCGCCCGCCACCACATAATCCGTCTTCTTCGACACCGAGCCCGCGACCTTGGCGCCAAGACGCTCGGCCTGGGCCTTGGCCTCGTTGCGGCTGAGCCGTTCCATAGATCCGGTGAACACGACGGTCTTGCCGGTGACCGGCGAGTTCGTGGCTTGCGCCCGCTCGAACGGTGTCACCGTGACGTGGGCGAGAAGATCCCCCACGGCCTTCACGTTGTGAGGCTCGGAGAAGAAATCGACCAGCGCGTCGACCACGGTCTCGCCGATGCCCTCGATGTCGTCGATTTCGCGATAGGCTTCGCTTTCCTTGCCCCCGATCACGGCAGCTTCCACAGCGGCCCGGAAAGCCTCGATAGTGACGAAGGCGCGCGCCAGGTCCTTGGCGGTCGTCTCGCCCACATGGCGGATGCCGAGCGCGAAGATGAAGCGCTCGAGGCCGATGCTGCGCCGGGCGTCGATGGCGCGGAACAGCTTCTCGACCGACTTGGCCCCCATGCCCTTGCGGTCCTTGAGCCGCTTCAGCGAGGCCTTGTCGCGCTCTTCCAGCGTGAAAATATCAGCCGGCTGGCGGATCATGTCCTCGTCGAAGAAGAGCTCGATCTTCTCGTCGCCGAGCCCTTCGATATCGAACGCGAGCCGCGACACGAAATGCTTCAGGCGCTCTTTCGCCTGCGCCGGACAAATGAGCCCGCCCGTGCAGCGCCGCACGACGTCGGCCGCGCCTGTGGTCCTCGTCCGTCTCGCGCACGGCATGGCTCTGCACACGGGGCAGAGATGCGGAAAAACAAACGGCTCCGCGGAATCCGGCCGCTTGTCCAGCACGACGCTCACGATCTGCGGAATGACGTCGCCTGCGCGCTGCACGACGACGGTGTCGCCGATGCGGACATCCTTGCGCGCGATCTCGTCCTCGTTGTGCAGCGTGGCGTTGGAAACGACCACGCCGCCGACCGTAACGGGCTCGAGCTTGGCGACCGGCGTCAGCGCGCCCGTGCGGCCGACCTGGATCTCGATATCGCGCAGGACCGTTGTCGCCTGCTCGGCCGGAAACTTGTGCGCAATGGCCCAGCGCGGCGAGCGCGAGACGAAGCCGAGGCGCTCCTGCAGATCGAGCCGGTTCACCTTGTAGACGACGCCGTCGATATCGTAGCCGAGCAAGGCGCGACGCTCGCCGATGTCGCGATAGAAATCGATGCAGCTCCTGCGTCGTCTCGCACACGCGTCATCAGCGGATTGACCGGAAAGCCCCAGGTCTTCAACGCCGCGACGATGCCCGCTTGACGTGTCCGAAGGCAGCGCCGAGACCTCGCCCCAGGCATAGGCGAAGAAGCGCAGCGGCCGCGTGGCGGTGATTTTGGCATCGAGCTGGCGCAGCGAACCGGCAGCCGCGTTGCGCGGGTTGGCGAAGATCTTGCCGCCAGCTGCCGCCTGCTGCTCGTTGATGGTCGCGAAAATCGGCGTGCCGCATATAGATCTCGCCGCGCACCTCGAACACCTCGGGCACATGGCGCCCATGCAGCTTCTTCGGGACCTCCGAGATCGTCCGCACGTTCTCGGTAACGTTCTCGCCTTCGGAGCCATCGCCGCGCGTCGCTGCGCCGACAAACGCGCCCTCCTCGTAGCGGATCGAGATCGAGAGGCCGTCGATCTTCGGCTCGGCTGTTATCGCCAGCGCCTCGTCGGCATCGATGCCGAGGAAGCGCCGCACGCGCAGGGAGAACTCTTCCACATCCTCATCGGAAAACGCGTTGCCGAGCGACAGCATCGGCACGCGATGGCGCACCTTTCCGAAACCCTCGGTGGGCGCCGCGCCCACGCGCCGCGACGGGCTGTCGGCGCGCACGAGATCCGGGAAGCGCGCCTCGATGGCATCGTTGCGGCGCCTCAGGGCGTCGTAGTCGGCGTCCGAGATCTCCGGGGCGTCCGATTGGTAATAGAGGCTGTCATGATGAGCGATCTCGCCCGCGAGGCGCTCGAGCTCCGCTGCCGCCTGCGCGTCGTCAAGCGCCTCGACCGCACTGCGGCCGAAGTCCTTCTTAGCTGCCGTCCTCGCCAAGCCGCGCAACTCCGTTCCGAACGAGGCCGGGCGTCCAAGCGGCCTCAATTGATGAGGACGCTACTCCAGAGCCACGGACATGACCATGGCTACGCAAACGCCCACGCGCCAACCGAGAACAAGCATGCGATGAGAGTAGGAACGCAAAGGGTTAACGTCAGGCGGCCCGCCGAGCGACAGCTTCGGCACCGACTTCCACGCCTTCGCGATCCACGACTCGCCGTCCTGCGCCGGCGAAAGGCCGTCGGACTTGAGCAGAGCGTAGGCGTCCTTGTACCAGCGCGACTCGGGGAAGTTGTGCCCGAGAACTGCGACAGCGGTCTGCGCCTCGTTGCGTACGCCGAGCGCCATGTAGCACTCGGTCAAGCGCATCAGCGCCTCCTCGACGTGCGCCGTCGTCTGGTAGTCCGAGACCACGACCTTGAAGCGGTTGATCGCCGCGACGTAGTTCTTCTTGTTGAGGTAGAAGCGCCCGACCTCCATTTCGGAGGCCGCGAGCAGGTCCTCGGCAATGCGGATGCGGTTGTCCGCGTCCTGGGCATACTTGCTGTCGGGATAGCGCGTCTTGAGAATTTTAAGCTGCTCGAGCGCCTTGCGCGTCGCCGTCTGATCGCGGTTGGCCAGCTTGACGTCGTCGAAGTAAGCCGACGCGATGATGTGATGGGCGAACGGCGCGTCCTTGGTGCCGGGATGCATGACGGTGTAGCGCTCGGCCGAGGCGATCGCCTCCGGCATCTTGCCCGACTTGTAATAGGCGTAGGCGGCGAGAACGATGGAGCGCCGCGCTTCAGCCGAATAGGGATGCGACCGGTCGAGATCTTCGTATTTTGCCGCCGCCTGATCGAACTTGCCCTTGGTCATGAGGGCATCCGCGTCGGCGTACATTTTCTCGGGCGGATCGCTGTTGAGGATGGCGGCCGAGTCGGACGACGCACAGCCGGCAAGCGTGCAGCCAACGATCAACGAGACGACAATCGCGGCCCAAGTCGGCGTCTTGCGCATGAAAAGCCCTACTCCCACCCGCCGTGCCTCGCCAGTTTGCGGCTGAAGCCTATTCAGCAACCGGACGACCCCTTGCTGCCTCATAGCACAGCAGCGCGAACGTCCAAAGCGATGTCGACAGTCTGCCCCTGCGAAATATCATGGTGCGGAAATGTGGTTGATGTAGGGCCAGGGCGCCCTGCAGTCAGCCCAAACGACACAAGTTTCATATGCTGAAACAGAGCGTTACACGACCCGGCCACACACCGGCACCGTTGGACGAAGCGTCCTCGTAACCGCAGCTCACAGCACAGATGAAGGGTTACTCGCCTGCCGCGGCGATCGCCGAGCGCTCGAAGCCGATCGAGCGCGTGGAGCGAACGCGAGGCGCCTGAACGATCGCCCAAGCCGACGTGTCCTCAAGCAGAGCCTTGAGCACGTAGGAGTTGAGGCGATGACCACCACGCACCGAGCGATAGGCACCGAGGATCGGATGACCGGACAAGCTGAGATCGCCAACAGCATCCAGCATCTTGTGCCGGACGAATTCGAGCGGGTCGCGCAGACCTTCGCGGTTCATGACCCGGTCGTCGCCAATGGCGACAGTGTTGGTGAGGTTCGCGCCGAGGGCCAGACCGGCCTTCCAAAGGCGCTCCACGTCGCTCATGAAACCGAAGGTGCGAGCATGAGCCAGTTCGTTGCGGAATACGCCGGGGCTCATTTCGAAGGCAAGGCGCTGGCGGCCGATGAGCGGCGTGGGGAAATCGATCTCGACATCGAGATGGAAGCCGGAGTGCGGCGTGAGCTCGCCCCAGCACTCGCCTTCCTCGACGCGGATCGGCTTCAAAACCTTGAGGATATTTGCGCGGCGCGGACAATTCGCGGATGCCGGCTTCGTCGATGGCCTCGACGAACTGCGCCGAGCTGCCGTCCATGATGGGGACTTCTTTGCTGTCGATCTCGATGATGCAGTTGTCGACAGAGAGGCCGCGAAGCGCGGCGAGGAGATGTTCCACCGTTCCGACGGTGACGCCCTCGTCATTGCCGATGACCGTGCAGAGCGTGAGGTTCTTGACGTTGCAGACTTTGGCGGGGATTTCGGCCGTCACACGGCCACGCTTGCTAACACAAAAACGGAGACCAGTATCAGCTTCTGCTGGATGCAGGATCACCGAAACTGGTGCTCCGCTGTGGACCCCCGTGCCCTGGATTTCGACTTCGTGAGCAATCGTCGTCTGTCGCGCGCCGATGAAGCGATTCGACATGCTGCGCCGTCCCTCGATGCCTTCTGGCGTTGGCTTCCATCCCCATGGAAAGCCCGCCACCCCCAAAAGCCCGTCCGCCTAACTCCCTTTAAGTGTCTCCCTCTTGCGAGGCCGGTCTAGATGGCTCTACGTGACCATCTCGGAACCGGAAGGACATCGGGTGTAGTGCGAACCGGTCTTTATTAAGAAACGATAGCCGCCGTCTCGATGTGGCACAAATCACGCTTTCTTACGGCGTGTTACTGCCGCCTCCGGCGCTCAGCGGCCTCATTCCGAGGCCGAAATCGGGCACCGAAACTACTTCCGTCGCCGATTGAAAACACCTGGAAATTCAGGTGGTTGGGCATCAAATTCTGCGTCAGCCTCATACTCGTCCGCATACGCCTCGGATTGCTCTCCGTATTCGGAGTAGTCCTCCTGTGGATGGGGAGCGGGACGGGCTTGCTTTCTACGCGGCGAATCACTTGTCGGCAGAACCCGCCCAGCGAGTCGCTCGAACAGCGTAAGTCGCCGCGGTTCTTCGTGATGATCCCACGACACGCCGCCGTCGTCATGAGCGCGCGGCTCTCTCGGTGCCGGCTCCATAGCGCGGTAAGCGCGCTGCCCGACAGGTGGAAATTCGCCGATTTCAGGCATTCGCCGCGGGCGCCGAACCTCGGCCGGCGGCGCCGGCGAGAACCCCTCCTGCTCGCCCGCATGCTCGCGGCGAGATTCGGGCAGTGGCGGAGGCATGTGGCCAACCGAAAGTTGCGGCGGTCCGTCTTCGATGGTGACGTTGCCAGGGCCCTGCCAGCTTCCCCGGGCCCTGGTCCGGGCAGCATCCTCGCGCAACGGGCGTCCGAAACCTGAAGCTCCTGACGCCGGCCCCTGCGTCGATGCATTCTGCAGAGCCTCGACCAGGCGGCGCTGCATGTCGGGTGACGCGTTGGCGCGCTCTTGTGCTGCGTTCGCCTGCTGATCAGAAACGGTGTTTTGCACGGAAGGCGCCCGTGGCCGCGTCGGCGCGGCCTGGGGCTGCATGATAGGGGGCGGGGATGCCGCGCCGGCCGCCGAAGAGGCGGATTTCATGCCCCTGGCCCAGGACTCGGGAGACGCCGGAATCTGCCTATCGATCTCACCAACTCGCGCGAGACCGGAGGCCACGATCGAAACTCTCACCTTATCGGAAAGCTTTTCGTCGAAGGTCGCGCCGACGATGATGTTGGCATCGGGATCGACTTCCTGCCGCACGCGGCTCGCAGCCTCGTCGACCTCGTAAAGTGTCAGGTTTTTGCCGCCCGTGATCGACAGAAGCAGACCCTTCGCTCCCTTGAGCGAGACGTCGTCGAGCAGCGGATTGGAAATGGCTTCCTCGGCCGCAAGCGTGGCCCGGCGATCTCCCGAGGCCTCGCCCGTGCCCATCATGGCCGAGCCCATTCCGCTCATGACCGTGCGCACGTCGGCGAAATCGAGATTGATCAGGCCTTCCTTGATGATCAGGTCGACGATGCAGGCCACGCCGGAATAGAGCACCTGGTCCGCCATCGAGAACGCTTCCGAGAAGGTCGTCTTCTCGCTGGCGATGCGGAACAGGTTCTGATTGGGAATGACGATCAGCGTATCGACGTAGTGGCGCAGCTCGGCGACGCCGATCTCTGCGATGCGCATGCGCCGCGCGCCCTCGAACAGGAAGGGCTTGGTGACGACGGCGACGGTGAGAATTCCGAGCTCTTTGGCGGTGCGCGCGATTACGGCGGCGGCGCCCGTTCCGGTTCCACCGCCCATGCCCGCGGCGATGAACACCATATGCGAGCCTTCGATCTGCAGCCGGATATCCTCGACGGCCTCCTCGGCGGCGGCTTCGCCGATTTCAGGCCGTGAACCGGCGCCGAGACCTTCGGTCAGCTTGGCGCCAAGCTGCAACCGGTGTTCGGCGGTCGCCGAGGCAAGCGCCTGGGCATCGGTATTCGCGACCACGAAGTCGACACCGTCGAGCCCCGAGGTGATCATGTTGTTGACGGCGTTGCAGCCGGCTCCGCCGACACCGATCACTGTGATCTTCGGCTTCAGATCCGAGAGCTTCGCCAAATGGCCTTTGATGCTCATCTTGACCCCGTGCTGCACGAGCCTGACCGATACGACACGAAGCTCGCGGCAAGCTGACTTCTATCCGCACCCTTTACACTGGTCGGCTCAGAACCCCTCCCGCAGCCAGGTCCCAACCTGCTTCAGATAGGATTGCGAAGCCGGCGTACGCTCCGTGTACGTCACACGTCCTGCTGCTTCCGGCGTTGCAGCTAGAAGCAAACCCGCGGCCGCCGAGAATGCCGGGCTCGAGAAGACCGGCGGAAGACCCGAGATGGCCTGCGGATGGCCGACCCGGACGGGCCGCCCCAACTCGTTGGCTACAAAATCAGCGATCCCTGTCAGCTCGCTCGCGCCGCCGGTGAGAACGATGCACCTGTTGGCGAAGCTCGCAAACTCGCAGGACTCGATGCCCTCACGGATATGATCGGTCATGACGCGCAGCCGAGGCCGGATGATCTCGGCCAGCTCCGCACGCGTCATGTGACGCACTGCACCCTCCTCCTCCCCTGCGGCAGGATAAGAGAACGTGTCGTGCTCATCCGATTGGGCACTGACCACTGTGCCATAAAGCGCTTTAATTCGCTCGGCTTCCACGAGCGGTGTATGCAACGAGCGCGCGATGTCGAACGTGACGTGATTGCCGCCCCAGGGGGCGGTATGGGCATAGAGGAAGCGGCCCTCGGCAAACATCGACAGCGTCGTCGTTCCGCCGCCGATGTCGACGCCGATCACGCCGAGCCGGCGCTCCTCTTCGCTGGTGGCAGCAAGCGCGCTCGCATAGGGCGCCGGGCAAAGGCTGCGGGCCGAGAGGTAGCAGCGCTCGATGACGAGCAGCAGATTGCGCAGCGGAGCCTCGTCCGCGGTGACGGCATGCAGGTCCGCCGACAGCTTGCGCGCCGCCATGCCCCGCGGATCTTGTGCGCCGGGAGTTCCGTCGAGACGCAGCCCCACCTCGTTGAGATGCAGAAGCATCCGTCCTTCGCGCTCGGCGTAGCTCTGACCCGCTGCGAAGACGCGGCGGATATCGTCGTCGCTCACGACGCCGCTTTCGACGTCCGTCGTCGCCGTGAAATTATGTGATTTGAGACGGCCGCAGGTCACGGACACATGCACGCTGTCCAGCATGACGCCGGCCATGCGCTCGGCCTGGGCGATCGCGGCCCGCGTCGCTTGCTCGGCTTCGTCGAGATCGGTGATGACCCCGCCTTTGACCCCGCGCGATTTCTGGTGCCCCACACCGATGACGCGCAGGCCAGGACCCGCGCCCGGCAGCGGCAGTCGCGGTGCCGTGTCCATCGCCGCGATCAGGCATACGATCTTGCTCGTCCCGATATCGAGAACGCCGGTGATGTGCTTCGGCGTGCTGCCGATCCAGCCCTTCTGCCGCATCGCTAGATCTCCCCGATGCGAATCATGACCGAGGCTCCGGCCTGGTCTCTTGCACCGCCGGATCGGCTGTCTTGCGCACGGCTATGCGGCCAGGAGCACGGAAATCGAGCGTGGCGTTGCCGCGCTCGACCACGCGTACGAGCGCTGCATCCCGCGTCATGCTTTCGAGCACCTGGGCTTCCCCGTCGGCCGGCAGCTCGAGCGTGACCCTTCCGGCCAGTTTCAACGTCCAGCGTCGCTCTCCCACCCTTGTCGCCGATTCAAAACGCGTATGGATGCTGGGATAACGATCCAAGAGGGCCAGAAATTCTCCGGCTTCGGCGGCGGCCCCTTCGCCAGCAAGGCGCGGCAGGTTCGGAGGCAAGGCGCCGCTCACCGCCGAGAGAACACGGCCGGTGACATCGATGAGGTAGGTCTGTTCGCCGCGAGCCCATACCGCGTAGGGCGCGCGCTCGCGGATGCGAATGTCGAGACGGTCGGGATAGACGCGTGTCAGCTCGGCGGTCGAAACCCAGGGCAGCCGCTCGATGCGATCCTTGGCGGCCTTGGCATCGAAACTTGCGTAGGAGCGCGCGTTGGCGAGATCGAGCACATCGAAAACGTCGCGATCGAATGTGAACTTGTGCCCGCTGAGCGTGACCTGATCGATGCCGAAGCCGAGCCCCGCCGCAACCGCGTCCGCGTCGGCAACGACTGCGAGCCGCTGCCTCATTGCTCGACCCTGCTCCGTGGAGAGACCGAGCGCACTGAGCCCGAAGGCAGCGACAATCGCCGTCAGCGCCAGGCCCGCCCGCAGCCGCCAGCGCGCGGCGCGCGGCCCGCGCCTGCTTCCTGACACCGCGACAGGCGGCAAGCCCTGATCCGCGAGCGAATTTTGCTCTTGGATGTCACCATGGATGCGGCGGCGAATTCGGTCGTAAGGGAGGGAGAGCAGCGACGCGATGGGCGCCTGCCAGTTTGAGATCGGTTTTTGTCCTACCTCGAACAACTCGCGTCCTCGATAATCCATCGCACGAGATCGCCGAAGCGCCATCCCGCGTACTGTGCCAGCTCCGGAACGAGAGAGGTCCCTGTCATGCCGGGCTGCGTGTTGACCTCAAGACAAATCAGCTCGCCCGTTCCGCCCGGCGTATCGTCGAAGCGGAAGTCCGCACGCGACACGCCACGGCACCCGAGCGAAGTCGTGAGCCGCCAGGGTGTATTTCCGGATCAATTGGTTAACATCTGGTAAAATCTTGGCCGGCAGCTCGTGCTCGGAGCCGCCGGGCGCGTATTTCGCCTCGAAATCGTAGAAGGCGAGCCCGCCGCGCGGCACGATCTCGATCACGTCGGTGACAAAGTTGCCGATCACGGCGCAGGTCAGCTCGCGTCCGGCGATGAACCGCTCCGCCATGACGATTTGGTCTTCGGGCCCGCCTTCGAGGATGGCCTGGGCGTGACCGTTGCCGCCGGGACGGACGATCACGACGCCAACACTCGATCCTTCGTCGACCGGCTTCACGACATAGGGACGCGGCAGCGGGTCGGTGGCCGCTGCCTCACGCCGCGTCACGAGCTTCGCCTCCGCGACCGGAACACCTGCCGCCTTCATCACGGCCTTGGCGCGCTCCTTGTGCATCGCCAGCGCCGACGAAAGCACGCCCGAGTGCGTATAGGGGATCGCCATGGTTTCGAGGATGCCCTGGATGCAGCCGTCCTCGCCGTACTTTCCGTGCAGCGCGTTGAAACAGGCCTCGGGCTTCACCTCATCGAGGCGGCGCGCCACGTCATGGCCCACATCGATGCGGGTGACGCGGTAGCCCTCGCTCTCGAGCGCGTCGGCAACGGCGGTGCCCGACTTGAGGCTGATGGACCTCTCGGCTGAAAGCCCGCCCATGAGCACGGCCACGTGCCCGAATGTGCGCGGCGGCGGCATTCCGAGACCACTCATGCGCCAGCTCCTGCCAGCGCCTCGCCGGTGGGACGTCCCTCCTGCGGCAGCCCGAGGCGGATGATTTCCCACTCGAGCGTCACGCCCGACGCGGCCTTCACGCGCGCGCGCACGGTTTCACCCAGCCGTTCGACATCCTCGGCCGAAGCGCCCTGATCGTTGATGAGGAAGTTGCAGTGCATGTCCGAGACCTTCGCCCCGCCGACACGGAAGCCACGGCATCCGGCCGCATCGACCAGCTTCCAGGCGCTATGCCCGGGCGGGTTCTTGAACGTCGAGCCGCCGGTGCGATCCTTGATCGGCTGGTTCTGCTCGCGGTATTCGGCCACTTCGTCCATCGCTTTCAGGATTTCCGCCGGATCTCCGGCCGTGCCTTCGAAGAGCGCCTCGGTGAAGATCCAGTCGTCTGGCACGCCGCAGTGGCGATAGGTGAAGCCCATGTCGGCGAGCGACAGCACGTGGACGTTGCCGTCGCGGTCCACGGCGCGCGCGTCGACGCAGCACATCCTTGGTCTCGCTGCCCGTGCGCGCCGGCATTCATGCGCAACGCGCCGCCGATGGAGCCCGGAATGCCGCGATAGAAAGCAAGCCTGCGATACCGGCATCGGCTGCGGCTCGCGCGACCTTGACGTCGGGAACCACAGTTCCAACCCTGAGACGATGCCCTGGTTCGGTTTTGATCTCGCCAAAGCCGCGTCCGAGACGAATGACCACACCGGGCACGCCGCCATCGCGCACCAGCAGGTTCGAGCCGAGGCCGATGACGATAGTGGGCCACTCCCGCGGCTTGTTCTTGAGGAAGTAAGCGAGGTCGGCTTCGTCCTGAGGCGTGAACAGGAGCTGCGCCGGCCCGCCGACACGGAACCACGTGATGTCCTTGAGCGCCACGTTGGCGGAGATACGGCCGCGCAGCTCCGGCATCCGCTCCCTAACCTCAGGCGTGAGGTCCGGAAAGCTCACATCGCGCTCCCGGCGCGGCGCGGCTCGGCCTGAGCCAGCCATTCGGGAAGGGCATGCGCCCACTCGGTCGAGTTGCCGGCGCCGAGCAGGATGACCGTGTCGCCCTGGCGGCCATGGCGGCGGATGAGCCCCACGAGCTCGCGCGGATCGTCGATCAGGGCCACGGCCGGATGACCGGCTGCCCGGATGCCTTCGGCCAGCGTCTGCTGATCGATGCCGTCGATGGGATGATTCACCGGCCGTGTACATGCGGCGCGACGATGACGTTGTCGGCTGCGCGTGAAGCAGGTGGTGAAATCGCGGAAGAGATCGCGCACGCGCGTGTAGCGATGCGGCTCGACGACGGCGATGACACGCCCGCGGGCGCCCGCGCGCGCTGCCTGCAGCACGGCCGCGATCTCGGCCGGGTGATGGCCGTAGTCGTCGATAGATCTGAATGCCGTTCCACGTGCCCGTAAGCTGGAAGCGGCGCTTGACGCCCGAGAACGACGCGAGCCCTGAACGGATCACGTCGTCCGAGAGGCCGGCTTCGGCCGCAACGGCGATGGCCGCCAGGGCATTGAGCGCGTTGTGATGGCCCGGGATCGGAACCTGCCAGCCGCGGATGGACGCGGGCGCCGCCCTTCACGCGGGCGCCGAGATCGGCATCGATGAGCATGGTGCGCCCTTCGGTGCGGGCGGCGCGCAGTATGAGATCGGCATTCTCGCTCGCGCCGTACGTGAGCAGCCGGCGGCCGTCGCGTTTGAGCTCGAGCCGGTCGACCATCTCGCGCACGACCGGATGATCGATGCATGTCACGGCGAGCCCATAGAAGGGAATGTTGCGGTAGAACGCTTCGTACTCGCGATGCATGGCCTCGACCGTGCGGAAATAGTCGAGATGCTCCGGATCGATGTTGGTCACGACGCCGATCTCGGTCGGCAGGCGCGTGAACGTGCCGTCGCTCTCGTCGGCTTCGACGATCATCCACCGGCCCTTGCCGAGCCGGGCATTGGAGCCCCAGGCATTGATGATGCCGCCGGTGATCACGGTCGGATCGAGATTGCCGGTCTCGAAGAGAGTGCTGATGATCGAGGTCGTGGTCGTCTTGCCGTGCGTGCCGGTGACCGAAACGGTCCGAATAGAGGCGCATGAGCTCGGCCAGCATCTCGGCGCGCCGGATGATCGGCAGGCCCTTGGCGCGCGCGGCCTCGAGTTCCGGATTGTTGCGCTTCACCGCCGTCGAGATGACGACCTGGCGTGCGCCGATGAGGTTCACGCCGTCATGGCCGATGAAGACGCGAATGCCCTTGGCGCGCAGACGCCGCACATTGGCGGAATCCTTCTGGTCGCTGCCTTGAACGCTGTAGCCTTTGGCGAGCAGGATCTCGGCGATGGCGCTCATGCCGATGCCGCCAATGCCGATGATATGGAACGGCCCGATATCGCGGGGCATCTGCATGGTTGTCTGTCCCTGTCCTTCGCCCACGAGCCGGCCGTCAAGGCCATGCGGCTCGCTTATCCCGTCCTGGCGGCGAGCCCGCATGCCCGCCAAGCTTATCACCCGCGCTCCCCTGCGCGTCACCTAGACCACGATCGCTTCGGACCCTATCAGTCCGAAGCGTACAATCGCTTGGTCGCGAATTCAAGACTTGAGCGTGAGTTCCTCCACCAGGTCCGCAAGCTATCTGACGGCGTCAGGCCGCCCTTGGCCCTTCGCCGCCCCCGCCGCCGACGCCAGAGCACCCTGGCCGGAAATCAAGCGTTCGATCTCACGCTGCCAGCCGGTCCGGTGAAAGCACGCTTCTGCTCGATACACCAACTCGCCCCCGATTCGGCAAGATTGGTTGCATTCTCAAGCTGATCACTGTCAAGAGAATGCGGCAAGGGCACCAGAATAGACGGGCGGCCGATAGCCGCAAGCTCGGCAACCGACGAGGCTCCCGCCCGCGCAATGACGAGATGGCTCTGGGCCATCCGCTGCGGCAGATCCTTGAAGAATGGCGCCACATCGGCCTCGATGCCGGCGTCCTTCAACGCCGCCTTGACCCGTACCACGTCCTCTTCGCGCGCCTGCTGGACGACTTGAAGCCGCTGACGGATCTCGGCCGGAAGCGCCGCCAGTGCGGGCGGAACGGCGTCGGAGAAATAGCGCGCGCCCTGGCTGCCGCCGAACACGAGCAGTCTGATCGGGCCCCACCGGCCAGCGTCGGATAAGGCACGGCCGAAGCCGATATGACGACATCGCGCACCGGATTGCCCGTAAGCCGTGACTTGGCCGCGAGCAGACCATCCAGCATGCTTGGTTTTTGCAAACGACAACGCCAAGGCATCGGCCCGTTTCGCCAGCAGGCGATTGGCCCGTCCCAGCACGGCATTCTGCTCATGCAGTGCCGAGGGAACGCCGAGCATGCCCGCCGCCACCAACGGAGGAATAGTCGGATAGCCGCCGAAGCCCATGACGGCTGCCGGTTTGAGATCGCGCAGCAGCTTCCGCGCCGCCATGATGCCGCGTGCGAGCGTCACGCCCGTGCGCGCCAGCGCGACGGGATTCTTCTTCGAGCCCGGCGTTGCCGAAGGAACTTGGTAAATCTGCCGTGCCGGGAACCCGGTGCCGTAGCGGTCGCCGCGCATATCGGTCACCAGATCGACGGCAATACCGCGCCGGCCTAGCTCCTCGGCCAGCGCGAACGCAGGAAACAAGTGTCCGCCGGTTCCCCCGGCGGCGAGCAGAACCGATCGATTTCGTGCCGTCACTTCCGTATCTCACTCGTTCCAAGGCTATCCAGGCTGGCCGTCAATCGGGGCTTTTTTAGGCGATCGTGATCGGCGCGGTGGCGGGTCAGAGCCAGCATCATGCCCAGCGTCAGCGAGATAGCCAGCATGGACGATCCGCCTGCCGAAATAAACGGCAACGTCATGCCCTTAGCCGGCAGGAGCCCCACGTTCACGCCCATGTTGATCAGCGCCTGGAAGCCCGAACATGACGCCAAGCCCGACGATGGCGAGGCGCGAGGCTGGCTCCGGCTCGCGCACTGCGGCCAGAAGCGCCCGCAGCACCACGAACGCGAACAGGGACAACGAGCACCAGGCACGCCAGCACCCCATACTCCTCGGCGACCACCGCGAAGATATAGTCCGTATGCGCGTCCGGCAGCGACGTCTTGATCGTGCCCTCACCCGGGCCCCGGCCCAGGAAGCCGCCTTCGGCGAACGAGCGCATGGCCCGGTCGCCCTGGCTGAAATCGCCCGGTCTGCGGATTGAAGAAGCGATCGATGCGCCCGGCCACATGCGGAAAGATTTCATAGGCCAGGAAAATGCCGGCCGCGCCCAGGCCGCCGAATGATCGCCGCGCCGAAGATGGGCTGGCCGGAGACGAAGAACATGGTCGCCCAGACGCAGCTGATGAGCAGGGTTTGACCCACGTCGGGCTGAATGACGAGCAGGACTGCAAAGAGGACAAAGAGCGCGATCGAGATCGCCAGCGCCGGCATGTCCGGCCTGACTTTGGCTTCCGCCAGCAGCCATGCCGACACGACGACGAAGGCCGGCTTGGCAAACTCCGACGGCTGGATCGAATGCCCTTCGATCGACAGCCAGCGGCGCGCGCCGTTGAGCTCCTCGCCGGTGAAGTAGACCGCGACAAGCCCGCCCATGGCCACTGCCAGCACGCACGGCGGAAAGCCGGCGCACGGTCGCTGGAGCAAGCAGAGATGTCGCCAGCATGACGACCAATCCAAGCGCAGAGAACAGGATGTGCCGCTCGACGAAGTAGTAGGGCGCGAGACCCTTCTTGATGCGCGACCGCCGGGCTGGCTGCCAGCGAAAGAACGAGGCCCGCGCCCACGATGATCAGGATGGCGTAGAGCAGCGCATGGTCGACCGTGAACCACCAATCGGCGAGCCGGCTTCTGTCGGCGCGCGAGAACTTCATGACGGATGACCCACGAGCTTGATGCCGGGAAGCGCCGTCACGAGGCGGCGGAAGTGGTCCCCGCGCAGCTCGAAGTTCTTGTACTGATCGTACGACGCGCAGGCCGGCGACAATAGCACGACGGGCTCGGCACCAGTGTCAGACGCTGCATCCTTGACCGCGGCTGCAACCGCCGCGTCCAACGTCTCGCAGCGTTCGAAAGGAACCTTCCCGCTCGAGCGTACCGGCAAACTCGTCGGTCGCCGCGCCGATCAGGTACGCCTTCGCGATGCGCGGGAAAAAGCTTTCGAGCGTCGTGATGCCGCCGTCCTTCGACTTGCCGCCGAGGATCCAGTAGATGCCGCGCTCCCACGAGGCGAGCGCCTTGTCGGTGCTGTCGGCGTTGGTGGCCTTGCTGTCGTTGATGAACAGCACGCGCCCGAGGCTGCCGATCTCTTCCATGCGGTGCGGCAGTCCCGGAAAGCTCCGAATGGCGTGAGTCAAGCGCCTCGGGCTTGAACAGCCCTCGCCCTTTCCCTTGCCCTGCCAGCTTGTCGTCCAGCGCGCTGATAGCGGCCAGAGCCGCCAAAGCATTCTGAATGTTGTGCCGCCCACGCAAGGAGCGAACTCCCGAGACCGATGCGATCTCAACTGCCGCAGCCGCCCGTCCCGAGTCGCCGTGCGAAAAGCGTTCCTGGCCCTGTGCGAAGAACATCGCATCCGAGGGCAGCCGGCGCCTAGTCGGCCGAAAACTTGTAGAGCCGGCTCGCCGGCGCGGCCCGCCCGGCCATCGCGCGCGTGAAATCGTCGTCGATGCCGATAGCGACCGCCTCTGACCCCGCCGCCAGGCGTTCCTTCACCTCAGCGTAGTGCTCGACCGTGCCGTGACGGTCGATATGGTCCGGCGTGACATTCAGCACCACGCCGACCGTCGGCTTGAGCGCTCGGAGTGAGGTCGATCTGGAACGAGCGACAGCTCCAGCACATAGATGCGATCCGGCGCCGGAGGCTCGAGCGTCAGCACCGCGCGGCCGATGTTGCCGCCCATCTGCACGTCGCAGCCAAGCTCGCGCAGGATGTGCGCGATCAGCGCCGTCGTCGTCGATTTGCCGTTGGTGCCGGTGATGGCGATGACTGGCGCTTCCGGGCACGTCAGCGCGCGCTCCCGAAACAGCAGCTCCACATCGCCGATGACCTCGACTCCCGCGGCCTGCGCCTTCTTCACCGTCCAATGCGGCTCGGGATGCGTCAGCGGCACGCCGGGCGCGAGTACCAGCGCCGCAAACTGTGCCCAGTCCGCGGTCTGCAAATCGACCAGCGGAACACCGGCCTTCGCAGCAGCTGCGCGTCCCGGCTCGCCATCGTCCCAGGCAGCGACCTTGGCCCCGCCGGCAATCAGCGCTTCAGCCGTCGCCGTACCCGAAGCGCCGAGGCCGAACACGGCTACCGTTCTGTCCTTGAAGGCCGTAACGCGCATCATGAAGCAGCCGACATTTCTTGCTTCCCGCTCCGTAACCCCTCACCCACCGCTCGGGCATTTCGCCCTCACGTCGACCTCTCCCCAGGGAGAGGTCGACGTGAGAGCCGGTCCCTTCACCTCTCTCCGTCATGGCGTAGCCATGCTCCGCATGGCGGGGAGAGGTCGGGCGGCGAAGCCGCCCGGGTGAGGGGGACAATCGCCTCAGTCGAATACCGACACACCTAGCGCAGCTTCAGTGTCGCCAGACCGATCAGCGCCAGAATGACCGAGATGATCCAGAAGCGCACCACGACCGTGCTCTCCCGCCAGCCCTTCTGCTCGTAGTGATGGTGCAGCGGCGCCATTCGGAACACGCGCTTGCCCGTGAGCTTGAACGACGTCACCTGGATGATGACCGACATGGTCTCCAGCACAAACAGGCCGCCGACGATCGCGAGCACGACCTCATGCTTCGTCGCCACCGCGATGGTGCCGAGCGCGCCGCCCAGCGCCAGCGAGCCCGTATCGCCCATGAAGATCATGGCGGGCGGCGCGTTGAACCACAGGAAGCCGAGACCCGCCCCGATGAGCGCGCCGCAGATGATGGCCAGCTCGCCCGTGCCGGCGACATGGTGGATTTGCAGATAGGTGGCGAACTTGAAGTTGCCGATGAGATAGGCGATGAGCCCGAAGGTCGCCGCCGCGATCATCACCGGCACGATGGCAAGGCCATCCAGGCCGTCCGTAAGGTTCACCGAGTTGCCCGCGCCCGCGATGACGATGACGCCCGCCAGGACGAACACAAGACCGAGATCGACCAGCGCCGTTTTGAAGAACGGCAGCGCCAGCTTGCCCGACAGCTCGGGCGTCGACAGCCACATAATGATATAGGCCGCGATGGCCGCCACGACGATCTCGAGCCCGAACCTGGCCCATCCGCCGAAGCCCGAGGAATGCTGCTTCGTGACCTTCAGATAGTCGTCGTAGAAGCCGATGCCGCCATAGGCGAGCGTCACGGCAAGAACGATCCAAACGTAAGGGTTGGCGAGATCCGACCACAGCAGCGTCGCGAACGTCACGCTGGCGAGGATCATCAGGCCGCCCATCGTGGGCGTGCCCTTCTTGGAGAAATGCGACGCCGGGCCGTCCTCGCGGATCGGCTGGCCCTTGCCCTGCTTCAAGCGCAGGAGATCGATGATGCCGGGGCCGAACAGCATGACGAACAGCAGCGCGGTGAAGATCGCCCCGCCCGTGCGGAAGGTGATGTATTTAAAGACATTGAGGATGCCGATCTGGTCGCCGAAACTCGCAAGCTCGTAAAGCATCCCGTCCCCTCCTGGCATGTCCGCGGCGCGGACCATGCACCTTCAGCACTCAAGCCCCGAACCGGGCACGCAACGCTTCGGCCAGCGGACCCATGCGGCTGCCGAACGATCCCTTCACCATAAGCACGTCCCCCGGACGGACAGAGGCAAGCAGCGCATCGCGCAACTCGCCCGAACTTTCCGCCCACGCGCCCTTTTGGGCGGAAGGAAGCGCTTCATACAAGTGCGCCATCTCGACCCCCGAGGCAAAGACCAGATCGACCCCTGCGGCGTCAACAGCATCCTTGAGGCCGGCATGCAGCGACGGCGCCTCGGACCCGAGCTCCAGCATGTCTCCGATGACCGCGATACGGCGCTGGAAGCGCTGCCGCGGCACCGATCCCAGCACGGCGAGCGCCGCGCGCATGGAAGCCGGATTGGCGTTGTAGCTTTCGTCGATCAGCAGGCGCCGTACCACCCGCGACGGCAAGCTCGGCTCGCGCGCCCCGGCCGGGCGGCGGCGAAAGATCGGTCAAGGCCTGGAGCGCCGTATGCCGCGTCCACGCCGAGGCTCTTCAAGGTCGCCGCGACGGCGAGCGAGTTGCGCGCGATGTGGCGCCCGGCACCGCGACGCGATAGGCGATATTGCGTCCGCCGATCTCGACTTCGATGGCCGACGCCTCGTGTTGCAGCTCGATCTGCAGTGGCCGGACGTCCGCCCGCGCGTCGAAGCCGAACGAGACGACCTTCGCGCCCACGGCAGCGGCGCGCTTGGCGAGAAAATCAAAATGCGCGTTGTCGAGGTTCAGCACGGCAACGCCGCCCGGTTCGAGGCCGAGGAAGATCTCGGCCTTCGCCGCAGCGATGTCTTCGACGCTGTTGAATTGCGCCAGGTGTACCGCCTCGACCGTGGTGATGATTGCAACGTGCGGCCGCACCATGCGCGTCAGCGGCGTGATCTCGCCCGCGTGGTTCATGCCGATCTCGAACACGCCGAACGCGCGTCGACGCCGGCATGCGCGCCAGCGTCAGCGGCACGCCCCAATGGTTGTTGAATGACTTGTCGGCCGCGTGCGTCTGCGCCGAGCTTCGACAGGCACGCGCGCAGCATCTCCTTGGTGCCGGTCTTGCCGGCGCTGCCGGTGACGCCGATCGACCCGCGCATCGTCGGCGAGCCGCGCCCTCGCTGCCCGGCCGATGTCTTCGAGCCCGCGCAAGGTATCCGGAACACGAAGCAGCGTGCCGTCGTCCGGCTTGGCGGCATACGTCTCCGAGACGAGCGCCACCGAGGCGCCGGCCTCGAAGGCCTTGTGCACGAACTCATGGCCGTCCCGCTGGTCCACGAGCGCGACGAACAGGTCGCCCGCGCGCGAGGCTCCGCGTATCGATCGAGACGCCGGTAATGGGTCCGCGCAGCGGCCCCTCGACCCTGCCGCCGGTCGCGCGAACGAGTTCATCCAGCGTCCAGAGCGCGGCCGTCATTTCTGCTTTTTCTTCTGTTTCAAACCGCAATACGGCATCTCAGCTTTGCCCCAGCGCTGCACGCAGACAGTCATGATCGGAGAATGGGATCACTCTGTCGCCCACGATCTGGCCCGTTTCGTGACCCTTTCCGGCCACAACCAGAACGTCGCCGGCACCCACGAGAGACGCCCCGACGGCAATGGCCTCGGCCCGGTCGCCGATCTCGCGCGCGCCCGGCGCGCCGGCCAGGATTTCGGCGCGGATCGCAGCCGGGTTCTCGCTGCGCGGATTGTCGTCGGTGACGATGGTGAGGTCGGCCTCCGCCGCCGAGATCGCGCCCATGATCGGCCGCTTGCCCCGGTCGCGATCGCCGCCGCACCCGAACACGCAGATGAGCTTGCCCGAGGCGAACGGCCTGACGGCGCGGAGCGCTGCGTGAGCGCTTCGGGCTTGTGGGCATAGTCGACCACGAGCAGCCCGCCGTCCTTCTCGCCGACGATCTCGAGACGGCCTTTGACGCCGGAAAGATGCTCGAGCGCCGCCAGCGTTCGATCCACGGGCTGTCCGGTGGAAATCGCAAGCCCGGCCGCCACCAGCGCATTCGACGCCTGATAGGTGCCGAGCAGCGGAAGTCTGACCTCATAGCTCCGGCCGCCGTGCTCGATATGAAGCCGCTGCGTGAAGCCGTCGGCCTCCGCCTTGACGAGACGGAGCGCCTCTCCTGCGAACCCGACTGTGAATAGAGCGAGCCCACGCGCCCGCGCGGCCGCGATGACATCCTCCGCCCGCTCGCCGTCCGCGTTGATGACGGCGGGCTGCCCCGGCGAAAGCAGATCCGAGAACAGCCGGAGCTTGGCTGCGAAATAGGCTTCGACGGTCGGATGATAATCGAGGTGATCGCGGCCGAGGTTGGTATAGCCCCCCGCCGCGAGCTTCACCCCGTCGAGGCGATACTGGTCGAGCCCGTGCGATGACGCTTCGAGGGCCACATGCGTCACGCCCTCGCGCGCAAGTCCGTTCAGCGTCTGGTGCAGCGTCACCGGATCCGGCGTCGTCAGCGATCCGTAAACGGCGCCGTCCGGCTTGACGACGCCGATGGTGCCGAGAGACGCCGCCTGCCGGCCCAGCGCCGTGAAAATCTGCCGCGTGAAATCCGCGACCGACGTCTTGCCGCTCGTCCCGGTGACGGCGACGATCGTCTCGGGCTGGGGATCGAAAAATCGCGCCGCCATCAGCGCCAGCGTCCTGCGTGGCTCCTTGCTGCGGATCACCGGCACGGCAAGCCCGCCCGGCACGTCAGCGTTCTCCGCCGCGACCACGGCAGCGGCCCCTTTGCTCACCGCATCGGAAATGAACCGGCCGCCGTCGGCCTTGGAGCCGGCAAGCGCCGCGAACAGAAATCCTGGCTCGACTTTGCGGCTGTCGGCCGTGAGGCCGGCAATGTCCACCGCGCCATGCTCAGGCGACAGCACGGCAGTGTCGTCAGCGGCAGTCAGAGTGGAGAGCTTCATATCGCCCCGAGCGAAGCGGAAAGGCTGCTTCGCTTTTATGGCGCGCCGCCCAAGGCGTCAAACGGCGCGGCGGATGAGCCGCAGGTGATTGTCGAACTCCGTTCCCGGAAACGTCTTCATAAAAACAGGAGACTTTCCAGGCACTTCCACCTGAACGACGCCAAGCCCGGACGTCAGCGCGAACTCTCCGTCCTCGGCCGGCGACACGCCGCAGCCGTCCGGAAGGCGCGTTTCGCACAAGACTTTCGCCGTCACCGTGTCCGTATAGATGACGCGCCCGGCTCTCGGCGCCGAGGCCGCCAGCACGCGTCCGTCCCGGCTCATGGTCACCGAGCCGATATAACCCTTGAGACCGGCTCCCATGGGCGCCGCCGGCTGGATGATGGAAATCGGCCGGTCGAGGCTCGCGCGCCCGATGAGTTCCGGGCCTCCTCGAGCCCGCCCTGCCACTGCCCGCCGAACCACACCTCGCCCGTGGCGCTCGCGGCAAGGTGGCGAACAGACAGTGCGCGCAGCTCCTCCGTCATGCCGTGCTTGACGAGAAGCTCGCCCGTCCGCACGTCGACGAACGCCATGTTCGGCTCCATGCCGGCGATGTCGATGGGTTCGCGCCCGGTCGTCGGATCGGTGGCAAAGCCGCCGTTGGCGATGGCGAGCGTCTTGCCATCGGCGAGCAACACGGCCTCATGAGGGCCGACGCCGAAGGACGGAAACTCGCCAACACGCCGCACTGGCCCGCTCACGTCGTAGATTCCGATAACACCGTCGCCGGTATCTACGTTGTGCTCGCTGGTATAGAGCAGCTTGCCATCGGCGGAAAACGCACCGTGCCCGAAGTAGTGCCGGTCCGGCTCCGGCGCGAACACCTGCGGCTCGGCCTTGCCGTCGAGATCGAACAGCACGCCGAAATAGCCGGGCCTGCGCCCGAACACGACGCCACGGCGCGATATGGGATCGATGGCGATGTCGTGGCCGCGGTCGGAGATCGGGATCTCGCGCAGGATGGCGCCGTCCGCAGCGAGTAGAACGACAGCATATGTGCCGTCGGCTGTACGGCAGGCCGAAACGAATGCGGCTGCGCCCGCGGCCTTCGCATCACCCGCCAGAGCACGCGGCCCCACGCCGAGCGTTACGATCGACCCTATGAGAAAACGTCGCCTGTCGAGAATCATGGCGTCAGTCTCCCAATTCCAGAGTTCGCGGGAGTTGGCGACTGGGCTAGGCGCGAACTTCCTCGATCATCACACTAGTCTCCGTCGAGTTCGTTGAACCCAAGAGTGAGGTCAGCGGCTGGCGCCAGCTCTTTGACGACGATCTGCCTGAGCCCGCTGAGATCGAACCGCAGCTTGCGAATGACGGCCATGCGTTCTTCCGATCCAGGCTCCGCGGATCGCGTCTTTTCATAATTCTCGATGCCGACATCGAGACCTTTGAAGGCGGTGGGAAGGAAAGTCTTCATCCAAGCCTTGTCGGGCGGGACATAGGCGACCATGGCCGTCACATCGAGGAGAGCATGCAGGGATTGGATGCCGGAGCTGAGGAATGCCGTCGATAGCCCCGAGCGCTCGAACGGCACACGCACGCGCTTCGGCGGCGTCTGCTTGGCGGCGGTAAGCTCCGGGATTGCGAACCGGTTCAGGGCAAGTTCGATACCGGTGACAAAAGCTTTGACCACATCGCGCGCGGTTTCCGAGGCGTCCTTGTAAAGCGCATTATCGGATCCGGGTGAGAGCATCTTCGCACGGAATCCCCCCGTCCCATTCCACCCGCTGATGACGTCATGAGAAATGCGATCGAGCTCTGCCGCACTCGCACTCGCGAACTGACAACGATAGCGGCCCGCCTCGTCCGTGGCGCCGAGCGTGGCTTTCTGATCGTAAATCAGGATTTCGAGCGCCGAGAGGCCCTGAACCGCCGCACTCTGTTTGGCGAATTTTTCGGGTGTGAGCACCGCGGGATCGCGCTTCGCGAGCAGCATGGTGAGCTGCCGCGCAGTCGTACCGCGCGGATCAGGCCAGAAGTAGAAGCGCTCCAGCCGGTGCCCGCTCATGATCGGACCGAAACGGATGAAATCGAGAGCACCCCATGCCTTCACCGTCGCCGCGAAGCTGTCCTCGATCGGCTTCAGCTCCTTGCCGGCCGGATCGGCGCAATAGGTGCTGATGCTCGACGATAGCTGTGCCGTAGCCTCGCCGAGCGCCGCGAGCCTCTGTTCGAGGTAAGTGTCGATGAAATCGATCACCATCGTCGCGTGCGACTTGCGCTCGACGCCGGCATCGGCGGCGCTGGAAGCGACAACAGCGAGCGCCAGCACGGCAAACCGGAACATTGCCACAACGGCAAAGCCTCTTGCTGCGTGACCGCGCGCGAAGATGTTCATGCTGCCCTCGAGTGACATCTTGGTCTTTGAAGCCTGGACCGGGGCGGGGACTCATGTGCGCCTTATCGACAATCGAAGGCGCCGTCAGCGGGAGCTGCGGCGCCTTTCTCTAGTACGGTTCCACGACGATGGCGAGGGCGACGGCGAAATTGGGCGCGGCCTTACAAGATTGTTATCGTTAGGAACTTTCGTCGTCAGCTCCAACCAGGACCCGCGACGTGTCGGAGCGGGCCTTCATCAGGTTGAGCTTCATGAGGCGCTCGCGCGTGGAGAGGCTGCGGTAAGGACAGACGAGCCCTCTGCGCTCGAGCTCCTCGAGCTTGGCGTAAATCACCTCCACTGCCACGGGCGCGCAACCGCAGCAGTTCATGCGCTTTTCGAGATAGCGATAAACGACGCCCGGAGTGGGGATCGGCGCCTCTGGCTGATTAAGCAGATCAAGCAGTGCGAGTTCGATGTCGAAATCGGAGATGCAGGCGCAGGAACAGATGATCATTCGTGTGTCTGCCCCTATTGCCAGTGCCGGACTTCAGGCTCGGCTGCGAACACGGCGGAATTGACGATCAATCCCGTCGGCAGCACCTGATCGAGCCCGCGCATCGTGATTGCGAAGCTGCCTGCGTGATGCACGACCTCGTCGATGAGCGAGCTCTCGATCAACGCGAAGGCGCAGGCGCGCATGGCCGGGCAGGTGTTGTGCTGACAGGCCGCGATCATGGACACGGCAAGGCATTCGTCGCGGCAGAAGCCGGCGCAATCGCCAGGACAAACCTCGATGTCGCGCCGCGCCGCAGCGCTGACGGCACGCACCCAGGCGGAAAGCTCGGCGACGGCGGTGCGCGCCGCCTGCGGGCCGAGCACGGTCGAATAGATTTTCCAGGCCTTCTCCCAGCGGTCGATATCGCCCGACTGGTAGCCCGAGACCCAATAGCGGAAGCCGAGACCAACCAGGCGTTGGGCGTCGTCGTCGCGGCGCAAGGAGGGCAGCACGCGGCAGGCTTCGTGAGATTGCAGATTATCGCGTGACATTACGAGCCTCCGGACCGGCAAGGACGCTTGGAATGTTCTGGAAAACGGCACCGATACGAAAATCGGACTGAGGCGCGGCGGGAGCGAGATCGCATCCTCGCGCAGCCCTATGCGGGCACTGAACTGAATTCATCGTCATTGGCTTTCCTATTGTCGAGGTTCAAGGCCCCGAAAAGGATGCGTTTAGTGCGGTGCACATCGCCGAAACCGCACCTGAAGCAACCGCTTTTAGCCGACGTAGTCAAGTATCATTTGTGTCAAAAAATAGAATAGAATGATTCAAACATCTCTTTGGAAACATTCCAACTTTTCTTTGGAAACGTTCCAGCTTTCAGGGCCCTTCTAAGGCCATCTTGACTGCCTCGACACGCACGGACCGGAACACTGGTCAGCACGAGTTGCTGCGGCGGCATAGGGCTGCCGCGCCGGCACACCAAACGCTAGTGCTTATCGGCCGGCCACCACCTGCTGTCGGCGAACGGAATGCGCGGCCTTGGCCGACTTCACCTTCGAAGCGGACTTGCTGGAACGGCGCACGGGCTGTTCGGCCGCAGAACCCTTGCGCTTTGCCTTCATCATGTCCTGCAGCGTATGTCCGTCGAGGACGCTGATGAAAGCATCGAGGGCGTCGTCGAAGAGCTGATCGAAGGCCGCGAGCTGACGCTCGGGTGCCCGTGCGTCACCACTCTCGTCGCTCTCGATCTCGAGACGCATGGTCTCCATCGCCCTGACGACATCACCAATGCGAATGTCGGTAGCGGGGCGGGCAAGGCGCACGCCGCCGTGACGGCCGCGCACCGCCTGCAGGAAGCCGGCTCTCGAAAGCAGATGGACGATCTTGAAGGTGTTCTGCAGCGTCACATCCCGGCGTTCCGAGATCTCGGCGACCTTCACGAGTTTGCCATCGCTGGCTGCGCAATCGAGGAGAATTCTGATTGCGTAATTCGTTGTTTTGCTCAGTCGCATTTTACGTCCATGCCAGTCGGTTGAGTGGCTGCCTCAAGCTGTTGCTATGTATTTGCGGCCGCTTGAATACTACCGCAAGAGTGACGCACGCGCACGGCCCGTCCGCAAGTCCCGCAAACGTTTCGCCGGACTGACGGAACGCACTTTATCAACCCAGACCATTCTTGACTTCATGTGTCAATATAAGATAGACGTCCGCCGCAGGACAATGCCCATAAACTATCAATTCTGTCACTAAATGTGGGCCTAACACACCCCTGGCGCCTGACCAGCGTCCACGGCTGAAAAACAGCCCCTAAGCGTTAGCAAAGCACAAAAGAAGCGTCCCGCACACACCAGTTTGTCGGAGGAAATGACTTGTCTACCAGTCTCAAGCTGCAGCACCTCGGTGCCTTGGCCGTCATGGCGATTGCGCTCGGATCATCGCCCCCGGCTATGGCCGAGGAGGCGCCAACCCCAACGCAAGTGCTTGAAAATTATTCAAATATTGCGCATGCCGGGTACGCGGACAGCACGGCGGGGGCCAAGAAGCTTCTTACTGCGGTCAACGCCCTGATTGCAAAACCGAACGCTGATACCCTGAAGGCCGCGCGCGAAGCCTGGATCGCCGCCCGCATCCCCTACATGCAGACGGAAGCCTTCCGCTTCGGCAACCGGATCGTCGACGACTGGGAGGGCAAGGTTAATGCTTGGCCGCTCGACGAAGGCTTGATCGACTATGTCGCCGAGGCCTACGGCAGCGAGAACCCAGAGAACGAATATTACACCGCCAACATCATCGCGAACCCGACGCTGAAAATCGGCGGCAAAACCATAGACGCCAAGAAAATCGACGCCAAGCTATTGGAATCACTTCAGGAAGCTGGCGGCGTCGAGGCCAACGTTGCAACCGGGTACCACGCTGTCGAATTTCTGCTTTGGGGCCAGGATCTGAACGGCACCGGACCCGGCGCCGGCAACCGCCCGGCAACCGATTACGACACGAAAAACTGCACCGGCGGCAACTGCGACCGCCGCGCAGCCTACCTGAAAGCCGCGACCGATCTGCTGGTGAGCGATCTCGAGTGGATGACCGAGCAGTGGGCTCCGAAGGGCGCAGCCCGCAAGGAGGTTCTCAAGGATCCCGATGCCGGCCTCAAGTCGATCTTCGTCGGTCTCGGCAGCTTGTCCTATGGCGAGCTGGCTGGCGAGCGCATGAAGCTTGGTCTTCTCATTCATGATCCCGAGGAGGAGCACGATTGCTTCTCGGACAATACTTTCGATTCGCACCACGACGATGCCAAGGGCATCCGCAATGTCTATCTCGGCAGCTATACGCGCACCGACGGCTCGGTCGTCTCTGGACCCTCAGTCTCGGATCTTGTGAAGGCCAAATCGGCCGATACGGATACCGCGGTGCGCGCAGCTCTCGACAAGACGATGGCGAACATGAATGCGCTCGTTGAGCGCGGCAAGACCGTCGAGGCCTATGACCAGATGATCGGCCAGGGCAACGATGCGGGCAATGCCGTCGTGCAGGCCGCTATCGACTCTCTCATTGCTCAGGCAAAGGAGCTCGAGCGAGCCATCGCAGCGCTTCAAATCAAGGACGTCAAGTTCGAAGGCTCTGATAGCCTTGACGATCCGTCTAAAGTTGAAAGTGAGACGAAGTAATTACGCATGTTCCTCTACAACAACCGCCGCTCAGGTCGTAGACTTTACAGCGAAAATCAGGAATAGTTCGCTGGGGGTGCTTTGAATCGCGAGTGAATCAAAGCGAATACGACGGAGCGGCGGGGGCCATGCGCGAAACATCTTTGTACAGGTCATCTGGGTACCTACGGTCGAGCATAGCATTTGCGATCCTGGCCGCGTCGGCCGTGGTGCCGGCCTCCGCGGCTGACCTCGGCGGCAACTGCTGCGCCGACCTTGAGGAGCGCATCGCCGAGCTCGAGGCCACGACCGCACGCAAAGGCAACCGCAAGGTTTCGCTCACTGTCGCCGGCCAGGTCAACAAGGCGCTCATGTATTGGGATGACGGGGTCGAACAGAATACCTACGTCGTCGGCAACAAGAACGACCAGTCCAACTTCAGCTTTATCGGTGAGGCCGCCATCGTTCCCGGCTGGAAGGCCGGTTACGAGCTGGTCGTTCGCATGACGGATAACCTCTCCGACGCTGTCGATCAGGACGTTTCCGACGCCGGTAGCGGATTCTTCGTCTGGCAATCGCACTGGTTCATTGAAAGCGACAAGCTCGGCAAATTCTCGCTCGGCCTTGCCTCACGTGCGACCGACACGGTGCCGGAAACCGATCTTTCGGAAGCCGGCGTCGCTGGCTACGCGGGCATGCAGGATATCGGCGGCGCCTTCCGCTTGAGGCTCAATGACGGCACGCTGTCGGATGTTGTCTGGGGCGACATCCTGAATCACTTCAATGGCGATACTGCCAACGTCATCCGCTACGACACCCCGGAAATCGCCGGCTTCATCGCGTCGGCAAGCTGGGGCGAGGACGATATCTGGGACATTGCCCTGCGCTACTCGGGAGAAGGCCACGGCTTCAAATACGAAGGCGCTATCGGCTATACCGAGGTGACTGACACCACCAACGAGATCTTTGGCAATGACAATGGTCTCGATAACAATACGGTGCTGGGCTCGTTCTCCGTACTGCATGTGAAATCGGGCCTGAACTTCACGTTCGCGGCCGGCCATCGCGACTGGATCGGTTCAGCTGCCGATGCGGATGGCGTCGATCGCTCGCCTCCGGACACGAAGTTCATCTACTCGAAGGTCGGCTGGATCGCGAACTGCGTCCCGCTCGGTGCCACCGCGTTCTATGGCGAATACGGCTGGTTCAAAGATTACCTCACGGTAGTCAACGATGCGGACATCGTGACCTCGCTCGACGCGCCAGCTAACTCGCGCATCGCCGGTGACACGGCGGAGGTGTGGGGCATCGGCGTCGTCCAGCACATCGATGCCGCGGAGATGCAGGTCTACCTCGGCTATCGTCACCACACTGCGGAATTCGACATCCTCGATTCCGGTGGCGCCAAGGTCAACGCAGGCAACATCGACGATTTCGATACGCTCATAGCCGGATCGAAGATCGCTTTCTGAGGCCGGCAACGCCGCGTCACGGCTAGGATCACATCACGGGGCGTCTCCGAAGCTCGGTGACGCCCTTTTTCGCGAGGCAGGCTGCGCCGCCTGGGATCTCTGACCCAGAGACCTTGGCCGTCTGCCTCGCCGGAGTTGTAGAATTGAGTAGGTCTGATTTCCGGTCGTTTCTCATGCTCGCGGCATTCGCCGCGATGGTCCCCTTGGCCGTGGGCCTCGTGGTGAGCGGCACCGGAGCAGCCAACCAGAAGCCTCCGGACGTACCCGCCCCCTTCGAGCAGGGCGAGGATCAGCCAGGGGGCACGGCGACCTCACGCAACAGCATCGACAATCGCGACGCGTTTTCTCACTTCTCCCATGGCATCGGCTTGGAGGGCGAGTCCCGCTTCAAGATCGGCAACGCCATTTTCCGCCGCCTTTGGGCTGCAGCACCCTCCTCGACACAATCGGCCGACGGCCTCGGCCCGCTTTACAACGCCCGCGGCTGCCAGAACTGCCATTTGAAGGACGGACGCGGCAGGCCGCCCGCAGCCAACTGGCCGGCCGAGAACGCGGTATCCATGTTCCTGCGCATCTCGATACCGCCGGAAACTGACGAGCAGAAGCAGCTGCTCAGAAGCCGCCGCGTCAACGTCATTCCCGATCCCGTCTATGGCGATCAGCTCCAGAACACCGCCATCCATGGCCTCGACGCCGAAGGCCATATGCATATCGAGTATCAGGATGTGCCTGTCGAGCTCGCGGGCGGGCAAGTCGTGAAGCTGCGCAAGCCGACTTACTCCGTCACCGAGCTCGCCTTCGGACCGCTTCACCCCAAGGCCATGCTGTCGCCCCGCGTCGCGCCGCAGATGATCGGGCTGGGGCTGCTCGAGGCCATCCCCGAGGCCGCAATCCGCGCCAACGCCGATCCGGACGACGCCAACCAGGATGGAATTTCCGGCCGCACCAATGAGGTGTGGTCGATGGCCTACAGTCAGGTCATGCTCGGACGCTTCGGCTGGAAGGCCGGCATGCCCACCGTCCATGATCAAAGCGCCAGCGCCGCCGCAGGCGACATCGGCTTGTCGAGCTCACTCGTCCCAAAGCCCGCTGGAGATTGCACAGCGGCCCAGGCCAAGTGCATGGGCGCGCCGAACGGCAATTCGGAGCGGTCGGGCGGCTACGAGATCGGCGACGACCTCATGGCACTGGTCACCTTCTATACGCAGAACCTCGCCGTGCCCGCCCGGCGTAAGCCGCAGGACGCCGAGGTCCTGCGCGGAAAAGCTCTGTTCAAATCGTCTGGCTGCGCCGCCTGCCACATGCCGTCTTTCACGACCGGCACCGTCACCGGGCAGCCGCAGCTCTCAAATCAGCGCATCTGGCCCTACACCGACCTGCTGCTGCACGATATGGGCGATGGATTGGCCGATGGCAGACCGGAAGGCGAGGCCGACGGGCGAGAGTGGCGCACGGCCCCGCTGTGGGGCGTGGGGCTGACGGCCATCGTCAGCGGTCACACATTCCTTTTGCATGACGGCCGCGCCCGCAATGTCGAGGAAGCCATACTTTGGCACGGCGGCGAAGCGCAGGCCGCCCGCGACACCTACGCGAAACTCACCGAACCCGAGCGCCAGGCCCTGCTCGCGTTCGTCAACTCGCTCTAGACCATGATCGCTCCGATCAGGCCCTATCAGCGTCCTGACAGCGTGAAATCATCGGTCTGATCAAAGATCGACTATGCCGAGCTGCGCTTAGGGCGGCGCCCAGCCATAGAGCCAGTCGTACCCGCCCATCAGGCGCTCCGCCGGCAGCATGGCAAATCCACGATTGCGCAGCTCCGCAGCCAAGCCGCTCAAATGATAGATGCGTCCGTTGAAGTGCGAGGCGCGGGCCACGTTGCGCGCCCGCCGATGCCGGAGGCGATTGTAGGCTTCGAGCCGTTCCGCAACTTCACCGCTTCCGTCTTCGCCAAGACAATCGGCGAGCACGACGGCGTCCTCGAGCGCCAGCACGCCACCTTGCGCGAGAAACGGCAGCACCGGATGCGCGGCGTCGCCGAGAAGCGCCATGCGGCCGTGCGCGAACTGCGGCCAGCGCGGCAAGGATTGCAGCGACCAGGCTCTCCATGCTGGCGGCACGGACAGAAGGTCCCGCAGCGGCAGTGCGAACGAGCGCGCCTGATCCTGAACCCAGCTCGGCTCGCAAGCCGTGCTCCAATCGGCCGAAGCCTGCTGCCCATCGAACACGGCAACGAGAGCCACCTCGCGGCCTGCGCTGATCGGGTAATGGACCACATGCGCAGCCGGAGCGAGCCAGATGTTGACCTCGTTATCAGAGAGGCCGGACGGCAAGGAGGATGCCGGGATGACCGCGCGGGCCGCGCGTTTGCCCGTGAACGCCAGCGCCATGCCTGCGAAAACATCCGAGCGCAGCGTCGACCACACGCCGTCCGCAGCCACGAGGGCATCTCCCGTCCAGTGACGCCCGTCGTCCGCCGTCACGACGACGCGATCCCGCTCCTCGCGCGCGTCGGCGACACCAGTTCCGTTCGAAATGGTGATGAGCGGCTCCGCCACCGCAGCAGCGAGCAGCGCCTCGTGCAGATCGCGACGATGCAGCGTCCAATAGGGAGAGCCGTGACGATCCGAGATCCAGTGGCCGAGGGGCAAATACCCGAGCTGGCTGCCAGACGCCGCATCACGAATACGGATGCCTTCCGGAACGGCCGCCGATGATGAAAGCTGTCCGGCAAGTCCGAGCTGCGCCAGAACCTTGGTGCCGTTGGGTCCGATCTGAATCCCGGCCCCGTCCGGGCCGAAGAGGCGCCGTCGCTCCAGAACGTGGCTCGCGATGCCCGACCGGGCAAGCGCCAGTGCCGCGGAAAGCCCGCCGATGCCGCCTCCGGCGATCAGCACCGAGCCCGGCGCGCTCGCCGTGCTGTGCGCGCGAGTGCTCATGATGCCCAAGCCTTGGAGATATGGGCCTCGGAGATATGGGCCTTAAAGATGAAATCGCGCGGCCCGCGCCAATGTACGGCGCGCGCCATCGAGAGCAGCGGCGGGACTCTAGGCCACAAGCTCGTCGGCGAGGTTGACGAGGCAGGACCTGGGATCGCTTTCGGTAGGCTCAAGGCGGGCGTCATGGATGTACAGCGTCGAGCAATAGGGGCAGAGAATCTGGCCATCCGCACCCATATCCAGAAAGACATGCGGATGATCGAACGGGGGCCGCGCGCCCATGCACTGCAGCTCTTTCACGCCGACGAAGATCTTTTCCGCGCCGACGTCGTTTGCAAAATGGGGCGTACCGAAGTGTGCCATGAAGCGCGCCTTTGCCATTGCCGAATTCCACGCCCCGAAGATAGCGGCGGTCGCCTTGAAATGATAGGGGAGGTCTGATGCGCGCCAGACAGTAGGCTGAGGCGCGGCGAAGCACCACGCGAGGCCCGATGCAGCAGCAAACGTTTTCATCCGACGGCGTCACGATCTCCTTTGTTGACGAGCGCCCTGAAGCGGGAGCCCGGGACACCCCGGTGTTGCTGATTCACGGGTTTGCCTCGAACGTCGCCACCAACTGGGTGAACACGGGCTGGATCGCCGATCTCGTCAAAGACGGTTACCGCGTCACCGCCTTCGACAACCGCGGCCACGGGCAGAGCCAGAAGCTTTACGGTCTCGAGGACTATGGCGCGCCACTGATGGCGGACGATGCACGCCGGCTCCTTGACCATCTGTCGATCCCGAAAGCCCACGTCATCGGCTACTCGATGGGAGCCCGCATCGGCGCTTTTCTTGCCCTCGCCCATCCTGATCGGGTGAAAAGTCTGGTTTTCGGCGGTCTCGGCATCAACATGGTGCGCGGCATGGCCGGTACCGGTCCCATTGCCAATGCGCTGGAAGCCCCCAGCATCGACGACGTGAAGAGCCAGGCCGCGCGCACGTTTCGGGCCTTTGCCGAGCAGACGAAGAGCGACCTCAAGGCGCTTGCCGCCTGCATTCGCTCATCGCGCGCGCCGATCACGGCCGACGCTCTCGGAGCCCTATCGTGTCCCGTGCTGGTCGCGGTGGGAGAGCATGACGTCATCGGCGGATCGGCCGCGGATCTGGCCGCGCTGATACCTGGAGCCCAGGCTTTCGTCATAAAGGATCGCGAGCATATGAAGGCCGTGGGCGACCGCACCTTCAAGGACGCGGTCCGAACGTTCCTGGCGGCTCAAGGCTGAAAGTCGGGACCGGCGCGGCGCAAGGATCCCCGGAATCACAAGGCCCCGGCAGGACCGCCGCTTCTCGCCGAGGGAACATCGTGGGGGATGCCGAACGGAAAGCGGGTCTAGGGCCGGGGCCTTGACGCGAGAGAAAAGTACGTAGGATTACGCGTCACGCCTGCCGGCTCTGCTCAAAAGATCCGCGATACATCAACCTGAGAGGGAGAGACGTATCGCCTGATAAACAGCCTACTGACCGGGCACTGATGATCTTATCAACGGCCTGCCAATTCTCAACTCGAAAACGATCTGCAACCGCGAATCTCAGTGGAAAACTTGCCTGCATGCTGCACTGCAGCTTGCGTGAGGTAATCCCCTGCTTCGCCGCCGCTTCGCCTTGCCGACAACCAAAATCGGCCTGAAACGACGTCTACGGTCTGTCTCAGGGAGGATGGGACATTCACCGATCGTTATCCATATCCGGCGTAGTGTTCCTCCGTTATGCGTCTTCGTAGCGTTCTCATATTTCTGCCCATCGTCATCCCGGCTCTGCTGTCGGGATGCAGCTCAGGGCCCAACTTCGTCGCCAAGTACGAGCCTTGGCGCGCGCAGGAAGAGAACGCGTGCCTGGCCTCCGGCGTTCTGGCTCGAACCAATTATCTCAAGACCCGTTCGGCTCTCGGCGGACCAAGCGTGTGCGGAACCGAGCGCCCGTTCGAAATGTCGGCGGCAGATAACGGCCGGGTTTCGCTGAAGCCCACAGCCCTGCTCCGATGCCCCATGATCCCGCAAATCGAACGCTGGGTAAAAGGCACCGTGGGCCGGCGGCGCGCCAATACTACGGCGCCGAGCTGGTCGAGCTCACGGTTGCGGCGTCCTATTCCTGCCGGCCCATGAACCACGTCTCGGGCGCCAAGCTTTCCGAGCACGGCTACGCCAACGCCATCGACATCTCGGCCTTCACGCTATCCGACGGACGCAAGATACTCGTTCGCACGGGCTGGCGAGGCGACGCCACGGACCAGGCCTTCCTGCGCCAAGTACACCAGGGAAGCTGTCGCGAGTTCACGACGGTGCTCGGACCCAATTACGACAGCAACCACCACGACCATTTCCATCTGGACCTCGCCCGTCACGGCATCGGCGGGCTGAAGGGCATCTGCAAATAGACCATCAGGCCCGGTCGCCCGATCGTCGCGCCACCTACCAGGCGCGACGTGTCAGCGCAGGAAATGCTCCGATCGTGTCATGTCGAAGACATGCCTCCGGCATGAGCCACCTATCAGGCGCGGCGTAAATCGGAGCGCAGGGAAATCAGACGCGCTCTTTGCGCGCCGCCGGGCGGCCGGTCGTTTCCTGGGCATCGTAGGTGCAGCGCGCGGGCGCAACGATCGTCCAGCGAGAGCCCCGTGGGCGGATAGGCCAGCGTCACCTTGCCGTCGAGAGACTTCTCCACCATCATCACCATGATGGTGTACCCGAAGCCCCGCCGCTCAGGCTCCGTCACTGGCGGCCCGCCCTCCTCGACCCACGACATGGTGAGCTCTTCGCCTTCCTTCGACGGATCGAAACGCCACGAAACATGAACGCTTCCATTCTCGTCTGACAACGCGCCGTACTTGCTCGCGTTGGTGGCCAGCTCGTGCAGGGCCATGCCGACCGCCTGAGCCGCGGCCGGCGTGAAGCGCACCACAGGTCCGTCGACAAAAATACGCGTGCCGATCAGCTCTCGGAACAGCGACAGTTGCGAGCGCACCAGATCGCCGACCCTCACGCCCTGCCAATTGCTCTCGATGAGAAGATCCTGGCTGGCCGCGAGCCCGACGATGCGGTCCGAGAACCGTTTGACGAAGCTCTGCGGATCCGAGCCGATCATTTGGCGCGCGATCGCCTGCACCACCGCCAGCATGTTCTTCGAGCGGTGATTGACCTCGCGCATCAGCAGCATGATCTGCTGCTCGGCCTGATCGCTGGACCGCGCCGACCTCGACCAGCGCCGTCCCCATCGCATTGGCCTCGCTGACCACCGTCGGCTCGAACGTGACAGTTTTGCCTTCGCCCAGCGCCTTGGCGGCCTGCGTCGCCTGCTCGATTGGCTTCGTGATCACCCGTCCGACTGCGAACGCGCCGGCCAATCCGGCAAACATGAACGCCGTGACCACCGCCACATAGCCGAGCAGCACCTTTCGCACCGATGCGTCGACGACTTGAGCCGGAATGGAGACGTTGACCGTCCATCCAGCGAGCCGTGACGGAGCGTGGCCCCAGATCACCTTCTGCCCCGTGCAGACTCCTTCGGCGGCAGCACCTGTCCGTCATCGGCCTGAGCGCTCACCAATGCGGGAGGGGGCTGAGGCCGCTGGCTGCTCGTATCGGTCGTGGCAATCTCGACGGCGTTTCTGTCGACGATGGTACTGTTCCAGCTCTGCGGCAGCTTCTGCCTATCGAGCAACGCCTTGACGAGGCCGAGTTCGAGCGACAGCGACAGAACGTATTTGATCTTGCCGTTGCGCATGACAGGCACGCTTACGGCCGTCACCGGGCGGCGGGCCACATCGCCGACCACCACGTCTGAAACATAGGGACGCTTGTTCTCGAACAGCGGCGCATCGAACCCGACGCTTTTCGGCAACGTCGACCCATAGGCCAGCCGCGTATTGAGAAGCTGCTGGCCGGAAGAATCCCGCAAAAACGCATAAAGACCATTGGGCTTCAGAGCAGCGGTCGCCTGTGCGTAGAGCGTCGCGAAATCGCCGTCGGCAAGAGCCGGAGAGGTCCCGAGCGTCTCGAGGATGGCGATATAGCTGTTGATGGTCTGATCGAGGTCGGCTGCGATGCGCTCGGCTGTGAGCGACGCCTCGCCATGCAGCCGCGCCCGCTCGTTAACGGTGAGCCGCAGTGCATGGATGCCGACAAGCACCACCAAAGGTAAAGCCAGCGCGACGATGCAAGCGGCAAGTAAATGGGAGACCGGCCACGGAGGGCGAAAGAGAGCGAGCCATCTCATAATGTTGTGTGGCACCCCTGATCTTCTCCGCCGCTTCCGCAATCAGACTAACCCCAAGCACTATAAACGGCAAACTGCCAACACGGTTGCGTTCAAAGCGAGAAAAACCACGCCGCAGCGAGACTTGTGACAATTCCGGGGACCGATATCCCGCGCAGGAACAACCATGCGACCGTATTGCCGGTCACACACGAATACCCCCGGTCCGGCATCACTGCGGTACGTGGTCTGATTGTCCTGGCATGAGCGCCGGACTATATGGGGCAGGCAGCAGGCAGCACCCAATTTGGGTGCAACGTGGGGGTGCAACGACAGCGCGCTCCATTGCCGGCATGCAAATGGATCTGCACACCCTGCTCGGACTGTGACAACGCCTGATGCTGTCCATACTTTCCGTCATAGGACCCGTCTTCGCCATCATTCTCGCGGGCTTCCTGGCGCGAAAGTCAGGCGCGATGGGAGCCACTGCCGCGTCGGAGCTCAATCGGTTCGTCGTCTACCTCGCTCTTCCAGCGCTGCTGTTCGACATCATGGCGCACGCGAGCTGGCACGAGCTTTATCAACCCGGCTTCATCGCCGCGTTTGGTCTCGCGTGCGGCGCGCTCTTCTACGCAACGGTGGTCCTCAGTCTTCTCGCCGGTCAGCGCCTCGCCGAGGCCAGCATCGACGGCCTCAACGCTGCATACGCCAATACCGCCTTCATCGGATTTCCGCTGTGCCTCATGGTCTTCGGCCGCGAAAGCCTCATCCCCGTAGCCATCGCCTCGATCATCACCGTCTGCATCCTGTTCGCCTCCGCCATCGTGCTGATCGAAACCGGCCTGCAGTCGGGCAAGCGTCCGCATCAGCTGGCGGCCAAGGTTGCGGCGTCGCTGATACGCAATCCGATCCTCATCGCCCCGGCACTCGGCGCCCTCTATGGAGCCACGGGACTTCCGGTGCCTGAGAGCGCCGATCAATTCATGAAACTGCTCGGTGGCGCTGCGAGCCCATGTGCCCTTGTCGTGCTCGGACTGTTCCTGGCGGAGCGGCGCGAAATCTCAGCTGCCGATAGGGGCACGTCGGGCCTTTTGACGCTCGCCAAGCTGTTCCTTCAACCGTTGCTGACCTGGGTGCTGGCCTATTGGGTTTTTGCCGTGCCGCCCGCGCTCGCTGCCATAGCAGTTGTGCTGGCCGCACTGCCCACCGGCACCGGCCCGTTCATGCTGGCGGAATTCTACGGGCGCCGTGCGGTGGTGACCTCGGGAACCATCCTGCTTTCCACCATCGGCTCGATACTGACGCTCACTCTCTATCTCGCGCTGGCTGGTCCGCACTAGCATGGACGCGTGCGGTCGATGCTCGAACGCCGCATGTCGTTGTTATCATTCGCGGAGCGCTTGTTACGCCCGAGTTCTCTCGTCTTGTCGATACCTCGCTCCAGAGAGATGCCGAGCCGGTAAGCCGACGGATTTTCGCTGCATATGCCGTCTAATACGCAACCACAGCAGAACTGCCGGGTTCTGTTGGTACGAGAACAAGACCGCGACTTGCATTCCCCGGGGGGACCAGACGATGACTGGCTTTTGGCTGAGCGCTGAGAAGACACGTGCACGGCATATTGCCGTCGCTCTCGCCGCAGCCGGCGTATTCCTGGGGATCGGAAACTCGGACGCCGAGGCCCAGCGCCGCAAGGGCGCCGATGTCGTGCCGGCCGTCACCACGATCGACGTCAAAACGGAGCCCATCAGCGAGCGCGTGGCGGCAGTCGGCTCCGGCCGCGCACGCCAGCAGGTGACGCTCACGACGCGCGTCGCCGGCGTCATCTCGGAAGTGCTGTTCGAGGGCGGACAGAAAGTCGAAGCCGGGCAGCCGCTTCTCAAGCTGAATTCCGAGCCCGAGGCCATCGCCGTCGAAACAGCCGAGGCCCAGCGGGCCCAGGCCGCCGACACGGTCGCACGCTACAATCAGTTGAACGAGGCTTCCGTTTCCCGTGTGGCCAGGGCCGAGGCGGAAACCGCACTCAAGGTTGCCGATGCCGCATTGAGACGCGCTCGCGATGACCTGTCGCGCATGACGATCACGGCGCCGTTCGCAGGCATCATGGGAATCTCGAGCCTGCAAGCTGGCGATTATCTTGCTGTCGGCAATCCGGTTGCGACCATCGATGATCGTTCCACCATCCTGATCGAGTTCACGGTTCCGGAAGCCGTTGCCGGCTCCATGAAGAAGGACATGCCTGTCAGGGCAAGCCTCGCCGCGCGCCCGGGCGAGATCTTCAACGGCAAGGTCCAGGCCGTCGGCACGCGCATCGATCCGGTCTCGCGCACTTTGACCGTCCGCGCTGAGATTCCGAACGCCGATTTCTCACTCATCCCCGGCTCGACGTTCTCGGTCAGCGTCCAACTCGCCCGCGACCCGTCTCCGGTTGTCCCTGGCCTCGCCATCCAATGGGACCGGGCCGGTGCCTACGTCTGGCGCCTCGGCGACAACAACACCGTCGAGCGCGTCGATGTCGCCATTCTCGCGCGCGACGCCGACCGCGTTTTCGTCGACGCCCAGCTCAAACCCGGCGACAAGGTGATCAAGGAAGGCGGCGGCAGTTTGCGCCCGACCCAGACGGTGCGCGTGATCACCGCAGATGCCGAGCCGCAATCGGCGACTGGACCGCGCTGATCAAATCCCGCCTAGCCGAACTCAGACCAGAGCGCCCCCATGACCACCCAGTCGGAATTGCCACGCACCGCTGCGAACGAGGATGATGGCGGATGGGTGGGCGTATTCGTTCGCCGCCCGATCCTGGCCACGGTGCTGAACCTTCTCGTCATCATTGCCGGCGTCGCCGCGCTGCAATCGATCGAGATCCGCGAGCTGCCCGACGTCGACCGCCCCGTCGTGACGGTGCGCAGCAGCTACGCTGGAGCCACGCCCGAAAGTATCGACGCCCAGATCACCGCCATCATCGAAAGCGCCGTCTCGCGCGTGCAGGGCGTCACCGGCATCTCCTCCACGTCGTCCTATGGATCGAGCCGCGTCGCGGTCGAGTTTTCCAGCAGCACCGATCTCCAGACCGCCGCCATGGACGTGCGCGATGCCGTGGCCGGCGTCACCGGCCAGCTTCCCAATGACATGGAGGACGAGCCCCGGGTGCTGAAAGCAGACGCCGATGCCTCGCCCATCATCCGCATGGCCATCGCGTCCGACAAGCTGACCGAAAGCGAGCTTACCGATCTCGTCAGCAATGTCATCGAGGACCGGCTGGCGGCCGTGGAAGGCGTCGCCGCTGCAAACTCGTATGGTCTGCGCGCCAAAACCATCGAAGTCCGCGTTTCGCAGGTCGCACTCGCGGCACGCGGCCTTAGCCTCAGCGACGTGATCTCGGCCATCGGCAAAGCCTCGATCAACACCCCCTCGGGCGCCCTCGAGAACGCGACGCAGCAGTTGCTGGTGCGCGCCGAAGCCCCGGTTGCGACGCCCGCCGACGTCGGCGCGCTGGAGCTCAACGCCCAAACCAAGATCAGCGACGTCGCCTTCGTCCGCTGGGCCTTCCAGGAAGCGACCGCCATGACGCGCCTCGATGGCAAGATCGCCATCGGCGTCGAGATCATCCGCCAGGCCAAGGCAAACACCATCGCCATCTCCGATGGCGTCCGCGCCGCCGTGGACGAGCTGCGTCAGTCCCTCCCCAAAGGCGTCGAGATCGCCATCACCTCGGACGACGCCATCTTCATTCGCGAGTTGATTCACGAGGTCGCCTGGAGCCTCCTGCTCGCGACCATCATCGTCATTCTCATCATTTACGCGTTTCTCGGCTCCATCCGCGCCACCATCGCCCCGGCGTTTGCAATCCCCGTTTCGCTGATCGGCACGCTCGCCGCCGTGTGGGTGGCCGGTTTCTCGATCAACATCCTGACGCTCCTGGCGCTCGTCATCGCGACCGGCCTCGTCGTCGATGACGCCATCATCGTCGTCGAGAACATCACCCGGCATCGCGCCCTGGGCGCCGGCGCCCGCGCCGCGGCCGTCATCGGCACGCGCGAGATCGTCTTCGCCGTGCTGGCAACCACAGCCACGCTGGTCGCGGTGTTCGTGCCGATCTCGTTCATGCCCGGCATCGTCGGCAGCCTGTTCTCCGAGTTCGGCTTCGTCCTTGCGTTCTCGGTGACGATCTCGTCGCTGGTGGCGCTGACCGTCTGCCCCATGCTGGCCGCGAAGCTCGGCACCGGCGATCATCCGCCCAAGGGACAGGAAGGCAGCGGGCCGTTTGCCCGCTTGGCCGATGTGCTGGCGGCGCTCTATGCCGGCATTCTCAATGTCTGCCTGCGCGCGCGCTACCTCGTCGTCGCCGCATGCCTCGGCTTCGCCGCGCTCGGCTGGGGCGCGTTCAAGCTGCTGCCGCAGGAAATCACGCCCGCCGAGGATCGCGGCGTCATCCAAATCCGCCTCACCGCCCAGCAGGGCAGCAACCTCGACTACATGTCGAAGAAGACCCAGGAGGTCGAGAACATCCTCGCTCCCTACAAGCAATCGGGCGAGATCACGGACATCCTGACCACGGTCGGTGGCGGAGGCAGCAACCGCGCTTCCATCGTTGCCGCACTCGCGCCCTGGAGCGAGCGCAAGCGCAGCCAGCAAGCCATTCAGGCCGAGTTGCAGAAGAAGCTCGCTGATATCGCCGGTCTCACCATCTCCCTGCAGTCCGCCAACAGTCTCGGCATCCGGGGCGGCGGCCAGGGCCTGCGCTTCGCCATCGCCGGGCCGGATTACGCCAAGCTCGCCGACGTTGCGATGAAGTTCACGAGCAGGCTGGCGCAGACGCCAGGCTTCCGCAACGCGCGCACCGACTACGACACCACGCAGCCCCAGCTTTCCGTCCGCATCAACCGCGAGGCCGCAACCAAGCTCGGCGTTCCGATCGAGACCATCACCAGTCTCATCAACACCATGGTCGACTACCAGAAGGCCGCCGATCTCTTCATCGGTGACGAAATCGTCGAGGTTCAGGTCAAGGCCGGCGGACGGCCCATCAACGATCCGTCCGATCTTCAAAACCTGTTTATCAAGGCGACCGACGGCCGCTTCATCACGCTCTCGTCACTCGTGACCATCAACGAGGTCGCGATCGCGCCAAGCCTCAGCCGCGAGGACCGTCAACGATCGGTTCCCGTCAGCGCAAATCTTGACGAAGGCTTCACGCTCGGCGAGGCGGTCACGGCCATGCGGGCTGTCGCCGCCGAGGTGCTCGAGCCCAACATGTCGATCCTGCTTCTGGGCGAGGCCAAGACCCTCGCCGAGACGTCGCAGAACACCGGCTTCGTCTTCGCGATCGCCTTCCTGGTCGTATTCCTAGTCCTCGCCGCCCAATTCGAAAGCATCGTCAGCGCGCTGGTGATCCTCTTCACGGTCCCGTTCGGCCTCGCAGCCGCCACGCTCGCCATTCTGCTGACGGGCGGAACCATGAACGTCTACAGCCAGATCGGCCTCGTGCTCGTCGTCGGCATCATGGCCAAGAACGGCATTCTCATCGTCGAGTTCGCCAATCAGCGCCGCGACGAAGGCGCCGACATCGACACCGCCATCCGCGAAGCCTCCGTCACGCGTCTCCGTCCCGTGATGATGACGATGACGGCTTCCGTGCTGGGCGCGCTGCCGCTCATCTTCGCGACCGGCGCCGGCGCGGAATCGCGCCTCGCTCTTGGCTGGGTGATCATCGGCGGCCTCGGCTTCGCGACGCTGTTCACGCTGTTCCTGACGCCGATCGCCTTCCGCATTCTGGCTCCGCTGTCGAAGCCCAGGGCGCACGAAACTCAGTTGCTCGTGGAGGAGCTCAAGTCTGCGTCCCGGCTCTAGACTTGGAACAGCCGCGGATTGCAGACCGGCAAGCTGGGCGTCAAGGCTTGAACTCGGCTGGCCGCATCTACATTCTAATGCGGTGCATCCGATCTATACCCGCAACGAGTTGATTGCCGATGCCTGCGTTCACGCCATCGGCATCACGGCCGGCATCGTGGCGACCGCGGCATTGCTGGCGCTCGCCGGGCCGAAGCTTTCTCCGGTCGCAGTAACCAGCATCGCCATCTACGGGGCCACCATGGTGGCCATGCTCATATTCTCTGCGGGCTACAATCTCGTTCCCGTCGCGACCTGGAAGGGCGTGCTGCGCCGATGCGACCAGGCAGCGATCTTCTTCAAGATCGCCGGCACCTATACGCCGTTTGCCCTCGCTAAGATGGGCGGCACGTGGGGATATACGCTGCTCGCGTTGGTGTGGCTCGTCGCACTTCTTGGAGGAGGCGCGAAGCTCATTCTCGGCGAAAGCTATGAAAAGCTTTCCATCGCGCTCTATCTCGCACTGGGGTGGATCGGGCTCTTGTTTCTTCAGCCCCTCATTGCGGCAGTCCCTTCAGAGTCGTTGCTTCTGCTGGCCCTGGGCGGACTGGCGTACACGTGCGGTGTCGCCTTCCACGTTTGGGATAGCTTGCCCTATCAAAACGTCATCTGGCATCTCTTTGTCCTCGGCGGCACGGCGCTCCACTTCGCCGCCGTCGCGACAGCGATGACCTAGAAATCCCAGCCGGCCCCACGGCGCACTGCCGTGGTCAGTATTGCTTCGTCAGCGTGAAGTTCAGCCCCTGGGCGTCAAACTCGGCGAACGGCACATTGCTGGCATTGGTGGTGTAGGTGAGCTGCAGCATCGGAGCGTATCCGAAGAGCTCCAGATCGCGCTTGGTAAAGTTCGCGCGTACGTCGATGCGGTTGTCCTGGCGGGCTTCGGTGATGCCTGGATACACGCCCTCGTACTGGAGGTCGGTGTAGGTTGCCTCGAGATATATGCTGAGGCCCCATGCGACCTCGCGGTAGATGCCGGCGCCGCCCATCCAGTAGTCGTTGTCGAGGTGCGCGACCCCGGCATGTTCGCGCCCGAAAGCGCCCAATCCGCGCAGAAACGTCTGGCTGTCCAGATGGTGATCGACACGGCCGCTGACAGAGCAACCCGCGCCATCCTGATAGGACATATCGGAATCCTGCCAGTCCGTGTCGAACTGCCGGTCGCGGCAAACCACGTCGGCGAACAAGAGGTCGCTTGTGCTCATCTGCACGCCGACCGAGAACATGCCGCCCCAGCTCGTGGCGTAATCCTCGTTGGCGACCCAGCGTTTGTCCGCGAGGCCGTAGAGGCCCACATAGCCCCAATCAAAGTTGTATTTCGGTCCGAGCGACGCCGACAGTAGCGCGTCGTTGAAGTCACCCTCGCGATAAAGCTTTCCCTGCGCGCCGACAGTCGCGATCAGATCGAGACGATCGTTCAGCGGCTGCCGGTAGCCCGCCTGAGCGCCGCCGACGAGGCCGACACCCGATTTCTTGACGTCGTCCTCGGAGAGCGTGAACGGTAGACCGTTCAGCATCACGGTTGGATTGGAGCTACCTTGATTGAGATTGGTGCTCGGCGCGATCGACAGGAACGTGCTGAAGCTCCAACGCTTGCGCCCGTCGATGGCATTGATGTAAGCGCGGGCCGTCTGCTCGAGACCCGGGGACGATCCCGCCGCACCGAGCAGCAATTCGAAATGATGCCGGGCGCTGTCGTCCTCCTTGATCAGAAACAAGGTGTGGGCAAGCTCCAGCCTGACACGCGCGAGATCCGGATGCGCCGCCAGGATCTCGCGGAAGATATCGACGGCTTCCGGCAACCGACCCTGACCCTTGCGCAGCAAGCCGACGTAGAAGCGCTGAGCGCGGCGATCGCTATCGTTGGCAAGTCTGGTGTGTGCCAGCAGGCTTTCGGCAACGTCCAGCCGTGCGGCCTTCAGAAGCTGATCGATAATGCCGAACTGCTGCGCCGGCGTGAGCTTCGGCCATTGGGCGTCGATCTCACCTAGCGTAACGCGACGGATGTCGCTCGCGGCCTGCACCTCTGCCGTTGCAGGAGCAGCCCCCAACGCGGCCATCGACGCTACGACGGCACAGATGAGAGAGCGAGCGACGGCAAGATAAGCGGCCGGCCAAAAGCCGACCCATCCCGACAACCGGGCCAATAACCGCACCATGGCAGGAACACTCCGAACACAGTTCCCCGATGCCCGCACGCGAGGTCATTCCCGCATGCCAGGCAATTCGTACAGATCGGCCCGCGCAAGCCGAGGCGGCATGCGCAGGCCTAGCCGCTGTCGTGCGTTATTTCTCTTTGACGGGCGAAGTCGGAAGCGGGAACGGCGTGATGCTGTCGCTCTTGGCGCCGCCGAAGGCGCCCGTTACGACGACTCTGGGCGCCGCCGGTTGTTCGGCCAGCTTGGACAACTCGGGGTTTGCCCGGTTCGCTTGTGCCGTGACGCTGAGCGTGCCGGCGGTTTCAGCCGCATTGGCGCCGTAGAATGCGCCATTGACCGCCGACTTGGTCACCGTGACCGCGTCCTCAACCCCGGTGAACGACGCCGTGCCCTTGTAGGTCGAGCCGGTCATCTGCGCGTCCATGCGGAGGCCGTATGGAGTCGCCGTCGGCTCTCTCGCCATAAGTGCGGAGGCTTCCGGCTGGGTGCTTTGGTCGTCGGCGTATTTCATGTTGCCGACCAGGCCCTGGACGGTTCCCCTACCGAAATCGGCCATGAGCGCCACATCGCCATTGACCCCTCTCACGGTCGGGGGTCCGAACTGCGATCCCTCTTCGAGCGCAGCGGCTTCGTACTCTGCTCTCTGGCGGCCATCCATCACTTCCACGCCGGTGAATTTGCCGGCATAGGTCGCGGTGACATTGCCGGCCGGGCGAGAGTTCTCCGGGGTGACGTTGCCAGAGTGATAGCCGCCGATTTGACGGCTGCCGTCGGCGTTGTGCACATCGTATACGCCGTAGCTCACGTCAGTCAGCAGCCGATCCGAGCCGGCGTCCTTCGAAACGGTCAGAGCGTTGGTGCCGTTCGAATAGGATTGCGTCGGTGCGTTAGCTTCGATGTCCGTGTTGCGGACGAGCAAGCCCGTGTCAGCACCACCATCCACCTTGAGCGACGCCACACCACCTTCGCCACCAACGGTGAGAACTGCGGGCTTCCCCTCCTGGTCGACAGCCGCTTCCGCAAGCGAAGCGCCGGCAGGCATGGTCACACCAAGGCTTGCACCGGATGGTCCCGATGCTTCAGGAGCAAGCGGGGTCGTCAAAAGGTCGTCGTTTTTGCATCCCGCGAGAACGATCGTCGATAGTGCCGCCATCATAGTGATGGCATACGCCATACTCTTTACACCAGACATAACCCCAGCCCCCAATACGCATTACGCTACAGGACTCCGTTTCGGCCGAGCGGCGGCCCGCGGGCAGCCACGCACCGAAACAGATGTCGGTAGGGTGAGTAACGGCGACGAGTGACAGCGGGGTGTCGCTGTGATCGGTTGGTGCACAAGCCACGCACCGACAATTCTTTTGCGTCCACGAATTCGTCATTCGGCGCCGCGACGCAGTTCATGGCTGCGCACAGCGAAAGCGCGTTAGTCGCGCCAACTCATCATCTTTCAGATGTCTGACGAATGAAACCGCTCGTGCAGCCAGGTTTCGACTTTGACGCTTTTGTTGCGAGAGTAGAGCGGCGGCCTCCGCAATAAGTGCGGACATTCCACGCGCGAGCTTTCCAACTTTCCCAGCCCGATCTAGCTGCGCTACTCTGAAGCAATCGACAGGTTTGCGTCCGATTTCATCGAAAGGCGATTTCAATGAAAGCTCCGGATTTCATCCTCGGAAAGATTGTCGTGACGGACTACGGCAAGCAGCGGCCCTGCCGTCGATCCGAGGCTGTCGCGTACAACCTCGCCCCTGCAGACGACGATCTTCAATCTGCCGGCCTGAGCCAGGACGAACTCGGCAAGCCGACATATCCATTCTGAACGTGGAGGTGCCGACACCCGCCGAGCTTCGCCGGCTGGCGATCTTCACCAATTACGCCGGGCTCATGGAAAAAGACCCCGAGGGCGGCTACGGCATTTTTTTCGGCCCGAAGCGCAATGGCAAGGTCTATGGCCGCGAGTATATGGCGCTCGCCCGCGTCGCACCGGATCTTGTGGCGACCCTCATGGTTCAGATCCCGGACAACTTCGATACCAGGACGCCTTTCATCGTAACTGCCCCGTCGTCCGCCTCGCGCGGAATCTATGGCGCCATCTCGATGGCGGAATGGGCATTCGAGAACCGCTGCGCTATTGCTTATACCGACAAGGGCACCGGCCCTGCCGTGCACGATCTGAGCTCGGACACCTGCTACGGAATGGAGGGGTACCCCGTTCAGCGGCGATGATACGCCGCTCTTTCGCGTGCCGGATTCAGCGAGCCTCGACTCCTACAAGCAGAAGCTGCCCAACAGGCTGGCGTTGAAGCATGCGCACTCCGAAGCCAATGTGGAAAAGCACTGGGGCAAGTCCGTTCTGCTTTCCATCGAGTTCGCCTTGTATTGCCTGACTGACTATTTCAGCGAGGACGCACCCGAGTTTACACGCACAAATACAAAGGTGATCGCAGCCGGCGTCTCCAACGGCGGGGGCGCCGCCTTGCGGGCAGCGGAACAGGACGACCCCGCCCGCCCCCTGATCGACGCCGTCGTCGTCAGCGAGCCGCAGGTTCAGCCGCAAAGAAGCGAAGAGTTCGCCATACGGTATCGCGGCAACGTGCTGCGGAACCATAGCCGCAGCTTCTTCGACACCGTAACCCTCATGAACCTCTACGCTCCTTGCGCTGCGCTTCTCCTGGATGAACGAAACGTACCCAACAGCCCCATTCAGCAGATCAGAGCCCAGCGGTGCGCCCTGCTGCATTCGCACTGGGATTGCTAACCGCAACCGGCGTCCGAGAGCAGGCGCAGGAAGCTCTGCAGATCATTCACGACCACGGCTTTCTTGCCGAAGCTGATTTTCTATTGCCGGGCACGAAGAGTTCGGCCTCTGGCGCGTGCTCGCCGCGGTCTACGCGAACGCCTATGGGCGCGCCAACGTGACGGACCATCTGTGCAGCTGCAGCTTCGCGGCTATTGACCGGTTAGGCCAGCCGAAAGCCCCTTCCCCGGCCCTCGCCTCACAATTATTCGGCTGGAGCAACGGGCTGACTTTCATTTCGCCCCACGGCATCACTGATGTAATCGACGACCGCCCTGTGCCCGACTTCAACTTTGGACCGGCGCTTTGTTTTCGCTCCTTGGCCACCGGTGCCAGCTACCCCGGGCAAAATCCAGCCGGAACTCGGCGGATCGACACGTCACGGATCGAGGCTGGTATCTCCGAAGTACGGGCTACAGGAAACCTCCAGGGCAAACCGGCTTTGATTCTTCATGGCCGCAGCGACGCGCTCATTCCTCCCAATCACACCTCTCGGGCCTATTTCGGTCTGAACAAGATCGTTGAGGGCGCAGCCAGCCGGCTAAGCTACATCGAGATCGTCAACGCCAACCATTTCGATGGCTTCATCTCGATATTCGGGAAAAAGAGGTTGGTTCCGATCCACTACTACCTTGACCAAGCCCTCTCCAAGATGCGCGGCCATCTGCTTGATCCGGTCGCTCACCCGCTTCCGGGAAGCCAGGTCGTCACGGCGCGCGCGGACAACAAGCCGTGGAAAAGGGCGATGAGTCCTACAAAACGGATTTGCCGGATATCGCGCTCGAGCCCGCACGCGGCGCAACGCATCGAGTTCCGCGACGCCACTGTCGAGATTCCCGACGGCTGCTAGAACCGCGATGCCTCGGAGCTCGCGAGTTGGTGACTTTGTCACTGATGCAACGCGAACTCTGGCCGAAAGTGCCCCGGACTAATTGACCAACCCGCACATCGAGTTGGTGTGTGGCTGACATAAGAGGTGCGGAAATGATGAGAGGTATGGATTGGGTTTTTGTCGCTCGTCGCGATGGCGGCGGTCGCTTCTGAGGCGGGCGCTGAAGTCGCTATTCCGGACGCCAAAGCAGACCGTGCTCGGAAAATACCTGAGCGCCAAGGAAGCCTATGATGCCGTCACCGCCGAGCGCCAGAAAGTGCTGTTCCTCGACGTGAGAACTGAGGCGGAGCTGATGTTCGTCGGCATGACCGGCGAGGTGGACGTTCAGGTTCCTTTCGTCGAGCTCGCACACCCCACGGCCTGGGATGAGAAGAACAACAGACTGCAGCTGGTCCCCCATCCCTCGTTCCTGGCAACCGTGGAGGCTGCCCTTGCCCGGAAGGGGCTCGGCAAGGCCGACAAGGTTCTGGTCATGTGCCGCTCAGGCGATCGCAGCGCCAAGGCCGTCAACGCACTGGCAGCTGCAGGATATGCCAACGTCTGGAGCGTCTACGACGGCTTCGAAGGCGACCTGTCGAAGGAGGGCCACCGCACCGTGAACGGCTGGAAGAACGCCGGATTGCCCTGGATCGTACAAGCTCGACAAGTCGAAGCTCTCTGCTATCGCCGTCCCGGCCCAGTAAAGGCGCCCCCGATGAACGAAGCAGCCGCTCCGATCGACGCCTCGCCGGCATGCAATGCCCTGCTCATGGCGGCGGCCTCTTCCACACTCGCCCTTACACTGGGCACGTCTGGAACGCTCGCGAATGACAACCAGCGGCTCGAAGCGGCACGGGCGGCCTCAAAAGAGCTGGGAGACGCGCTCAAGACAACAGCTGACTGCCGCCATCGCGGCCGGAGGCCCGGCATCTGCAATCGATGTCTGTAGGACTGTCGCCAGCCAGATGGCCGAGGACATTTCACACAAGCGCGGCCTGTCAATTCGACGCACCGCGCTCCGTGTCAGAAACCCAAGCAATGCCCCGGACCCATTCGAACGCAAGATCCTTGAGGACTTCGTTGCCAAGATCGGCAGCGGCGCCGATGCGGCGACGCTCGAATAAACTCTCACGGCCATAGGCATTGGTCCGCAGGCGGGACCGCGCGGCCCCACTCAGAACGTCGATTTGGCGCTGAGATAGCCGACCACGGCGTCCGCGCTCACGCCCGAGAAATAGCCCTCGGCCCCGTTCACGTCGATGTCCGAGCGCAGCCAGCCGATCTCGGCGCCGAGGCGCAGGGCATCGCACGGATGCCAATAGATGTTCGCATCGACTTGCGTGGTTCGCACCTCGGGGCTGGCGAAAAGAAGATCCGCGTCGATCGAGATGAAGCTCACGAACGCGTTCGATTCCCACTTCGCGTTCCAGGGATGGTTCAACGAGGCCACCACGCTCCAGCCCTTCGTCGGCCCGCCATCGGGGATGATGCTCTCGAGCCTGGAGATATCGGCCCGGGTGCCGAGCACCTGCAGCGCGTTGACGGCGTAGGTCGCCTGCATGCTGACCGTATCGTTTTCTCCGGTGAGCCGTGACGGCACCGTCGCGCCGAAGCTCGGCGCCCAGCCGGGTTTCGTGCTTGCGGCTTGGGGATGGAAGGGCCACGCCGACGCCTCGAACTCGGCTTGCCGCACCAGTCCGGACAGGTGCAGCGTTACGCCGTCGTCGCCCACGTATCTGAGCCGCGCCGTTGCCGTGGGTGACGAGAACTCGAGCGAGCGAATGCCCTCCGAGGTCTGCGCCGACGACGGGAGCCCGGACTCGGCCGCAAAGGCCAGCATCGTGTTCTTCACGAGCTGGAATTCGTAGGACGCGATGCCGACCGAAATCTCGGGCGTGGTGGCCATGAAGAGAAAGTCGCCGTACCAGAAGTCCATCAGCGAGCTGGTGTAGCCGACTGTCGCGCCCGCCAGTGAGCCATAGAGGCTCTGCACCGTGACGGTTCCGCCGTCGGTGCCGTCGTTGCTGGCCTTCAGCCATTGCACCTCGGTGTTGGTGACAAGGTCTCCGAGCGGCGTCGCCCGTTTGGTGTCGAGGTTCACGATCCCGATCCCCGTGTTGATCCACGAGGGAATGGACGACAACGCCCTGGAGGCGATCGCCGACGGGGCGCCGGTGAGGCGCGTCGAGAGATTGTTCTGATACTCGTAGTCGACCTCGCCGGTGAGGCGCGCGCAGGCGCCCGCGAGATCGATGCGAACGCCCTTTGTGGGCGCGCCCGCGCTTTCGTCATCGAAGAGGACATTGGTGCAGGCCGCCGGAGAGCTTGCGGGGCCAGCCACGGCCAGCCCGCCAAGGCAGGGCGCGGAGATGCCCAGCATCAGCGCCGCCAAGTTTTTGCGTGTTCGACCCATCGCGTCCTCTGAGACTCAGAGGCTCCACGGAATCATGATTCGACCGGGCCGACGCGGAAATTTTACATAAAATTTGTGGGCTGACTTTCGGCTGACCTCGATTTTTTTAATCTACTGCTGGGTGCCCGTACACGAGCGCAGGCGCGGTCATCCGCGCCGCCAGCCGCAAGATCTTAATCAGGGGTTAACAGCATGCGTAAGCTCACGGCACTCACAGTTGCACTCAGCCTTTCCGCCGTCGGCCAGGCCTTCGCCGTCGAGCCGCATGCCCCACACGTCGCTATTCCCCACCCCGTCCCCGGGGAAATCAAAGCGATCATCGTAAACCTTCATGAGCAAGGCAAGGCGGCCAATGAGAAGGCTGCTGCGGAGATCAAAACTACCATAAACGCTGCCTTTCCTACCGTAAGCGCTGCCAACCACGGTGAGATCAAAGCGGTGATCGAAGATGCGGAGGTGTCCGCAGCGGAGAAGATTGGCGACGCGATGAGGACCGAAGCGGAGAAGAACGACCCGAAGAAGATCGACGCGATGAAGACCGCAGAGAAGGTCGAAGCGGAGAAGGACCGGATCGTCAACACGGTCGATAACGCAAAGACTGCCGATGCTCCCAACTCTGGGGGCCAGAGCGCGGCGGGCAAGTAGATTCTCCACGACGGGTGGTGACCTCGAATGGAGGTCATCACGCCGCGCTTCGGCACGGCAGCCGAGCAGTCCCAGCCATCCGCAAAGCATTCGTCAGGAGTTCAGATCATGCGTAAGCTCACAGCAGTCACGGTTGCATTCAGCCTTACCGTCGCCGGCCAGGCCTTCGCCGGCGAGCCGCATGTGCCCGCTGCGCATGCTCCGGCCGCGCACGTCTCCGCCGCGCCCGCCAGTCCGTCCACTGCAGCCGTCGCGAACGCAGGAAAAGTTGAACAGGGATATTCTCGGCAAACTATTACGCCGCTTCCTTCTGTGAGCCAGAACGCGGGCAATCGGTACGCGGGCAAGTAGACCAGACGTCCAATCCGGGCGGCGACCTCGCAAGAGGTCATCACCCAGCGAAATCTTCGGCACGGCAGGCAAGCTCGGCGCGCCGCAACACTCAGGGGTTAACAGCATGCGTAAGCTCACGGCACTCACAGTTGCACTCAGCCTTTCCGCCGCCGGCCAGGCCTTCGCCGGCGAGCCGCATGCCGCACACCCCGCTGCCCCCCATGTCGTCGCCCCAGTAAAGGAAATACTGGAGGCGAAGCAGAATGCTCAGCAGGCTGCCCAGCAGGCGAAGCAGAATGTGCAGCAGCAGGCTGAGCAGCAGGCGAAGGCCACGAGCCAAGCCAGCTCATCTCACGCGCCGACCGGTCAGGCCGCACACGGACGCGGATCTCACGGCTGACTTAGTGAAAGCAAGCGAAGCGTCCCGCAATTATAAGGCCTCTTCGAGCGTGGTTTCTGTAGCGCACGAGATGGTCGATACCCTGCTCCAAACAACCCCCTAAGCGGCGCCCACCGCCGCGCTGCTAGCCGACCACAGCCTCTTTCGTCAGGAGTTCGGAACATGCGTAAGCTCACGGCACTCACGGTTGCACTCAGCCTTTCCGTCGCCGGCCAGGCCTTCGCCGGCCCGCGTCACGCTCCCGCTGTGCACGCTGCGGCTGCGCACCTGCATGCCACGAGCGAAGCCGGCGCGACCCACGCGCCCAACCGGCCAAGCTCTCCACGCGGTCGAGACCAAGGCGGCGACGGCGAAGGAAACGTACAGCGGTGAGGCTCCCGATACCGCACCCACGCGCGACCAGGTCAGCGCGGCCGGTGTCGGAGAAGCCATTACTGGTGGCTCATACATTGCGGGTCTCGGATTTGCGGTAGGGGCAGTCATGAAATTCAAGCAGCATAAAGATAACCCAACTCAGGTTCCCATCGGCACCCCCGTAACGCTGGTCGCAGTTGCGGCTGCGCTCCTCTTTCTCCCGTCGGTCCTTTCGGTCGAGGGGTACACCGTGGTCGGAACAGCCGAAGCAACTGACGTTCCGGGAGTGACGATCTCTACGGAGTGAATTTGCAAACCCGCCGTTCCGCGACGGGGTGCGGATGAATGGCCCCGCCAGCTGGCAGCAAGGTGTTTCGTCAGGAGTTCAGAGTCATGCGTAAGCTCGCGGCACTCACCGTTGCGTTCAGCCTGTCCGCAGCCGGCCAGGCCATCGCCGGCTCCAGCGCCATCAGTAACGCGCTCACAGGCATGAATTCGTCGTCGGTGGCGATTGATGCAGCAAGCAACGCCATAGCTAACGCAAACACCTCCAAACATAAGGCCGTCGGGGTCCAGTTTCAGGACGTATACGCGGGGCAATCCGGCGGCCAGACCAAGCACCAGACCTCGTCTTCAACATCCCCGCCGGCGATGCACGGATCGACCCACTCGGGCCGTAGATAGAAAACTGAAAGCCGTGGGTGGGTCTCTTCCCAGTTTTGCGCTCGAAGCTGGTGCGGACGGTGGGACTCGAACCCACACGCTCTTTCGAACTCAGGATTTTAAGTCCTGTGTGTCTACCGATTCCACCACGTCCGCGGTGCGGACCATGAACCGTTCCGGACCCTGGCCGCTTCGATCCTCACGCCCCTTATCGGGCGCGGCGTAAATCGGAGCGCAGGAAAACCCTAAACATGAATCATGGGTCCATGAAGCGCGCCTTTATGCGCTGACGCGCGCCGTAACACAACAATCGGGCGGCATACGCCGCAAGGGTCGCATATCACCTCAAGCTGGGAGGGCGCCGCCCATGGAGAATGGCAGCCCGGAGCAAGAGGTAAAGGGTCACGGCATTCAGCATATGCCATAGGAAATGCGTGCCGGTCACGTGACCGGCCACATGCGTCAGATGACAAAGCTCGAAATCGAGCGTGCGCAACGTCATCGAGACAAGGAACACAGCGGCCGCCGCCGCAAGATACGTCCACGCCGCATGCCGGACCACCGTCAGGATCACCGCGATGAGGGCAAGCGCGACTAACGCAGGCGAGTAAGCGACCGTGCCGTTGAGGCATCGCGAGCTCGCCTTGGCCGTGATGGGCAGCAGCTCGGGCCGGCACTCGATGGTGGCGGCGAATTGCAGCGAGGCGACGAAGGCGCCGACGCCCAGCAGCACGAAGACCCAGTGAAGCCCCAGATACCGCCTCAGCGCGTAGGCGAAGTAGGCCAGCATGAAAAGGCCGATGGGCGCCGTGTCCGCGATGGAAGCCCAGCGCGTCGCATAGGTGTGAAACAGAAAGCTGCCGATGCCGATGACATAGACGAGCAGGATGAGACCGGCTTCAGCGAGGCCTCGCTGCCCCGAGGGGCGCAAGAAGAACTCGCGCGTGGCAAACAGCGCCGCAATGATGAACGCGGCGTTGCTTACGGCATTGAGCGGCTCGGCCCAGAACGCCGCGTCCGCACCCCGTTCGCAGTAGTTGTAGATTTTCGCGCCCCAGTCCATCCCGCCTCCAGCCGCGTTCACCGGCGTCTTTGTAAAGCACGCGCCAGCAGCTCTTTACAGCACCCGCAGCCTGCGGCAATCACGCTAAGCTCGCTGACGGCCGCCAAGGTCTCGTGGCGTGATGAAGGAGACACGCCGCGATGCTGCAAAAGAATGCCAAGTTGGCGATCAGTGGGCTGATGCTGGTCGCCGTGGGCGCGTTGACGCTTGCGGCAGCGTCCCACGCCGGCGAGCGCTTTCGCAAAACCATCCGATCCTGCAGCGCCTATGGCAACGGCTGCATCACGGCTCCGGTGCGGAAGGGTCGGTTCGGTCCGGAGACCAGATTGCCGAGCGGAACATGGATCGACTGCCGCGGAGACTGCCGGGAAGCGATCCGCGAGGAGGTGTTGGATTTCTGGGAGACGCAGAGCGACAAGGCTCAGATTATCAGACGATGACGAAGCAAGGTTCGCTCCTCGCCTTCTCAATCGTTGCTCGTCCGCTTCTCCTTAGTCGCGAATTTGTCGGCAGCCTTCTGCATCAGCGAGCGAAGCTCATCCGGTGCCGAAATATCGAGGCTGTGCGGATATTGCGGGTCTGCGCCGGCCACGTCGGATTGCACGTTGCCATCGGAATCGAGAAACAACGTGCGCGGAACATAGGTGCCGTCGGGCGAGAAGGCCCCGTTGGCGCCCGGATCCTTGTCCACGTCGACGAGGATCATGACGAAGTTGCGCGACGCCTCGACCACCCCCGCATCCTTCCAGACCTGGCGGTACTGCTTGCAGGACGGGCACCATGAGGCATGGAACAGCATGATGACCGGCTTGCCGGTGCGTGTAGCCTCACGCACCCCGGGGCCGATCTCGCGCCATTCGATCTCCGCCCCGTTCCAAAGCTCGGCCATTGCGGGCTGTCGCGCATTCGCGGACACCGCCGGCTGGGCGACCGACACGAAGGCGGCAACCACCAACGAGCACAACAATCTGCTGAAGAGTGTCATGCGATCATCCCCCACCTGAAACCGGACACAGCAATGAATTCGAACGAAAGAGATTACGCGCCGCTGCGGCTCGCAATTCGCGGCGCTAAGGCCGACATGTCGAAGCCAGCCTTTCGCGTTGCCGCAAGGATGTCGTCGACGGGCCGCTCGCCGGCTTCGGCAAGCGCCCAGACCGCGGCACACCGCGTTCCGGAGCGGCAGTAGGCCAGCACCGGTCCGGGAAGCTCGTCAAGCGCCAGCCTGAAAGCCGTAACGTCGTCATCTGTCATCCTGCCGGCAACGATGGGCAGGTAGCGAACCTCGAGGCCACGAGCCTTGGCCTCGCTTTCGATCTCGGCGTAGTCCGGTTGGTCGGCACTTTCGCCGTCCGGCCGGTTGGAGACGATCGACTTGAAACCTTGCTCAGCCAGCTCCGCGACGTCTTCGGGACGGATTTGCGGCGACACGGAAATGTCGGCCGTCAGTTTCTTGATATCCATTTCCAATCCGCATGCAGCCTGCGACTGCGCCCATTTAGGGTGGGCAGTTCCGCCTTTGCAACCCCGCCAAGGCGTCGAATACGCCTTAGTTGAGGACGGAAATTCCCCGAACCGAGGCGCGCCTTCCGTCCCCGGGTTCAGCTCGCGTGCGGACTGCGGGTCGAACGCGCCAGCTCGAGTTGCAGAGCCACCCACATGCCGCGCCAGTTGTAGAAGCGCGGAACTCTTCTTGCGGTAACGCTCGTACGCCTCCCCGTAGGTTTTCTCGAGCCACGGCTCTTCGGCTCGCGCCATGAGAACGTAAACCCCTGCAAGACAAGCCGAAATTAGAAATGCGGGGAGTGAGCAGGAGGCGACTCCCAAGGCCCAGGCTCGCGGGTATGGCGGCTGCGTATTGCGGGTTGCGGGTGTAGCGATAGATGCCGCGCGTCATGAGCCCGCCCTGCCCGACGTAGAGGTTTTCCCTGCCGAGCCAGATCCCGGCAAAGAGATAGAAGATGACGCTGACGCAAGCCACCACCAGACCCACGACGCGGAAAAGCGGAATGCCCTCATCCCAAAGGGCAAAATCGACTGCCGCAACGAGGATTGTGAGCACGTGCAAAGAGCGGAAAAGCGTCCAGAAAACAACGCTCCGGAAGTCCCAGGTCAGGGGCAAGGGCCATACTCTGAGCGGGGCGCCGGCGACCGTCATCGCGAGTAATGTGAGAAGGATAGTTCCCACCGCGCACCCGGTAAGGAATAACAGATCTGCCATAGTGCCTCGCCACCCTCCCCACAGCCGCGGCTCATGCGCCGCGGTATCCAAGTATTTGGACTATCTCACCGCCAAACCCTGCCGCCAATGCCCCTTGGGTGCAACGACCGTCCCGCCGGCGCACGCACTGAGAAAACGCCCGTCAGTCCGCGTTGTTCCGGACTGCCCGTAAGTCCTGGCTAGCGGCAATTTGAGTTGAGCGATTGTCATTTAGCGTTGCCAGTTGTTCTCACTCGCGGCAATCTTGAACAATAGACGGGATCTTGGCACTTTGCACACAGGCCGAAGCTTCAGCTTGCGCGGTTAGGGTCGCGCTGCCGAGGGTCGAGGCGTATGTCAGACTAGGGATCTCAAAGGGTATTCTCGCGACACGGACTGGCCGAACGGGGAGACAGCCACATGCCGCACAAGAGCTTGGAATTTATAGCGTTTGCAGCACGCAATACCCATTCGATTGTAAGACGCTTTGTGGCGGTCGCGTTGGCCGCCCTGGCGACCATAGTGATACCCGCTCAGGCCTCGGCGCAAGATTTGTTCTCTTTCCTCTGGGACGGCGGTTCCCGCGAGGTCATTCCCTTCAGCACCAAATACACACCGCGCCAAATCATCGTCTCGTTCGGCGATCGCAAGCTCTACTGGATTCACAGAAAGGGCGAGGCGATCAGCTATCCCATCGCCGTTCCTCGTGAGCAGAGCAGATGGGCCGGCGTAACCTCCGTTTCACACAAGGCGGTCAATCCGTCGTGGACGCCGACACCCACGATGCTGAGGGAAAATCCCAGACTGCCTCGCTGGGTCCCCGGTGGCCATCCCATGAATCCGATGGGTGTCCGCGCGCTCTATCTCGGGGCATCGGCCTACCGCATTCATGGCACGGACGCACCGTGGACAATCGGCACTGCTGCCTCGAAAGGTTGCATCCGCATGTATAACGAGGACGTCCTGGACCTCTATCCGCGTGTCCCAACGGGTACCAAGGTGACCGTGACCTGGCAGCGGTTCACCTGATCCGTTGGCCGGCCTCCAATCTAACGCTCATGAAATGCAACACCCTGGCAAAATACGGGGGCGAAAGGTTGTATTGCATCGATTTGGATAAGCCTCGCTCAAGGCAAATCGCGGAACTCTGAGTGACTCTCGTGGACGGCTAGGCCACTCCGGACTGGACGGTCAAACTCAGCTTATGACCACCCTTTCGGGCACCACCGCACTCTTCGAGCGCCGGAGGCATCTCCAACATTGGCCGCTAGCTTGCTATGACCCAGCCTCAAACGGAGCGAAGAGCCAAGTCCGCGCCTGAGCCCGAAAAGCTCAGTGGACCCAAGAAGGTCGCAGCACTTCTGCTGTCGATGGATCGCCACGTCGCAACGCGGCTGCTCAAGCACTTCGACGAAGACGACATCAAGCTCATCGCCCAGACGGCAACCGATCTCGGGGCCGTAACGAAGACGACTCTCGATGAGTTGATCGAAGAGTTCGCCATGAGCCTGCGTACAGGCGGCGATCTGTTGGCGAGCGCAGACGAGGTCGAAGCCTTGCTGTCCGGCGTCGTCCCCCCTGAGCAGATCGCCGAGATCATGTCCCAGGTGCGCTCGAAGTCGCTGCAATCGATCTGGATCAAGCTCGGCGAGGTCCCGGAGTCGAGCACGTCGCAATACTTGGCGAAAGAGCACCCGCAGGTTTCGGCGCTCGTCCTTTCGCGCACGCCACCTGCTTATGCCGCAGCGGCCCTGAAGATGCTGGCGCCCCCGCTCCGCAACGAGATCATGCGCCGCATGCTGGCGCTCAAAATGGTTCTCGAGACGCCTGTGAAGCTCCTTGAGGGCGCCCTCAAAGAGGAGCTCCTGTATCGCAGCGCCAAGAACTCGGGCCCGACGATTCACGCTCGCCTTGCGGATATCATCAACAAGATGGACCGCAAGCAGATGGACGAGATTCTGAGCGATCTCGACCAGCACAGGCCCAAGGAAGCCGAGGTCGTACGCAGCCTGCTGTTCACGTTCGACGATATCCTGAAGCTCAACAAGCCGTCGCTCGTGACGCTGTTCGACAGCGTGCCGGCCGACCGGGTCATCATCGCCTTGCAGGGCACCGAGGCAAACATGCGCGAGATGGTCCTCGACGCTGTGCCCGGGCGCGCGCGCCGCATGATCGAGCAGGAGCTCGCGACTGGCAGGAAGATGCAGAACAAGGAAGTACAGAAGGCCCGCCGAGCCATCGCCGATGCGGCCATGGAAATGATCGAGAAGGGCATCATAGAGATCGCAGGGGCGGAGGAAGAATGATGGCAGTCACCCTGTCTCGTTCCGCCGTGAGCGGGCACCGCCCCGCAAAGGAGCTTGTCATCCATGTCGAATGAAATGATGGAGATCTCCGCTCAGCCGGGAACCGAAAAGCTCCTCGAGCCACCCAAGCTCGAAGTCGAGCGCTTGCACCTCCTGAAGGGCGTCCTTGAGCGGCTCGTCACCACGTGCGCCGAACGGTTCCGCGAGTATTGCAACGTCCCCTCGTCGTTCTTCGTCAACCAGATCGAGACCGGCAACTCGTGGGACGTGCTCGAGTCGTACGAGGACAGCATCGCCGCCATCTACTATTCGCGCGAATGGGATTCCAAGATCGTCCTCGGCCTTGACCGCCGCTTCGTGTTCTCGCTCACCGACGCAGCCTTCGGCGGCGACGGCAGCATGCCACCCTTCGAATCCGATCGGCCCTTCACCTCGCTGGAAGGCCGTCTGGCGCGCAGCGTCTTCAACATCGTGATCCCGGAATTCGAAGATCTGCTTCAGCCGATCACCAGCGTGACGTTCGACTTCGAGAAGCTGGAGACGAAGCTCGACTTCCAGATCATGGGTCAAACCGACATCCCCGTCGTCGTCATCCAGATCCTGTTCCAGATCCTCGACAACGGCGGGCGCATGTTCATGATCATCCCGCAGTCGGCCCTTTATCCCATACGCAAGCTGCTCGAACGCTCGCGCGCGCTGGACGGTCACCATGTCGATCCGGACTGGGCCAAGAGGATGCAGGACGGTGTTGCCTCTGCAAATATGGTGCTGCACGGCACGCTCGAAGCGCCGTCCATGACGCTCGACGACCTCGCCGCGCTGGAGCCGGGTCAGATCATCCGTCTCGAGGCCGACACGCGCAGCCTCATCGCTCTCGAATGTCAGGACGAGCGGCTCTTCATGTGCAAGCTGGCCCAATCCAAGAAACACTTCGCTTTGGTCATCGAATCCCAGGTCGACAAACATAAGGAATTCGTGACCGATCTCATTTCCGGGTCGGGCAACTGATAGACCACGATCGCTTCGGGCCCTGTCAGCCTGAAGCGCGAATCGTCGGTCTCACTAAAGACACCACGATCGCTTCGGGCCCTGTCGCCCGAAACGTAAATCTCTGTCTCACAAAGCGACCGCCTTGTATGCGCAGCCGTACAAATTTATTCCTTACGAAGTGCACCAATTCCACACAGCGATCAGCGCCATAAATATTATGGTGACGATGTGCTCGAAAACTGGCCGCAAAGACCCCGCCGATGCCGAATTATCCGTGCAGGTAACAAATTGTTAGCCACATGCGTGGAGTATCGACCCGTTGAATACGTAGCGATACTCAAACGCTGGGCAAACTTTCATGGCAACATTGAACGAAGCAGACGCCGGACAAGCGGGATCCGGTGAGCTCGAACTCGCTCGAAGAACGGGCAGCATGTCTGGTCAATCCGGCCTCCGGCATCGCCAACGACTACCTCAATCACTTCAACGAGGTTCTGCTGCTGATCGAGAACCTTCCGGTTCTGCTTCCGGAGATGCTTGACGAGCTCATGCAGTGGAAGCCCGTGACGTATCGGGAATACTTCGCAAAGTCGCTGCTGCCGGGTTCGGCCCGCGCCATCGAGATCTACGACAGCCTCGACGAGGGCTTCCGCCGCGAGTTCGAGAGCATCATCGACGGCGTCAACGCCATGTCGCAGGCCTCGATCGAGGTCATCCGCGCCCACCGCAGTGCCAGCGGCGAGCTCGATCCCGACGCAGTCTCTGATTTTTGCGAGAATGCCTCGAGTGCCATTCGCAGCGCCCTCAACCGCGCTTCCGATCTGGTCAACAACGGCCGCGATAAGGCCGATGAAACGCCACAGCACATGGCCGACCGCATCATTCCGCGCGTCGCATAAAGAATATTCACGACTTCGACTGGGGCATTACCCGCTATGGACGAGCTACTCAAAGATTTTCTGACGGAAACCACGGAGCATATCGAAGGGGCCGAGACGCAACTCGTCCAGTTCGAGCGTAACCCCACCGACGCTTCGTTGATCTCCAGCATCTTCCGTCTCGTCCACACCATCAAGGGCACCTCGAGCTTCCTAGGTCTCGAGCGCCTCGAGCGGGTGGGTCACGCGGCCGAATCCGTCATGGGCATGTTGAGAGACGGCGTGCCGCCGACGCAGCACTCCGTCACCATCATTCTGGCCGCGATCGACCGCATCAAGAACATCATCGAGGACATCGCTCGCACAGGCAGCGAGCCTGCCGAGGACGACAGCGAAATCATCGCTGCACTCGAAGCCTATTATGCGGCCGGCTCGGCTGCTCCTGTCGAAGACGCTGCACCCGCGGCAGCTTCAACTCCCGAACCGGTTCATGTTCAGGAGACGCCGGTCCACGCTCCTGCAGTTGCCGCAGCAGAGCCTGCCGCACCGGCTGCTCCCGTCGCCGCCGCACCCGCTGCTCCTCAGCCGGAGCCCGCGAAGGCAAAGGCCCCGAGCAAGGAAAAGGAAGAGGCTTCGGGAGACAAGTCGAAGAACCACAACCAGGAAACCATCCGCGTCTCGGTCGACACGATCGAGCGCATGATGCAGCTCGTCTCGGAGCTGGTCCTGAGCCGCAACCAGCTCCTCGAGATCGCCCGCCATCGCGACGACGACGCGATCAAGACGCCGCTGCAGCACCTTTCGACGCTGACCAGCGATCTGCAGGACGCGGTGATGCGCGCCCGCATGCAGCCCGTCGGTCGCCTCTACGCCAACCTTCCGCGCCTTGTACGCGAGCTTTCGACCAGCCTTGGCAAGAACATCGACCTCGTGACCGAGGGCGCCGATACCGAACTCGATCGCCAGCTCATCGAGGTCATCCGCGATCCGCTGACCCATCTCATCCGCAACTGCGCCGACCACGGCATCGAGACGACCGGAAGAGCGCGTTGCCGCCGGCAAGCCCGAGATGCGGCGAGATCCGCGTCTCCGCCGCCCATGAGGCCGGCCAGATCACCATCGACATCGTCGACGACGGCAAAGGCCTCGACATCGAGCGCATCAAGACAGAAGATTCTCTCGCAAGGTCTGGCGACCGAGCAAGAGCTGAAGGCCATGAGCATCGAAGAGATCTACCGCTTCATCTTCGAGGCCGGCTTCTCGACCGCACAGGTCGTCTCCAACGTGTCCGGCCGCGGCGTCGGCATGGACGTCGTCCGCTCGAACATCGAAGCCATCGGCGGCTCGGTCTCGCTGTACGTCGGTCCAGGGCAAGGGCAGCCGCTTCTCGCTGCGGATCCCGCTGACGCTCGCCATCGCGCCGGCCCTGATCATCGAGGTCGCCGGCCAGCGTTTCGCCCTGCCGCAGACCTCCGTCGTCGAGGCCGTGAGCCTCGGCAAGAACTACAGCGAGCTGATCCAGAACGTTCAGAACGCGCTCGTCCTGAAGCTCCGCGAGGAGGTCATTCCCGCCGTCGAGCTGCGCGACGTAGTCGGACTTGCCGCAAACCCCGATGGCGCCGACAGCGAGAAGCTCGCCGTCGTCATGCGCGTCGGCCTGGATAGTCTTCTGCATCATCGTCGACAGCGTCGCCGACATTCAGGAAATCGTCGTCAAGCCGCTTGAGCGCCTCGCTGTCGCACCTCAAGGTCTTCAGCGGCCACACCATCCTCGGCGATGGCTCGGTCGTGCTCATCCTCGATCCGCTCGGCATCGCCTCCAACCTCGGCATCGAGAAGTCGACCGAGAAGAAGCGCGAGCAGTCGCGCGATCAGGGCATGCACGAGACGCCGCCGCCTGGTCATGTTCCGGGCCGGCTCCGGCGCACCCAAGGTGCTGCCGCTCTCGCTCGTCTCGCGCATCGAGATGGTCGAGACCCAGCCGCATCGAAAGCTCCGACGGCCGCCTCGTGGTCCTGCTGCAGGGCCGCCTGATGCCGATCATCCCGATCTCGCCCGAGATCGACCTTTCGAAGCCGTCGTATCCGGTTCTCGTGGTCGCCACCGAGAAGCGCTCTATCGGCCTGCTGGCGGACGAGATCGTGGACATCCTCGAGGACAAGCTCGAGATCCAGCTTGCAAGCTCCAATTCCGAGATCGTGGGCTCCGCCGAAATCCGCGGCACGGCTGTCGAGCTCATCGACGTGTCACACTTCATCCGCATGGCCGAGCCGCCGGCCAAGAACAGCGGCGCAACGCCAGCGCGTGATGTTTGCCACCAATGACGAGCATCTCCGCGATCTGATCGGACCGGCGCTCGCCGCCGCGGGTCATCACGTCATATCCGCATCCGATCCCGTCCGATCTCAACGAGCTCTCGAGCCTCGCCGCGACCTGTGACGCACTGCTTATCGATGCCGACGTCGCAGCTGTTGCCTCTGCGGCCTTCATGAGAGTGATCAAGGATCGCAAGGAAACGGCTCGCATGCCGGTGATCGGGCTCTCGAAGAACCCGACGCCGCGGGCAGCAACTGCCGCAACGGATAACGGTATGGCCGCGCTTCTGAGCAAGCACGACCGCCACACCATTCTTGAAACCCTCGCCTACGCGCTCGACGCAGCAGCCGAAGCGAAGTCGACCAACATGGAGCTCGCAGCATGAGCGCCGCTCACGCACTCCAGCAGTCCGTAGCAGATGTCCCGACGGCAGGCGAAGAAAGCTACTTCTCCGTTTTTGCCAATGGCGAGGCTTTCGGCCTTTCGGTTCTGCATGCGCAGACCATTTTCCGCATCACCAGCGTGACGCCCATTCCGCTTGGCCCGAGCGACATCATCGGCCTCGTGAACTTGCGCGGCCGCATCGTCACCGCGGTCAGCCTGCGTCGCCGCCTCGGCCTTCCGTTTGGCGAGGTTAAGAATTCGTTAGCGATCGGCATCGAGCACAAAGGCGAGAACTTCGCCCTCATCGTCGATGAAGTCGGCGACGTGCTCTCTCTCGACGCTTCGATGAAGGTCCCCATTCCGGCCCACTTCGATCCTGCCCGCTCGCGCTTCATGGCCGGACTCTACAAAGTCGGAAATCTTTTGATTCCTGCCCTCAATATAAACGCTCTGTTTGACTTCTCGAACTAAGACATATCCGTAGTGAGTAATGAGTAGGTGAGTATCATGAAGACACGCGCTGGTCGTGGATCGACTCTTCTTTCATCCGTAAGATCGCCAAGCAGATCCTCGAAGGCATGAACTTCGAGGTCTCGGAAGCCAAGGACGGCGCACAGGCTCTCGAGCGGTGCGAAGAGAGGCTCCCGGAACTCATTCTCCTCGATTGGAACATGCCCGTCATGAGCGGGCTCGAGTTCCTGACACAAGCTTCGCAAGATGCCGCGCGGAGACGAGCCGCAGGTCGTCTTCTGCACGACCGAGAACACCCGCGACAAGATCATGACGGCACTCGAGGCTGGCGCCACCGAGTACATCATGAAGCCGTTCGATCAAGACATCATCCGCACCAAGCTCGAGCAGATCGGAATGGTCTGAGGCCATTGCCTGCCCGGCCACTCGTGCCGGTCATGCTTTGCCAAAGCCTCAACCCTGGTTAGTGAACGCATATGTCCCAATCATTCGACGCCCTGTGCGAATTCCTACGCCGCTCCTCCGGCCTCGTCATGGAGCAGAGCAAGCGTTATCTGGTAGAAAGTCGCGTCATGCCGATCGTAAGGCGCGAGCGGCTTTCCGGCCTCGACGAGCTCATGGTGGTCCTGCAGAAGGGCCAGAATCCTAAGCTCGCCAAGGACGTCATCGAGGCGATGACGATCAACGAGACTTACTTCTTCCGCGACAAGGCGCCCTTCGATCAGTTCCGCAACGTGATGCTGCCGAAGCTGATCGCCACGCGCCAGAACGACAAGCGCATCCGCATCTGGTCGGCCGCCGCCTCGACCGGCCAGGAAGCCTACTCGCTGGCCATGATCATCGACGAGTGCGCCGCGAAGATTCCCGGCTGGAAGATCGAGATCGTCGGCACGGACTTGTCCGATGGCGTCCTCGACAAGGCTCGCAAGGGCATCTACTCGCAGTTCGAGGTTCAGCGCGGCCTGCCCACTCCGATGCTGCTGCGTCACTTCAATCAGATCGGCGATGCCTGGCAGATCAGCGAGCAGATGCGCTCGAAGGTGACATTCCGCCAGCTCAATCTGCTGCAGGATTTCTCCTCGCTCGGCCGCTTCGACGTCATCTATTGCCGCAACGTGCTGATCTATTTCGATGCGCCGCGCAAAACCGACATCCTGACGCGCATGTCGCGCCAGCTCGCTCCCGATGGCTTCCTGATGCTGGGCGCTTCGGAAAGCCTCATCGGCCTCAAGACCGACTTGGTCGCCCTGCCCGACAACCGCGCTGTTTACACCCGCGCCGGTTCGGCGGCGGCTCCCGCGCCGGTTTCGGCACCGAGGGTCTCCATGCCTCTCGAATCGGCCACCGCCTCGGCGGCACGCTTCGCAACCGCAGCGCCGGCTCTTCGCGCCAGATAAGAGAAGTCGCGTCAGTCATCTGACGCGACTTTCCGCTTACATCGATCATAGATTCAGTTGCGGCACGGAACCGAAACCGTCCTCCCCACATAGGGAATGCGGTAGGTGCACTTCCGCTTTTCTTGAAACTCCTGATCCGACGTCGACGCTGTCTGCGTAGTCTTGGCTGATGACTTGGCCGGCTTGACCTTAGGCGTTCCCGCCTCCTCGCCGACCGCCGCCTTCATGTCAGCTTCCGCTTCGGGCTTTGTTTCAACTTTCTTCGTACGCTTCTCGCTCATGCTCCCCGCGAGAAGAGCCGCACTTGCACTGGTGGCGGCAGGCCTTGCCTCCGGCGCAGGCGCCGCTGTCTTTGGTTCCGATGCAATTACCTTGGGTTCCGGTACCGCTGCGGCAGTCGTCTCCCCGCACCGCGCGATATCGTCGGGGGCGCGGGTCCAAGTGAAAGTGCGAGAAAAGAAGCGCGATCCCGCATTGCCGACCACCCTGAGCTTGTCGTCGCTGAGCCGCTTCAAGGCGACGTCGTATTTGCTCTTGCGTTCGGGGCTGTAGATCCATCCGCCGCCACCGTCGGTCACATTGCCGAGGATCTGCAGTCCGCAACGATCCGCGTTGCGCTGCTCTTTCACATGCACGACGTAGCCGCAAAGGCCTTTGCCGCCGGAGCATTCCTTGATCTCGACCGCACCGCGTCCGTTGTGATCGAACCAGACCCCAGTCGGATCGGACGCAGCGAGAGCGGACGTTGAAATGAGCAGGGCCGCCGAAACGGCTGCACCCGCACGAGTGAAAGTTGCAATCCACATAATATACCTGCCTTACTTCTGAAGCTTCAAATCACGCGCCGCATCGACAGCGGCAGTCCAGCTGGTCATTTGGGACAATCGACGACGACCGTGACGCCGGCCGATGGCAGAAACCGCCTGCAATCGGATGGCCCGGTGTGCGCGCTGCTTGACTGAGCAACGTGCTCCACTGTTCCGCCAGTCAACGCCGCGACGCGCTCCCGCGCTTCCTCACGAGCCGCCTGTGCATCCACCGACTTCGAAGGAATATCGAGTGCACGCTCGAAGCTGGCGCGAGCCGCTTCTTTGTCGCCTTGCTGCTCCCGGATGCGGCCGAGCAGAGTGTGTGCGGCCGTGAAGTCTTTCTTCTGCTTTATGGCGCTCTCTGCGTCGTCCGCAGCTTTAGCGAGCTCGCTCTCGCGATAGGAGATGAGTGCACGGGCATAAAGCGCCCCCGCATCATCCGGCTTGGCCGCGAGAACCTTGTTTGCGTCCTCGCGCGCCCAGCGTTGGTCACCCTTGTCGGAAAGAATGAGCGCACGCAGGACCTGCACTTTCCGGTCATTGGGATCGAGGTCGGCCGCCCGCCGCACTTCCGTATAGGCTCGCTCCAAGTCTCCGCGACGTCTGAACAGATGAGCGCGCTTGAAATACGCTACAGAGACCTCACCCTTGAGATCGAGATACTTGTCGAGATCCGCGAGAGACTTCGTCCGGTCGCCCAGCTCATGCTGCACGACGGCGCGGCTGTAATAGGTGTCCGCGTATGTCGAATTGTACGACAGCGACTTGTCGAAATCGGCGAGCGACTTGTCGTAGTTGCCCTGACTGAAGTGCGACCAGGCCCGATTGTAATAGCCAATGTAGAACTGGCTCTCCGGCAGCCGGCCGCTGTTGATGACGCGTGTGCACGCCGCGGCACTCGTCTTGCGATCGGCAGCCGTGCAGTCGGAGAGGTCCTGCGTCATGCCGGCGGAAGCCGCCTGGGCCGTCGCCATGAGGGCAACGCCGACGAACGAAATCCTGCGAAAGAACGAAATCTCACGAAAGAATGCGTGCACCATGACTAGCTCCCATGGCTTCCCGGGAGCAGCGCAAGCGCGCTGTTCCGATTGCATCAATCTGGAAGCGATAGGAGTTTGGTGACGGCTTGGCTGTTCCGGCCGGGACAGAGCCCGCCAGAATGGGCAGTCGCAGGACCATGATCGCTTCGGATCCTAGCCTCATCGTCGCGCCGTCTATCTGGCGCGGCGTGAATCGGTAGCGCAGGAATAGTCCAAAGCGTGAATCATCGGTCGCATCAAAAGCTGGGTCGCTAGACGCTGCGCTGACCGCCGTTGCGGCGATCGTCCCGGCTTGTGAGGCTCGCGTGAGCGTTATCGAGCTTCATCATGCGGGAAACGTCCGATGGTGCCGCCGGGCTGGAAGACGCAGCGCCCGTTGCATTTTCGAGCGCCGTCAGAGCCAGCATCTCATGACCCGTCAGGCGCCGCAGTGAAGCGAGCGCGTCCGAGCTGACAGTCTCATGGCCCTCCGACTTGGTCGGCAATCTCACGAGGCTTTGGGGTAGTGACGCGACCGGACGCGAATCCGCCCGCGGCGTATCCGCTGCCGCCATCACGACAGGAGGCAGCTCCGGCTGTGCCGCTGCCGTGGACGACTGCGCGCTTGTCAGGGAAGCCAGCATATCTCCGGAAGCCGTATCGGGATTTCCGATCCACAAGGCTTCGGCAGCGCGCCGGCTTACGAGACCGGGAAGAACCTCCCCGCCAGCCTTGTTGTATTGCTGGAAGATATCGCGCACTTGCTCGAGATCCCCGCGGCGGACGGCTTCGCCAAGCCCGCTACGTGTCCAGGAATCTCCTGCGTTGTATGTAAGCGACGTGAGGGCCGCCTTGGTGCCTTCGTCCACGAACGGCGCATTCTTCTCGACGATCGAGCGCGCTGACGCGACTTCGGCCTGGAACCGCCGATCCGCCTCGGCCTTGTCGATCTTCTCTCCGGCAAACTTGGCCTTCGTGCCGTAGCCGTTGGAGAGTTGTGCATAGTCCCATTGCGCGGAAGGCGTGTAGCCTTCGAAGGACTTGATGGCATCGAGATAGAAGCTGTGCATGGTTCGGTCTCTGGCCTCCAACACGCTGTCCTAAACATCCGCGCTTGTGCAAAGCTTACCCACGTGCGGCGGGGAGCCCATCGGGTAGGTCCGTAAAGAAATTGCCACCCTGCGCGCTGGCACAGCGGTTGCAACTTTTGCTGCATGTCTCGTTTTGGAGCAGCCATGCACCTTCCGGAAAACCTTCGCGCCCGCATTTCCGCCCTGGGAGAGCTCTCTCGCCCTCTCGGCGATCGCCGGGCCGCGACCCTGGCCCGCACACTGGCGGAAGCCGTAGCGCGCGACCTGGCCCATGGGCGCGATATAAGCCTCACCATCGACGACTGGATCCGCCAGATCGCCCTCGAGATCGCGGAGTCGAGCCAACGCGAACCAGGCCAGCCGGCCCGAGAGACGCGGCGCGACCAAGCATCGGGGCCTTGCCGACGTCCTTCCGGAGGTCGGTGAATTTTCTATGAATAGGTTCTGACGGACAGCCCCGCGCAACCGGCGCGAAAGCCCGTAAAATTTGAGGCAAACTTTGCCGCTCGATCTAAGCTGACTTCAATTCGACTGCTGTAAAACCATAGAAGTTGCCGGGGAATGTGCGGCAACCGACAAAAACAGCCGAGTCAGGGTCGTCCAAAAATGTCCAGAGAGAGCGTTTCGCTTATCCGTCAGCGCCGTGACAACATTCGCGATTGGCTCGACGAGGAAGCACCCTACACGGATGTCGACCAGCGTCACCTCGACGCCCACACGCCGGAGCGCGCCTATTGGCACCACGGCTATCAGGCTGCTCTCAACGACATCATGACCATGATGGCCCTTGAAGGCGGAAAAACCGGCAGCGCGAACACTCCCAATTAGTGCCGGCCGGGCGGTCGGGATGCATTCGGTTTCCCGGCGGCTTGAATTCGTGAAAGAGGTCGCATTCCGCATGGAACGCGGCTTCGTTGCTCGGCGTCTGCCTGAACTTGAACAGGTTGCCTGACCCGATAAGGCTCAGCAGCTTCTCGCGCAGATCCCTGTCGGCACGCCCGATATAATCGACATAGAATTTTCCGTCGGGGCCTCTGTGCCCGACCGCGAACACACCCGGCGCGACGCGCGGGAGTGAATTCGTGATTTCATCGTATGCGAGCCGGAAAGGCCCGAGAAGTCCTGTCGTCGTTGCCATAGGTCTCGCCGCTCTTTGAGCTGCCTTGAAGGGAATGACACTCATTTACTGACCTGGTACTGACTCGGGACGCGGTTACTTTTCGCTAAACATATATATCACTAGTCCGCTGGCGAGACACCCCGTCGGCGCCTGCGCCGGTAGCATTAGACGAAGTTAAGCTTACATCGCCGCCCGCGCCGCGTTGCCCGTTCTGGCCGCGGCCAGAGCTCGAATCTTGCTGCGTCTGAGACCGGCCCTGGCTTTCTCCTTGAGCAAAGGACGACATGGACGCGTCGTTCGTCGCCGCCTCGATGCGACCGCTCGCGCGTGTGGGATCCGCCGTCTGCGTGGTGATCTCGTCAACCACATAGCCGGCCGACTTGAGCGCGCTCGCAAGCGCCGACCGCTCCTTCTCGATCGCCGCAGTCGTTTCATGTCGCGACGTTTCCATGTGCAGGCTGATCACGTCGTCCTTGAGAGACATGCGGACGCTGACGCTGCCAAGGTTCTGAGGCTTGAGCTCGATGTGCAGCACCTTGAGCACGCCGTCCTTGTTCGAGGTGGTCGGATCCGTATCCGCGATTTCGGCCGTTACGCTGCGCGCGATCTGACTGCCGGGAGAAAGACCATCCGTGTAACTTTGGAACGTCGGGTCGGTGGAGGTACCCCGCACCGCGGTAGCGCCTCCGGCCATCGGGTTGGTGGGCACGCTGTTTTGCGCCACGGATGTGTTCTGCTGAGAGGCGCCGCCTTCGGATTGGCGACGCTCATTCCCGGAGCCGCCGTTAGCGCCGTCATCCGAAAACGCAGCCGTGGACCCGCCAACTTGTTCTCCGGTGAGGGCCGAAACGGCCGCGGCCCCGTCACCCTGCGCAGTATCTCCGGCTGGTATCTCGGCAGAAGCCTTCGATCCGGCGGCAGCCTGCGGCACGGTTGACTGAGCCAGTTCAGCGGCCATCGCTTCGACCGCTGACGGCGCTTTTTGCGACACGGCGAGATGCGTTTCCTGGCTGACGACCTTCGCCGTCGTTTGGCTCGCCGCAGCCTGGACGTCTGCAACGTCATCCTCGCTCAACCCAAGCAGCGACAGCGCTTCCGCCACAGGGTCGACCTCGCCCGGCATGACGGCGCCTTGCGCCTTCGTATTTGCATTCGGCCCAGCGTTATCGAGGACAAGCGTCAACGCGGCCTCGCCGGAGGCCGGCGCCGCAGGACTATTGCTGTCCGCAGTCGCCTGATCCTGCGCCTGGGTCTGGGTTGCCATTCCTGCCGCGGAAAGCGCGGCCAGAGCCAGGACAAAAGCCGGTGCCTGAGCAACGGGTATCTGGTTTGCGGCAGCCGAGCTGTCTATCGAAGGCTCCGTAGCCGTGTCGTCAGCGGCGTTCGCCTCTTCCGCGCCTGCGCGGCCGCGACTCGAAAGCGTCTGGCGTCCGGCGTCCTGAGGTTGATCACCCTCCACAGTCGCCTGCTCGGAGCGGCCGGCCTCGGACGTCGACGTGTCGGCGCTATCGAGCGCGTCCTCGAAACCACGGCTCTGATCAGACGGACGCACCGAGCCGTCGTCCTTGGCGCGCGGTGGCGGCGTCGAAGGGGCACGCGTCATCACGGCTTGCGATGCGGTCACTGAGTTCCTCCACCCAAAAGTGTATCGGCTTGTGAGATGAGCTGCTGCGCCCGTGTCACGGACTCGGGCATCGGATCTGAATTCTCGGCGGGCGCGGCCGGCCACTGGCGAACGCGCCTCGAAACCAGAAGCGCCGCATCGTAGATCTCGCGATCTGATGCACCGAGCTGGCTCTCGTCGACCTCTGCGAGCCTGGCAAGCCCTTGATCGTAGTCATCCGTCGCGATCAGAACCGCCCCGTCATAGAGACTGGCCCGCGACCGTTCCTTGGTTCCGGCGACCGCGAGCTTGAGTGCATTGTCAGACGCGAACTTCGCGATTTCGAAGTGACCGCCCTTGGTCGCTTCTTCGGCGATGGCGAGATACATGCCGAGCCGTTCCTCCTCGGGCATTTTCTGCAGCTCTGTCTCGGTACGCGAGATCCAATCCGACATGCCCTTGTAGGACTGGCGCGCGAAGCCGGCGACGAACTGCCGCCTGAAGGTGCTTGCAAACAGCGACTTTGAGAAACGGCGCGAATACTGATCCGAAAGCAGATCGAAGCGCGCCGTATCGCCCTCTTTGGCGATTAGTAGGATTTCCTGCCGCAAGGCGGATTCCTCGACAAGCGTTCCGGGCGAGAGCAGCCGCGCATCATCGAAGTAGGCAATCGCCTTCTTTGGATCGCTCTTTGCATAAAGCACGCCCTGTATGAGCGACAACATACCGCCCAGTGCCGGGTCCAGGGAACGCGCGTCCGTCTTTTCGAGCAGCGCCTTCGCATCCGTCGAGCGGCCCTCACCGTAAGCGAAAGCGCCCCTCAGGATGCGCCGGTCGATGAAATCCGGCATGTCGCGGTCGGTGACCAACCGCAGCACGCGGGGATCCCCTCCGCTCAACACGAAATAGGCCGCCGCGCGAACGTTGCGGACATCGTCCCAAACAGCCGGAGGCAGCGCAATGAGCTGAATCCCGAGGTCGCGCATGAAGTTCTTCTGAAACTGGTGCGCCGTTGTGCTTCCCTGAGCAACCTGATCCTGGACGGAGCGTAGCGACCGCATCAGCACGTAGGGCTGGCGCTCCTGCTCGACGGCCGGAGTTTCAGGCCAGAGTGCGACGACCGCAGGCTTCTCCGGCTCCGACTTGGCCTCCTCGCCGTGGGCCTTCTCGCTGCCCTCGGCTGTTGCCTCTCCGGCTTGCGCTTTCTCTTCATCTTCGGCCTTGGGCGCTTCTTCGTGGGTCTTCTCGCCCTCGTCGGCTTTGACGTGAGATTCGTCCTTGGCCGCTGCTTCGTGAGCCTCACCGTGCTCGGCAGCGCGCACGCCGGAAGATGCAGCCGCTGCCAGCAAGGCCAATGCGGAAACAAATATCCAGAGCCTCGGCACCCGCGTCATGACTTGGGTACCTTGAGCAGGATTTCGATGCGGCGGTTCTGAGCCGCATTCGGATCGCTGGGATTCAACAGGTCACGATCGGCATGCCCTTCTATCCGATCGACGCGGTTCTCTTTGACCCCTCCACGAACGAGCATGTGATAGGCGATCTGCGCCCGCGACATGGAAAGACGCCAGTTGTTGTTTTTCTGCGACTTGTATTGCCGGCCATCGGTGTGGCCGCGAATGACGAGATCGCCCGGATGCTGTGCTGAGAATCTTTGCAACCTTGTCCATCACAAGCACGAGATCTGGTGTCGGCTGAGCCGACGACGTCGAGAACATGCCGAAGCGGAAATCATCCGTCAGGCTGATCAGCACGCCTTCACTCTCGGCGGTAACCTCAACGGACGGCTTCTTGTCGTCGGGCAAAGCTGCGAGAGCCTTCTGAATTTCATTCTGCAGCGCTTTGACCTCGGCATCCACGGCTTGGCCGAACGTGCCCTCTGACGCCGAGACGACTTTTTGGGGAGCCTCCGGCGCCGGCGTAGCAGATTGTGCGGGCGCTGCAGGAGGAGATGTCGGCACAGGCTCAGTTTTTGGGGCGCCGGGCGGCGAAACCACGCCCTGGTCCAAAGGCTTCGGCACCGCCGGCTCTTCCAGCGGCAATTTCGACGGGTCCAACAACGTCTCGGATTTCTCCGGCTCAGACTTCCTTTGCGAGAATGGCTCGAAGGGATTGGAGTACGTGTCGCCGCCCGGCATCAGACCATCGTCCTTGCCGCCTCCGGCCTGCTGCTCTCCCGGACTCGCCTTGAGTGCGAGACGCGCCAGAACTCCGTAGGGATCGTTGAACAGCTCTTCCTCGGCGCGGTCAGCCCGGCCCTCGACATCGTCGCCGTCGCCGCCCTTTTTCTTGGCGCCGATGTTACCCTTCTTGCCCTCGTCTCCCTCGGTGTCGCTGCCGCCATCGGCATTTTCGGACGTTTCGCCCGCAGCCGATTTCGGAATGTCCTGGACTTCCTCGATGCCCTTTGTGGTCGGCTTCTTGGCGTTGAGCTTCATCGGGTTGAAGTAGGTGGCGATCTTCTGAATCTTTTCCTTGTCCGACACGTTGAGGAGCCACATGACGAGGAAGAATGCCATCATGGCCGTCATCAGATCGGCAAAGGCGATCTTCCAGGCGCCGCCGTGGTGCCCGTCCTCACCGTCGCCTCCGCGACGACGGATAATGACGATCTCATGCGGCTGTTGAGGATCGCCGTCGGCGCTCACTGGGGCACCTCGTCGATGGCCTTCAGCCAGCTTCCAAGCCGCGTTTCGAGTATGGTCTCGTCAGCCGTCACGGAAATATCGCAGGTGCGCTCGGAAGCCAGAAACACGATGGCGTCGGCGCGGCCCCCGAGGTGGGTCCTAACTGCGCCGATAAGGTCCGCCGGACCCAGTACCGTGATCTTGCTGTACTCGCCCTTGATCAACAGCGCGTCGAGGGCCGACACGAGTTCCCCCATCGCCCGCTGCTTCGCCTTCTCACCAAGAAACGGCTTCAATATGCGCGCGACTTGTTCCGCCACTCGCGTACCGATGCCTTCGAGCGAGCCGCCGATCAGAGCGCTGAGACGGCTGGCCTCGTCGGCGACCCAGCGCTCCCGCTCCGATTTGAGATGTTTCTCGGCAGCTTCGGTTTGACGTTGAATTTTCTCGCCGTATTCGGACTGCGCAGCCGCGCGGCCCTCCAGAACGCCGCGAATGTAGGCTTCCTCGAGACGTTGCTCTATGTCTGACTCGCTGTCACCGCCCGCGAGACGCCCGCGGCGCCCCTCGGCAGATCGCCGTTCAAATCGCGCAGGTAATGAGCGACGGGTAGCGCGGTCATGCTGCGCGTTCCCGCATCCAGGTCTTGAGAACGTTAGCCGCCTGCTCTTCGTCGAGCGCGACCATCTGCTCGAGCCTCCTCTGCGAAAGACGCAGCACGTCGCTCGTGATGTCCTCGATGAGGTTGGGTTCGTCCTGCTTGATACCCAGAAGCTCGGCCGTCGAAGATGCATCGCCGGTGAGGATCGCATTCTCGCCGCCCGTTCCGTCGCCGATTGCCGCCGCGTCGCTGAGCACACCGCCGGCCAGCTGCGCGGCTTCCTTCTGGTCGAGCAGGATCCTGGTGACGGGCCTGAGGCCAAGGAGAACCACGATCAGGACGAGACCGAGCACCGTTCCGCCTTTGATGAGGCCGGTCGCAAGGCCGATGAGCGGACCAATCAGGCTCGCCGTTTCGAAGCCCTCGGCCGTCCGCGTATCCTCGGCGAATTCCACCGCCACGACGCTGATCTGGTCGCCGCGCTTGGTATCGACGCCTGCCGCCGTTTCGACGAGCCGCTCGACCTCTTTGATCTGCGCCTGCACCGCCTCGGGTGTGGCCGTCGCACCGAGCGTCGCCAAAAGCCGCTTGCGGTTGATGACGACGGCAATCGTGAGAGCTTCGATGCGATGGCCCTCGCTGATCGTCGATACGGTCTTCGAGTTGAGCTCGTAGTTCGTGAGATCCTCGCGCCGCTCGTTGGAGCGCTTCGATTGATCGCCACCGTTCCCGGTACCGGCCTGGTTGGGCACGTTCTGCTCTACGCCGACCGGCGTGCGGCTCTGCAAGATCCTGCTGATTGCCGCTCTCCTTCACGACGCGAAGGGATCGCTCGACCTTCGAGTCCGGATCGAAATTGGTTTCGTTCGTCTGCCGCTTGTCGATGTTGAGGCGCGCCGCCACACTCACCTCGAAGTTGTCGAGACCGAGATAGGGCGTCAGGGCCTTGCGGACGTTGTCCGAGGCATCTTTGCCGACCTCTCTTTCGAGCTCGACCATTCGCGACGATGCCGTCGTGGCGGCGTCGCCTGCAGCTGCGAGCACCGTGCCGTCAGTGCTGAGCACGCTGATCTCGTCAATCGTCAGTCCGGGAACCGCAGCCGCCACGAGAAAGCGAATGGCCTGGGTCGACGACGCATCAGCGCTCATCTCGGTGCGAATCACGACTGAGGCCGAAGCCGGTTGGCGGCCGCGCCGGAACGAGCCGGTTTCCGGCAGCACGATGTGGACGCGCGCAGCCTTGATGCCCTTCATGGCCTGAATGGTGCGCGCAAGCTCGCCTTCGATGGCGCGCACGCGCGTAACTTCCTGCATGAATGAAGTGAGGCCGATGGGGCCAAGCTTATCGAACAGCTCGTAACCCGCGTTCGCGCTCGACGGCAGCCCCTTCTCGGCAAGCAGCATGCGCGCCTGTGCAGTTTCCTCGCGACGCACCATCACCTTGGTGCCTTCGGAACTCACGTCGAAGTTGATGCCAGCTTCTTTCAGCGCGGCGCCGATGCGGCTGACGTCCTGGGCGCTGAGACCGGAATAAAGCGTCTCGTAGTCGGAACGGCTCAGATAGTAGCTTCCAAGGCCGACCGAGAGGAACACGGCAAGGCCAACGAGCCCCAGCGCCATGAGGCGCTTGGTGCCGAGTGCAATCAGATTGCCCCAAAGCCGATCAAGCTGTTCAAGCCCAAACATGTATTGCCGTTTCCACTGCGTGCGCGCCGGGATGGAAAGATCACCACAAACGATCCTGGGCTAGGAAGCTTGCGCGGAAATTGCGAAGCATCGGAAACTCAACATGAAAAATCGACCACAACCCCTGAGGATCATGGCCTGATTGAAACCGCATCAATTTCGTTGGAACTTACTGACCCTGGAACAGCTGCAGGATCATCTGCGCCGACTGGTTGGCGATGTTGAGCGCCTGCACGCCGAGCTGCTGGCGAACCTGCAATGCTTGCAGGCGTGTCGATTCCTCGTTCATGTCGGCGTCGACGAGCTGGCCAATGCCAGTATCGATCGACTGCATCAGCGTCGTGACGAAATCCTTTTGCAGTTGGATTCGCGACTTGGCCGAGCCGATAACAGTTGCAGCGTCGGTCATCTGCGCCAACGCATCATCCACGCCCTTGATCATGTCCTCAAGGTCGGTGAGATCCGAGATCCGAATCAGTCAGAGCGCTGATGTCGAGGTTGAAGACGCTATAGGTCGTGCCGCTCGTCACGGTGCGCTCCTGGTCGAGGAGGCCCGCGTTACTTCCAGAAAGGTCGAAGAGCATCGACCCGGTCGGCCCCACGTCGACGCCGATCGTACCGATGGTGATCTCGCCCGTGCTGTCGCGGGAGAACGAGGCAACGATCGTCTTGGTCGTGTTGCCGGTGCTGTCGCCCATCAGCCAGTTCTCGCCGGAGAAAACCGACGACTCGGCTGTGGATCTGAGCCCTGCTTGCAACGCCGTAATTTCAGACTGGATCTTGCTACGGTCGAGACCAGGGGCCCGTGCCGCAACCAGCTTTGCTTTGATGTCGCTGACAGACTTGATAGCATTATTGATGGACGTGTAGGTCACATCGACTGTTGCACCACCAAGCCCCAGCGCGTCCGCCACGGTGGAGACCGCGTCGTTGTCCGATCGCATGGTCGTGGCGATAGACCAATAGGCGGCGTTGTCGGAGGCTGAGCCAACCCGATAACCTGTAGAGACGCGATTTTGAGTTTCCAACATCTCATTGTTGGTTTTGCTCAGCGTCTGCAGCGCGGTCATCGCCGCAATATTGGTATTCAGGCTGCTCATATATAGCCCCTTAACCAATTCGTAACTTATTCTTCAACGTGAACCTTGTGCGAAAGTGGCCAGACACGAAAGCAAAAAATGAGCGAGGCCGATCGGCACCGCTTTTCAGCATGCGCAGCGAGTTGCAGAGATAGTCGAAGAACAGCAAAAAGCCGCGCCCGGAGGGGCGCGGCTCAATCATGTTCAGCGAGTCTTTGGAAGAACTTAGCCCTGGAAGAGGCTCAGGATCGAGTTGGCAGACTGGTTGGCGAGGCTGAGAGCCGTGATGCCGAGCTGCGAGCGAACCTGCAGAGCCTGGAGGCGCGTCAATTCTTCGTTCATGTCAGCGTCGACGAGCTGACCGACGCCCGTGTCGATGGCATCCATGAGCGCCTTGGCGAAGTCCTTCTGCACCGAGATGCGCGTCTTGACGGCGCCGAGGTCGGTCGCAGCGTCCGTCATCGAGGTGATCGCAGTCATCAACACCCGAGATGTAGTCCTCGAGATCCGTGAGATCGGCGGTTTCGTCGGTCAGAGCGCTGATGTCCAGGTTCAGAATGTTGTAGGTGCCGCCGCTCGTGACCGTGCGGTCCGAGTCGAGGATGCCGGCGGCGCCGCCCGAGGAATCGATAAGCATCGGTGCCCGTGGCGCCGATATCGACCGTGATGGTGCCGATCGAGATCGCGCCCGTGCTGTCGCGCGAGAACGACGATACGAGGCTGCGCTCGGTGGTACCCGTGCTATCGACCGAGAGCCAGTTCTGGCCGGAGAAGCTCGACGTTTCGACGGCGCTGCGCAGAGAGTTCTGCAACTCCGTGATTTCGCTCTGGATCTTCGCGCGATCGACGCCGGGCTGACGGGCAGCGACCAGCTTCTGTTTGATCGTAGAAGCCGTTTCGATGGCTTTCGTGACGCCGGTGTTGGCAGTGTCAACCGTTGCTGCGCCGAGGCCTAGAGCGTCGACGACGGTCGAGATCGCGCCGCGGTCGGAGCGCATCGTCGTCGCGATCGACCAGTAGGCGGCGTTGTCCGAGGCGTCTTTAACGCGGTAGCCCGTGGAGACCCGATTCTGAGTCGTCAGCATCTCCTTGTTGGTCTGATTCAAAGACTGCAGCGCAGTCATTGCCGCGATGTTGGTATTGATGCTGGCCATCGTAAAATCCTTTTCCGACCCGTTCCTGTCCCGCTCCCCAAGTCGGGCTGACATCGTCGAAAATAATGGGTTGTGCTTACCGAAGAGTTAAACACCGCCCCAAAAGCGGAGCTGTGACCCAGTTTGATACAAAAGTACCCGAAGCTGACGAGCGCGGGCTTTGGTACGTATCCTGAGGAAAATCTGGGCAAAATACCCAGGATACCAAGCTCCTGAACGCCAAATGGCCGCCCCTGGGAAGGAGGCGGCCATTCGCAATTTTGGAGGTTGCGTTAGGAAGTCGAAATTACTGGAAGAGGCTCAGGATCTGGCTGGAAGACTGATTCGCGAGGCTCAGGGCCTGGACGCCGAGCTGCTGGCGCACCTGAAGGGCCTGGAGGCGAGTCGAACTCTTCGTTCATGTCGGCGTCAACGAGTGCGCCGATGCCCGTGTCGATGGCATCCATGAGCGTAGAGGCGAAGTCTTTCTGCAGGTTGATACGCGTCTTGACGGCGCCGAGGTTGGTGCCGGCATCCGTCATGCCCGTGATGGCCGCATCGACGCCCGAGATGTAGTCCTCGAGGTCCGTCAGGTCGGCCGCCTCATCGGTCAAGCTGCTGATGTCGAGGTTGAGAACGCTGTAGGTGCCGCCGCTCGTTACGGTGCGATCGGAATCGAGCACGCCTGCGCCGCCGCCTGAGCTATCAATGAGCATGGTGCCCGTAGCGCCGATATCGACATTGATCGTGCCGATGCTGATGCCGCCCGAAGCGTCGCGAGAGAACGACGAAACGAGACTGCGTGTCGTGGTGCCCGTGCTGTCGACGGAGAGCCAGTTCTGGCCGGAGAAGCTTGCGCCGGCGACGGTGTCCTGCAGCGACGACTGAAGCTGCGAAATTTCGGCCTGGATCTTGGTCCGATCGACGCCCGGAGCGCGCGCAGCGACGAGCTTTTGCTTGATCTGGCTGGCGATGTCGATCGACGTGTCGATGGCTTTCGAAGCAACGTCTACCGTTGCAGAGCCGAGGCCGAGAGCATCGTTGACAGTCGACAGAGCGTCGCGATCCGACCGCATGGTCGTGGCAATCGACCAGTAAGCAGCATTGTCGGAAGCGTTCTGAACGCGGAGGCCCGTAGAAATTCGGTTCTGCGTGGTCAGAAGATCGTTGTTCGTCTTATTGAGCGTCTGCAACGCGGTCATAGCCGCGATGTTCGTGTTGATGCTACTCATGATTACTACCTTTTACTCGTACGCAACCCGCGGCCATTACACTGGCCGTCGACCTCAACCCAGCGACCTAATCAGGGACTTGTCCCTTCCTGCCCGACTTGTCACCTATCGAATCATCTACTCTTATTGTGTTGATGCGTGGTTAACAGCATCTGGAATATGCCGTTACAATCCCCGGAATTCCGGAGACGGACAAAGCAAGCCGAAGTATTTCCGCTGGCTACGGGAACGAGCGGACAAGACCGCCGATCAGCAAATTCCAGCCGTCTATCAGCACAAAAAACAGCACCTTGAACGGCAGCGACATGACCGTGGGTGGCAACATCATCATGCCCATGGACATGGTGAGCGTGGCGACGATGAGGTCGATGACCAGGAACGGCAACACCACGAGGAAGCCCATCTCGAAGCCGCGCCTCAGCTCCGAGATCATGAAGGCCGGGATGAGCACGCGCATCTCGATTTCAGCGTCGGGAGAGCGCGGTCCAAAGCGCTCCGACGCCAGATCCTCGAACAGCTCGAGATCCTTGGACCGCACATTGGCGCGCATGAATTCGCGCAGCGGCTGAGTGATCTGCTTATAGGCTTCCTCTTCCGAAATCTTGTTTTCGGCATAAGGCTTTAGCCCATTCTGCCAGGCTTTGTCGAAGGTCGGCGCCATGACGTAGAAGGTCATGAACAACGCCAGGCTGACGAGGATCATGTTGGCTGGCGTCGTCTGCAGCCCAATGCCGGCGCGCAGCAATGACAAGACGATGACGAACCGCGTGAAGCAGGTGACCATCATAAGCAGACCGGGCGCCACCGAGACGGCGGATCCAGCTCGCGCTCGGGCGGGGGGACATCCCGAGCCGCGAGGTCGCCGACGGGGCACTGATCTTGATGGCCGGTGCCCTGATGATCGCTCCTGGCTTCATCAGCGACGTCGTTGCCCTGCTGCTCCTGTTCCCTCCCACCCGGGCCGTCTTCCGCCCTGTGCTGGTGCGGTCGCTGGCGAAGCGGGTGCGCGCCCGCTTCACCGTGATGGGCGCCGGGGGCCCCGCGGGGCAAGGTCCGGGCGCCGATGACGTCTGGGACGTCGAGAGCTGGGAGGACCCGCCGCGTCCGGCAGCTCGCGGCGAGCTGAGGGACTCCTCATGAGCAAGCGTGAGCAAGCGAGTCAGACGCACAGTGACGACGCCGCGAAGCGGCGATATGTCGATTGGCGTGCCGGAGTCACGGCAATGACAGACGAGGCCACCGAGCAGGCGCCGGTCGACACCCCGAAGCCCATCGTCTACGGCGTGGCCAGCGCCCTGTCCCCGATGGTGCGGCGCATCGTCGCCCGCAACCCGGGGATGATGACGGGCCCGGGGACCAACACGTACCTGGTGGGCATCGACGAGATCGCGGTGATCGACCCCGGTCCCGGCGACGCCGAGCACCTCGACGCCATCGCGGGCTGCGGCGGCGACCGCATCCGCTGGATCCTGCTCACCCACACCCACGAGGACCACTCGCCCGGCGCCGTCGGGCTCAAGAAGCGGACCGGGGCCGAGATCCTGGCGTTCGACGGCGGCGAGGGCAAGGGCAAGGTGCGGCTCGACGGCACGCTCCGCGACGGGTCGATCATCGAGGCCACCGAGTTCCGCCTCACGGCCCTGCACACACCGGGCCACGCCTCGAACCACCTGTGCTTCCTGCTCAACGAGGAGCGGACCCTGTTCACCGGCGACCACATCATGCAGGGGTCGACGGTGGTCATCCGCCCGCCCGACGGCGACATGGCGGCCTACCTCGCCTCGCTCGAGCGGCTGAAGCACATCCGGCCCCGCCTGCGTGCGATCGCCCCCGGCCACGGCCATCTCATCACCGACCCCATGGGGGTCGTGGACGAGTACATCGAGCACCGCCTGGCCCGCGAGCAGCAGATCGTCGACACCCTCACCGCTCGGGGAACGGCGACCGTCACCGAGCTGGTCGAGGACATCTACGTCGATGTCCCCGCCGAGCTGCACCCCTGGGCCCGCTTCTCGGTGTGGGCGCACCTGCGGAAGCTGGCCGACGAGGGTCGCGTCAAGGGCGACGACCTCGACGGCAACTGGTCACCGGCCTGACGGCGCCGGCGACCGCTCCGCCATCGCTCCTACCGCTTGCGGAGCTTCCAGACCTGTTCGGACGGGAAGCGGTGGGCCCAGTCGGCGGTCACGAAGAAGTTGATCTCCGGCCCCGGCTCCGGCGCCTGGATCTCGATGAAGTCGACCACCTCGAAGCCCGTCTCGCGAAACAAGCCGGAACCACCGCGAGATGGGCAGGTTGAACTCGATGCCGCCCGGATCGTCGACCGCATCACGCCAGTCGAGGCGGTGGAGCGAGAAGTAGTCGCGCTCCAACCGCTCGGTGCACGGGCACGGATCCGTCGAGGGGCGTGCAGATCATGGTCAGCGGCGTGTTGCCCAGGAACACGAGCGAGCCGCCCGGGCGCAGCAGCCGGTGCGCCTCGGGGATCCAGACGTAGGGGTCGCACCAGATCGCGGCCCCGTACTCGGAGATGGCGAAGTCGAACGACGCGTCGTCGTAGGGCACGGTCTCGGCGTTGCCGTGGAGCAGCGTGAGCTCGACGCCGTGGTCCCGGGCGAGGCGGCGGGCGGTGTCGAGCTGCCGCTCGGAGTTGTCGATGCCCACCACCCGGGCGCCCCGGCGGGCCATCCACGACGCGACATAGGCCGTGCCGCATCCGAGCTCGATGGCGTCGAGGCCGGTCATGTCCTCGGGGAGGAGCTGCAGCGTCGACTCCGGGGTTCCCCAGATCCCCCAGTCCGGCTCCGCGGCTCCCCAGTTGCGCTCGGCGGGCGCGACCCACTGCGGCGCCTGCGCGTCCCAATGCTCGCGGTTGACGGCGACATGCTCCGGCAGCGGGTCCTCGGTCACGCCGTCAGCATGCCCGAGGGCGTCAGGTGCCGGCGCGGTCGAGGGCGGCGACGGCGGCGTCGAGCATGCGGGCGCTGCAGCCCGCCATGGCCGCCAGCGGCACCGCCTCGTCGACGATTCGCTGGGCGATGTCACGGAAGGCATCGGCCGCGGGACCGTCGCCCAGCGTCACCGGCGATCCGGTGTCGCCACCGGCCGACACCGACGGCTCCAGCGGCACGGCGCCCAGCAGCGGCACGCCGGCGTCGTGGGCCAGCTGCTCGCCGCCGCCCTCGCCGAACAGCTCGTAGGTCTCGCCGTGGTCGCAGCGGAAGGCGCTCATGTTCTCGATCACGCCCGCCACCCGCAGGTAGCTCTTGCGGGCCATGCCCACGACCCGCACGGCGACCTTCTGCGCGGCCTGGGCCGGGCGTGGTCACGACGATCACCTCGGCACGGGGCAGCAGCTTGGCCACCCCCATCTGCACGTCGCCGGTGCCGGGCGGCATGTCGATGAGCAGGTAGTCGAGGTCGTCGCCCCAGCGCACGTCCTGCAGGAAGTGCTGGACGCCGCGGTTCAGCATCAGGCCCCGCCACATGAGGGCGGTCTCCTCGTCGTCGACGAGGAAGCCCATCGAAACCACCCGGACGACACCGTCGCCGATGGGCCGCTCGATCGGGCACCATCTGCTTGCGGCCGTCGTGCGTCGTGCCGGCCAGTCGTCCCTCGACGCCGAGCATGCGGGGCACCGAGAAGCCCCAGATGTCGGCGTCGAGCACGCCGACCTTGTGGCCCCGCTGGGCCAGCGCCGCGGCCAGGTTGACCGTGACCGAGGACTTGCCGACGCCGCCCTTGCCCGACGCGATGAGGATGACCTTGGCGCCGAGCGGTACCGAGGTGTCCTCCGGGCGCTGCGTGATGTTCCAGCGCGCCTTGGCCATGGCCGACGTCCGCTGGTCGGGGGTCATCTCGGCCCAGTGCAGGCGCACGTCGGTCACGCCGGGGAGGGAGCCGATCGCGGGCCACCACGTCGTGCTGGAGCTGCGATCGGAGGGGACAGCCGGCGGTGGTGAGCGCCACCGTGACGTCGACGGACCCGTCGGCCGGGACCTCGGCCGACCGGGCCATGCCCAGGTCGACGATGTCGCTGCCCAGCTCGGGATCGATGACGCCGCGCAATGCCGCCAGCACGTCGTCGGGAGTGGGCAGGCGGTCAGGCACTCGCGGGATTCTACCGGTGGAGCCGGTGAAACCGGGCTGGAGAATCCCGGCCGCCGGTACACTCCGTGCGTGTCCGAGGACACATTCCCCACTCGCACGACCGCCTCGGGTCGGCGCTCCCCGGCTCGCCGTCCTCAAGGCGCTGGGCGACAACACCCGCTACGCCATCTACCTCGAGCTGGCGCGGTCGCCACGACCGCTGGCCACGGCCGAGATCGCCGAGACGCTCGACCTGCACCCCAACACCGTGCGGCCCCACCTGGAGCGCATGCGCGAGGTCGGCCTGCTCGACGTCGAGACCGATGCCCGGGGGACCGTCGGACGGCCGCAGCACCGCTACTCCGTCGCCGCCGACGCCCCCACCCTGGGGCTGGAGCCGGCGACGTTCCCGGTGCTGTCGCGCATGCTGGTGCGGCTGGCGGCCGACCGCCGGTCTCGGCACGAGCGAGGCCGTCGAGGCCGGCCGCGAGCAGGGTGGGCTCGATGCGCTGGACGCGGCGTGCCGGCCGACGGCGACAAGCATGTGTGCCTGCACGCCCTGGTGGCCCGGCTGGACGCCCTGGGCTTCGACCCGGCCGTGGTCGACGACGACGGGCAGGCCACCGTCGCCTTCACCCACTGCCCGTTCCGCGAGCTCGCCGAACGCCATCCCGACGTCGTCTGCGGCCTGCACCGGGGGCTGGTCGAGGGGTTCGTCGACGCGGTCGGCGGTGCCCGGGTGGACGCGTTCCACCCCCTGACCGACCGGACGCCGTGCCAGGTCGAACTGGAGCTGTCGCCGACCTAGAGGTCGACGCCGAGGCGCATCACGGTGACGGTGTTCGCAACCTGTCGCGTGGGCGCCGATACCATGACCTCTGATCTGGGAACCCGAGGAGGCTCCTGACGTGATCGTCCTCACCGACACCGCAACCGAAAAGGTCCGCTCGCTCATGGACGCCGAGGGCGTGGCCGACATGGCGCTGCGTGTTGCCGTGCGCCCCGGCGGCTGCTCGGGCTTCAGCTACGAGATGTTCTTCGACACCGACGTGGCCGACGACGACCAGACGGCCGACTACTCGGGCATCAGGGTCGTGGTCGATCAGTCGAGTGCGATGCTCCTCGAGGGCGCCACCCTCGACTACAAGGACGGGCTCCAGGGCGCGGGTTTCGCCATCGACAACCCCAATGCGCAGCGCACCTGCGGCTGCGGCCAGAGCTTCAGCTAGAAGCCCGAGGCATCGAGCCGGGCGAGATCAGGGGCTGGGGGCCAACGAGTGAGTTCGGGGGGGCGGGTCGGCGGCCGACCAGGGAAGTCTCCCGGCCCCGACCGACGCCCCGACCCCTACGACGCTACACGTCGTACGACGAGGACACGCACGGCTACGACGACGCCTATGACGAGCACGACCCGCACGGCGACCGCCCACCAGCGGGCAGCGCCTGCGGTCGCCGATCGGCCGTCCGCCCCCGCGTCGGCGCTCGACTGCACGCGCCGGCCCACCTGGCGCCGCGCCACGACCGGCGCCGGCTGATCGCGCTGGTCGCCGTCTGCCTGCTGCTCGCCGGCGGCGGCGTTCGCCGTGCAGCGCGCGACCTCCGACGACGGCGAGACCGCCGACCAGCCGAGCGACTCCGGCGCCGGCGGCGCCGACGAGTCCACCGGATCGCGGAGACCGAGGCGGGGTCGACCACCACCGCCCCCGAGCAGGCCGCACCGGCCTCGGGGTTCGAGGCCCCCGGGCTCCTGACCTTCCGCGGCGGGCCGAGCCGCAGCTACTACGGCGAGGGCCCCGTCCCCGAGCGCCCCGAGGTGCTGTGGAGCTACCCGGGCCAGAGCGGCGGCATGTGCGCCGAGTCGTCGGTGGGCAGCGAGACCAAGGTGTGGTGCGGCACCGGCTGGACCGGTCAGCCGTCGGTGTTCGAGCGTGACGGCCGCACCTGGGTGGTGTTCGGCGCCTACGACCGCAACATCCACTTCGTCGACTACGAGACGGGTCAGGACATCCTCCCGCCCTTCCCCACGGGCGACATCATCAAGGGCTCGGTGTCCATCGACGGGGAGGGACTGCCGCTCGTCTACTCGGGTAGCCGCGACAACAAGCTCCACGTCATCGCCATCGACCGTCCGCAGCCGACCGAGCTGTGGACCCTCGACGCCGAGGCGGTCTCCCCGACCATGTGGAACGACGACTGGGACGGCTCGCCGCTGGTGCTCGGCGACTACCTCTACGAGGGCGGCGAGAACTCGCAGTTCCACATCGTCAAGCTCAACCGCACCACCGGCGCCGACGGCCTGGTGCAGGTGGCGCCCGAGCTGGTCTTCAACACCCCGGGCTGGGACGACGAGCTGCTCAACGCGCTCAACACCCGCACAGCAGGACGTCTCGATCGAGAACTCGGTCGCCTACCACGACGGGGTCGATCTACTTCGCCAACTCCGGCGGGCTGGTCCAGGGCTGGGACGTCTCCGGCATCGCCGACGGCCGCCAGCCCACCCGGGTGCTGCGCTACTGGACCGGCGACGACGTCGACGCCTCGGTCGTGGTCGACGACGCAGGGGTTCCTCTACGTCGGCGTCGAGAACGAGCGGGGCAACAGCCGCGCGGCCGAGGTCGGCCAGCTCCTCAAGCTCGACCCGCGCCAGCCCGACAACCCGCTGGTGTGGTCGGTGAAGGACCCCGGCGGCTTCTGGACCACACCGGCCCTGCACAAGGACATCGTGATCGCCGCCTCCGACGGGGGCACCGTCCATGGCGTCGACCGCGAGACCGGCGCGGTGCGCTGGCAGTTCGAGCTGCCGCCGCCCACCTGGCAGTCGGCGGTGATCGTCGACGACGTGCTCATCCAGGGCGACTGCAGCGGTGTGCTCCACGGCTACGACGTGTCGGACACGAGCGTGGCGCCGCCGGAGCTGTGGAACGTCACGCTGGAGGGCTGCATCGAGTCGACACCCGCCGTGTGGAACGGCCGGATCTTCGTCGGCACCCGCGCCGGGCGCTTCTACGCCATGGGGGACGCCGGCTGATCCGAGGCGCCGAAGGGAGAGGCACCGCGTGCGCCGCCTCTTATCCTCGGCCGCATGCCCGGACCCGTCACCTCCCGTGCGCCTCGTCGTCGACGGGCGAGACGTCGAGGTGCCCGACGACGGCGGCAGCCTGCTCGACGCCCTGCGGGAGCGGCTGGGCGTCCGCACGCTGAAGGACGGGTGCAGCCCGCAGGGTCAGTGCGGCTGCTGCACGGTGCTCGTCGACGGGCAGCCCCGGGTGGCGTGCGTGACGCCGGCCCGGCGGGTGCGGGGGCGGTCCATCACCACGCTGGACGGGCCTCGATCCCGCCGAGCGGGCGGCATGGGGCGAGGCGTTCTGCGCCACCGGCGCCAGCCAGTGCGGCTTCTGCACGACGGGCATCGTGATGCGGCTCTCGGGGCTGCGCGCCAAGGGCACGGCCCCCGACGACCACCCCGCGGTCGAGCAGGCGCTGCTCGCCCATCTGTGCCGCTGCACCGGGTGGCGCACGATCCTCGACGCCTGGTCGGCGTACGGCGAGCCGGAACGCCCGCCGGCGGGTCCGCCGAGCCGGGACCTCGAAGCCGCCGGTCGCCGCGCCAGCATCGAGGGACGGGCGCCGCAGCGGGTCGATCCCGAGGTGCCCCTCGGCCACGGGGGGTTCGCCGACGACACCGCTCCCGCCGACGCCCTCGTGGCCGTGCCCGACGGTGCCGGCGGCTGGGCCGTGGGCGAATCGGTCGCCGAGGCCAGGGCGACCGCCGGCAAGGTGCAGGGCCGGCGCACGACCGCGGAGTTGCACCACCCCCTCGTGCCGCCGCCCGGCGACTGGGACGTCACCCTGCGCACCACCTGGGTGGAGCCCGCCTACCTCGAGCTCGACGCCTCGTGGTGCGTCCCCGGCGGCGAGCCCGCGTCGCCGCTGGCCAACGGGGGTGCGTTCGGCGGGAAGCGGGCGACGGTAGTCACGGGCGCGGCCCGCGAGCTGGCCGATCGGCACGGCCGCCCGGTGCGGGTACTCCTCGCCCGGGAGGACGCCGTCCGCCTGGGCGCCAAGCGGCCACCCGTCGCTGCCGGCATGCGCGCCGACGGGTCGGGCGCCATCCGGGTGGCGCGGACCAACGGGGTCGCCGACGCGATCGCCTCGGTTGCGCCCGGCCTGGTGGTCGAGCAGGTCGACGTCCCGGGCCCGCCGACGTCGTCGACGCCGCGGGCCGCCGGATGGGCGGAGGCGCTGGTCCTCCTCGCAGCCGTCGGCCTTCGCGTCGACGCCGACGCACAAGTGGCCGGCGTCCTCGAGGCCCGACGGTGCGGGCGACCAGGCCCATGTCGGCGTCAGGTCGCCGGACGGCGCCGTCGCCCGCGCCGACGTCGTACTCGGCTCGGAGCCCCGGGTCGCCGTGGTCGTGAGCTGCGGCGATCCGCTCGACGAGGTCGCGCTGCGGTCGTACTGCGTGGGGGCCGCGCACATGGCGCTCGGCTGGGTGTGCAGCGAGGGGGTGGCAGTGGACGAGGCCGGCCGGGTCCACGACCTGACGATCCGCAGCTTCGGCGTACTGCGGGCAGTCGACACGCCGCCTATCGACGTGACGGTCGAGCCGTCCGACGATCCCCCCGTCAACGGCTCCGACGCCGCCTTCGCCGCGGTAGCCGCCGCCGCCTGGTTGGCGCAGGGCTGCCCCCCGGCCTGGCCTACCGGCCACCGCCTCCGTGGCTGACGGCCCGCGGTCGGCGCAAACCGCCGCGAGCCGAACCGGGGCACTAGCGTCCAGCGCCATGAGCGAGCGTCCCGAAGGTCGAGAGCGAGGCCCGAGCTCGCTGCGACGCCGCAAGAGCGGGAAGCAATGAGCGAGCCTGCCAAGCCGGTCGGTCCCTATACGCCCATCGTGCGAGCCGGGGAATGGCTTGTCGTGTCGGGACAGGTGGGGTTGGCGGACGGCCAGATCGTCATGGGGGGAACGGCCGCCGAGCTCCGCCAGGCCATCGCCAACCTCGAGACCCAGCTCGCCAGCCAGGGTGCCGGCCTCGCCGATGTCGTCAAGACGACCGTGTTCCTCCGTCACATGAGCGACTACGCGGCGATGAACGAGGTCTACATCGACTGCTTTGGCGACCACCGGCCCGCCCGGTCGGCGATCGGCGTGGCCGAGCTACCGCTGGGAGCCCTGGTCGAGGTGGAGGCGTGGGCCCACGTGGGAGGAGGATGACCGCGTGGCCGGCGCCGTCCTCATGGCCATCGTCCTCGTCGTCGTGATCCCGGTCGCGGTGTGCATGTCGGGCGCCGTGGTGGCGGCGCTGCTCGGCTGGTCCCTCAAGGAGGACGCCGACATCCGCAACGAGGGCAGCGAGCTGATCGCCCTCAACAAGTAGCTCGAGGTCACAGACTCCAGCGGGACTGGCCGAAGCGGTAGCCGACCGAACGCACGGTCTGGATCAGGCTGGCGTGTTCCTCGCCGAGCTTGGCGCGCAGCCGGCGGATGTGGACGTCCACCGTTCGGGCGCCGCCGTAGTACTCGTAGCCCCACACGCGGCTCAGCAGCGTCTCGCGCGTGAACACCCGACCGGGATGCGACGCCAGGAACTTGAGCAGCTCGTACTCCATGTAGGTGAGGTCGAGCGGGTGGCCGTCGATCACGGCCTGGTACGTCTCGAGGTTGAGCACGAGCGGGCCGTACTCGACCAACTCGGGCCGGGTGCCCCGCCCGGTCCGCCAGAACAAGTGCTTGAGCCGGGCCTCGAGCTCGAGCGGCTGGAACGGGTACAGGCAGAAGTCGTCGAACAGGTCCTCGCGCAGCTCCAGGTCGGCCAGCTGCCCGCCCGAGACCAGTAGCAGCAGGGGCTCGATCGGCACGTCGCGCTTGCGCAGCGCCCGGCACAGCACGAAGGCGCCCTCGGGATCGGCGGCTGCGACGATCACCCCGCCGGCCCAACCGGCGTCGGGCTCGGATAGCGCCGCCGAGCGCTCGTCGGAGACGCCCTTCCACTGATAGCCCGCCAGATCGAGGGCCTGCGCCAGCTCGGGCGGCGCCGGGTCGGGGTAGAGCAGCAGCGGCTCCATCGGCGGACCGGACATGCTCACAGCCGCGTGAGATAGCGGTCGAGCTCGAACTGCGTGACCTGGGTCTTGTAGTCCATCCATTCCTTGCGCTTGTTGCGGATGAACCATTCGAACACATGCTCCCCGAGCGCCTCGGCCACCAGCTCCGAGCGTTCCATGGCGTCGAGCGCATCGGACAGCGACTGCGGCACGGTGTCGATGTCCTCGGCCAGGAGCTCCTCGGCGGTGAGCTCGTAGAGGTTCGCCGCGGTCTCGCGCGGGAGCACATAGCTCTCCTCGACGCCCTTGAGCCCGGCGGCCAGGATCACGGCGAAGGCGAGATAGGGATTGCAGGCCGCGTCGGGCGCCCGGTACTCGAGGCGAGTGCTCTCGCTCTTGCCCCGCTTGATGGGCGGCAGGTTGACGATCACCGAGCGGTTGTTGCGGGCCCAGGACGTGTAGATCGGCGCCTCGTAGCCGACCACCAGCCGCTTGTAGGAGTTGACCCACTGGTTGGTGACCGCCGTGATCTCCTTGGCGTGGGCGAGCAGGCCGGCGATGAAGCCCCGGCCCACCTTGGACAGGTTGCGCTCGTCGCCCGCGTCGTAGAAGGCGTTGGTGTCGCCCTCGAACAGCGAGAAGTGGGTGTGCATCCCGGAGCCCTGCACGCCGGCGAGGGGCTTGGGCATGAACGTGGCGTGCACCCCGGCCTCGAGCGCCACCTCCTTCACCACCAGCCGGAAGGTCATCACGTTGTCGGCCATCGTCGAGCGCGTCGGTGTAGCGCAGGTCGATCTCGTGCTGGCTGGGAGCGTCCTCGTGGTGGCTGTACTCGACCGGGATCCCCATCGCCTCGAGCGTGTGGATGGTGCGCTGGCGCAGGTCGGTGGCGACGTCGGCGGTCGTGAGGTCGAAGTAGGACGCCTGGTCGAGCGGCTTGGGTGCCCGGGAGGGATCGCCGTCGGCGAAGTAGAAGAACTCCATCTCGGGGGCGGCGTAGAAGCTGAAGCCCCGATCGCGGGCGGCGTCGAGGTTGCGGCGCAGCACCTGCCGGGGATCGCCCTCGAATGCCGTGCCGTCGAGGTTGACGATGTCGCAGAACATGCGGGCCGAGGTGCCCAGCCCCTCGGCCCAGGGCAGGAGCTCGAAGCTGTTGGGATCGGGCTTGGCGAGCACGTCGGACTCCTGCACCCGGCTGAAGCCGTCGATCGACGAACCGTCGAACCGCATGCCCTCGTCGAACGCCCCCTCGAGCTCGACGGGTGAGATGGCGAACGACTTGAGCTGGCCCAAGACGTCGGTGAACCACAGCCGGATCATGCGGACGCCACGCTCCTCGACCGTACGGAGCACGTACTCACGCTGGCGTTCGGTGCTGTCCATACCGAGAATCCTGCGGGTAGGACGGCGAGGGCCGCAAGCTGGGGGTTTCCCGGTTCACAGTGCGTTCACATTCGGGCAACAGCCGGGAAACGGCCCCCTGGCAGCGTCGGGACCGGCGGTACGTGAACCCGCGTACAACCTCGCGACACCAGTTCGAGACCGGAGGACAGAAGTCCCGATGCCCTACAAGGCCGAATACATCTGGATCGACGGCACCGAGCCGACGGCCAAGCTGCGCTCGAAGACCAAGATCGTCGACGACGCCGCCGACCTCCCCATCTGGGGCTTCGACGGTTCCAGCACCAACCAGGCCCCGGGCGACCAGTCCGACTGCGTCCTCCAGCCGGTGTTCTCCTGTCCCGACCCCATCCGACGCGGCGACAACGTGCTGGTCCTGTGCGAGGTGCTCAACACCGACATGACCCCGCACGTCAGCAATACCCGCGCCGCCTGTTCCGAGGTCGCCAGCAAGTTCAAGGACCACGAGCCGATCTTCGGGATCGAACAGGAGTACACGTTCTTCAAGGGCGGCCGCCCGTACGGCTTCCCGGCGACGGGGTTCCCCGCCCCGCAGGGCGGCTACTACTGCGGCGTCGGCGCCGACGAGGTGTACGGCCGTGACATCGTCGAGGCCCACCTCGACGCCTGCCTGACCGCCGGCCTGCACATCTCGGGCATCAACGCCGAGGTCATGCCCGGCCAGTGGGAGTTCCAGGTCGGTCCGGTGGCGCCGCCCCAGGTGGCCGACGAGTTGTGGCTGGCGCGGTGGCTGCTCTACCGGGTGGCCGAGGACTTCGACGTGGCGGCGACGCTCGACCCCAAGCCGGTCCCCGGCGACTGGAACGGCGCGGGCGCCCACACCAACTTCTCGACCAACGCGATGCGGGAGAGCTACGACGCGGTGCTGGCCGCGGTCAAGGCGCTCGAGCCCAAAGCGGCCGAGCACGTCGCCGGCTACGGCGCCGACATCCAGCGCCGCCTCACCGGCCTCCACGAGACCGCACCGTGGAACGAGTTCAGCTTCGGCGTGTCCGACCGAGGCGCCTCTGTGCGCATCCCATGGCAGGTCGAGGTGGACAAGAAGGGCTACATCGAGGATCGCCGTCCCAACGCCAACTGCGATCCGTACGTCGTGACCCGCCTCATCGTGGACACCTGCTGCTCGGCGTTGGCGGGCTGACACGGACGCGAGCGGGCGGGTTGCTGCAGTGCTGGGGACTGGAGATGGGACGCCTCTGGCGCCCATCTCCGCGTCCGCAGTCGGTCCGCAGGCCCATGTAGCGTGCGGGCGGATCTGGGGCGGCGAGCCCGCCGACGACGCTGAAGGGAGCGATCGTGGAAGAGCGAACCCCTGATGACGTGCTGCAACTGATCGGCGACGAGGGCATCGAGATCGTCGACGTCCGATTCTGCGACCTGCCGGGGCTGATGCAGCACTTCTCCATGCCGGCCGGCCAGCTCACGGCCGACGTGTTCGACGAGGGTGTCGGCTTCGACGGGTCCTCGATCCGGGGGTTCCAGGAGATCCAGGAGTCGGACATGCTCCTGGTCCCGGATCCCAACACGGCGGTCATCGACCCGTTCACGCAGCACAAGACCCTGAACCTCAACTGCTTCGTCAACGATCCGGTCACCGGCGAGTCCTACAGCCGCGACCCCCGCTACGTGGCCCGCAAGGCCGAGGAGTACCTCACGTCCACCGGCCTGGCCGACACCTGCTACGTGGGTCCCGAGGCGGAGTTCTTCGTCTTCGACGACGTTCGCTTCGACCAGAACGAGCACGAGGGCTACTACTTCATCGAGTCGGTCGAGGCGGCCTGGAACACCGGGCGGGAGGAGAAGCCAAACCTGGGGTACAAGCCCCGCTACAAGGAGGGTTACTTCCCGGTCCCGCCCATGGACCACTTCCAGGACCTGAGGTCCGAGATGATCCTCGTGCTCGAGAGGGTCGGTGTCGAGATCGAGATCCACCACCACGAGGTCGGCACCGCCGGGCAGGCCGAGATCGACATGCGCTTCGACAGCCTGCTCCGCATGGCCGACAAGCTCATGCTCTACAAGTACGTGGTGAAGAACGTGGCGCGGCAGGCGGGCAAGACCGCCACGTTCATGCCCAAGCCCGTGTTCCAGGACAACGGCTCCGGCATGCACACCCACCAGTCGCTGTGGAAGGGCGGCGAGCCGCTGTTCTACAGCGAGGCCGGGTACGCCGGGCTGAGCGACATGGGCCGCTGGTACATCGGCGGTCTGCTCACACACGCCCCGGCGATCCTCGCGTTCTCCAACCCCACCACCAACAGCTACAAGCGGCTGGTACCGGGGTACGAGGCGCCCGTCAACCTGGTGTACAGCCAGCGCAACCGGTCGGCGGCCGTGCGCATCCCGCTGTACAGCCAGAGCCCCAAGGCCAAGCGGCTGGAGTTCCGCTGCCCCGATCCCTCGTGCAACCCCTACCTGGCGTTCTCGGCGATGCTCATGGCTGGCCTCGACGGGATCCAGAACCGCATCGAGCCGCCCGACCCGGTGGACAAGGACCTCTACGACCTGCCGCCCGAGGAGCTGTCGAAGGTGCCACAGGTGCCCGGCTCGCTCGACGCCGTGCTGTCGGCCCTGGAGGAGGACCAGGCGTTCCTCAAGGCGGGCGGCGTGTTCACCGACGACCTGATCGAGACGTGGGTGACGTACAAGCGGGAGAACGAGGTCGACGCCCTGCGGCTACGCCCACACCCGTGGGAGTTCGCCCTCTACTACGACCTGTAGGCGCCGGCCAGGGCAAACACGCCGCCTTCAGAGAGCGTCGACACGAGGGTCGACACAAGACGGTGAGAGGCGCCAGTCTCGGGAGGAATCGCCATGGGCACGGAGGCAACCCGACCGCCGAAAGTCCCGCCGCGGTGGTTCGTGCATGTGGCTTGGCGCGTTCATCGAGCGCTCTACCGGGTCAGCGGCGGCCGCTTCCTGTGGACCACGTCGAACAAGCGCGGCTGGGGCGCGCTGCGCCTCACGACCGTCGGGCGAAAGTCCGGGCAAGAACGCAACGTCATCATCGGCTACGTCGAGGACGGCCCGAATCTCGTCGTGCTCGCGATGAACGGCTGGCAGGAGGCCCATCCCTCGTGGTGGCTCAATCTCGAGGCGCACCCCGATGCCGTCGTTCGCCTCGCGGGCCAGCATGCGCGCCCGGTGCGCGCGCTCCCGGTGGCGGGCGAGGAGCGTGATCGACTGTGGCAGCGCTGGGTCGCGGTCGAACCGCAGCTCGACGGCTACGCCGGCCGGCGGTCGACCGAGACGCCCGTGATCGTCCTCGAACCGCGCGACGGGACCGCTTGACACCAAGCGAGGACGCCGTCCTGGCCAGAGGGACGACTGCGTAACGGGTGGTGTGCGCGTCGATGGGTGCGCCACATCCAGTGAGTTGGGCGCAGACGAGCCTGCCTCGGCCCGTGCACTTGCTACGGCACGCCTTCGCGACCTTGCGGGTGTTTCCCATCACATTGATGGGAAACACCCGCGGAGTCGGGTTGAAGGGGTCAGTCCTGTAGCGACTTGCCCGTCTCGAGGAGTGTCTTGAGGTCGCTGATGATGAACGGGTAACCGCCGCCGCCATCGCTGAGCGGACCGGGGGAGCCGGCGAGGAAACCCATGGTGATGGGCGAGCCGTTGGCGTCGTTGACGACGGTGAGCTTGGTCAGGCCCCCGGTGTCCTCGGGTTCGATGAGGAACGTGACGATCACGCCGGGCTCGGCGATCGTCTCGGGGTTGAACTGCGCGTGGAACGTGTGCACGAGCTTCTTTGGCGCGTCGGCCTCGAGTACCTCGCCCTTGACCATGATTGCCGGGCCGCCGAAGTCGATCATCTCCTTGGTCGCGTGGCCCACGACCGAACCGCCGGTGCGCAGCTCGTACTCCGTGCGTCCCTTGTAGCCATAGCGTTCGGTCCACTCGGGCGATGTGATCGCCTCCCAGATCGCGTCCGGAGTCGCTTGGATGTAGATGCGGAAGATTTGGGTGTCGGTTGCGTTGCTCATGCCTTCTTCTTCTCCAGTTGGTGTTTGAGGTCGACGAGCGCGGAGACCCGGCGCTCGGTGTACTTGTCGATCCATCGGTCGTGGAGAAGACGAATCGGGACCGGGTTGAGGTAGTGCAACTTCTCCCGGCCGACTTTCTCCGTGACGATCAGATCGGCTTCCTCGAGAACCTTGAGGTGCTTCATCACGCCGAATCGGGTGAGGTGGGGCAACTCAGCTTCGAGGTTGATGAGGGTCCGACCGTCCTGCTCGAAAAGGCGGTCAAGCAGGAGCCGCCTCGACGGGTCGGAGAGCGCCTTGAACACCAGATCGTCATCCGGGTCCCCGTTGCTCATACCTGAAGGATACGTGACTAATTAGTCACCTGTCAAAGTGCGACATCGAGCCAGAGACCGGAGAGCCGCGCTGCGTTCCCTAACGCCGGGATGGCACGGCCGGCCGAGGGTGCCGGCGCCTACGTGGAAGGCCAGGTGTCACCGAATGGCTGGGCTTCGTGCGCAGGTCGGTGGCGCGTCAGGAGCGCGGCTGCGCCGCTGGCGATCACGGACACAGCGGCGCCGCTGCTCCACCAGTGCTGCGGTAGCTCGGTCAGGCCGGTACTGAGGTCGTTCACCGTATAGCCGAGCAGGACGAGCGAGACCGCGAGCGAGACGCTGGCAAGGGTGTGCAGCGGGCCGCGCATGGGATCCTCCAGGTGTTCGCGGGTGGCGAGGAACAACACATCGAGTGTGTCGGCGAGGGGGCGGGGCGAGCAGTCCAGCAGCGCGACCAGCTCCTGGCCGTAGCGGTGGCGTGTTCGTGCCGGAAGCATCCGGACCGCGAGCCGCGTGAGCCACCGGGTCATGCGAACGCGGCTCCGGCGCGGCGCAGGACGGCAGTCATCGCGCCGAGTTCGTCTAGGAGAGCCCGCCGGCCCGCAGGCGTCATCTCGTACGGGCGCCGGCGATCGTCACCAGGTAGTGCCCGGATCAGACCGTCACGCTCCAGGGATGCGATGGCGCCGTACAGGGTGCCGGGACCGAGCCGGATCCGGGCGAAGCTCTCGATGTCCTGCTGGATTGCATAGCCGTGCCTCGGACCGTCGTTGAGACTGACGAGTACGAGTAGGCGTCGGTCGGCCACACCGCCAACTTACTACGTCTGACGTAGTAGTGGTGAGTCGGGGAACAGCACAGAACGGCGCTTCCGCTCGCCGTCAGCTCGCCCGTCGTTCGGCTTCGGTCCTGATGCGATCGAGCGACGCTGCGGACTGTTGCCTCCCACTTGGTAGCAACCTGGTCAGCCCACCAGCGGCCCAGCCCCCAGAAGTCCGCACCAAGCTCGCCGGTGTACTCCAGTCGAGTCGCGCCCTGTTCCGGGTGGAGCGTGAACCGCTCGACCACATGAGGAACCGGGCCCCGCACCAAGCGGAAATCGATCGTCTCGGGACGATCGAACCGGACCGTCTCAACCGTCGTGGTGACGATCCCGCCGCCAATCGGCGTCCGATGGGCGGCGAGCACCATGTCGCTGCCTCGTTCCAAGACCTCGATCTCGTCGGCCATCGCCCGCGGCGTCCGCCCCAGGTAAGGCGCGGCGATCACGTCGAACACCGTGTCGCTGGGTGCGGCCATGGCGACGGTGATCGGCCCCAGGGGCCGTAGCGTCCGCCCGACGCCGGTGTCGAGCGTGAGCTGGCCGCCGGCCAAGAGGCGATAGCCCACACCACCAACCACCGCGGCGTACACCAGGGTCCCGATTCCACGCACCAGGCCACTCTTGCACCCGGACGGCAGTCGTCGCGTGGACTTGGGTCACGGACTCGGACGGCCAGATCGGCGCATCGGCGTACCGCTGAGGAGAACGCGACGGATGTTTAGGCGGTCGGCACCGTCGCCAAGGACCTCCTCGGCAACGTTGCCCAGACCGAGGCGAGGCTCCTCCTGTGACGACGCGTGCTCGCCGATGTCGTGGTTCGCCACGGCTCGCTGGGCCGTGACCACGCCGAGGCAGTTGGCGTCGGCGGGCGGCGTGCCGCCCAGCGCCGGAGGCGCCGCGAAGAGCACAGCGATCAGTCCGGCGGACAGACCGTCGACAGGACGGCGGTCGATCCACGCACGGTGGGAACCTCCCTGGCGTGCTTGCGCTGAGGGGCACAAATCAGCCGGAGGACAGGTCGACCACAAGCCTTTCCGCCACGGCCGAAACTGCTTGACACAGTGGTGGACCGGCCAAACGATGGGTGCCCCTGGCTCGTCCACGATCGCTCGGCTCTGGTGGTTGCACGCATGATTCGACTGCGGCTCGGTGTCGACGACGTTGCCGGAACGAGGTTCGCTGCCCCCAGTCCTTATTGCGAGCTCTCTGTCAGCGCCCAGGTCATACAGCAGCCGACGAGCTCGTTCCGACGACTCTGCGCGGCCAGCGGGGTCCGCCTCCCGGCATCGGCGAGCCACTTTCTGGAGTTGGTGCCCGCTCACGGCAACGTCCCCGACTTCCTCGCGCCGGAAGGGGCGAACAGCTTGGAGGAAGCCCTCGACATCGTCATGTCCACGCCGGACCGGCTGATCCGGAACGACATGGCGACTCTCCCGTGGCCGGCAGCGTCGTCCTGGATGCTCGACCTGGCGGACGGCTGCGTGTCAGCTCGGAAGGAGCTGGCTTCGTCCTTGCGTGACTACCACGACCAGGTGCTCAAGCTGCTATGGCCGGCGATCGAACACGTCCTCGAAACCGACCTGCGGTTCCGCGCCTGGCAGCTCGCGACGACGGGTGTGGCAGCGACAGTCGATGGCCTGCACCCCGGCATTCGGTGGTGCGACGGAGTGGTCGAGGTCGACGGGCCCCTGGACGCGGATGTCGACCTGGCGGGTCGGGGCCTCCAGCTCATGCCGTCGCTGTGGACCCGCCCGGGCTTCACCGGGCGCTGGACGCAACCCACGCTCGTGTACCCGCTAGCCCGTTTCGCCTGGATGGCTCCGACAGCCACCAAGAGCCACCGTGACCCGCTGGCCGGGGTACTCGGCACCACTCGGGCACGGGTGCTCCGCGCTCTGGCCGACGAGCACACGACGAGCGGACTTGCCCGTGCTGGGGATCAGCCTGGCCTCGGCGTCCACCCACGCCGCCGTCCTCCGCGATGCCGGCCTAGTCACCAGCCGACGACAGGGCCAGTCAGTCCGCCACACGCTGACAAGGCTCGGCGTCCAATGGACGTCGAACGACCGGCCGAACGCGACGAAGGCCGTGTGACTACCGCCCATCCCTTAAAGGAGAAAGCAATGCGACAGCACAGCCGGTGGTTGCGACCCCTCGCGCTGGTTCTCGGTGTCACGCTCGTCGCCGCCGCGTGCGGCGACGACGACGACTCCGAGACGAGCGGGGACGAGACCACAACGACAGCCGAAGAGGGTGGGGCAGCCGCGGCGCCCGAGGTCGGTGAGGCGGCGCCCACCTGCCAGGGTGAGAGCGACGGCGTACTCGGGATCGGTGGCCTGCTCCCCCAGACCGGCGACCTTGCATTCCTCGGCCCACCCATGGAAGCGGGTGCCGCCCTGGGGATCGAGGACGTCAACGCCGCCGGCGGCGTGCTCGGTAAGCCGGCCGAGTTCCTCGCCGGCGACTCGGGCGACGGCGACCCCGACATCGCCAACCCCACCGTCGACGGCCACTTGGCGGCCGGTGTCGATGAGATCCTCGGCGCGGCCGCGTCGGGTGTCTCGCTCAACGTGATCGACAAGATCACCAAGGAGAACTGCAAGATCCACTTCTCGCCGGCCAACACGTCACCGGAGTTCACGGACTACGACGACGGCGACCTCTACTTCCGCACCGCCCCCTCGGACGTGCTGCAGGGCCGGATCCTGTCCGACCTGATCGTCGAGGACGGCAACACCACAGTGGCGTTGCTCGCCCGCCAGGACTCCTACGGTGAGGGCCTGCAGCAGTTCACCAAGGAGCCCCTGGAGGAACAGGGTGCCGAGGTCGTGGTCGAGCGGGTGTACGACCCCGAGGCGCAGACCTTCTCCGCCGAGGTCGACGAGGTCATCTCCGCCGACCCCGACGCGTTGGTCATGATCGGCTTCGCCGAGTCGAGCATCATCCTCAACGACCTGTTCGAGCAGGGTTTCACACCCGACGAAAAGAGCATCTACCTGGTCGACGGCAACATCGGTAACGCGCTCGGCGAGGAGTTCAGCGAGCCCGGCGCCCTGGTGGGTGTCAAGGGCACACTGCCAACCGCCGAACTCACCGAGGACTTCCGGGGCCGGCTACTCGAAACCGATCCCGGGCTACAGGACTTCAGCTACGGGCCCGAGACCTACGACGCCGTGGTCATCACGGCATTGGCGGCCGAAGTGGCCGGCAGCGACGACCCAGCGCAGATCGCCGCCAACATCAACGGCGTCACCCGCGACGGCACCGAATGCACGACCTTCGAAGAGTGCAAGCAACTCGTCGCCGACGGCGAGGACATCGACTACAACGGCCCCTCCGGACCCCAGGAGTTCAGCCAGCCCGGTGAACCAACCGCGGCCACCTTCGCAGTCATGTCCTACGGCGAAGACAACCAGATCGACGACACCGCAACAGAATTCCGCGAAGCGTCGT
>CAWHPZ010000028.1:0-61979 GCA_963831345.1 uncultured Alphaproteobacteria bacterium
TTTGAGCTCATCAATTTGCAGCCGAACGAGCTCCCGGCCGCGCTGGAGAAGGGTCTCTGTCGATGCGGTTCTCAACCGCCAGCCGCAGACGCTGCGCCTCGAAGAAAGCCTGGGGGCCAAGAGCATCAAGACGTGGCCGTTCCGGTTTACGTCAATCGTCCGGACCGAGTATCTCACCGCTAACCCGGAGGCCGTGAGGAACTACGTCGAAGCCTTGAAGGATGCGGTGCTCTTCATCGCCACCAATTCCGACCAGGCGGCAGTGGTCGCGGATCAGCGGCTCGATCCCTACGGTGGTGAAGAAGCTGACCGTTGAGAACCGCTTTATGCCGCCAAGAAGCGGAGGACATCAAGATCGACGAAGTGGACGACGACTTCAAGAAGCTCATCGCAGAGCGCCTCGAAGCGGCGACAAAATACGGCTTGATAAAGGGAAAGCTCGACTTTTCCGTTCTCACTCAGTGAGGCGTGAACATTGGCCGCTGCCTTCTGGCGGCGGCCAACGTCCACTCGATCAGTTCGGGAAACGGATGAACAGCGGCGACGTCCAGACCTTCTCGTCGTCGATCTGCCGCGCCGAAATGTAAACCGGGCGGAAGCCGTGCGGGCCGTTCCTGGCGTCCACGTCGATACTTCCCGAGATCTCGAGCGGTAGCGGCGCGTCCGTCAGCCGTTCAAGCGCCAGGAACAAGCCCTCGCCGCCGAGATCGCGGCGCAGACTCACCTGTCTCGAACAGCTCTGCCCCCGTGACATCCCACTTGAATGTGGGCCGATGCACGAAGGCGCTATGCGCGCGTGGATCGCCATCTTTTGATATTCGCCGATGGTCCCCTCGATAGAGAGCTGCGCGTCCGGCAGTCCGCTGGCGTCGATCTCGATGATGTCGGCGTCGCCATAGGTCTCCGAGGCGAAGTCGATCGTGGTCGCGCCGGTGCGCCAGCAGCTCTCCTCGGGATGCTCGAAGCCACGGCCTTGAACCAGCGCGACCGGGCGTCGTGATGGTGATCCGGCCACGCCATATGGCCGCCCGATAGCGGTCGCTGACCCGGGCGCCGCCGAAGCGCAACCGCACCCGGCTCGGCGAAGACCAAGCTCGCCTGCAAGTCGCGCCGCCAGAACATGCCGGTATGGTCGGAGGCCCGAGATCTCCCGATCGGCGCACCCAGGAAGCGGTAGGCGACTGCTGGCCGGGCCATCGTGCCGTCAACTCGTCGCCCTGGAACATGGCGACCGACAGCAAGTGAGCCCGACCAGTCGCTCGCCCGTCGTCGCCCAGGTGTGGCGCCCGCGCGCGCGCTGGCGATGTCGGTCCGCGTGATCGGCAGAGAGCACTCCGGTGAGCCCGCCTCGACGCCGAACACCGCCGCACCGGGGGCGCCGCCGCCGCAGCGGCCGCGATGCTCGTCGCCGTTGCCGAGACGCCCAGCTTAGGCCGCGCGAGCTGGCTTCCTCGTAGAGCCAGCCGAAGTGCCCCCAGGTGGGGCCACCTCGACGAGACGCTCGAGCGCGGGATCGTGCCAGTCGAGCAGGGCGCGCCGGCCGCCGACATGCGGAATCAGCAGATGGTCTTCGGGGGTCCGGGCGTAGGTCGCCCACAGATCCTCGACGGGCCAGCGGCCGGGCTCGATCTCCCGCCCGGCCATGTCCTCGCTCCATTCGAACGACCGGGTCGACCGGCCGTGCGGTCGACCGGGAATCTGGCTTGTTGCCGTGCAGAGAAGATGACGTTGTGATCGCCGCCGGCGCAGGAGTTGCCGCACCATTCGATGCCGGGGAAGCAGACGAACTCGCCTCGGTCGTGCAGGCTGTGGATCAGGTCGACGGCGGTGTTCCAGTTGCTGCTCGGTGATGTGGAAGTCGTTGGCGGTGTAGCCGAGAATGTCGAGCCCGGCGGCGTCACGGCCGTAGGTGAGATTGTATTCCGTGTCGTTGATGCCGACCGTATCCTCGGAGTGCACGTGGAGGTCGGCGAACAATGCGCGCGGCGTCGCGAGCGCCGGATCGATACGCAGCACGGCACGGGCGTCCGTCACGTGAGGCAACGCGGGACGCGGGCCGCAACTTCGATCTCGCCCTCACGGCCAGAGGTCGCAATGTCGAGCTTCAGCACGGCCCAGCCTGTTTCAGAGAAAGCGTACGTCTCAGCCTCCTCCCCCGCTCGGCCGCCGTCCTTGACGCGCACGTCGAGGCTTTCCTTCAAGCCCAGGCAGCAGTTGCCCCAGCGGTCGAAGGCGCGGATGCGGACCGGAACGACTTCTCCTGCTCCGGCAAGCCGAGGCGTCACGATCGAAAGAGCCGCCGGCGGGCCGGCGACAAAGTCGATCGTCACGTCTCCCGGCACCGGCGCCAAATTTCGAGGTTCCGAGCGGGTCGACGAAAGCGCGGAAGATGAAGCCCTTCTCCTCGAAGGTCTGAACGCGGGTTCCCGGTCCGCCGCCGCGCCTGTCACCCAGGCGGACCGTGATGCGATCGCCGGGCTTGAGGTAGCCGTCGACGACATCTATCACGAGCGCTTTCTGGAAAGGTCGCTCGTGGCCCTTCTGGTCGAAGCTCACTTTCAGCGCCTGGACGGTCGCGGGACCTTGTCCCGGAACGAGCGGGCCTGCGGAGTATTCGGCCGAGACGTAGTTGGCGGCGGCCGGATCGCTGGTCTGGAACACAGCCCAGTCGGTGTAGAATTTGAACGCGATCTTGAACCGCGCCCCATCGGCGATGCCGCTCTCGCCGACGGTGTAGTCGAGAACGATCTCCTCCCAGACACCGGCGACCAGCCTGTCGGGAGACGCGCTGAGCGTGCCCAGGAACGGATAGCGTTTGTTCCTTTCGCGGAGCCCCTGCGGGACGGTGCGTTCCGGGAAAGAATGGGCCGTGTCATCCTGAGCGTGGTCGTCTCGCAAGCGCGTGTTCCTGGATCTTCCTCGCGCGACGAGAATACGGAAGGCGCGCAGAGGGATCGCGGGAGCGGTTGATTGGTCGGGTGCGCGCCGCTTCCCTATAGGCCGAGCACGATGGCTGGCTAATCAACAAATTCAGGAAAGCATATTCCTAGAACGGGGTGGCAATAGTACTCCAGTCAGACTCGTGGTTCCCTATCCGTAGTTGTGGTGACACAGGGTGAGGAAAGCACTGCACTTAGCTCGTTGCGGCAGTTCCCGAATGTCCGCTTTTAAGCGATTTCCAGAAGGCCGCTTTCCGTCATAAGGCCTGATCCGTAGAGGGAACTCGCATGTCCGCTATCTCGGCAAAGCAGACGTATGGCGGTTCGACCAACTGCTTCGCCCCACACATGCCATGCTTTTCTGACTCGATATATGCGTCATCAATAGCAAAAGGCGGTGTGTTGATGAGGATCACGCGCGCACAGATCGCAAGTCTCAGAGGAAGGATTGAGCGGCTATCCTCGCACCTTGAGGACGGCGAGAAGAGAGTACGTTCCGGTCTACAAGGGCGAGACACGAGAGGAAGCCATTTTAGAGTTTGAGCGCCAGTTTGGCCCGACGCCGATAACGCGGATGTGGTTCGGCAGCGATAACTGGCGGACTCGCGAAGGAATGGTCGGCTCTCCGCTGCACATGCCGGGGATTACGAGGTCTCAGCTCAAACTGCTGGCGGCTTTCCTTGATGGCAAGACGCGGGGTATTCCTAACGCAGCCTATTTCGAACGCGCGGGGCAGGGGCGGGAAACCAGCAAGCAGCACATTTCGGGGGAACAAGCTATTGACGATGAAGACAAACGCGACGGGGCACTCCCGGGCTAAGCGTAGGCGTTCAGACGTGCCGCGGGTCGGGCATTTGCTAAACGTTGCAGGCATCATGCGTGAGATGGCCAACGTCTATCGCGAGTGTCGCACTGGAAAGACCTCGCCTGCGTTAGGCTGCAAGCTGATTTACATGCTTCGGGAGTTGAGGGAGACGATGGGAGCTCTAGAGCTCAACGACCTCAGTGCACGGCTTGACGAACTGGCCGAGATTGCCGAACGCCGACATGGCTCGGAAGTCGATCAACGGCGTTACGTTTCGAATTGATATGCGGTGCTTCGAGTAGAGTTCGACTTAAGCGTTTTTTCGTTTGAGACCGATATTGCTGCCAAGTCCGGTCAAGTTCCGCCAGCGTTCCGCGCCGTTCGATTTGCGGAACTTCGTTCTAGCGTAACTTATTGTTAACATTGGCGATCCCGGCAGGACTCGAACCTGCGACCCCCTGCTTAGAAGGCAGGTGCTCTATCCAGCTGAGCTACGGGATCAGCGCCGGCAGAACCCGTCTTTTCTAGGTTTCGCGGCCTCGGGTCAAGACTGGCGAGGAGCGGGTCAGCCGCGCCGGTAAGGGCGGGTGCGCTCCCCCGGTGGGGAGCCGTGCCTGCGAGAGGCCGTCGTTTCTGTGCGCGGCAAAACGGAACCGACGTTCATCCGCTTACGTTTCGGGAAAAGTGACCTGCGTAAGTGGAGAGTGCCATGTTGGAACGCATCAACGTGTTTATCGGCAGCCTGGTGCTGTCGCTCATGATCGTGTTCGGTGTGATGTATGCGGCTGTCGGCACCTGGACGCCGCAGGACTTCGGCATGCAAACCGCGAGCACCGCGGAAACGCCGCCGCAGCCGGCCGCTACGCCTCAATAGCCATTGCGATAACCCGACAGGTCTGGCGCTCGTCAGAACCTCGGCCGCTTTTGCAGCGCCGGATCGGCTCTAGTCATCCGGAGATGGCACGCTGCGCTGCGAGCCCTTTGGTCCTCATTCGGAACATCGCAGAAATCAGAGCGTTGCCGCTTCGACGGGGAGTGGCGCCGAGAGCAAAAGAAGTGCGGAGGACCATCATGACGACCAAGGGAAAGCTCGCGACTGCCGCCGCCGGCGCACTGTTGAGTGCCGCGATCGTCACGCCCGGCTTCGCGGCTGGAGAGTTCGAAGGTGTTTGGAAGGTGACCGATAGCGCGGGAAAGCCGTTCGAGATTACGCTATCGGGTGACGGAACGGCCAAGGCGAACCGGCCCGGCGACCCGATGAACGGCAAGTGGACCGACGAGGGAAGCGGGGCCGTCATCACCTGGGATACCGGCTGGACGACGAAAATTACGAAAGAAGGCGGAAAGTTCACAAAGACGGCCTTCGAAAAGGGCGATACGCCGGACGGCAAGCCGACCAACACGTCGGCGGCGGAGAAGGTCAAATAAGACGGCCGACGAATTGCGTCATCTGCCTTACTGTCGGCGGAATGCGGTCGTTGTAGGTTCAAAGCTTTCAGAGTTTGCGTCCGGTCGGGTACGCAAAGGCGGGTTCCGGTTCAGCTCAGGCTGCCGGGACCCGTTTCGTTTTGGCGCGGTTCGGAGCTTCTCTGCTCGAGCGCTCACTTCTTGCCGACGTTGCGATTGGTGAAGCGGGCGTTGCCGAGGCCGGTGCCGATGGTGAGCACGCCCCAGTGCTTGCGATCCTTGACGTTCGGCAGCTCGCTCAGCCCCTGCACGACGGCATCGTTGTGCATCACCACCATGGTCTCGTGCCCATCGATATCCGGCATGTGCTCCCGGATGAAGGCGGGAAGCTTGAAATGCTTGGCCTCCCAGTTGCCGGGCAGGTTCTGCGCGCCGCTCTCGATGGATCCGTCCTCGTGAATAGTGCCGGGACAGCCGATGCCGATCGATCGGGGCAAGGGAAAGCGAGTTCTTCTTGGCCCAGGCGGCAAGCTCCTGCAGCATGTCGACGAGTGTCATCACCGCGTCGTCGCGTTTGATGTCCTCGTCGGCGTGGCGCCACAGCTTCGATTTGACGACCTTAGCCTTGCCAAGGTCGGTTGCCTTCTTGAGGTTCAGCTCGACGACGCCTGCCCTGATATTGGTGCCGCCGACGTCGACGGCGAGGATGCCGTCGTGACCCTTGAGCATCCACGCCGGCAGCAGATGCGCGGAGCCTATCAAGCCGGCCTCGTCGGGATCCGAGCGGATCAGCTCGAGATCGATGTCGATCCCCTTGGCCTTGAGCAGCACGGCGGCCCGGCCCACGGCCAGCTCCCCGATCCTGCTGCCGCTGAAGCCGCCGCCGATGACGAGACACTCGGTGTCGCGCCACTCCTTGACGCGCAGAAACCTCTGGATGACGGCGGCAAGCTGCTGGGAGAACTCCTCGATGGCGCTCTGGACGACGCCGGCTGCTTCCGGCTCGCCCTCCTTCAGGATGTCGGCAAGCTTGGTCTTGCCGATCTCGTCGCCCGACTTGTCGCCGAGGGGGTCCTCGCCGAGCTCCTTTCAGAGGCTTGCGCCACTTCTCGAGGATGTCCCAGAACGCGCCTTTGCTGGCCTTGTCGCCGATGAAGCCGTCGTCGTCGGTGAGGGCGAGGCTGTAGCTGTCCACCGTCACGCTGGGCAGGACGGCTGCGCCATGTGTCGGAAGCTCTATCGCCTGGTCTTGCTTGCCGGTCGTGGCTTGCTTGCTCATGACGTCATTGCATTCCGGCAGGTTGGCCTGCCGGAAACCTCTGTTGATCGATGCGAGCCGTGATTGGCTGCGTCATCAAATTCCGTAATGGGGTACAGGCAGAGCGGCGAGGCGGATGCGCTCCTCATCCGAGAGAACCGGCGGTGCGGGCGGGATCACGGCGAGGGTCCGATGCAAGCCGGCCGCGCTTCTGAGGAGCCGTGACAGCCACTTCGCCGTCTGCTCCATGACGGATGGCGGCAAATCTCCGGCAGAAATGCGCAAGACGGCCTCGTCCGCTTGCGCGTGGCAGAACCACTCGAGCCCGACGAAATCGAAACCGAAGCTGCCGGCATGGCGCACGGGAAGGCCGTGGCTGGCGAGCTTGTCTGCCAGGGTTTGCGCGAGCGCGGCGACGTCCTCGCGCGTGGTGAAGCCTGGAACCGATACGGTGACATAGAGACCGTGCTGGAAGCGCTGTACGTCGACGCCGTGGTCGCTCAGAATGCGGAAGGCGAGCCGTGAATTGCGCATGATCTGAGCGATGCGCTGCCGCGTGAGAGGGATGTAGCTCGCGTCGCCCACGAACGGCGGGAAACTCACCGGTGTCGGAGCGGCGCCGAGGAGGCGGATCGCGTCTTCGATGCCGGTTGTCAGGTCGTCGAGCTCCGTCGTCCACCCCTGCGGGCCGGGATGGATGGTAACCGATCCGAGGCGCCCGTATTCGACGCCGAGCGTATCGAGCTTGGCGTGGCTGCGAACCAGGATCACCGGCGAATGCTGCCGCGCGCGGTTCAACCATCTGCGGATGCGCCGCGAGGTGCCGGCATAGCAGGACGTGTCGAAGATGGTGAGACCGGCGGCGGCGAGAAGACCGGACCAGCGGCGCGTGCTCGGCGCAGCCGAATCCAGCAGCACGAGCGCGCTTTGGCCAGGAATGGGGCTCGCGGCATCGGTTTCAATTCTCAGGCCCAGCATATCCGCGAGCTCGGCCGTTTCGGGATAATGGCCGGGCGCGGTGGAGATGGTGTCGAGGCCCATGCGGCGGAGCGTGTTGAGAACGACCGCGAGCGCGGCGATGCCGGAGTTGGTGTAGAAAGTTTTCTCCGGCACGCGGCCGTCGGCGTTTCCGCCGACCTTCGGACCGTCGACCTTCAGGTCGGCGCGCTGATAGCTGAAATCGAAGTCGTAGCGCCCGCACTCCGTCGAGCCGCCATCGCGGCGGGTTTCGGTGATCTCGGGGTGTTCAAGGTTAAACCGAGCCTTGGCCGAGCCGGCGCAGCGAAGCTTTCTGTCGAAGATCTCTTCCAGCGTCATGCCCCGGACATCGAACCCAGGGTTCTCGCCGACCAGACGCAACTCGGCTTGCTTCCGCGCCAGAAACTTTCGCGGCAGCTCAAGGGGCAATGACCGGGTCAAAATAGTCATGGATTGGTTTCGAGGGTTATTGAAGGGGCGGCTATCTTCAGAGCTGCTCATAAACGTTTGGCGTTGCGCGCGGTTCCGGTCGCGGCGCCGTCACAACATTTGAACGATCGTGGAGCTGTCACGTTAGTTAGCAAATGGCTCAAAAAACCACGGATCAGATATGGAAGATGATCGCATTAAAACGTTGGTTTCGATGGTGGGAAAACATCTGAGGCGGGAGTTTGCGGTCGGGTCCTCGTCGCTTCCGCCGGCCATGAGGGAGCAACTCGACCGGTTGCAATGCCTCGCGGACGCCGAGCGCCTGGTTCAGGCACATCCGGTGGCCTTCTGGGGGGACTGACGCGTCCCAAAGATCTGTGACCCGGTGGATGCGAGGAACCGAGTGGCGGCTCAAGGATTGAAGTTAATTCTCGCTTTTCCGTGGCTCAGGGACATGCTCATGGATACCTCAATCTACAGTTCCACCGAGCTCAGAGAGTTCCAGAAGATCATGGACGCCGCGATCGAGGAAGCGGCGCGGCGGGGGCTCGACATTCCGCTCGCGATCATGGCGCGCCGGCTGTTCGACGCGGCACAGCGCGGCGAGCGTGATCATGAAAAGCTCAAAGAGGCGGCGCTCGAGGCGAAGGTCATTCAGCTTCGTGCCTATGGGTGCGTTGTGGCCTCGGACAGAAAGTCCGTTTGAAGGGAACCGGGACTGGCCGATCGTCGTTATCGATTGTGACGGACGTGCGAGCGTTCGTCTGGCGTCTTCAGCCGGCGCCGACCCGCAGGAAAGCCGTAAGGCTTTCCGCGGGTTATGTTTTGCGTATGGCTCGAAATAGCCCTAGGATGCCGCTGGCGTTGCAACGTTGGAGCGTGACATGAGCAGGTGGCGGATCGAACCCGGATTTATGGCTTTCACCGCGGAGGGCCATGAAGGCATCGGTGCCGTGCGGCAGGTGGGCGACACGTCGCTCATCATCTACGTCGAGAACTCGGGCGAGTTCGAGGTGCCGATGTCTGCGGTCAAAACTGTGCATGATCAGAAAGTCGTGCTCACTCCGCAGCTGCTCGACAAGGCCGTTCTCGAAGCGGTTCGGCATGCCCACGACCGCGAGGACCCGAACCTCTTGGGCTGACACCCCAAAGCGGGCTCAGCCTTTCGCAGCCGGCGACGCCGGCTGAAGCGGCAGGGATGGCTGCGCTTGAACGACAGGCGCTTCTTCAATCTATCCAGCAGCAAATACATGACTGGCGTCGTATAGAGCGTCAGCACCTGCGAGACGGCAAGGCCACCGATGATGGTAATGCCGAGCGGCCGGCGCAGCTCTGATCCAGGTCCAATCGCAATGGCCAGCGGCACGGCGCCGAGAAGGGCCGCGAGGGTCGTCATCAGGATGGGACGGAAGCGCTGCAGGCAGGCTTCGTAGATGGCCTGCTCGGGAGCCAGGCCGCGTTCGCGTTCGGCGCTCGAGGGCAAAGTCCACCAGCATGATGCCGTTCTTCTTGACGATGCCGATGAGAAGAATGACGCCGATCAGCGCGATGACCGACAGATCCATCTGGGCCATCTGTAATGCCAGCAGTGCGCCGAGCCCGGCGGACGGCAGCGTCGAGATGATGGTCAGCGGATGGACGAGGCTTTCGTAGAGAACGCCGAGCACGATGTAGATCGAGACGAGCGCCGCGATGATGAGCAGGCTCTGCATGCGCGCCTGCTCGACGAACGTCTTGGCGTCGCCGGCGGGCTCGCCGCGGATGGAGTCCGGCATGTGCAGGTTGGCGAGCGCCGAGTCGATGTCCCGCAGGCTGGTGTCGATCTGACGCCGGGCTTCAGATTGTAGTTGATGGTGACGGCTGGGAACGGTCCCTGGTGATTGATGACGAGCGGCGCGATGCTCTGGCTGGTCTTGATGACGGCCGACAGCGGCACCGACGTGCCATCCATGGAGGGCACATAGACCTTCGATAGGTCGGACGGGTCGCGCTGCAGCTTCGGATCGACCTCGATGATGACCTTGTACTGGTTGCGGTCGGCGTAGATGGTCGAGATCTGGCGCTGCGAGAACGCGTCGGACAAGCGCGTTGTCGATGTCGTTGATGTCGACGCGCAGGCGCGAGGCGGCGTCACGGTCGATCTTGACGTCGAGCTGCAGGCCGCCCTGCTCGCGGTCGGTGGTCACATCGGCGAGGCCAGGAATGGCGCGGATGGCGGCGACGGCCTTCGGCACCCACTCGGTCAGAGCTCGTCGACGTCGAGCGACCAGAGCGTATATTGATACTGCGCCTTGCCCTGGCGCGCGCCGGTGCGGATGTCCTGGGCCGGAACCAGCCGCGTTTGCAGGCCGACGACTTTGCCGAGCGGTCCGCGCAGCCGGTCGATGACGAGCGCTGTCGAGATGTTGCCGCGCTCGGCCAGCGGCTTCAGGCTGATGAACATGCGGCCCTGGTTTTGCGTCGGGTTGGGTCCGCCCGCGCCGATGGCGGAGCCGACGCCGTCGACGGCAGGATCGGCCAGTACAACCTCGAGCGCCTCGGCCTGCAGCTTGCGCATGGTCGCGAACGAGACGTCGGCGCTGGCTTCCGTCGAGGCCATGACGAGGCCGGTGTCGTCCTGAGGCAGATAGCCCTTGGGCAGGACGCCATAGAGGTGCACCGTCATGACCAGCGTGGCGATGAAAACCGCAAGCGTGATGAAGCGATTGGCGAGCGCGATGCGCAGCGTGCGCGCCGTAGGCGCGGATGATGAGGTCGAGCGTGCCTTCGAATATGCGGTCGAGCAGCGTCTTGCTGTGCGCCGCTTCGGCCTTCATGAAATGCGCGCAGATCATCGGCGTGACGAGAGCGAAACCACGGCCGAGATGAGATCGCGAACGTCATGCGTCATGGCGAACTCGTGCAGCAGGCGGCCGACGACGCCGGTCATGAACAGCACCGGGATGAAGGCTGCAACGAGAGACACCGAGATCGAGACGACGGTGAAGCCGATCTGGCGCGCGCCATCGAGCGCGGCCTGCATGGGCGTCGCGCCCTTCTCCATGTTGGCGTGGACGTTCTCGATCATGACGATGGCGTCGTCGACGACGAAGCCGACCGCGACCGCAAGCGCCATGAGCGTCAGGTTGTTGATCGAGAAGCCCGCGGCCCACATGGCGGCGCAGGTGCCGGCCAGAGACAGCGGCACGGTGATGCCGGCGGCAATCGTCGGCGTCGTGCGGCGCAGGAACACCAGCACCACGGCCATCACGAGCGCGATGGTCAGGCCGAGCGTAACCTGCATGTCATGGACGGATGCGCGAATAGTGCCGGTGCGGTCGGACAGGATCGAGATGTCGATGCCGGCCGGAATCCATTGCTTCAAGTTGGGCAGAAGCGCTTTGACGCGGTCGACGGTCTCGATGACGTTGGCGTCGGCCTGCTTGGTGATGATGAGCAGCACTGCCGGATCATGATTGAAGCGGGCCGAGGAGCGGGCATTGCGGGTGGCGATCTCGACTTTGGCGATGTCGCCAAGGCGGACGATGTTGCCGTTGGCCAGATGCTTGACGATGATGTCCTTGTAGTCGTCAGGCTTCGTCATCTGCCGGTTGGACTGCAGCATGATGGTCTGATTGGCGCCGTCGATCGATCCGATCGGGCGAGAAATCGTTGGCGGCGTCGATGGCGTTGCGCACGTCCTCGAAGCTGATGCCGAGCGGCGCGATGATGGATGGATCGATCTGCACGCGTGTCGCGGGCTGGTCGGCGCCGCTGACGGTGACGTCGGCCACGCCCTCAACCTGTGAGATGCGCTGGCCGATGACGGTGTCGGCGGTGTCGTAGATGGCGCTCGACGGCATGGTCTTGGAGGTCAGCGCCAGGATGAGCACGGGCGAGGCGGCCGGGATTGACCTTGCGGAACGTCGGCACCTGCGGAAGGTCGGTCGGGAGATCGGCGGCGGCGGCATTGAGGGCGGCCTGCACGTCGCGCGCGGCGCCGTCGATACTGCGGTTGAGGTCGAACTGCATGCTGATCGACGCCGAGCCGAGCGAGCTCGTCGAGGTCATCTCGGTGACGCCCGCGATTTCGCCAAGGCGGCGCTCGAGCGGAGCCGCCACGCTGGCCGCCATGGTTGCCGGATCGGCGCCTGGGCGAGACGTATTGATGCGGATAGTGGGAAACTCGATCGCCGGCATGCTGGCGACAGGCAAATGCACGTAGGCCACGGCGCCGGCCAGCATCAGGCCGATCGCCAGCAGCGCGGTGCCGATGGGTCTTTCGATGAAGATGCGGGAGATGCTCATGACCTACTCCGCGGCTCTCCTGTCCCAGGCAGCTTCGGCTCCGCGCGGGCGTATCGGGTGTGCCCGCCGGTGTCTGCGGTTCGCCCTTCGAGCCAGACAGGCGCGCGCGCAGCCGCTCCATGGCGAGATAGATGACCGGCGTCGTGTAGAGCGTCAGCAGTTGGCTCAGCAGCAAGGCCGCCGACGATGGTGATGCCGAGCGGATTCCTGAGCTCGGCGCCGGTGCCGTTTTCGAGCGCCAGCGGCAGGGCGCCGAACAGCGCCGCGAGCGTCGTCATCATGATGGGACGAAAACGCAGAAGCGCCGCCTCGACGATGGATTCGCGCGGCGACAGCCCGCGCATGCGTTCGCCTTCGAGGGCGAAGTCGATCATCATGATGGCGTTCTTCTTGACGATGCCCATCAGCAGGATGATGCCGATCAGGGCCACGAACGACAGGTCGCGTCCGGTGAGCTCGAGCGCGAGCGCTGCGCCGATGCCGGCCGAGGGCAGCGTGGTCAGGATCGTGAACGGGTGGATGAGGCTCTCATAGAGCACGCCGAGCACGATGTAGATGGTGACGACGGCGGCGAGGATGAGCCAGGGCTGGCCCTGCAGCGACTTCGAGAATTCGGCGGCGTCGCCGAAGAATGTCCCGGTGACCGATTGCGGCATGCTGATCGCGTTGCGCGCGGCGTCGATGGCCGCCAGCGCGTCACTCAGGGAGGCATTTGGCGCGAGATTGAAGCTGATGGTGACGGCCGGGAACTGATCCTGATGGCTGATGGCGAGGGGCGCCGTCATGAACTCGATGGTCGCGACCGAGTTCAGCGGAACCTGCACGCCCGTTGTGGACGAGGGGACATACAAGCGGGTCAGCCGCGAAGGATCGCTGCGGTACTGGCTCTGGGCTTCGAGCACGACGCGATACTGGTTGGCCTGGGCGTAGATGGTGGAGACCTGGCGCTGGCCGAAGGCATTGCTCAGCGTGTCGTTGACGGCCTGCATGGTGACGCCGAGACGGCCGGCGGTGACACGATCGACGGTGATCTGCGCGACGTGGCCGCCGTCCACTTCCTCGAGCGCGACGCTGCGAACGGCGGAGGAGGCGCGCAAAGCCTCGGCCAGTTTCTTGGACCATTCGGACACCTCAGCGGTGTCGGTGCTAGACCAGCGTGTACTGGTAGCGCGAGCGGCTCGACTGCGTCGAGATCTGCACGTCCTGGACGGGCTGGTAATAGACCTTCACGCCCGGCATGGGGCGGGTCGCGGCCTTGAGGCGCTTGATGACCGCCTCGATGCGCGCGTCGCGCTGGTCGAGCGGCTTCAGGAAGATTTTGAGGCTGCCGACGTTCTGCGTCGCATTGAGCGGGCCGATGCCGACGATGGATGCGACGCCGGTGACGTCAGGATCCTTGGCGACGACGGCCGCGACCTCCTGCTGGATGCGGCTCATCTCGGTGAAGGAGACCTGAGGAGAGGCTTCGACGACGGCGGTGAGTGCGCCGGTGTCCTGGTCGGGCAGGAAGCCTTTCGGCATGATGACGTAGAGCCAGACCGTCAGCACGACGGTGAGCACCGCGACGATCAGCGTCGCCGGCTGATGGCGGAGCACGAATTCCAGCGAGCGGCCGTAGGCGCGGATCACCGCTTCCATCATGTTGTTGAACATGCGGCTCAGGCGTCCGCCCTCGCCGTGCTCGGCCTTGAGCAGGCGGGCGCACATCATCGGCGTCAGCGTCAACGACACGACGGCCGACACGACGACGGCGATGGACAGCGTCATGGCGAACTCGCGGAACATGCGTCCGACGAGGCCGGTCATGAACAGCAGCGGGATGAAGACGGCGATCAGCGACAGAGTGAGCGAGATGACGGTGAAGCCGATCTCGCGGGCGCCTTCGAGGGCGGCCTTCATGGGCGGATCGCCGTCCTCCAGATGGCGGACGACGTTCTCGATCATGACGATGGCGTCGTCGACGACGAAGCCGGTGCCGATGGTGAGGGCCATGAGCGACAGGTTGTCGAGGCTGAAGCCCATGAACCACATGACGCCGAACGTGGCGATGAGCGAAACCGGCAGCGCCACGCCGGCGATGATGGTGGCGCGGAACGAGCGCAGGAACAGCAGCACGACGAGCACGACGAGGCCGACGCTCAGGACGAGCGTGAACTGCACGTCGTGCACGGAAGCCTTGATGGTGCCGGTGCGGTCGCTCACCACATCGAGCTTGATGCCGGTTTGAATGGTGCTCTGGATGCGCGGCAACTCATTCTTGATGCGGTCGACGGTCTCGATGACGTTGGCGCCGGGCTGGCGCTGCACGTCGATGATGACGGCGGGCTTGCCCTGGTACCAGCCGCCGACGCGCGTGTTCTCGAGGCCGTCGGAGACGGTGGCCACGTCCTTCAGGCGGCACGGGCGCGTTGTTGCGATAGGCGATGACGACGTCCTCGTACGCCTTCGCGCTTTCGATCTGGTCGTTGGCGGCGATGGTGAAAGACTGCTTGTCGCCGTCGAGCGAGCCCTTGGGTCCGGCGACGTTGGCGCCTGTGACGGCCTGGCTGAGGTCGGTCATGCTGAGGCCGTAGCTCGCGAGACGTGAGACGTCGGCCTCAATTCTCACCGCGGGCTTGATGCCGCCCTCGATCGACACGTGGCCGACGCCCGATACGGCACTCATGCGCTGGGCGATCAGCGTGTCGGCGAGATCGGACAGCTGGCGCAGCGACACGGTTTCCGAGGTCAGCGCCAGCGTGATGATGGGCGTGTCGGCCGGATTGACCTTGGCGTAGGTCGGCGGATAGGGGAGGTTGCGCGGCAAGGTGGAGCCGGCGGCATTGATGGCGGCCTGCACGTCCTGGGCGGCGGCATCGATATCGCGCCCGAGGTTGAACTGCAGCGTGATGCGGCTGAAGCCCGAACGAGCTGATCGACGACATGGAGGCCAGAGACTGGATCTGGCCGAACTGCCGTTCGAGCGATGCCGTCACCAGCTTGGCCATGGTGTCGGGGCTGGCGCCCGGCAGCTCGGTGCGCACTTCGACGGTCGGAAAATCAACCTGCGGCAGCGACGAGATCGGCAGCGTCAGGTATCCGAGGATGCCGCCCAGCACCGCCGCCACCGCCAACAGAGACGTGGCGATCGGGCGCTCGATGAAAGGCCGCGAGACGCTCATTGCGCGCCGCCATTCTCACGATGCTTGTGGTGCTTGCGCTGCTTGGCATCAGGCTGGGCTTGGGCCAGTCCATTTTGAAGCGAGTGGTTCTGCGCCGTGGCGTCGGCCTTGTCGTGCTGGCCTTCGGCCGGTTTGCCGTCATCGGCGCTGGGCTTGTTGCCGCCCGGCTTCGCAGGAGCAGGTGCACTGCCGTCGCCGATCTTGACCTTGGCGCCATCCTCGAGGCGGCTGAAGCCGCTGGTCACCACGTTCTCGCCGGCCTTGACGCCTTCGGAGATCACAGCCTCCTTCTCGTCCTGCTGCGCGACTTTGACCGGGCGCATGGTGACGGTCTTGTCGTCGTTGACGACGTAGACATAGGGCCCGTTGGGGCCGCGCTGCACGGCGGCCGTCGGCGCGACGACGACATTCTTCAGCGTGTCGACGAGCAGGCGCACGTTGACGAACTGGCCCGGCCACAGCTGCAGCTTCGTGTTGGGAAAATCAGCCTTGAGGCGAACGGTGCCGGTGGCCGGGTCGACCTGGTTGTCGATGACCTGCAGCGTTCCGGTATCGAGCATCTCATGGCTGTCGGTGGTGAAGGCCTCGGCCGTCAGCACGCCGGCAGCGCTGGCGCGCGACAATGTCGGAAGGTTCTGCTGCGGCAGCGTGAACATTACGGAGATCGGCTTGATCTCGGTGATGACGACGATGCCTGTGGTGTCGCCCGCATGCACGATGTTGCCTTCGTCGACCTGGCGGATACCGGTGCGGCCGTCGATAGGGGCGACGATGTCCGTGTAGCCAAGGATCGCAGTCAGGTTCTCGATCGAGGCATCATCCTGCTTGATCTGCGCTTCCTGCTGGGCGATCAGCGCGCGCTGCGTGTCGATCTGCTGCTGGGTGATGGCCAGCGTGCCGACTTTCTCGAAGCGTTCGAGATCGCGTTTGGTGTTGGCGAGCAGCGCCTCATCGAGCGCCTTCTTGGCTACCGCCTGATCGAGCTGGGCCTTGTAGGTGACGGGGTCGATCTTTGCGAGAACGTCGCCCTTCTTGACGTCTTGGCCCTCCTTGAAGTTGACCGACAGCAACTTGCCGTCGACCTGCGCGCGGACGGTGACGGTGTTGCGGGCTTTGGCCGAGCCCACGCCTTCGAGGTAGACCGGTACGTCGGCGGTGCGTGCCGCTTCGGCCAGGATCGAGACCGGCCCGGCGGTGTGCTGGCGTCCGCTGGCGCTTTGCTGTGCGGTGGTGTTTTGCATCCAGTAATAAACGCCACCGGCAATGGCGCCGATAACGGCCAGAGTGAAGATCACCCTCGACGTTCTCATATCGAACTCGTTCCTCTTTATTCCGGCGTCGAGGTCTTCGCAGGACTTCGCATTACGATCCGGTCATCAGAGATGATTTCGGGACCGGGCTTGCAACGAAGGCCGTTTGGGAATCCGTCGCGCCATGCGGCCGCAGCCCTGCGGTCAAGCGGCGATCGACGCGAGTTGCTTATTTGTTTGGGCGAGCCGTCTTCATGACGGGATGTCATCGAAGCGCTCGAACGAAAGTTCGAGCACGGACCCGGCGAGCGCGGGGTCAGCGCGGCTTGCGTCTCAGCGTCGGGGTCTTGGCGGGTACGACGGCCGTTACGACCTGCGAGCGCTTCGGCGCTATCCGGCGGGGCGGCTCATTGAAGTGCACGCCGACGTCCTCGCCCTTGCGCCACATGACGGTGCAGTTCGCTTCCAAGCCGTCGAGCTCGATGATGAGATCAAAGGTGTCCGGAGGGCTGAGCCCTCCCGGCATGCGGATAAGCGCGCCGGTGTCGGACACGTTGCGAACAGTGCAGGGAAGCGTCGAGTGGCGATCGTTGAAGGCGATGATGCCGGCCTTGAGAACGCGCCGCCGCGGTGCCCGCTGTTTGTCGGGCGTGGGGCCGTTTGAGATTTGATCTGTGTCCGAGGAGGACATCGCCATACTCTGTTCGTCGCAATCTATGAATTTACGGCACCGGGCGCTAATTGACGCTTAACGCAAGCGCCATTGGCTGGCCCGACCCCATATATGCAACCTGGATGGTAGCTTTTCTGTTTACCGGCGGCGTTCGCTGGCCATCTTTCCTGAACGGATACGTGCGCCCGGGCACGGGCTTGGTTATAGTTAAATGCGGATACGGACCCATGGGACGCTCCATATGATCGACAAGCTGGAGCTGCTTTTGGCACTCGCCAGGGAACGGCATTTCGGCCGGGCGGCGGAGTCCGCGGGCGTTACCCAGCCGACCTTGTCGTCGGCGTTGAAAAGCCTCGAAGATCAGTTCGGCGTGCTGATCGTGGAGCGCGGCTCCCGATTTCGCTGCTTCACGCCTGAGGGCGAGCGAATTCTCGACTGGGCGCGGCGCATCGTCGGCGACTCGCGCGCCATGCGGCAGGAGATAGACGCGCTGAAGAAGGGCCTCTCGGGGCACTTGCGCCTTGCCGTCGTCCCGACCGCGCTGCCATTCGTCGCCGAGCTCACCGTTCCTATTCGCCAGCGCTATCCGGCGGTTTGCCTCACCGTGCTGTCGATGACGTCGGATCTGGTGATGCAAAAGCTCGAAAACCTCGAGGTCGACGTGGGCATCTCCTATGTCGATACCGAGCCGCCGCCCAAGTTCGAGGCCGTCGCCCTGTACGAGGAGCAGTATGTTCTGCTGGTGGCGCCGGAAAGCCCCTACGCCAAGCGCGAGCAGATCACCTGGGCCGAGGCGGGCCAGCTGCCGTTGTGCCTGCTCACGCGCGATATGCAGAACCGGCGTCTCATCGACCGGCATCTGGCGGACGCAGGCGTGGTGCAGACGCCGACGCTCGAAAGCAACTCCATGCTGGTGCTCTATGCCCACGTCCGGACGGGGGAATGGGCCAGCATCCTGCCGGCGCGCCTGGCCGAGACCTTGGACCGGCCGAGCCGGCTGAGGCCCATCACGCTCGTTCAACCTATTGTGACCCATAAGCTGGGGCTGATCGTGACCCGGCGCGAGCCGCATTCGCCGCTCGTGGCAGCGTTCATTGCGCACGCTAAACGAATTGCTAACCCAACTGATGCCATCTCAGTGTAGGGGCAAGGCAAAAATAGACTGCGTGCCGCCGATCTGGTATAAGGTATGCCAGGTCTTTGGTGGGGAATAATGGCAACTCTGTAATCTTGACATGATTTAGACGATAGACGTGGTCTATCGTCACACGAATTAGCTCTATTGACCCATCCTGTCGCAGGGGCGAACTAGGCTGGAATAACTATAAACAGGAGAAACGCCGTATGAGCCGTTTCGAGCCTTGGAGCGAGGAACGTGCCGCGGAGATAGTTGCCGAGCATGCGGGCCTGGAAGGCCCCCTTATGCCGGTCCTTCACGCGGTTCAGGAGACGTTCGGTCACGTACCCGAAGACGCAGTGCCTTTGCTGGCGCGCGCTTACAACCTTTCACGCGCCGAAGTCCATGGTGTCGTTACCTTTTATCATGACTTCCGGCATGAGCTGCCGGGCAAGCATATCCTCAAGCTGTGTCGCGCCGAGGCGTGCCAGTCGATGGGCTGTGAGGCGCTGGTCGAGCGGGCCGAATCCAAGCTCGGCATTGAATGCGGCAACACCACTGCTGACGGACGTGTCACGTTCGAAGCGATCTATTGTCTTGGTCTGTGCGCCACGGCGCCGTCGGCGATGATCGACGGCAAGATCGTCGGACGCCTCAATGCCAAGAAGCTCGATACGATTCTCAAAGAGGCCCAGTCATGACGCTGCGCGTATTCGTGCCGCGCGATGCGGCTGCGGTTTCTGTTGGTGCTGACGACGTGGCGGTGGCGTTGGCGCGCTGCGGCCCAGAAGGCCGGCGTCAACGTCGAGATCGTCCGCAATGGCTCGCGCGGCATGCTGTGGCTCGAGCCGCTGGTCGAGATCGAGCGTGGCGGCGTGCGCTACGGCTTTGGCCCGATCGAGCTCGAGGATGTGGACGGGCTTGTGAAGGCCGGCCTGTTCGAGGGCCGTCCGCCGCAGGCGATCAAGCACCCGCGGCGCGCTGGGGCCGGTCGAGGAGCTCTCCTATCTGAAGCGCCAGACGCGCCTGACGTTCGCGCGCTGCGGCATCACCGATCCGGTCTCGCTCGACGATTATCGCGCCCACGACGGCTACACGGGTCTCGAGAAAGCTCTCGATCTGTTGCCGATTACCATTGTCGAGGAAGTGACCAAGTCGGGCCTGCGCGGCCGCGGCGGCGCAGGCTTCCCGACCGGCATCAAGTGGAAGACGGTCCACGACACGCAAGGTCCGCAGAAATACATCGTCTGCAACGCGGACGAGGGCGATTCCGGAACCTTCGCCGACCGCATGATCATGGAGGGTGATCCCTTCGTGCTCATCGAGGGCATGACCATCGCCGGCATCGCGGTCGGTGCCACCAAGGGCTACATCTACCTTCGCTCCGAATATCCGCACGCGCAGAAGGCGCTCAACGCCGCGATCGCTTCGGCGAAGAAGTCCGGGTACCTCGGCAAGAAGGTTCTCGGCTCCAAGCACGCCTTCGATATCGAAGTGCGCATGGGCGCCGGCGCTTACGTTTGCGGCGAGGAAACGTCGCTGCTGGAAAGCCTCGAGGGCCGTCGCGGCCTCGTGCGCGCCAAGCCGCCGCTTCCGGCTCACAAAGGTTTGTTCGGCCGTCCGACTGTGATCAACAACGTGCTGTCGTTCTCGGCGGTCCCGTTCATCATGGCGCAGGGCGCGAAGTCGTACTTCGACTACGGCATGGGCCGGTCGCGCGGCACGATGCCGATCCAGCTCGCAGGCAACCTGAAGTACGGCGGCCTGTTCGAGACCGCGTTCGGCATCACGCTCGGCGAGCTGGTCGATGACATCGGCGGCGGTACACGCTCCGGGCCGGCCGGTCAAGGCGGTCCAGGTCGGTGGCCCGCTCGGTGCCTACTTCCCGCGCGGCCTCTTCGATACGCCATTCGACTACGAAGCTTTCGCGGCGCGGGACGGCTTGATCGGCCACGCCGGCGTCGTCGTGTTCGACGATACGGCACAAATGGCCAAGCAGGCGCGTTTTGCGTTCGAGTTCTGCGCCGTCGAGAGCTGCGGAAAGTGCACGCCCTGCCGCATCGGTTCGACGCGCGGCATGGAAACGATGGACAAGGTCATGGCCGGCGTGAACCGGGCGAGACAACTTGGCCGTTATCGAAGACCTCTGCAATACGATGAAGTTCGGCTCCCTTTGCGCTCTGGGCGGCTTCACCCCATATCCGGTTATGAGCGCGTTGACGCATTTCCCTGAAGATTTCGGACGGCCGTCCAAGAAACTGGCCGAGGCCGCGGAGTAGATCCATGACGCTCATCAAGGAAATCGATTTCGGTACGCCGGCATCCAAGTCTGAGAAGATGGTCACGCTGACGATCGACGGCGTCGAGGTGACGGTGCCGGAGGGCACGTCGATCATGCGTGCCGCGATGGAGATCGGGACCGCAGATCCCGAAGCTCTGCGCGACCGACATGCTCGACAGCTTCGGCTCGTGCCGCCTCTGCCTCATCGAGATCGAAGGCCGCAACGGTACGCCGGCCTCGTGCACGACGCCGGTCGCGCCTGGCATCTCGGTCAAGACGCAGACACCGCGCCTCAAGGCCATCCGCAAGGGCGTGATGGAGCTCTATATCTCGGACCATCCGCTCGACTGCCTGACCTGCGCCGCCAACGGCGACTGCGAGCTGCAGGACATGGCCGGCGCTGTCGGCCTTCGCGACGTGCGCTACGGCTACGAGGGCGAGAACCACGTCTTTGCAAAGACAGGACGGCGCCGCCAACGACCTTTGGATGCAGAAGGACGAGAGCAACCCGTACTTCACCTACGACCCCTCGAAGTGCATCGTCTGCAACCGCTGCGTCCGCGCCTGCGAAGAAGTGCAGGGCACGTTCGCGCTGACGATTTCGGGCCGCGGCTTCGACAGCCGCGTTTCGGCCGGCATGAACGAGAACTTCCTCGACAGCGAGTGCGTGTCGTGCGGCGCCTGCGTGCAGGCCTGCCCCACCGCGACGCTGACCGAGAAGGCCGTCATCGAGATCGGCCAGCCCGAGCACTCCGCCATCACGACCTGCGCCTATTGCGGCGTCGGCTGCGCCTTCAAGGCCGAGATGCGCGGCGAGGAAGTCGTGCGCATGGTGCCGTGGAAAGACGGCAAGGCCAACCGCGGCCATTCCTGCGTCAAGGGCCGCTTCGCTTAGGGCTACGCCACGCACCTCGATCGCATCATGAAGCCGATGGTGCGCGACAAGATCACCGATCCGTGGCGTGAGACGACGTGGGAAGAGGCGATCGGCCGCGTCGCCTCCGAGTTCCGCCGCATCCAGGGCCAGTACGGCCGCACGGCCGTCGGCGGCATCACGTCGTCGCGCTGCACCAACGAGGAAGCCTACCTCGTCCAGAAGATCATCCGCGCCGGCTTCGGCGTGAACAACGTCGACACCTGCGCCCGCGTCTGCCACTCGCCGACGGGCTACGGCCTCAAGACGGCGTTCGGCGAAAGCTCGGGCACGCAGGACTTCGACTCGGTCGAGCACTCGGACGTCATCCTCGTGATCGGCGCCAACCCGCCCGACGCGCATCCGGTGTTCGCAAGCCGCATGAAGAAGCGCATTCGCGAGGGCGCCAAGCTGATCGTCATCGATCCGCGCCGCACCGACCTCGTGAAGTCGGCGCATATCCAGGCGGACTATCATTTGCCGCTGCAGCCCGGCACCAACGTCGCCATCGTCACGGCGATGGGGCACGTCATCGCGACCGAAGGGCTCATCAACGAGCAGTTCGTCCGCGAGCGTTGCGAGCTCGAAGATTTCAACGAGTGGAAGGCGTTCGTTTCGGAGGAGCGCAACTCTCCCGAGGCGATGGAGAAGTATACCGGCGTCAAGGCGGAGCTCGTCCGCGGCGCGGCGCGTCTCTATGCGACGGGCGGCAACGCGGCCATCTACTACGGCCTCGGCGTCACCGAGCACAGCCAGGGCTCGACGACCGTCATGGCCATCGCCAACCTCGCCATGGCGACCGGCAACATGAGCCGTCCGGGCGTCGGCGTGAACCCGCTGCGCGGCCAGAACAACGTGCAGGGCTCCTGCGACATGGCCTCGTTCCCGCACGAGCTGACGGGCTATCGCCACATCTCGGATGCCGTGACGCGCGCCATGTTCGAGAAGGAGTGGAACTGCACGCTCGATCCCGAGCCCGGTCTGCGCATTCCGAACATGCTCGACGCCGCCGTCGAAGGCACGTTCAAGGCCATCTACATCCAGGGCGAGGACATTCTTCAGTCCGACCCCAATACGCACCACGTCGCCGCCGGCCTCGAGCACATGGAATGCGTCGTCGTCCAGGATCTCTTCCTGAACGAGACCGCCGATTACGCGCACGTCTTCCTGCCGGGCTGCACCTTCCTCGAGAAGGACGGCACGTTCACGAACGCCGAGCGCCGCATCCAGATGGTCACCAAGATGATGCGGCCGAAGAACGGCTACGGCGATTGGGAGATCACGCAGATGATCGCCCAGAAGCTGGGCCTCGGCTGGAACTACAAGCATCCGAGCGAGATCATGGACGAGATCGCCCGGCTGACGCCCGACGTTCACCGGCGTCTCCTACGAGAAGATCCGCAAGATGGGCTCCGTCCAGTGGCCCTGCAACGAGCAGCACCCCGAGGGCACGCCGATCATGCACGTCGGCACGTTCGACCGCGGCAAGGGCCGGTTCATGATGACGGAGTACGTGCCGACCGACGAACGGACCGGCCCGCGCTATCCGCTGATCCTGACCACGGGCCGCATCCTGTCGCAGTACAACGTCGGCGCCCAGACGCGCCGCACGGAGAACGTCGCCTGGCATGCCGAGGACATCCTCGAGATCAATCCGTTCGACGCCGAGCATCGCGGCATCAAGGACGGCAACTGGGTCATGGTTCGCAGCCGTGCCGGCGAGACCGCGCTGCGCGCGTTGATCACCGACCGGGTCGCGACGGGTGTCGTCTACACCACGTTCCATCATCCGTTGACGCAGGCGAACGTCATCACCACCGACTTCTCGGACTGGGCGACCAACTGCCCCGAGTACAAGGTGACGGCGGTCGAGGTCTCGCCCTCGAACGGCCCGTCGACGTACCAGCAGGAGTACGAGGAGTTCTCCGATGTGACGCGGCGCATCGTGCCCGCCGAGGCTGCGGAGTAGCTCCATGACGGAGGCTGCGACGCGCGTGCCCTCGCTCCGGGTGTCGAAGCCCGGCGCCGAGGACACGAGCAGGCTCATCCCGGAAGAGGTGCCGGTGGCGCTCGTCTATGACGGCTCGACGCATGCCGTCATGATGGCGACGCCGGCCGACCTCGAGGATTTCGCGGTCGGCTTCAGCTTCACCGAAGGCATCATCAAGGACCGCTCCGAGATCCGCGAGTTCGAGGTCGTGGAGCACGAGAAGGGCCTCGAAGCGCGCATGTGGCTGGTTCCGCAATCGGGACGTACGCACGCCGAGCGGCGCCGGCGAATTGCCGGGCCGACTGCGTGCGGGCTTTGCGGTGTCGACAGTCTCGAAGCGGCGGTGCCGGAGCCCAGGCGCGTCGGCAACAAGGCTTCAGTCACTCCAGCCGAAATCCAAAACGCGCTCGCGGCCATGCCGCAGGCGCAGACGCTCAATATCGCGACGCGCGCGGTTCACGCGGCCGCGTTCTGGGACAGCACCGCAGGCCGCATCGCGGCATTGCGCGAGGACGTGGGCCGCCACAATGCGCTCGACAAGCTCGTCGGCGCCGTGAGCACGGCAGGTCTCGATCCGGCCAAGGGCTTTGTCGTGCTCACCAGCCGCGTCTCGGTCGAGATGGTGCAGAAGACCGCCATGATGGGCGCCGAGATCCTTGTTGCCGTTTCCGCCCCGACTGCGCTAGCACTTCGCGTCGCGGAGGAGGCGGGCATCACGCTCGTCGCCATCGCGCGCCCCGACGCTTTCGAAGTCTTCACGCATCCGCATCGCATCATGCTCGCCGCGCAGCCCAGCGAAGGTGCCGGCCAGGAGGTTCGTCTTCATGCACTCCCCCTCTGATACGCTGGTCCGCATGGCCAATCAGATCGGCAAGTTCTTCGCGGCGCAGGGCGGAGAGCGGGCGATCGCCGGCATCGCGGACCACGTCAAGAAGTTCTGGGAACCGCGCATGAAGAAGCAGATCTTCGCGCACCTGGACGAAGGCGGCGCGGGGCTCGATCCGCTGACGCTGGCGGCGCTGCAGAAGCTCAAGGCGGACATGCACGGCATGTCGACGGCGGCGGAAGCGAAAGCGGCTGCGGAAGCCGCCGCGGCACATTCCGCTCCCGTTCCGCCCCCAAGAAAGTCGCTCAGCCGGCGCAGCAGGCGAAGGCCAAGGCCGGCAAGGCACGCCGCTAAGCGCTACGCGCTGACGCTCATTGCATCTTTCATTGCTGATGACGATGTTGTCATAATTGGGGCCATGACAGGCCCCTCGGCAATGGAGACGCTCACAATGCTCCCCAGACTATGTCCCGTCGTTTCGGCTGCGGTCTTCGGCTGTGCCGTGGTGCTCGCTGCGACCCCGGCTATGGCCGCCAAGCGCCATATCGTGGTGACGGCGGTCGAGCCCAAGGGCGGGACGAACGTCGAGAAGGAGGCGTTTCCTGCGGCGCCGCTGCCGGATGGAAAGGGCTACGGTCTCAAGCAGCCGGACCAGACCGGGCGTTGGGAAGTTTCAGTCTATGTCTGGGATCCGCGCCAGATCTTCGTCGACGAGGGTGATGAGGTGACGCTGGAGTTCGTCGGCATCAACGGCGCGAGCCACCCGACGACGATCTCCGGCTACGACAAGACCTTCGAACTGAAGCGCGGTCAGGTGAACAAGCTGAGCTTCGTCGCCGACAAGCCCGGCCGTTTCGAGATCGTGTGCGCGACGCATCACCCGACCATGGTGGCCGAGCTGATCGTGGCGGCGAGGAAGTAGCTAGCTGAGCGCTTGTCATCCCGGCCAAGGGGCGACGCGACTGCGGCGCCGCGCAGAGCCGGGACCCAGGGCAGCAAGCAGGTTTTGTCGTGCCGTTGGCCCTGGGTCCCGGAGTAAGGCTTCGGTCATGTAAGCAGCATGCCTCCGGCATGAGGCCTCGCCTTCCGGGATGACAGGAGGTGGTTTGCTCCGCGCTAAGCTGCCGCTGGCGCGTGCTCGGCGCCGGTGGGCGGAGGGCCCATGGTGTCGAGGGCGTCGTTTTCGGCATCCGTGTAGACGCGCGAGCGCGTGAGGAAGCGGAAGCCTTCGGGCGCTTCGACGGAGAAGCCCGAGCCGCGGCCGGCACCACGTCGATGATCAGGTGCGTGTGCTGCCAGTATTCGAACTGCGAGCGGCCCATGTAGAAGGGCTGGCCGCCGATTTCACCCAAATAGACATCCTGGGCGCCGACCTTGAACTCGGCGCGCGGGTAGCACATGGGGGCGCTGCCGTCGCAGCAGCCGCCGGACTGATGGAACAGCAGAGGCCCGTGCATGCCCTGCAGCTTTGCGATCATGGCGAGGGCGTCGGCAGTTGCGGAAACGCGGTCGACCATGGGTCTCTCCTCCTGTTCCGGCTTCTTTGATGAGACCTATGATTCACGCTTCAGGCTGATAGGGCCTGAAGCGATCATGGTCTCTTTTTTGCGCCGCCGATTTACGCCGCGCCTGGTAGTAGCCATGCCGGAGGCATGTCTCCGACATGAACGATCGGGGCGGCTAGGCCGGCACCTTGTCTTCTGACGGTACCACGATGGCGAAGATGTCTGCCAGCGCGGCGAGGGCTCCGGTATGCATTTGCGCCGCCGGTACGTCTCCGCCCATGGGATTGGGCACCGAGCGCGTCGCGGTGGCGTTGGCGACGACCGTTGGCCGGTAACCAAGGTTGAACGCCGCACGGGCCGTCGAGTTCACACAGACATGGGTCATGAAGCCCGCAAGCACCAGATCGGTGACGCCAAGCCGCTTCAATTCGGCGTCGAGGCCGGTCTTTTCGAACGAGCTCGGGTAGGCCTTGGTGATGACCGTCTCGGCATCGTGAGGCGCGACGATATCGGCGATGCTGCCGATGGGCGCCTGGGTGTCGTAGGGCGAGCCGGGGCCGGCATCGTGCTGGATGTGAATGACGGGCGTGCCGCCCGCGCGTGCGCGCTCAAGAAGCTTGGCGCACTCGGCCAGCGCCGGCTCGACGCCTTCGAGCTGCATGATGCCTTCCCTGTAGGTGTTCTGGCAGTCGATCAGGATGAGCGCCGACTTCTTCAGGCTTTCGGGCTTCTCGGGAAGGGCGAGCAGCGAGCGCAGCGTGGGGTTGGACATGGCGCGCAATCCTTCGCATCAAGGGTTGAGACAAGAATGCCGCCGGCAGGTCTAGAACCCTGCCGGCGGCACGGATGAAGCCGGGCCATGTGACTTTTCCCGCGCTGCCGATTCACGCCGCGCCAGATGGCCATGCCGAGGTGGCGCGGCGATCGGAGCGACTAGAAGAAGCCAAGCGCCTTCGGGCTGTAGCTCACCAGCATGTTCTTGGTCTGCTGGTAGTGGTCGAGCATCATCTTGTGCGTCTCGCGGCCGATGCCGGACTGCTTGTAGCCGCCGAACGCAGCGTGCGCCGGATAGGCATGGTAGCAGTTGGTCCAGACGCGGCCGGCCTGGATGGCGCGACCGAAGCGATAGGCGCGCGTGCCGTCGCGGGTCCATACGCCCGAGCCGAGGCCGTAGAGCGTATCGTTGGCGATGGCGAGTGCCTCGGCGTCGTCCTTGAACTTGGTCACGGAGACGACGGGTCCGAAGATTTCCTCCTGGAACACGCGCATCTTGTTGTGGCCTTCGAGGATGGTCGGCTGGACGTAGTAGCCTTCCGCCAGCTCACCGGACTGCATGCTGCGCTCGCCGCCGGTCCGAACCTTGGCGCCTTCGTCGCGGCCGATCTTGATGTAGGAGAGGATCTTCTCCATCTGATCGTTCGAGGCCTGGGCGCCGATCATGGTCGCGGGATCGAGCGGATGGCCCTGCACGATCTTCTTCACGCGCTCGGTGGCGCGCTCCATGAACTTGTCATAGATCTTCTCGTGCACGAGCGCGCGCGACGGGCAGGTGCAGACTTCGCCCTGGTTCAGCGCGAACATGGTGAAGCCTTCGAGGCACTTGTCGAAGTACTCGTCGTCGGCGTCCATGACGTCGGCGAAGAAGATGTTCGGAGATTTGCCGCCGAGCTCGAGCGTGCAGGGAATGATGTTCTCGGAAGCGTACTGCATGATGAGGCGGCCGGTGGTCGTCTCACCCGTGAACGCGATCTTGGCGATGCGCTTGTTCTGAGCCAGCGGCTTGCCGGCCTCGATGCCGAAGCCGTTGACGACGTTGAGCACGCCCGGCGGCAGGATGTCGCCGATGAGGTCCATCAGCACCATGATGCTCATGGGCGTCTGCTCGGCGGGCTTCAGCACGACGCAGTTGCCGGCGGCAATAGCGGGAGCGAGCTTCCACACCGCCATCAGCAGCGGGAAGTTCCAGGGAATGATCTGGCCGACGACGCCGAGCGGCTCATGGAAGTGATAGGCGACCGTGTCGTGATCGATCTCGGCGATCGAGCCTTCCTGGGCGCGGATGCAGCCGGCGAAGTAGCGGAAGTGATCGACGGCGAGCGGAAGGTCGGCGTGCGTCGTCTCGCGGATCGGCTTGCCGTTGTCGAGCGTCTCGACCATGGCGAGCAGCTTGAGATTGCTCTCCATCTTGTCGGCGATGCGGTTGAGCAGCAGGGCGCGCTGGGCGGGGGCGGTGTTGCCCCAGGCTTCCCTGGCCTTATGGGCGGCGTCGAGGGCGAGCTCGATGTCCTCGGCGGTCGAACGGGCGACGTCGCAGAGAGGTTTGCCGGTCACCGGCGTCAGATTGGTGAAGTACTGGCCCTTCACGGGCGCGACCCACTGGCCGCCGATAAAGTTATCGTAGCGCGGGCGGATGCGGATCTGCTGGGAAAGCTCATTCAAGGCTTGCTGGATCATTGAATTCCTCCTCAAAACGGTGACAGCACCGATGCGCTTAGTGCGCACTTTCTCTGGATGCTGCTCGTGGTGGTGTAGCTCTTTAGGCACGATGCCTTTGGCAGTCTATTCTCCAAAGGTCCTAGCGGTTTTCACGAGTTGGTGCGCGGGCGGGAACCGAGCAATACTCCTGTGCCTCAAAGGACATTCTCCCGAATTTTCTTGACAGCAGTGCGACGCTGCCGAAATGACTTCGATCAAGTATTTGTTGCGGTGCGGCGTAAATTTAAGGTGAGATGGCCAAAACGGGGAGCCGGAGGGGGCGCGCGTGGGCTTTGGAGGCCATCCAAAAGGACTGGCGACGCTGTTCTTCGCGGAGCTGTGGGAGCGTTTCTCCTATTACGGCATGCGGGCGCTGTTGACGCTGTTCATGGTCGCGCCGGCTGCCATTGGAGGCTTGGGCCTCTCCACCCAGGACGCCGCGCTCATCTACGGTAACTATACGATGGCCGTCTACATGCTGGCCATTCCGGGCGGCTTCATGGCGGATGCCTACCTCGGGCCAAAGCGAGCCGTCATGGCCGGCGGCGTGACGATCGCGCTCGGGCACTACTCCATGGCCGTTCCGACGATCGAAACCTTCTATGCCGGCCTTGTGCTGATCGCGCTCGGAACCGGGCTGTTCAAACCGAGCATCAGCGCGCTGGTGGGCGGGCTTTACGGCGACAACGATCCGCGCCGCGACTCCGGGTTCTCGATCTTCTACATGGGCATCAATATCGGCGGCCTGCTGGCGCCGATCGTCACCGGCTTTCTAGCGCAGAGCGCCACCTTCAAGGCTTGGCTCGCGTCCAACGGGTTCGATCCTGCGCTCAGCTGGCATTGGGGCTTCGGCGCCGCGGGCGTCGGCATGACGCTGGCTCTCGCCATCATCGGATCGCGCTACCGCCTTCTCGGGGGCGACGCGGCGCAGGCGGTCACGTCGTCTCGGCTGGAGGTCAAATCGCGAGGTCTCGTGCTCGGCGCCGTGGTGGCCGGCACCCTGGCGCTGATGGGGCTTGTCGTGCTGTCGGACCGCGAAGGCTTCACGTGGCTGCGCTATGGGTTCGTGCTGGTGCCGGCTCTGCTCGCGATCTGGTTCGGCCTCTCGGGCCGCATCGATATTCGGCGCCTCGGCGCCATTTGCGTGCTCTTCGTGGCGGCTATGCTGTTCTGGGCCATTTTCGAGCAGGCCGGCGTGACGCTGTCTCTGTTCGCCGATCAGCTTTCGCGGCACGAAGTTCTGGGATTTGCGTTTCCATCGGCCTGGTATCAGTCGCTCAATTCGCTGTTCGTCATTCTGCTGGCGCCGTTTTTCGCTTGGTTTTGGCTGCGGACGGATATCCATCAACCCTCGAGCCCGATGAAGTTTGCTCTCGGGCTCGGGTTTCTTTCGGCGTCGTTTCTGCTCATGGTGCCGGCGGCGATGCTGACGGCCGAGGGCCGCGTCAGCCCGCTATGGCTGGTCGGCCTGTTCTTTCTGCAGACCGTAGGCGAACTTCTGCTCAGCCCCGTAGGGCTCAGCACCATGACCAAGCTCGCGCCGGCGCGCGCCGTGAGCCTCGTGCTCGGCGTCTGGTTCCTTGCGGCCGCGCTCGGCAACAAGCTCGCGGGCGTGCTCGGCAGCGGCTTCACGTCGACCGATCCGCAGTCGCTGGCGTCGTTTTTCTTGTGGCAGGCCGGGTTTGTCGCCGTGGCGGCGCTGGCGCTGTTCGCGCTGACGCCGTGGGTCAAGCGGCTGATGGGCGGCGTGAATTAAGGTGTCTTCTCCCTTTCCCCATGAAGCGGAGTGGAGCGGAGAGAGGGGACTCACTTCTGTCATCCTCGGGCTTGTCCCGAGGATCCATTTCTCCACGGGGGAGAAGGCAGACATTCGGATATCTAGCTCGCAGAGTTCTCCCAACCTGATGGCTGGATCCTAGGCACAAGGCCTAGGATGACACGTACTCGGCTGGTGCGATCGAACTCAAATCTCTGCCGATGTTAAGCAGCCGCGGTGAGGCGGGCGAAGCCGGCTTCGAGATCGGCGATGAGGTCGCGCGCGTCCTCGAGGCCGACGTGAAGGCGCAGCGCCTGGCCTTCGGCTTTCCATTTCGTCGCCGTGCGAGAGCTGCGTCGGATCGAACGGGATGATGAGGCTTTCGAAGCCGCCCCATGAGTAGCCCATGCCGAACAGCTCGAGCCCGTCGAGCATGGCGGCGAGCGCGGTCTTGGAGCAGGGCTTCAGAATGATGGAAAAGAGCCCGCTCGCGCCGGTGAAGTCGCGCTTCCAAAGCGCGTGACCCGGATCGGACGGCAACGCCGGATGCAGCACGCGGGCGACCTCCGGGCGCGCTGCAAGCCAGCGGGCGACCTCAAGACCGGATTTGTGATGACGTTCGAGGCGCACGTCGAGCGTGCGCAGGCCGCGCAGGCCGAGATAGGTTTCCTCCGTGCCGGGGCAAACGCCCAGAACGATCTTCGCCTTCTTGACCTTGTTCGCCGAGGCGGCGTCGGCCGAGGTGATCGGCGCCCAGCATGGCGTCCGCGTGGCCGACGATGTATTTCGTGCAGGCCGAGATGGAGACGGCGACGCCGTGCTCGAACGGCTTGAAATACAACCCCGTCGCCCAGGTGTTATCCATGATCACGGGAACGCCGCGCTTGGCTGCGGCGGCGGTGATGGCTGGGATATCCTGCATCTCGAAGGTCAGCGAGCCGGGGCTTTCGGTGAAGACGAGCGCGGTGTTGTCCTGGATGAGGTCGGCGATGCCGGCCCCGATCAGCGGATCGTAGTAGGTCGTCGTGACGCCGAGGTGCGACAGCATGGTGTTGCAGAAGGCTGCGCGTCGGCTGATAGACGCTGTCGGCGACGAGGATATGCTTGCCGGCCGAAACGAAGGCCAGGATCGCGGTGGTTACGGCCTGGTAGCCGGACGCGGTGAGGACCGTCTCATGCCCGCCTTCGAGGGCGCATAGGGCCTCCTCCAGCGCCGCCGTCGTGGGCGTGCCGTGACGGCCGTACTTGAAGCGGTGCTTGTCGTAGGCCTCGAGCGCGGCGAGCGTGGGAAACAACACGGTCGAGCCGCGATAAACCGGCGGGTTGACGAACCCGTGCTGGCTTTTAGGGTCGCGGCCGTCATGGACAATCTGGGTTGCTGCGCGGCGCGACGGGCCTGAGCCCTTGCCAGATTTCGACATCGGTTCCGATCCTCGAGGCTGCGCCGCCGTCTGCTGCGCCCTTTGGCGCAATTTTACCCGCGGGTCAAGGGCTTGACCGGATCGGGCCAACGCGGGATGTGTGCATATGATGATGCGGTCGTGCGGTTGCGGCAACGGGCGACGCAAAGGGACCATCATCTTTAAGGGACCGTCGTCTTTCCAAGCAGGGGTAACGCACGGGCACGGCGCAAGCCGTCCGGAGGCCGGGAGGCACGCTGAGGTGATTGTGGCCGGCATCGGCAAGACGAGGCGCGCGCAGGGAGGCGGCCGCGGCATGATCGCGGTTCTCTTGCCGCTGCTCTTGCTGCTTGCGCCTGCTCCCGTGCAGGCCGCGACGCTCGATGCCGTGCGTGCGCGGGGACACCTCGTTTGCGGCGTGAGCGAGGGCGCTCCAGGGTTCTCCGATGTGGCTTCCAATGGAACGTGGAGCGGGCTCGACATCGATTTCTGCGGGGCCGTGGCCGCCGCCGTGCTCGGGCGCAAGGACGCCGTCAAATACAGGGCGCTGACGCCATCCACCCGGTTTCAAGCGCTCACTGCCGGCGAGGTGGACCTCGTCGCGCGCGCGACCACATGGACGCTTTCGCGCGATACCGATCTCGGGGTCCGTTATGTCGGCACCATCTTCCATGACGGGCAGGGGTTTCTGGTCCGGCGCGGCTATGCGGTGACGAGCGTGCTGGAGCTCTCCGGCGCTTCGATCTGCGTCATGACCGGCACGAACGGAGAGCAGGCCGTTGCCCAGTACTTCAACTCGCGGCAGATGCAATATCGCCTCGTGGTCGGCAGCCGCTGGGAGGACGTGGTCAAAACCTATGCCGACGGTGGCTGCACGCTGCTGACCGGCGATATCTCGATGCTGGCCTACGAGCGCTCGCGCCTCACGATACCGACCGATCACGTGGTCATGCCCGAGGTCATCACCAAGGAGCCCTATGGGCCGGCGGTGCGCCAGGGCGACGAGCAATGGTTCTCGATCGTGCGCTGGACCCTGTTTGCGCTCATGGGCGCGGAAGAACTCGGGCTCACGAGTGAGACGATCGACGATGCGCGCGCTTCGCCGCTTGTCGATGTGCGCCGGTTCGTCGGCCTCGAGGGCAACCTGGGGCAGGGCATGGGGCTCGAGGCGGATTGGAGCTATCAGATCGTCAAGCAGGGCGGGAACTACGGCGAGATGTTCGACCGCAACCTCGGCGCGCGGTCTCCGCTGCTACTCGAACGCGGTGCGAACAACCTCTGGATCAAGGGCGGGTTGATGTACGTTCCACCATTCCGGTAACGACGGAACCCGCGGACCGGATGCAGACAGAGGATCCATCCATGACCCAGGGCGGCGCGTTCGAGCTTTCCGGCACCGTTGCGACACTGGTGCTGTTGGCGCCGTTCGTCGCGCTTGCGATTGTGATTTGGCGGGCCCTGCGCGAAGACGAGCGTAAACCCGTCCCCGATGCGGCAACGTCTCCTGCTCTGGGCATTGCGAAGTTTCCCGCCTTTGCGGAGGAGGTTCCAGTCGACGAGCACATCATCGCGACGCCGGCCCCCGGCAAAGACGTCGAACTGGCGGAGCTTTACCTGCGCAAGGCGCGCGACGCGGTCTCGGCCGGCGATGTCAGTGGTGCAACGGGCCTGCTGCGCCAGAGCATCGGTTACGCCCAGCAAGCAGGCGATACCTCGATCCATGCCGACGCGCGTCTCGATCTCGCGGACATCGCGCGGGAGGCGGGCGATCTTACCACGGCCTGCGAGCACTGGCAGATCGCGCGCAAGCTCTTCATCGACATGTCGCGCAAGGACCGGCTGGCGGAAGCCGATGCGCTCATGCTGCGCCACGGCTGCCCGACCGACTGGGTGCTGACAGACTTTTGAGTGGCAACCCGGCGCTGATACGAGCGCGCTTCTATTTGATCAGCACTTCGACCTGGGACGTGTCGCCGTCCGATAGCGTGAATTCGCGCTCGAAGACCTTGCCTTGAGATTTCGCGATCACGGTGTAGGTGCCCGGCGCAAGAATGTGCGTCGGCAAAGCGCCGGCACTTTGCTTGATTTCGTCGCCCTGCTGGGTCTGGATGCTCCACTGCGTGTCCGGCAGCGCTTCGCCTCCGGCGCGGTGCACGAGCTTGAAGGTGGCCTTGGCGGCGGAATGCGTCAGCGTGACTTCCGTCAGCTTGCCGGCTTCGACCGTCACGTCGCTCGCGACCTTGGAGTTGACGTCGCCGTATGTGGAGATGATGTGATAGATGCCGGCATTGAGGCGAATGACAAGGCCGGGCTTGGCGCTGTTCAAAACGACCTTGCGGTTATCGGACTGGTCGCGGTCGGAATAGATGCTGTAGGTCACGGTGTTGGCCGGAGCCTCGTGACCGCTGACCACGGCCGTCACGCGCAGGCCGCCGGCGTTGATGACGAACTGCTCGACCGCGGGCTCGCCGGGGCCGGGCTTGACGGTGATGCGGCGCGTGAGATGTGCCCGGCCGAAGGCGACGTTGACGAAATAGTCACCCGGCTTGGCCTTCAGCACGGGGCTTGCGTCGTTAAAGGTATGGATGAGCGCGGCCTTGCCCTCGGTCTGGCCTCCGCTCTCGAAGATGCGCCATATCAGACCCTGATCGATGTTCTGGCCATCGGAGGTGAGCAGCGCCACGAGGCGCACGGGAAGGCCGTCGGTGGGCGAGCCCGGCTCTTCTCCGCCTGTACGCGGGACGATCGTCGTGTTGCCGCGCTGGGGGTGGCGGGGCCGTCTGAACACCGGCCCCCATTCGCCTTCCGCTCCCTGAGCGCTGGCGGGCGCACCATAGACCCCAATGCTCAGACAGAGCTGGGCTGCAAGACACAGCACTAAGCGCGCGCTTCTCATTCTAGGTTCGGAGGCCCTTTTCGTGACGGCGAGGCATCAACGGATTCCGCTGCCCGGATATCGGTCGACGACCTTGGTCGAAATATGATGCCGGTTGCTGCGCCGCAGCTTACTGAGACGTAATTTCCAGCGTTCGCCGCTCTCCCGGCTTGAGTTCGAGCGGCTGCTCCTGCAAGCGGTTTTCATCCTGTGTTTGCACGACATAGCGTCCTGGGGCAAGACGGGCCGTCCGCTGTCCTCCCGCGCCGGAGTGGAGCACCGTCTCTCCCTTGTCGTCCTTCACCTGCCAGGGGGATCCGGAGCCCTGGGACCCCGTGCGGGGCGTGACCGTCAGCTCGGCGGAGGGAAGCTTGAAACTGATCTTCGTATCCCGTCCGGCCGGCAGGTCGATCTCCGTCGCGGCCTTGACGTTCTCGGTCCCGAGCTGCGCTTCGATGCGATAGCGGCGCGGGGGCAGGAAGAATACCGGGGTCTCGGCGGTGCTGCGGGCAACCTCTTCGCTGCGCTGCTCGGGCGTCAAAACGCGCACGGTGATGGGTTGATGCCCGGCAGTCCGTTCCGTCGACCTGCACCGCGACCGAGAGCTTTACGGCATTGAAGGTCAGCAGATGCTTGACGGTCGTGCCGCTGCCGACGGCGATGCGGTCGCGAACTTCCGCGGCGCCGGATTGGGCGCTCAGATAATAGGTTCCGGCGGGCAGGATGAAGACAGGGGCGGGGTCCGCGGAGCGCGCGACGTCACGGCGGCCCTGCGGCGCGTCGGGGTCGTCTTCCGCCAGCGTATAGACGACGTCGGTCATGGCCTCGGCGCCGCCGTTGGCTGCCGCGCTGAGCTCGAGGCGCCCGGTCCCGAGCACCATCTGCGCTTCCACGGCGTTGCCGGGCGTGACTGAAACCTGCATTTCCTTGTTGGCGAGGCCGTCCTCGATGCGGACCTTGTAGGTGCCTGCCGGAAGCACGATTTCGGCGGTCGGATCGCGTGCGATCCAGACGGCGGTCTCGGCGGCCCTGGAGGTGCCTCCGCCTTCGGAGATCGCCGCGACGGTCACGATCGGATCGGCAAGAGCATTGCCGTCCTTGTCGGCATGGCCGTTGATTTTGAGTATCCCCGCCGCGAGCCCCAATTGGGCCGAAGTCCGCCCCTTCGAACCCACCTCGACGACCTGGCGGGCCTTGGCAAGGCCGAGGCTCGCCTCGACCACATAAGAGCCCGGCGCGACGTTGAGGCTGAGCTCGGGAGAGCTGCGTTTCACAACAAGATCGTTCGGGGCTTCGGCCTTGGTCACGCGCCAGGTGACGGGAACGGTCAGCGCCGGGCCGACGCCCGCGAGAGCTGCAGTGAGCCGCAGGCCCGGAGCCTCCGTCGGTGCGGGCGCCGTGAGGCCGACTTCCGGTGCGGCGCGGCCCATGGCCGGATCGGGATTGGCAAGCCGTAGTGCCTCGGCGACGGCGGCATTCAGAGTGGATGCGTCGCGTACTTCGTACATCTGGCCTTTGGTCGTCTTCGCCACGCAGGCCATGCGCTGGGCGTCGGCCTTCTCGAGGCCGATGCTGATGATGTCGATGACGAGCTTGGGGTTCGCCTTAGCGACCTCGGCTGCGGCCGCGCATGGGTCCTGCTGGCAGTTGTCGGGGCCGTCGTGCAGCAGAATGATGCTAGCGGCGGTTCCGGCCGGCACCTGCTTGGCGGCTTCGCGGATGGCGAGTGCCACAGGGCCCTTGCCGCGCGGATTGAACTTGTCGACCGACGGCATGAGGCGCTCGCCTGGTCCCGCATCGGGTGGCGACACCACCTCGGCGTCGCTGCAGCGCGGTCCGAACGACATGAGGCCGATGCGGCTTTGGGGGCCGAGCGGCGTCAAGGACTGGCGCAGAGCGGCACGGACGAGATCGATCTTCGAGGCGCGGTCCTGCCCCAGGTTTGCCCACATGGAGCCGGACCCGTCGACGATGACGATGGCGGGAGCCGAGGGACGCGGCTGAGCGGCCGGCGCCTGGGCGCGGGCGGGGCTCGCCGGTGGCATCGCGGCCACGAGGACCGCGAGAAGCATAGACAACCTGAGCATGATCCTGACGGGGCGTCGTGTCACGGCGGGGTCTCTCGAAGCGATATCTGGCTATATTGTACCAGAGGGGGAATTGGGATAGCGAGTGCCACAACCCCCAAGCCATGGAATTTCTTTGTCATGAATGATGTGATCGCGTTGCTGGCGGCCCGCCGCTCGGTCAAGCCCGACCTGCTCGCAGAGCCCGGCCCGTCGCCCGACGAACTCCAGACCATCCTCACACTGGCTGCGCGCGTGCCCGACCACAAGAAGCTGGTGCCGTGGCGCTTCATCGTGTTCCAGGGCGAAGCCCGCGCCAAGGTGGGCGAGCTTTTCGCCGAGGCGTGCCTGGCCGAGGAGAAGGAGCCGCCGTCTCATGTCAGGCTCGACATGGAGCGCAAGCGCTTTCTGCGGGCGCCGCTCGTGATCGCCGTCGTGTCGCGCGTGACGCCGAAGCCCGGCGCGCCCGAGTGGGAGCAGGTGCTTTCGGCCGGCGCCGCCGCGTTCAATCTCTGCCTCGCCGCCAATGCGCTGGGCTACGGCACATCGTGGCTGACCGAGTGGGTCGCCTACAGCCCCGCGCGTCAAGGCCGGCCTCAAGCTGGCCGAGAACGAGCGCATCGCAGGCTTCGTGCACATCGGCACGCCGACGCAGAAGTCCGACGAGCGCGAGCGCCCGGACCTGGCGAAGATCGTCACGAACTGGTGAGCTGAGCGAGGCGACGCCTCTAAGCAGGCCGAAGGTGCCCGGCTCCGTTTCATAAAGTGCTTGGCGATGTCGTCGAGAGGGCGGCGGGAGGCGCGGCAGTTCCGAGGGAAATGGGCTCAGTCGCGATGCCAGCAGGTCTGAATTGGGCCAATTCCAGACCTTGGCACTTGGAGACGAGAAAGTCTCAAAGGCGATTGTCCTGAAATCACGCCACGGGCCAAGGTAGAAGCACGATCTTACCGCCGAGGCCGCCGAGATCGATGCGGGTGTGGACCTCGCGCGCGGCCGCGAGAGGGAGACGGTCGATCACGACGGGATGGATGGCGCGGCCGCGCAGCAAGTCGAACAGTGCGGTCATGTCGGCCTTGAAATCCTCCGGGTGCGCAGTTCGGCGTGTGGTGATGCTATAGAACACGGCGTGACGGCCGCCGAACAGGCCGCTCAGCACGTCCCACAACTTGAGCCGCGCCAAACCGAGTGCCGCGGACGCCAAGCCTGCGCCGCCAACCGCCATTGTTTGGGCACCGTAGCCGACGAGTAGGCCGCCGGGTGCGAGGCAAGCGAAAGACCGCGCGAAATGCGCGCCGCCAATCGCATCGAAGGCTGCATCGACGCCAACTCCTCCCTTGCGCCCTGCGGTGAGCCCGCGCACAGCCGCGACGAAGTCGCCAGCGCGATAGTCGATCGCCGTTGCGCCGAAGCGCTCGACCATAGCCACGTTGGTGGCCGAGCAGGTGCCGATCGCCTTTAGGCCGAAATGGCGCGCCAGATCGAGCAGCGCCGTGCCGACCGTGCCAGAGGCGCCAATGACGAGGATAGTTGCTCCGCGCGGTAGGCGGCGGTAGCGGGTGAGCATTTGGTAGGCGGTGAGATAGGCCAGCGGGATGCACACCGCCTCGGCGGCATCGACGCCATCGGGGACCGGCACGAGAAAGCGCGCGGGGCGGATCGCATACTGTGCGTATCCACCGACGACACAGAGATCAGCAACCATCTGTCCGGTGAGCTGGTTAGGCACGCCGGGACCGGTCTCCTCGACGACGCCGACAAGGTCGTAACCCGGGGTGAACGGCAGTGGCCCTTTGAAGTCTGGGTAGCGGCCGCGCCGGATAAAGGTATCGGTGAAGCCGGTGCCGGCAGCGAGCACCTTGATGCGGACCTCGCCGGGGCCGGGGTCGGGAATTGTCGGCTGTTCCGCCAGTTCCAGGACCTCGGGGCCGCCGAACCGACCGATACGAATGTATTGCCACGCCATGCGGCGAATATAGCGATGGGTTCACCGCTTGTCGCACGTATATTCCGCTATGGTCAGCAGCGGTCATCGTCGGTCATCTGCTTTGTAGGTCAGCTCGGCTCAGTACCGGAACTGCTCGGCGAGGATGCGCTCGTCGAGGCTGTGGCCGGGGTCGAACATCATGAAGAGATCGATGTGGCGCGCCTGCTCGATCTCGACGCGGATCACGTTGCGCATCTCCACGGCGTCGGCCACGGCGCTGACCGGGCGCTTGTCGTGCTCGAGGGCCGCGATGGTGATGCGGGCCCGGTTCGGAATCAGCGCGCCGCGCCACCGGCGGGGCCTGAAGGGGCTGATGGGCGTGAGCGCCAGCAGCGTGGCGTTGATGGGCAGGATCGGCCCGTGCGCCGAAAGGTTATAAGCCGTCGACCCGGCCGGCGTCGCGACCAGCACGCCGTCGCAGATCAGCTCCGGCATGCGCTCGGTGCCATCGATGGAGATGCTGAGCTTGGCGGCCTGGTACCTCTCGCGGAACAGCGAAACCTCGTTGATGGCGAGAGCCTTGCTGGCCTTGCCCTGGGCGTCGTAGGCGACCATGGACAGGGGATGGACGCGGCTGACCTCGGCGTCCGACAGGCGCTCGCGCAGGTCGTCCTCGCGGTATTCGTTCATGAGGAAACCGACCGAGCCGCGGTTCATGCCGTAGATCGGGATGCGATCGTTCAGGAAGCGATGCAAGGTCTGCAGCATCAGGCCGTCGCCGCCGAGCGCGACGATGGCATCGGCTTCGCCCGAGGGCGCCGAGCCATAACGGGCGGTGAGCCGCTGCAGGGCCTCCTGAGCCTCGGGCACCTCGCTCGCGACGAAGGCAATCTTGTCGTATTTGGTCTTGGCTTTTGCCATTGTGCGGCCAGGCTCCGAACGGAAGGAACGGGAGGCTGGCTCAGTTGATGGAAAACGACAAGGCCGTTCTTGTGTATTCGACTTTTCCGGCAGTGGAGACGGCGGAGACCGTGGGCGGCGAGCTCGTGGATGCGGGGCTCGCGGCCTGCGTCAACATCCTGCCCGGCATGGTGTCGATCTACCGGTGGGAGGGTAAGCGGCAGCGGGAAGCCGAGGTGGTGATGATCATCAAGACGCGGGCAAGCCTGGCCGAGCGCGTCGTGGACGAGACGCGCAAGCGCCATCCCTATGAAAATCCGGCGCTGCTGGTGCTTCCGGTCGAGGGCGGCTCAGACGCATTCCTCGCCTGGATCCTGAGCGAGACCAGCCGGGGCCTAGGGCCGACAATTAGCGCCGGTGCTACATGCGGCCCAGCGGATGCTCGAACAGGTGCTGGACGGCTCTATATCGGCCTTCGCCGCCGTAGCGGTTCTTGCGGTTTGAGCCGTTAGACGCTTTCGAGCGTGAGATGGATTTTGGCTTGGCCGCCAAATCGGGGTTGGGCATCTCGGTGATCGCGGTGCTTTCGACGTTGACTTGACCTCGCCGACATTCCCGGCGCGCCGTCGCTCGCAACCGTGTACGCGAGCTTGGATGCGCCTGCGGGGAGGGGAGCGCCGCCCGGCGCTTCCGCCGTCCGATCCAGGTCGGGCCCGCCGATGCTCATGCGGCCCGGGAGCGGCCAGCCATCGCGCGCAGGTTGAACCGGCGAAGCCGGCAGGAGATTGGTTGCATCCGTTGTGCGCGATACGGCCGAGGCCACGAGCGTGGTCTTGGGAGGCTCAGCCGCCGGACGGATCTGCTTGCCGGCGTGGGCAAGGATCGCATCGGGGACGCAGCGGTAGTTCCGCGACAGAGACTGGCCGACAGGGCAGGAGATGCCGCAGGTTCCCGGCGCGTGCGATTTGACCAGCAACAGCAGGATGTCGTCGGGCTCGTTGAGCGGAAGCGAGGCGTTGGCGCGCTCGATGAAGGCGACCATGGCGCGCTTCGACGCCGTGCCCCAGCTGCCGTCGATGGCGCCGCCGTAGCAGCCGACGCGCTTCAGCTCGGCTTGGATTTCACGCGCCAGTGCGGCGCGCGACCGGCTGTCGAGCGGGGCGGCGGTCTTGGGAACCACAGGAGACGTGTCGGCGGCCAAGGTGACGACGGCGCTGCGCCAAGGTCCGAGCGCCACATCGCGCGCAGCGACATCTCCGGCGGCCGGCCGGGCGATCGCCGGGGTCGGCTTCAAAGCAGCGAACTGACTGGAGAAGAAGGCCACGAAATCGAGGCTGCTTGCAGGGCCGTCGCCAAGCTGCTGTCCAGGCGAGAAGCTCGCAACGCGCGAGGCCTGCACGTTCTTGGCAATGGTCGTGGTCTGGGCAGGATCAGATTGCTGCAGGCTCACCGAGGCGACTGGGGCGCTTACTCCGAAGGGCAGCGACAACGAGCCCGGAAAGAAGGCCTGGACCATGAAGGCGAGGCCAATGACGAATACCGAATAGCCTACGACGCTGCGCATGCCACGCCACCCTTTGCAACCAGAGCGGCCACCCCGCCGGCATCGTTTAAAACACCCTCAGACAATGGCCTGACGCGAGCCCGCGCGTCTCGCGCCACACACTGCTTGCCTTAGTAAATTCTTACTCCAGTTGGACATGCATTGGAAGCCGTTAACCTCCGTAAAAGACCCGTTATTACACCAAGGTAGCATGTCGGGCGCGGCTCGCGGCGAACGCGAGGAACGATGGGCCTTACGCGTCAGAGACAGGGGGCATCGGGTGTGGATAGTTTCATGCCCGCCGTAGCACAAGCGGTGCACAAACCTGGGACGGACTGTGGATGGTCTGGGATGAACTGTGGAAATGCCAGTGGTGCATTACGGCACTATATCCGTAGACTGACTAACTAGCGTCCTGATTCTCTTAACGAAAGGTAGATGCCCTAGTTCGAATCGCGTAGCGTCGATGAATGAGGGGTGTGTATTGAGTAAATTCGCTCACTTGAGCACCAGTTTTTCACAGGCGGAATCGAGCGGCGATCTCGACTGTGTATAAGGTCTCAGGGGAGCGGGTGAAGGCTCATTTGTGCCGGCCGTTGGATAAGCGCTGTCATCTGGCAGGGGACCTTGGGGGGTCGTCTGCAGCTCAACAGGTGGAAGAAAGCTAGCCAGGATGTCGTCACTGTCCGCGTAGGGTCTCGCCGGTCTGTTCTGCCCTCCAGGCCGATGCACTGTACGAGGCTGGTTCTAAAGTGTTCGCAGCGTAAGGGCCGGCCCTTCCGAAGGAGAGGGCAATGATAATTAGACATGCTCTAGGCGTGTTGGGGGTACTGGCAGCCGGCATACTGATCGCCGTGTCTGCCGCCATGAACTGGCGTTTCGGCTTTAGTCTCGGACGAACCGAGCTCGATGGACAGATCTACGGTGCGGCTAGCGCCGCAGCGGACTGTCTCAAGGCGCTGGTTCCGTTTTTCTTCTTCGCCGCTATAAAAAACAGGATGTGGTCGCAGGCTGCCGCTTCGGCAATCGTCGGCCTCGTCGTCACCGCATATTCGTTGACGTCTGCACTCGGCCATGCTGCTCTCAACCGGTTCGATACGGCCGGGCACAGCAGCGGTCGAGGCGCAGTCTACAAGGATCTGCGCGGCGATCTCAAGCGGGCCCAGGATCAATTGTCCTGGATTCCGCAGCACCGACCGTTCCAGACGGTTCAGGGTGAAATCGAGGGGTTGCAAGACCCAGCGGGCCTGGACCTTCACCAACGGCTGCACAAGACGTACAGGGCAAACAGGGCCGTGACTTCTGCCAGAAGTATCATGGTCTCACCGCCGAGCTGGCTTCAGGCCAGCAGGCGCAAGCCCTGGAAGCCCGCATAGCCGACATCCAGGGCAAACTGGGTAAGGCCGACGCGATGACGGTGATGGGTGAGGCAGACCCACAGGCTGCAGTGCTTTCGAAACTGTCCGGCCTCGACATCGACAAGGTGCAGACGGCGATGACAATCTTCATCGCGCTTCTGCTCGAAGTCGGCTCAGGCATGGGCATGTACATTGCCTTCAGCCAGTGGCGCCTCTACGACCGTGAAGCTCCCGCAGCGCCCATGATGGCCTCGGTAGCAACAAGCACCGCTGCGGCAGCGGTGGCGGCCCCCGTGGCCGTTCAAGTCAAAAAGCCGCGTATCGGTGCCAACGACAACAGAACGTTGCCACCGCAAAAGCTACTCGTTCCGGAAACGGACGTGCAGCGCTTCTACAAGGAGAACGTGGACAGTCAGGACGGGCATACCGTCTCAGCAACTGCACTCTACGAGTCCTATTGTGTGTGGTGTGAAGAACGACAGAAGGAGCCTCTAGCCCTGCCGACATTCGGCCGGGAGATTGCAGAGTTCGGTATTCAGAAGGTCAAGAAGAAGGATGGTGTCAGGTACGTAGGCATCGCACTTAAATCTGATCTCGAACTCGAGGAGGATACGAAGCTGCCGGCCTTCCGGGCAGAGGCTGCCTAACTAAGGCAGAGAAATTCAAGAAGGGTCGCGCAAGCGGCCCTTCGGCTTTTTAAGGCGGTCGTCCGAAAGGACGGCCGCCTTTTTCGTTTGTGTCGAGGGTTGCGCTTTGCCTCTCCGGAGCCGAACAATCGGCCTCGTGCATCGGATGGCGGAACGCATGGGATACAGCAACATCGTCATTCTGACGGGCGCGGGGCTTTCAGCCGAGAGCGGCGTGCCGACGTTTCGCGACAAGGGCGGTATCTGGGCGCAGTACGATTATCGCGACGTGGCGACGCCCGAGGGCTTCGCGCGCAACCCCAAGCTCGTGCACGAATTCTACAACATGCGCCGGCGCGCCCACGCGGGCATCAAGGCGAATGCGGCCCACCATGCGCTGGCGCGGCTCGAGCGCGAGCATCCGGGGGCCGTGACGGTCGTAACGCAGAACGTCGATGCACTGCACGAGCAGGCGGGCTCACAGCGGCTCATTCATATGCATGGCGAGCTCATGAGGGCTCTGTGCGGGCGATGCGGCGCCAGCACGCCGTGGACCGGCGATCTCTCTCTCGAGACGATGTGCTCGGCCTGTGAGCGGAGCGGCGGCATGCGGCCCGACGTCGTGTGGTTCGGAGAGATGCCCTATCACATGGAGCGCATCGCCGAGCTGCTCGACGCGGCGGACCTGTTCATCTCCATCGGCACGAGCGGGAACGTCTATCCGGCCGCCGGCTTCGTGGCCGAGGCGCGGGCGAACGGCGCGCACACGGTGGAGCTCAATCTCGAGCCTTCGGAAGGGCGGTCGCATTTCGCCGAGGCCATCCACGGACCGGCGACGGAGGTCGTGCCGGCGTACGTGGAGCGGCTTTTGGGAAATGGGGCTGCGACGGGCCTTGACGTGCTACCTACTAGAAGGTAGATAGCGGGAATGAGCAATGCTTCCTCCACCGCCGACGAAATTCTGCGTTGTGCGCGCACGCTGATACTTGCGGGCGGCTACGATGGCTTCAGCTACGCCGACATTTCCAAAGTGGTCGGCATCCGCAACGCGAGCATCCACCACCATTTCCCCGCCAAATCCGATTTGGTCCGCACGCTTGTTGCCCGGTATCGGGAGGAGGCGGAAGCGGGGATCGCTGAATTGGAGCGGCAAGTCCCTGATCCGGCTGGCCAGCTTCGCGCCTACACCGGCTATTGGGAAGCTTGCATTGCTGACGCGACCGCCCCGTTTTGCGTTTGCGCTTTGCTCGCGACCCAGATTCCGGTTCTTCCGGAGGATGTCGCTCTCGAAGTGCGAGCACATTTTCGGGCGCTATCGGCGTGGCTCACCTCGGTGCTGGAGCGTGGCGCAAAGCAGGGCAGCTTCCGGCTGACCGGCACGGCCAAAGCCGAGGCTGAAGCCCTTATGGCCACCGTTCACGGAGCCATGCTCTCCGCGCGTGCTTATGGCGATGCCAAGATATTCGGCGTCATTACCCGTCCGACGCTTGATCGCCTCATCACTCAAAACTGAAACACCTGCAAAAGGCCGGAAGTGCGCCGCTTTAAACTACCAACTAGTAGATAGAGTTTCGCGATTAGAGTCCGGCCACCCGTCCGGTGTCCGGGGCTTCCCGCCATCCGAACTCTTCACTCAATGAAAGGAACCTGCATGTTTGGAATTTCGCCGCTCGGCTGGGTACATACGCTCGGCAGCCTGCCTGCCATTCCCGTGGCTCTCTACATGCTTGCCCGCCACGGCCGGATTGTTCCTCGGTCGGGACTTGGCGCCGTCTACTTCGTTTCAATGCTGATCGGTGCCGCCACGGTCTTTCTCGTCGCACACCAGCCGGTCAGCTATGGCATCGGTGCCGCCACGATCGTTTTCCTGCTCGCGGGTTATGGTGCCGGGCGGCTTCCGATCCTCGGCCGGGCGGCCGATTACATCGAGACGATCTGCCTAAGCGTGACCGCGTTTCTGCTGATGCTGCCGACCGTCACCGAGACGCTGCGCCGTGTTCCGGACGGGCATCCCTTGGTGACCGACCTGAGCTCGCCACTCCTCCTCGGATCTCAGGCCGGTCTTCTCGTCATTCTCGTCGTCGGCTTGACGGCCCAGATCATTTACCTGCGCAGGCAAGGTGGGACGGCTGCGAGTTGACGCTATTGCCGTGGCGGGCTTCAGGCCTTGGCTTCGGCGGCGATCTTGATGGCGAAGGCGTAGTCGATGGCGATTTCGCGCAGGCGCTCGAAGCGGCCCGAAGCGCCGCCGTGGCCCGCTTCCATGTTGGTCTTGAGCAGCACGAGATTGGAGCTGGTGTTGAGCGCGCGCAGCTTGGCGATCCACTTGGCCGGCTCCCAATAGGTGACGCGCGGATCGGTCAGGCCGCCGTAGGCGAAGATGTGCGGATAGGGCTTGGCCTCGACGTTGTCGTAGGGGCTGTAGGAGCGGATGCTCTCGAACTCGACCTTGCTCTCGATCGGATTGCCCCACTCGGGCCACTCGGGCGGCGTCAGCGGCAGATCCTTGTCGAGCATGGTGTTCAAGCACGTCGACGAACGGCACGTCGGCGATGATGCCGAGGAACAGGCTCGGGCGCCATGTTGGCGACGACGCCCATCAGCATGCCGCCGGCCGAGCCGCCGTTGGCGACGATGCGGCCGCGCTGCGTGAAGCCCTGCCTCGACGAGGTATTCGCCGGCCGCGATGAAGTCGGTGAAGGTGTTGATCTTCTTCTCGAGCTTGCCGTCCGTGTACCAGTGATAGCCCTTGTCCTTGCCGCCGCGGATGTGGGCGATGGCGTAGATGAAGCCGCGATCGACGAGCGACAGCCGCGTGGTCGAGAACGACGCCGGGATCGAGATGCCGTAGGCGCCGTAGCCGTAGAGGAACAGCGGCGCCGAGCCGTCGAGCGGCGTGTCCTTGCGGTAGAGGAGCGAGACCGGCACCGTCTCGCCGTCGGGCGCGGGCGCGAACACGCGGCGCGTCACGTAGTCGGCCGGGTTGTGGCCGCTCGGGATCTCCTGGCGCTTGCGCAGCGTGCGCGTGCGGCTCGCCATGTCGTAGTCGTAGGTTTCGGCCGGCGTCGTCATCGACGAGTAGATGAAGCGCAGGTTCGTGGTGTCGAACTCGTAGCCGGACGACATGCCGAGCGAGTAGGCCTCCTCGTCGAAGGCGATGGCGTGCTCGGCGCCGTCGGCGAAGGCGCGGATGACGATGCGCGGCAGGCTGTCCTCGCGCTCGAGACGCACGAGGTGGCCCTTGAAGGCAACCGTATCGAGGATGAGGCGGCCGGGCTTGTGCGGCAGGATCTCGCGCCAGTTTTCCATGCCGGGAGCCGAGACCGGGGCCTCGCAGATGCGGAAGTCCTCGGCGCCGCCGGAGTTGGTGGTGATGATCAGCCGCTCGCCGTGGTGCTCGACCTGATACTCGTGGCCGTGATCGCGCGCGGCGATGAGCTTGAGCGGCCCCTCGGGCTTGTCGGCGTCGACGAGGTAGATCTCGTTGGTCTGATGATCGTGAGCATCGACGAGGATGAAGCGCCCCGAGAGCGTCTTGCCGAGGCCGGTGTAGTAGCCGATGTCCTTTTCCTCGTAGACGAGGACGTCATCGGCGGACGGCGTGCCGATGCGGTGGCGGTAGACGTAGAGCGGACGGTGGTTGGCATCGACGCGGATGTAGAACAGCGTGCGCCCGTCGTTCGACCATTCGATCTCGCCGCGCGTGTCGGGGATCTCGTCGGCGAGGTCCTTGCCGGTCTCCATGTCGCGAAAGCGGATGGTGAACAGCTCCGAGCCCTTGTCGTCGAACGAGTAGGCCAACAGCTTGTGGTCGGGGCTGTGGGCGCGCGCGCCAAGGTCCCAATAGGGCTTGCCCTCGGCTTCGGCATTGCCGTCGAGGAGCAGGGTTTCGTTACCCCCACCATTTGGACTGCCGGCTCCGCCAGCGCGCGGTCTGCGGCAGAGGCGCGGATACTGGCCGCCGGCGATGAAGGTCGAATAGTAGTCGAAGGCGCCGTCGGGCGTCGGGACGGTGCTGTCGTCCTGCTTGAGGCGGGCCTTCATCTCGGAGAACAGCGTTTCCTGAAGCAGCCGCGTGTCGGCGAGCTCGGCCTCGCAGTAGGCGTTCTCTTGCTCCAGATAGGCCCGGATCTCGGCGTCGAGCAGCGACGGGTCGCGCATCACGTCCTGCCAGTTGGCAGCCCTGAGCCAGGCATAGTCGTCGCGCAGCTCGACCCCGTGATGGACCGACACGTCTGGGCGGCGTGCCGCTGAAGGGGGGCGGTTCTCTTTGCGGCCAACGGACCCGTGCATGACGACCTCTTGGTTAATCGAACATCAGAGACGCCGACCAGGCCATGACTGGGCAAACGCTAAGCGTTGTCAAATCACGTGCATGCTGTTCGGCAGCCACACCCGTCCGTCACAATATCGCCACAGATGATGTCGCGGGCGGTGAACAGCGGCACCGCGAGTGTGGGGAGGATGAGGTCATGTCATGATGGTGCGGCGGGGGAGGCAGCGCAAGGAGTGCGGTGCATAAAAGGCCTTGACGGCCTGCCCGTATACTTACTGTTACATGATCGCCGCTGCTTTCATTCTTAAAGAGCATGGTGAGACCAGTTGTCGCGCATCGCCAATGCACGGTATAGCAGTTGCGTTGGCGCTCTATAGCAATTAGGGATTTAAGTAGTTTCGGGGGCCGCGCGTTGACAACATAGACTTATTGTTGTCCAAGATCAGCGTGCCAGCATCACCGGGCCGGGGGAGTGTAGGGGGAGCATCATTCGAGCATCGATTGTGTAACATGATGTCTCGACTGCTGATGACCTCGAATTAACTTTACGATCTACAGTAGTTGGCGCCCATCCCTGCCTCGAGATTTGCGTGTGAAAGGACAGATGTCATGGAAGAAGGCGCTCAGCCCGAGCTTGTAGAGCTGACAGCGAAGATCGTCTCGGCTTTCGTCAGCAACAACACCATTGGCGCCGGGGAAATTCCGCAGCTCATCAACGAGACCCATGCCGCGCTGACGCGCGCGACGGGAATTCCCGTTCAGCAGGAGCGCGAAGAGCTCAAGCCCAAGGTTCCGGTGAAGAAGTCCGTCATGCCGGACCACATCGTCTGTCTCGAGGACGGCAAGAAATTCAAGTCTTTGAAGCGCCACCTGCGCACCCACTACAATCTCTCGCCGGAAGAATACCGCGAGAAGTGGGGCTTGGCGCATGACTATCCCATGGTGGCGCCGAACTACGCTCAGGCGCGTTCAGATCTCGCCAAGAAAATGGGCCTCGGCACGCGGCGCGAGAAGTAAGCGTTTCTTCGCCTCTGTTCATTCATCCCTTCGAAATCGGCTCCGGAAATTGGATTTCCGGGGCCGATTTGTTTTGTTGTTGCTCATGGCGTGGAGCGCGCCCACTTCGGTGCGGTAGGCCTCGAGAAGCTGCATGTGGCGTGCGAGGTCATACGTCCAATGGCCGGCCAGGCCGCGGCGGCGTTCCGCCCGCAGGCTGCGCTCGAGCACGGCGACAAGCTGCGTCCTGCCCTGGATCGACACGTCTTCGATCTCTGCCGGCCATAACGGCAGCAGCGACGTGAGACGCTTGCGGCGCTCGCGGGCTTCGGCATCCGGAGATCCGTGCCGCGCTGCTTCTGGGACTTTGCCGATGGGCTTGGGGGCGGTTCGCCTCGCGCGCATTGGGGGCTCCGTTCAGATGTGGAGCCCATGACGCTCTCACGGGAGCGGACGGCGGGGATTGACGCCGGCGTACTTCGCGGAGCCCGGCCGGGACGGGCGCGACTTATCCTCGCCGTTCACCGCTCGGCTAGTTTGGACGGCAGCAGGTCCAAGTCTTCCCCTAGATTGCTCTCCAGCAACCGCAGCTTCCGGATCGGTATCCCATGAGCCTCGATCACGTTGCAGCTTTCCGCAGCCCGGCGCCCGATGGCGGGGTGCTTTCGTCTCGTTCCTCGTCGTCGAGGCCTCGGCGTTTGGCGGCTGGTGGTGCTCCGGTTTTGGGCGCGTCCATGTCGGCCGAGACCTGGGAAGCGGTTCACGCCGTGATCGAGGACACCATCGCGCAGGTTTTCGGCGTGACGCAGGCCGATCTCTCCATCAAGTCGCGCGGCAAGGCCCACATCGCGCTGGCGCGGCAGACGGGCATGTACTTGGCGCATGTCATCTGTGGCCTGACGCTGACGGAAGTGGGTCTCCTGTTTGGGCGCGACCGGACGACGGTGGCCCATGCCTGCGCCGTCGTCGAGGATCGACGTGACGATCCGGTTTTCGACCGCGCGCTCGATCTTCTCGAATGGGCGCTACCGTCGCTCATCAATCCTGAGCGCCGCTTCGCGCTGGTGATCTCGTGAGCCAGCCTCAGTCGAAGCGCGCGAAGGCGCGCACTGCAAAGCTCGAACAGGGCGGGGCTCCGGAGATCGACATCGGCGAAAGCCCGATCGGATGGCTCTACCGGCGACGCGACAAGGACGGGCAGCCGCTCATCTCGCGTGCCGAATTCGAGGCCGGCGAGCGGCTTCGAGCCGATTTCTGCTTCGGCCAGATGATGCCGCGCGTGACGTCGAGCTGGGCTGCGCCCACGGGCTCGCCGTCGGGACGGCGCGGCGCGCCGGGGTCGGGCTCCGATCTGCAGGACAACGTCATCGCAGCCGGTGAGCGGGTGCGGCGTGCGCTCGCGGCGGTGGGTCCGGAGCTATCGGGCGTGCTCATCGACGTCTGCTGTCATCTCAAGGGGCTCGAGGTGAAGGAGCGGCAGGCGGGATGGCCGCAGCGGTCGGGCAAGATCGTGCTTGCGCATCGCCTTGAAGAGCCTCGCGCGGCACTACGGATTGATCCGCGAAACTGATGCGGATCACGCGCGCGGCGCCCGCGTCCGTCACTGGGGAGCAGAGGGCTATCGCCCCGATATCGACAACGGTGAGGCCTGAAAGCTCAGTCTGCGAGCGCTGCCTGAGTGCGTGCATCGGCGCGGATGCGTTCGACCATGGAGGCGAGGCCGTTGGAGCGCTGCGGCGTCAAGTGCTCCTTGAGGCCGAGCGCGTCGAACACGGTGCCCGGATCGATCGACAGAATCTCCCGGGGCGACTTGCCTTCATAGATCGTGAACAGAATCGCGATGAGACCCTGCACGATATGGGCGTCACTCTCGCCGAGGAAGTGCATGGTGCCGGAGGCCTGAGGTTCGCTCACGAGCCACACCTGGCTGGCGCAGCCGCGGACCTTCGTGGTTTCGTTCTTGAGCTCGGGAGCCATCGGAGGCAGCGTGCGGCCGAGCTCGATGATGTAGCGATAGCGGTCCTCCCAGTCGTCGAGGACGGCGAAATCGGACTGCAGGTCGGCAAGCGTCATCGGCGCGGGTCCTGAAAGGCGGGTTGTCCCTTAATGTGGGACAAGCGCCGCGTCCTGGCTACCCCTTTGCGATGCGATTAAACGTTGCAAGCCGGCGAAGCGCTTGGCTTCCCGGCTTGTGAACCTTCGAGGAACCTTCAAGACTGGGCGGATCTAGGCGCCGCCGCGGTCGCGCAACCCACGCCACGAGGGCTCGAGGTCGTCCGGCTTCAGCGTTCCGGAGGCCTTTGACAGCGTCGGCGCGTTTGCATCGGCAGGACCTTCGACCGACGCGCGCTGGGCGATGTCGTAGGCCATCTTGCCGGCGAACTCGGCCTTCTTGATGAAGGTCTCCCACATCACGCCGGCGGTTTCGCACGTCGTGCCGTTGCGATCGCAGAAGGTCAGCGTCCAATGGGCAGCGGTGGCTGCTTTCTCGTACAGCTGTTCTTGCTGTGCGCGATCGGAGGGCATGAGGGCCACCCCGAGGGACAGAACAATGGCAATCCTGAACAAGGACATCCGTAAACTCCGATGGTCTCAGCGTGCTTCGATGAGACTATGATTCACGCTTCGGGCTTTTCCTGCGCTGCCGATTTACGCCGCGCCCGATAAGAGGCGCGACGATCGGAGCGAGTAGGACCCGTAGCGATCACAAGTCCGACATACGGACCACATCGGGAAGCTAACGCAGAAGCTTCAAGGAAGCGCCGCCGCGGGCGTTACAATTCGATCAGTATTTAAGGCGCATTTGGCGCAAATTCGCTTCGAGTTTTATCGATTTCTCCCGCCTCTGCCGGAACGCCCTCCGGGCTCGGGTTAACGCGGTCTTAACAGGCGCTCCGCGATACTCACCGGTGCAGACCCGGGACGTGAAGCGGAGGGGACGGCCTCAACATGACATCTCTCTCTCGCAAGCTGTCGCTCGCGGCATTCGTCGTGCTCACGGGCGCTCTTGCAACGAACGTGCTCGTGCTGCAGCCGCCGGGCCGCGGGGCCGGCATGGCTCAGCTTGGTCAGGGCACCGCGACCAGCGCCTGGGTTGATCAGCTCACTCTGCGCACGGCCGGCATTTCCAATACGACAGCCGAGACGCCGACGGCCCCCGACGCACCCGTGACGGGCGGCGGAAGCAACTCGGGCGATACGGTGGAGCTGACGCGCGCCATTCAGCGCGAGCTCAAGGTCAAGGGCTATGAGACGGGCGCGGTCGACGGTGTCGCCGGCATCGTCACGCGCGCGGCGATCATGGCCTATGAGGCGGATGCCGGACTGGCTCTCACGGGCGAGCCGCGGCAGGCGCTGCTGCAACATATCGTGCTCGGCTCGGCGCAGGATCCGGGGCGGCCGGCGCAGGACAACGGGCAGGCGGGACCCTATGCCGAGACCATCATCAAGTCTGTGCAGAAGGCGCTGACGCAACTCGGCTACGCGGCCGGCTCGGTCGATGGGCGCATGAGCCCCGAGACGGGCGCGGCTATCCGCAAGTTCGAGACGGCGCAGCGCTGGACGGCGACGGGGCGGGTTTCCGGAGAGCTGGTCGCCAAGCTTGCCGGCATGACGGGCCATAGCGCCATCATGGAAATGCGCTGAAGTGACGGCAATCGGCACTGGGCAATCGGCAATCGTGGCCGTGCGTTTTTTGCTTCTGACGATTGCCTGTTGCCGAATGCCGATTGCCGGCGCGCGAGCTTTGTGAGACGCAAGCGCCGATGCGCCTCAAATCTGAAATCTGGGTCAAGGCTTATATCCGCAGCTGCCTCGGCAGCGGCGCGATGGCGGTTGTCGTGCGTCACGGCGACAATGACGCCGGCGCGATCTTTATCCGGATCAATCATCTCGACGGAACGTCGGCGCTTTATGGTCCGGCGCCCGCGGGATTCTCGGACGGCGACAGCGAACGGCGCTGGAGCCCGTGCCTCGCGTCGGCGGTGGCGGCTGACGACGCGGTCGAAGCCTATCTCGAGCGGCAGGCGCGCTCCGATCCCGATCTCTGGATCGTCGAGGTCGAAGCCCGCGACGGCACGCATCACCTCGACGATTGGCTCGCGTAAGCGGGTTTCACCACCTGTTCCCGCATGGCGCGCGCGCCACACCTGCGTTGCAGATGATGCGGCATTTACTTTCCGTTAACCAAAGCAGTCGCCAAATCACGATAGTACCTAACGAGACAAGAGTGCCGGCGCTGTTGCGCTTAATTGGCCCTCGGGGAGTAAGCGCGGTGATGCAATTTTTTCGAGGACTGCCTTTATGGCTACGATCATCGAATTTCGTTCCAAGTCTCCACTGCAAGAACGATTAGCCGCTACCGGCAGTCGCGGCGCGAGTGCGGATGTCGTATTTTTTCCAGGTGTGCGTTACGAGCGGGTCGAGCCCGTGACAGAGGAAGAGCGTCCACGTGGGCGCCGCTCGCGCCAGCGCGATCGTCTCGAACTCGACGAATAGAGTACGGACACAGGTGCTCTTTGGATTCTTCCGAGAGCATCGATCTCGTCGCCCTCATAGAAATCTACGGCGCGCTTGGTGCTGTGTTTGCTGATGGCCTGACCTCGGCGAGACTTCAGCCAGGCAACTCATCAATTCGCGGAACGTCTTCCAGCCTGCGATCCCAATTCGCACTGCTCGCGATAAAATTATGGGCCTCGGGTCGAGTTTCGATCGCGCTGTCGAGGCTTCCAGACGGGATCTGCGACTGACGATCGGAGCGACTAGGGTCCGAAGCGATCGTGGTGGTCTTTCGTTAAACCTACGATTTACGCTTCGGATTCTCCTGCGCTGCCGATTTACGCCGCGCCCGATAGGAGGCTCATGCCGGAGGCATGTCTCCGACATGACGATCGGAGCGACTAGGATCCGAAGCGATCGTGGTCTAGATGCGCTTGTAAGCGCAGCGGGCGCGCTTCAGCTCAGCGAGATTGCGCTGCCTGTAGGCTTCGCCTTGCTCGGGAGCGCGAATGATGGCGATGCCCTTGCGGGCCGGCACCGTCAATGTCGGATCCTGATTTTGGATGGCCGTCGCAGACGCGGGAGCCGTATCGCCTGCCTCTCCGCGGAACCGTTCGTCGAAGGGGACGAGCAGCAGCGACACGTCGCGGCGGCGGCCGGGCTGCGCGACCGACGAGAAGAAGTTGTCGCCCTCCGGTGAATAGAGCGCCAGGATCCAGCCCGGACCGGGAAGCGTGGCGTTCAACGCAACTGCGCCATCGGCAGTATCGAAGCGGCAGACGGCATATCTGGCATCTGTTCCCATGAACGGCAGCGGCTGAGCCTCTGGCGTGACCGGCGGCAGAATTTGCATTGCGTTGACGGGAAGGTCGGTCGCGAGGCGCTCGTAGCCGGTCTGGGGCGTAAGCGACGGCGTGGAGAGTGTCGCGACGATGTGCAGGATGCCGACGGCGAAGAACGCCGCGGCGACGAGGCGCCAGTTGATGCGTTTTACTGCCGAGAGATATTTCATCAGCAGCTCTTTCTTTTGATGACAGGCAGGTTCTTCTCTACCTCGCCATCCTGGCTGACGGCGCGTACGCCGAGATCGATCACGGTATAGACCAGGGCCAGTCTGCCGCCGCCGCCGACCGGCAGCCAGTTGCCGGACTCCGGATCGCGCGACAGCGAGACCGTGAAGGTGCCGTCGGGATTGAGCGCGGTCGTGTCTCTCGTATAGGTGTGGCGGTCCGTGACGCTCGGGATCAGGCGGCCCTTGGCATCGAAGGCGGAAAGCGACCACCAGTAGCCGCCGAGTTCGCGGCCTTCGATGACGTAGTCGCAAGACGAATGCAGGCCGCGGCCTTCGCTGTCGGTGCGGGCGACGAAGGTCTGCGCGTATTCGGTGCTGAGCGGCAGCAGCCCGAGGCGCGCATAGTGGGCACGCGTGTACGGATCGGCGTCGCTCCGGGCGGCGGACGGCCATGTGGTCCATGAGCCCACCGTCGTCGTGGTGAGGCTCGAGCCCGCGTCCACCATGTACCAGCTCGAGCCGACGCCGCCGATCAGCACGATGCCGAGGAACAGCGCCCAGTCGGCGGTGCGTCCCACGACCGCCGCCACTTTTTTCTTCAGCTTATGGAACGTGAAACTGGTGAAGCTCATCTGTCGAGCGCTCGTGGCCTCGTGTTCGGGTTAAGTGATCGTGCGGCGGTCGTTACTGCGGCTCACCGGAGTCCAGTCCCGCCGAGGCGACGCCGGCGGCAGGCTTCGGACGAGTGCCGCCATTGATCATGGGGCCTGCATCAGCCTTGTTGCCGGGTGGCTTCGGTGGCTGGTCGGGTCCGTTCTGGGTCGGTGACGCCGCCGGCTTTTCGGGTGGTGCGTCCTCCATGCCTGCAGCCTTGCGCAACGCGCCGGAGATGCGCTTCAGCGTGTCTTTCGTCGGCTCGGGCATGATTGGCGAAGTTGTCTTTTGTCCTTGCTCGCCGGCTAGGGCTGCCGCGGCGGCCGGATCGGTGCGCCTCAACTCGGCGATGCGCTGCTGCTCGGCAACCTGAACCGGATGCGGCTGCAGGCCGGGGATGGTCGGGATGTTCATGTCCGTGTGCGCGACGGACATGAACGAATGCCACAGCGGTGCCGCGAACTGGCCGCCCGTGTTGCCGTCCGCCATCGGCCGGTTGTCGTCGTTGCCGAGCCAGACGCTGCCGACGTACTTGCCGGTGAAGCCGACGAACCAGACGTCCTTCGGGCCGGTACTGGTGCCCGTCTTGCCGACGACGTTGGTGAAGTCGAGCGCGGCTCGCTGCGCCGTGCCGTCGGTCACGACCTTGCTCATCATCTGGTTCATGCCCTCGGCGACCTTGCGGCTCACGAGCTGCGCCGGCTCGGGCTCGTCGCGCTCGCGGCTGTAGACGAGCTCGCCCTTGGAGTTGAACAGCTCGAGGATGGCGTAGGGCTTGGCACTCTTGCCGCCGTTGGCGAAGGTCGCCGACGCCGCCCGCGTGCTCGAGCGGCGTGATGCCGTAGTCGCCGAGCGCCATCGAGCAGGTCTTGCGGATGCCGGTGATGCCGAGGCGCTGCGTCATCTCGATGACCTTCTCGCGCCCGACCGCGAACGACAGCTCGGCGGCGACCGTGTTCAGCGATTTGGCCAGCGCCATCCACAGCGGCATGCGGCCGCCGCCGCCGTGGCTGCCGCCGTAGTTCTGCGGATGCCAGCGGCCGCAGGAGCGCGAGGCGTCGCGCACCGACGGTGTCGGGCGTGTAGCCGTTCTCGAGCGCGGTGGCATAGACGTAGACCTTGAACGAGGAGCCCGGCTGGCGCCTGGCGTGCGTGGCGCGGTTGAACTGGCTTTCGCCGTAGTCCGGGCCGCCGACCATGGCGCGCACGGCGCCGTCGGTCTCCATGGCGACGATGGCGCCGCGAGTTGATGCGGAGGCCGCGGCCCTTGTTGCTTCAGGGACGAGACGAGCGCCTCGTCGGTCTGGCTTCTGCATGTTGAGGTCGACGGTCGTGCGCGCCGTCAGCACGTACTGGTTCTTGCCTTCGGCGATGCGCTGCACCTCCTCGAAGGCCCAGTCGAGGAACCAGTCGGGGCTGGTCGTGGCGCGCTTCTCGACGATCTTGGCCGGATGCACGCGCGCCCATGGACCTGCGCCGGCGTGTAGAAGCCCGCTTCGACGAGGTTGTTCAGCACCTCGTTGGTGCGCGCGCGCGAGGCCGGCAGGTTGACGTGCGGGGCGTACTTCGTCGGCGCCTTGTAAGAGGCCGGCGAGCAGGGCGGCCTCGGCGAGATTGACCTCGCCGCACCGATTTGCCGAAGTAATACTGCGAGGCCGCCTCGACGCCGAAGGCGCCGCCGCCCATATAGGCGCGGTCGAAATAGAACTTCAGGATGTCGCGCTTGGAGAAGCGGCTCTCGAGCAGGAGGGCGAGGAAGGCCTCCTTGATCTTGCGCTGAAGGAGCGCTCGGACGACAGGAACAGGTTCTTGGCCAGCTGCTGCGTGATCGACGAGCCGCCCTGCACGACGTCGTTGGCCCGCAGGTTCTCGACGAGCGCGCGGAACGGTGCCGAGGACGTCGATGCCGCAGTGCTCGAAGAAGCGCCGGTCCTCGGTGGCGAGCGTCGCCTTGATGATCGCGTCGGGGATCTCCTCGAGCGGCACGGCGTCGTTGTGCAGGATGCCGCGCTTGCCGATCTCGTTGCCGTTCTGGTCGAGGAACTTGACGCTGTAACGGCCGGTGAGGAAGCGGCCCTCGTCGAATTCCATGAAGGCCGGGAGGGCGAGGGCAAACATGACGAAGAAGCCGCCGGCGCCGAGCGTCAGACCTTCGGAGGCGGCCTCGTTGAGCAGGCGCCGCCAGCCGGTGAGCCTGAAGCGGGCAAAGAAGCTCGAGCCGGCGTTCCAGTAGTCGTTGAAGCGCGACCAGCTCTCGGCGAGCGAGGAATCGATCCAGGAATCGAGGCTCAGCCAGTCGATGTTCTCGCGTTTGCCGCGCCGGAAGAACCAGTCACTCAAGGGTTGCGCCTCAATTGTCGGGCCGCGCTCGAGCTCGGAATCGAACTCCGCTCAAGCGTCCATCAAACAGTTTGAATCCCGCGCGCGGCAGTTCGCACGCGAGAGACTCAAGTCTCACGCGATTATGGTTATTTATACGGCCTTTGCGGGCCGCGCGACAGGGCCTCGACGGCGAGCGCTGTGGGAATTGATGGGCGCTCGGACGGGTGGTGGATTCGAAGTGCGCCAAGGTTGCAAAGTTATCCCCGCGCATGTGTTCTATGATAATCTGGCGTGTTGCTCTATGTTGCTATAGATGTAGTTCGGCAATCATAGTATTCACGTCAAATAGTCTTGTTTTGTTGTTGACAGCGTTGCGGTCGTTCTGTAGTATTTTTGTATGGTTCGAATAGTGCGCCGCCGCTGAGGCGGCGTTTTTCGTTTCTGCTTCCTCATCCACATTCGCTGGCGGTGGCAATGCGGCTCGACGCGAAGACGTGGGCCGAGGTGCGCCGTCTCTATGGTCTGGGTGACGTCACGTTCGGGGCGCTCGCGACGCAGTTCGGCGTGTCGCCCAAGACCATTCAGGGCCGGGCCAAGCGCGAAGGCTGGGAGAGCGGCGCCGGAAAGCCCGGAAGGCGACAAGCCCGCCGTCAAAAAACGCAGACGGGTGTACGCGACCCTGCCGACGCCAGGTGCGCGGCGGAAAATGATCGGGCGCCTCTACCGCGCCATCAGCTTGAAACTCGAGCACATGGAGGCACGCATGGCGAGCGGCGAGAGCCGGTCGGCGCAGGACGAGGAGCGGGAGAGCCGCGCCCTCGGAGCCATGATCAGGAATTTCGAGAAGGTCACCGAAGTGGTGGCCGACCTCGACCGCAGCGAGGGAGGCCGACCCAAGGATGCAGCAGCCGTCACCGCCGATGCGGAGCGCATGCGCCGAGAGATTGCGGAGCGACTTGGCCGCCTTGCAACGGAACGGGCTGCTCGCGGATGCGCTGACGAGTCTCGATGAGGGCTGCCTCAGCTTTCTGCTGAACGATTGGCAGCTCTGGGCGCGCGACGATCAGTTGCCGCCGTGGGCGACCGCGAGCGGCGACGCCTGGCGCGTGTGGCTGATCCTCGGCGGACGCGGCGCCGGCAAGACACGAGCCGGCGCCGAGTGGGTGCGCGCCAAGGCGCTCGGCATTCCGCCAGTGGGTGAGCGGCAGGCGTCGCGCATCGCGCTCGTCGGCGAGACGTTCGCGGACGTGCGGCGCGTGATGATCGAGGGCGTGTCGGGCTTGCTGGCGGTTCACGCCGACGACGAGCGGCCGCAGTATCGAGACCTCGAAGCGGCAACTCGTCTGGCCCAACGGAACGCATCGCGCAGATGTTTTCGGCCGAGGAGCCCGACAGCCTGCGCGGGCCGCAGTTCGATGCGGCCTGGTGCGATGAGCTGGCCAAGTGGCGCGAGCCGGAGGCGGCGTGGGACATGCTGCAGTTCGGGCTGCGTCTCGGCGAGCATCCGCGAGATCGTGGTGACGACGACGCCGCGGCCGATCCCGTTGTTGAAGACAGATGATGGCGACGCGGGCACCGTCGTGACGCGCGGCGGCGACGCCGGCCAACGCCGCGAACCTGGCGCCGGCGTTCGTCGAGTGAGATGACGCGGCGCTATGCCGGCACGGCGCTGGGGCGGCAGGAATTGCTGGGCGAGATCGTGGACGAGCACGGCGGGCGCTTGTGGCGGCGCGACTGGATCGAGCGGCATCGCGTCGCGGACGTGCCCGGAGCTCAGCCGCATCGTCGTGGCGGTCGATCCGCCGGTGACGGCGACGGCCAGCTCGGACGCGTGCGGCATCATCGTCGCCGGGCTCGGCGCGCGACGGGCGCGCCTACGTCGCTCGCCGACCGCACGCTGCAGGGGCGCGAGCCGCACGTGTGGGCGCGGGCGGCGGTCGCGGCCTATCAGCGATTTCGCGGCCGATCGCGTCGTCGCCGAGGTCAACCAGGGCGGCGATCTCGTCGTCGCCGTGCTGCGCCAGATCGATGACAACGTGCCGGTGCGCGCGGTGCGGGCGACGCGCGGCAAGTGGCTGCGCGCCGAGCCGGTCGCGGCGCTCTATGCGGAGGGCCGCGTCGCGCATGTCGGCGTGCTGCCGGCGCTGGAAGAACAGATGTGCGCGTTCGGCGCCGACGGGCTCGCGCGCGGGCGCAGCCCGGATCGGGTCGACGCGCTGGTGTGGGCGCTGACCGATCTGATGCTGGACCGGGCCGCCACGCCGGCGATACGGCACGACTTCTCGACAGCGTAGGCGGACGGGTCAGCGTGAGGCAGTCAGTGCGCCGACGTTCAGCTCGCTGCCGCTCGCCCGAACGCCTGCTGCCCGACGCTAGGAAGGACTCGCCTCGATGCCGCGGATCATGGAGACGCTGGCGGGCCTCGTTGGCGCCGGCGCGCGCAGGCGCGCCGCACGGCTCGCGTCCGAGGCGAAGGCCAGCGCGACAGGCCCGCTGATCGCGCTCGAGACGCTCGGGCCAGCCGGTGTGGACGCCGCGCGACTACGCGGCCTTCGCGCGCGAAGGCTTCATGCAGAACGCCATCGTCTATCGCTCGCGTGCGCATGATCGCGGAGGCGGCCGCCTCCGTGCCGCTGCTGCTCTACGAGGGCGACGACGAGATCGACGAGCATCCGCTGCTCGACCTGCTCGCGCCGGCCGAACGCCGCGATCAGATGCGGCGCCGATTTCCTCGAGGCCTGGTACGGCTATCTGCTCGTCGCCGGCAACGCCTACGTCGAGGCGGTCGCCGTCGGCGGGCGCGGTGCGCGAGCTGCACGTGCTGCGTCCCGACCGCATGAAGGTGGTGCCGGGCGGCGACGGCTGGCCGGAGGCCTACGAATATACCGTCGGCGGCCGGACGCGTGCGCTTCGCCGAGCGAGCCGGTGCCGGGCGTGCGCCCGATCCTGCACATGGCGCTGTTCCATCCCGCCAACGATCACTACGGCATGAGCCCGCATCGAGGCGGCGGCCGCGGCCATCGACATCCACAACGCGGCGGCGCGCTGGAACAAGGCGCTGCTCGACAATTCGGCGCGGCCCTCCGGCGCGCTGGTCTACAGCGGCGCGCGACGGGCAACCTGACCGCGGAGCAGTTCGAGCGGCTGAAGGCCGAGCTGGAGCAGCGGCTTCCAGGGCGCCGACGCAATGCCGGCCGGCCGCTGCTGCTCGAAGGCGGGCTCGACTGGAAGCCGATGAGCCTGTCGCCCAAGGACATGGATTTCATCGAGGCCAAGCACGCCGCGGCGCGCGAGATCGCGCTGGCGCTCGGCGTGCCGCCGATGCTGCTCGGCATTCCCGGCGACAACACCTATTCCAATTACAGCGAGGCCAACCGCGTCGTTCTGGCGGCAGACGGTGCTGCCGCTGGTGAACCGCACGGCGAAGGCGCTCTCGGCGCTGGCTCGCGCCGGCTTACGGCGCAGCGCGCTCGAGCTGCGGCCCGACCTCGACGCGATCGAGGCGCTCAGCCCCGAGCGCGAGGCGCTGTGGGCGCGCATCGAGCGGCGTGACTTCCTGACGCTGAACGAGAAGCGGCGGCGGTCGGCTATGCGCCGGTCGAAGAGCCAGTGGTTCCGTCTGCGCCGGAAAACGACGCAACCGTCGTTGTGCGGAAGTTCGTCCTGCCGGAGGCGGGCAAGTATAGGCCGGATCAGTCGCGGGCTCCTGCCGGGCAATCGGACGGCGGGCGGTGGGTCGACGAAGGTAGTGGGATTGGAAGCGGGGCTGGCGGCCCTTCAAGCGGAACGGGTACCGCGCGCGAAGCCCAAGCCCGAACTCCGTCGCGTCCCGGGCCGTCCAAGAATTGGAGAAAACTGGAAGGCAACACCGGCTCAGCAGGTCCGCCTTGCAGTAGCGGAGGGGTGGTCACGGATGAGATGCAGAGAGTTAGGCAGCTCGATCCGAACTGGCGTCCGACCCCGAGTTTCACCGAGACCGCGGAAGGGGCGATCCTCCGGGCGGAAGGCGAGGCAAGAGAGGCGCAAGCGCGATGGGCAGAGATCACTCGTGGCACGGTGCCGAATACAAATCCGCTTTGGGGTGTAGATCGTTTGCGGACCGAGTTGCGCACAAGAGGGTATGAATACACAAAACCCACCGATGCGCCGGGGCCTCCTTGAGAACGCCACTTCCGGAGCCCAGGTAAGGATTATGGAGTGCCCACCGAAGAGATTTCGCACAGATCCTGCCGAAAAGCATCAGTTCGAGACGTTACTATCGATACCGTAAAAGCGTACATGATCCTTGGGGACCCGCTGTTCCAATGCTGGATAAGCCCAAATTGGGAGATCAGTGACATGAGTGAGACCGCTAGTCTCGGCGAACTCGCGTCGCGGATGCTTTCCGAGTTGGAGGAGGCGGGGGCGGAGAATTTTTCGTCTACGGTCAACACTATTACGGATCGAAGCGGCGAGGAGCGCGAACTTGCCGACAGCGTTGCGGGCGTGGACGAGCTAATCAGGTCGGAGCTGGCCGTGTTACGTCCCGAGGGGTCGCAAAAGCTTTCGAAAGGGCATTCGCTGGAGGCGCTTTCCCTATTGCAGTCGAATGTGCGCCTTTGACCCCGGTGAACAACTTTGGAAGATCTGACGATACGATGCCTCTTGTCGAGATTGTCGCGACAGAGCGAGGCCGGGATCTGGCGTTCGAAATTCTCGACGAACGTGGCTACCAGTGGTGGCGGCAGAAGTCGAGCCGTAGTCCTCTGGATTGAAGACCAGCCGTCGTTGACGGGCTAGCCTTGCCTAGATAGGCGTTATGATCTGGCTCTTCACCGGAAGATGACGAGGCCGTCGCTATGCGTTGATATCGGCTGATGAATGCCGGAGCGCCTCAGCCTGAATGCGTTTCTCGCTATGTGTCGGATGTTTCATCAGACGTACACTCCGCTTATCCGACAATTGAAGACATGGCGTCTTATGCCGTGAGGGTTATTCCTGCCTCAGATGGCGGAGAGGTCTGGAGAGTTTCTCGATAGTGTCCTGAGTGGCGATTACGCCGAGGGCGAGTTAAAGGCGCTCTGGCGGCGCTCAGAGGCGGAGATATCCCATTTCGCGGTCGTATCTCGCTTGGGGTGAGCCGATCACGGACGGGCGGCTCGGCGCCGTCGCCGTGTTTTCGCGCGGATCGGATACGTCGCAGGGGCACGTGGGCTTCTGGGTCGGCGAGACCGAGGACAGCATCATGCTGCTCGGCGGAAATCAGGGCGATGCCGTCAGCGTGATGCCAGTGGCAAAGGCGCGGCTGCTCGGGCTCAGGTGGCCAAGCGAGAGTGTGGCGGACGGGCCTGCGCCGGGTGCGCCATCGGCAAACGATGCGGACGCCTTCTCGCGCGCGCTCAAGCACGTGCTCGAGATGGAGGGCGGCTACACCGAAGATCCGCACGATCCCGGCGGGCCCACCAACTTCGGCATCATCCTCACCGAGAGCAATATTGAG
>CAWHPZ010000029.1:0-216083 GCA_963831345.1 uncultured Alphaproteobacteria bacterium
CTGCATCGACATCGCGCCAACCATCCTCGAGGTTGCGGGGATCCCGCAGCCCGTGCGCGTGGACGGGATCGAGCAGAAGCCGATCGAGGGCACGAGCTTCGCCTACACGTTCACCAACGCCGGGGCCGAGGAGCGCCACACGCGGCAGTACTTCGAGAGCTTCGGCTACTACGGGATGTACAAGGACGGCTGGTGGGCGAGCTGCAAGCCGTTCAGGCTCCCGTGGGACCTCACGGAGGAGACGCTGGCCACGTTCGCTCCCGACGTCTACGACCCGGACGCGCAGGAGTGGGAGCTCTACTACCTGCCGGACGACTTCTCGCAGGCCAGGGACATCGCGGCGGAGAACCCGAACAAGCTCGCGGAGCTCAAGGCCGCCTTCTGGGAGGACGCCGAGCGATACAACGTGCTGCCGATGCTCGGGGGATACAGCGTGTTCTTCGGCATCCTGCCGCCGATGGTCGGCCGGACGAAGTTCCACTACCGCTCCGACGTGCAGAACGTCGCCACGGGGATGATCCCGAGGATCTACGGGCACTCGTACTCGATCAGCGCCGACCTCGTGGTGCCCGACGACGGCGTGGAGGGCGTGATCGTCGCGGAGGCCGACCACCTCGGCGGGTTTGCGCTGTTCGTCGACGACGGGGTGCTCAAGCACACCTACTCGACGATGGGCGTCTACGTGTACACACAGGAGGCATCCGAGCCGCTGCCCGCCGGCGAGGTGAACGTCCGCATGGAGTTCGCCGCCGACGAGGCGAAGCCGGGCACCGGTGGCCAGGTCACGCTGTTCGTCAACGACTCGGAGGTGGGCGGCGGGCGAATGGACCGCACCGTTTCGCTCCGCTTCAACGCCTACGCGGGCATGGACATCGGCCGCGACAACGGCCTGGCCGTGGACCGCAGCTACGAGGATCGCTCGCCCTTCCCCTTCACCGGGGAGATCAAGGTGGTGACCTTCGACCTCAAGCCGCACCTCACCCCGACGGGCGAGGAGCACGAGGAGCTCGAGCAGCGCCTGCACGAAGCGCATGAGCAGATGGCTGCGGTGCACGCCTCCACGGCCTAGCTGTTGCATCCACGACCGATGCCGGAGCGAAGGGAGTAACGAGATGAGCAAGGAACTGAGCGTGTTGGTCGCCGCCTACGACGACAGCGACAGCGCGCAGCACGGGTACTCCGTCCTGAAGGAGGAGCTCCCGAAGACCGGTCTCGTCATGGACAGGTCGAAGGTGCTCGTCCTCGCCACCAGTGACGCCCCAAACGAGATCAGCGTGGAGCACACTGGCGGGGGGCCGATCGGGATGGTCGTCGAGCACAAGGCCGGCCAGGCGCTGAAGGGGCGGCTCGCTCCGGGAACGGCGATGATCGTCGGCGTGATCGATCCCACCGTCGAGGGTCAGGCTTCCGCAGCGGTGGCACACGCGAGAGGTCGGGCGATCGTCCCGGTCGAGCGGGACGGCGGGGATGACGAGACGAGGAAGGAGGCCGTTCAGGCGGCGGTGGGGATGGCCATGGCGCTGGTCATGGAGCAGTGGGTTCACCCCTCTGCATCCGCCTCGGCGCTCCGCTCGCTCGCCGCGGCAAACCAGGAGTAGCCGAACGAGACCGAGAGCCGCCCGCGGCGCCCCGAGGTGTGAACACGGGGCCGATTTCATCTCATCGGGACGATGCCATGGGTCCCGTCGGGCGAGACGCTTGGATCGGAAGTCCACTCTCCGGAGGCGCGCAGCGTCTACTCCGTGGAATCGAAAGGCAGGAACAATCATGTCGGCTTGGCTCTGGATTCTCCTCGGCGTCCTGTATCTGACCGCACTGTTCGTGCTCGGCCTGGCGACGCTCCGCAAGGGGCACACCGCCCTGTTCTGGCTTGGGATCCTCTTCCCGCTCCTGTGGATCGTCGGCGCGCTGATGCGGCCCACCCCGGCGGCAGCAGCTGCTGAAGCCAGAACAAACCTGAGGTAGGGGCCAGCGCGAGAAGGCGTCCGGTCAGAGGTCGACGCGCAGCCGGCCCGTGCCCGCGGTGAACGACCCGCGGCGGGGCGAGGTCCGATGACGCAGGTCGAGCTGTTCGCGGCCTTCATCGGGGCTGGGACGTTGTCCCGCTCAGGAGGGCTCTGAATGGAGTGGTCCCTTGCCATCGTGGCGCTCGCGGTGCTCGGCGTCGCGGGGGTTTCGGGGCGGCTGTCGGGGACATCGGTTACGCCGGCGATGGTCTTCGTGGCGGTCGGGTTGCTGGTCGGGACCCGAGGTGCTTGGACGGGATCGATCTCGAGAGCTCGAGCGGCACCGTGCGAGACGCTGGCGGAGGCAACGCTGGCGCTGGTGCTGTTCTGCGACGCGTCGCGCATCGATCTCGGGCTACTGCGTCGCGAGGTCGGGGTGCCGGTGCGGTTGCTCGGGATCGGACTGCCGCTGACGATCGCGCTCGGTGCCCTCGCGGCGGCTGTCATCTTCGACCGGTTGACCGTCGCAGGAGGCCGTGATCCTGGCAATTGTGTTGGCGCCGACCGACGCCGCGCTGGGGCAGGCGGTTGTGACGGAGCCGCGCATCCCGGGGAGGATCCGCCAGGGGCTGAACGCCGAGAGCGGGCTCAACGACGGTATTTGCGTGCCGCTGCTGTTCGCAGCCGTGGCGGTGGCCGACGTGGAGTCGGAGATCTCGGAGGGCCGCAGCGCCGCGACGCTGCTGCTCGAGGAGATCGGCTACGGAGTCGTCGGCGGAGTGGTGGGCGGGCTGGTGGTCGCGGCGATCGTCATCCACGCCGGCCGCCGAGACCTGATCGCGCCTGCGTGGCGGCAGGTCATTCCGGGCGCGGGCGCGGCACTCGCCTACGGCACGGCAAGTGCGCTCGACGGGTCGGGCTTCATCGCCGCGTTCGTCGCCGGGATGACCTTCAGGCTGGCGCTCGGGCGCGACCCCGAGCAGATCAACGAGCTGAGCGAACAGGTGGGGAACGTGCTCAACGGCGTCACCTTCCTGCTCTTCGGAGCGATCCTGCTCGGCCCCGCGCTCGGCGAGCTGACCTGGCAGCTCGCCCTCTACGCCGTGCTCAGTCTCACCGTTGTGCGGATGCTGCCGGTCGCGATCGCGATGCTGCGCACGCGCGCCAGGACGCCGACGCTCGCCTTTCTCGGGTGGTTCGGCCCCCGCGGGCTGGCGTCGATCGTGTTCGCGGTAATCGTCGTCGAGGAATCAAACCTCCCCCACGAGCACCTGATCGCGCTAGCGATCTACCTCACCGTCGGGCTATCGGTCTTCGCCCACGGCATCAGCGCCGCGCCGCTCGCCAACCGCTACGCCCGCTGGTACCAGCAACACCCGCGCGACGAGCCCCCGCCGATGGAGAGCACCCCCACTGACGTCACGCGCCCCCGCGGACCAGCAGCACAAGCCACCGAGGTCGCGACATGACCTGGCGTCCGATCTGGTCCGCGGTAGATCAGATGGTCGGCCCTCAGGCTGCTGCCGGCCGCTCGTCCTCGCCGTAGACGATGAGGCCGTAGACGACGTACACGCAGACGGCGAAGACGGCGAGGTTCCACCATGGGTAGGCGCCCCCAATCGACAGCAGCGCTCCGAGTGCTCCGAGGCTGCCGGCGATGATGCCGATGACGCGGCCGTAGGTGTTGCCCGCTATCAGGGAGAAGCCTCCGGTGAGCTGGATCACCCCGAGGATGATCAGGACCCAGCCGAGGGTGTTGAGGTTCGTGAAGATGTATCGCGTGTCGTTGACGAAGATGTTCGCGCTGTCCAGGGCACCGATGCCGTAGATGACGTTGAGCGTGCCTACGAGCAACAGCATGATTGCCGCGAACATGGCTCGGCCTGCACCTCGCATTGCCGTACCTCCTTGAGAGTTGGTTCGGCCGCTTTGTCCACGACCGTGCACCATCGAAGCGCGACGCAGCACAAGCTTCATCACCCTGATTGCATGAAATTCGCACTTGAGTGCCCCACCGTCCGGGTATGCGCGCCCCCACCCGACCCGGCCGCCGGGACCGGGGCTCAGAGGCCCGTCTCGGCAGCGACCCGACCGGACTGCGACGGCCTCTCGCAGGGCGTCATAGTCGCGTTCGTTCTGGTCGGCGTAGGCCTCCGCGAACGAAGCCAGCGCGCGATCGAAGCTGTCGCCCGCGCCGAGATAGCTCCCAATCGCGATCGCGTCCCCGGAGCGGGCATGCGCCTTCGCGAGCGCGTGGCCGCAGACCTCCGCGTACGCCGTCATCGCCTGCGGGTTCATCATCTCGACCATCGCCGAGCCCTTGCCGTCCCAGAGCTGGCGCATGTAGAAATCCCGGCTCACGCCGTCGAAGGCCGTCATGCGGATCCAGCCGAGCATGATGTCGCTGGCGGCCTGCGTCAGTCGCTGGCCCTCGACGACCCGCTGGCCGTGGTTGTTGAACGAGCTCTTGCCCAGAAACGGCTCGAGCACCGATGGCTGCGCCTCCTTGAGCTGCAGGAACAGCGGATCGTTCGCGTCGCGGCCGAGCATGAGCACGATCCAGGCGCGCGTGCCGACACTGCCCACGCCGACAACCTTGCGCGCCGAATGGACGTAGCGAAAGCGCTCGAGCAGCTGCCGGCGGTCGGTGCTCAGGGTGCGCCGGTAGGAGCGGATGACTCCCCGTACGAACTCCTCGAGCTCGGCCTGTTCGACGACGCCCGACACGATCTCCTCGATCGGGATGATGAGCGGCGGGTCGCTCGCGATCCTTGGCTCGCCGTCGACGATCTTCGTGAGCTTCGCAAATGCCCTCAGGCTGTCCTTCGATTGGGCCTTCGCCAAGTTGCGCTCGAACCGCTTCCGCTGCTTCCGGCTCCCCTGCTGAGCCGCCAGCGCGGCGATCTCGTCGACGTCGATGCGGGCGTACCAGATCTCGAGGTTGGACATCTCGGCGAACGCCCTGATCGCCTCCCGGTACGAACGCGTCACGGCCCGATTGATCGACTGCCGCTGTTTAGCGTCGAAGCCTCGATCCCGGCCGGCCACGGCGAAGCTGGCCACCAGCCGCTTCACGTCCCACTCGAACGGGCCCGGCAGCGTCTCGTCGAAGTCGTTGATGCTGAACACCAGCCGCCGATCGGGCGCGGCGAACGCACCGAAGTTGGACAGATGCGCATCGCCGCAGAGCTGCACCTCTAGCCCGGTCCGGGGCGCGCCGGCCAGATCGGCCGCCATCGGGTAGGCCGCGCCGCGGAAGAACGTGAACGGCGACACCAGCATCCGCCCATAGCGGATCGGCACCAGCTCGGGCACCCGAGTGGCAGCCTGCTCCTCCAGCAGCTCGACCGGATCAGGCCGATCGGATGCCGGCTCCCATTCGCCATGCCCGGAGCGCGGCGCCACCGCCCTCGCCTCCTTGCCCCGTGCCGCTCGCTCCGCCGCGGTGGGGTGGGGTATCGCCTTCGGCCTGGGGTGCCGCCCGTCGCGCTCACGTGTCCCGACCGCCTGCGAACCCTCAAGGGGGGTCTCAACGTCCGCCATGATGTCGCTCCCTTCGCCGCCGGGCGAAATCTCGAATACTCCTGGGTGTGCCGTCGGTTCCATGGAACCGCTCCTTAGCCGACGCGTCATCGCCCAGATGGCATGAAATCCCGGCTGGCGCGCGCTCGTCGGCGAGAGCCGAGCATTCGCTCGGATCGTCTCGATTTCATCCCATCGGTGCGATGACTAGTCGTTTGTGCGGTTGCAGGATTGTCGCGATGGTCCTGATACGACCTCGCCGCCTACGGCGGTCACCAGTCGCGGGCGACGTGACGGGGCGGGCGTCAACCGCTGCGCACGTGCCAGCGGAGGGCGCCTGCGTGTGTGGTGAGCTGCGCAAGTGCGGTGCCGATCAGGGCGCCGGCCAGCACGTCGGCGGGGTAGTGCACGCCGGTGTGGACCCGCGAGTAGGCGATGAGCGCGGCGAGCGCGTGCAGCGGGACGGCGGCCGCCGGCGACACGTGGCCGATGCCGGTCGCAAAGGCGAAGGCGGCGGCGGAGTGCCCGGAGGGAAACGAGCGCGAGCTCGGCATCCGCACGTGGCGCGCGAGCGGGACGTCGCTCGCGAGCCGGTCGGGTCGTCGCCGGCGGGCGAGCGGCTTGACGGCGACGTTGACCACGGTCGCGGTGACCCCGAGCGAAGCGAGCCCCATGGTGGCCGCGCGGCGGCCGGTCCTTCCGCCGGTGAGTGCGAGCAGCGCGGCGGAGGCCAGGGAGAGGCGCGAGTAGTCGGCGGCGCGCGAGAGGCGGCTCATCGCGACGTCGAGCGCCGGGGTCGGCGTGCGGGCAATGGCGGCGTAGATCGCGAGATCGAGGCGCTCGGCATCCTCGATCCAGCCGGGCCGGCGGGGCGGCCGGAGGGTCGGTTCGACGTTGGTGCTCAAGGCGGTGGGATCCTATGAGCCGGCGGCTGGCGGCGATCGTCGCGCTGGTGGTGGGGGCGGCCACGCTGGCGCTCGCTGTCGCTGTGGCGGTGAGCGAGTTCCCGCGCGGCTTGGTCCTGCTGGGCTGTGTGCTGGTCGCCGGCGCGTCGGCCTGGTACGGGGTGCTGCGGCGGGGGGTTGCGCGCGTGGCGGGGCTGACCGTCGCTGCGCTGGCGCTCGCCGGTGCCGTGGTGCTGCTCGTGTCGGAGGGCGCGCCGTTCGTCGACCTGCTGGTCGTGGCGGGGCTCCTGGTGTCGCTGGCGGCCGCGCGTGCCACGCTCGCGCGTGCACGTGGATCTGCCGAGCGCGTCGGCGCCGCGCCAACCGGTGCTGTTCTTCAACCCGCGTTCGGGTGGCGGCAAGGCGGAGCGCTTCGCGCTCGCCGACGAGGCACGCGCGCGTGGGATCGAGCCGATCGAGCTGAAGCCCGGCGACGACCTCGAGACGCTCGTTCGCGGGGCGGTGGATCGCGGCGCCGACGCGCTCGCGATGGCCGGCGGCGACGGCTCGCAGGCGATCGTCGCGGCGATCGCGGCCGAGCGCGGGCTGCCCTACGCCTGCGTGCCCGCCGGCACGCGCAACCACTTCGCGCTCGACCTCGGCGTCGACCGCGACGACGTCGTCGGCGCCCTCGACGCGTTCGTCGACGGCGGTGAGCGAACCGTCGACCTGGCCGAGGTCAACGGGCGCGTGTTCGTCAACAACGTCTCGCTCGGGCTCTACGCCGAGGCCGTCCAGCGAGAGGGCTATCGCGACGCGAAGCTGCGCACGCTGCTCGACACCGTGCCGGACATGCTCGGCCCCGGCGGCAGCGAGCTCGACATGCGCTGGACCGGCCCGGGCGGGCACGAACACCACGCGGGTGCGATGGTGCTCGTCTCCAACAACTGCTACCGGCTCGGCCGCGCCGTCGGCTCGGGCACGCGGCCGCGGATCGACGACGGCCTGCTCGGGATCACGGTCGTCGGCGAGCCCTCGGGGCGCGGCGAGAGCGGCCGTTCGCTGCAGCGCCCGTTGCGCGAGTGGTCGGCGCCCGGCTTCGAGGTCGACGCCGATCGCCCCGTCCCCGCCGGCATCGACGGCGAGGCGCTCATGCTCGACCCGCCGCTGCGGTTTCGCATTCGGCCCGGAGTCCTGCGCGTGCGGATCGCGCGCAAGCACCCGGGCGCCTCGCCCTCGGCCACGGCTCCCGAAGGCGTCCGGGCCGGCGTGGTCGAGCTGGCGCGAATCGCCGGCGGCCGCGACCAGAAACCCGCAACGTCAACACCAAGGAGGCCCGAATGGACCTGATGGAGATCACCGAGAAGGAACGGCTCAGCCGCGAGGACGCCGCCGCCCGCCTGCACGCCCTCGCCGACGCGCTCGCCCGCCACAACGACATCGAGTTCGACCGCGGCGGCATGCACTTCAAGGTCCACGTGCCCGACGAGGTCGACTTCAAGCTCGAGATCGAGATCGAGGACGACGAGAGGGAACTCGAAATCGAGCTCAAATGGTGAGCGCGAAGCCGGCGTCGCGCTGGGCAACCTCGCCGCCGACCTCGTCGACGAGCGCCGAAAGGTCGCCCAACTGCAACGAGAGAGATCGCAGAGCTGAGGGCGGGGCTCGAGTCCCTCAGCCGACGCAAGGCGGCGACCAAGCTGCACCCTGCGCCGCCAGCCGACTCCCCCAGCCGCCTGCTGCGTAGCCTCCTCGACCTCACCGACGAGACAGAGGGACCCGAGCCCCGCCAGGATCGCCCTGGTCATGTCGCCATCTCGGTGGGCTGTGCTGCAGGTCCGCGGGTTCGTGTCACATCGGTTGGGGTGCTCTCCATCGGGGGGGCCTTGTCGCGCGGGTGTTGCTCGTACCAGCGGGCGTAGCGGTTGGCGAGCGGGGCTGCGCTGAAGCCGTGGGCGAAGACGGAGAGCCCGACGGTTAGGTAGATCGCGAGCACAATCAGGTGCTCGTGGGGAAGGTTCGACTCCTCGATCACGATCACCGCGAACACGATCGACGCCAGGCCGCGCGGACCGAACCAGCCCAGGAAGGCGAGCGTCGGCGGCCGGGCGTGCGTGCCCAGCATCGCGATCGCGACGGGCAGCATCCGCGCTAGCGTCAGGCTGAGGACCGCATACAGGACAAGCTCCCAGCTCAGCTCGCCGAGCGCGGGGCCGAGCAGAATGGCCCCGAAGAAGAGGAACGTGACGCCGTTGAGCACGTTCCCAACCTGCTCGCTGAGGTCGTTGATGTGCTCGGGGTCGCGCCCGAGCGCCAGCCGGAAGGTCATGCCCGCGACGAACGCGGCGATGAAGCCCGATCCGCCGAGCGCGCTTGCCGTGCCGTAAGCGAGCGCCGCGCCGGCGCCCGGGATCACCTGCCGCCACGGGCCCGCGATCAAGTCTCGGCGGCCGGCGTGGATGACGATCGCCGCGACCACCAGTCCGCCCACCACCCCGCCGACGACCCCGTAGCCGATCTCCTCGAGCAGCAGCGTCGCCGCGCTGCGGCCCTCCGAGATCTCCGACTCTACGTCCGCCACCGCCACGGCGGCGAACAGCAGCGGGACGCAGATCCCGTCGTTGAGCCCGCTCTCGACGTTGAGTCCCTGGCGGATCCTCCCCGGGACCCGCGGCTCGGTGACGACCGCCTGCCCGAGCGCGGCGTCGGTCGGCGCCAACACGATCGACAGGATCACTGCTTCCTCGACGCTCAACCGGTCGAAGATCACGGCCGCCGCAAGGGCACCGAGCGCGATCGTCAGCGGCAGCCCGATGCCGAGGAGGCGTACCGGCACCCCGACCTCACGGCGAAGTTGCCGGAGATCGATCCGCGACGCGTCGCAGAACAGCACCAGCGCCAGCGTCGCTTCCGCCAGCGCTCGCACGGTCCCGCTCGAGCTCTCGAGGTCGATCTCGCCGATCACCTCGGGTCCCACCAGCAGCCCGACGGCGACGAACACCATGACCGGCGTGACCGGCGTGCCCGACAGCCGCCCCGAAACCGCCGCAACGCCGAGCAGCGTGACCGCCACGATGGCAAGGGCCCACTCCACTCAGAGCCCTCGCGAGTAGGACATCTTCTGAGCCTCGTCCACGGAACCACGGTGGCCGACGACCGACGCTCGGGCATCATCCCTGCGGGGTGATTTCGGCCCGCTATGGCCGATGCGGCTATGGCGGGACACGCGTGGAATCTCGGCGTTCTCCCCCGATTTGGTGATGGGTTTCATCCCAGCGGGGTGATGCGTGCCGAGGGCGGGCGGTCATACGGTTTTCCGGAATCCGTGCGGATGGCGCGGACGACACGAACCAGGAGATCGAGCGATGAGCTCAACCGTGGGTGTGCCGGCCTCGATCACGACGCCCGACACGGTGCAGACGCAGGCTCGGGACGCTCGAGTTCGACGACGGCGCACCGACGCCGGACACGGCCGAGCGGCTCTACGACCACCTGGATTTCATGCGCGGCGTCGAGGCGTTCCTGAACAGCATCCCGGGCGCGTCGCTGGTCGCGATGCGGCGGGGGTTCCACAGCGTCGGCGTCGAGGACAACCAGGTCCTGATCTTCCCCGAGCTGATGGATTCGGCGTCGCTGTTCCTGACGGCGAACTCGGACACCGTCTACTTCTGGACGTTCGTCGATCTCACGCGACGGGCCGATGGTGGTCGACGTCCCGGCGATGCCGGCGCCGAGCGCGATCCTCGGGACGATCGACGACATGTGGTTCCGCTGGGTCACCGACTTCGGCCTGCCCGGCCCCGATCGCGGCGAGGGCGGCAGGTACCTGCTGGTCGGGCCCGGGCTATGACGGGCCGCTGCCCGACAGCGGCTTCCACGTCTCCCAGGTCCGCACGACCCGCGCGACGCCTGATCGGCCGGGCGTTCATGGTCGACAACGACCCCGCCCCGGCGGTCGAGGCGGTCAAGGCCGGCTTCCGGATCTACCCGTACACGCCGGGAGCGGCGGGCACCGCGGTGGCGAGCTTCCTGGCCGGGACGGGCGCCGCTGGCCGGCGCGGCCGCGGCCGCCGGAGACGACGTTCGTCGACGCCGTGCACCTGGCGATCAACACGGTCACGCCGAACGACTTCTCGTTCTGGGAGACGATCGACGAGCTCGTCCAGCAGGAGCCGGCCGGCGCCGGCGATCCCGAGATCCTGGGCCAGCTCGCCGCGGTCGGGATCCGCAAGGGCCAGCCGTTCGCGCCCGACGAGCGGATGCGCGCGATCCTCGAGGAGGCCGTGGCCGTCGGCAACGCCACCGCCCGCACGCTGTCGATCGCGCCGCGCGAGTCGGAGGGCATGGCCTACTACCCGGGCTCGGCGTGGTTCAACATGCTGTTCGTCGGCGGCTACGAGTTCATGGACCCGCCGCCCGAGATCACCGCCGAGGGCGTCCGGCAGAGCCCGAGCGACGGCGCGCGCAAGCTCAACTCGCGCATCGTCTTCTTCTACCCGGCGACCGGGCATCACGCCGGCGATGTGCATGCGGCTGACCGGCATCGGCTCGCAGTACCTGATGGCCACGCGCGACGCCGACGGCGAGTTCCTCGACGGCGCTCGCAACTACCGGCTCAACCTGCCCGCCGACATCCCCGAGAGCCGCTTCTGGTCGGTGATGCGTCTACGACCGCCAGACCCGCTCGATGCTGCAGACCGACCAGCCGATGCCCCAGCCTGGGCAGCCAGTCGGGCACCGTCGAACAGAACGCCGACGGCTCGACCGACCTCTACTTCGGCCCCGCAGGCGCCGGCAGGAAAGGAGCACAACTGGGTCCAGACCATCCCCGGCAAGGGCTGGTTCGCGATCCTGCGCCTCTACAGCCCGCTGCAGCCGTTCTTCGACAAGACCTGGCGGCCGAGCGAGATCGAACCCCACAACCCCGGCTCCAACGCGCACCCGCCGGACACTGGACGCTGAACCCGGTGGCCGGGAGAGCTCTGACACGCGAACGAATCAACCAAGGAGGTACGAGGTGAGAGGTACGGGTCGAGCCACATTCGCAGCGATTCTGCTGCTGATCGCGGGAACGCTCAACATCATCTACGGCATCGGCGCGCTGGACAGCGCGAACATCTTCGTGAACGACACGCGGTACATCTTCACCAACCTCAACACGATGGGCTGGGTCCTGATCGTCCTCGGGGTGATCCAGCTCACCGGAGGCTTCTCGCTGCTCGCCGGCAATACCTACGGCCGGGTCATCGGCATCATCGGCGGCAGCCTCGGCGCAATCGGCGGCCCTGCTGTCGATCGGCGGCGCCAACCCGTGGTGGTCGCTGGCCATCTTCTTCCTGTGCGTCTGGATCGTCTACGGCATCATCGTCCTCGGAGAGGACGAGCGCGCGCCGGCAACCTGAGCCCGATACGCCGCGGCCCTACGGTCGTGGTCCTTTGCAGTCCGGAGCGGGCGCGAAGTGATCCACGACCCGGCCGTGGCCGGGCTGGTCTCTGCATCGGCACGCGTCCCGTAGTTAGCGGCTCTCGCATCACGCGAGAGGCGGACGCGTCGACCGCCTTTGAGCTCGCTGTGGCATGGGACGAGCCGCAGGCATCCGACCGCGCGCGATGGACTCCGACCTCGCTGCTGATCGGTGGAGAAGCGCTCATGTCGTCGCTATGGCAATGCGTGGAATTGCTTGAGCCCGCCCTAGGCAGCAGTGTCGACCTCGGCCCGAGTCTCCCTGTGCGTCGGCCAGGCTCGAACGTCGATCAGGGCGTGGGCCCGCTGTGCGGCCACCTCGCTCTGGACGAGGTTGCGGACGCGCTCGCCGACGGCGTAGTAACGCACCGCGCCAATGTGTCTGGCGGCGACGTATCCGGCGAGGATGCGGCGCAGCCGCGTCCGGCCTTTGGCGGTCCGCTCGAGTTCGACGGCGAGCACCCGCTCCGCCGGGTCGCCGGGGGCTGCCATGACGGTGCAGTCCGGGAAGTGCAGCCGTGGGTGTCCGGCGGGCGTGAGCTGGAGCTGCCCGTGCGCGCCTGCCAGCTGCACTGCGAACCGCTGTTGTTTGGTGGGCGCGGTACCTAGCGGGGTGTCGGCCGCGCGCGTCTCCCTTTCCGTCTTGACCCGCTCGGGTCCGAACTCGCGCTCGAGCTCGACCACGAGCGAGCTGAGCTCCACGTCGTGAGCATAGGTGCGGAAGTCGACGCGGGCCGAAGGCAGCTCTAGATTAACGATGGACAGCCCGGCCCTCGTCGCCAGATATATGCCCGGTTCACCGTGGAAGATCCGGAAGTGATCGAGTAGGCCAAGCCGCACCAATCCGCTCAACCTCGCGTAGCCCACCGCCCGACCCAGCCTGAAGCGCTCGGCAACCTGCGCGGCGGTCGCCATCCGCAGCCGACCTATCCAGCGCACGACGTCCTTGTCCCGCGCTGTCACGCGGAACCCGCGGGGCACCCCGGCACGATGTCCGAGGGGCAGTTGCTCGCTCAACACGGCGTCCCCTCATCGGGCCCCTTCCGGAGCCGAATGCAGCACATCATGCAGCACCGCCCTCCACAGAAAGCCGGGATTCCGCTCTGTAGAGCCAAACCTGGGCTCTTCTCGCTCTCGTCTCGAAAACCCCTCGTAGAAGGCCCAGCGGATGAGCAGATCACGCTATGCCGATGCGACCAGGATGCGACCACGAGCGCGCGGAAAGCTCTCCACACGTCGCCGCGCGTCGCACCACCGCCGACGAGCGTGTTCCGTCCTCGAAGCGGTGTTCCTCCTGCTATTCGCGGGGTTCTGCACCCCTTCGCATGGCCTCGCGCAGCGCGCCCGTAGGGATTCGAACCCCAGACCTTCGGTTCCGTAGACCGCACCGGCCCACAACGGCGCTCACCGGCCTTCACCCGTCGACACCCTTCAATCCCGCACCCCGACAGGGATAGCGGCTGACTGGCCCCGATAGCCATGCGGAAACGGATCCAGCTCCGTCAGGGACGTTTGGGCCAGGATTGGGCCAGAGCCTGAGGCGGGTAGGTTCGACCCGTCCACGTAGAAGCCCCCGCGCCGGTGTGGAGCCGGCCGAGGGCGCGACCCACGAGGGAGGATCTCGTGAGCGTCACCGAACTTACCCAGCCCGGCGGACTCGACCGTGACGACCCGCGCGCCGTGCTGGCCCGCCAGATCATCATGAACGTCGACTACTGCAGCCAGGTTGCCGGCGAGCAGCTGGAGGACTACCAGCGGACCGGCGACCAGCTCGAGCTCGACAACGCCCAAGCACATCTCCGCGAAGCGGCCGACGCGATCGCCGCGCTGCGCGACCTCGCCGGCAAGTTGTAGGCTGCCGCCCACGGCTGGGCTGGTCCCGATATCACCAGCGACGCCGCCCCCGGGAATGCCCGAACCGGCAAGAGCAACCGCGTAGTAGAGCGGTTGCCTTAATACCGCCGGGATGAACCGAGGGGGCCGTGCCGTCTGGCACACACGCCACATAGCACGGCAAGGCGAGGCAAGGCATGGGGGACCGGCCCGGCCTCACTGCAACCATGACTGTGTGACCACGGTCTGCATCGAGCCCGACTGCTCGCACGACGCTGTCCGCCGCTCACGGTGCGCACGACACGCACGCGAGCAAGACGCGGCCACACCCCGCAGTTCGGCTCGTGACGTGTGGGGCTGGCAACAGGCACGAGCACGCGCGCGACGGCGAGACCGTGTCTGCCGCAAGTGCGGCGCACCGATCGCCTCGGTTCACCACATCAATGGCAACCCGTTCGATGATCGGCAAGAGAACCTCGAGTCACTCTGCGGCGACTGCCACGACGAAGCGCACCGATGAGTAACACCGCCGCGCAGCAACGTCGTCGCCGCGCCCGCAAGAAGCGAGGCATCACGCTGCCTACGAATCAGCCGAAGACTCCGAAGCGTCCACTCTCGGCCTACAACCTCGCCAAGCGTCGGACGCGCAAGATCTGAGGTTGTCGGGTGTGCCAACCAACACCCCGGTCGCCCTCTTCCACACCTCCGGGACTGGCGCATCTGCCAAATCCAAGCCCTCAGAGGGTTTCGTGACGGGCCCGGCGGTCACGCCGTAGAGCCGTCTAACTCCCGCACAAAAGTGGGTCTCCTCGGGTTTGCGTGGCTCGCTAGGCCAGGCCGCGAACGGATTTGGACTCGCAGTTGCCTCCCTTCGCTGCCGCGAATCTGGCCGATTGCAGGCAGAACCACGCGCGCATCGGGCGCGGCCGCTACGCCGGACGCCCGGCGTGACCCGAAGCGACAGCTGCACAAGTCGCGAGGCCGTGATCCGGGTAAGAACGTCCCCGTGAGCAGGGGTTTCGCGATCGCAGCGCACGCTGATCAGCCACTCGAATGCCAGGAGCGCCACAAAAGGATCACTCGTTCACCCAGGTCATGGCCGCTCGTATCACGTTGAATACAGTGAACGCCAAACTAGCTACCACTGTCAGGGTGCTCACACGGTCGTTGTCGAGAGCTCCCAGTACGCGTAGAGGAAGAAGAGCAAGGGACTAAGGAGGATCACTAGGCCCGTGAAGATTGACATCTTTTGGAGGATCGCGTCAGGGGCTCCGGGCTCCTCAGACCTGAGCACCATTGATGGACTCCAGCCCCAGATCAGTGTGGTAGCAGGCGCCATTAGAACTTCCAGATCGTTGTGGCTCAAATCCTCGTAACTCTTATTTACGACGGCGGTGAAGGTATCGCGGTACACGGCCCAGGTCGTCCCCAGAAGAAGGAACTCGGCGAGAAGAAAGGAGACGACGGCAGGGAGCACTGACAAGGCCGCCGATAGGTTGGTTACCTTAATTCCAACCACTGAAAGGTCAATGCGCTCTGCTTTTACCAGTACTAGAAACACCACCATAAGCAGGACGAGCAGCACGCCAGTGCGACGCATGGCAGCTTGAACGTCCCGCCAGCTGGTAAGCACAAGCTCTAGATACTTGTCGGCAAACTCGCGGGTTTCGTCCCTCGCAAAACCGTCAGCGACACGGTCGTGAAGCTCCTTGACCGGCACATGTCTAGTGTCGTGCTCACGGCGGACGGCTTCGCCGCATTCTGAGTCTCGTCAGTGGCGGTGAGTGCCTTTGGGCCACTGCGTGGCTCTGGTGGGAGAATCCGGGCCATGATCCCGCCGACGCCGCCTCGTGGCCTCCAGCAGGCCGGGAGGCGCGCCTGGAGGGCCGCCAGGGAGTCGGTCGGAGCGGATCGCGGCGAGGCTCGGGAGCTTGTGGAGGCGTACGCCTTCGCAGTGGATCGCGCGCGCGGCCTCCGCATGCAGTGGGAGCGCGAGGGCCGCCCGACGACGGTCACTACCACGGCGCCCCGGTCGCGCATCCGCTGCTCGGGCTCCTGGAGCGCGCTGACGAGCAGGTGCGCAAGCTGGCGCGCGAGCTGGCTCTGTCGCCGACGCGGCCGCAGAGCGCCCGTCGCGGACGGCCGCCTGGCCGTGACCCGATCGCTGCGCTCGGGCTCGGCGGCCTGCGGGTGGTCAAGTGACCGCCAAGGAGTTCGGTGTTCTCCAGTTCGTCCGCTTCTGCGAGGACGTGCTCGAGCACCCCGCCGGCGAGGACATCGGGAGGCCGTTCCGGCTCGAGGACTGGCAGGTGGACATCTTCGAAGAGGCGTTGGCGCTCGAGGAGCGACGGTCGGCTGCGCTGGCAGACGGTGGCGGTCTGCGTGCCCAGGAAGAACGGCAAGACCACGATGCTTGCCGCGTACGCGCTGTACCGGCTGCTCTGGGATGCCGACGCGCCCAAGATCCTGATGTGCGCCGCGTCAGACCGGCAGGCGAACAGGCTCTTCGAGGCCGCCCGCATGATGGTCGAGCGTTCCCGTTCCTGCTCGAGCGGATCGGGATCCAGGACTACCGCGGCCGCCTCTACCGACTCGACGGGCAGGGCGAGATCCTGCGGCTCTCCTCCAAGCCGGAGACCGCGCACGGCTTCACCCCCAGCCTCGTGATTTGCGACGAGCTGGCGCAATGGACGCAGCCGTCGCTTGAAGCGCACGTGGGCGGCGTTGACGACGGCGGCGCCGGGCGCCGGCGGGCGCAGGTGTTCGCGATCTGACCGCCGGCCGGCGCGGACGAGCGCGACGAGGGGATCTTCGGCCGGCTGCTCGACGCCAACGAGCGCGACGGCGAGGTCTCAAGCCGCACGCCGCGTTGACGGTCGCCCGTAACCGCGAGGCGAGCGTGTTGACGTTCAACTACGAGGCGCCCACGAGCGATTTGAGGACGTCGACGCGGTCAAGCTCGCGAACCCAGGCGCGGCGTCTCGCGCGAGTGGCTCGCCCGCCAGCTCGCGAGCCCGGAGACCACCGAGGCGGAGAAGCTGCAACTCCACGCCGGCATCTGGTCACAGCTCGAGCAGGGCTGGGTCGACCCCGAGCTGTGGGACGACGCCTGTCGGCGGAGCACGTGCTCCAGACGGCGAGGCGATCGCGATCGGCGCCGACACCAGCCGCACCAGGGACGCGACCGCGATCGTCGGCTGCTCGCTCGAGACCGGCCACCTGCAGCTGCTCGAGCTCTGGGAACGGCCGCCGGAGCTCGCCGCGCTCGGCCGAGTGGAGCGTGCGCCCTAGCGAGGTCGACGCCGCGATCGACCGAGATCGCCCACCACTTCAAGATCGTCCGGCTGTACGCCGACCCGTTCCCGTTCTGGCACTCGGAGATGGAAGGCTGGGAGCGCCGGCTGAAGCGCACCAAGGTCGTCAAGTTCGGCGGCAGCCCGCGGCGGATGGGCCCGGCGGTCGAACGGTTCGCCGCCGACATCCGCCAGGGCCGCATCCATCCCACGACGACCCTCGCCTGCGTCGCCATGTGATGTCTGCCCGCCGGCACGAGCACCGCAGCGGGACGCTGCTCGAGAAGGTCGGGCGATCGGAGACCGATCACATCGACGCGGCGGTCGCGAGCGTGCTGGCCTGGGAGGCCCGTGCCGATGCGCTCGCCGCCGGCGAGGACCGCCGGGCGTCGGCCCAGCTGATCCGTTCTAACCGACCTCCTCGCGGCGTAGGCTTTGTTTGTGCCCGCAACCGCGACGAAATCAGCAAAGCAGCGCGCGGAGCCGCACACCAGGCTGCGCCAGCAAGTCGAGCGCGAAATGGACGCGCTCGAGCAGGAGGCCGACCGGGCGTCGGCCGAGATCCGGCTGCGGCACGACCGCCGCATCAACGAGCTCGGCGACTACCCGAAGAAGGGCGAACGGGAGACCGACAGCGAGTACATGCGGCGCTGCAAGGAGCACGAGCGCGCGCATGACGCAGCGCGCCAGGAGGCCCGCGCCGCGATGGACAAGGCGCGCCAGGCCCACAAGGAGGCGCACGCCAAGGTGCTCGAGCAGGCCCGCAAGCTTGTGTTCGGCGAGCAGCCGCTCGAGGCGGAGGCGCGCCAGGCCGCCGAGCAGATCACCGACAAGGCGACGTTTCACCAGGAGCTGCGCCGGCTCCACAGCACGGGTGAGAAGCGCCAGGCGGTCGCGTTCGCGAGCGTCGCGTGGACGCGCGGCTGGGACACGCTCGCGGCGTCAGTCCTGGATGCCAAGGCACTCGTGCTGCTCGACATCCTCGAGACCGGCGGCGGCAGCGCTCGTCCCGGCGTGTCGCGCTGGATCATCCGGTAGCCATGGCGGTCGAACAGGAAACCACTCGCGGGCAGCGTCAGGCGGAACGGCTCGAGGCCGAGCTCGCCAAGCTCGACCAGGACGTCGACACGGCCGCGGAGCGGATCCGCGAGTCGCTGCAGCGCCAGCTGGAGACGGTCGAGCAGAACACCCAGCTCAACGAGCTCGCCAAGAAGCAGAAGCGCGAGGAGGCCAGCGCCGGCGCCCGCGAACGGATGCAGACCCTGCGCGACGACTTCGCTGGGCGTCGCGGCGCCGCGATCCAGTCGACGCGGCGAGCGCTGCTGGGAAGCGCCCCCGCCGACCCGGCCAAGCTGACGGCGTTCAGGGACGCAAGGTCGCGCGCGGCGGCGTTGGACGACCCGCAGGACGCCGCGCGCGCGTTGCAGACGGCGCTGGACGACAACGACAGCCAGCTCGCCGAGGCGATCGTCGCGCGCGCCCTCGAGCGCGGCTGGCAGAACGTGTGGCGACAGTGGCCAGAAGCCGCGGACGGTGTCGAGGTGCTCGCCCAGGTGCAGGGCCGCCGCGGCCGGGCGCACGAGCGGATGTTCCGCTTCGGTTTGCCTGCGGCCTGACCCGCGTTTCGGCATACGCTTTCGGGCGTGGACGCCGCGGCACGCATGGCGCTCGAGCAATTCGTGCGCTCCGCCGTCTGCGAGATCTTCGACGAGCACGAACGGAGGCTCTCGACGGTCGAGGACACCCTCAGGCAGCGTTCGTTCACAGTCGCCGAGTTGCGCCGGCAACGGCGGGCGGCGGTCCTCCACGCACGCGGCGAGGGGTTGAGCGTCGCGTTGATCGCACGCGCCTTGGGCCTGTCGCGGCACACCGTCGCGGACATCCTCACGGAAGAGGAGTCAAAGCCGCCGGAACGGGTGCTCGGTGGGGACGGGCGCCTGTATCACCGCCGCAACGGCGACCGCTCGGTACGCTGAAGCCGTCGGTCAAACACCGTCCGTCTGGCCCTCCCTCGCGGGGGCCGGCGGTCGTTTGGGGAGCGTTATGCTCGCGATGTGTTTGAGCGACGGCCTGCTCGCCGTGAGCGCGGGGGGCAAGTTCGAGGAGTACCTCGAGGCGCTGCTCGAGCGTGGGCCACCCTACTCGAGGGACGAACGTCAGAGGGTGTACTCGCTCCACGACGCCGCGGTTCGCGAGCACGAGCTGCAGCCGCCGTACCAGTCGACCGGGATCACGTCCATCTGGCGCGGGCGCGCGCCGCTGTCCCGTGAGCTGCTCGAGGTCAAGCTCGGGCCCGTGGAGGAAGACGAGCCGCCGGCTCCGCGTGAGCCCGGTGAGCGGCTCTCCGACAAGTTCCCCGAGGATCTGTACACGCAGCTCGAGGAGCGCTTGAAAGAGCGCGCGGAGTACAAGCAGAACGAAGAGCCGATACCTGAGCGTCTGTCACACGACGCGATCGCGCTTGCGCTCAGGCCGATCGCAGACGATCCCGACTTCAAAAGGACGCGCGTGCAGCGGGCCGAGAAGGCTCGGGAGCTGGCGATGGAGGCCCGCGGCTGGGACCTGGCCAGGCTGATCAGCCGCCGGGAGTTCGATGCCGGGAACGGATACCGCTACTTCCCGGCAGAGGCCATAACCCGGCGAGCGCTGGGACTGCCGCCCAAGTCCAAGCCGGTGCTCAAAAGCTCCCGGTAGATCTGAGCACGGCGGTCTTTCGCTCCTTTCCGGCCGGGCGCAAAGCCAGGCAGAGACCGGGATGGCGCCCGACGCCTAAATGAGCTGCTCACCCCACGTGATCTGAGCATCTGAGCAGCGCAGGGTGCTGGATGTAAACGACCACCCGGGCGAGCACCGACGACCTGACTGCCGGCCCCGCCCGGGCGAAAGGAAGGTCTCTATGTCCAGACCCTTCCCGATATTGACAGAGCGAGCGGCCGAGAAGGCACTCGAGCGGTTCGCCGCCTCTGTCCAACTCGGCCGTCGACTCCGTTGGATGCGGGAGTGGGCCGGCCTATCGGCGAGGAGCTCGCCGAGTACGCCGGCATGAGCGCGACGAACTACCGCCGCGTGGAGCACGGCCTCCGCGGAACCACCGGCAGGGAGCGCGCCGCACTCGCCCGCGGTTTGGGCGTGTCGCTCGCCGCCATGAACGGGACGAAGCACCGGGTGTTGAACAGCGGCCTGGTGGACGAGCCCGAGCTCAGTTGAAGGTGAAGTGATGGCCACATACACCACCAAGCAGGCCGCGAAGAAGGTGCGGCAGGACCTTTCCGCTCTCGCAAAAGGCAAGCGGCTCATCTTCGACAACGGTGACAGGCTGGGCCCGTTCCCTGCGGGACTGCTCTTCGAGGTGCGTGCCACTCCGAAGGGCAACATCAACGTGAGGATCCACGACGATCGCTACGTCGACCACGTGACTGAAGGTGATCGCCGCAGCATTGATCATCGCGAGCATCTCCAGCCGATCGTCGAGCAGGTGATCGCCTACCAGGAGCGCGTCTGGGGCAAGCGGCTCGGCAAGGTCGAATGGGGGATGGTCGTCATCGGCGTATCCGAGGTCACTCACGCCGGCACGATCCGTCTCGGCGGTGATGCGGCATGACCCCGTTCGAGATCGGCGGCAGGGCCGCCGACATGCCGGGCGGGCCGGCGCCCTGTGACGATCACCGAGGCGCGCGCGTTCGAGACCAAGGACAAGGGCACCCCGGGTCTCGGCCTCACCCTCGTCGACGACGAGGGCCGCGAAACCGAGGTGGTGATGTGGGCGACCCGGGCGGCCGAGGACCGGCTCGAGGAGCTGTGGGACTCGGCCGGCCTGGAATGGCCATGGGAGGGCGGCACGGTCGACGAGGGCGACCTGGTCGGCAAACGCGTCCTCGTGAACCTGGTGGAAGCCGAGTGGCAGGGCAAGACGCGGCTCAAGCCCGACACCTGGTCGCCGGCGGACGGGACGGACGTCCCGGCCGACACCGAGGGCCTCGGGCCCTCCGACGAGTCGACGGAAGGAGGTGATGAAGATGACTCAGACGTCCCCTTCTAGCGAGACGGTCGACAGCACGGCCGTCGAAGCTCGACCAGGTGGCGGACAGCGGCCCGATCGCCGCGCTCGGCGACATCGAACACCAGGCCGACGCGCTGAAGGCGAGGATCGAGGCGGCCGGCATGGTCACCCGCATCGGTGACCGCGAACACCTCGGGATCGAGGCGTTGTCGCTGGCCGCCACGATGTACGGGATCAGCGCCCACGTCATCTGGTCCCGGCCGCTCGACGACGGCAAGGGCTGGGAGGCCCGGGCGGAAGCACGGAACACAGACGGCAGGATCGTCGGTGCCGGCGAGTCGATGTGCACCCGCGACGAGCCGCATTGGCGGCGGCGGCCCGACTTCGCGTTGCGGGGGATGGCCCAGACCCGCAGCCTGAGCCCGTGCCGCCGTGCCGTCGGGAGCTTCGACCGGCGCGCACGAGGCCATCGAGCTGCGCGACGGCGACAAGAGCCGCTATCTCGGCAAGGGCGTGCTCAAGGCGGTCGACGCCGTCAACGGCGAGATCTCCGATGCGCTCGTCGGGCTCGATGCGGAGGACCAGCGCGGCATCGACGCGCGCCATGATCGATCTCGACGGAACGAAGAACAAGAGCCGGCTCGGCGCCAACGCCATTCTCGGCGTGTCGCTGGCGGCGGCGAAGGCTGCTGCGGAGGCGACGGGCCTTCCGCTCTACCGCTATGTCGGCGGCGCCACGGCGCACGTGCTGCCGGTGCCGATGATGAACATCATCAACGGCGGCGCGCATGCCGACAACCCGATCGACATCCAGGAATTCATGATCATGCCGGTGTCGGCGGAGACGTGCGGCGACGCCATCCGCATGGGCGCCGAGATCTTCCACACGCTGAAGAAGGCCCTCAAGGATGCGGGCCACAACACCGGCATCGGCGACGAGGGCGGCTTTGCGCCCAACCTCAAGAGCGCCGACGAAGCGCTCGGCTTCATCATGAAGTCGATCGAGAAGGCCGGCTACAAGCCGGGCGACGACGTGATGCTGGCGCTCGACTGCGCCTCGACCGAGTTCTTCAAGGACGGCAAGTACGAGCTCGCGGGCGAGGGCAAGACCCTCGATAGCGCCGGCATGGCGAAGTACCTCGAGGATCTCGTCAAGCGCTTCCCGATCATCTCCATCGAGGACGGCATGGCCGAGGACGACTGGGCCGGCTGGAAGGCGCTGACCGACGCTCATCGGCAAGCGCTGCCAGCTCGTCGGCGACGATCTGTTCGTCACCAACACGGAGCGCCTTGCCGCAGGGCATCAAGACGGCGATCGCCAACTCGATCCTGGTCAAGGTGAACCAGATCGGCTCGCTGACGGAGACGCTCGACGCCGTCTCCATGGCCCAGCGCGCCGGCTATACTGCCGTCATGTCGCACCGCTCGGGCGAGACGGAGGATTCGACCATTGCCGATCTCGCGGTCGCGACCAACTGCGGGCAGATCAAGACGGGCTCGCTGTCGCGCTCCGACCGCCTCGCCAAGTACAACCAGCTCATCCGTATCGAGGGCGAGCTTGGCGATGTTGCGCGCTATGCCGGTAAGAGCATCTTAAGGGCTTGAAACCGAACGTAACAAATGAGACGGCGCTTTACCTCCGCTTAAGGAGCATCGGGCTATGTTGGGATGTTCCCGGATCTCATAACGCGTAACGTTGAACACCGTGATGCGTCAGCCAATACATGATCGGCGATGGAGGCCGCGGCAGGCGCTGGTGTTGCTTCTCTGCCTAGGATTAACGGCCTATTTCGGCTATCACGCTTTCAATGGCCGGCATGGTCTCGAGGCTCGCCAGACTCTGATCGAGCGCTCCAGTCTCCTGGAGTTTGAAATCAGAAGCCTCGAGGCCGTGCGCGCCAAGCTCGAGCGGGATGTCGCCTTGCTCAAGCCCGATCTTCCGGACGCAGACCTTGTCGAAGAGATCGCGCGCGACGTGCTCGGCTTCGCGCGACCTTCCGAGCGGATCTATAGCCGCGCAAACGAGGCTCGCTTCGTGCGCTAAAGCGCGCTCCCCGCATGTTGCGACGCAATATGAGTGCGGCTCGGGCTTCCCGTGTCGCGATCCCACCAGCATTTACGTCTACAAACTCGGTCGGGCTGGTACGATCACTGGCTTCCTGCCAATTTTGTCGTGTAGATTCCCGTAGAATTCGCCCGATGCGGCGACCGGTTGGCGCGTCGGATTGCGATATAGGAAGGCAGGAGCGGAGGACTATGCCGCTGAACGTGAGCAGCGCCCGTGTGGCCGACGGCATCTCTTTCTCGGGCGAGGACGAGCTCGCCGCGTACCGCCGCATGCTGCTCATCCGCCGTTTCGAGGAAAAAGCCGGGCAGCTTTATGCGCTCGAGGCCTTCCACGGGCCGTGTCCGCTTTCGATTGGCCAGGAAGGCTCGATCGTGGGCGTGCTCATGGCGGCGGAAGCTGGCGATCCCATCATCACGGCCCAACGCACGCACGGCCACATGCTGGCTCGCGGCGTCGATCCCAGGCTCATCATGGCGGAACTCTTGGGGCGTGAAGCGGGTCTGTCGAAGGGCAGGGGCGGCTCGGTCAATATGTATTCGCCCGAGCATGGATTTTACGGCGGCCACAGCATGCCGGGGCTCTGTGCGTCGCTCGGCACGGGCTTGGCGTTCGCTGCTCGCTACAACTCCACAGGCGCCGTGTGCCTGTGCTTCTTCGGTGAGGGCGCGGCGAGCCGAGGGCGTGTGCTCGAAAGCTATAAGATTGCGGCCGATTGGAGGCTCCCGATCGTGTTCGTCATCGACAACAGCGTGGCGGCGCCGGGCTCGGTGATCGTGCTCGGTGAACTGCCGTCGGCGCTTGCGTCGAGCGGTGCGCGTGTCGCCATACCCGGCGAGCAGGTCGACGGAATCGACGTGCGGCGGGCCCGCGCGGCGGCGTCGCGGGCCATCGCGCGAGCAAGGCGCGGTGAGGGGCCGACGATCCTCGAGATGCTGACCTTCTCCTATCGCGGCCACGAGGGGCTTCCGGCCCAGCCGGGCCGCGCCGAAAAGAGGCGCGACGAGACCGATCCGGTCGCGAAATCGCGGGCGCGCATTCTGGCCGACGGATTTGCCACCGACGCCGATATCAAGGCGATCGAAAAAGACGTGCGCGATGCCGTCAACGCTGCGGCCGTATTCGCCAAGGGAGCCGGGCATCCGACGCTCGATGGGCTTCAGAGCGGGGTTTATGCATGACGACCTCGACCTTGCGCCGTGAAGTTCTGATGCCGCGGCTTGTGCCTTCCATGGCCGACGGGCGCATCGAGCGCTGGCACGTGGCCGAGGGCCAGAGCGTTGCGGTAGGCGACGTGCTTGCCGAAATCGCGACGTCGAGCGCGACCATGGAAATCGAGGCCAAGGCCGAAGGCCGCGTCGAGCGCATTCTCGTTCCCGCCGGCACGGCAGGGATCAAAGTGAATACTCCCATCGCCATTCTGCTCGACGAAGCGGAAGGCGCGCCTTCGTCCGGATCGATGCTTGGCGCTGCCAATTTCCTCATGTCATCGCCGGCGATGCAGGCGCTTCAACCCGCGGACGATTTGCCGAGCTACCGTGAAGCGTTGCGGGATGCGCTTGCCGATGAGATGCGCCGTGATGCATCGGTTTTCGTTCTGGGCGCCGACGTGGCTCAGAATAGGGGCGCACAAAAAGTGACGCAGGGGCTTCTCGACGAGTTCGGGGCTCGCCGTGTCGTCTCGGCGCCGCCGCTGGACGACGCGGTATTCGGCCTCGCCATCGGGGCTGCCCTCAAGGGGCTTCGGCCCGTGGTCGAGATCTCGTCCTGGGCCAAAGCCGCCGAGGCGGTCGAGGCCGTCCTCGCGACGGCCGCTGCGGCTCACTATGTCGCGGGCGGAGTCATTTCCGTTCCCATCGTCTTTCGCGGACCGAACGGACTGGAGCCCGGGGTGCCTGGCGCCGATGGGCGCTGCATGGCGTCGTCGCTCGCACAAATACCCGGCCTCAAGGTGGTGGCTCCCGCCACACCAGCCGCGGCCTTCCAGCTGCTCATAGAGGCGATCCGCGATGGCGGGCCCGTTGCCGTGCTCGAGCACGGCGCGCTTTATGGCGTGCGGGGTTCCCTGCCGGCCGGCGCGGAGGCGGATGACTATGTGATCGGTCGCGCCCGTGTGGCTCGCGCGGGCTCGGACATCACGATAGCGACCTATGGGCATGGCGTGGCCCTGGCTGTCGATGCTGCTTATGTGCTGGAAAGCGAAGGCATTTCGGTCGAGGTTGTCGACCTCATGAGCTTGCGTCCGCTGGATTCAGACGCGGTGGTCAGGTCCGTCAGGAAGACCGGCCGCCTCATGACAGTGGAGGAAGGGCTTCCGCAGAGCGGGATCGGCGCTGAGATCATCGCCGCCGTGACCTCGGCGGTCTTCGAGGCTTTGACGGCGGCGCCCGTGCGGCTTGCCGGCGAAGATGTGCCGATGCCCTATGCCGAGGCGCTTCAGGCTCGTGCCGTGCCGACGGTGGAAACGATCCTGGCCGCCGCCCGCAATCTCTCAAGCAGGCGTTGAGGCTGGTCCTCAGGCTCGGTTGAAGCTTCCGTGCGATTCTAATCTTTACGGTGTTTCTGGCTGTTCGGCCGATAGTTTTACGAGCAACGCTTGCCTGAATGTTGTGTCTCGCCCGCCACTCCACTTTGGTTTCCACAGATTTGCATCTGTCAAATCGCCCAATGCAGAGGCAAAATGCCTGCGCCTTCTTGTGATCGCGCAGTCTGGGGTCATACAGAAATCAGTGAGTACCATAGGCATCTGCCCAATCGCAGAAACACGTGTGGGCATAGGGGACGACCATGCAGAAACCCTTCGCGACAGTCCTGACGCTGATTTCGGGAGTGAGTTTACTCGCCGCCTGCTCTTCGGACGGCAGCTTGCTTCCTTCATCGCTGACGACTTCATCACTCAGCACGACCAGCTCGACACAGACGGCGAGCACCACGCCGAGAGTAGATCCGGCTTGTGTTGGCCTAGCTCAGCGCATCGAAGCGTTGCGCAGAGACGGCGTAATCGACCGAGCGGAAAAGGCTTCGGTCGGCAAAACTACGACTGTGGCGGTGAAACGCGCTTCCCTCGCGCAGATCGCCGAGCTCGACAAAGCCAATGCGGAGTTCCAGTCGCGTTGCTCTACGGTGCCGGTTCAGACGCAGGCGCAGGTCGTGCCGATCACCGCAATTCCAGCGGGCAAGACGGCATCGGCGGCACCGCCGGTGGTTCAGGTTCCGAAGCAGTAGGCTTAGCAGGTTGGGCGCACACCATTTGGGTGCGCCACCTGGGTGGAAGGATTGGTGCGGTTGCGGCGTTGTGCGGCGAGCACCGTTATTACATTTGATCGAAGTCCGATTTCCGGTTCGATTGGCCTAAGGGCTGCCTTTCATGCACGGAGTGAGAACGGTGTGCGGCCGTTCCACGCCGGCCCGTCAGGCGAAAATGTGGCACCTTCCGGTCAAGCTCGCTGGCATGCGCCTCGCGCCCGCGGATCGTAAGTTCGGCAAGGTCCTCGACTTTTCAGCGACAAGAACTGCTGCGTGTCGGCCACACTTTCGTTCCAAAGGCTTGCAAAAAAGGCCGTGAGGTGGTCAACGGTATTCAACTGACCGACTGAGATCTCTAATTTGCGTCAGGGAACTAAGATCTATTTGAGGGCGTCGTATCCATGAGCGGAGTGAGGCGGATCAGCGAGTTCCGCATGGGGTTCCTGTGCGTTTCAGTTGCTGCAGCGGGTCTGGCAGGATGCGCAGCCTCTAACGGCGGAAGCGGCGGGCCTACGGCGGCGAGCCTGCCGTCGGGTGAGTCATGCGGCTCGATCAAGTCACAGCTCAACAAGCTCGATGCCAAGGGCGTCCAGGCCTATGTCCAGGCTCAGGGCGAAGGCAAGAAGCTTTCGGGGTCGCAAAAGACGGATGCCGACAGCTACAACCGCCTGCTGAATCAATATCTCGGCGCGCGCTGCCACGTCTGACAAGCGCAGAATTTCTCCCTCGCATTTCGCAGCATAATTGCCGCTTCCCGTTTGATCCGAGCACAGATAAGTGCAGCGGCGCATGCTGGTGCATGGTGTTCATCCAGCTGTCACGCTAGTGTGATGATCGATAAATTCGCCATCATCGGCGGCGAGGTATCGAGCGAATTTATCGATCTGAATCACACGAGCCAGTCTATGGCTCTAGTGTCCCTCGGATTCCAGAGTTCGCTCCTGAGCCTAGTGCCGAGCCATGGCGAACTTCGAACGGGACACTAGTCTGCGACTGCGTCAGGACCTGCCGAAAGACCGTCTAAGGCGGCGCGGTGGGACGAAATCTAGGGGAGCTTCACCATGGACTATCAGCAATTCATCACTGACAACCACATCTGGATCATCATGATCATCAACGGCCTCATCGCGGGCTGGCTTGCTGGTCTGCTGCTTGGCGGTGGCGGTCTCATCCGCAATTTGATCGTGGGCCTCATTGGCGCTGTGGTCGGTGGCTATCTGGTCAATGCCGGCCTTCTGAAGCTGCCCTATGACTTCGATGCATACATTCCGTACGGCAACCAGATCGTGGTTTCGACCGTCGGTGCGCTTCTCGTCGTCATCATTGCGCGCTTTCTCGGCGGCCGCTGAGCTTCAGCTCCGGTTCCTGAACGAACGGTATCAACAGTGGAGCTGTGCGGGGGCCGCGCGGCTCCATTTGCCGTTTCGCGGCCGGCCGCTACACTACGTCGCCCGGCGCGGTTTCCCTGGCGGCGGGATAGACTTGGCGCGTACGATGCCATCAGGATCGTGGCAGATCAGGCGGCTCCATGGTGACGCTCATCGATAATCGGCTCAGCGCCGACTTGGCGGGACGGCCGCGTCATCCTGAAAAGGCCGGCCGCCCGGATGCGCCCCTTAGCCCCAAGCCGGATTGGATCCGTGTCCGGGCGCCATCGGGCTCAGGCTTTACGGAAACACGCGAGATCGTCCGCGCGCACGGGCTTCATACGGTTTGCGAGGAAGCCCGCTGCCCCAACATCGGCGAATGCTGGCAGCAGCGGCACGCGACGATGATGATCATGGGCGGCATCTGCACGCGCGCCTGTGCGTTCTGCAACGTGACGACCGGCCTGCCGCACCCGCTCGATGCCGCCGAGCCTCGAAACGTTGCCGATGCCGTGGCCAAGCTCGGCCTTGCCCATGTGGTCATCACGTCCGTGGACCGCGACGATCTCGCCGACGGCGGAGCCGCCCACTTTGCCGCCGTGATCGAGGCGGTCCGCGCCTCGTCGCCGGCTACGACCATCGAGGTTCTGATCCCGGATTTCCTGCGCAAAGAGGGTGCGATCGAACGCGTCGTGGCTGCGGCGCCGGACGTTCTGAACCACAATCTCGAGACCGTTCCTTCGCTGTATCTGCGCATCCGTCCCGGCGCGCGCTATTTCCATTCGTTGCGTCTCCTGCAGCGCTCGAAGGAGCTCGCCCCTCAGCTGTTCACGAAGTCCGGGCTGATGGTCGGCCTCGGCGAGACACGCGACGAGATCCTGCAGGTGATGGATGACCTGCGCTCGGCGGGCGTTGACTTTCTCACCATCGGCCAATATCTGGCGCCGTCGCGCAAGCATGCGGAGGTGAAGCGCTACATGCCGCCGGCGGAGTTCGAGGAGCTGAGGCGCGTCGCTCTCGCCAAGGGCTTTCTCGTGGTGGCATCGAGCCCTCTGACGCGTTCGTCCTATCACGCTGGCGATGATTTCGTGCGGCTGCGCGCGGCCCGCGTGCTGTCGCAATCCTGAAGAGGTTTCGCCGTTGCCGAGTTTCCGCACCCAGCGCCACGTTCCCTTCACCGCGAAGCAGATGTTCGACGTCGTTGGCGACGTGGAGCGCTATCCCGAATTTCTCCCGCTCTGCGAAAGTCTCGTTGTCACAAGCCGCTCGGATACGCCCGAGGGCACGGTTCTCGTCGCTACGATGGGCGTCGGCTACAAGGCCATCCGCGAGAGCTTCACCACGCGCGTCGTGCTGGATGAGTCCAAGCTCACGATCCGGGTGTCCTATCTCGACGGGCCCTTCAGCCATCTCGACAACGAGTGGCGGTTCGAGGACGCAAAGGGCGGCGCGACCGTGCATTTCTTCATCGACTATGCGTTCCGATCGCCGCTGCTTGCGATCATCGTCGGAGCGGCCTTCGACAAAGCCGTGCGCAGCTATACGGAAGCGTTCGAGACGCGGGCCCGGGCCGTCTACGGCCGGCCAGCTTCGACGGTCGTGCCTTCGGTCTAGTCGATGACCTTGGCGCGCTTGCGGGCTTCGTCGAGACCTGCGACGGTCGAGAGCCCCTTGGCGCCCGTCAGGATGGCCCCATCCAGATCAGCCTCGCTGACGTCGGCATTGCTCAAGTCGGCGCCGGTGAGATCGGCGTGCGAAAGGTCGGCGTTCTTCAGAATGGCGCCGCTGAGATTGGCGCCGCGCAGGTTGGCAAAGCGGAACGAAACGTAGGTGAGGTCCGAATTCGAGAGGTCGGCGGCGCTCAGGTTGGCGCTGACGAGCTCGGAATGCCAAAGGACCTCGATGAATCCCGTGGCGCTGAAGGGCGCAAGCGAGGCGCCACGCAGGTTAGCGCCGGAAAAATTACCGCCGCTGAAGCGGCCGAACATCTTGGCGCCGCTGAGGTCGCTTGCGGCGAAGCTCGGCGCTTCCTCGGGCCGGAAGCCGTCGATTTTCGAGGATGTGGTCGGTCGCAGCAGGCTCACGCCCGCGAGCCGGGCGCCGTCGAAGCGGGAGCCGATGATGTTGACGCGGTCGAGGCGGGCGCCGCCAAGGTCGGTACCGGATAGGTCGGCACCGGAAAGGTCGGCGCCGAACAGATTAGTGCTCGTGAGGCGGGCCTTCTTGAACTCCAACCCGGCCAGGTCGAGCCCCTCGAGGTTCTTGCCGCTGAAATCGAGCGGGGCGGTGTCGGTCGCCTTATAGAGCTGCTCCGTCATCTGTTTGGACGTGAGGTCGGTGGCCTTCGCCGCCCAAGGAGCCGCACCGAGCGCCAGGGCGATCGCGAAGGTCCGTGCGGCGTGCCGTCGTCTCATCGTTCGTGCCTTCCTGAAGGTGAAGGGGCCTGAAGGCACCCGGTGACGGATCTTGTTCTCTGTCATACGAACCTGGTTCATGTTCCGATCGCTGGCCGATCGCTCGGTCAACCGAGCCGGGCTCCGTCCGCGATAAGGCGGAAGGCTTCCTGGACGGAAGCAAGCCGCACTTCGGCCCGGCCCAGATCCCCGAAACGACATTCCCGGTTGAGCTGTGTGCCATCCTTGCCGGAAAAGCCGAAATGGACCAGGCCGACCGGCTTTTCGGCGCTGCCGCCGCCCGGTCCTGCAATGCCGGTGACGGAGACCGCGACGGTTGCAGCCGAATTGCGCAGAGCGCCCTCGGCCATGGCGCGTGCGACCTCGGCGCTGACCGCGCCGTAGCGATGGATCAGCTCGAAGTCGACGCCGAGCATGCCGATCTTGGCTGCATTCGAATAGGTGACGAACCCGCGCTCGAGCACGTCAGAGGAACCCGGTATTTCGGTGATGAGCCCGGCGACCAGGCCGCCCGTGCAGCTTTCGGCGGTCGCGAGCATGTGAGAGGCAGCCCGCAGTCCCGAGATCAGCCGCCGGGCCTCGTCGAGCAGGGAGGAGTGCATATCTGCGAGGGTCTCACTGTCCATAAAAAGAGGCGCCCCCTAGAGGGCGCCTGCAAAAGGTAACGGGAGAATAGGTCTCGTGCAAATGTAGCGGTCGCCGCTTCAGTCGGCGATGAGCTTCTCAGCCGTGTGCAACAAGGCATCGAGCGTCGCGCGCGTGTCATTTCCCATGGAGGCCCTGGCCCGCGTCTGCGCGCCTTGCCAGATGGGATAGGCTTCCTTGAGAACGCCCTGACCCTTCGGCGTGAGGTGCAGGCCGCGGCCGCGGCGACCGGCCGGAGGATCCATGATGATGAGACCGAGCACGAGCAGCCGCTTCAGGTTGCGCGACAGCGTGGATTTCTCGATATCGAGGCCATGGCCGATCTCGACGGCTGTGATGCCGTCGCGAGAGGCGAGCTGAGCCAACAGCGTGTACTGGCTCGCCGTGATGCCGAGCGGGCGCATGGCATCGTCGTAAAGGCGGGTGACGATACGCGAGAGCTGACGCACGCGCGTTGCCAGGCATTCCGCTGAGGTAGTTTCCGCAATGTCGACGATATTTGCGCCGGCGGAGGAGTCTACAACTTCTCGATCGAGCGTTTGAGTCATGATATTCATGGGCTTAGCCCCCGCATGGCTTATGATCATACAACCACTTTAACCATTTGATGCCGCGATTCTGTCGAGGGGGTCAACGCGCGTGGTCGGCTGAACTGCAGGAACCTCAGGCCGGCAGCAAGACGGTGGCTGAGGCCATGGCGGCAAGTCCCTCGCGACGGCCCGTAAATCCGAGTTGTTCCGTGGTGGTTGCTTTAATGCCGATCCTGGAGGGATCGATGCCGAGCATGTCGGCAATCGCCTGTTGCATGGCCGCGCGGTGGGGGCCGATCTTGGGCCGCTCGCACAGAATGGTGATGTCGACGTTGGAAATACGTCCGCCGCGCGCCCGGACGCGGCCGGCTGCGTCCTCGACGAACAGGCGCGAGCGGGCTCCCTTCCATTTGGGGTCGTCCGGCGGGAAGTGCTGGCCGATGTCGCCTTCGCCCAGCGCGCCCAGGATGGCGTCGGTCAGGGCGTGCAGCGGCGCGTCGGCGTCCGAATGACCTTCGAGCGTCGCATCATGATCGATACGGATGCCGCAGAGCCAGACGTGGTCGCCGGGAATGAAGCGGTGCACGTCGAAGCCCGTACCGGTGCGAGGTTCGAACGCGGATGGCGCGGCAGCTAGCCTTTCAGCGATGGCGAAATCCTCCGCGCTTGTAATTTTTAGATTGAGGGGGGAGCCGCGCACCACCGACACTTTAAGACCGGCCCACTCCGCCAGCGCGGCATCGTCGGTGAAAGCGGATTGGCCCGCAGCAGCAGCTTTGCGGTGCGCGTCGAGGATGGCTTCGAAGTGAAACCCTTGCGGGGTTTGCGCGCGCCACAGGCCGTCACGCTGCACTGTTCCAGTGATCGTACCGTCGCCGCCGGCGCGCTTCAACGTGTCGGTCACGGGCTCGGCGGCAATAACGCCCGCGTGATGCTCGAGTCCGTCGAGCACCCGGCTAATTGTTTCCGGGTCAATGAATGGGCGCGCCGCATCATGAATGAGCACGTGGGACGGAGACGCGGCGGCGAGCGCCTGTAATCCGAGCAGCACGGATTCCTGGCGCGTGGCTCCTCCGATAACCGGCGCCGTCAGACGATCCGAAAACGGAGCGACGGTTTCCGCATAGAGCGCGGCGTCATCGGGATGAATGACCACTGCGATCCGGTCGATGCCGGGATGGGCCAGGAATGTTGCGAGGCTGTGCCTCAGAACAGGCATGCCACGGACATTGGCGTACTGTTTGGGGGCTCGGCCCTCACAGCCCGCTCGCGAGCCTCGTCCGGCGGCAACGATCAATGCGGCGGTTGTCACGGGTATCCAGATTGCATATGCGGGGTTTAGAGGTCCGACTGCATTAGCGGCGGCGCGGCAATTCGGCAATCGGGAGTGTGCTGTTCGCGCTTGCGAAATCTATTAGGGCGTCATATGGTGCCTAAATGAGAGGCAATAAACGGCATTGCCTATTCTATGGGCAGCAGGGGGCTCCCCCAGTGACGACGCCGCTTCGTATCGGTCGCCAACAGCTTCAAAATCCCGTCATACTCGCTCCGATGACCGGGGTGAGCGATTTGCCATTTCGCCAGCTGGCGCATGGCCTTGGGTCTGGCTTGGTGGTCTCGGAAATGGTCGCCGGCGCCGAGCTGGTGGCCGAGCGCCGGGACGTGCTCCGCCGCGCCGAAGGGCAGGGTCTTTCCCCATTCGTTATACAACTCGTCGGCCGCGATCCACACTGGATGGGCGAGGGCGCTCGAATCGCCGAGGCCAAGGGCGCCGACATCATCGACATCAACATGGGCTGTCCGGCCCGCGAGGTCACCGGCAAGGTCTCGGGTTCGGCGCTCATGCGCGATCTCGACCATGCGCTGCGGCTCATCGAAGCCGTCGTGCGGCGCCGTTTCCGTTCCGGTCACGCTCAAGATGCGGCTCGGCTGGGACGACCGCTCACGCAACGCGCCGGAGCTGGCGCGGCGCGCGGAAGCCGCCGGCGTTCAGCTCATCACCGTGCACGGGCGCACGCGCTGCCAGTTCTTCAAGGGCAGCGCCGACTGGGCCGCCGTGCGCGCGGTCAAGGACGCGATCAACATTCCGGTCATCGTCAACGGCGACATCACGTCGATCGACGACGCCGAAGCGGCGCTCGAGCTTTCGGGCGCCGACGGCGTCATGATCGGGCGGGGCGCCTATGGCGCGCCGTGGCTGCCGGTCCGCGTCGCCGCGCTACCTCGCCGACGGCACGGATTGCCGGCTGCGCCCGCACTTGCCGAGCAGGGGCGCATCGCGCGCGCGCACGTCGAGGCGATGCTTGGCCACTACGGCGCGTTTCTCGGCCTGCGCAACGCGCGCAAGCACATCGGCTGGTATCTTGAAGCGAGCGGACATCGGCAAAGCGAAATCAAGGCGTGGCGCCAGCAGCTGTGCACCGAGGAGCGGCCCGAGCGCGTGCTCACGGGGCTCGCCGCTTTCTACGGCGACGGCCGCCTTCACGAGGCATGGAGTTGCCGCATGAGCAGCCATAAGCGCGTCGCAGAGCTCCCGATCCGCCCTGCACAGGCGCGTCGAGCACGACATGCTGCTCGCGGCGCTGCCGCATCCCATCCTCGTCGCTCGGCGAGGAGAACCGCATCGTCTACGCGCAACTCGGCGGCCGAGGCGTTCCTGTCGACGGCATCGCGCTGTTGACGCGCGTCAGGCTCGACGAGGTGGTCGGCTTCGGCTGTCCGCTGCTGGCCCTCGTCGATCAGGTGCGCCACTCCGGCTCGACCGTGAACGAGTACGGCGTCGAGATGGCGACGCCGAAGTTTCCGAGCGCCGAAGCTCGTCGACGTCTACGGCGGGCCGATGCCGGAGCAGCCGCGATCTCATCGTGCTCATGCTGCAGCAGCGCAACATGGCGCAGATGATCGAGCGCCAGCTCACCCATCGCGCCGCGGCGCGCTCGGTATCGGGCATGGCCGCGGTGCTGGCGCACGAGATCAAGAATCCGCTGTCCGGCATCCGCGGCGCCGCGCAGCTGCTCGAGCAGAACCTTTCGGACGACGACCGCGCGCTGACGCAGCTCATCTGCTCGGAGACCGAGCGCATCCGCAATCTCGTCGACCGCATGGAGGTGTTCGGCGACGAGCGGCCGCTGACCAAGGAGCCGGTCAACATCCACGACGTGCTCGATCACGTGCGCCGGCTGTGCCGAGAGTCGGCTTCGGCCGCGGCGTCCGCTTCATCGAGGATTACGATCCTTCGCTGCCGCCCGTGCCGGGCAATCGCGACAAGCTCGTGCAGGCCATCCTCAACCTGCGTCAAGAACGCCGTCGAGGCGATCGGCGAGAACAGCGAGCCGCAAGGGCCGCATCATCATGCAGACGTCGTTCCGTCCCGGCGTGCGGCTCTCCGTGCCGGGCTCGCGAGACGCGCATCAGCCTGCCGCTGATGATCCAGATCGAGGACAACGGCTCGGGCGTGCCCGATCACCTGAAGCAGCATCTGTTCGATCCGTTCGTCACGACCAAGCCCAACGGCACCGGTCTCGGCCTCGCGCTCGTCGCCAAGATCATCAATGACCACGGCGGCATCATCGAACTGCGACAGCGAAGCCGAAACGCACCATCTTCCGCGTGCTGCTGCCCATGCAGGACCGTCCCCGCGCCAACGGTCCGGCGAACAAGCCGGCGCTGGCCAACGACAGGAGGTTAGCATATGGCCCGAGGCACCATTCTTATCGCCGATGACGATACCGCGATCCGTACGGTGCTCAATCAGGCGCTGGCGCGGGCCGGCTACGCGCCACGCGCGACCGGCAATGCCGCGACGCTCTGGCGCTGGGTCAGCCAGGGCGAAGGCGATGTCGTCATCACCGACGTCGTGATGCCGGACGAGAACGCCTTCGATCTCATCCCGCGCATCAAGAAGGTGCGCCCCGATCTGCCGATCATCGTCATGAGCGCGCAGAACACGCTGATGACGGCGCTTACGGCGGCGGAGAAGGGCGCTTACGAATATCTGCCGAAGCCCTTCGATCTCTCGGAGGTCGTGGCGGTCGTCGGCCGCGCGCTGTGCAGGCCAGGGACGGCGCCTGCGCGCAGCCGTCGCCGAGATGGAAGGCGAGGAGCTGCCGCTCATCGGCCGCTCGCCGGCCATGCAGGAGATCTATCGCGCCCTCGCCCGCCTGACGCAGACCGATCTCACGGTCATGATCCAGGGCGAGAGCGGCACCGGCAAGGAGCTGGTCGCGCGCGTGCTGCACGACTACGGCAAGCGCCGCCAGGGCCCGTTCGTCGCCATCAACATGGCCGCCATTCCGCGCGAGCTGATCGAGAGCGAGCTGTTCGGCCACGAGAAGGGCGCCTTCACCGGCGCTCAGACGCGCACGCAGGGCCGCTTCGAGCAGGCCGAAGGCGGCACGCTGTTCCTCGACGAGATCGGCGACATGCCGCTCGAGGCGCAGACGCGCCTTCTGCGCGTGCTGCAGCAGGGCGAATACACAACCGTCGGCGGGCGCACGCCGATCAAGACCAACGTGCGCATCATCGCCGCCACGCACCGCGATCTGCGCATCGCAGATCCAGCAGGGCCTGTTCCGCGAGGATCTCTTCTATCGCCTCAACGTCGTGCCGCTGCGCATTCCGCCGCTGCGCGAGCGTGCCGAGGACATCGGCGATCTCGTGCGCCACTTCCTGCGCCAGGCGGCGCGCGAAGGCCTCGGCCAGAAATCCATCGAGACGGCCGCCATCGATCGCCTCAAGGCGCATCCGTGGCCGGGCAACGTGCGCGAGCTCGAGAACTTCGTGCGCCGCGTCGGCGCGCTCTACACGCAGGATACGCTGACGCTGCAGATCATCGAGCAGGAGCTGGCCGAGGTGCTGCCGACAGCGTTCGTCGACTCGGACGATGGCGAGCCCAAGGATTTCTCGCGAGCTGGTCGAGCGCTACCTGGCGCGATATTTCGCGGGCTTCGGCAAGGAGCTGCCTCCGCCGGGCCTCTACGACCGCGTGATCCGGCAGGTGGAGCATCCGCTGCTGTCGGCGGCGCTGGCGGCGACGCGCGGCAACCAAATTCGCGCCGCCGAGCTGTTAGGCCTTAATCGCAACACTTTGCGCAGCCGCATCAAGGCGCTGGACATCCGCGTTTTCCGGACGCCGATGCCCTAGATAAGGCGACTCCGCGGGCTTTTAAGGCGATTTTCGCAACTTCGCCGCTTCGCGGCGGGATCGGCCGGTGCGGCCAATATGCCCAGCTTATTGTGAGCCAAAATCACCAAAAGGCGCATTCTTTGTCGCGAGAATGTCACAGTTTGGCTATCACTTGTGCTCGCGACGCTTCACCCCATTTCCGGATCAACGTGGCTTTCCAGCCCCGCTGAGGACTGGGAGCCGCACCTGCGGAACGGGTCGTTGCACATCAGAGCCCAGGCACGGAAAGGATGTCATGGCCGGCGAAGCTACCAGGCCCGCGACGGACGGGGGTCTCGAGGGGGCCATGTCGCCGCTCCTCGACCTCACGCGACCGCGCGTTCTGGACCGGCCTCGTGGTGGTGTGCTGTCGCTCGTCTCGGCGCTTGCGACCTATCTCATTCTCACCGGCCTGACGCCGATCGCGCCGCGCAACGAGGTGGTGCTGACGGCGCTGTTCTTCAACGTCGTGCTCATCACCGCCATGATCGCCGTCATCGCGTGGCAGGGCATCGGCATGTGGCGCGCCTGGCGCGCCAAGCTCGCCGGGCGCGCGGCTGCACATGCGCATCGTCGCTGTTGTTCTCGATCATCGCCGCGCTGCCCGCCATGCTGCTGGCGGTCGCCGCGACGACCACCTTCTCGCGCTCGCTCGACGGCTGGTTCTCGGACCGCACGCGCGCCATCGTCTCGAACTCGCTGCGACGTCGCGAAGGCCTACGTCGAGGAGCACGGCCAGCTGATCCGCACCGATATCGTCAACATGGTGCGCGATATCGATGCCGGCCGCCGATCAGATCAAGCCGGCGACTCCACTGAGTTCCAGCGACACGTCATGGCGCAGGCGGGCCTGCGCGATCTGCCGGCCGCCTATGTCATCGACAGCAACGGCGCGTCGTCATCGCGCGGTGCTCGAGGACAAGAAGCTGCCGTTACGTCCCTGCCGCCGCTGAGCGCGATGGCGCAGGCCGCGAGGCCGGCCAGGTGCCGTTGCTGACGCCCGCTGGCAACCTTCCAGCGTCGCGGCGATCGCCAAGCTGCAGAGATATCCGGACGCTATCTCTACGTCGACGCGCGAGCTCAGCCCCAAGGTCATGGGGCATCTGCAGCGCACGGAGCAGAGCGTCGACGAATTCAACCGGCTGCGACGCGCCCGCGGCGGGCTCAAGCTCGCGCACGGCCTCATCTACACTGATGATCTCGATGACCGGCGCTGCTGGCCGCGATCTGGGTGCGGCCTGTGGTTCGCCGAGCCGGTTCGTGGCGCCCATCCGCCGCCTGATCGCGGCGGCGCAGGAGGTCTCGCGCGGCAATCTCAAGGTGGAGCTGCCGGAGCAGCGCGGCGAGGGCGACCTGCGGCGGCTATCTACAACTTTCAACACCATGACGCGCGAGATCGAAGCATCAGCGCGACGCGCTCGTGACGGCCAACGAGCAGCTGCTCGACCGCCGCCGCTTCATGGAGGCGGTGCTGTCGGGCGTCTCGGCGGGCGTCATCGGTCTCGACAGCCAGGATCGCATCACGCTCGTCATCGCGCGCGGCCGAGCAGCTGCTGCAGATGTCGGAAGCGGACGTGGCCGGCAAGAAGATCGCGGACGTCCTGCCCATGTTCGGCGCCCGCGCTCGAAAAGCGCGAAGAGCCGCATCACAAGTCGCGAGGCTCGCAGGAGAATCGCCGTCACGATCGGCGGCGAGGAGCGGGCGTTTGCGGTGCGCGTGACGCGCGAGCAGGCCGGGCCCGGCGACGTCGGGTCGGTGGTGACGTTCGACGACGTGACCGAGCTCGTCGTCCGCCCAGCGCACCTCGGCCTGGGCCGACGTGGCGCGCCGCATCGCGCACGAGATCAAGAATCCGCTGACGCCGATACATCCTTTCGGCCGAGCGCATCCGGCGCAAGTATCGGCAAGGTCATCACCGAAGATCGCGAGACGTTCGACAAGCTCACGGACGACCATCGAGCGGCAGGCCGGCGACATCAAGACGATGGTCGACGAGTTCGCCTCGTTCGCGCGCATGCCGAAGCCCGTGATGGAGATGAGCGACCTGCGCGATGCGGTGCAGGAGCCTGGTGGTCCTGTTCCGCGAAGGCCACGCGAGCGTCTCGTACGCGCTCGAGCTGCCGCCCGAGCCGGTGCTCGCGTCCTTCGACCGCCGCCTGCTGACGCAAGCGGTGACCAACCTGGTCAAGAACGCGACCGAGGCCGTCGAGACCGGCTCCGCGGCCGGCGGCAGCGACGAACGGAAGGGCCGCGTCGAGGTGAAGGTCCGCCGCGAGAGCAACATGCTGGCCATCGACGTCATCGACAACGGCCCCGGCCTTCCGAAGCAGAACCGCGCCCGCCTGCTCGAGCCTTATGTCACGACCAAGGGACACAAGGGAACGGGGCTCGGCCTCGCCATCGTGCAGAAAATCACCGAGCAGCACGGCGGCGAGCTTCTTCTCGACGACGCCCCTCCGGCGCCGGACGGACAACAGGCGCGCGCGTCACGCATCAGCCTGCCGCTGTCGATCCTTGACAGCCGACGCGGCCGGCGAATGCCGCACCTAATTCAGACCGAACCGCCGATGCCAGCAGCACGGCTCATTGATGACGTTACTCTGAGGAGCATGAGCATGGCTGCAGATATCCTGATCGTCGACGACGAGGCCGACATCCGGGAGCTCGTAGCCGGCATCCTCGAGGACGAGGGCCACCGGACGCGCGCTGGCGCGCGACAGCGACGAGGCGCTTGCGCATCATCGAGGAGCGGCGGCCGCAGCTCGTCATCCTCGACATCTGGCTGCAGGGCAGCCGGCTCGACGGGCTCGAGGTGCTGTCCGTCATCAAGCGGACCTATCCGGATCTGCCGGTGGTGATCATCTCGGGCCACGGCAACATCGAGACCGCCGTCACGGCCATCAAGCGCGGCGCCTACGACTACATCGAGAAGCCGTTCAAGGCCGACCGCCTCGTGCTCGTGACGCTGCGCGCGCTCGAAGCCTCGCAGCTGAAGCGCGAGGTGCGCGAGCTCAAGGAGCGCTCGACGGTCTCGGCCGAGATGGTCGGCAAGTCGGCGGCGATCAACCAGCTGCGAGGCGCCATCGATCGCCTGGCGCCGACCAACAGCCGCATCCTGATCCGCGGCTCGTCGGGCGCAGGCAAGGAGCTCGCCGCGCGCCTCCTGCATCAGAAATCGCAGCGCGCCGACGGGCCGTTCATCGTCGCTCAACGCGGCCTCGATGGCGCCGGACCGCGTCGAGGAGGAGCTGTTCGGCACCGAGGACCGCTCGGGTGGGCCGCGCAAGGTCGGCGCGCTCGAAGAGGCGCACGGCGGCACGCTCTACATCGACGAAGTGGCCGACATGCCGCTCGAAACGCAGGGCAAGGTGCTGCGCGTTCTCGTCGAGCAGAAGTTCCAGCGCCTCGGCGGAGCGCAGAAGGTTTCGGTCGACGTGCGCATCGTCTCGTCGACCAGCCGCGACCTCGAGCGCGACATGAGCGAGGGGCGCTTCCGCGAGGATCTCTATCACCGCCTCAACGTGGTGCCGCTGCGCGTGCCGGGCCTTGCCGAGCGGCGCGAGGACATTCCCGATCTCATCCAGTACTTCGTCGGCCAGCTGTCGCACGCCTCGGGGCTCGCGCCGCGGCGCATCGGCGAGGACGCGATCGCCGTGCTTCAGGCGCACGACTGGCCGGGCAACGTGCGCGAGCTCAGGAACAACATCGAGCGTCTGATGATCCTCGCAGGCGGCGATCCCACCGCCGTCATCACGGCCGACATGCTGCCCGGAGGAGATCGGCTCCAACGTGCCGCTGCCGGTCAACGGCGGCGCCGAGCATCTGATGAGCCTGCCGCTGCGCGAGGCGCGCGAGATCTTCGAGCGCGAATATCTCCTGGCGCAGATCAACCGCTTCGGCGGCAACATCTCGCGCACGGCGGAGTTCGTCGGCATGGAGCGCTCGGCGCTGCACCGGAAGCTGCGCGCGCTCGGCGTTTCGTCGGATCAGCGCGGTAATGAGGTCAAGACGGCCTGAGCCCTCGATCCATCGTGCGTCCTGCCGGAGGGCGATTCTGCTTCTCCGGGCGCACGCTGAGGGCCGCCGCCTGCGGAGCATTCGATGACACGCGTAATCTACGTGAACGGTCGCTATCTGCCTTATGCGGAGGCCGGCGTTCACGCCGAGGACCGCGGGTTTCAATTCGCCGATTCCATCTATGAAGTGTGCGAGATCCTCGACGGCCGGCTGATCGACGAGGGCCGGCACATGGATCGCCTCGAACGCTCGCTGGCCGAGCTTCGCATCGAGCGTCCGATGTCGCGGCGCGCGCTTGGGCCTCGTCATGCGCGAGGTCATCAAGCGCAATCGCGTGCGAACGGGATTGCTCTATCTACAAGTCTCGCGCGGGGCCGCGCCGCGAGACTTCGCCTTCCCGCCGGTGACGTGCCTCCGACGCTCGTCTGTCTCGCCCGGCGCGTGGATGATGCCAAACGCGAGGCGCGAGCCAACGCCGGCATCTCCGTCATAACGGCGCCTGACGTGCGCTGGGGCCGCTGCGATATCAAGACCGTGATGCTGCTGCCGGCCTGCCTCGCCAAGGACGAGGCGGCGCGCGCGGGCGCGAGCGAGGCTTGGTTCTTCGACCAGGAGGGCTTCGTGACCGAGGGTGCGTCCAGCAACGCCTGGATCGTCGATGCATCCGGCACCGTCATCACACGTCCGAACGGCCGTGCCATCCTGCCGGGCGTCACGCGAAAGACGCTGATGGACATTCTCAATCGGGAAAATATCCCGGTGATCGAGAGGCCATTCCGGGTTGACGAAGCGAAGGCCGCGCGTGAAGCATTTATAACGTCTGCATCCGGAACTGTTATGCCCGTCGTGCATATTGATGGGACGCCGATTGCTAATGGATGCCCGGGCGAAATGACGCGGCTCCTACGCTCAAAATTTCACCAGTTTGCTGAGATTTCTCGCGTCTCAAGTTTATAGTGAAATCTGTGTGTTGCCCGATAGAAGCGGGCCGCATATTGTTGTCGAAACCTTGAAACTTAGCTCGCTCCCCCCGCGTCGAACTCCCTAAAAGCAGGCGGCTGATTGGGACTTCTGGCTTGGTCTGAACTGGACAATCCAAGGTCCGCAAAGAGGCAAAAAAAGAGGCGAACAAAAATGGCCGCAGATCGCGCACAGAACCTTCAGGACACGTTCCTGAACCACGTCCGAAAGAGCAAGACGCCGCTCACGATTTTCCTCGTCAATGGCGTCAAGCTGCAAGGGATCGTCACCTGGTTCGATAATTTCTGTGTTCTCTTGCGCCGCGACGGTCACTCGCAGCTCGTGTATAAGCATGCGATATCGACCATCATGCCCGGTGCTCCCGTCCATCTGATGGAAGCGGAGCCGGCAGACGGACAGTAAGGCGTTAGTCACAGATCGGCGACGTTATCAAAAACACTGATGGACCGCAGAAGGGTGGCGGCTCGAACGGTGAACCGTCCGAGCGCGCTGAAGCTATGCGCGCCGTGGTGCTCGTTCCGGTCCTGACGCGGACGAGACAGCCGGTTCAGAACGGCTCCGACGGCGCCGCGCGGCCCCAGCCCTCAATGCATTCTCCGCACGATCGTCTCGCAGAAGCCGTCGGCCTTGCCGAGGCGATCGATCTCGAGATCGCCGACAGCGCGGTCGTGCCGGTGCCAACCCCGAAGCCGTCGACACTGTTCGGGACGGGCAAGGTCGAAGAGCTCAAGGCCCGCATCGACAGACCTCGGCGCCGGTCTCGTCATCGTCGACCACGCCATCAGCCCCGTGCAGCAGCGCAATCTGGAGCGCGCCTGGAACGCCAAGGTGCTCGACCGCACCGGGCTCATTCTCGAAATCTTCGGGCGGCGCGCACGAACTCGTGAAGGCCGGCTGCAGGTCGAGCTGGCGCATCTCTCCTACCAGAAGGGCCGCCTGGTGCGCGCCTGGACCCATCTCGAGCGCCAGCGCGGCGGACGCGGCTTCCTCGGCGGCCCCGGTGAAGCGCAGATCGAGCTCGACCGGCGCATGCTGGAGGAGCGCATCATCGCCATCCGCGCGGAGCTCGAAGGCGTCGTGCGAACGCGCGAGCTGCACCGCAAGGGCCGGCGCAAGGTGCCGTATCCGATCGTCGCCATCGTCGGCTACACCAACGCCGGCAAGTCGACGCTGTTCAATCGCATCTGCCGGGCGCGGGCGTCTATGCGGCGGACCAGGTGTTCGCGACGCTCGATCCGACCATGCGCGAAGTGCGGCTCGGCGTCGGGCCGGCGCATCATCCTGTCGGATACGGTCGGCTTCATCTCGGACCTGCCGACGCTTCTCGTCGCCGCCTTCCGCGCCACGCTCGAAGAGGTGATCGAAGCCGATCTCATCCTGCACGTGCGCGACATCGCGCATGCCGAGACGGAAGCGCAGGCGCGGGACGTCGAGACCGTTCTCGCCGACCTCGGCATCGATACGCTGCCGGTCGACGGCCACATCCTCGAAGTGTGGAACAAGGTCGATCTGCTCAGCGCCCGAGGCGCGCGAGGCTGCGATGGCGGCGGCCCGTTTCCGCGAGGTAAAGCCGGTGCTGACGTCGGCGGTGACGGGCGAAGGCGTCGATGCGCTGCTCGATGCGCATCGATCGGCGGCTCGGGGCGGCTGACGAGTTCCTGGCGCTCAACGTTCCGGCGCGCGAAGGGCGCATGCTGCCTGGCTGTACGAGAACGCGCATGTCATCGCGCGCGAAACGCGGACGACGATGGAACTATCGTAGTGCGCGTGCGCATCGCCTCCGAGAAGAAGACTGCGGCTGTTGCAATGAGCTGCGCAGCTGCGGGTCTCATTGACGTATCCGTAGTAAGCGGTAGGTCTGGCGTCGCCGACGCGGGAGGGTCCAGTGACATGAGCTCGTCAGAAGACGCAATGCTGTATCGCGGGCGGCGGGCCGGCCGGGCTGATGCTCGGCTATCTGCTGGCGCGCGCCGGGGTTCAGGTCATCGTGCTGGAGAAGCACGCTGATTTCCTGCGCGATTTTCGCGGCGATACCGTTCATCCCTCGACGATGGAGGTGATGGGCGAGCTTGGTCTGCTCGATCGCTTTCTCGAGCTGCCGCACAACAAGGTCGAGAAGCTCGCGGTGCAGTTCGGCGAGTTCCGGACCGAGCTGGCGGACCTGACGCATCTTCCGGTTCGGGCACCCTACATCGCGATGATGCCGCAATGGGATTTCCTCAGCTTTCTGGTGGACGAGGCCCAGCGCTATCCCAGCTTCACCCTCGGCGTGCAGTGCGAGGTGACGGGGCTCATAGAAAATGACGGGCGGGTTACGGGGGTCACGGCGACAACCCCTGATGGGCCGATCGAGATTCATGCCGATCTCGTCGTCGGCGCTGACGGCCGCGGGTCCGTTCTGCGCAAGGAGTCGGGGCTGCATATCGAGGTGGTCGGCGCGCCCATGGACGTGCTGTGGTTCCGCATCTCGCGGACGGAGAGCGATCCCACGGACACGATGGGACGGTTCGATCCGGGCCGCATCCTGGTGATGATCAACAGGAACACGTATTGGCAGCTCGCCTATGTGATCTCGAAAGGGACGCTTGGAAAAGTGCATGCCGTGGGCATCGACGCCTTCAGGCAGGGCGTGGCCAAGGCCGCGCCGTATCTCGCCGACCGCATGGCGCGAAATCCGCTCATGGGACGACGTGAAGCTTTTGACCGTGCGCGTCGACCGGCTGACCAACTGGTACAAGCCCGGCCTACTGTTCATCGGCGATGCGGCGCATGCCATGTCGCCCGTCGGCGGCGTCGGCATCAACCTCGCCATTCAGGATGCGGTGGCGGCCGCGAACATTCTGGCGCCTGAGTTCGCCAAGGGATCGGTGACGACGGACCATTTGCGTGCCGTGCAGACGCGGCGTGCCTTCCCGACCCGGATTACGCAGAAGCTGCAGGTGCTCATGCAGAACAGCATCATCGCGCCGGCGCTTGCGGGACCGGGCGGGAAATCGAAGCCTCCGCTTTTCATTCGTGCGGTGGCATGGCTCCCCTTCTTGCGATACATCCCGGCGCGCGCATTCGGGCTCGGTGTGCAGCCGGAGCACGTGTCGCTGTTCATCCGCGACGAGGGCGGGCGCAATCCGACGTAATAGGCCCGGTTATTTCCGCTCCTTGGCCTTGGCTTCGTCCCAGAGGTCATCCATCTCGGCGAGCGAGGACTGCTCCGGCGTTTTTCCAGCGGCAGCGAGGCCAGCCTCGATGTAACGGAAGCGGCGGACGAACTTCTGGTTTGCTCCCCGCAGCGCCGCCTCCGGATCGATGTCGAGGTGGCGTGCGACGTTCGCCATGACGAACAGCAGGTCGCCGAATTCCTCCTCGACCTTGGCGCGCGTCTCCGGGCTCGCGTCACGCGCCTTGCCGCGCGGATCTGCGGGAAGGGCCACCTCCTCGAGCTCGCGGATCTCCTCCTCGAGCTTTTCGAACACCGGCGCCAGCGACGGCCAGTCGAAGCCGACCTTGGCGGCTTTGTTCTGCAACTTGGTGGCGCGGGTCAGAGCAGGAAGCGTAACGGGCACATCATCGAGAAGGCTCGGCGCGCTCGATGCAGCGGATGCGGCGGCCTTGGCGGTTTTCTCCTCCGCTTTGATCTTGTCCCACTGGCCCTTGGCGGCTCCGGCCGCGCGGGCGTCCGCGTCGCCGAAGACATGCGGGTGGCGGCGGATCATTTTCGTCGTCACGGCTTCGACGACATCGGGGAAGGCGAAGGCCTTGGCCTCTTCCGCCATGCGGGCGTGATAGACGACCTGCAGCAGGAGATCGCCCAACTCGTCCTTGAGGTCGGAAAGATCGCCGCGCTGGATGGCGTCGGCGACCTCGTAGGCTTCCTCGATCGTGTAGGGCGCGATGGTCTCGAACGTCTGCTCGATATCCCACGGGCAGCCGGTAACAGGCGTGCGCAGGGCTGCCATGATCTCGATGAGGCGTGAAATGTCGCGTGACGGTGTCATGGTGGGGCTCGCGGTCTCGATGTGACGGCGGCACACTAGGTGAGGCTAGGGCCCGAGGCGAGAGGACGCTTGGACGCCCGGGCGGGGCCGCCGGTGAGCATGCCGGTTCCGGCGATGCTGACGAGGGCCCACGGCACGATCCATCCGGCCCATGCGGCGCAGCCGTAAATGGCATCGAACGGCAGGTCATAGGACGTCGCCACGGCCGTGGTCAGGCGCACCCAGATGGCTCCGGAGGCCACGGCGGCCATGGCCAGCATCAGTTCGGCGTGACGCTGCATGTCCTTGCGCCGAATTGCGATTACGCCGGCAACGATGAGCGACAGCCAGGCGACGCCCTGAGCGGCGAAGCCCGCACGTGCCATGGTGACGGACGAGCTTTCCCAGGCGACGGGGAAGGAGCTCAGCGCTCCCAGCACGACCAAGACCGCCGTGATGCGGCCGAGCGGACGATGCCAGCGCCGATAGCGGCGCACGGCGATCACAAGCGGGATGAGAACGAGAACTGCGCCCGAAGCCAGCATGTGAAGCTTGAACACGCCGGGGAGACGCTGATCGGTGAGGTGTAAATTGAACGGCAGGGACAGGTGGCCCGCGCCTTCACCCAGCGCCACGAGACCGGTCGGGAGTGCCAGTAAGACAAACGCAACCGCGAGCGCGCTATACGCCAGTCGCGGGACTGAGACGCGCCCTAGTGTCCTGATCGCGAAATTCGTTTTCATGTGCGGCTGGGCGTTGAGCGGCCTTCTCGATTATCACACTAGCGGGGACACAAATTCGCCGGGCGTAGCTGGTTCTCTGGCGTTTATTGTCATCAGTCGGAGGTTCGAAGAGAAGTCATGATCAGGTCCGGTGTGCGGGCGAGATCAAGTGTGGCTCAGTTTTGTGTCCTGGCCGCGGCGGTGTTGGCGATCGCGGGCCCAGCGGCGGCAGACGAGAAGGCGGGGGAGGCTCAGCCCAGCGTTTCGTCGGGAGATCTGTCGGGGGGTGACCTCTCGGGCCGGTGGGAAGGATCTTCGTACTTCGATACCAAGGCGAGTGAAAATTGCGCCGGAGCCGGCGGCTCCTGCCTGCTCAGGCTCGACGTCGTCGCCTGCGGCGACGGCTGGTGCGGGATCGAGCTCGGCAAGGAGGATCGCTGCGGCGCGACCGCTTTGAGGCTCGACAAGGGCAAGACCGAGCCTGGCCGGGCATCCTTTGAAGGCAAGCTCGAGCTGGCCAAGGGTACGGAGCCCTATGTCGTGCGCGCGTTTCTAGGTTCGGGGACACCGGACGGGAAACCTTCCCTCGACATCATCGGCGATACCGGCGGGGAGTTCCGCATGTTCCGGCGCTCATTCCCATTCCAGACAACGCTGGTGCGGACGGGCGAGCCTCACTGCAAGCCGGAGACGACCGTGTCGCTCGCGGACTGATCGAGAGCGACAGCAGGCAACGGGCAACAGCGAGAGTTCTTTTGCTCGCGCCAGTTCTCTTCACGGCCAACTGTGCCTAATCTCGCTCCGTCTTGGGGGCGAGGGGACGCGCCGCACATGATCGTCATTCGTATTTTCTTGAACGCGGTCATCATGGCGGCCGAGATTGCGGCCGTGGCCGGCATCGCGGCGCTGGGCTACACGTACCCGTTCTGGTTTGCGGCCGGGACGGCGCTGCTTGCGTTCCTGCTTGGTCTCAGTCTCGAGTCGGCGCGCTTGCGCAACGAGCTGCCGTTCTATTTCGAGCGGGTGCAGGGGCTTCGCTTCGTGCTCGTGCCGTTCGTGGGCTTCGTCGAAGCGCTGATGAAGGGCGTGCTGGCCGGTCTCGCGGCGCTGTTCACGTTCGCCGGCACGGATCACGATCGCCTGTTCTGGGTGTCGGTGATCTTCGGCGTGACGGTCTATCTCGGCGCGAGCGTGCTCAGGGCGCTTTCGATCAAATTTGCGGCGCATCCGTCGCGCTGGGGGTTCTTCCGGCTGGGGCCACCGCTGGGTCTGCTGTTCTCGGCGGGGCTGGCGGTGGCAGGTGCGCTCGGCCTCATCGCGCATGCGACGGTAGGGGAGATCGGCTGGAAGCTCGTTTGGGAGCTGCCCGAGAAGCCGAGCATCAGCCAGGTGAGCGAGCTCTTTTTTCAGCTCAAGCAGGCCTTCGACGATTTCATCGTGACGCTCCTGTCGCTCGGGCTCGACAAGGAGTGGGCGCGGGTCGTGGGTGTGTTCGTCAGCGTCAACGTGCTGTCGGGGTTCGTGGCGTCGGTCTATGCGGCGGTGATCGCGTCCTGTGTCCGCGCCGCAGAGCGGCATCTCCCGTAACGGGCCGGACGGGAGATACATTCGCGGCTCACGGATCGGCGAAGTTGTTCAACGCGCCAACCACCAAAGGCATGAATTCCCTGCCTCCGCCGTGCCCGGCGTCGTCGAGGATATGCAGCCGGCTCGACGTCCATCGCTGGTGAAGCTGCCAGGCCGTGATCAATGGTCCGCTGACATCGTAGCGGCCGTGGATCAGCACGCCTGGAATGCCATTGAGCTTGGCGGCGTCGCGAATGAGCTGGTTCTCCTCCAGGAAAGCCGCGTGCCGCCAATAGTGAGTGACGAGCCGTGCGAAACAGAGTCGAAACTCCGCGTCCTGAAAACGCGGGTTGGGTGCGTGCCCGGGCGTCAATGAAACGTGGGCATCCTCCCATGCACACCACGCCTGTGCCGCGTGATCGCAAACGGCGGGATCCGGATCGGCGAGCAGGGTCGCATAGGCGTCGACCAAATTGAGGTGTCTCAAGTAACCGGGGACAGCGCCGGCGAAGCGCTCCCATTCCTCCGGAAAGATGCGCCCGACATCCTCGGTCATCCACTGAACCTCACGGCGCGACGTGGTGGTGACGAAGCAGAGAACCAAGGCGCGGACGCGAGCCGGATGCGCCTGCGCGTAGGCAAGCCCAAGAGTCGAGCCCCACGACAGGCCGAGGACGGTCCAGCTGTCCACGGCGTGCAGCTCACGCAGGGCCTCTATGTCGCTGATGAGATTGTGAGTGGTATTTGCGCTGAGGTCGGCGCGCGGTTTGCCCGCCGAGGGGAGGGAGCGGCCGGCTCCTCGCTGATCGAACAGCACGACACGGTAGCGGCTTGGGTCGAAGAACCTTCGTTGGCCGGCTGTGCAGCCGCTGCCGGGACCGCCATGCAGGTAGAGCGCAGGCACTCCGTTGGGGTTGCCGCAGCTCTCCCAATAGATTTGATGTCCGTCGCCCACGTCCAGCAATCCGCGGGCGTAAGGCTCGATTGGCGGGAATTGCTCAAGCATTTTGCGCGCCGGGGATTGCGCGGTCTGTCAACGTGGACGCCCGCGGCTGGAAACGAGGCCTGGATGAAACAGGCGTTTGCGGTTTTGCAGGCGTGGTCGGAGTTTGCCCGCCGCCACTTCGGCCCGATACGTCATTCGCATAATATATATTATGGAAAATATGTGCGTCTGAGATGGCGGATTAACAATATACTTACGGCGAAATGATCCGCGAGGTGTTCTCCCCGCGGATCGCCGTCCTGATTACTTGTCGCCGCGCTCGAAGTTGTCGGCAACGAACCGATCGAGCAGCTGGACGCCCCAGCCCGATCCCCAGCTCGGTGTTGATCTCGGAGCTTGCGGCGCGTCCATGGCCGTGCCGGCGATGATCGAGATGCGCCCAGGGCATGTCCTTCTTGATGAAGTGCTTGATGAAGGCCGCGGCCGTGCAGGCGCCGCCCCAGCGCCCGCCGATGTTCTTCATGTCGGCGATTCTTGCTGTCGAGCATCTTGTCGTAGGCCTTGTCGAGCGGCATGCGCCAGATCTTCTCGCCCGTCGTCTTCGAGGCCGCCAGGAGATGCGTCGGCGAGCTTGTCGTCGTTGGCGAAGAGGCCGGCGTACTCCTTGCCGAGCGCCACCATGATGGCGCCGGTGAGCGTCGCGAGATCGATGACGAAGCGCGGCTTGAAGCGCTCCTGCGCGTACCAGAGCACGTCGGCCAGTACGAGCCGGCCCTCGGCGTCGGTGTTGAGGATCTCGACCGTCTGGCCCGACATGCGACGCGACGATGTCGCCCGGGCGCATGGCCGAGCCCGACGGCATGTTCTCGACGATGCCGATGATGCCGACGGCGTTGACGTTGGCCTTGCGCTCGGCCAGCGCCTGCATGAGGCCGACGACGCGGCGGCGCCGCCCATGTCGCCCTTCATGTCCTCCATGCCGGCGGCCGGCTTGATCGAGATGCCGCCGGTATCGAACACGACGCCCTTGCCGATGAAGGCGAGCGGCTTGGCGCGCTTCGACTTGGCGCCGTGCCACTGCATGATGGCGACGCGGGCCGGACGCACACTGCCCTGCGCCACCGACAGCAGCGTGCTCATCTTCAGCTCGGTCAGCGCCTCGACGTCGAGAATTTCGACCTCGAGCCCGATACGTCTCGAGCTCCTTGACGCGATCGGCGAACTCGACCGGGCCCAGCACGTTGGCGGGCTCGTTGACGAGATCGCGGGCGAAGTAGATGCCGACGGCGAGAGCGCGCTTGGGCTCGAATGCGGCGCGCGCCTTGTCGGGGTCGGCGCAGTGAATGACGAGCCGCTCAAGGCCGTCCTTCGTGGGCGTGCCGTTGCCGTTAGCCTCTTTGGCTTCGTCGGACGTCTTCTTCTTGGTGAGGTATTTCTTGAACTGGTAGTGACGCAACAGAGCGCCGTAAGCCAGGCTCGCCGCGATGAGGTCGGATTTGCCTTCGCCGGAGGGTCGACGATGAAGCTCGCCTGCGACGTCTTGCGGGCCGTGACCTGTCCCAGCGCATAGCCGCCAAGGTTCGCCCACTCGGTCTCGTCCTTGTCCGAGGTCTTGCCGGTTCCGACAACGACGAGGCGCGCCAGGTCGAGCTTCGGCGGAGCAAGAACCTCGAATGATGTCTTGGCCTTGCCCTTGAACTCGGCGGCCTCGGCGGCTTTCAGCAGAATGCCGCCTGCCTTGGTGTTGAGAGCCTGAACGGTGGCTCCGAGGCCGAGGTCGTGGGCGACGAACACGGCTGAGACGGACTGAGGCGCTGCCGACAGGGTGGCAAATTCGATTTCGAGGGGACTGGACATTTTCGCTCAAGGGCTCCGTGGACGTTGACGTCGACACGTGCCCCTCGCGGCTGGTGCGCCGCTCTGCTAGGCCCGCGCCGGCAAAACAGGGTTCACATCACGGCGTGACGGCCGGCGTCACGGGCCCGTGTCGGTGCTGGTCGGGGATGTCGGTCTTCGGGCCAGAACTTAGACGCTCGCGTTAGAAGTGCAAGCGCCACGCGCTCGGGAAGTCCTTCAGCATCCTTAATTTCGCCCTGCTCCGAGCCCCGAAGCGACGTGGCGGGAGCCCCCATTCGGTGTCGCGGTGCTTTTGGCGCGGTTGCAGATATGCCAAGGTGGTGTCGGAGGGGGGATGCGCGCTGCGCCTAGGGTCTTGGCAGCGGCCGAATTTCCGCCACCGTGCCATGGGATTAGGCTCAATAAGCGCCGCCGTTCGTCGAGCGGTGCAATCGCGGCGTCAATCCCGGGCTCACGACGAGCTGTTGCCTTGATCCGTAGCCGAGCGCGCCCGACCGAATGACCATATTCTCGAGATATGTCTTCAGGCAGACCGGCAGTGCGCTGCTGCTGATCCTGCTGTCGCTTACGGGCATCGTCTGGATCTCGCTCGCACTGCGCGAGCTCAACGTCGTAACGTCGATGGGCCAGAGCGCCTTGACGCTGATCAAGATGACGACGCTCGGATTGCCGAACTTCGTCGCCGTCATCGCCCCCTTCGCCCTGCTTATCACCGTAATTCACACCCTCAACCGCCTGAACAGCGACAGCGAAATTATCGTGCTCACAGCGTCGGGTGCGACGGCCTGGACGGTCACGCGACCTGTCGTGGCGCTGGCGCTGGTGGTTGCGGTGTTCGTTTCGTTCGTCAATCACGTCGCGATGCCGTGGAGCCTCAAGCTCCTGCGCGAGATCATCGTGGACGTCAGGACGGACCTCTTGACCCAGGTCATTCAACCCGGCCGTTTCTCAAGCCCGGAGAAGGGGTTGACGTTCCATATCCGCGACCGGGCCCTCAATGGCGAGCTCAGCGGGCTCATCATGCATGACGCCCGGAATTCCGAGCAGATACAGTCTTATCTTGCCGAGCATGGGTTCATCGTCGAGCAACCTGGCGGCTCGTATCTGATCATGACCGACGGGCACATCCTGCGCTCGGCCAAGGGCAAGGACACGCAGATCATCGCCTTCGACAAGTATGCCGTCGACCTTGACGGCTTCGAGCAGAAAACCGCCGACGTTCCCGATCTCAAGCCGCGTGAGCGCTACTTCGGGGAGCTCGTCAATCCGGAGCCCACAAGCCGAAGCTATCAGCAACAGCCGAGCCGGTTCACGGCCGAGTTGCATGAGCGCTTTGCGGGCGCCTTCTATCCTATCGCGTTCGCGCTCATGGCAGTCGCCATGATCGGTCAGGCCCAAAGCACTCGCCAAAACCGCAACTTGCGGATGGGCGTGTGTTTCGCGATGGGTGTGGGGCTCAGGGTCAGCGGTCTTGCGGTCAACAACCTCGTGACCATCAACGCCTCGCTGTTCCCACTGCTCTACATCATCCCGATCGCCGGTATTCATCACCTCGCTCGTGCTGATCGTGCGCGGCGCGCGCCCAGGCCGGTCGCCGAAAATGATCGACCGGCTGGCGGATGCGGCGGGCGCGATGCTCGGGCGCCTGCGCTCGGCCCTGCCGTCGCGGCTCATGCCGGCTTTCAGGAGCTAGGGCGATGCCGCGCGTCTCGACATTGTCGGTCTACATCGCGATGCGCTTCCTCTCGGCCGTCTTCGGCGTCTTCGCGCTGTGTACGGTCTTGATTTTCATGATCGATTTCGTCGAGATCCTGCGCCAGGCGGGTAAGGGCGGCAGCAGCGTTCCGGCCTGGCTGCTGGTGTGGATCACGGTGCTGAGGCTGCCGGCCTACACCGAAATTCTGCTGCCGTTTGCCGTGCTTGTGGGTGCGATCTCGGCGCTGCTCATGCTGAGCCGAAAGAGCGAGCTCGCGGTCATGCGCGCCGGCGGCATGTCGGCCTGGCAGTTCCTTGGCCCCGGCATCGTGGTGGCGTTCCTTCTCGGGGTCGTGAGCGTCACGATCTACAATCCCCTCGCGGCTGCGGCGCGAGATAAGTCGGAACGGCTTTATGCCGATGCTTTCGGACGGGATCCAAATGCCTTGCGGGCCGGCAACTCCGGCGCCTGGCTGCGCCAGGACGGTCTCGATGGCCAATCGGTGCTCAATGCCGGATATGTCAGCAAGCGCGGCACCAACCTGCAGACCCTCACCGCTTTCATTTACGATGTTCAAGGGCACTTCTCGGAGCGCATCGAGGCCGCGTCGGCCAACCTCAGCGACGGCTACTGGGTGATGAAGGACGCCGTGGTCGCGCGGGTCGGTAAACGAGCCGGAAAAATTCGATACCTATCTGCTCTCGACCTACCTTTCGCCCGAGCGCGTGGCGGACGCCTTCGGCACCGTTATTTCGGTCTCGGTCTGGGAGCTTCCGGACCTCATACAAGTCGCTGAAAAGGCCGGAATTTCGGCTACGAAGCTGCGTGTTCAGTACGAACTCCTGCTGAGCCGCCCTCTGATGTGCGCGGCGATGGTCTTTTTGGCGGCTACTGTGTCGTTACGGTCATTCCGCTCGGGTGGGATCCAGACTATGGTCGTAACTGGAATGATCGGGGGGTTCGGTTTCTTCCTTTTCACGGAGATCTCACGGCAGGTCGGCTCTGCGGGACTAGCACCCGCCTGGGCTGCTGTCTGGGTGCCTGTGATCCTGGTCATTCTTGTCTCGCTGACGGTGCTGATGCACCAGGAGGACGGCTGAGTGATGCGTGTTGCGCAGACCATACTGGCGACATGCACTGAGTTTCTGGGCTCGCTTACGCGTCGCGCGGCGACGGGAGCGGTGCGCCTTGCTGCGTTTGCACTTCCGCTGGTTGTGCTCGGTGCAACCGAGATCAACGCAGCAGACAGCACGCCGTCGGCGTTCCCCAAAACCCCAGGTGGCGTGTTCGGCGCAACGCCAAAGCTGGACAAGGCCCTGCCCCTCTATCTGCAGGGCGATCAGCTGATCTATGACACCAAGGGCAACCGCGTCATCGCGCAGGGCAACGTTGAAATCTTCTACAACAACAACGTCTTGACGGCCGACGAGGTCATCTACGACCAAGGCGCCAACACGCTCACGGCCTCAGGCAACGTCGAGCTCAAGGACGTGAACGGCAACGTCATCCGCGCCGACAGCTACACGCTGACGGACGATTTCCGCGACGGCTTCGTGCAGTCGCTCTCGGTCGTGGCCCGCGATGACTCGCGCATCACCGCAGAGCGTGCCGAGCGCCGCGAAGGCAACGTCACCGAATTCTCGAACGGCACGTTCACGGCCTGTAAGAGCGAGAACGGCGTGCCGCCGCTCTGGTGTATCGGCGCGCGCAAGATCATCCACGACCAGGCCGCTGGGACGATCAGCTATCAGGATGCCCAGTTCGAGCTGTATGGCCTGCCGATGTTCTACATGCCCTACTTCCAGCATCCGGACCCGTCGGTGAAGCGGAAGAGCGGCTTCCTGATGCCCGAGTACGGCAACTCAGAGCAGCTCGGCACCTTCGTCGAGATTCCGTACTATTTCGCGCTGGCGCCCGAGCTACGACTTCACGTTCCATCCCCGCTACATGACCGAGCAGGGCGTGCTGTGGCAGGGCGACTGGCGTCAGAAGATCGGCAACGGCGAGTACTCGATCAAGCTCGCCGGCATCGACCAGGACGCCGACGACCTCCCGAGCACAGTGCCTGAACCAAGACGATCTCGACGGCTGGCGCGGCAGCCTCGAGACGAAGGGCAACTTCTCGCTCTCGAGCTGGTGGAACTTCGGTTGGGATGTGACCATCGAGAGCGACGACTCCTTCCGCCGCTTCTACAAGCTCGACAGCGTGCTGCTCACCGATCGCATCGATCAGGTCTGGCTGAAGGGCCTGTCCGACCGCAACTACTTCGGGGCGCAGCTGTATCATTTCGGCGGACTGCTCGTGAACGACACGGCCGAATGCGGAGTCGGTCGTCCATCCGATCATCGATCACAACTACATCTTCAACGATCCTGTGCTTGGCGGCGAGCTCTCCTGGACACTCGAATGCGTTGAGCTTCTCACGCTCGGACGCGGATTTCGCGAGCGGCCGCGACCAGACGATGAACCGCGTCATCACCGAGGTGAAATGGCGCCGCAAGCTCACGGACGCCATCGGCATCTCCTATACGCCCTTCGTCGAGGCTCGTGGCGACATCTATCAGGTCGACAACTATATCGACCCAGATACCCTGCAGCCCTTTACGGACGAGACCTTCGCGCGCGGTCTGGCGACCGGCGGTGCCACGGTCTCCTACCCCTGGGTCGCGAATACCGGATCGGTGTCGCACGTCATCGAGCCCATCGGCCAGATCGTGGCGCACAACAGCAGCGTAAATCAGCGCACCCAACCCAACGAGGACGCCAAGAGCCTCGTGTTCGACGACACCAACCTGTTCGAGACGACGAAGTTCTCGGGCTACGACAGGCTGGAGACCGGCGTGCGCGCCAACGTCGGCGTCCAGTACACGTTCCAGTCGCCGGTCGGGCATGCGCGCGTCCTCGCCGGTCAGAGCTACCAGCTCTCCGGCACCAACGCCTACGCCGAGGCGGAGCGTGTCGATGCGACCGATCCGACATCGCCGTTCGTCTTCTCGCCGGATAATGGCCTCGAGAACACGCGCTCCGACTACATTCTGGCCGCGTACTTGGCGCCGACGGATTCGTTCCGCCTCATCTCGCAGACCCGCTTCAACGAGAGCGATCTGTCGCTGGCGCGCGAAGACGTGACCGCCCTCGTAAGTTACGGTCCGCTGTCGGCTCAGGCGACCTATACCTATGCGGCGCTCCCGCCGGATCCGTCGCTCGTCGACGAGGAGGCACAGCAGGACATCATCGGCGCGATCGGCGTGCGGCTCACCAACCGCTGGAGCCTGCATGGCGCGATCCGGTACGACCTCGATGCCGATGAGACGCTCACGGATTCGATCCAGCTGGCCTATCTCGACGAATGCTTCATGCTGAGCGCCACCTACTCGGAGACGTACATCACCGACGAGGATCAGGGTATCGAGCCTGACCGCACGGTCATGCTGAGGTTCGAGCTGAAGCATCTGGGCGGCTTTAACTATCAGACCAGCAGCATCAACTTCGGCGGCGGCGAGGATGGCTCGGTGCCGACAATCGCCAATCCGGAGTAAAGCTCCCGGTTTCCGCGCCCATGTGCCTTGGCGGCGCCACGGTTGGTGTTGATAACTGTCATTTGCCGATGGGCTGTGCGCCGCGCGCCTCTTTCCTGTAAAATGCCGCCGTGCTCACGCTTGATCGAGCACTGATTTGGCGTTCGGCTGGCCGGGCGTCGTTCGTGAACTCGGAAGTGAGAACAAGACGCATGCGTGTGATGCAGCGCGCAATCTTCAATGTCAGGGCCGCGAGTTTTATCGCGGCCATGCTCTGGCTTGCTGGGGCCGTCGCTGGCGGCGCCGCATGGGCCCAGATGCCGGGCGTTATCGGTCGACGCTGGCGGATTTCCGGGAGCGCCACAGGCAGAGCCCGCCTCCGCGGCAAAGCCAGCCAAGCCAACTAAGCCGGCCAAGGCGGCGGCGACAAAGCCCAAGCCGCAGAAGTCTGTGGCTGCCGATCCGGCCGACGACGACAAAGGCGCGCGCCCGGGCCTTTCCATTGCCGTCCTCGTCAATGACGAGCCCATCACCGCCTACGAGATCGAGCAGCGTGCGGCCTTCATGGCGTTGCAGGGTGGAGGCGGCGGCGGCGATTTCAAAGCCAAGGCCGAAGCGCGCTGGAAGGCGATCATCAAGGATCCCAAGACGCAGGAAAGGTTCAAGGAGCTCCTGCGCAAGAACAACGTGACGACGCAGGAGGAAGCGCAGGCCTTGCAGGCCAAGTACGTCAAGGGCCTGCAGCAGAACATGGTCGAGGGCTTGAAACGTGAATCCCGCTCCGCGGCTTTGGCCGGCTCGCGCGACAAGGCGCGCGACGAGCTGATCGAAGAGAAGATCAAGCTGCAGGAGGCCAAGCGCCTCAATGCCGTGGCGGAGGATGAGGACGTCAACAAGATCCTCACCGGTATCGCCGAGCGCAACAAGATGACGCTCGAGCAGTTCACGCAGCACATGAAGGGCATGGGTGCGAACATCAACACCATGCGCAGCCGGTTCAAGGCCGAGATTTCATGGCGCGAGGTCGTGCGCCGGCGCTTCGGCCATATGGTTGCGATCACCGAGCGTGACGTCGACAAGTTCGTGGCCAACGCTCCTGTCGGCGGCGCATCTTCGGACGACGTCGAGTTGCAGGTCCAGCGCATCACGCTGACGATGCCTGCGAAAAGCGATCAGGGCGCCATCGCCAAGCGCATCGCGGAGGCCGACGCCCTCGCCTCGCGCTATTCGGGCTGCGCGACGATTTCGAGCTCTGGCGGCATCCGTGACCGGGCCAAATTCGAAGATCTCGGCGCACGCAAGCCATCGAGCATTCCCGAGCCGACGCGGAGCCTGCTGCTCAATGCGACGCGAGGGGGATATGCTTCCCGCGAGCGTGACGTCATCGGGCGTCGAGCTGTGGGCCCTTTGCTCGCGCAAGACGCTCCAGGCGGACTCGACCGAAGCGCGAGAATGCCCAGAACGAGCTGCGTCAGAGGGAGTTCGAGGTTCTGGCGCAAAAAGCCCTCAAGGATCTGCGTCAGGACGCGGCCATAGAGATCCGCTGATGGGCCTCGATGCCGACCGGCGTTCGAAGCCGCTGGCGCTCACGATGGGCGATCCGGCGGGAATAGGTCTCGAGATCGCACTCATGGCCTGGCGCGACAGGGCCGCGGCGGGCGTGCCGGCCTTTGCGCTCTATGCTTGCCCGGATGCTCTCGAGGCGCGCGGCCGCGCGGCGGGCATAACCGTTCCCATTGCGCGCATCGATAGCTTGAGAGACGCCGTCGGCGCCTTCGCATCAGCGCTTCCGGTTGTGCCGCTTTCGCTTGCGGCTCGCTGTTCGGGCGGGCGTTCCCGACACACGCAATGCGCCGGCCGTCATCGCCGCCATCGAGGCGGCGACCGATGCGGTTCTCGATGGCGCCGCGGCAGCGGTGGTGACGAATCCGATCGCGAAGAGTGTTCTACAGCAGGCGGGTTTCGCGCATCCCGGCCACACGGAGTTTCTCGGGCATCTCGCAGAAATCCGCGGCGCTGCGCGCGCGGTGAAGCCGGTGATGATGCTGGCCTCCGCCGATCTCAGAGTTGTACCTCTGACGGTGCATGTTCCTCTGCGCCGCGTGCCTCCCCTCGTCACGCGCAGCGCCATTCTCGAGACCGCGCACATCATGCATGACGCGTTGCGCCGGGATTTCGCCATCGACGGCTCCGCGCATCGCGGTCACCGGTCTCAATCCACACGCCGGCGAATCCGGAACGCTCGGCTCCGAAGAGGAGGACATCATCGCGCCCGCCGTGCAGGAGCTTCGAGGCCAAGGGCTCTCCGTCACAGGACCGCACCCGGCCGATACGCTATTTCATGCCGAGGCGCGGCGGGGCTACGATGCGGTGCTCGCCATGTATCATGATCAGGCGCTCATCCCGCTCAAGACGCTGGCGTTCGACAGCGGCGTGAACATCACGCTCGGCCTGCCGTTCGTGCGCACGTCTCCCGATCACGGCACGGCCTTCGACATCGCCGGGCGCGGCATGGCAAGCCCGCGCAGCCTGATCGAAGCGCTCAAGCTTGCCGCGACCATGGCTGAGCGGCGCGCGCGGGTCAGTGAAACAGTCAGGGCGGCACCGTGACGCGAGGCGAATGCAGACCCGAGACCCGGCGCCAGCCCCGATGGTCTGTCGCCGCTGCGCGACGTGATCCGGCGCTACGAGCTCGACGCCAAAAAGAGCCTGGGCCAGAATTTCATTCTCGATCTCAATCTGACGCGCCGCATCGCGCGCGCCGCCGGCGCACTTCGATGGGCGCACCGTCGTCGAGATCGGCCCCGGTCCGGGAGGGCTTACGCGCGCGCTGCTGCTCGAAGGCGCCAAGCGCGTGGTCGCGATCGAGCGCGATGCGCGCTGCCTCGCGGCCCTCGATGAAATCTCGCAGCGGTATCCGGGTCAGCTCTCGATCACGGAAGGTGATGCGCTCAAGGCCGACTGGCTGAAGCTCATCGGGCCCGAGGCCGGCCGCGCCATCATCGCCGCCAATCTTCCCTACGGCATCGCCACGATCCTGCTCGTCAATTGGCTCGAAAGCGAGCCATGGCCGCCGTGGTGGGACCGTATGGTGCTGATGTTCCAGAAGGAGGTTGCCGAGCGCATCGTCGCCGAGCCCGGCTCGAAGGCCTATGGCCGGCTTGCCGTCATCGCGCAGTGGCGCACAGAAGCGCGCATCGTCATGACGCTGAAGCCCGAAGCCTTCACGCCGCCGCCCAAGGTCGATTCCGCCGTGGTCGAATTCGTGCCGCGCCCGGCGCCGCATCCGGCCTGCTCGGTCAAGACGCTGGGTCAGGTCACGGCGGCGGCTTTCGGGCAAAGGCGCAAGATGCTGCGTTCTTCTCTCAAGACGCTGGTTCCCAATCCGGAGGAGCTGCTCGAAGCGGCGGGCCTGTCACCAGAGCTTCGGGCCGAGCGGCTGACCGTGCGCGACTTCGCGAAGCTCGCTTATGTTTACGAGCACTCGCCTGCGGGCCGATAGTTGCCGGGGCGCGATCAGCTCCAGAGCGGTTTCGAGCCTGGCGGCGTGAGGTGGGAGAGGACGTACTCCCGCACACGCATGGCAGGCCATGAAAAGCTGACGCCGGACGACGGCGCCGATGCTTATTCTCTGCTGCTCGAGAGCTGTGCTCGACCTACTTCACGCCGAGCTTCTTCTGCAGGTTCGACGACGAGGTCGTGTACTGGAACAACAGCTTCTTGTTCGGATGCACGTAGTGGTGCGCCTGCTGGGCCATGAGGGCGACCTCGTGGAAACCGGACAGGATGAGCTTGAGCTTGCCCGGATACCAGTTGATGTCGCCCACGGCAAAGATGCCCGGCTCGCTGGTCTCGAACTTCTCGGTATCGACGAGGATCAGGTTCTCATTCAGATTGAGACCCCACTGGGCGATGGGCCCGAGCTTCATGGTCAGGCCGAAGAACGGCAGCATGGCGGAGCACGGAAGCCGCTCCTCGCCGTCGGCTGTCTTCACCGTGACGGCCTCGAGTGCTCCGCCTTCGCCATGAAGGGCGGTCACCTGGCCGATGACGAGCTTCACTTTCCCTTCGGCCACGAGCTGGCGCATCTTCTCGACCGAGTGCGGCGCGCCGCGGAATTCGTCGCGACGATGCAGCAGCGTGAGCGACTTGGCGATCTCGGCCAGGCTGAGCGTCCAGTCGAGTGCCGAATCTCCGCCGCCGACGATGAGCACGTCCTTGCCGCGTAGCGCCTCGCGCTTGCGCACCGAATAGAGCACGGAGGTGCCTTCGTAGGCCTCGATGCCTTCGAGCGGCGGACGCTTCGGCGTGAAGGAGCCGCCGCCGGCTGCGACCACCACCACCTTGGCGCGGAACTCACGCCCGGCATCGGTGCGCACCTGGAAGCGGCCGTCGTCGCCTTTGACAAGCTCCTCGACGCGCTCGCCCAGGAAAAACTGGGCGCCGAACGGCTTGATCTGCTCGAGCAGACGATCAGTCAGCTCCTGGCCGGTGACGATCGGGAGCGCCGGAATGTCGTAGATCGGTTTCTCGGGATAGAGCTCGGCGCACTGGCCGCCCGGCTTATCGAGCGTATCGATGACGCAGCATTTGACGTCGACGAGGCCGAGCTCGAACACGGCGAAAAGGCCCACGGGGCCTGCCCCGATGATGAGCGCATCGGTTTCGATGGGGGCCTGTGCGGCGCTAATTTCGGGTGCCGCCTCGATCACAGTCATATGTTCGACCTCGTTTATGCCGCCGCTCGACGGTGGCGCGGCATTGCTAGAATTGCTTGCCCGGAACACGGACGATCAGTCCGTCCAGCTCAGGGCGTAACCTTGATCTGGCAGCTCAGCCGGCTCTCCTTGCGAACGTCGAAGGCGAAATCGAGCATGTCCTCTTCGATATCGTTGGGCTTGCCGGTCTTGTCGGTCCAGGCCGGATCGACATAGACGTGGCACGTGGCGCACGCGCAGGCCCCGCCGCACTCGGCATCGATGCCGGCGACATCGTTAAGCTTTGCCGCCTCCATCACGGTGATGCCGGGCTCTGCCTCAACCTCTTGGCTCGCGCCGTCAGGCTGGATGAACGTGATTTTCGCCATGACGTGGATGGGTGCTCCAGGAATTTCAAGCCGAGACCAATGGACGAGCCCGTTCAACGCCGTCGGACGGGCTCCGTGCTGCCAGGACACGGGGATTGGGACCGGCGCACAATTAATCGGCTCAGGACCTTAATTCAAGCGTGATGGGAGCGCTGCGAGGCTCTGCTGCGGCACTATGGCCGGGAGCGAGCGACGCCGGTCAGAGCGGAATTTCAGGCTGGGGCGGAAACCGGGTCAGGACATAGGTCTCGACCTTGGTTGCGGCCTGATCGATCGAGTCCAGGACCAGCTCGCGGGCCTCGACATCGGCGCCGGCTATCCGCTCGGCCTCCTGGGCCAAGGTTGCGATTTGCCAAGCGCCGACGGCCCGGCACGAGCCTTTGAGCGTATGGGCGGCAATCTGCCAATCGCGATCCGTGGCGGCAAAGCGCAGCAATTCGATGGTGAGAGGCAGCTGGGCCAGGAAAAGGCCGAGAATTTCACGCTCGAGACGGTCATCGCCCAGCGTGTAGCGGCTCAGATGAGCATAATCGACGGGATCGGCAGCCCCGTTGCCCGCTTGCGCCGGGAGCTGACCGTTAATCTTGGCTTCGCGCAGGAGATACCCCCGCGTGGCGCTCCTCGTCATTCGTCGTGCCTGCCCGTCCAGCGTTCGTTTGACCAGCTTTGCCCCATCGCCCAGCGGGCGATTTCGGCCGGTTCCGGCCAACAAGATCTTGTTGACCATGGAGGTAGTTTCGACTCGGAGGCGCTAAATACTTGTAAACTTATGTTCTCTAAGTGAGCCGAACGCGGCAATGAACGCTTAACGATTGTAGAGGCAGCGGCGGAATCTTGATCTTCATTTAGCCCCAAAAGGACCCTAACCGGGCTCTGTGGGGCTCTTTGCGGAAATCCCCCGTGAAATAAGGCCGTTGATGGCTGTTTCAATTCTCTAAAAGTTGTTTGAGCAAGGCCCGTTGTGTGCGGTATCAGAGTTGTGGGGCGGCCGGTGAGTCTCCGGCCTGGACGGGTGGATGGCTCAGGAACAGAAATCAGCGGCCGGGTCTGGTGCGGTCAAGACCCAGCCACAAAGCTTGACTGATGCGCCGGACAATGGCGCTTCGGCGACGAATCCGCCCGCGCTTCCGCCGTTCGTCAAGCAGTCTCCGGCTGCACCGGACGCATCGGCAGCGCCCGTAGCCACTACGCCGCTTACGCCCAAGCCGCCGGTCTTTCCGATGTCGGCCACGCCGCCCGCGCCGCCCAAGCCTGCGGAAGCGGCCAGCAAGCCGTCCGCGAGCGTGCTACCCGCCGGGGCGCCGACGCTTTCGATCGAGTCCGACTCCGGGAGCCACAAGCGCCCCCCGCCTATTCCGAACGCGAGCGGCGCGGGCGCTACGAGCGCCGGCAGCGCCTCCGTCGCGACCAGCGCAAGGGATACATACTCCGAGCCCATCGACATCATGCCGCCGGACGCGCCATCGCGGCGCTCGGCGCGACGCCGCCCGGCCGGTCCGCCCAGAACCCGCATTGCCGCCAACGACGATGCGCCCTCCATCGGCGGCCTGATCTACGCGCTCGAGCAGAAGCCGTCGTCCAAGCCGTTCAAGTACGCTTCGATCGCCAGCGCGATCTGGGCCGTCATCTGCTTCTGGTTTCGCCTGGGCCATTCTCCGGGCCGAGTTCAGCCAAGGCGCCACTGTCCTCGAAGTTCTCGGCAAGCCGACGATCTTCCTCACCGCGGCAGCCATCGTCGTCCCCATCGCCATGCTCTGGTTGCTGGCGCTGCTCGCGTGGCGGTCCGAAGAGCTGCAGGCTGCGCTCCTCCACCATGACCGAGGTCGCGATCCGGCTCGCCGAGCCCGACCGCATGGCCGAACAGTCGGTCGCCTCGCTCGGCCAGGCCGTACGCCGGCAGGTGTCGTTCATGAACGACGCCATCTCGCGCGCGCTGGGTCGCGCCGGCGAGCTCGAGGCGCTGGTTCACAACGAGGTTTCGGCTCTCGAGCGCTCCTACGAGGAGAACGAGCGCAAGATCCGCGGCCTCATTCAGGAGCTTTCGGGCGAGCGCCATGCGCTGCTCAACACCAGCGAGCGCGTGACCGAGACACTGCGCACGCTCGGCAACGACGTTCCCGCGCTGATCGACAAGCTCTCCAATCAGCAGGTCAAGCTGGCGCAGATCATCCAGGGCGCGGGCGAGAATCTCACCGCGCTCGAGTCGGCGGTCGGCCAAAGCACGGCCAAGCTCGAGACTACCCTCGGCAACAAGACCGAGCAGCTGCAGACCATGCTCGAGGGCTATACCTCGGGCCTCGCAATGGCGCTCGGTGCGCGCACGGAATCGCTGCAGGACGCCATCTCGGGCTACGTCGCGACGCTCGACACGTCGCTCTCCAAACGGACCGAGAGCCTGCAGGCCGTGTTCGAGGAGTATGCGCGCGCGCTCGATACGTCGCTGACCAACCGGGCGCAGGCGCTCGACTTCCAGCTCGTCGAACGCACCAAGGCGCTCGACGCCGCATTCGGCCAGCGGCTCAAGCATTTCGACGATCAGATCGTGCGCTCGACCATGGTCATCGACAGCGCGGTCGCCGAGAAGGCCCGTGCGCTGACGTCGGCGCTGGATAACCATGCCAAGGCCTTCAGCGACACCATCTCGCGGCAGGCGATCGACCTCGACGAGTCACTGGTGCACGGCATCAACTCCGTTCGCCGCACGAGCGAGAACATCACGCGCCAATCGCTGAAGGCGATCGAAGGTCTTTCCAGCCAGTCGGAAATGCTGAAGAGCGTCTCGGAAAATCTCCTGTCTCAGATCGGCACCGTGACCAACAGGTTCGAGGGTCAGGGCCAGGCCATCCAGCGGGCGGCCAATTCGCTCGAGACCGCCAACTACAAGATCGACGCCACGCTGCAGGGCCGCCACGCGGAGCTGTCGCAGACCATCGACCGGCTTTCCGGCAAGGCCGACGAGTTCGGGCGTTTCGTCGAGGGCTATTCGAGCTCGATCGAAGGCTCCATCAGCGAGGCGGAGGCGCGTGCTCGCGCCGCGGCCGAGGAGCTGCGCAAGAGCTCCGAGATCGCCAAGATGAGCGCGCTCAAGGATCTCGAACGGTTCCGTGTCGAGACGGGCGCCGAGGGCGACCGGGCGCTCGACGACTTGAGGCGGCGTTTCTCCTCGATCTCGAATGTCGTCAGCGAGCAGCTCACGTCGCTGACGAGCCGTTTCGACCAGACCTCCGAGGACGTGCGCCAGCGCGCGGCCCGCGCCGCAGCCGAGATCGCGTCCGAGCAGGCGCGCCTGCGCGAGCAGATGGACCGGCTGCCGGTGGCGACGCGCGAGAATGCGGAAGCCATGCGCCGGGCTCTGCAGGATCAGCTTCGTGCCATCGAACAGCTTTCGAACCTCACGTCGCGGGCGATCCAGAACCGCGATGTGTCGCTGCCGTTGAGCGCCCCCGCGGGCCGCGGACCGGTGGCTCCGCCGCCGACGTCTCCCAGGTCTTTGACCGGGGCCTACACGATGGAAACGCGCTCCCAGGACACCCAACGTGCCCTGAGCACGCTGGCAACGCCGGGAGGCGGCGACGCCGGACGGGGCGGCTCGTGGTCGCAAGAGACCGGCCGCAGTCCCTATCAGTCGGCGCTTCCTCGTCCTGGTGCCCCCGCTCCGTCCGACGGGCGTGCAGAGGGCTGGTCGCTCGGGGATCTCCTGGCGCGCGCCTCGCGCGAAGAGGAAGGTCACGCGCCACAAGCCCGGCAGAACGCGCCCGGGCACGTCATTTCATAATCAGATCGACGTCATCGCGCGGGCGCTCGATCCGGCGACGACATCTGCTATCTGGTCGCGGCTCAATTCCGGCCAGCGCGGCATCATGGTGCGCTCGATCTATACGCAGGATGGGCGCGCGGCCTTCGACGAGCTTACAGTGCGCTATCGTTCCGACCCGGAGCTCAAGCGTACGGTGGATCACTACCTCGCCGATTTCGAAGCCATGCGCCGCGAAGCGGAGCTGCGCGATCCCACGGGGCGCACGGCGAACAACCATCTGCTGTCCGACATGGGTCGCGTTTATCTGTTCCTCGCCCACGTGAGTGGCCGCATTTCCTGACGCACAATGCTACGCTAGGCGCTAGTCTGATGATCGAGAAATTCGCCATATCTCACGGCAAGGTTCGAGCGAATTTCTCGATCTGAATCAGACTAGCAACTCCATGGATTGTGTCCCTTGCGATTCTGAAGTTCGCTCTCGAGCCTAGCGCGAATTCCGGCGAACTCAAGGGACACTAGAGCGATGCCGGGCCTCAAACTCTCCATCGATATCGAAACCTGGGCCTTGAAGACCGCGTTCGTCATCGCGCGCGGCTCCAAGACCGAGGCGCGCGTCGTGACGGTGACGATCAGCTGACGGCGTCTCGACAGGACGCGGCGAATGCGTTCCCTATGCGCGCTATGGCGAGACGGTCGACGGCGTTGTGGCTGCGCTCGAAGGCGTGCAGGGAGATCTGGGTTGTATCGCTAGCCGGGCGGCGCTTGCCGCTGCTCTTCCTGCCGGTGCGGCGCGCAACGCGCTCGACTGCGCGCTGTGGGATCTCGAGGCGAAGCGCGCCGGCATGTCCGCGGCCGTGCTCGCCGGCCTCCCCTCCCCCCTTGCTCCGCTCGAGACCTGCTACACGCTGAGCCTCGACACGCCGGCCGCCATGGCTGCAGCGGCGCGGGCGGTTCCGGATCTCAAGCTTCTGAAGCTCAAGCTCGGCGGTGCGGGCGACGACGAGCGCCTGCGCGCCGTGCGGCAAGCGCGACCGGACGCGCGTCTGGTGGCGGACGCCAACGAGGCGTGGTCGATCGAGATGCTGGCTCCGTTTCTCGCTGTGGCGGCCGAGGCAAGTTTCGAGCTCATCGAGCAGCCGCTGCCGTCGGCAAGCGATGCGGCGCTGGCGGACATTCCTCATGCCGTGCCCATCTGCGCCGACGAGAGCGCGCACACGAGCAGCGATCTCGCGGCCCTGGCCCGCCGCTACGACGCCGTCAACATCAAGCTCGACAAGACCGGCGGCCTCACCGAAGCGCTGGCGATGGCGAAAGCGGCGCGGGATGCGGGCCTCAAGATCATGGTCGGGTCGATGGTGTCGACGTCGCTGGCGCTGGCGCCGGCGTTTCTCGTCGCGCAAGGCGCCGATTGGGTCGATCTCGACGGGCCGTTGCTGCTTGCCGCTGATCGCCCGCACGGGTTCAGCATCGAGCGCGGCGTCATCGCGCCGCCGGCCTCGGCGCTGTGGGGCTAGCGCTTGAGTTTGGACCATGATTCACGCGTCAGATTGATAGGATCTGATGCGATCATGGTCCTCGCTATTTGAAGATCAAACCACCGTCCCAGCGCCGCAGTACGACGAGGCTTGCAGCCAGGCCCAAACACGCGAGCGCCGCCACGAACAGATAGGCGCGGCCTGCGGCTGCTGCGTAGACATAGCCGGACGCGAGCGTCACGCAGCCGATGACGAGGCCCGTGGCGAAGGTCGCGTAGAGGGCCTGGGCGGTTCCGGCCGCATGATCCGGCACGGCGCGCGAAATGAAGTGCATGGCGCCGAGATGGGCTGCGCCATAGGTGAAGCCGTGCAAGAGCTGGATCGGGAACAGCAGGGCGAGCGGCGGATCGAAACTCATGGCCGTCCAGCGCACCACGGCCGCTGCGGCACCGCTGATGAGCAGCGGAATGGCACCGAAGCGGCGGACGGCGGCACCCGAATAGGCGAACAGCAGCACCTCGCCTGGAATGGCGATGGCCCACAGCGTTCCGATCCATTCGGGCGGGATGCCCTGGCTGTTCCAGTGCAGAACGCCGAACGTGTAGAACATGCCGTGCGAGCCGTGGACCAAGCCGGCGGCCAGCAGGAAGATGACGAACAGCGGTGACTTCAACAACCGCAGGGCCTCGCCCGGCGAAAGGCGGCGGCGCGGTGCGTCGGCGGTCAGTTTCGACGTCTGCCTGTTGCCGGGCGCGGCAGTACGTTCGCAGCCAGAGCCATCAGTCCCGCGCTGGCAACGAAGCACCATGCGACGGCGACCGGTCCGGCCCAGTCGATCGCGGTACCGCCGATGAGGCCCGCGAGCACGAACGTCAGCGAGCCCCAGAGCCGCATGCGGCCATAATCGAGGCCGGCCGTGCGCACGCCCGTGATGGCGATGGTTTCGGTCAGCGGCATGATGGTCGACATCGCCATGGCGAACGGGATGGCCACGAACAGGATGGGCCAGAAGCCCTGCATCTGGCTCATGACGATGGCGAGCGCGAGCGTGAGCCAGCACAGGCGCTGCACCATGACGCGATGGTTGCCGTACTGATCGGCGAGGACCGCGAGAGCTGGCGTAACAAGCACACGCAAGAACAGCGGTGCTGCGGTGATGATCGCGATCTGTTGCGCATCGAGGCCGCGCCAGTGCAGCCACACCGGCAGATACGGCAAGTGAACGCCGTAGAGGAGAAACAGCGCGGCATAAACGAGCGCGAGACGCACGGTGTAGGAAAGCCGCTCGGCGTCCGACAGGACTGCGGACTGTCCCTGGTCTCTACTCAGCGGCATGGCTTGGTTTGGCTCTCGTTGCGGCCGGGCGGCGGCGCAGAGCTATCAGATGAAGCCGTGGGATGCGAGCCTCGCAATGGGCTCCGCGGACAACGAGATGCGATCACGAAACGGGGTAAGAAAAACCGGCCCGGAGCGACCGGACCGGTTTTTCAGCCGAGCCTAACAGCGCCCGTGATCGCTGCTCAGCTCCCCCCATAACCCCCGCGATCATATCGACCGCAAATCTCGTGTGGGCGGAGAGTTGCAGAAGCGCGGCGGGGCCGCAAGCGGGGGTAAGTCGTTTGAGTCGCTGGCGATGCGGAGATGCAACAATCTTAGGCACCAGATTTTTGGTTATCGCGAAGTGCGAACAGGTGATCGACGGGGCCATTGCCTGTGCCGATGGCGAGGTTCGCGCCGCTCGAGATCGGCGCGCCAGACGAACTCCTTCGCGGCGCGATAGGCCTGATGCAGATCGAGGCCGCGCGCGAGGCCTGCTGCGATGGCGGCAGAGAGCGTGCAGCCGGTGCCGTGCGTGTTGCGCGAGGCTATGCGCGGCGAAGCAAAATGCTTAACGCCGCTGGCGTCGGCGAGCACGTCGATGGCCTCACCGCCTTCAAGATGTCCGCCCTTGACCAGTGCGGCCTTGGCGCCGAGGTCGAGCAGGCGACGCGCCTGATCTTCCATGTCCGCAATCGAACGGGCCGCGGGCCTGTCGAGCAGGTGGGCTGCTTCATGCAGATTGGGCGTGATGAGATCGGCGAGCGGGATCAGCTCGCGGCGCACGGCAGAGACCGCATCGGGCGCGAGCAGCACGTCGCCGCTGGTCGCCACCATGACCGGGTCGACCACGAGCGGCGCAAGGCGGAACGTCGCGAAGCCCGGCGGTGACGACTTCGACAGTGGCGCGGTCGCCGAGCATGCCGGTTTTGACGGCGTTGATTTTGAGATCGGTGGCGACGGCCCTGAGCTGGGCCGTGATCATGTCGCCCGGAATGGCGTGAATGGCCGTGACGCCATGCGTGTTCTGCGCCGTGAGCGCAGTGATGACGGAGGCGCCGTAGACGCCGAGCGCCGTGAAGGTCTTGAGGTCGGCCTGGATGCCGGCGCCGCCCGAGCTGTCGGAGCCGGCGATGGTCAGCGCGATGGGCTGCGGCAGCGTACCGGCCATGTCAGGTCCGCCCCATGATCAGGTTTGTCCCACGTTAGGTTCCGGGCGCGTGCCGGCGGATTTCGTCCTGGAGGCCGGCAGGCGTGATCCAGTCCTCGAGCTTCATGAGGCCCGGGAACGTATCGATCAGCCACTGGCCGATCGTCGTGATGGAGAACCAGTCGACCACATTGAGGAAGGCGATGCCGGTCAGCACCAGCAGCAGGCCCATGATCTTTTCCATGAGGCCGAGGTGGCGGCGGAAGCGCTGCAAGAAGACGAGGAACGGACGGATGGCGACGGCGGCGAGCACGAACGGAATGCCGAGGCCGAGCGAATAGACCGCGAGCAGGCGCACGCCGGCGCCGAGGCTCGCCTCGTTGGCGGCGAGCGCCAGGACCGTCGCCAGGATCGGACCGATGCAGGGCGTCCAGCCGAACGCGAAGGCGAGCCCCATGACGTAGGCGCCGGCAAAGCTCGCCCCGTCATTCGCGTGATGGTAGCGCGTATCTCGATAGAGATGCGGGATGGGCAGCACGCCGAGGAAGTGCAGGCCGAACAGGATGATGATGACGCCTGAGATGGACGCCAGCACGTCCTTGTGGGTCTGGATGAACTGCCCGAGCAGCGAGGCGCTGGCGCCGAGCGACACGAACACGGTCGAGAAGCCGAGCACGAAGAACAGCGAGGCGATGACGACGTTGCGCCAGACGCGGCTGCCGGTATGCCCGTCCGACGGTCATCTGGTCGAGCGTCGTGCCGCCGAGATAGCCGAGGTAGGGCGGCACGAGCGGCAGCACGCACGGCGACAGGAAGCTCACGAGGCCCGCGAGGCCGACGCCGAGGTAGAGGTGAGCTTCAGCAAACATCGGCCACGCGCTCCTGTTCGTGGCGCGCGCGGATGTCCTCGCCTGTCGATCAGCGCAGCAGTGCGGCCACGCCGGGCAGCTCGCGGCCTTCGAGCCATTCGAGGAAGGCGCCGCCGGCCGAGGATACGTAGGTGAAGTCTTCGGTTACGCCAGCCGCGTTGAGGGCTGCGACGGTGTCGCCGCCTCCGGCAACCGAGACCAGCTTGCCGGCTTTGGTGCGCTTGCGCCGCGGCGCGGGCGAGCGCGAACGTGCCTTCGCCGAACGGCGCGATCTCGAAGGCGCCGAGCGGGCCGTTCCAGAGCAGCGTCTCGCAGCGCGACAGCACGTCGGTGTAGTGGGCGACGGTCTTGGGGCCGACGTCGAGGATCATCTCGTCCTTCGGCGTCTCGATGGCGGTGACGACGCTTGCGACGGCGCGCCGGCTTCGAACTTCGCGCGCGACGACCACGTCCTGCGGCAGCACGATCTCGCAGCTCCGCGCCTTGGCCGCATGCATGATCTCGAGCGCGGTCTCGGCGAAGTCGGGCTCGGCCAGCGACTTGCCGATCTCGACGCCCTTGGCGAGGAGGAACGTGTTGGCCATGCCGCCGCCGATGATCAGCTTGTCGACCTTGGCGGCGAGATTGGTGAGGACCGGGATCTTGCGTCGACACCTTGGCGCCGCCGACGACGGCAGCCGTCGGGCCGCTTGCGGCTTTTCGAGCGCTGCTGCGCAGCGCCGATGATCTCCTCCATCATCAGCGGCCCGGCGTAGGCCGGCAGCAGATGCGCGAGGCCTTCGGTCGAGGCGTGCGCGCGATGCGCGGCCGAGAAGGCATCGTTGACGAAGATGTCGCCGAGCTTGGCGAGCGCCTGCACGAACGCGGGATCGTTCTTTTCCTCGCCCTTGTGGAAGCGCAGTGTTTTCGAGCACGGCGATGTCGCCGTCCTTGAGGCGCCGCGACGGCGCGCTCGGCGCGCTTCGCCGATGCAATCGGGTGCGAGCGTCACCGGCGCGCCGATGCAGCTCGGCCAGCTTGTCGGCGACGGGCGTCAGCTGAGTTCTCGGTGTCGGGGCCATCCTTCGGGCGGCCGAAGTGCGAGAGCACGATCACGCGCGCGCCGCGGCTGGCGAGATCCTTGAGGCCGGGAGCGACGCGCTCCAGGCGCGTCGCGTCCGTCACCTTGCCGTTCTTGGCCGGCACGTTGAGATCGGCGCGCACGAGCACGCGCTTGCCCGTCACGTCGAGCGCCGGACGTCGTCTTGAGCTTGTCGAGGTTCATGACAGGTCAGCTCACTTCTTTGGCGAGGGCGCGGGCTGCGTCGGCGACCTTCGCGGCCGTGATGCCGAAGTGCTCGAACAGCTTCGGGCGCCGGCGCCGAGGCGCCGAAATCCGAAAGGCCGACGAAGCGTGTCCTTGTGGCGCAGCCATTCGTGCCAGCCCTGAGCGACGCCGGCCTCGACGGCGACGCGCGGCGCGGAGCCGAGCACCGTGCGTCGCGGTAGCTCCTGCGGCTGGGCGCGGAACAGCTCGAACGACGGCATCGACACGACGGCGGCGCTTGATGCCGTCCTTCGCCAGCGCTCGCGGCTGCTTCCGCGGCAAGCGCCGACCTCGGAGCCCGTGGCGATCAGCGTCACGTCGCGCTGCCGCCCTCGCCGCTCAGCGACGTAGCCGCCCTTGGACGAGAGGTTCTCTTGGCCGAGGCGTCCGTGCGCAGCACCGTCGGCACCGCCTGACGCGTGAGCGCCAGGACCGAGGGCCGCGTCGTGTTGGTCAGCGCGATCTCCCAGGCCTCGGCCGTCTCCAGCGCGTCGGCCGGGCGCAGCACGAGCAGGTTCGGAATGGCGCGCAGCGCGGCCAGATGCTCGACCGGCTGATGCGTCGGGCCGTCCTCGCCGAGGCCGATGCTGTCGTGCGTCATGACGTAGATGACGCGCTGGTGCATGAGCGCCGAGAGGCGGATCGACGGGCGGCAGTAGTCGGTGAAGACGAGGAACGTGGCGCCGTACGGGATGATGCCGCCGTGCAGCGCGATGCCGTTCATGGCCGCGGCCATGCCGTGCTCGCGCACGCCGTAGTGGATGTAGTTGCCGGCGAAGCTGCCGGGCGCGACGGCCGTGTGATGCTTGGTGCGCGTGCCGTTCGACGGCGTGAGGTCGGCCGAGCCGCCGATCAGCTCCGGCAGCACGGGAACGAGATGCTCGAGCGTCATCTGCGACCAGACGCGCGTGGCGCGCTTGGTGGCGTCGGCGGCGAACTGCTGCCTTGGCCGCGGCGATGGCAGACGGCGACAGCGTCCGCGCGCGACTTGCCGGCCGGCTTATCGAATGCGAGCTTTGCGTCGCGCGGGCGCCTTGGCGAGCGCAGCCTTCCAGGCTGCGTTCTCCTTGGCGCCCTTGCGCGCCCAGCGCGCGCCAGGCGGACAGAACGTCCTCCGGCACTTCGAACGGCGCGTGCGTCCAGTCGAGCTTCTCGCGCGCGCCCTTGATCTCGTCGACGCCGAGCGGCTCGCCGTGGGTCGAGGACTTGCCGGCCTTGTTCGGCGCGCCGTAGCCGATGGTGGTCTTGCAGGCGATGAGCCAGGGCTTGGAGCTGTCGGCGCTTGGCCTTGGCGAGCGCCGCCGAGATGGCCTTCGGTATCGTGGCCGTCGACGCGGATGGTGTTCCAGCCCGAGGCCTCGAAGCGCTTCACCTGATCGTCGGAGACCGAGAGGCTGGTGGGGCCGTCGATGGAGATCGAGTTGTCGTCCCACAGCACGATGAGCTTGCCGAGCTTCAGATGGCCGGCGAGCGAGATCGCCTCGTGGCTGATGCCTTCCATCAGGCAGCCGTCGCCGGCGATGCAATAGGTGTGGTGGCTCGACGAGGTCGTCGCCGAGGCGCGCGTTGAGCAGGCGCTCGGCGAGCGCCATGCCGACGGCGTTGCCAAGCCCCTGCCCCAGCGGGCCGGTGGTGGTCTCGATGCCGGGTGCGTGGCCGTATTCGGGATGGCCGGCGGTCTTGGAGCCGAGCTGGCGGAAATTCGCGAGCTCGGCCGACCTCCATGCCGGGATAGCCGGTCAGATAGAGCAGCGAATAGAGCAGCATCGAGCCGTGGCCGGCCGACAGCACGAAGCGGTCGCGGTTGGGCCAGGTGGGGTCCTTGGGATCGAAGCGCAGGGCCTCGGAGAACAGCACGGTCGCCACGTCGGCCATGCCCATGGGCATGCCGGGATGGCCCGAGTTGGCTTTCTGCACGGCGTCCATGGCCAGCGCCCGGATGGCGTTGGCCATGCGTCCGTAATCGGAGGCAGCCGTTATGGTTGTATGTCGCGCCTCGCCCATGCTTGACCTTTCCGTCACAATCCGAGGCGCACATTTAACGGCGCGGCGCCCCCGCGTCTACCCGCGCACGCGCTCCGGCCCGTCGGTACCGGTGGCTCCTGCCTTGGCGACTTCCGCCACGTCTTCCTCGAACAGCCTTTCCAGCGTCGAGGCGTCGCTGCGGGCCTTGGCCTGCATCTTCTCCATGTCACTGTAATGAGCGTAATCCTCGCTCAGGCGGCGCTCGTCGTGGGCCTTGAAGATGCGCACGTCGCGCTCGGCCTCGCGCTGGGAGACACCAAGCCCGGTCAGCACCTGGCGGGTGGTTTCGAGGGCCGACAGGAAGGTTTCGCGCTGGATTGCCTTGATGCCGAGATCGAGCAGCCGGTGGGCGTGGTTACGATTGCGGGCGCGGGCGTAGATCGGGAGGTCCGGATAGAGCCGGCGGACCAACTCGGCCGTGCGCAGCGAGGCTTCGACGTCGTCGATGGCGAGCACGAAGGCGCGCGCCTTGCCGGTCTGGGCGGCTTCGAGGATCTCGGCGCGGCTGGCGTCGCCGTAGAAGGCCCTGGAGCCGAACTTTCTCACGAGCTCGACCTGCTCGGGAGAGATGTCGAGCGCGATGAACGGAATGCGCTTGCCGCGCAGGACGCGGGCGACGATCTGGCCGTAGCGGCCGAAGCCGGCGACGACGACGTGCTCGTCCTTGGCCGGGAGGTCGTCGAAGCGGGGATCGGGGCCCTTGCGCCTGCCGCCGAGCATGCGCTCCGCTGCGAGCAGCAGCGGCGTTGCGGCCATGGACAACGTGACGACGACGACGAGCAGCTCGCTCAAGCGCCAGCTCAGGACGCCGGACGCGACGCCGACCGCGAACAGCACGAAGGCGAACTCGCCGCCCTGGCTCAGAGCGAGGCCAAGCCTGCGGGCGGGCCGCCTATCCAGTCCGTGCCACATGCCGAGCGCGGTCAGGACGACGGTCTTGAGCGCCACGAGACCGATCGCCAAGCCAAACACGGTCGCAGGCTCGTTACCCATCAGGCCGAGATTGAGCGACATGCCGATGGCGGTGAAAAACAGGCCCAGCAGCAGGCCCTGGAACGGCTGGATGTCGGCTTCGAGCTGATGGCGATAGGAGCTTTCCGCCAGCAGCGCGCCGGCGAGGAACGCGCCCAGCGCGGGCGAGACGCCGACCTTCTGCATCAGCAGGGCGACGCCGACGACCGTCAGCAGCGCGGCCGCCGTCATCGCTTCCTTGACGCGCGTCAGGGCCACGAGGCGGATCATGTAGTCGAGCGCGAAATAGCCGACGACGACGACGAGCGCGATCATGCCGAGCGCGCTCAACGCGGCCATCAGGTCCATGGTCTGCGCGACGGAACCGGCCGCGGTCGCGAACAGCGGCGTGAGAGCGATGAGCGGAATGGCGGCGAGATCCTGGAACAGCAGGACGGCGAAGCCCATGCGTCCGTGACGCTGCGGAAGATCGCCGGTTTCCTCCATGATCTGCAGGGCGAATGCGGTCGAGGACAGCGCCAGCGCGAGGCCGATGAACGCCGACGTCTGCCAGTTGAGCCCGAAGATCATGGCGACGGCGCCGAGCAGCATCGCCGTGATCACGACCTGCTGCGCCGCCGAGCGAGAAGATCGCCGACCGCATGGCCCACAGGCGCCTTGGGCGAAGCTCGAGACCGATGAGGAACAGCAGCAGGATGATGCCGAACTCGGCGAGCTCGAGAAATTCCCGCGCGTCCGACGACGAGAAGACGTGGCGGAAGCCGTAGGGGCCCAGCAGGATCCCGGCCATCAGGTAGCCCAGGACCGTGCCGACGCCGAGCCGCCGTCCCAGCGGGGCGGCAATGGCCATCGCGGCAAGGAGTAGAGCGATTTCCGTGAGCGTGACGTGCGTCATGGCGGTTAACCGGTCCTCGGTCAGGTGGCGGTGGCAGGCTTCAGGGCGGCGTCCAACCTCGCACAGGGGTCAATAGCAACTGATCCGCCTCGTGTGCCGCGGCGTATCAGCCTGACCATGTGCCGGTTTTTTGTGCGTGCCCTGGGCGGGAGAGTGTGGTTCGGCTATGCTTCAAGTCCTTGCAGGCGGCCGCTCGCCGAGAGCGCCCACACCTACTCTCTCGAGGACCATGGCAGATTTATTGCAGCGGGTGGCCGCGAACAGGGACATCGAGGCCTTTCGCAAACTGTTTCAGGCGTACGCACCGCGCGTCAAGTCCTACATGATGCGTCAGGGCAGCGATGCCACGACGGCGGAAGAGCTTGCGCAGGAGACCCTGCTCACAGTGTGGCGCAAGGCTGCGCTCTACTCGGGCGAAAAGGGCAGTGCGACAACGTGGATTTTCACCATCGCTCGTAATCTGCGCATCGACCGGTTGCGTAAGGAAGTAGCGTGGCAGCCGCTTCCGGAAGACAGCGATGAGCGGCCGTCCGAGGATCCGGCTCCCGACGAGGAGCTGTCTGCGAACGAACGGCAGGCCCGAGTTCAGAAGGTGCTGGCGGAGTTACCGGCGGATCAGTCCGAAGTCGTCGTGCTGTCGTACCTCGAAGGCCTGTCCCACAGCGAAATTGCGCAGCGGCTCAAGCTGCCGCTCGGCACGGTGAAATCAAGGATGCGCCTCGCCTATCAGAAGATACGCGATGCGGTCGAGGACTTGAGATAGATGACGATCACGCATCATCCCGACATCTCCACGTTGATGAGCTGCGCTGCGGGCAGTCAGCCCGAAGTGTTCGCTGCCGTCGTGGCGTCGCATCTTTCGCAATGCCCTGCATGCGCGCGCGAAGTTTCCCGGATGCAGGACATCGGCGTGGCGCTGTTCGATGCGCTGCCGCCTGCGCCGATGGGAAGCGAAGCTCCGGTGATCGCGGCACGTGCCGGCGAAGCCGATGTCGAGGCGAAAGGGCGCTGCGGTGAGCTTGGCGGTGAAGTGCCAGCTCCGCTGCAGCCGCTGCTGGGCGATTGCCTCTCAAACATTCCATGGAAGCGCGTCACGCCATCGATCTCAGAGTATCGCGTGCCCCTGTCGAAGACGGCATGCGGAGATTTGCGCCTCCTCAAGGTTGCGCCGGGGACGCGCCTTCCCAAGCACGGGCACAAGGGCTCAGAGCTGACGTTGATCCTCGCCGGCAGCTACCACGACGAGCTTGGCACGTTCAGCACGGGCGACGTTGCGGACCACGACATCGATGTCGTGCATCAGCCGGTCGCGGATGAGAAAACCGGCTGCATCTGCCTGACTGCGACCGACTGCAAGCTCGACTACAAGGGCGTCTTTGCGCGTCTACTGCAGCCGTTACTTGGCTTCTAACTGGCTCCGCCTTGGGCTTCTAACGGCTTCGCCTTGGGCGCTTCTAAGCCGGCTTGGCCTTGACGAGCGCGTCGATGGCCATCAGCTCGCGCATGAGAGCTTCGAAATCCTTGAGCGGAACCATGTTCGGCCCGTCGGACGGCGCGTTGTCCGGGTCCTGGTGCGTCTCGATGAAGAGGCCGGCCACACCGACGGCTACCGCTGCGCGCGCCAGCACGCTCACATAGCGGCGGTCGCCGCCCGAGCTGTCGCCGCGTCCGCCCGGCTGCTGCACCGAATGCGTGGCGTCGAAAATCACCGGGGCGCCCGTCTCGGCCATGATCGGCAGCGCGCGCATATCGACGACCAGCGTGTTGTAGCCGAAGGACGCGCCGCGCTCGGTCACGAGCACGTTCGAGTTGCCGGATCCCACGACTTTCGCCACCACGTTCTTCATGTCCCAGGGCGCGAGGAACTGCCCCTTCTTGACCTTGACGACGCGGCCCGTTTGGGCGGCGGCGACCAGAAGATCGGTCTGGCGGCACAGGAAGGCCGGGATCTGCAGCACGTCCACGACCGGTGCGACGATGGCGCAATGGGCCGTCTCGTGAACGTCGGTGACGACGGGAAGGCCCAGCGTCTCGCGAATCTCGCCGAAGACCTTCAGCGCGCCTTCGAGGCCCATGCCGCGCTTGCCGCCGAGCGAGGTGCGGTTGGCCTTGTCATACGAAGACTTGTAGATCAATCCGATGCCGAGGCGAGCCGCTATTTCCTTGAGCGCGCTGGCCATTTCGAGCGCGTGAGCGCGGCTTTCCATCTGGCAGGGCCCGGCGAACACGGCGATGGGCGCGCGGTTCGCGACGGTGATGTTGCCAATGGCGACGCTCGGGCTTGGCTTCAGTGTTTCTTGCTGTGTCATGGGGCCCCTTATAACCGGACTTCCGGCTCGGGACGAGAGCAGCGTCAAGGTCGCAGGGGAACCCTCCCTCTCCTCAACCGTTTCGGTAGCTCAGGTCTCTAATAGACCAGTGCTCGGGGAGTTCCGGGATAAGTGGAGGGTATCATGGCCGATCTGACCGGAACGCGCGTGCTTCTCGTTGAGGATGAACCGGTGATCGCATTGGATCACGCTGGAACTCTTTCTGACGCTGGTGCCGAGATCGTCGGGCCGTTCCCGGCCTTGCAGCAGGCCCTTGACGAGCTTGCTCACACACAGGTGGACGTGGCCGTGATCGATTATGTGCTGCGCGAGGAAACCAGCGTGGCGCTTCAGGAAGAGCTCGAGCGGCGCCATGTGCCCTTTGTTGTCGTCGACCGCCTACCCCAAGGTGCTGGTCCGGCGCGGCGACGAGCAGGAGATCCTGGCCAAGCCGGTTAACCCCGATGCGCTTACCGCAATGGTGAAGCGTATTCGCTCGGTTTGAGGCCTTCCGGGCGTGCGGCGCGCTTGACGGGCACGGGGCCACTTCCTACACCTTTCGGCAGAAATCTGCTCGGCTTAACCGAGCGGCTGGCTGCATGACAGCGGTCGGCTCCGCCGTATGGCCGCAAGGCAAAGGTCCCCGGTCCCATCATGCTGATCCTCATCGATAACTACGACAGCTTCACCTACAATCTCGTGCACTATCTGGGCGAGCTGGGCTCGACCTGCGAGGTGCTGCGCAACGACAAGGTCACCGTCGACGAGATCCTCGAAGAAGAAGCCGAAGGCGATCGTTCTTTCGCCGGGCCCGTGCACGCCGAACGAAGCCGGCGTGTGCCTCGATCTCATCGCGAAGGCCGGCTCGAAAATCCCGCTTCTGGGCGTTTGCCTCGGGCATCAGGCCATCGGCCAGGCTTACGGCGGCAAGGTGATCCGCGCGCCCGTGCCCATGCACGGCAAGCTCTCGACCATCACGCACACCGGACAAAGGCATCTTCAAGGGGCTGCCGAAGAAGGTTCGAGGTGACGCGCTATCATTCGCTGATCGTCGAGCGGAGAGCCTGCCCGATTGCCTGGAAGTGACGGCCGAGACGACGCGACGGCATCATCATGGGCCTGCAGCACAAGACGCATCCCGTTCACGGCGTGCAGTTCCATCCCGAGAGCATCGCCTCCGAGCAGGGGCACGCGCTGCTCGCCAATTTCCTCGAGATTGCGGGTCTCTCTCCGCGCCGGCGCAATGCGCCGCGTCCGCGCGACGCGGCCTGACCCTGCGACAGGACACTGAGGGGGCTCCATGACAGCGGCATCCGTGAAGGCCATGCTGCAGACACTTGCGGCGGGTGAGAGCTCTCGGCGAAGCCGAGATGTCGCGCGTGCTCGATGCGATGAGCTCCGGCGAGGCCACGCCGGCGCAGATGGGCGCGTTTCTGATGGCCCTGCGCGTGCGCGGCGAGACGGTCGACGAGATTACGGGTGCGGCGCGGCTCATGCGCGAGCGCATGATCGCGGTCTCGGTGCCGCGCAGGGGCTGTCGACATCGTCGGCACCGGCGGCGACGGCCACAACACCTACAATGTCTCGACGTGTGCCGCGTTCGTCGCGGCGGGCGCAGGCCTCAAGATCGCCAAGCATGGCAACAGGTCGGTGTCGTCGCTGTCGGGTGCGTCGGACGTGCTGTCGGCGCTGGGCGTCAGGATAGACGTGCCGGTGCGAGGTCGTGGCACGCGCCGTGCGTGAGGCCGGCGTCGGCTTCCTGTGGGCCCCGATGCATCACCCCGCCTTCAAAGCCTGGGCGCCCGTACGGGCCGACCTCGGCGTGCGCACGATGTTCAATCTCCTGGGCCCGATCTGCAATCCGGGGCGGGTGAAACGTCAGATCGTCGGCGTGTTCGCCGAGCGCTGGGTCGAGCCGGTGGCGGAAGTGCTGCGCAATCTCGGTACGGAATGGGCCTGGGTCGTGCACGGCCGCGACGGCCTCGACGAGCTGTCGACGACAGGGCCGACGACTGGTCGCCGAGCTCGCGAGCGGCCAGGTGCGCACGTTCGAAGTCGACCCGCGCGACGTCGGCATCAGGCCGGCGACGCTTGCCGATCTCAAGGGCGGTGACGCGCGCGCCAATGCAGAGGCGCTCAGGGCCGTGCTCGCCGGCGCGCCGAGTGCTTACCGGGATATCGTCCTGCTCAATACGGGCGCGGCGTTGCTTGTCGGCGGCGTCGCGAGCGATCTTGCGGATGGCGTCGTGCGTGCGGCAGCCTCCATCGACAGCGGGGCGGCGGCGGCGGCGCTCGACCATCTCATCGCCATCACCAAAGGCTGATCCTCATGCGAGCCGGGCTTCTGATCGCTTTTGCGCTCGTCTCCGCCGGCTTTATCGGGACTGCGGCAGCTCAGGAAAACGCCGCGACTCCGCTACAGGACTTTGCCGCTCCCTCGTCGAACGGTCTGATGCCGAGTAGTCTGGTCATCGGCTATGAAGGCGAAGGCTCCGTCGATGCGTCCGAGGAGGCCTGCCGGGCCTTTGTGGTCGGAACCGTGGAATGGGAAGAGGCGGAGGTGGAACAGGCCGTAAAGGACGTTTGCCGGGTCCGTAAGCAACACGTAGAGGCCTATGCCGCGCTCCAGGCCGCCTACCAGGATTTTGCCGCAGCCCTACACGAGCAGACCCGCTTCGACGGGACCGCGGCTGCGTCCCATCTCGCGTCGATGCTCCGGAGTTGCATGGATCACAAGTTAGAGCTAACGACGGGCGGCCATAACGTCGGGATCGATATGGTGCCGAACGGCATCGCAGCCCAGTGCCTGCGTCTCGGCACCGACTTCCTGACCGCCGAAACCCAGCAGATCAGAGGCGAGTAACCGGGCGATTGACCCTATCCGCGGGCCCCGGTAGCACCGGCGCCAGCCCTATCGTATCCTAGAGCCGGTTTCATTCAGTGAGCCTCCATGGCCGATATTCTCGAGAAAATCACGCGCTACAAGCGCGAGGAAGTGGCCGCCGCGGTGGCAAAGAACCCGCTGCAGGTCATGGCGGAGTATGCGCGCAGCGCGCCCCGCGTCAGATCCTTTGCGGGCGCCATCGAAGCCAAGCTTGCAGCGGGGCAGCCAGCGCTCATCGCCGAGATCAAGAAGGCCTCTCCCTCCAAGGGGCTCATCCGAGCAGATTTCGAACCCGTCGCGCTCGCCAAGGCCTATGAGGCGGGTGGGGCGGCCTGCCTCTCGGTTCTCACCGATACGCCGTCGTTCCAGGGCGCGCCTGAATTCCTCACCGACGCCCGTGCGGCGGTCTCGCTGCCCGTGCTGCGCAAGGACTTCATGATCGACACCTACCAGGTGGTCGAGGCGCGGGCCTGGGGCGCGGATTGCATCCTCATCATCATGGCTGAAGTGGACGATGCGCTCGCGGCCGATCTCGCCAGCGCCGCCAAGGACTGGGGCATGGATGCCATCGTCGAGGTGCACGACGCGGCGGAGCTGGACCGCGCGTTGCGCCTCGATTGCCGCCTCATCGGCATCAACAATCGCAACCTCAAAACCTTCGAGACGACGCTGGCGACGACCGAAGCTCTCGCGCCGCGCGTGCCGAAAGACCGCATCGTCATCGGCGAGAGCGGCATCTTCACGCCGGCCGATATCGCGCGTCTCAAGCGCGCGGACGTCGGGACCTATCCTCGTCGGCGAAAGCCTCATGCGCCAAGCCGACGTGACGGCCGCAACGCGCGCCCTTCTCGCACCCGGAGCCCCCGCATGACCAAGCTTACGCATCTCGACGACAAGGGCCGCGCGCACATGGTGGACATGGCCGGCAAGGAAGCGACCCAGCGCACGGCCGTCGCCTCAGGCATTCGTCGGCATGAAAAAGGAAACGCTCGCACTCGTCATCGACGGAGGCGCGAAAAAGGGCGACGTGCTGGCCGTGGCCCGCATCGCCGGCATCATGGCGGCCAAGAAGACGAGCGACCTCATTCCGCTCTGCCATCCGCTTGCGATCAGCAAGGCGACCATCGAGTTTTCGCCGTCGGACAAGCCGGTCGGATTCTACATTCGGGCCGAAGTGAAGGTCACCGGACCCACCGGCGTCGAGATGGAGGCGCTGACCGCCGTCACGGTTGCGGCGCTCACGATCTACGACATGCTGAAGGCCGCCGATAAGGCCATGACCATCGACAACGTGCATCTCGTCGAGAAGACCGGCGGCCGGTCGGGAACATTCACCTTCACGGCTCCCGGGGCGTAACCCATGCCTCTCCTGCCCGTCAGCGAAGCCCTTGCGAGGATTCTCGACGGAATCGAACCCCCGGCTGTCCAGACGGTCTCGATCTACAATGCCGAGGACCGCGTGCTGGCGCGAGATCTCGAGGCGCGCTTCACGCAGCCTCCGTTTGATGCCTCCGCCATGGATGGCTATGCCGTGCGCGGCGCTGATCTGGGCGATCCCGGGACGCGTCTCACGGTGATCGGCGCTTCGGCCGCCGGTCATGGAATGAGGCAATACATCGGACCCGGGCAAGCCGCGCGCATTTTCACCGGCGCGCCGATGCCGTCCGGTGCGGACACGGTGGTCATCCAGGAGGATGTCGACTGCGAGGGCGACGACATCGTCGCTGTACGACGTTCCCGCGGCCCGGCGCCAACATCCGCCAGCGCCGGCGAGGATTTTCGCGAGGGCGCACATGGTCTTACGACGCGGCCGCCGCCTCGACGCGCACACGCTGACGCTCGCCGCCGCCATGGGCTACGCCGAAGTTCCGGTGGCACGGAAGCCGGTGGTGGCCATCCTCGCCACCGGCGACGAGCTGGTGCCGCCCGGCACGCCGCCGGGAACGGATCAGATCGTGTCGTCGAACCCGGTCGGCCTCGCCACGCTGGTGAGAAAGGCGGGCGGCGAGCCTCGCCTGCTCGGCATCGCCCGCGACACCGAGGAGAGCATCGGGACGCACATTGCGTTGGCCCGCGACGCCGACGTGCTGGTGACGATCGGCGGCGCTTCCGTCGGCGATCATGATCTCGTCGCCCCTGCCCTCACCGCCCGAGGCATGGAGCTCGACTTCTGGAAGGTGGCGCTGCGCCCCGGAAAGCCGCTGATGTTCGGCCGTCTCGGCAAGACGCGCATGCTCGGCCTGCCGGGCAACCCGGTGTCGGCGCTCATCTGCGGGCGTGTGTTCCTGGCGCCACTGATCCGGGCGCTGCTCGGTGCGCGCGAACGTGGCCCGGAACGCCGCATGGCGCGGATTACGCATGCCCTGGACGCGAACGGCCCGCGCCTCTACCTGATGCGCGCCACCTGCGCGTCCGGTGCGGACGGGCGCCTCAGTGTCACGGCCCTGTCGTCGCAGGACAGCTCGCTGCTTACGGCGCTGGCGGAGGCGACGTGCTTCATCGTCCGGCAGCCGGAGACGTCCGCGGTATCGGCAGGCGACGACGTCGAAATCGAAATGCTGTAAAGCCAAACTCCCGCGGAGCTTCGCCGGGCTTTTGTGCACGGGATCGAATCTCGCCATATCATTGTATTTTGTGGGGCGTGCAGACGGCGACTTACGCTGATATATCGGGCATGCATCGCGTTGAAGCCGAGCGTGACGGCACTTCAAGGATTGGCTCGACCTCACGGACCGGAGACCCATGGATTTTTATTCAATGACTGGCGACGTCGTTTGCCACCTGCACACTGATCAGAATTTTTATCTCTGGAACGGCAAGCCGGTAGCCTATGTCGCCGAGGATCGGGTCTTTGGCTTCAACGGCCGGCAATTGGGCTGGTTCGAGAACGGCTGGTTCTATGACCGCAACAATCAGCCGTGCCTGTTTTCGGCCGAGGCGACCGGAGGGCCCGCGCGTCCGGTGCGGAAAGTGAGGCCCGTCAGAAGCACGCCGCAGAAGCGGCCGCAAAAGGCGGTGAGGCAGGTTGGGCTCACGAAGCCGGCGCGGAGCTTCGATTGGTCGCCTATCGTCGGCGCCGCGTATTTCGATCAGTGAAGCGCTTCCGGGCAATAGATCTGATCAATAGAAAAGGCCCCGGCATTTCTGCCGAGGCCTTCATTACGCATTATGCATACATTATGCGACTTACGCACACTCAGAATTGAACCGAGCCCCCCAAACGGCCGGTCCAGAACTCGGGGCCTTCGCCGCCGAGGTTGCCGGCTTCGGCGCCAAGCGTGAGCGACCAGCCTTCGATGCCTGAGAGCGTCGAGGCCGCCCGTGGCGCGGGCCGCCCAGCCGTCGCCGATACCGATGACCGAGAGCGCCGTGCCGTCGTCCTCCATGCCGAAGTAGTAGTCGGCGTAGATGCCGGCGTAGGGCGAGAGCGTCGTCCTCTGCGACAGCGGGATGGCATAGGCCGCCTGCAGGCCGGCATTGGCGCGGCCGTTGGTGAAGCTGTTCTTGGCCTGCGCCGTGCCGAGGCTGTCGGTGTAGGCGTCCTGCGTCTCGTGCAGCCAGAACACTTCCGCCGATGGCGTGAAGGTCCAGCGGCCCGCGAGGTGGTCGCCCGAGAGGCGCGTCAGGAACAGCCAGCGGCTGCCGTCGAAGTCTCCCGAAGCGGTGCCCGCCGTCGCCTCGTAATCGAGCCACGTGCGGGCGATGGCGCCGTCGAGACGCAGCTTGGGCGCCAGCATCCAGGCCGCGTAGATGCCGGCCGTGCGGCCGTTGCCGTCGAGATCGCTCGCGGCGTTCTCCTGCTCGAAGTCGAGCTTCTCGTAGCCGCCGAAGGCACCGACGATCGAGGCCCGGCGAGACTGCGTAGGTCGCACCCGCTGCGATCGTCTTGTGCTGCCAGTCGACATTGCTGTCGTCGCCGCTCTCGCTGAAGCGTCCGTTGACCCACGGCGTCAGGCGCGAGCGGTGGCCAGAGTAGGCATCCGCTTCACGGCGCTCGCCCATGCCGAGGCTGGATGCGCCCGAAGGGACGCCGCTCGGTCGATGGCAACGGCGCACCGCCGGTGTTCCCCATGGAGCCCGAGATCGCATCGCCGATCATGCCGGAGTAGGCGCTGCCCGCGATCAGTGAGCCGGTCTTGGTGCCGCTCTTCTGCAGCGAACGCAGTTTGGTCGAGTTTTCCGGTGAGCCGCTTGCTCCACGGTTGATGGTTATCGTGTAGGTCTTGGTCGTCGTCCCGTCTCCACCGGTGACGACAACAGTCATCGTATTGGCCCCAAGATTGAGCGCGATGGCGCCCGAGGGGCTGCCGGATGTCACGGTCACGCCATCGACCGTCACCGTGGCGAGCATGTCACTTGTCGTCGGCGTAGCGGTGATCGACGTGACGGAATCGGGGACGGAACCGTGTAGCTGGTGGTGTTGCTTGCGAACGCTGGCGCCAGCGTTCCCTGGCTGAGGCTGAGCGACGAAAGACCGGCGTCGTTTGCAACGCCGCATGTAACGGTCGCTGTCATCGAACCGCCGCCTGAAAAATCAATCAAGGCAAAGCCGGAGCCAGTCACGGTCGTGTGACCCGAGCCCGACGTTGTGGGCGCGATGCTGGGGCTCACCGCAGAACCGCTGATGGAAAAGGTTGTGCCCGCGCTTGATTGGATCGAATAGCGGATGACTTCGCCAGTCTGTAGACTGAAATAGTAATAGCCGGAATTGGATTGCGTTGAGCCGCCGCTGAAGGTCGTATTGATGGCGGAACAGTCCGACGATATCGCGTGCGCGGTGCCGCTTGTTTGAATCACCGCGACGGCCGCCAACAGAACTCCGAGAACGAACTTCAATCCCCGCGCAATCATGTGCCCCCCAAGGCATCGCTCGCGGCCGCGCGCCGCGCAGACCGCAGACAAGACCTCATCCGTTTCCGCGAACACCCCTGTTCGCAGATCCGCCATCCTCAATTTTTGGAGTTCGCCCCCGTTACGCCGCGAGCAGCCGGCCAGTCCCCGCATTCGAGCCGCAAGGGCCCGAAAACTCGGCCGAATCACGCATTTACTGATAGAAATGCCTAGGACTGGTATAAGTACCAGTCAACGGACAGTTTGGTAATCTTACCAATTTATCCGCAACATCTCCGCAAATCGCCCTGCCGACACTCGGAATGACGCGCGGGGCGTCAGAGCGCCAGGAGGCGCTCGTCACAATTGAACACCGCGCGCAATCTTGCCCGGGGCGCCGCACTTGTGAAATATGCGCGGCATGACTCCTCCATCCGAACCCACCGGCAAGCAGAACCGCTCAGGCGCGGCGACGCGCGCCAAGATCATCGAAGCGGCCATTGCCGTGCTGGCCGAGAAGGGATTCTCGGGCTTCACGCTGCAGGCGGTGGCGGACCGCGCCGGCGTATTCTACGGCAACGTCACGCATCACTATGCGACGCGCGACAAGCTCGTGGAGGCGATGCTCGAAGCAATTCTGGAGGGGTACCGCGCGCGCTTCGACGAGCTGGTCGTGTCCCTCGAAGCCCATGAAGCCGGGCCTGTCCGCCCGCTGGTCACTTGGCTCGTCGACGACGCGGTGTCACCCGAGACCGCGCCCCTGCTGCTCGAGCTCTGGGCCATGTCGAGCCACATGCCGGAGGTCGCCGCCGGCATGAAGCAGCTCTACGACGGCGCGGTCGACGTCTGCATGGTCGCGCTCAAGGTCGATCCCCATGCGGAGGGCTCGAAAGGTCTGCGCCACGCTCTGTTCCTGTTGGGCACGGTGATCGAGGGCAACTCCTGCATCTTCTCAAATCGTGATCGCACCACCGGCCTCTATGACGGTTACCGCAGCGAAGCCATCGAGGCGCTGGTGCCGCTGCTCGAGCGGCGGCTGGCGGAAGCGAAGCAGGCTGGCGCCGGGCGCAAGATCTAGCGGCTGCAGATCGCCTCTCAACACGTTCCCTTGAAGTGCGGATACCAGTGTGTCCAGGTTGCACTTGCAGAACACCAAGGGAACGATTAGCGTACATTCACGATTTGTGCTGGTTGAGTTCTCCTTCGTTGCGCTGGACGTTTACATGCGCGGCGGCAGAGCGGGGTGGCGTTGATCGCCCCAGGACGTAATTGCAAAACCCGGCTGGAGGGACGGCGACGCCGACCCAAGCACCGCCAGCGAAGTGAGGCTGAATGCTCACCCAGAAGCAGAAAGAGCTCTTGTTGTTCATCAACGAGCGCATGCGCGCCAATGGTGTGCCGCCGTCGTTCGACGAGATGAAGGACGCGCTCGATCTCAAGTCCAAGTCCGGCATTCACCGTTTGATCACGGCGCTCGTCGAGCGCGGCTTCATTCGCCGCCTGCCGCACCGGGCGCGCGCCATCGAAGTTCTGAAGCTGCCGGAGAATTCGAACCCGCCGCCAAGCGCCGAGCGGCGTGTCATGGGGTTCCAGCCGAGCGTCATCGAGGGCGCTGGGCGTCCGCGCAGCAGGGATCTGGCACCGCCGCCGTCGCACATGATCGACAGCCGCACGGTGTCGATTCCGGTCATGGGCCGCATTGCTGCCGGCGTGCCGATCTCGGCCATCCAGAACCACACGCACGACATCGCCTGCCCGCCTGATCTGCTCGACCAACGGCGAGCATTTCGCGCTCGAGGTGAAGGGCGACTCGATGATCGAGGCCGGCATTCACGACGGCGACACGGTCATCATCCGCCGCTGCGACACGGCCGAGAACGGCGACATCATCGTGGCTCTCGTCGAGCAGGAAGAAGCCACGTTGAAGCGGCTGCGCAAGAAGGGGTCGACCATCGCGCTCGAAGCGGCGAACCCCGAGTTCAAGACGCGCATCTTCGGGCCCGATCAGGTCGATATCCAGGGACGGCTCGTCGGCCTCATCCGGCGCTACTGATCGCGATTCAGGCGTCACGAAGTTCTTTCTCGGCGTCCTCGGCCGGCGATGCGTTTTTGCGTATTGCCGGCTGTTGCTGCGCTCGCGGCGGCTTCGGATGGCGCGCTTGTTGTGCCCAAGGCCGGTCGCCGCGTGATGCGGCAATGGTTTCGATGCGCAGGGCTGGCCTCGGGGCCGGGCCGTGGATGCGCCCGCCGGCTGCTCGTCGAAATAGATGGCGTAGCCGCCCTCCTCCTTGAAACGCGGATAGTCGAGCACGAGCGCGGGCTTCTCGCAGTCCTTCGGCGCTGGGATGGTGGCGATCAGGATGGTGGCTGCGGCGCAATCATCGGCAAAGGCCGATCCGTGGCGCGCTACCGATAATGTTGTATCTCCTGCAGCCTTGGCCACGCAGCCGATGCCGTCGCAGCGGAATGCCTTGCCCTTGTTGAGGACGTCTTTCGGCTCGCGGCTATCGCCGTCGTGCTCGAGCCAGCGTCCGAGCTCGAACGTCGCCCGCCCGGCAGACGTGGCGGCGAGCTGTCCGTCGGCCGTGCGAACCGCAACGAGCGATCCATTCAGGCCGGCGAGGATGTCGGGCCTCCGGGTTTGCGTCGAGGAGGCTATGCCGGCTGCGATGGCGCCGAGGCCCAGCAGCGCGCCAGCGCTTGCGCCAGAGCGTCAGCCACAGACCTCCCCCGACCATGAGTGCGAAGGCTAGATTTCCTATGGCAGCGAATGGGAACGACAGCGCCCGGCAGCTTCGCCACGAACTGCGCCGCCCACATCATCGCGGCGATGCCCTGCTCCATGATCCACAGCGGCAGCGCCTCGAGGCCCAGCGGCATGAGGACGAGCGTCAAAAGCCCCGCCGGCATGACGATCAGGTTGCAGATCGGAATGGCGAACAGGTTGGCCAGCAGGGCGTACTGCTGGCTGCGGTGGAAATGGTAGGCGCGCGAACGGCGCCACGGCGAGGCTGGCGATGACCGTCGACAACACGATACCGCCGAGGAAGAAGCGCGACGCGCAGCAGTGCGCCGCGTTCGGGGCTGTCGGCCTCGCGATCGCGGATCAGCTCATAGGCCGAGATGAGCGAGACGACGGCTGCGTACGACATCTGGAAGCCCGCATCGAGCAGGCTTTCAGGCGCTATGACCAGGATCGCCAGCGCCGACAGCGCCACATTGCGCATGGCGAGCGCCGGGCGATCCAGCATGATGGCGAGGAACATGATCGCGATCATGACGAAGGCGCGCACGGTGGCGATCGAGGATGCCCGATAGAAGCAGATAGCCCAGGCGGCTACGAGCGCGGCGGCTGCGGCCCACTTCTTGGTCGGGTAACGCAGCGCGATGGCAGGGAAGGCCGCGAGCAAGATGCGCACGCTGGCAAAGACGGCGCCGGCCATGATGACCATGTGCAGGCCGGAAATCGAGAGAATATGCAGCAGGCCGGAATCGCGGAAGGTGTCGTTGGTTTCCTCCGAAATGCCGCCGCGCTCGCCGGTGATCAGCGACGTGGCGATGGCGCCGGCGTCGCCCGGTATGGCGGCGGTGATGCGCTGGCCGATGGCTTGCCTCAGGCGCTCCAGCCAATCGGAGAAGCGGCCGCGCAGCGATGCCTCGGCAGCGTGTTCTTCGATGATCGGCGCTCCCAGCGCATATCCCGTGGCGCCAAGGCCCAGGAACCATGCCGTGCGGGCGAAGTCATAGCCGCCCGGCAGCGCCGGGCCGCTCGGCGGGGCCAAGCGTGGCCTTGACGCGGATGACGTCGCCCGGGCGTCAGGCCCTCGCGCACGTTCATGAGCCGGATGCGGGCGCGCTTGGGCAGCCTTTCCGGCTGCAATTCCCCTGATGCTCGATGACGCTGAGCGTAACGCGCTGGCCGCGCGTCGAGCGCGGCTCCACCAGCTCGACGCGGCCGCGCACCTCGGCCAAATTGAGCCTGCGTTCGAGCACGGGAGCGCGCGCCACTTCCGTGCGCACTTTGGCGAGCGCGAAGCCGAGGCACGAGAAAGCCAGCAGCGTCGCGAGCATCGACGCGCCTCCAGGCCTGCCGTGCGAGACGGCCCAGACCGCCATCGCCATCACGGGCAAGGCCAGTGCCAGGACCAGGCTTGGCTCGGCAGGGAGACCGAAATAGCAGGAGACACCGCCGCCCAAAGCCACGGGGAGCCACAGAAACCAGCGCGCCCGCTCGGCTTCGAGGCTGTCCATCAGGCCCCGGGGTGCGGCAAAGGCACGCCAAAGGGACGGCAGCCACGCGCTGGCCCGCCCGCGTCCCGGCCCTATGGCTGTCTCGTTCACGCCGAGCCGGGCTTTACGCCCCCTCCCCCACCTACCTGCCCCATGGCCGGCTATGCTACATGGCGAGCCAAACCTGGCAGAAAATCCGGATCCTATCATCGATGACAGAGCCAAAACGGAGCGCGGACGGCACTCCCGTCGTGCGTTTCGCCCCTTCTCCCACCGGCTACCTTCACATCGGCGGCGCGCGCACGGCGCTGTTCAACTGGCTTTATGCCAAGGGCCGGGGCGGCAAGTTCCTGTTGCGCATCGAGGATACGGATCGCGAGCGCAACAATCCGGAGGCGGTTGCGGCCATTCTCGACGGCCTGACGTGGCTCGGAGCTCGACTGGGAAGGCGAGCCGGTTTCGCAGTTCTCGCGCGTGGCGCGTCACCGGGAGGTGGCCGAGGCGCTGCTCGCATCGCGGCAACGCCTATCACTGCTATCTGACCGTCGGAAGAGATCGACGCCATGCGCAAGCGAGGCCGAAGCCGAGAAGCGCCCGCTGACCATCCGCTCGCCGTGGCGGGACAAGCGATCCCTCGGAGGCTCCGGCAGGCGTGCCGCCCGTGATCCGGCTCAAGGCGCCGCGCGAGGGCGAGACCGTCATCGAGGATCGCGTGCAGGGCCGCGTCGTGTTCCAGAACAAGGAGCTCGACGACCTCATCATCCTGCGCAGCGACGGCAACCCGACCTACAATCTCGCGGTCGTGGTCGACGATCACGACATGGGCGTGACGCACGTCATGCGCGGCGTGGACCACCTGACCAACGCGGCGCGGCAGACGCAGATCTATCTCGGCATGGGCTGGGACGTGCCGGTGTGGGCGCACGTGCCGCTCATTCATGGTGCGGACGGCGCCAAGCTGTCGAAGCGCCATGGCGCCCAGGGCGTCGAGGAGTACCGCTCCATGGGCTATCTGCCGGTGGCGCTGCAGCAACTACCTCGTGCGGCTCGGCTGGAGCCACGGCGACGACGAGATCATCTCGCCGGAGAACCTGATCAGCTGGTTCGACATCGACGACATCAACAAGAGCGCGTCGCGCTTCGACTTCAAGAAGCTCGACGATCTCAACGGGCACTACATCCGCGCAGACGCGACGACGCCGAGCTGCTGGCGCGCATCAAGGGCATGCTGCCGCATCTCGATTTCGCGGCGCTGAAGGTCATTCCGCTCGATCCGAAGGCGCCGCCGCGGTCTGATATTGCGCTCGCGCAGGAGGTCGAGGGCGCAGTGCCGGGCATCGCGACGGGCACCGAATTGGCGGGGCTGTTCGAAAGGCCAAGGGCTGGGACAAGCTCGCCGCCGCGCTCCCCTCGCTCAAGGAGCGCGCCAAGACGCTGGCGGAACTGATCGGCCGGGCGCTGTTCATCGTCGCCGCGCGGCCCCTCAACCTCGATGACAAAGCGCAGAAGCTCATGGATGCTGAGGGCAGCGCGATTCTCGATGGCGCTGGTGCCGCGCCTCGAGGCCTCGCGCGAATGGACCGCTGCCGCGCTCGAGGCGCGTCGTGCGCACGATACTCGGAGGAGACCGGGGCAAAGCTCGGCAAGGTGGCCCAGCCCTTGCGCTCGGCGCTGACGGGGCGCACGGTCTCGCCGCCCGTGTTCGATGTCATGGCGGTGCTGGGGCGCGAGGAGACCCTGGGCCGGCTTCGGGATCAACTTGCGACGGGATGACGCGGAATCAGGTCAGACTGGCTTGGAGCCGGAGCCCGAGGATTGTGCACCGGTTGATCCGAGATTGGCCATTCATGCGGCCCGTGAATGGGCTATAGTGCAACGCAGCATTCCAGTTCTGCGTCCGGTGCCCGGAGCCTCTAGGCCAAGCTCCGAGTAACGGGACCGGTCCCAGCCCAAGGAGAAGCGGCATGACCACTCAAGATACTCCACCCTCTAAGGCGCAAGGCCACCCCGGCGGCCAGCTCACGCTCAACGGCAAGCAGACGGGCCTCGAGGTGCGAAGCGGAACCATCGGCCCGGAGGTGATCGACATCGCCAAGGTCTATCGCGACACGGGCTGCTTCACCTACGATCCGGGCTTCACCTCGACGGCCAATTGCTCGTCGCGCATCACCTTCATCGACGGCGACAAGGGCGAGCTGCTCTATCGCGGCTATTCGATCGACGAGCTGGCCGAGAACTCGAACTTCCTCGCCACCTGCTACCTGCTGCTGCACGGCGAGCTGCCGACCAACGACGAGTTCAAGAGCTTCCGCAACACCATCACGCGCCACACGATGGTGCACGAGCAGATGACGCGGTTCTTCACCGGCTTCCGCCGTGACGCGCATCCGATGGCGGTCATGGTCGGCGTGGTCGGCGCGCTGTCGGCCTTCTATCACGACTAGTACCGACATCACCGACCTGCAGCAGCGCGAGACTGCGACGCATCGCATGATCGCGAAGATGCCGACCATCGCGGCGATGGCCTACAAGTATTCCATCGGCCAGCCGTTCATCTATCCGCGCAACGATCTCGACTACACGTCGAACTTCCTGCAGATGTGCTTCTCGGTGCCGTGCGAGCCGTACATCGTCAACCCGATCGTGGCGCGCGCGCTCGACCGCATCTTCATCCTGCATGCCGACCACGAGCAGAACGCGTCGACCTCGACGGTGCGCCTTGCGGGCTCGTCGGGCGCCAATCCGTTCGCCTGCATCGCGGCCGGCATCGCCTGCCTGTGGGGCCCGGCGCACGGCGGCGCCAACGAAGCCGCTCTCAACATGCTGGAAGAGATCGGCACGGTCGAGCGCATTCCCGAGTACATCGCCAAGGCCAAGGACAAGTCGTCGGGCTTCCGGCTGATGGGCTTCGGCCATCGCGTGTACAAGAACTACGATCCGCGCGCGAAGGTGATGCAGAAGACCTGCCATCAGGTGCTGGACGCGCTCGACAAGCGCAGCGATCCGCTGCTGAAGGTGGCGATGGAGCTCGAGCGCATCGCGCTGCAGGACGAGTATTTCGTCGAGAAGAAGCTCTATCCGAACATCGACTTCTATTCCGGCATCACGCTGCGCGCGATGGGCTTCCCGGTCGACATGTTCACCGTGCTGTTCGCGGTTGCGCGCACGGTCGGCTGGATCGCGCAGTGGAAGGAAATGATCGAGGATCCGGAGCAGCGCATCGGCCGTCCGCGGCAGCTCTACATCGGACCGGCACGCCGCGAGTTCCCGAAGGTCGGCGAAGGCGGCTGATCGATCTAAATCAGTTGGACTAAAGCAACGCGTCAGCTCGGCAAGAGCTGGCGCGTTTTGCGTTTCAGCGCGTAGTCGATGACGATATCGGCGGCGGCCTGGCTCGGCGACTGGCCCTCCGCGATATGCATGCAATCGGCGATGCGCGCCAACGCCGCCAATTGCGCGCGGCGCTGAGGCGTGTCGCGACAGCAGCGGCAGAAGCGCGTTGGCCAGGTTCTCTGGCGAGCTCTTCTCCTGGTGGAACTCGGCGAATGCGTTCTCGCCGAGCACGAGGTTCGCAAGCACCGTCGTCGGCGCCTTGATCAGGCGGCGCAGGAAGGGCGCCGCGACGGGATCAACGCGGTAGGCCACGACCATCGGCGTGCCGGCCAGCGCCAGCTCGAGCGTGACCGTTCCCGAGGCTGCAAGCGCGGCGTCTGCGAGCTTGAAGGCGCGGAACTTGTCGTCGTCGGCCTTCTACGAGTTGTGCCGGCACGGGCCAGCCTCTCCGCAAGCGTTCGATCTGGGCGCGAACGTGCGCGCACGCAGGGCACGATGACCTGGGGAATGGTGCCGCGCTCCACCAGAAGCCGCAGCGTATCTCCGAAGGGCTCCATCAGACGCCCGACCTCGGACGACCGGCTGCCCGGAAGCACGACGACCACGGGGCGGTTCGGATCGAGGCCGAGGCGCTGACGCAGCGGCTCGGGATCGAGGTTCTTCGAGCCAATCGGCGCGTTCGATGAGCGGATGGCCGACGTAAGTGCACGGCGGGCCGCCGAGACGCTCGTGCGCCTCAGGCTCGAACGGCAGGAGGCCCAGAATGTGATCGACATAGGGGCGCATTTTCCTGGCGCGGCCAGGCCGCCAGGCCCAGACGCTCGGGCTCACATAATCGACGATCGGAATATCGGGGCGGCGCTTCCTGATGCGCTTGGCGATCGGGTGCGTGAACTCGGGGCTGTCGATGATGACGACGACGTCGCGGCTCGGTGGCGATGGCGCGGTCGACGGTGCCGTAGACGCGTTTCAGGATGCGCGGCAGATGGCGCAGGATCGACAGCGGGCCCATGACGGTGACATCCGACATGGGGAAGTCGGAAACGAGCCCTTCGTTCTGCATGGCTTCGTCGCCGACGCCCGTGAAGCGGACGCGCGAGCCGAGCTTCTGGCGCAGCGCTGCCATCAGCTTGCCGCCGAGCGCGTCGCCGGAATGCTCGCCGGCAATGACGAAGATGTTCACCTCGGCCTTACCTGCTGGGACGTTGCCGCTCATGCGTTCTCCCCTGCTCGCTCAGCGGTGCTCAGCACGCAGACGCCGGCCTTGTCGGCGGCGGCGATTGCGTCGCGCAGATCCGCAGTCTCGGCAACATCCATGACAACCGCACCGGCGTATCCGGCCCGGTCGATGCGGGCGATGAGCGCGGGCGTGAGATCGCGGGCGTGAGCGAGAATGACGATGCCGCGGCGGCTGTGCGTCAGGCTCGCCCATTGCTTCAGGTTTGCGGCGCGCTCCAGCGTGGCCAGCGCGCCCTCGCCTGCTTCGACGGCCAGCACGTGATGGCGCACGACGACGACGGCCTTGCCGATGGGTGCGAAGGGGCGAAGGCTTTTCGATACGGCGGCTCCGCGACTGGCGTCGTGCAGGACGTGCGACGAGGGATCGACGCGGCCGATGCGACGGAATGCAGTGGCGGGCTTCGCCGGCGTGGCCTGCTGCGGCTCGCTCGCGAAGGTTTCGTCGCCTACGCCCGCGATAAAGATCTTGGCCGCGTCGGCCTTCAGGATGGCTTCGGCACGTTGGGCAATGAGAACTTTTCCGGCTTCTGCGGCAATGCCATCGAGGCCCGCGGTGGCAGCGCGCGTGATCGTATCGGGACCGATGGTGGGCATGTCGACGCGCAGGTCCTGGCTCGGCTTCGAGCGCTTGATCATGACGCCGCGCCGGTGCCCCTGTGCGTCCTTGCGTGCGGCGGCCGCTCTTTCGAGCATGCGGTCGGTGCCCTCCGCGCCTTCGATGGCCTCGATGACGCCGCCGGCGACGATGACGCTCTGGCCGATGTCGTAGGCGCCGAGAGCGCGGACCAGCGCGAAGCCCTTGGCGATGTCGGCCGCGTTGTCAGGTGACGGCGCCACGTCGCCGAGAGCGCCCTCGCGGATGACAAGCTCCGGCGCCGCGTCTCCCGGTCCGACGACCGTAAGCTTCTGCGCTTCGAAGAAACGGACGACCCGCCGCAGCACGCCGTCGTCGCCACCAGAGGCAACGATCTTCAACAGCGACGGCAGGTTGAGGAAGAACCCCAGGTCGGTGCGGAGCTTCCACAGCTCGGGCCGGTGCACGCGTCCGACGATCACGAGCGCATCGGTGCGGTGCGCCTTGAGCGTGCGGACCATGGTGCCGATCTGGCCCCAGTTGACGGTGGTCACCTTATGGGTGCCGAAATCGGCGTCCGCCTCCCCGTCGAGGGCGACGATGTGAACCTGATGGCCCCGCGCGCGGGCGCTGTCGGCGATTTCGAGCGGCAAGCTGCCTCCGCCCGAAAGAATGCCGATCCGTCGTTCCTGCGCCTGCATTCGCCTGTCCCGGGCTCATGTGCCTTATCGCCTGCGCCCATGCCGCGCTGCGATATCAGGGCACGCTATACCCGGCTGGAGCTGGTCCGAGAAGGGGTTAGAGCTTACCGACTTAGATCGAACGCTTGTCCCCCTCACCCGCGTGTCCCGGCTTTGCCGGGACCGCGACCTCTCCCCACCGGGGAGAGGTGAAGTGGGACGCGCCTTCCTTCACCTCTCCCAGAGGGAGAGGTCACGCGAGGGCGAAAGCCCGAGCGGCGGGTGAGGGGTTCGGAGCCCGAAGTTAGAACGGTGTGACCGCATCAAGCCAGCGGAAAATGGGCCGCCGGCGCGTGCGCGGCGGCCCAAGTTTGTCGAAGTGCCTTTTTTAGGGGGCTGGATCAGATGTCGAGCGTGTGGTCGCGCTCCCATTGCGTGAAGTGGGAGGCGTAGGAATTCCACTCGGAGGTCTTGAGTTTGATGTAGGCCGCCGAGAACTCCTCGCCGAGGGAGGCTTTGAGAGAGGCGTCCTTGTCGAAGTTGCGGATGGCATCGAGCAGATTGAGCGGCAGCTTCGGGGCGTCGGTGACCGTATGCCCGAGCTGGTACATGTCGATGTCGAGGCGCTTGCCGGGATGGGCGTTGTGCTCGATGCCGTCGATGCCGGCCGCGATGATGACGGCCTGCAGCAGGTAGGGGTTGGCGGCGCCGTCGGGCAGGCGCAGCTCGAAGCGGCCCTTGCCCGGTACGCGCACCATGTGCGTGCGGTTGTTGCCGGTCCAGGTCACCGTGTTAGGTGCCCAGGTGGCGCCCGAGACCGTGCGCGGCGCGTTGATGCGCTTGTAGGAATTTACGGTCGGGTTGGTGATGGCAGAGAGAGACTTCGGCGTGCTTCATGATGCCGCCGAGGAAGTTGTAGCCTTGCTTCGACAGACCCATTTCGTCGGCATTGTCGAAGAACATGTTGGTCTTGCCGGTTGCGACGTCCCAGACCGAGATGTGCGCGTGGCAGCCGTTGCCGGTGAGGCCGGGGAACGGCTTCGGCATGAACGTGGCGCGAAGGCCATGCTTTTCGGCGACCGATTTCACCATGTACTTGAAGAACGAGTGCCGGTCGGCGGTGATGAGGCTGTCGTCGAAGTTCCAGTTCATCTCGAACTGGCCGTTGGCGTCCTCATGGTCGTTCTGGTAGGGGCCCCAGCCGAGCTCGAGCATGTAGTCGCAGATTTCCGAGATGACGTCATAGCGGCGCATGAGGGCCTGCTGGTCGTAGCAGGGCTTCGAGGCCGTATCCATGTGGTCGGAGATGGCAGAGCCGTCGGCGCAGGTGAGGAAGTATTCGCACTCGACGCCGGTCTTGACGCGAAGGCCTTTGGACGCCGCCCTGGCGACGACGTTCTTCAAGACGACGCGCGGTGCCTGGGCGACGAGCTTGTCTTCCATGACGCAATCGGCGGGAAGCCAGGCAACTTCCTTTTTCCAGGGCAGCTGGATGATTCCGGCCGGATCGGGCATGCCGAACATATCCGGATGTGCAGGCGTCATATCGAGCCAGGTGGCGAAGCCCGCGAAGCCCGCGCCGTCCTTTTGCATTTCGGCAATGGCGGCCGCAGGCACGAGCTTGGCGCGCTGCCCGCCGAACAGGTCGGTGAACGAGATCATGAAATAGCGAATGCCACGCTCTTTCGCGATTTGCGCGAGATCCAGCTTCGCTTCGTATGCATCCTGGGCCATCGGTTCTTCCCCAACCACAGTGGTTACGTTGACGCTCGTCTTTGCGGGCTTCAGAAACTTCGACAAGAACTTCAAAGCCAGCCCCTGCGAAATTCTAGAGCGCGTCGCGCTCTTAGTCTTGCCGAGACCGATAATTCACGCTTCGGACTGATAGGGTCCGAAGCGATCATGGTCTAGAGATTGCCCTGGCCCGGAATCCAGCTCGTGCCCGCAAGGGGCACACGCGCCATGGCGGCTGCCTCGAGCGTCAGCGCGCACAGATCCTCCGGCTCGAGATTGTGCACGTGATTGTGTCCCGCTGCGCGCGCGATGGTCTGCAGCTCGAGCGTCATGACCTTGAGATAGTTGGCAAGGCGGCGGCCGGCGCGCACCGGATCGAGGCGCGTTGCCAACTCCGGGTCCTGCGTCGTGATGCCGGCCGGATCGCGGCCCTCGTGCCAATCGTCATAGGCGCCGGCGGTCGTGCCGAGCGCCTGGTACTCGGCCTCGAGCGCGGGATCGTTGTCGCCAAGCGCGACGAGCGCAGCCGTGCCGATGGAGACCGCGTCGGCGCCGAGCGCCAGCGCCTTGGCGACAGTCGGCGCCGTTGCGGATGCCGCCCGAGACGATGAGCTGCACCTTGCGGTGCATGCCGAGATCCTGCAGCGCCTGCACGGCCGGGACGGATGCAGGCGAGCGTCGGCTGGCCGACATGCTCGATGAAGACTTCCTGCGTCGCGGCCGTGCCGCCCTGCATGCCGTCGACGACGACCACGTCGGCGCCGGCCTTCACGGCGAGCGCCACGTCGTAATAGGGCCGCGCGCCGCCGACCTTGATGTAGATCGGCTTCTCCCAGTCGGTGATCTCGCGCAGCTCGAGGATCTTGATCTCGAGATCGTCGGGGCCGGTCCAATCGGGATGGCGGCAGGCGGAGCGCTGGTCGATGCCCTTGGGCAGCGTGCGCATCTCGGCGACGCGATCGGAAATCTTCTGGCCGAGCAGCATGCCGCCGCCGCCGGGCTTGGCGCCCTGGCCGACGACGACCTCGATGGCGTCGGCCTTGCGCAGATCATCCGGGTTCATGCCGTAGCGCGACGGCAGGTACTGATAGACGAGCGTCTTCGACTGGCCGCGCTCCTCAGGCGTCATGCCGCCGTCGCCGGTGGTCGTCGACGTGCCGGCGATGCGTCGCGCCGCGGCCGAGCGCCTCCTTGGCATTGGCCGACAGCGCGCCGAAGCTCATGCCGGCGATGGTGATCGGGATCTTGAGCTCGATCGGCTTCTTGGCGAAGCGCGTGCCGAGCGTGACGGCGGTGCGCGCACTTCTCGCGATAGCCTTCGAGCGGATAGCGCGACATGGAGGCGCCGAGGAACAGGAGATCGTCGAAATGCGGAACCTTGCGCTTCGCGCCGGCGCCGCGAATGTCGTAGATGCCGGTCGCGGCGGCGCGGCGGATTTCCGACAGCGTATAGTCGTCGAAGGTGTGCGGACTTGCGGGGCGTGGTCGGCGGGTTGTGATACGATCATCAGTAGGCGTCCGCGTTGTCGATGTTGAAGTTGTAGAGCTTGCGTGCCGAGCCGTAGCGCTTGAACTCCGAGGTCTTGACGCCGTTGACGCCGGCCTTCTTCAGGAGGTCGGCGAGCGCTTCGTGATGCTCGGGGCGCATCTCCTTCTCGATGCAGTCGGCGCCGAGGCTCTTGACCTTGCCGCGCACGAAGAGCTTCGCCTCGTAGATCGAATCTCCGAGCGCATCGCCGGCATCGCCGAGCACGACGAGGTTGCCGGTCTGCGCCATGAAGGCCGACATGTGGCCGATGTTGCCGCTGACGACGATGTCGATGCCCTTCATCGAGATGCCGCAGCGCGACGAGGCGTTGCCTTCGATCAGCAGCAGCCCGCCCTGCCGGTGGCGCCGGCATACTGGCTGGCGTCGCCTTTGATGACGACCTTGCCCGACATCATGTTCTCGGCCGTGCCCGGGCCCGACGAGCCATGCACGGTGATGTTGGCCTGCTTGTTCATGCCGGCGCAGTAGTAGCCGACGGGGCCGCGGATATCGATATTCACGGGGGCATCGACGCCGACGGCGACAGCGTGCTGGCCGCGGGGGTTGAGCACTTCCCACTCGGTCTCGTTGGTTCCATCCTTGAGCTGGTGGAGGTCGTGGTTCAGCTCGCGGAGCGGCGTCGCCGCCAAGATCGATAGATCGCATCGTTCTAGCGCTCCCAGAAGTAGACGGTTGCCGGCTCGGGCTCCCAGATTTTCGCCTTGTCGATGCCCGGCAGGCCCGCGAGCGCGCGGTATTCCGATCCGAATGCGACGTACTGGTCGGTCTCGGCCATGACGGCCGGCTTGCAGGCGATGGGATCGCGCACGACGCCGAAGCCGTTCTTGGTGCCGACGACGAAGGTGAAGAAGCCGTCGAGATCCTCGAGGCTCTTCTCGCAGGGCTTCGCCCAGGTTCAGACCCTGGTTCATGCGCCACGTGAGGTAGGCGGCGGCGACCTCGCTGTCGTTTTCGGTCTCGAAGGTCATGCCGTCGTGCTTGAGCTCGCGGCGCAGGTTGTTGTGGTTGGACAGCGAGCCGTTGTGCACGAGGCACTGATCGGCGCCGGTCGAGAACGGATGCGCGCCGAGCGTGGTGACGGCGCTTTCGGTCGCCATGCGCGTGTGGCCGATGGCGTGCGTGCCGCTCATGTGCACGAGGTCGAAGCGCTCGGCGACGTCGGTCGGATAGCCGACCTCCTTGTAGATCTCGATGGCGTCGCCCGAGCCCATGATGCGCACGCCGGGATGATTGGCGCGGATGGCTGCGCGGGCCGCATCGACCTTGTCGGACGGCAGCGTCAGCACAGCATGGCTCGACTTCTGATCCATCTTGACGGTGGCGCCGATCGCCTTTTTCAGCGCTTCGGCCAAGCCAGCGAAGTCCTTTTCGGGCGTCGCCGACTGCACCGTGATCTTGGCGGTGCCGGCTTTCGATGCGCCGTAAACCGCGAACCCGGCCGAGTCCGGACCGCGCTCGCACATGGTTGACAACATCGCCGACGTCAGCTCGCCAAGCCGCGGCTCGAGCGCCTTATCCTTGATGAAAAGACCAACAATCCCGCACATGGCTGATTTTTGTCCCTTGAGCTTCTGGTCTGTGCTTCTGCCTTCGTAGCAGCAAGCGCAGCCCGATTTAACTGGCACGAATATAATTTTCCTAGGAGTGTAGCTCTTTACGCGGCTTGGCCGCGTCGCCAGCGCTCGTAAGCTATTCTGGCGGCTCGATAAGCGTCGGGAATGGACAGGGCCCAGACGAACAGGCCTCCCGCGGATCGCCCGATAAATGATTGGTCGGGCGAGGTCGTGTGCCAGGTGAGCAGCGCCAGCAACAAGGAGAAGAATGCAAAACCGAAGCCACGTTGCGGCTGGCCGATGGCCACGTGTCCGGCGTGGCAAGCGCGCTTTGCCGGAACTCGGCCAGATTCATCTCGGTGACCAACCTTTGAGGGTTGGCCGCCGAGGAGCGGATGCAGAACGTGCAATGACCTCAGGCGTCAGTAGCGATCAATCGCTTCTTTGGCTTCCTTCTTATCGAGATGACCGCTCTTCGCTTTCATCTCTGCGTTCTCTTCCCTGATCTGCCAGATGTGCCAGAGCACCCAGAAGGCGACGGCGGCAAGACCATCGGCATTTCCCATCCTTGGAAGGGGTAGATCGCGCCAACGTCCTTGAGATCGACGGCCCAGTTCGAATAGTCCAATGGTCGACATGTGTTTCTCCCTTCTCTTAGCGAGCCGGCAGCGAAGCGAGAGCGCAACGCTCGGCTTCCTTGACCTCGGCGATGGCGGCCTCGTAGGCCTCCTCGCCGACGAAATCGAGACCGGCGATTTCCACCTCGCGCGGCACGCGCAGAAGTCCCAACGCATTGAGGATCAGCGACAGGATCAGGACCGGGAAGAAACCCAGCCCGAAGAACATGATGACCGCGCCGATGAAGTTGCCCCACGGCGTGATCGTGGCGAAGCCTTCGTACGGCGAGCTCGGCGCGCCCCAGAGCATGAAGCCGGCCACGACCACGCCCAGGAACCCGCCGTAGCCGTGCACGGCGACCGCGCCGACGGCATCGTCGATCTTGAAGCGTCCGCTCGACCCAGTAGTGCAGCTTGTAGGCGATGCACGGCACGATGGCGCCGATGAACATCGCCTGGATCGGATGGTAGAGATCGTTGCCGGCCGAAGCCGCGATGATGCCCGCGAGGCCGCACGAGTAGGTCCAGAACGGCATCGCCCTTCGAGATGAAGTAGCCGGCCATCATGCCGCCCGACAGCGACATCAGGAAGTTGAAGGTGATGGCGCTGACAGCGTCGTCGGCGCGAGGTAGATGTTCGTCGCCGTCCACGTGTCACCCGTGATCTGACCGGCGATGGTTGCCGGGCTGATGATCGGAATGTTGCAGGCGGCGTAGAAGCCCCAGAAGCCCGTGTAGATGAGGAACAGGCCGATGGTGACGAGCCATGGATTGTGCGGCGGGATATCTCGTGGCGTGCCGTCCGGCGCGGAACTTGCCGATCCGCGGTCCGAGCACGATCAGGACGGCGAGCGCCGAGCCGCCGGCGATGGCGTGGACGACGCCCGAGGCATAGGCGTCGTGATAGCCGAGCAACTTGACCATCCAGCCGGTGGCGCTCCAGCCCCAGGCGGCATCGAGGATCCAGGTGACCGAGCCGACGAGCACGGCGATGAGCCAGAACGCACCCGAGCGGACGCGCTCGATGATGGCGCCGGAGACGATCGAGGCGGTCGTGATCGAGAACAGCAGGAACGCCCCCCAGAACACGCCGTTGAGGCGGTGCCAGGTCACAGCGCCGTTGACGCCGTCGGCCGTGATGCCCAGCTGCCGCGTCGGTGGCGTTGACGCCCGACAGGTGGGTCGCCATCAGCGGGCTCCAGGGCGCGGCGACCTTGGTCGGATCGTATGGGAGCGGGTCGGTGACGAAATTGAAGCCATAAGCCGTTGGGAAAGCGAAGTAGATCCACCAGCCGAAGAAGAAGAACGTGACGGTGACCAGCGGAATGGCCATGGTGTTCTTCATCAGCGTGTGCAGGTGATTGCGCCGCCGGCTGACGCCGACCTCATACATGCAGAAGCCGACGTGGATCAGAAACATGAAGACGACCGTCACCCAGTAGTAGAACTCGGTGAAAATGGTTGTGAGTGCATTGAGATTGCTCTTCCATGCGCTCTCCCCAGCCCTGAGTTGTTGCCTGTGAGGCAACTCATTTTGATGCGCGGAAAATTTGCGACTTGCTGCCGCATAGATGTCAAGGCCTCGTGATGATGCGGCGACAAATTCGTACAATGGAGTGCGGGTCGAGCTTTCTGCCGGTGCGGACGCGTCGGCGCAGACTTGAATGAACGGAAATATTTTTGCACAGTAGGAAGCAAATCGAGCTATAGAACCGCGCGAGACTGCAACAGAGGCTCACTCCGACCCATGCCTATTGCCCTGCTCAAATACGCGCTCAAATCCGCTTTCAAGGGTGAGCACGCCGGCGACGCCCACTTCAAATGGACGCCGGATCTGAAGCCGACCTACGACGTCATCATCATCGGCGCCGGAGGCCATGGTCTCGCGGCAGCCTATTATCTCGCCACCAAGCACGGCATCACCAATATCGCGGTGCTTGAAAAGGGCTACCTCGCGGGCGGCAACACGGCGCGCAACACGACCATCATCCGCGCCAACTATCTGACCCCTGAGGGCGTCGCCTTCTACAAGGAGAGCGTCGATCTCTTCCGCACGCTGTCGAACGAGCTCGACATCAACGTGATGTATACGGAGCGCGGACATTTCACGCTCGCGCACACGGACGCCGCGATGCGCACCGCGCGCTGGCGCGCCGAAGTGAACAAGCACATGGGCGTCAATTCCGAGGTGATCGACGCCGACGACGTGCGCCGCATCTGTCCGGTCATGAATGTCACCGACGACGTGCGCTATCCGATCCTCGGCGCGCTCTATCATCCGCCCGGTGCCATCGCGCGCCACGACGCCGTCGCATGGGGCTATGCGAAGGAGGCCATGCGCCGCGGCGTCGAGGTGCACACTCAGACGGACGTGAAAAGCATCCTGGTCGAGAACGGCCGCGCCATCGGCGTCGAGACCAACCGCGGCACCATTCATGCCGGAAAAATTCTCCAGGCCGTCGCCGGCTCATCGAGCGTCGTCGCCAAGATGGCGGGCTTGAGGCTGCCGATCCGCACCATTCCACTGCAGGCCTGCGTGTCGGAGCCGGTGAAGCCGATCCTGGATCAGATCGTCGTGTCGGGCTCGCTGCACGTCTACATTTCGCAGTCGGCGCGCGGCGAGATGGTGATGGGCGGCGCGACCGACCCTTACGGCCTCTACTCGACGCGCTCGACGCTCGACTTCAAGGAAAGCCTGATGGGGCACATGCTGGAGCTGTTCCCGTTCATGAGCGAGCTCAAGGTGCTGCGCCAGTGGGCCGGAATGGCGGACATGACGCCGGACTTCTCGCCGGTCATGGGCAAGACGCCGATCCAGAACTACTACATCGATGCCGGCTGGGGCACGTGGGGCTTCAAGGCGACGCCCGTCTCGGGCCTGCGCATGGCCGAGTGCGTCGCGACCGATCGCCAGCCGGATCTCCTGAAACCGTTCGCGCTCGACCGCTTCGATAACTTCGATCTCGTGGGCGAAAAAGGTGCGGCTTCGGTCGGACACTAGAGGGGCGGCATATCCCATGAAAATCATGACCTGCCCGGTCAACGGGCCGCGCAACATCTCGGAATTCGCCTGGGCCGGAGAGGTCACGCGTTCGCCTGATCCGGCGCAGTGCTCCGACCGCGAGTGGACGGATTTCCTGTTCATCGAGAACAACACGGCGGGAGAGATCACCGAGTGGTGGGTGCATGCACCGACCAACACGTGGTTCATCGCGCGCCGCAACACCATCACAGACGAGATCCTGGAGACGATGACGGTCGATACCTACTTCGCCCGCGTGGCTCAAAGCACGGCCTCAGGCCCAGATGCGGGGAGCACGGCATGAGCGCTCACGAAAAGGACGGCACAGGTCGCCTCGATGGCCCCGGTTGGGGATTGCTCATCGACCGCAACGAGCCGCTGACGTTCACGTTCGACGGCACGCTGCACAACGGCTATGCGGGCGACGTCATCGCCTCGGCGCTTTACGCGGAAGGCCGGCGCGTCATCTCGCGCTCGTTCAAATATCATCGTCCGCGCGCCGTGCTGACGATGGCCGGGCACGATGCAAATACCCTCGTGCAGGTGGCGGATGAGCCCAACGTGCGCGCCGACACGCATCGGATCAGCGACGGCGTGGCGGTAAAGTCCGTCAACTGGCTGGGATCGCTCGACCGCGATTTCTATGCGGTGCTCGGGTATTTCGCTCGCTTCCTGCCGGTCGGATTCTATTACAAGACATTCTTCCGTCCCATCGGCTCGTGGCGCTATTTCGAGAAGCCCATCCGCGCAATGGCGGGGCTCGGGCATCTCGAGCCCAAGGCGCATCACAAGTTCTACGACAAGGAATATCTGTTCGCCGACGTCGTGGTCGTGGGCGCGGGACCGGCGGGTCTAGAAGCCGCCATTGCATCTGCTGAAACTGGCGCTGAAACGCTTCTGATCGACGAGTGGCCGGAAGTTGGCGGCTCGCTGCTCTACGGGCGCGGCGGCGTGAACCGCGCCGCGCAAAGTTCGGTGCGCGCCAAGCTTCTGGCCAAGGCTCAAGCCCTGCCTTCGCTCAGAATTCTGACCGGAACGACGGTCTCGGGCCTCTTTTCCGACAACTGGCTGTCGGCCATCTCGGCGAAGCGGCTCTACAAGATCCGCAGCAAAGAGACGGTTCTCGCTACGGGCACGTTCGATCAGCCGCTGGTGTTCCCGGATAACGACCGGCCGGGTGTCATGTTCGTCGATGCAGCCCAGCGCCTGATGCGGCTCTACGGCGTGAAGCCCGGCAAGCGCGCCGTCGTCGTCACGTCCAACCACTTCGGATATGAAGCGGCGCTCGATCTTCTCGAGGCGGGTGTCGAGGTGGCGGCTGTCGTCGATCTCAACGCCACGTTCGAGGGCCAGCTGCCGGAATCCGTCGTCGCGGCGGCAGTGCGGGCGAAGGGCATCCGCGTCATCACGGATTCCACCGTCACCGGCACGCGCGGCTCACATAAACTCGAGAGCGTGGCTGTTTCCGCCATCCGTCGCGACGGCGAGACCGAAGCCGTGCAGGAGTGGTTCGGCTGCGATCTGCTTCTGATGAGCGTCGGCTATACGCCGGCTCTCAATCTCGCCTGCCATGCCGGGCGCCAAGGCCGTCTACGATCCCACCATCAAGATGCATCGTGCCGCCAATCTGCCGCGCGGGCTTGCGCTCGCGGGCTCGGCGAATGGAGTCTGGTCGGTCGCGGCGGTGCGCGAGGACGGACGCAGCGCCGGGCAGGCCGCGGCGGCGAAGGCGCTGGGCAAGCCTTATGGTGTGCTTCCCGAAACCAAAGACCCGCTCGCGGGCACGATCACGCATTCCTATCCGATCTTCGCTTCCAAGGGCGGCAAGGACTTCATCGACTTCGACGAGGACCTGCAGACCAAGGACATCGTCAACACGGTGAAGGACGGCTACGACGACATTCAGCTCGTCAAGCGCTATTCGACCGAAGGTTTCGGGCCGAGCCAGGGCCGCCACGCCAACCTCAACACCATCCGCATCGTGTCGCGCGCGACCGGCAAGTCCATGGAGGACATCGGCACAACCACGTTCCGCCCGCCGCTGGTGCCGGAGAAGTTCGGACAGCTCGCGGGCCGCGCCTTCGAGCCGGTGCGCCACACGGCCATGCATGGGCGTCACCTCGAGCTTGGTGCGCAGATGATGGTCGCAGGTCTGTGGATGCGCCCCGCCTACTACGGTGCGAAGGATGAAAGCAGCGCGCGCATTGCGGACGAAGTGCGTGCCGTGCGCAACGGCGTCGGCCTTATCGATGTGTCTACGCTCGGCGGGCTTGATATCCGCGGGCCCGATGCAGCTCAGTTCATCGACCGCATGTATACGTGGGCCTACGAGAAGCAGCCCGTGGGACGCGCGCGCTATGTGCTGATGACGGACCAGACCGGCGTCATCATCGACGACGGCGTAGCGTGCCGCCTGCACGACCGGCATTTCTACGTCACCGCCACGACGGGTGCGGTGGATCAGGTCTACCGGCAGATGAGCTGGTTCAACGCGCAGTGGAAGCTCGACTGCGATATCGCCAACGTCACTGCGGCGTATGCGGGCCTCAATCTCGCAGGACCCAAGGCGCGCGCGGTGGCCGAGAGGCTCGAAACGGACATCGATTTTTCCGCTGAGGCTTTCCCCTACATGGCCGTGCGCACGGGGCATCTGGCAGGCGTGCCGGTGCGCATCCTGCGCGTCGGATTCGTGGGCGAGCTCGGCTACGAGATCCACTGCCCGGCCAGCATGGGCGAAGCGCTGTGGGACGCCATCATGGCGGCCGGCAAGACCGAAGGCATCAAACCGTTCGGAGTCGAAGCGCAGCGCATCCTGCGTCTCGAGAAGGGTCACATCATCGTCGGCCAGGATACCGACGGCCTTACGCATCCGGCCGAAGCCGGCATGGAATGGGCGCTGGCCAAGAAGAAGCCGTTCTATGTCGGCAAGCGCGCCGTGGACATGCAGATGGCCAAGGGCGTGGCGCGCAAGCTCGTGGGCTTCACGCTCACCAACGCGAGCGCGGCGGCGCCGAAGGAATGCCACCTCATCATCCGTGACGGCACGATCGTCGGCCGCGTGACGTCGGCCGTGCGCTCGCCGTCGCTCGAAAAGGTCGTAGGCCTCGCCTATGTGCCGTCGGAGCTCGCCTCGCCCGGATCGAAGTTCGAAATTCGCGTCGATGGCGGGACCATGGTCGGAGCGGAGGTGATCGCGACGCCGTTCTATGATCCCGACAACAAGCGGCAGGAGATGTGACAATGACGGGTCCCACCGCCTTTCTTCGCCGCACGCCCATGAGGCGCCTTCTCGAGCAGCAAGGTGCGACGTGGCGCAATTTGCCGGACGCGGCCGTGGCCGAGACTATGCCGGGAATAGTTCGCCAAAAGCGGACTGACGCTGACGGATCTCTCGCCGCTGCCTCGCCTCGGCTTTAAAGGCCGCGGCACGGTTCCGGCCATGCTGAAGCGCGGTATCACGCTGGAAGCGAAGGCCAACCAGGCCTATCGGCAGGCCGACGGGAGCCTGTGCCTGGTGCTGGCGCCGTCCGAGGTCATTCTGCTGTCCAATCTCAAGGGTGACGGCCAGTGGTTGAAACAGCTCGAACAGAGCTGGCGTCTCGAGGACGAGGAACGCACCTATCCGTTATTGCGGAGGGACAGTCACGCGTGGTTCCTGGTCACCGGCCCCCAGGCGCCGGCAATGTTCGCCAAAATATCGGGCATCGATTTCCGGCTTCATAAATTCCCGGATTTTACTATTGCCCAAACTTCAGTCGCCAAAATGACCGCAATCGTGACACGTGCGGATCTTGGTAAGTATCCTGCCTTTCATCTCCTTGCGGATAGCGCGTCGGCCCTGTACTTTTGGTCATGTTTGACCGACGCCGCACGGGAATTCGGCGGCTCAATACTTGGTCTTGGGCAGGCTGAAGAGCTCGAAACGCATGAAGCAGCGGACGGCGGCACCCCACTCTAAGCTCGTAGCGCCCACAGGTGAGGCGCTTGCGGCGGAGGCCGATCCAGCTCAGGCAGGGCGCCGCAAATCTGGCGCTGCCTCAGAGAGCGTGAAGCTCGAGCGCGTCTCTCCCGAGGCGCAGCTGCGGCAGGATCCGCATGCACTGCAGGGTTCGCGCGACAGCATGCTCGAGGTCGCCATCGGCCGCGAGGTGCGGGCGTTCCGCAACAAGCTCGGCATCACCGCGTCGGATCTCGCCCGCTCTGCCGGGCTCTCGCTCGGGATGCTGTCCAAGATCGAGAACGGCGTCACGTCGGCATCGCTGACGACGCTGCAGCGGCTGTCGAAGGCCCTCGGTGTTCCTGTTACGTCGCTGTTCCGCCGCTTCGAGGAGCGGCGCGATGCGGTGTTCGTGTCCGCGGGTCAGGGGCTGCTGATCGAGCGGCGCGGCACGCGGGCCGGGCATCAGTATCAGCTCCTGGGCCACACCGGCGGCGTTTCGGGCGCGGTCGTTGTCGAGCCGTACCTGATCACGCTGACGGAAGAGTCGGACGTGTTTCCGCTGTTCCAGCATTCGGGGCTCGAGCTCATCTACATGCTCGAAGGCGAGGTCGTGTATCGCCACGCCGACAAGCTCTATCCGATGAAGCCCGGCGACAGCCTGTTCTTCGATGCGGACGCGCCGCACGGGCCGGACGAGCTGGTCAAGCTGCCAATCCGCTTCCTGTCCGTGATCAGCTACGCGCGCGAACTGCCCTAGGTTCGCTCCTTAGGGACCGATGATTCACGCACTAGGCTGATAGGGCCTAGTGCGATCATGGTCTATAGGGCCTGCTGCAGGTTGCGCACGAAGGCCGAGAGGCCGGTCATGCGATCGCGCTTCAGGCGTTCTGCGGCCAGGATCGAGCGCAGCCCAGCGATGCTCTCGGCGAGATCAGCGTTGACGATGACGTAGTCGTATTCGGCCCAATGGCTGATCTCGGATGATGCCTGCGCCATGCGCTTTGCCACGACCTCGGGCGGATCGAGCGCGCGCGTTTTGAGGCGCGCTTCAAGCGCCGCGGCCGAAGGCGGCAGGATAAACACCCGGACCAGGTCACCGGCCATGCGCTCGGCGAGCTGCTGGGTTCCTTGCCAGTCGATATCGAACAGAACGTCGCGGCCCTGGTGTATGGCGGCTTCGATGGGCTCCTTCGGCGTGCCGTAGAAGTTGTCGAACACGCGCGCCCATTCGAGCAAGCCGCCGGCGTCGCGCATGGCGATGAATTTGGCTTCGTCGACGAAGTAGTAGTCGCGGCCGTCGACCTCGCCGGGGCGCGGCTTGCGCGTGGTCACGGAAACGGAGAGCCGGATGCCCTGATCGCCTTCCAGCAGCGACCGCGCCAAGCGATGTTTTTCCGGCTCCCGACGGAGAGGACAACACGAGCAGCAAGCCGCGGCGATCCACGATAGGTTTGTCGTCAGTCATGCGCTCTTCCATATGGCAGGCCGGGCTATTGGCCGGACCGCTCATTCGATATTCTGCACCTGCTCGCGCATTTGATCGATGACCACTTTCAAGGCAAGCCCCGCGTGCGCTGTCTCGGTGTCGCCCGCCTTGGAGGTCAGCGTGTTGGCTTCGCGGTTGAACTCCTGCGTTAGGAAATCGAGCTTGCGGCCGATGCCACCGGGCGCGGCGAGGAGCGCGCGTGCTGCTTCCAGATGTGCCTTCAGGCGTTTCAACTCTTCCTCGACGTCGGCTTTGGTGGCGATCAGAACCGCTTCCTGATGCAGACGCAGGGGATCCAGCGATTGCCCGGCCTCCATGATCCTGGCGATCTGTTCCGACAACCGGCGACGAATAGCCTCCACGCTGCGAGACGGCGCGGACTTCGACGCTGGCAACCAGACGCTCGACCTCATCGAGCTGAGCCACGATCACGGCCCTGAGGCGGTCTCCCTCCTCGAGCCGCGCCGCGACAAGTCCGTCGAGAGCGGCTGTCAGGCCGGCCAGCATGGCTTCATGGCGCGCTGCGATAGCTTCTTCGCTCTCCGGCTCCTCGACCACCTCGAGCACGCCCTTGAGCGCCAGCAGCGTTTCGGCGCGTGGCGGCGGCGAACCGATGTTGTGGCTGATGCGCACGGCAAGGGCCACGACCTGGTCCAGGGCGCGCTCGTTCAGGCGGACATCCTGCTGCGTGCTCTCGCGGACCACAGTGAGCGTGGCATTGACGCTGCCGCGCGTGATGCGCTTCGTGACGCCCTCGCGAACCTTGGGGTCCAAGGCTTCGTACCCGGGCGGCAATCTCAATCTCAAATCGAGGCTGCGGCTGTTGACGCTGCGCACCTCCCAATGCCACGTGGCGTCGCCGAGGGCACCGTCGCTGCGTGCAAAGCCGGTCATGCTCTGAATGGTCATTTGTTTTTTCTTTTGTCTGTTTTTGGTCGAGCAGAGTAGCCGCAAACACTGGTTTCAGGTCCCTCCGCAGGCGGGAGCCGAAATGAGCAGTGGCCGGAGTTTTACACGGGTGCGGGCGGGCGCGCCAACCCCGCGCACGGCTTGGTGCACAAAAGCCAAATTCCGCGCACCTGAGGTGGTGTCGGAAGTCGTGCCGCCTCTACAGGAGAGGGCTTACTTTTTGGGCTTTCGCACGGGGAGCGGCATGGTGGAGGCCTGGACGGCGGCGGGCGCGGCCGCGGGTGTTGCCGGAGCCGCCTCCGGGGTTGTAGCGGCTTCAGCGGGAGGATTGGGAATATCGTCCTTTGACGCTGCGCCCGCGTCTTTGTCAGCGGCGTCGGCGGGGCCGTCCTGCTTGGCCTGACGGGCGCGCATGTCCTTTTCAAACTTGCGCCAGTTCTGAACGGCGGCGTTGTGATCCTTCAAAGTCGCCGTGAAGATGTGGCCGCCGGTGCCGTCGGCGACGAAGAACAAGTCGTTGGTCTTGGCCGGCGCGAGAGCGGCCTCCAGGGCGGGGCGCCCTGGGTTGCAGATCGGCGTCGGGGGCAGGCCTCTGATCTGATAGGTGTTGTGGGCGTTCTTGGCGTCTTTTTCGGTCTGCATGATGGGCTTGCCCCACTGCACCTGTCCGCCGTAGACGCCATAGAGGATGGTCGGATCAGACTGCAGCGGCATGCCCTTCTGCAGCCGGTTGACGAAGACGCCGGCGATGCGGTCGCGCTCGTCGGAGCGGCCGGTTTCCTTTTCGATGATGGACGCGAGAACCACGGCCTCGCTCCGGGGTCTTGATAAGGCAGCTCCCTCTGACGCCGCTCCCACAGGCGCTTCGAGCACCTGCGTCTGCTTTGCCTGCATGGTCTGCAGAAGCTCCTGGCGGGCCATGCCTTTTTCGATGCTGTAGGTTTCCGGGAGCAGCGATCCCTCGGCGGGAACTTCCGTCACCTCGCCTGTCAGGTTCTCCTCGTCCTTGAGGCGCTCGACGATCTGATGGCTGGTGAGCCCTTCGGGGATCGTGACCTTGTAGGCGACGGATTTGCCTTCGGCGAGAATGTCGAGCACCTCGTGGATGCTGGCGCCCTGCTTGAACATGTACTCGCCGTGGCGCAGCGTGATCGGCTTGGGTCCGAAGCGGCTCTGAGTGAGATAGTTGATCATGAAGGCCCAGCGGCTCGAGATGACGCCCTCGTGCTCGAGGCGCTCGGCAATCTCGCTGCTGCTGAAGCCCTTCGGTACGACGACGGTCTCGGCCATCGTCAGAGGGCCAGGGCTATCGTAAAGGTGGCGGACCAGCAGAGTCAGGCCGCCTGCCGACAGCATGACGATCAACACCACGGTCATGATGCCGCTGATGATGCGGATGAAGCCCGACACTGCGCGCCGCTCGCGCCTCGGGCGCACCCCTTTGGGGCGCGACGGGCGCCCGCGCCGGCTCAAGAGCCTCGGCTGGGCTTCTGCGGACGCATATCATCCCGCCGGGACAGCGTTGGCTCCTTACGGCCGTTTTGCATCGACAGTCCCCAACTCGCTCAAACCTAGGTCCCCGCCCACGATCGTACGACAAGACGTATGCGTCCGTCTTCGTGGGAGGAGGGCTCCAACGCCTGGAATGTCATGGAAATTGTGGCGAAAGGCCGGATCGTTGGCCCGTACCGATGCGGTTACGGAGCGGCCGTGGAGATCAGGCCACCCGTCGCATGATGAGCGAGGCGTTGGTGCCGCCAAAGCCGAACGAGTTCGACAGCACCGTGTTGATCTCGCGCTTCTTCGACGTATGCGGCACGAGATCGATGGCGGTCTCGACCGACGGATTGATCGAGGTTCAGGGTCGGCGGCGCGATGTTGTCGCGGATGGCAAGCAGCGAGAAGATCGGCTTCGACCGCGCCGGCGGCGCCGAGCAGGTGGCCGACGGCCGATTTGGTCGACGACATGGCGAGCTTGCCTGCGGCGTTGCCGAACAGGCGCTCGACGGCGCCGAGCTCGATCTCGTCGCCCATGGGCGTCGAGGTGCCGTGGGCGTTGACGTAGTCGATGTCGCTCGCCTCGATGCCGGCACGCTTCAGAGCCGCCGCGCATGCAGCGGTAGGCGCCGTCGCCGTCCTCGGCCGGCGCCGTGATGTGATAGGCGTCGCCCGACATGCCGTAGCCGATGACCTCGGCATAGATCTTGGCGCCGCGCGCCTTGGCGTGCTCATAGCTCTTCGAGCACGACGACGCCGGCGCCCTCGCCCATCACGAATCCGTCGCGGTCCTTGTCGTAGGGGCGCGAGGCTTCGGTCGGGCGATCGTTGAAGCCGGTCGAAAGCGCGCGGCAGGCGGCGAAGCCGGCGATGCGCGATGCGGCAGATGGGGCTTTCGGTGCCGCCGGCGACCATCACATCGGCATCGCCCAGCGCGATGAGGCGCGCAGCATCGCCGATGGCGTGCGTGCCGGTCGAGCAGGCCGTGACCACCGCGTGGTTCGGGCCCTTGAGCTGATGCTTGATCGAGACGTAGCCCGACGGCGAGATTGATCAGGCGGCCGGGAATGAAGAACGGCGAGACGCGGCGCGGGCCCTTCTCCTTGAGCAGGATCGACGTATCGGCGATGCCCGAAAGGCCGCCGATGCCGGAGCCGATGAGAACGCCGGCGCGCTCCTGCTTCTCAGGGGTATCGGCATCGAAGCCGGAATCCGCGATGGCCTGGTCGGCGGCGGCCATCGCATAGATGATGAAGTCGTCGACCTTGCGCTGCTCTTTCGGCTCCATCCAATCGTCGGGATTGAACTTGCCGTCGGCGTTGGCGCCGCGCGGGACGAAGCACGCGATCTGGCAGGTGAGATCGGAGACTTCGAACTCTTCGATGCGACGCGCGCCGCTCTTGCCGGCGAGCAGATTGCTCCACGCCGCATCGACTCCGCAGCCGACAGGAGAAACGAGTCCAAGCCCAGTGATGACAACGCGGCGCATGGTTTCTTGTCCGTGTGTAATTTAATCCGGGGGTGACGCGCTTTACATGTCGGCAACGCATTTCTGCGCCGCGCACCCCGCCTTTCCGAACCCTAGCCCAATCCGGCCCAGCCGGACGGAACTCACTTGCGCACGCGGCCGTAAACGACCGTCGCACGCCGATGCCGAAGGCTTCTGCCCCGTCCTCGATGGTCGATCCGCGTCATGCGGTTTCGATATCAAGATTGAACGGTCGCGCTGCTTGAAGCGCGAAAAGACAAGGATCGCGCGGGCCGCCCCTCGCGACGTTGCTTTCGCAACGCCGCCGTGCGCGATCACGCTCGGGCTCAAGCCGCCGTTGCGTTCTTCTCGAGAAACTTGACGGCGTCGCCGACCGTCAGAATGTGCTCGGCGGCATCATCCGGAATTTCGCATCCGAACTCTTCCTCGAACGCCATAACAAGCTCAACCGTATCCAGGCTGTCGGCGCCAAGATCATCGATGAAGCTGGCGTTCTCGGTGACCTTCTCGGCCTCGACGCCCAAGTGCTCCACGACAATCTTCTTCACGCGCTCTGCGACATCGCTCATCGTCTTCCCTCGCGTCCCTGATGTAAAAACGTTTTGCTTTCTTCTCTACGAACCCGTCCGGCGCCGGGGCTCACTTATGGGGCAAGAAGAGCCCCCTCGCCTCACTTAATGGCGGCGCTTTCAAGGGGTGAACCCGGACGACATCGCGTGAGCGTGATCGTTAGGGCCTTTTCCCAAGCAGCGCAGCAAAAAAACGAGGCTCGTTAACACATCTCCCGGGCCTTGCCAGCACCGGGCGCCTAGTCATAGAGCCGATCTTGAGCCTCGCGTCACGAGACAGTTTGCCCCAAGTGTCAAAGGCCTAGAAAGATCGGTGCAATTAACCAAACCAACTACACCATGGCCATACCGCCGTTCACGTGCAGCGTCTGTCCGGTCATGTAGCCGGCCTCGTTGCTGGCCAGATAGACGGCAGCGGCGGCGATGTCATCTGGTGTGCCGAATCGCTGAGCCGGAATGTGCTGCGATATCTCGGCCATCTGCTTCTCGTTCAGAACGTCGGTCATGGCCGTCTTGATGAAGCCGGGCGCGATACAATTGGCCGTGATGCCGCGATTTGCGACCTCGCGCGCGAGCGATTTGGTCATGCCGATCATGCCGGCCTTGGAGGCCGAATAGTTGCCCTGGCCGGGATTGCCGAGGACGCCCGAAACCGACGCGATGTTGATGATGCGGCCGTAGCCCGTCTTGGAGCGCAGCATGTGGCGCGTCGCGGCGCGCGCATCAGCATGAACGTCGAGGTCAGGTTGACGGCGATGACGTCGTCCCACTGCTCGTCCTTCATCACCATGAAGAGGTTGTCCTTGGTGAGGCCGGCATTGTTGACGAGGATGTCGACGCGGCCGAGCTTGGCCGACGGCGTTGTCGATGAGCTTGGTCACCTGCTCCTTGTTCGCCGAGATCGCACGGCACGACATGCACGCGCTCGCCGAGCTCGGCGGCCAAGCGCCTCGAGCTTGTCGACCTGGCGGCCCGAGATGGCGACCGTCGGCGCCGGCCTTGTGGAAGGCGCGCGCGATGCCGGCGCCGATGCCGCCGGTCGCGCCGGTGACGAGGGCGTTCTTGCCCGTGAGATCGAACATGCTTCGTTACTCCTTCGGGGAAATCGCGAATGACTATGCGAGCTGAGCCAGTGCCGCGTCGATATCGGCGGGAGTGCCGATGCTCGTCGCGTTCGAATTCCTTGACGATGCGCTTGGCGAGACCGGCCAGCACCTTGCCGGAGCCGATCTCGAAGACATCGGTGACGCCGTTGGCGGCCATGTAGGCGACGCATTCGCGCCAGCGCACCGTGCCGGTGACCTGCTCGACGAGGCGCTGCTTGATCTCTTCGGGATCGCTGATCGGCGCGGCGAGCACGTTGGCGACGACGGGCACGACCGGCGCCTTGATGGCGACGTTGGCCAGCGCCTCGCGCCATCGCGTCGGCGGCGGGTTGCATCAGCGCGCAATGGAAGGGGGCGGAGACCGGCAGCGGCACCGCGCGGCGCACGCCGATGCGCCTTGCCGATCTCGGGCACGCGATCGAGCGCGGTCTTGTGCGCCCGACAGCACGACCTGCGTCGGCTCGTTGTCGTTGGCGACCTGGCAGACGTCGCCCTGGGCAGCTGCTTCGGCCACCTTGCTTCGCGACATCGATGCCGACGCCGAGCAGCGCCGTCATGGCGCCCTGGCCGACCGGCACGGCAGCCTGCATGGCCTTGCCGCGCAGCTTCAGGAGGCGCGCAGCGTCGGCGAGCGAGAAGGCGCCGGCGGCCGCGAGCGCCGAATATTCGCCCAGCGAATGGCCGGCGACGAACTTGACGTTGTCTTCAGCGAGAAGCCCTTCTCCCGCTCGAGCACGCGCATGACCGCCATCGAGACGGCCATCAGCGCCGGCTGGGCGTTCTCGGTCAGCGTCAGTGTCTCCTTCGGACCCTCCCACATGATCGCCGAGAGCTTCTGGCCCAGCGCGTCGTCGACTTCTTCGAACACCTCGCGGGCGGCGGGGTAGGTCATCGGCCAGCTCCTGCCCATGCCGACGTCCTGGCTGCCCTGTCCGGGAAATACGAATGCGCGTGCCACCACAACCTCTTTCGTTAAGGCTCAAGGCATCTTCAATGCCAGCGAACAATGCTGGTGGCTTACGGCATGGGACGTCGGGGCTTGTCAAGCCCCGGAGTGACAGACTGTCACCGGGAATGGGGCTATCGCGCACCATGGAATTGTCCGATGAACGCCTACGCCGATACAGGAGCACCTCTCATGTCTACGTCAATTGCCCGCGCTATGCCGGAAGCACCGTCTCACAGAGGCTTCAGGCACCATGCCATCGCCTACGCCCTCGTGATGGCGCTTCTGGTTACCCTCAACGTGGTGAGCGGCGGCCCCTACTGGGTGATGTGGGTCGCGGCGGGCTGGGGCATCGGCCTCGCTCTGCATGCCTTTTTCGCTTTGCGGCACTGAGGCCTGTTTAGTGCGGCTTCGGCCGCCGGCCCGGCATTAACTTTGCCAATTTCCGCTTGCTGCACGCGGCGATTTCTCTATAAGTCGCCGCGTCACACGCTTCGGTTGGAGGCTGAACGGGGCTGTCCGGGTCATTGAGATCCGGCGGCAGGACTTAGGTCCGTTCCCCGGTGTCTCCGCTCTTTGGGTACCTTTGGGCCTTTCAGGGCCCATAAGGGGCTTTGCGCCGGAGCGCAGGTGACCTGCGGCATGCCGCAGTCAACTCTGAACCGGAAGGGCCACACATGCCTCTATACGAGCATGTCTTCCTGGCGCGCCAGGACGTATCTCAGCAGCAGGTCGAAGCGCTGACGAAAGAATATACCGACGTCATCACCGAAGGTGGCGGCAAGGTCACGAAATCCGAATACTGGGGCCTCAAGGGCCTCGCCTTCAAAATCAAGAAGAGCCGCAAGGCGCACTACTCGCTGCTCAACATCGAGGCGCCGTCGGCTGCCGTGAACGAGATGGAGCGGCGCATGAGCCTCTCCACGGACATCGTTCGCTTCATGACCATCCGCATGGATGAGCTCGAGACCGAGCCCTCCATCATGATGCGCAAATCCGATCGCGACGATCGCGGCGAGCGCGGTGGTGATCGCGGCGGCTTCCGTGGCGGTGATCGCGGCGGCTTCCGCGGCGGCGATCGCGGTGGTTTCCGTGGTGGTGATCGTGGCGGCTTCGGCGGCGGCGGTGGTGGTGGCGAAGGCGCCTCGACGTTCCGCGCCCGTCCGCCCCGTGATGGTGCTCCCCGTGAAGGCGGCGCTCCGCGCGACGCTGGCGCGCGCCTCGCGCCGATGACCGCGGTCCGCGCCCTCCGCGTCCACCCAGAGACAACAAGCCGGGTCCCGGCGGCACTAGCGGCTCGGAGGCTTAAACATGGCTGAGATTCAAGAAATCGCGCAAGCGCGCCGTCCCTTCCATCGTCGCCGCAAGACCTGCCCGTTCTCGGGCGATCAGGCGCCGAAGATCGACTACAAGGACGTTCGCCTTCTCGGCCGCTACATTTCCGAGCGCGGCAAGATCGTGCCCAGCCGCATCACGGCCGTCTCGGCCAAGAAGCAGCGTGAGCTGGCCCGCGCCATCAAGCGCGCCCGCTTCCTCGGGCTTCTGCCGTACGTTCTCAAGTAAGTAACTTTTCTCCATAGGTTGGGATGGCGGAGCCTCATGCTCCCCATCCCTAACCGCCTTTGGCGCGGGACAGCTGGGATATGCGACAGAACCTCCTTATCGGAGCAGGACTGGGTTTGGTTGCGGCGGTGGTTTTCGCCTCCGCGACCACAGGCATTTTCGCTGCCCGCGTCGTCCTTTTCTTCATCACACCGCTTCCCCTCGCTCTTGCCGGACTCGGCTGGGGTCCGCGTGCGGCTGCCGTTGCCGGTGCAGTCGGTACGCTTCTCGTTGGGGTTTGGGCCGGGCCCGTCGTGGCGCTCACCTTCGCGGTGAGCCAGGTCGTACCCATGGTGGTGCTCAGCTATCTCGCCCTCCTCGCCCGCCCACTGCCGCCGGAAGGCGCCGGGCCGCCGGCGCTCGAATGGTATCCGATCGGACGCCTCGTCGTGTGGGCGGCGATCATCGCGGCGTTGCTGTCGTTTGCCTCGATCCTGCTGATCGGCGGCGATATGGAAACGCTCAAGGGCCTTCTGGCTGAGGTCTTTCGCACGGCTATCAAGGAAGGCATGGCGACCATGCCGGACGGGGCACAGGTCAGCGACAGCGACATTCAGGCCATGGCCGAGGTCGCCATCGCCGTGCTGCCGCTGGCATCGGCCGCGTCGTGGATCGCGAGCCTGCTTTTCAATCTTTGGCTCGCCGGACGCATCACGCTCGCCTCAGGCCAGCTCATTCGCCCGTGGCCCGATCTCTCGATCATCGAGTTCCCGAAAGGTAGCGCGCTTCTTTTCGGCGCGGCGCTTCTCGGCGTCATGCTCGACGGCTATCCGGGGCAGTTGGCGAAGGCATTCGCGGGCGCGTTGTTCGTTGCCTTCGTGCTGCTCGGGCTCGCCGTCATTCACTCCACCACGCGGGGCCAGCCGTGGCGCCCCTTCGCGCTTTGGGGGCTCTATGGCGTGCTGCTGCTGTTCAATTTCTGGGTTGCGGTGCCGATTGCGCTGATCGGCATCTTGGAACCCGTCTTCAACTTTCGTGCCCGGTACGCGGGATCGCCGCCGGCCGACAGCTCAACCTGACTAAGAACATTTCAAATTCGAAAGGAGTTACACATCATGCAGGTCATTCTTTTGCAGCGTATCGGCCGCCTCGGCCAGATGGGCGATGTCGTCACCGTCAAGGACGGCTTCGCGCGCAACTATCTTCTGCCGCAGAAAAAGGCTCTGCGCGCCACGAAGGACAATCTCACCCAGTTCGAAGGCCAGCGCGCGCAGCTCGAAGCCAATAACCTCGAGCTCAAGAAGGAAGCCGAGGCCATCGCGACCAAGCTCGAAGGCAAGACCTTCGTTGCCATCCGCTCGGCCGGCGACACCGGCCAGCTCTACGGCTCGGTCTCGACGCGCGATCTTTCCGACGTCGTCACCGAGGGCGGCTTCACCATCGACCGCCGCCAGGTGATCCTGGACAAGCCGATCAAGACGCTTGGCCTGCACGCGACGCGAATTGCGCTGCATCCCGAGGTCGTCGTCACGGTGTCGATCAACGTCGCCCGCTCGCAGGACGAAGCCGACAAGCAGGCCCGCGGCGAAGACGTTACGGTCATCAAGGACGAGAAGCTCGAGCTCGAGACCTTCAATCCCGACGCCGTGTTCGAGGAAGGCGCTGCGCCCTCCGAGGAAGCTGCCGAAGGCGAAGAAGCGTAATCGTCTCGCTTCGCATGAGTTGCTGCGGCCGGCTCTTCGAAAGGAGGGCCGGCCGCAGCCGTATTTGCTGGCGATTCCGGTCACGTCGCGATTCGCCTCACTCAAGCAGAAACTTTTCGGCGTGTGGGTAACGGGGACTGGTGAGGTTGCGGCTCGCGGCAACTCGGCAGGTTGGCTAGCTTCCGGGCCATGGCAAACCCCGCATTCCTCCCCGTCAGCAACCCCGGCAACGCAGCGAACGACGCAGCGGTGCCGTTCCGTGAAGCCCCTAACAATATCGAGGCCGAGCAGGCCCTTCTCGGCGCCATCCTGGTCAACAACGAGGCCATGGACCGCGTCTCGGCGTTCCTCGAGACGACGCACTTCTTCGATCCCATTCATGCGCAGATCTTCGAGACGGCGGCGAAGATGATTCAGGCGGGCAAGCAGGCCACGCCGATCACGCTCAAGACGTTCTTCGATCACGCCGAGCCGATCGATGCCAACCTGACGGTGCCGCAGTATCTCGGCCGCCTCGCCGCCAACGCCACGACCATCATCAACGCCGAGGACTACGGCCGCACGGTTTACGACCTCGCCGTGCGCCGGTCGCTGATCATGCTCGGCGAGGACATGGTCAACTCGGCCTACGATGCGCCGATCGACTTCCCGCCCGAGACGCAGATCCACGAGGCGGAGACGCGGCTTTACGATCTGGCCGAGCGCGGCAAGTACGGCCAGGGCTTCATGAGCTTCGGCAATGCGCTGACGCACGCCATCGACATGGCGAACGCGGCCTACGAACGCGACGGCCATCTCTCGGGCCTTGCCACGGGGCTTATCCGACCTCGACAACAAGATGGGCGGCCTGCAGTCGTCAGACCTCATCATCCTCGCCGGCCGTCCGTCGATGGGCAAAACGGCGCTCGTGACCAACATCGCCTACAACGTCGCCAAGCAATACCGTTCCGAGCAGCAGCCGGACGGTACGGAAAAGACCGTCGAGGGAGGTCGCGTCGGCTTCTTCTCGCTCGAAATGAGCGCCGAGCAGCTCGCAACGCGTATTCTTTCCGAGCAGGCCGAAATCGCATCCGAGAAGATCCGCCGCGGCATGATCACGGAGGACGAATTCCGGAAGCTCGTGGCTGTGTCGCAGGAGATGAGCCGGGCACCGCTCTACATCGACCAGACGGGCGGCATCTCCATCGCCCAGCTCGCGGCGCGCGCGAGGAAACTCAAGCGCCAGAAGGGCTTGGATCTTCTGATCGTCGACTACTTGCAGCTTCTGTCAGGCTCGTCCAAGCGCGACGGCAACCGCGTGCAGGAGATCACGGAGATCACGACGGGGCTAAAAGCCCTTGCCAAAGAGCTGGTGGTGCCGATTATCGCGCTCTCCCAGCTCTCGCGTCAGGTGGAGCAGCGCGAGGACAAGCGCCCGCAGCTCTCGGACTTGCGTGAGTCGGGCTCGATCGAGCAGGACGCCGACGTGGTCATGTTCGTATTCCGCGAGGAATACTACGTCGAGCGCACGAAACCTCGCGAAGGCACGGCGGAGTTCAGCGATTGGCAGACGCAAATGATGGCCGTGTCGGGCAAGGCCGAGGTGATCATCGGCAAGCAGCGCCATGGCCCGGTGGGCGCAGTGCAGCTCGCGTTCGAGAGCCAGTTCACGCGCTTCGGCAATCTCGCCAAGGAATTCCAACTCCCCGAGCGTTACGAGTGACCTGCATGGACTTTGCCTCTCCTCGTCTCAACGGGGAGAGGCATCGCGCGCTTAGACCCGCGCTCCGACGCTCCCATGTTCCGGCCCCAGCAATGACCTCGTCCGATCTCCCTCCGGGCACGACGGGCGTGATCACGGTCGATCTCGCCCAGATCGGCGCCAACTGGCGCACGCTGGCTGACGGTGTGCGTCCGGCTCAGTGCGGAGCCGTGGTGAAGGCCGACGCCTACGGGCTCGGTGCGGCGCGCGTGATACCCGCGCTCTGGAGCGCCGGCTGCCGGGCTTTCTTCATCGCCACGCCAGACGAAGCCGGATCGGCCGCAGCGATGGTGCCGAACGCGGCGGTTTTCGCGCTCGATGGGCTCGTCTCCGGATCGGCCAAGGTGCTCGACAGGGTCGGTGCCATCCCCGTGCTTTCGAGCTTCGAGGAGGTGCGCGAGTGGTCGGCCTATGCGCGCATGCAGAACAAGATACTGCCGGCTGCGCTGCATGTAGACAGCGGGCTCAATCGTCTCGGAATTTCGGAGGCCGAGATCCAGGTCATCGCCCTGAACGAGGGCATGCTGTCATCTCTCGACGTGCGCCTGGTCATGAGCCATCTCGCCTCGGCCGATGATCCCGCCGATCCCAAGAGCGAAGCGCAGCGCATCGTTTTCGATCGTCTGCGTGCGCGGCTGCCGAAAGCGCCGGCGAGCCTCGCGGCCTCGGACGGACTCATGCTCGGGCCCGCCTATCCACTACGACCTCGTGCGGCCGGGCTATGCGTTGTATGGCGGACAGGCCTTCAAGGGCGGGCAGACCCCCGTTCGCCCCGCGGTCAGCATCGCGGCGCGCGTGCTTCAGGTCCGCGACGTGGCGCCGGGCGAAACGGTCGGCTACTCGGGAACGTGGCGGGCGTCGCGGCCGTCGCGCATCGCCGTGATCGCGGCAGGCTACGCCGACGGAATCGCGCGGGCCATCAGCTCCAATGGGCACACCAATGGCCGTGTCAGCATCGCCGGGGCGATCGCGCCCATCATCGGGCGCGTTTCGATGGATCTGATCACCGTGGACGTGACGGACGTGAAGGCCCCCGTGCTGCGCGGCGACCTCGCGACGTTCGTCGGACCGGGACTTACCATCGAGGCCATGGGCGCGGCCTCGGGCACCATCGGCTACGAGGTTTTGACGCGGCTCGGCACGCGCTTCCATCGCCGTTACGTCGGCGAAGGGGTCTGACCCGATGGCCAAGGCCGCCAAAGGCAACTTCGTCTGTCAGAACTGCGGAGCGGTGTCGCCGCGCTGGGCGGGCAAGTGCGCAGCCTGCGGCGAGTGGAACACCATCGTCGAGGAAGCGCCCTCCGTGCAGCCGCCGGGCGGCGGCCTCGCAAAGGCGACGCGCGGCATGGCCGTGGTGCTCGAAGGGCTCGCCGGCGCGCCCCAGGAAGCGCCGCGCTTTTCGACCGGCATGCCGGAGCTCGATCGCGTCACCGGCGGCGGCATCGTGCCGGGATCCGTGCTGCTGATCGCCGGAGAGCCCGGCATCGGCAAATCGACGCTGCTGCTGCAGCTTGCGGCCGCCTTGGCGCGCTCGGGTCGCCGGGCCATCTATTTCTCGGGCGAAGAAGCGGCCGCGCAGGTGCGGTTGCGCGCTTCCCGGCTTGGGCTCACGGATGCGGCCGGTGGCGCTCGCGGCCGAAACCAGCCTCACCAATATCCTGGCGACGCTCGCCAACGAGAAAGACGCCGACCTCGTCGTCATCGATTCCATCCAGACGCTGTGGACCGATGCGCTCGACGCCGCGCCGGGCACCGTCAGCCAGGTTCGCGCCGCGACGCAATCCCTGGTGCGCTATGCCAAAAGCGCCGGCTGCGCGCTTCTGCTCGTCGGCCACGTGACCAAGGACGGGCAGATCGCAGGTCCCAAGGCCGTCGAGCACGTGGTGGATACGGTTCTGTCGTTCGAAGGCGACCGCGGACACACGTTTCGGATTTTGCGGGCGACCAAGAACCGCTTCGGCGCCACCGACGAGATCGGCGTGTTCGAAATGGCGGGGGCCGGCCTCAAGGAGGTCGCCAACCCGTCCGAGCTGTTTCTCGGCGATCGCGATGCGCATGCGCCCGGGTCGGCCGTGTTCGCCGGCATGGAGGGCACGCGGCCCATCCTGGTCGAGATCCAGGCGCTGGTGGCGCCGTCGGGTTTGGGCACGCCGCGTCGCGCCGTCGTCGGCTGGGAGCAGAGCCGCCTTTCCATGCTCCTCGCCGTGCTCGAAGCCCGCTGCGGCGTCTCGTTTGCTCACCATGATGTTTATCTCAACGTCGCCGGCGGCCTGCGCATCGTCGAACCCGCGGCGGATTTGGCGGCAGCCGCGGCGCTGCTGGCGTCGATCACCAACGTCGCGCTGCCGGCAGAGCGCATCTATTTCGGCGAGATTTCGCTTTCCGGCGCCGTCCGGGCCAGTCCGCACATGGGACTTCGCCTCAAAGAGGCCCAAAAGCTCGGCTTCACGCAGGCCGTCATTCCGGCCACCGGCGAAAGCGGCGCGGACGCCACGCGACTCAAGCTCGATCGCATAAGCCACCTCAAGGAGCTTGCGGAGGGCCTCGGGGCGTGCAACCTCAACGACCGGGGGAAATGACCCATTCCTGACGATTGCCACCAGCCTGTTGGAGCCTAGGCCATGATCGGGCCGCTGACGTATCTCGACGCCGCACTCATCGCGGTCTGCTTCATATCGGCCCTCTTGGCCATGTACCGCGGGCTCACGCGCGAGCTGATGTCGATCCTGTCATGGGTGGCGGCGGCCGGCGCGACGCTGTTCTTCGTGCTGAACTACAAGAAAGTGGCCGAGGACATGGCCCAGCAGCTCGGCACCCAGGTTGCCGTGGCTCAGATCGCCATCGGCGCGGTCATCTTTCTCATTGTTCTCATCGTCGTGCATTTGATCACTGCACGGATTTCCGACGCCATCCTCGATAGCAGCGTCGGCATGATCGATCGAATTTTAGGCTTTCTGTTCGGACTCGTGAGGGGTTTCCTTCTGGTTGTGATCCCCTACATGTTCTACGCCTCGTTCATCCCTGACGAGACGCAGCATCTGCCGTGGATTCGCGACGGCCTTTCAACGCCCTATATCCGCTCAACCGGCAACTCCATCCGCGGTGTTCTCGAGACGCATATGCCGAGCTCGCTCAGCAGCCCGCCGCCGGCCACGACTGAGCCTCCGGCGCAATAGGATGAGCATAAGTTAAAGTGTCGCCGCACATATCTCTTTAACGTGCTCGAACTTATCATATATACGTCACGCAAGCTGGCGCACTTGGTTCGGAATTGAGCCGCAGGCCAGCCGCTACGGTCGAGTTAACGGCTTAAATCGACCATCCAATTGAAGTTGCGGCGGATGCTTTAGCGGGAGGCAGCCATGGCGCACGGACATGGGGACGATCAGTTCCCTGATTTCGGTTATTCGAGGATGGGCGACGATAAACTCCGAGAGGAATGCGGAGTCTTCGGTGTTTTTGGGCACCCCGAAGCCGCGGCAATCACAGCTCTCGGCTTGCACGCGCTGCAACACCGCGGCCAGGAAGCAGCCGGCATCGTCAGCTACGACGGCAAGCAATTCCACTCCGAGCGTCACCTCGGCCTCGTCGGCGACAACTTCAACGAAGCCTCCGTCATTCACCGCCTCAAAGGTTCGATGGCCATCGGCCACAACCGCTACTCCACCACCGGCGAGCCGGCGCTCAAGAACGTGCAGCCGCTTTATGCCGACATCGATACCGGCGGCTTCGCCGTCGCCCATAACGGCAACCTCACCAACGCGCTGACGCTCCGCCAGGAGCTCATCATTTCAGGCGCGATCTTCCCCTCCACCTCCGATACCGAAGTCATCCTGCACCTGCTGTCGCGCTCGAAGAAGCGGCGCATGGTAGAGCGTTTCATCGAAGCGACGCGCCAGATCGAAGGCGCCTGGGCGCTCGTCTCGCTCACCAACGACATGATGATCGGCGCGCGTGACCCGGTCGGCATCCGCCCGCTCGTCATCGGCCGCCTCGGTGAAGCCTATGTGCTGGCCTCCGAGACCTGCGCTCTCGACATGGTCGGCGCCGAGTTCGTGCGCGAAGTCGAGAACGGCGAGGTCGTCGTCATCACGGCAGAAGGCCTCGAAAGCCACCGGCCCTATCCGCGCCGCCCGGCACGCCCCTGCATCTTCGAATACATCTACTTCGCCCGCCCCGACAGCGTCATCGGCGGTCGCTCCGTCTATGACGTTCGCCAGCGCATGGGCGTGCAGCTCGCCCGCGAAGCCCCGGCCGACGCCGACGTCATCGTGCCGATCCCCGATTCCGGCGTGCCTGCCGCCATCGGTTTTGCCCGCGAGTCCGGCCTGCCGTTCGAGCTCGGCATCATCCGCAATCATTACGTGGGCCGCACCTTCATCGAGCCCGAGCAGCGCATCCGCCAGCTCGGCGTCAAGCTCAAGCATTCGGGCAATGCCGGCGTTCTCCGCGGCAAGCGCGTGGTGCTGATCGACGACAGCGTCGTGCGCGGCACGACGTCGAAGAAGATCGTGCAGCTCGTGTACGAAGCGGGCGCCAAAGAGGTGCATATGCGCATCTCGTCGCCGCCGATCACGCATTCCGACTATTACGGCATCGATACGCCGAGCAAGACGGCGCTCCTGGCCGCCAACTTCGATCTCGCCGGCATGCGTGAGTTCATGGGTGCCGACAGCCTCGCGTTCCTGTCGGTCGACGGCATCTATCGCGCCGTCGGGTTCGAGCAGCGCGATGCGCACAATCCGCAATTCACGGATCACTGCTTCACCGGCGAGTATCCGACCGAGCTCACGGATCAGAACGGACATGCTTCCTCGCGGCAGCTTTCGCTGTTGGCGGAAGTGGGCTGAAGCCCTCCTTGGCCGGCCGCCCAGGCCGGCCGGATCTGGTTAATTCGACATTTTGGAAACTCATTCGGGCTCGCGTGCTTGCTCTCGCGGGCCTGCTGGCGCTACGTGAAGCTCGTAGAAAAGAAAACTGCCCGTCCTTGTTTCCGGAACTTCGTCCATGACTGCTCAGAAGCGCCTGCAGGGCCAGATCGCTCTCGTTACCGGAGCCTCGCGAGGACTTGGGCGGGCTATCGCGCTGGCATTAGCGCGCGAGGGCGCTCACGTCGTCATCTCGGCGCGCTCGACCGGCGCCCTCGAGGAGCTCGACGACGAGATCCGCGCCGTTGGCAGCGCGGCGACCATCCTGAAGCTCGATCTCAGGGCCGGCGACAAGATCGATCAGATCGGCCCGGCACTCTATCAGCGCTGGGGCAAGCTCGACATTTTCGTCGGCGCCGGCGGCATTCTCGGTCCGCTTTCGCCACTGCCGCACATCACCGCCGATGCCTGGTCGGCCGTGATGGACGTGAACCTCAGCGCCAATTGGCGTCTCATCCGCACGCTGGATCCGCTGTTCAAGTTGGCGCGAGCGGCTCGCGTGGTGTTCGTCACGTCGACTGCATCCGCTGGCGATCTGGCCTATTGGGGCCCCTATGCCGTGTCGAAGGCGGGGCTCGATAAGTTGGCTCAGACTTACTCCGAAGAGTGCGCGAACACGGCCGTTCGCGTCGGACTTCTCGATCCCGGTCCCATGCGCACGGCGCTCCGCACCAAAGCCTTCCCGGGCGAGGATCAGAGGCCGCTGGCGCAGCCGTCCGAAGTGGCGCCGCTCGCCGTCGAGATGGTTCTACCGTCGTCCGACATGCACGGCGAGACCGTGAGCTACCGCGCCTGGAAGCGCTCGCAGGTCGAGCTTGCGAGCAGCAACGACGCCTGAGCCTCAGTCCAGCTCGATGACCATGCCGTCGTAGGCGGGCTCGACGTGGGGTGGCAGGTCGCGCTTCAGCGTCTCGTAATCGAGATCACCGGTCATGTGGGTGAGGATGGCGCGCTTGGCGCCGGCGCGCTCGACATGCTCGAGCGCCTGCTTGAGGCTGAAATGGCTCGGATGCGGCGTGTAACGCAGCGCGTCGATGATCCAGAGATCGAGGCCGCGCATGGAGCTTTCCGAGTCCGCGGGCAGCGCCGAGATGTCCGGCGAATAGGCGACGTTGCCGAAGCGGAAGCCGAGCGACGGGATGTCGCCGTGCTCCTGAAGCACGGGAAGCACTTCGAGCGGTCCCCCCGCCCCGTCGATCACGACCGGCTCTCCCGCCACGAGATCCTTGGATGCCAAGATCGGCGGATAGTTGGAGCCGGCCGGCGTCGTGAAGCAGTAGGCGAACCGCGACAGCAGGCTCTCGCGCGTGGGAGCATCGAAGTAGCAGTCAACGCGCCGCTTCATGGCGTAGGCGACCATGCGCAGGTCATCGATGCCGTGCGTATGATCGGCGTGATCATGTGTGTAGAGCACGCCGTCGAGGCACGTCGGCGCGGACGCTCAAAGCTGCTCGCGCAGATCCGGCGGCGTATCGACGAGCACGGTCGTGGCGCCCTGCTTCGAGCGCTTCTCGACCAGGATCGCGCAGCGGCGGCGGCGGTTTTTCGGATTTTCGGGATCGCACTTGCCCCACATGGAGCCGATGCGCGGCACACCACCCGAGGAGCCGCAGCCCAGTATCGTGATACGCAGGCTCATGCGGCCGCAGTGTCCTTCGCGGCAGGGCGTTTAGCCTTCTTGAACAGGCGGAAGAAGTTGTCGGTCGTCGCCTTGGCGAGCGCGTCGGCGGAGATGCCGCGCACCTCCGCTACGGTCGCAGCGGTGTGGGCGACGTAGGCCGGCTCATTGGTTTTGCCGCGATAGGGGATCGGCGCGAGGAACGGCGCGTCCGTCTCGACAAAGATGCGATCGAGCGGCACCAGGCTCGCGATCTCGCGCAGGGCTTCCGTTTTCTTGAACGTGATGACGCCGCTGAACGACACGTAGAGCCCGAGCTCGACGGCACGCAGCGCCAGTGTCTTGCCGCCGGTGTAGCAATGCAGGATGGCCGGGAACGGCCCGCCCTTGGCGTGCTCGTCCTCGAGGATGCGCATGGTGTCGTCGTCGGCTTCGCGCGTGTGGATTTCGAGCGGCAGGCCGGTCTCGCGCGCGGCGGCGATGTGGTTGCGGAAGCCCTCGGCCTGGGCTTCCGGCGTCGAGTGCTTGTAGTGGTAGTCGAGGCCGGCTTCGCCGATGGCGACGACTTTCGGATGCTGGGCCAGGCGCACGATATCGGCGGCCTTGAAGTCGAGCTCCTCGTGGGCGTTGTGAGGATGCGTGCCGACCGAGCAATAGACGTTGTCGAAGCGCTCGGCGACGGCGAGCACCTGGTCGAATTTGCGGATGCGCGTCGAGATCGTGACCATGGTGCCGACGCCAGCCGCCTCGGCACGCGCCACCACGCCGTCGAGATCGGCGGCGAAGTCCGGGAAGTCCAGGTGGCAGTGGTGGTCGACGAGCATTCTGGTCTCCTCCCTCTCCCCATTGAAGTGAATCCAATGGGGAGAGGGGATGTTCGCTTATGACTTCTCCGCCTTCCCGCCCTTCTTCGGCTTGGGCTGAGGAGCGGGCGCCTTTGCCGCTTCCTCGGGATCGACGTAGCGCGGGAAGACGCCCTGCGGCTCGGGAATTGCGGTTCCGGGCTTCAGGCGTCCCGCTGCTGCCCAGCATATCGAAGCCGCGTGCCTCGGGTGCAAGGGCCAGGCTGTCGAGAAGCTTGGCCGCGGCAGGCCGGCATCACGGGTTGTATGAGGATGGCGAACTGGCGCACCAGCTCCGCCGTCACATAGAGGATGGTCTCCATGCGCGTCGGGTCGGTTTTCTTCTTCGCCCACGGCTCCTCGGCCGCGAAGTAGCGGTTGGCTTCCGCGATCACGGCCCACACGGCATCGAGATACTTCGTGACCGCCTGCTTATCCATGGCCTCGCGGGCCAGTCGCGTAGAGCGCATCGGCCTGTGCAAGGATGGCCGTGTCGGTTTCGCTCAAGGCGCCGGGCGCCGGGATCTTGCCGTCGCAGTTCTTGAAGATCATCGACAGCGAGCGCTGGGCCAGGTTGCCGAGGTTGTTCGCCAGATCCGCATTGATGCGGTTGACGATGGCTTCCTGGCTGTAGTTGCCGTCCTGCCCGAACATGACCTCGCGCAGGAAGAAGTAACGCACCTGATCGACGCCGAAGGCTTTGACGAGATCGAACGGGTCGACGACGTTGCCGACCGACTTCGACATCTTCTCGCCCTTGCTCAGCACGAAGCCGTGGCTGAACACGCGCTTCGGCAGCGCGATGCCGGCGCTCATCAGGAAGGCCGGCCAATAGACGGCGTGGAAGCGCACGATGTCCTTGCCGATGACGTGGACGTCGGCCGGCCAGAAGTCGGCGCGTGCGCCTTTCGGCGTGTTGAGAAGCCCCGTCGCCGTCACGTAGTTGGTGAGCGCATCGACCCACACATACATGACGTGTCCCGGCGCATCGGGAACCGGAATGCCCCAGTCGAGCGTCGAGCGCGAGATCGATAGATCCTCGAGGCCCCCTTTGACGAAGCTCACGACCTCGTTGCGCCGCTCGGGCGGCAGGATGAAGTCCGGGTTCTTCTCGTAGAGGTCGAGCAGCTTGTCCTGATAGGCGGACAGGCGGAAGAAGAAGGTCTCTTCCTCGTTCCATTCGACCGGCGTGCCGGTCGGCGTCGCGAAACGCGCGCCGTCGCGGACTTCGGTCTCGCTTTCCTTGTAGTAGGTCTCGTCGCGGACCGAGTACCAGCCGCCGTACTTCTTCTTGAAGATGTCGCCGGCCGCCTCCATGCGCCGCCAGATCTCGGCGCAGGCCTCGTAGTGGCGCGCTTCCGTGGTGCGGATGAAGTCGTCGTTCGAGAGGTCGAGCGCCTTCACCATCTCGACGAAGCGGGCCGAGTTGCGGTCGGCAAGGGCGCGCGGCGTCAAGCCCTCCTTGATCGCCGTCTGCTTCATCTTGAGGCCGTGCTCGTCGGTGCCGGTCAGGAAGAAGACATCCTTGCCGTCGAGGCGCTCGAAGCGCGCGATGACGTCGGTCGCGATGGCCTCGTAGGCGTGGCCGATGTGCGGCACGCCGTTGGGATAGGAAATCGCCGTGGTGATGTAGAATTTTTTGCGCCCGCTCATGGGACCTCGTGTCCTTGTCCGGAAGGGATGGCCGTGCTCGTCAGTGCGCCCGTGGGGCAAAGTGATGCCGCCGCCTCACATTCGGGCCGGGAGCACCATTTCGAGCATGAACCAGGTCATCGTCGGGCGAGCTTCTCAGGGAGTGTTCGGGCTAACTTCGGGCCAGAGCCTCGAGGCGCGAGAACGTCTCGAGAATGAAGGCCTTGCGGTCGAGATTGAGGGCATCCACCTCGGCCTTGTCCGCGGCCACTCTTTCCCACAAGCCGGCCCAGGAGGCAAGTTTGGCCTCGCCGATCAGGCGGGCGGCCAGGGCCTGATCCGTCCCCTGCCCGCTCCCGGTGGCCTGGGTCCGGATCAAGCGCGACACATGGTCCAGCAAAAGCTCGAAAAAGAGCTCGTAGCGGGGCTCGGCGGCGGCGGCCTGACAGCTCGTCGCCCAGGGCGTGAACCTGGCCCCAATCGGGGTTTGGCAAGGCCTCGATCAGGGTCGAGATCCGGTCGAACAGGGCCAGCCCCTTGGCCGCATGCAGCGAGATGAGCCGGCGTACGCTGCCGCCCGACAGACGCTCGAGGCGTTCCCATTCGGAGGGAGACGGCGGGGCGGCCGCGACTTCGTCCTCGCTGCCGGCAAAAGCCTGCGTGACGGCCCGCTTCAGGGCGTCGGCTTCGAGCGGCTGAAGGTCCAGCATGCGCACGCGCGAGCGGATCGTGGTCAAGAGCCGCGCCGGGGCTGACGAGATGAGCAGGAAGACCGTGCGCGGCGGCGGCTCCTCCAGAGATTTCAGCAGCGCGTTGGCGGCGCTGATGTTGAGCTCGTCGGCCTGATCGACGATGACGGCGCGGTAGGTGCCCTGCTCGGCGGTCCGGCCGAGGAAGGCCTTGAGGCGGCGGACCTCGTCGACGGAGATGGATGCCGGGAAAGCGCTTCGCCTTCTGATCGTAGGCGCGGCGAATGACCAGAAGGCCTGGATGCGAAAGGGCCCGGACCTGCCGGGAAGCGGTGGTGTCGTTGGCGATGTCGAGAGAGCCGCTCTGGCGTTCGGCAGGTGTCGCCAACAGGAAGCGGGCGAAGCGATAGGCGAGCGTCGCCTTGCCGATGCCTTCGGCGCCGGCAATCAGCCAGCCGTGATGCAACCGGTCGGATTCGAACGCTTCGGCCAGCGTGCGCTCCGCGGCCTCATGGCCATAGAGGCGCTGCGGTGGCGCGCGGATGCGGGAAACCGTCGAGGCGATCGATTTCCGGCAGGTCCTCGATTTCCTGCACGGCTGGCGCGCGGGCCATAGTTAGTGGACTCCCGCGAGCAGGCGGGAGTTGACGGCATCCCACACATGGCCCGAGACCGCCTCGGCCGCCGCGTCCGCGTCGATGACGACGCAGCGATGCGGCTCCTCGGTGGCGATCCTGCGGAAGCCGGCCCTCAGCTTCTCGTGGAAGGCGAGATCTCGGCCCTCGAACTTGTCGCGGACTTCCGAGGTCTGCGCGATCTGCGACGGATCGCGAATGACCTCGCGCCTGCGGTCGGCACGCCTCAGCCCAAGCGACGCATCGATATCCATGATCAGCGTCAGGTCGGGACGATCCTTGCCGACCACGACGTTTTCGAGCGCGCGGAAGCTTTCCGTGTCGAGCCCGCCGGCGAGGCTCTGATAGACGCGCGTCGAATCCGAGAAGCGGTCACAGAGCACCCATTGACCCCGCGCCAGTGCGGGCCGGATCACGTGCTCGAGGTGATCGGCGCGGGCGGCGTAGAACAGCAGTGCTTCCGACAGCGCGCTGTGGGACGGCGCCTCGGGGTTGAGCACAACCTCTCGGATAAGTTCTGCGAATGGAGTGCCGCCGGGCTCGCGCGTGAGCACGACCTCGACCCCCTGATCGCCGAGGCGTTTGGCCAACAGTGCTGCCTGGGTCGATTTTCCCGACCCCTCGCCGCCTTCGAATGTCACAAACTTTCCGCGTTTCATCGGGCGGGAGACTAAAGCTTCACTAGGCCGATAGCCAGATGCAGGAGGGAAGTCGACCCCCTTCCACATGAAGCTCGCCGGGGCCACGTCCTCGGTGGCGTACAGCGGCGTTTCGCTGGTCGCCAGAGGCTCATTGCTGTTCGGAGCCATGCTGGTGACGCGGAATGTGGCTACCTGATCCCCCTTTTTGACCGGAGGCTTAAGGGGGCCCTTGTAGACGATCTCGCCCTTGAGCTTCTGGTTCAAGGGGTAGCGCGGCAAGACGACCTCGAGATCGCCGTCGGCCTGCAGCGGCACGTAGAAGTTCTCCGCGCCCCAGACGCGGGCGCTGCCGACGGTCTCACCGGCGTCGAACAGTTTGACCTTGGAAATGCTGCGCACGCCCCATTCGAGCAAGCGGCGCGCCTCATCCTTGCGTTCCTTTTCGTCCGCAAGTCCCATCACCACGCCGATCAGGCGGCGGCCACCGCTCACGGACGAGACGACCATGCCGTAGCCCGCCTCCTTCGTGTGTCCAGTCTTGATGCCATCGACGCCGAGATCACCACCCAGCAACGGATTGCGGTTGTAGAACTTGTGCTTGCGGTACGGGAATTCCTTCTGCCCGAACACTTTGTATTGCTCGGGATATTCCTTGATCAGGTAGGTCGCCAGCATGGCAAGCTCGCGCGCCGTCATCAGGTGCTCGGGATTGTGCAGGCCGGTCGAGTTGCGGAAGGTGGATTTCGTCAGGCCGATGCGGCGGGCTTCCGCTTCCATCATCTGCGCGAACTTAGGCACGTTGCCGCCGAGAGCTTCCGCGACCGTAATGCAGGCATCGTTGCCGGATTGCACGATGATGCCCTGGATCAGCTCGCTGATCGGCGTCTTGCTATTGATCGGGATGAACATCGCCGACGTGCCGGAGGGTGCGCCGCCGGTGCGCCAGGCATTCTCGCTGGTCCAAAGCTCGTCCTCGGGCTTCACCTTGCCGTCCTTGAGCGCTTTGAACAGCACGGCGAGAGTCATGAGCTTGCTCATGCTCGCAGGGGGCACCAGATCGTCCGCGGCCTTCTGGAACAGGACGGAGCCCGAAGTCGTAGTCGATGAGGATGGCGTTGCGGGCCTTGGTGGCGAACTCGCCGCCCTGTTGAGCGATGGCGAAGGAGTGGGGATGGATCAGCGCAAGCCCCACTGCAACCAGCGAGAAAAGGGCCAATATGCGCCGTATCATCGTCATTCCTTGTGCAGGTGTCCGCAGTGACATGTGCGAGGCGGACTTATGGCCGCCGAGGCTGAAATACATTCGATACAAAGGTAGAACGAATATGTGTTGTGCCTCCGTCGCAGTCAATCGCGGGGCACCGCTGCGCCGCACAAACGGGCGGTCGCGCGCACCGGTGCATCATGTCTACAATTCGGTAGGCTTGAGCCTTACGGCTTGCCCGCGTTCGTGGTCGAGCGCCAGTCGGCGGCATACATCGGGATGGTGCCGTTCTGGAACGAGCGGGCGTCATAGAACTTGAGCTCGCGGTCGAAGGTAACGTGCACATCCGGCCCTTTGGCCTTTGCGCTTTCGTCCCCCTCCTCCGCAATATCGAGCGTCAGATCGAACGTATAGGCGCCGAGCTCGCGGACCAGCTCGTTCGGTTTCTCCTCGGTCCCGCGCGGATAGAACAGAACCTGCTCGGTGCGGCTGGTGCGCCCGGCGAGCGAGAGCGGCGCGAACGGCTCGTAGGCGCCGGCGCGGGTCTTATCCATGGTCCAGCGGCCGAAATCGGCGGCGTAGAAGCGCTTGGTCTGTTTGGTCCTCGGATCGGTGACGGCCAGCTCCATGGCCAGCACGGTGCCAGTGCGGGCGCCGTCGTTGGTCATGGTCACGGGAATGGCGAAGACCTCGAAATTCGAGTTCTGATACGGCGAGGAATACTGGATCACGGGCGGCACGAACACTTTGACCTCGGCGCTCTTGAGCGACGTATCCCAGAGGCTGTACCCGGAAAATGCGAGTGCGACTGCCGAAAGCAGCGCCGCGGCCCGTCCGCCTTCTAAAGTCCTCGTTGCCTGCGCTGCAAGCTCCGCCGGATTTCGCACCGGCATGACGTCCCCCGATCCAACGCATCACTCTCTCCCTGTTCGGAATTTCCCCGGGCGCATGAACGGGACCGAATGGGGCGCGGCTATGGCGGGTATCGTCAGGGTTCTGCCGTATTCGGAGTTTCCTCTCCAGGAGCTTCCGGAATCGTGAAGCCACCTTCGGCCACCATGCGCGAGAAAAGGCCCTTGCCCGCTGCTAACTCGCCGAAGCGGCCGCGCTCGACGATATAGCCGTTGTCGAGCACCAGAATTTCGTCGGCGTTGGCGACGGTCGACAGGCGATGGGCGATGATGAACGTGGTGCGGCCCTGGCGCAGCCGGTCCAGCGCCCGCTTGATGCGGGCCTCGGTCTCGGCGTCGAGCGCGCTGGTCGCTTCATCCAGGATCAGGATCGGGGCATCCTTCAGGATGGCGCGCGCTATGGCGATGCGCTGGCGCTCGCCGCCCGACAGTGAGGCGCCGCGCTCGCCGATGACGAAGCCGTAGCCGCCGGGCTTTCTCATGATGAAGTCATGGGCTTCGGCGAGGCGGGCCGCGTTCTCCACCTCCGCGAGCGTCGCGCCGGCGCGGCCGATGGCGATGTTGTCGCCGATGGAGCGGTTGAACAGCCCGGCATCCTGGAACACGACGGCAATGGACTGGCGCAGCGACAGCAAGCGTCACGTCGGCGATGTCGTGGCCGTCGATGAGAATGCGTCCGCTGTCGGGTGCGCGCAGGCGTTGCAGCAGCGACAGCGTGGTGGTTTTGCCGGACCCGGTTGGACCAACGAGCGCGACCGTCTGCGCCGGGCTTGGCTTTGAAATCGATATCGAACACGCCCTGCCCGCTGGCGGGGAAGCGGAAGCTGACGTCGTCGTAGCGCACTTCGCCGCGCGGGTTCGGCAGAGGCTCGGCGCCGGGCTTCTCGGCGATGCCGTCGGGCTCGTCGATGAGCGCGAAATAGGCCTGCAGGATCGGCGCCTGACGATGCACGGCGGTGACGAAGCCGGAGACCTGATCGAGCTTGGCGATCAGCAGATTGGCAAAGCCGACGAACGACACGATCTCGCCGACCGACAGCTCGCCGCGCCCCGCGAGCACGGCGCCGAGCGCGAAGACGGCCACCATGGTGATGGTGGCGGCGGCGCGCTGCAGCACCGTCAGGATGCCCCACCAGGTCAGCACCGGATACTGCGCGGCCAGGAGGTCGCTCATGACGCCGCGCATGGCGTCGCTCTCGGCTTTGAGGCGCGCGAAGCTCTGCACCACCGTGACGTTGCCGATGACGTCGCCGACGCGCCCGTAGACCGCGGAGTTGTAGCGCTCGACGTTGGCCTGGCCCGTCTTTCGTCTTGCGCATGACGAGGCTGTTCATGGCGACGTAGGCGAGGCGAGCAGGCCGAGGATACCGGCCATGCGCACGTCCATGCTGATGGCGGTCGGAACCAGCAGGATGATGCCGACGACGGCGGTCAGCTGCTCGCGTAGCGCACCGAGCCAAAGCCAGAACAGGGCATCCGTGCCCTGCAGGATCGAGCGCACGACGGCGCCCGAGCCGCGATCGGCGTGATATCCTGCCGGCAAGGTGATGGCGCGCTCGAAGGCGTCGGCCATGGCCGCGAGATGACGGCGATGGGCCATGCGGTCGGCATGCACGGCCACGACGACGCTCGCCAGGATGCCGAACAAGTCCGAGCGCCGCCCACAGCGCGATGGTTGGGAAAGCGCCCTCGCCGCGCGACAGCGCGTCGACGACGCGGCCGAACAGGATCGGCTCGGCGAGTTGCACCACGCCGATGGCGACCGAGGCCAGGGCCAGCGCTACGGCGAGAGATTTCTCGGCCGCGAGCATGCCAAGCGCGCGGCCATAGAGACGAACGAGATCCATGGATGGCCTTATCGCACGAGTGCGGACGGATTGGGAAATCGCCGCCGAGGTTCAATGCACCAGTGGCTCAGTGCACTCTGGGCGGATATCGGCCAACATGCTCCGTGGCCGAGCTGAAGCTCGCGTGCTGGACCTCGGGCTCCGGCAGCTGCTTATCATCCGGCGGTAGTGTCACTTCAGGCAGGCCCTCGAAGCGCTCAAGCGCGTCGCGCGGAACGATGGCAATGGCGGTCGGAACATCGGCGGCAAAGCGCTGGATGGCTTCGACGCGCTCGGCCGGAAGGCCGATGCAGCCCCCCGTTCCGCGGCCCGGGTTGGTCCAGACATGCACGAAGATGCAGGATCCCGGGTGCCGGCGGATATCGGTCGGATAGCCGATCAGCAGGCCGCGCCGGTATTCGTTCGGCAGCCACATCTGCTCGCCATTCACGCCCTCGCCGGCCTCTTCCTGCGCGACGATCTGATTGTACAGCGGAGAGGCGACATCATCGACGCAGTAGTGCTGGCCAGCTTCAAGATTGATTTGCCATGGTCCGCCGCTGTCGCCGTAGCCGAACGAGGGCCCGAGCGGAAAGATGCCGGCAGGCGAGCGAAGGTCCGGTTCGTCCTTCACGGGCTCGCCCTCGGTCGCGTAAGCCGCGAAGGTGGGCCACCACGCCACGCCGCGCTCGCCGACGACTGCGCTTTCAGGCTCTGATGCGGCGCGCCACTCGCCGTTCGCGGCGCGCTCGAAGAGCTGAACCGTCGCAGCCTCGGCGTCGAACGACGATGCCACGACGAGGACGAGCCTCTGGGCCTCGCGCAGGGCCTTTTCCTCGCCGCTCGATTGCCCGAGCAGGCCTGTGACGAGCAGCACTACGAGCACCGCTGAGACTGTGCGCATGTCCTTTGCCCGATTGATGCGAAAGGCGTTCAAGAGCTTCATGATAAGCAAAGCAAAAAGCGTGCAAGTTGGAAATAGCCTTCAACAGGCCATGCCGCAGTTATTGTGACAGTTCTGATGCATTGTTTCTGGAGATTTTGCTCAGGTGGTGTGCAAGTGCCTGTGCTAACTCCCGGACGGTGCGAGACTGTGGCGCGTGCATTACAATTCTGCTCGCTTCGCCTCGCGTAACATCAGGAAGGTTCGATGAAAGAGACTGCGATCGACCAGGCGGCCATGGGGCGGCTCGCTAAGGCACTTCGCTTCATCTGCGGCCCCGACAATCCCACGACGGTTGCCTTGCAGGCCGCGTCCGAGAGCGGGTCCGAGAAGGACATCAAGGCGGCGCGAGCGCTGTTCCTGAAATTGAAGCCTTCGGATCGCCGCTCGGCGCTGGCGATGCTCGACGACATCTCGGATTGATCGGGCTCCGGCCTTGCTGGCCTTCCCGGCCTCAATGCCCGTTTTGCCGTCCTTCGCCCGCCCTGCGCAGCAGCATGGCCGCCAGGACCGCAGCGCAAAGCGATCCTATGGCCGAGATGGCCGCCGTAATCTCGAAGGCATAGACGAAGGCCTCGCGGGCCGTGGCTAACAGTTTCGCGCCGCTCTCCGCGGGGAGCGCCTTTGCGGCCGCGACGGCGCCGCCGAGCGTATCTTTGGCCGCCTCGATCGCTTCCGGCGGGATGCCCACCAGGACCTCGTGCTCCATCGCACCGCGGTAGACGGCGGTCAGAATGCTGCCGAGGACCGCAATGCCGAGCGCGCCGCCGAACTCGAAGCTGGTCTCGGAAATCGCGGATGCCGCACCCGCGCGCTCGGGCGGCGCTTCGGCCATCACGAGGTCGGTGGTGATGGTGCCGGTCGGGGCCACGCCGGCGCAGAAGACGAGCATTCCGGCGAGCAGCAGCCAGGGCGATTGTGTGTGCGCAAGCTGAGTGAGCAGAGCAAAGCCTACGGCGGCGAGGACGAAGCCCCACGTGATCACGGTCGCGGGCCGGAAATGGCGGACCAGCACCGGCGCGGCCATGGAGCCGAGCGCGAACACGACGCCTGACGGTGCGGTCCAGATGCCGGCTTCCAGCGGTCCCATGCCGAGCACGAGTTGCAGGTACTGGGCGATGAACAGGAAGCATCCGAAGATGACGAACAGCCCGACGATGTTGGTGGCCAGGGCGGCGCTGAGGGCCGGAGCCTTAAAGAGCTTCACGTCGATCAGCGGATCGGGCAGCCGCGCCTGCCTGCGGAAGAAGGCGATGGCGACGATGACGCCGAACGCGATCGCGGCTCCGTGCAGCGGCGCCCATCCATCCTCGGCGATGCGCTTGATGCCGTAGATGACCGACAGCACGGCAACGAGCGACTGCAGCGCGCTCCAGATATCCATGCGGCCGGCGTTGGGATCGCGGAATTCGGGCAGCAGCACCGGACCCAGCGCAAGCAGCAGAAGCATGATGGGCACGTTGATGAGGAATACGGCGCCCCACCAGAATTGCGACAGGATCAGGCCGCCCACCAGCGGGCCGATGGCGGCGCCGGCCGAGAAGCTCGCGATCCAAACTCCAATCGCAAACGTGCGCTCGCGGTCGTCGAGGAACATGTTGCGGATGAGGGACAGCGTCGAGGGCGCGAGCGCGGCGGCGGCAAGTCCCTGCACGGCGCGCGCGGCGATCAACGTTGCGGGGCTGGTCGCGAAGGCAGCCAGCAGTGACGTGAACCCGAACGCGGCGGCGCCGATGAGAAGCACGCGACGGCGGCCGATGCGATCGCCCAGCGTGCCCATGGTGATGAGCGCGCCCGCGACCATGAAGCCGTAGATGTCGACGATCCACAACAGCTCGGACGAACTCGGCTTCAGGTGCGCTGCGATCTCGGGAACCGCGAGATGCAGGACCGTGAGATCCATGGAGTAGAGCAGGCACGGCAGCGCGAGGACGGCTAGGCCGATCCAGTCGCGCCGCGTGGCCTTGGGGCGGGCTGCCGCCAGGAGCAGTGTCGTCGAGCATGAGCGAAGCCACTCTCCTAGCGAAACACGGTGTGAGCAGGCGGTACTTGGCCGCCTACTTCCTCTCGAAGCGCTTGTACTTGATGCGGTGCGGCTCGACGGCGGCCTCGCCGAGGCGGCGCTTCTTGTCCTCCTCGTAGGCTTCGAAGTTGCCTTCGAACCATTCGACGTGGCTGTCGCCTTCGAAGGCCAGGATGTGCGTCGCGAGACGATCGAGGAAGAAGCGGTCATGTGAGATGACCACGGCGCAGCCGGGGAAATCCTCGAGCGCCGCTTCGAGCGCGCCCAGCGTTTCGGTGTCGAGGTCGTTGGTCGGCTCGTCGAGCAGCAACAGGTTGCCGCCCTCCTTCAGCATCTTGGCGAGATGCACGCGGTTGCGCTCACCGCCCGAGAGCAGCCCGACCTTCTTCTGCTGGTCGGGGCCCTTGAAGTTGAACCAGCCGCAATAGGCGCGGCTCGACATTTCCTTCTTGTCGCCGAACTTCATGATGTCGAGGCCGCCCGAGATCTCCTCCCAGACGGTCTTCTTGTCGTCGAGGTGGTCGCGGCTCTGGTCGACGTAGGCGAGCTTCACCGTCGGGCCGAGCTTGATCGAGCCGCCGTCCGGCTTTTCCTTCTCGGTCAGCATCTTGAACAGCGTCGTCTTGCCGGCGCCGTTGGGGCCGATGACGCCGACAATGCCGCCGGGCGGCAGCTTGAAGGTGAGATTGTCGATCAGCAGCCGGTCGCCGAACGCCTTCGACAGTCCCTCGACCTCGACGACCAACTCGCCGAGACGCGGGCCGGGTGCGATCGAGAACGAGGCTTTGCCGACGTCCTCGCGTCCGGCCTGCTCGACGAGCTTGTCGTAGGCGGAGACGCGCGCCTTGGATTTGGCCTGGCGCGCCTTGGGCGAAGCGCGGATCCATTCGAGCTCGCGGGCCATCTGCTTCTGGCGGCCTTCCTCAGCGGATTTCTCGACCTCGGCGCGCTTCGCCTTCTGCTCGAGCCAGCTCGAATAGTTGCCCTTGTAGGGGACGCCCTGGCCGCGGTCGAGCTCCAGCGTCCAGTCGGTGAGGTTGTCGAGGAAGTAGCGGTCGTGCGTCACGAGGATGACGCAGCCGGTGTAGTTCTTGAGGAAGTGCTCGAGCCAGGCGACGCTTTCGGCGTCGAGATGGTTGGTCGGCTCGTCGAGCAGCAGGATGTCGGGCTTCGACAGCAGCAGGCGCGTGAGCGCCACGCGGCGCTTCTCACCGCCCGACAGCTTGGTGACTTCGGCATCGCCGGGCGGGCAGCGCAGCGCGTCGAGCGCCTGCTCGACCTGCGTGTCGAGGTCCCACAGATCACCAGCGTCGATCTGATCTTGCAGCGCCGTCATCTCGTCGGCGGTCTCTTCGGAATAGTTGGCCGCGATCTCGTTGTAGCGGTCGAGGATGGCCTTCTTCTCCGCCACGCCCTCCATGGCGTTGCCGAGGACGTCCTTCGTGGGATCGAGCTCCGGCTCCTGCGGCAGGTAGCCGACCTTGACGCCGTCAGCCGGCTTGGCCTCGCCGAGGAAATCGTCGACCGTGCCGGCCATGATCTTGAGCAGCGTCGATTTGCCGGCGCCGTTCAGGCCCACGACGCCGATCTTGGCGCCGGGCAGGAACGACAGCGAAATGTCCTTCAGGACCTGCTTGCCCCCCGGGTAGGCCTTGGAGAGCTTGTGCATGTGATAGACGTACTGGGGGTTCGCCACGGGGCGCCTCTTCCTCACTGATAAAGGGGATGATTGGCGAGCGTTCTACCCCATCGGTCCCGGCGGCTCAATCGGCATCGGTGCCGGGCCTGCGGACAGGAGCCAGGGCGACGGGAAACCGTTTCCAGCCCTGGGGATGCTCTGCGCGGATAAGGGCGGGCCTTATTCTTAGGGACCCCTGAAGGTCCCATGTTTTAGCTCAGCGAAATCGGCGCCGGTCCTCGGCTTGCGGAGGACCGGGGGAGCGCCTAATTAAGCTGCGGTCCGGCCCCGCCGTCACGCCCGGGTCCATGACCTCCTGCTCTACGTGCCGATCCCAGATCGACATCCCGTTTTTGCAACCCTAGTTCCGGGAGGGCCTTCGTCATGGCCAAAGGCGGCAACGGTACCAAGAAAGAGCGGCTCCCCTGCGCCCTCACGGGGCGCGAGCTTCCGCGCCAGGACCTTGTGAACATCGAAACCGTTCGCGACGCGCTGGTCGAGCGCATTCGCCGCGACCACCCGGATCTGGCGCGCGATGCTCTGATCTCGCGACGCGAGCTGGCGCATTATCGCACGCTCTATGTGGAGGAGCTGCTCAAGGCCGAGCGCGGCGACCTGACCGAGATCGAGCACCGCGTCGCCGAGAGCCTGGCCAGCAACGAGACGCTGGCGGAGGACGTCGAGCGTGAATATGCGGAGAAGCGGACGCTGCCGGAATGGCTCGCGGATCAGCTCGCGTCGCTGGCGGGCAGCTGGAGCTTCATCGTGGGCTTCTGCGTCGCCCTCGCCATCTGGATCGCCTTCAACGCATGGCGCGGCGACACGCAGGCGTTCGATCCCTACCCGTTCATCCTCTTGAACCTGATCCTCTCATGCGTGGCGGCGTTGCAGGCGCCCGTCATCATGATGAGCCAGAAGCGGCAGGAGGCGAAGGACCGCCTGCGGTCGCTCAACGACTATCAGGTGAACCTCAAGGCCGAGCTCGAGATCCGCCACCTGCATGAGAAGGTCGATCACCTGGTCAGCAAGCAGTGGCAGCGCCTGGCCGAGATCCAGCAGCTGCAGCTCGAGATGATGGCGGATAGGCAGCGTTAACCGAATGTCGTTCTGTGGCGCGAAAAGAGTGCGTGACAGCTGCGCCTCAGGTGAGAGCAAATCGCGACCAAGCTTACTTGCTCAGTATTGTGAAAGTTGGGAGGCTCGTGGCAGCTACGAGCGGTTTGTAGCAGCGCCTGACTTCGGACCTCATCATGCGCGGAATGCTCAGAGCGTTGCTCAGTCTCGTTGCGATCGCCCTTGCGGATATCGGTGGGGCAACGGCCCAGCAAGCCACTGACGGGCGGCGTACGATTGGTGTCATTTCCGCCATCGGCGAGACGTTCGCCCTGCAAAAGATAGGGCTTACGGTTTTTGGCAATGAAAGGTCGGAGGTCCCCATCGACAGCTGGGCCATCGATGAAAATGTTGCCGGTAAAATCAGCTTGCTCGTCGGCAAACGCTTCGCGGTCAAGAAAATCAACTTTCCGAGAGGCACCTTCCGGAAAGTTGAAGAGGCGGCTCAGCTCAGGGACCGCGTTCGCGCCATCGCTGCCGCGCAAAGGTGCGATCTCTATGTGGTCGTCTCTCGTGCTGCGAGCAACTTTGGTACGAGCAATCAAGTTGTCGAGGGCTTGGGGCTCGTCGAAAGCTCGGGTCTGATGGGCACCGTCCACCTTTACGCGCTTTCGGTCATCTCAGTTTTCGACGGCCGCACCTTCGAGGTGCTGAGAGAGCAGCGGTCGTCCGTCGGGCAGAACACCTTCTTGGCGGACATCAAGGGACCGCATCGTGATGTGGGGGCGTCCGCGTGGCCGACTTCGGGGCAGGTGGCTCAAAATGCACCCTTGCGTTCCGCTACGTGGGGGCTCGTCGAGCAAAGTCTGGCCGTGACTATCCCAGAGCTTATTCAGACGGATTAACGAGGGCGCTGCTTCGCGAGCTGCATACGATCACGGTCTAGAGGTTCGAGACGCCGCTGAAGAAGAAGCGGCCGAGGCCGATGGTGAAGATCAGCCAGCCCCAGATCGTGTGCTCGATGAAGACGGCCCAGAACGAGCGCGTCCAGGCGTAGCGGATGGCGAACAGGAAGCCGCCGATCACGGTGCCGATGACGGCCACCTCGGACGCGACGACGATATGCGCGAAGCCGAACAACAGGCCATTGAGCGCGATGGCGATCCAATGGTGCTCGCCGAACAGCCGTCCGTAGCGGTGGAAGTAGAGCGTGCGGTAGACCAGCTCCTGCGCCACCACCGAGAACAGCGGGTACAGCAGCATGATGCGCTTGTAGGTTTCCGGCCGGTTCCTGGGGAATTCCATGAACCAGGACGGATGGTTGTGCGTCACCCACAGCGTGGCCGCGCCGCCGAAGATCACGAACACCAGAATGATGCCGGCTGCCGCGCGCCAGGAGAAGCCGGTGGTCAGCTCGCGGGTGAGGCGGAAGTTCCTGTCACCCAGAAGCAGAATGAAGGCGATGAAGAATGCGGGCAGCAGCGCGATGAAGACGGGCACGCGCTCCCACTGCACCGCCCAGAACATGGCCAGGGGCGCCGCGATGTAGAGCAGCACCAGCTCGCACCACAGCTCGACGCGCCGCCAGCGCTTCAGGGGCCGAGAGGTGACAGTTCCGCCAGCCGTCAGTGGACCGGCACCACCTGCGGCCGCGCTCACGCTCTGGTCAACCTCGCGGGAGAAGCCCGTTTCAGCGGAGCTCACTCTGCGGCTGTCAGCTTCTTCACGGCGGCCGAGATGGTGTGGCGAACCTTGTGCCAGCCCTTCGAGCCTTCGCTGGTCATCCAGTTCATCTGCAGCGAGCGGCGCGGGCCTTCGAACGGATGGTGGCCGTGCCAGGAGCTGTCCGAGCGCTTGAACACGAGCAGCGTGCCCTGGTCGGGTGCGACCTCGGCGGCGTAATTGTCGACGTTCTCGCCGTCACGCAGGATGCGCAGGCGCCCGCCCGGCTGCTGCCAGTTCTCGTTCAGGTAGAGAAGGACGGTGATGATCTTGTCCTTGCTGTCGGTGTGGATCTGACCGTCCTTGGCGCGCGTGTAGCCGCGCAGGGAGTACATCTTGGGGCGGCCTTCGAGATCGACGTCGAATTTCTCCGCGATGGCCTTCTGGAACTCGGGACCATCAAGCTCGTCGATCACTTCCTTGATGGCCATGTTGGCCTCGAGGCTTTCGATCGGGTACGAGCCGCCCTTCTCGATCTTGGGATAGGTGGCGTTGATGCGCGAGACGCTCTCGGGCGAGAGGAAGCCGCCGACGATGGTGTAGAGGTACGGCTCGGTCTCGAGCTTGGCTGCTTTGAGCTTGTCGATGTTCAGGTGCGCCATGGTCTCAGCGTTTCCTCTAGGGGCTTCGTTCTGGACTGGCGCGCCGACCGCCTGATCCCTCTCATCGTACGTCCGACCTTCCGTCAAACAAGCCCGGACAGCATATGCGTGCGTCTCATCCACCGGGCCTCGATCTCGCGGGCGATAATAGCGGCGGAATCGAGCGGGGTGTAGTCCCACGATCCAAGCGCCTCGAAGCGGTCCGGCAGCGGCCGGGTGGCTCCGTAGGCTCTCAAAGTCTGGTGAAAGCGGCGAAATTTAGCCGATCCGGCCGACGGCTCGAAGACATAAACCGGTTTACCAGTCGCGGCGGCCTCGCCGTTCATGTTGACGCTGTCGGCCGTCACAATGAGCGCGTCGGCATGGGCAAGGAAAGTTGCATACGGGTTCTCGCCTTTGCCATCCCACAGGATGCGCGGCGCACCGGCTGTCGCCTTGTCCACCGCCGCGATGAGGCGCTGATGCGTGCGCCGCGACGGCGTGATCATGAAGCTGGCCCCGAGGTCCGCGAGAGAGCGGATCGAACCCGCAAGGCGGGCGTCGTCGCTTTCGGTGAACTTATAGACCGCGTTCTTGCCGCCCAATATGACGGCGATGCGGGGGCTGGGCAGAGCCGCGATGTCCGGCGGCATGGTCGCCCGCAGCTCAGCCAGCCGCTTGGCCGAGAAGCTGTGCGGGGCCGTCGGCGTCGTGATGACATTGGCGCCGCGGCGCTTGTCATGAGCCGGAACCCAGATGAGATCAGCGGTGCTGGGGCCGGACTTGGGATCCTGCAGCACAACCGTGTAGGTCGAGAAGCCGGCCTTGCGCTTGAGCGCGCGGATATAGGGGATGCTGGCGCGGCCCGTGGCGATGGCGATGTCCGGCCAGGGCGGTCCGAAGCGGCCGTGCACCTCGCCGAAGCGCTCCCGCGAGGCGACCGGGCCCCAGGGCGCCATGATCTTGAAGATGCCCGTGGGTTCCACGAGTTTGCGCTCGTAGGCAACGCCGAGCGCGTCGGCGACACCGCGGGCCTGGACATCCATGCCCGCCTTGCCGTCGGTAATCAGCCAGCAGCGCGCGCCTGCCAGGGGCCGTTGCAGGCCGTCGCGCTCGTTGGCTTTCTCGCCTTTTGTGCTTTGCATAAGCGCACTTGTCATGGCTTCACGGCGGATTGTCGAGTCCTGTCACCGGTCCTGTGGACAGCGCTCAGGCTGGAGACCCGGCTTCCCGATCTAGCAATAAATGGTCAGCCCGGGCAATCGCTGGCTTTGCAATTATTGCGCATCTACATCAGGATGCGGCAGCGGGATGGCACCTACTTTCCGGAGACATGCATGGCTCTTCGCCTCGACGCGACCGACTGGCGCATCCTGCGCGAGCTGATGGCGGACGGCGCCATCACCAATGTGGCGCTCGCGAACCGTGTCGGGCTTTCGGCGCCGCCGTGCCTGCGCCGCGTGCGGGCTCTGGAGGAAGCCGGCGTCATCACCGGCTACACGGTGCTGCTCGACGAGAAGGCGCTGGGCTTCGAGCTCACGGCCTTCGCCATGGTGGGGTTGCACAGCCAGGCCGAAGCCGATCTCAGGGCGTTCGAGAACCGCGTACTCGGCTGGCCCATGGTGCGCGAAGCCTACATGCTCTCGGGCGAAAGCGATTACATCCTCAAATGCGTGGCCCGCGACCTGCCGTCCTTCCAGGATTTCATTCTGAAGGAGCTGACGGCCGCGCCCAACGTGGCCAGCGTCAAGACCAACCTCGCCATTCGCCGGGCGAAGCTCGCGCCCGGCGTTCCCGCTGCAGGCGCGGGCGAGCAATAGCTCAGGTCATGCGGCGAACATTGAGCAGCGACGGGAACAGCCGCGTCCACAAGCCGGCGATCAGCAACGTCCCGGCACCACCCACCACCACGGCCGGCACCGCGCCGACAAGGGCCGCCATGCTGCCGGCGCGGAATTCGCCGAGCTCGTTCGAGGCGCCGATGAAGACGCTATTGACCGCACTCACGCGACCGCGGACGTCATCAGGGGTCGCGAGTTGTACGAGCGTTCCGCGAACGTTGACACTTACCATGTCGGCGGCGCCCATGATCACGAGCGCGGGTATCGAGATCCAGAGCGTGGTCGAGAGACCAAACACGATAATGGAGACGCCGTAGACGGCGACGCCGCAGAACATGGTCAGTCCGGCGCGATTGCTGATCGGGTTGCGCACCAGCCAGATTCCCATGATCAGGGCGCCGATACCGGCGGCGGAGCGCAAAAGTCCAAGTCCCCATGGCCCGACCTGGAGAATGTCGCGCGCGAATACCGGCATCAAGGCTGTCGCGCCGCCAAGAAGGACGGCGAAGAGATCGAGCGAGATCGCACCGAGCACGATCGGCTGGCTCCAGATGTAGCGCACGCCGGCCAGAAGGGTGTCCCATGACCGCGGCTCGGCAAACGTCTTTTGCGCCGGCTTTGGAATGAGAATTGTCAGTATGGCCGCGCCGGTGAAAAGTGCGAACGATGTGCCGTAGGCCGCCATCGGCGACAGACCATAGATCAGGCCGCCGAGCGCCGGCCCGACGGTGAACGACAGCTGCATGGCCGAGGAATTCCAGGCCACGGCATTGGCGAACGCCGCGCGGGGCACGATGTTCGCCATTAAAGACAATACGGAGGGTGTCAGGAACGCTCGTGCGACGCCGAACACGGCGAGGATCACGAACACAGGCCAGACGACGAGATCGTCGCCTGCGCGGCCGGGCGCCGTATGCAACGTCCAAAAGACTGCAATCGCTGCCGTGCAGATGGCCTCCACACCGATGCAGATGCCCATAACAGCGCGGCGGTTGTAGCGGTCGGCGACCGACCCGGTGTTGAGCACGAATATGAGCGCGGGGGCGAATTGCACCAGTCCGACGAGGCCGAGCATCAGTGGATCGCGTGTCTCATCGTAGATCTGCCAGCCGACTGCGACCGAGACGATCTGGATGGCGAAGCTATTGAGGAAGCGCGCGCCCCAATAAAGCACGAACGACCGGTGTTCGAAGGCGTAGATCGAGACTGGGGGCTCGCCTGAAACCTCGGGGACACTGTTGCTCACGAATAGATCTCTTGTCTCTTTCGGAGCCGGTCTGTCACTGCAGCTCGGCGCTCTTCAACGAATGGCAAGTCACGTCACATGTATCCGAGCTGACGCGCGGCTGCCTTGACGATCTCGACGCGGGCCTTGATGGACTGAGGCGTCGCAACGTCGAGGTTCAACGCGAACAGACGCGAAGCGTTTTTGGTCTCGATCCAGCCGACGAACCAGCCGATCTTTTGATCGAACGCCCAGCCCGTCTTGCCACGCAGCACATAAGCGTCCGTGCGCTCGATCACCATCGCCTCTTTCGCGAGGCTCTGGGCGCGTGCCGAGACCGGCAGGACCCCTGCCCTCAACTTGTCGAGGAAAGCGATCTGCTCGAGCGCGGAGATGCGTAGCCCTCCCGACAGCCAGAACTGATCGATGGGGACGCCGGAGATATCGGCGTTGCCATAATCGAAGGCCGATACGTAGTGCGCCATGCGCTCAGGGCCGACCTTGCGCGCGATCTCCTGATAGATCCAGACGGTCGAATTTCGGAAGGCCTCGCGCAACGGCTGGTCGCGGTTCCAGGCGTCGACCGGCTTGCCGTCGATCGAGCGAACCTTGCCGTCCCACTTGAACACCGGATCGTCGAGGCTAGCTGCGACGCCGGTTTCGAGCGCGATGACCGTGTTCGGGATCTTGAACGTCGAGGCGGGCAGGAAGGTAGCTTTCGCGCGCTCGACGTCGGAGACGCTTATCTCGCCGGCATCTCCGGTTTCGAAGGCGAGAACGCCCACCTCGCCTGCCGCGGCGAACGGCTTAGCGAGATCAGGCGAGAATATGGGCGCTTTCGCAGCAGCCCGAGCCCTGGTGCCGAGCAGCACGGATGCCGACGTCGCCATCGGCATGGCGGCAAGCCCGGTCACGAGCCGGCGACGATCCACCGCCCGGCCGAGCAGCCGAGGCGTCATTTCCACTCGATCTTCAGGACTTCGTAGGAGCGCGGGCCTTTCGGCGTCGTCACCTCGGCCGTTTCGCCCTTCGACTTGCCGATGAGGGCGCGCGAAATCGGGCTCGAGATCGAAATCTTGCCGTCGCGCACGTTGGCCTCGAGATCGCCGACGATCTTGTATTTGACCTTCTCTTCGGTGTCCTCGTCCACCAGCGTGACGGTGGCGCCGAACTTGATGGTGGTGCCGGACAGCTTGGACGTGTCGACGATTTCGGCACGGCCGATCTTGTCCTCGAGCTCGGCCACCCTCGACCTCGTTCAGGCCCTGGGCCTCCTTGGCGGCGTGATACTCGGCGTTCTCGGACAGGTCGCCATGCGCACGGGCTTCGGCGATAGCCTGGATGATGCGGGGACGCTCCTCGGATTTCAGGCGATGCAGTTCCGCTTCGAGGACCTTGTAGCCCTCGACCGTCATCGGAACGCGTTCCATCGACATCGCTAACGTCTCCCATTCGGCCTGGCTCGGAGCCAGAACCCATAAAAAGCACTATCCCTCTCACTCTGGGGGACTGAACAGCCCGGAGGTCCCGGGCGGCCAAGACGGGTCAAGAGGTGCGGTTCACGTATGCCTGCAGCGGGGCCACTTTGAGGATGTCCGCCTTCAAGGCCTTGATGGCGCGTGTCACCGCGATCGCGCCTGATAAAGTAGTATAATAGGGAACGTGGTGAAGCAAGGCCGTGCGCCGGATGTCCTTGCTGTCCGACACCGCCTTGGCGCCTTCGGTGGTGTTGAAAACGAGCGCCACGTCGCCGTTCTTGATGGCGTCGACGATGTGCGGACGCCCTTCCAGGACCTTGTTGACGACCTCAGCCTGAACGCCGTTCGCGATCGAGGTGGCGGCGCGTGCCCCGCGTGGCGATGATCCTGAAGCCCATGGCCACCAACTCCTTGAGCGGGGCCAGAATCCGGTCCTTGTCGCTGTCCTTGACCGATACGAACACCGTGCCGGACTTGGGCAGCACCTGGCCGGCGCCGAGCTGGCTTTTGCCGAAGGCCATGGCGAAGTCCCGGTCGATGCCCATGACCTCGCCCGTGGAGCGCATCTCGGGGCCCAGGATGGGATCGACGCCGAGGAAGCGCGCAAACGGAAACACGGCTTCCTTGACGGCGACGTGGTCGAGCTTCTTCGGCTTCAGGCCGAAGCTCGCAAGCGGCTTTCCGGCCATGATCTCGGCGGCGATGGCGGCGATGGGGAGCCCGATGACCTTGGCCACGAACGGCACCGTGCGCGAGGCGCGCGGATTGACCTCGAGGATGTAGACCTCGTCGCCCTTGATGGCGAACTGGACGTTCATGAGGCCGACCACGCCCAGCGCCAAGGCGAGCTTCTGGGCCTGACGCTCCAGCTCCGCGATGATGGCGGGCGACAGCGAGTGCGGCGGCAGCGAGCAGGCCGAGTCACCCGAGTGGATGCCCGCTTCCTCGATGTGCTCCATGATGCCGGCGACGAACGTATCCTTGCCGTCGGAGAGGCAGTCGACGTCGACCTCGATGGCGTCGGCGAGATAGCGGTCGATCAGCAGCGGCCGCTTGGCCGAGACGACCAGCTCCGAGGGGCGATCGAGCGTCGCCGACAGGCGCGTGATGTAGCGTTCGACCTCGGTGCCGTCGTGCACGATCTCCATGGCGCGGCCGCCGAGCACGTAGGACGGGCGGATGACGACCGGATAGCCGATGCGGTCGGCGATGCCCTTGGCTTCGCCGGGGGCTGCCGCGATGCCGCTTTCCGGCTGCTTGAGGCCGAGCTTCTCGATGAGCGCTTTGAAGCGGTCGCGGTCCTCGGCGAGGTCGATGGCGTCGGGCGACGTGCCGAGAATGGGCACGCCGGCTTCTTCGAGGGGCCAGCGAGCTTCAGCGGCGTCTGGCCGCCGAACTGCACGATGACGCCCTTGACCTTGCCGTTGCTCTGCTCGGTGCGCATGATCTCGAGCACGTCCTCGGCCGTCAGCGGCTCGAAGTAGAGCCGGTCCGACGTGTCGTAGTCGGTCGAGACGGTCTCGGGGTTGCAGTTGATCATGATGGTCTCGTAACCGGCCGCGGTCAGCGAGAAGCAGGCATGGCAGCAGCAATAATCGAACTCGATGCCCTGGCCGATGCGGTTCGGACCGCCGCCGAGGATGATGATCTTCTCGCGATCGGACGGCATGGCCTCGGAGACGGGAGCGCCATCCTTGCCCTCATCGGTCAGCACGAGGCCGCGCTCGTAGGTCGAGTACATGTAGGCCGTGGGCGACGCGAACTCGGCCGCGCAGGTGTCGATGCGCTTGAAGACGGGTCGCACGTCGAGCTGTGTGGCGATGCGGCGCGCACCTCGGCTTCGGTCTTGCCCGCGAGCTTGGCGAGGCGCGCATCCGAGAAGCCCATGGACTTGAGCAGGCGCATCTGCTCGGCGACTGGCCGGCAGCCCGTGCGCCTTCACGCGCTCCTCGACGATCGACGATCTCCTGCATGCGCGCGATGAACCAGGGATCGATCTTGCAGGACGGCGTGAACCTGCTCGCGATCGAGGCCCAGGCGCAGGGCCTGCGCGATCTTGAGCAGGCGGTCCGGCGTCGGGCGTCCGAGCGCGGCGCGGATGACGTTCTTGTCGTCGCCGCCGCCGAGCCCTTCGAGCGCGATGTCGTCGAGGCCGGTCAGGCCCGTCTCCATCGAGCGGAGCGCCTTCTGCAGGCTTTCGGCGAACGTGCGGCCGATGGCCATGACCTCGCCCACCGATTTCATGGCGGTGGTCAGCGTCGTGTCGGCGCCCGGGAACTTCTCGAAGGCGAAGCGCGGAATCTTGGTGACGACGTAGTCGATCGTCGGCTCGAACGACGCGGGCGTTGCGCCGCCGGTGATGTCGTTCTCGAGCTCGTCGAGCGTGTAGCCGACGGCGAGGCGCGCCGCGACCTTGGCGATGGGGAAGCCGGTGGCCTTCGACGCCAGCGCGGACGAGCGCGACACGCGCGGGTTCATCTCGATGACGACGAGGCGGCCGTCCTCGGGGTTGACGGCGAACTGCACGTTCGAGCCGCCGGTCTCGACGCCGATCTCGCGCAGCACCGCGAGCGAGGCGTCGCGCATGATCTGGTATTCTTTGTCGGTCAGCGTCAGCGCCGGCGCGACGGTGATGCTGTCGCCGGTATGCACGCCCATCGGATCGAAGTTCTCGATCGAGCAGACGATGATGCAGTTGTCCGCCTTGTCGCGGACGACCTCCATCTCGTATTCCTTCCAGCCGAGCAGGCTCTCGTCGATCAGGATCTGGCCGACGGGCGAGGCATCGATGCCGGAGCGCGCGATCGTCTCGAACTCTTCGCGATTGTAGGCGACGCCGCCGCCGGTGCCGCCCATCGTGAAGGCGGGACGGATGATGGCCGGCAGGCCGATCGTTGTCGAGGCGCGCGCATGGCCTCGGCGAAGCCCGTCGCCGTGTCGTAGCCGATGATGTGGCCCTTGGCGTCCTTGATCGGCGGCGACGAGGCGATCATCGGCGCGCGGGCTTTCGAGGCCGATGCGGTCCATGGCCTCGCGGAACAGCTTGCGGTCTTCGGCCATGTCGATGGCTTCGGCGCGGGCGCCGATCAGCTCGACGTCGTAGCTGTGCGAGCACGCCCTGCTTGTCGAGCGCGAGCGCCGTGTTGAGCGCGGTCTGGCCGCCCATGGTCGGCAGCAGCACGAGTTTGTCGTTCGGGCGCTGCCTGGCGCTCGCTCGGCGATGATCTTGGCGACGATCTCGGGCGTGATCGGCTCGATGTAGGTCGCATCGGCCAGCTCCGGATCGGTCATGATCGTGGCCGGATTGGAATTGACCAGGATGATCCGGTATCCCTCGGCTTTCAGCGCCTTGCAGGCCTGAGTGCCGGAATAATCGAACTCGCACGCCTGGCCGATGACGATCGGGCCGGCGCCGATGATGAGGATGGAGTTGATATCTGTGCGTTTTGGCATGGCGAGGGCGGTTCTATTCGAGCCTCGCCCGTTTGGCTATAGGCGAGAGGCCGCGGCTGGTTTCGGATGGGGCGAACGAGACGACCGAGGGTCCGTACTGCGATGACGCGAAGGTTCTGTGACGAGGAACGCTGTCAGAGGATCGGCCGTGGGGGTTCCTAGTTCCCCCGGCTGAAGCCTCAGGCAAGCTTTGGCGCCGCTAACCCTTGGGCGCGGCGCCAATGGATTGAACACTACGTGGCCCGATTACTTCGTGACCTTCGGGAGCTCGATAATGATGTTGTCCGGGTACGTATAGACTTCCTTGAAGATCGGCTTATCGAGGTAGCCCGCGCGCGCGAAGATGCTGCGCGCCGGCAGGCCCGTCTTGGCATCGAGATAGACGATGCGGACCGCCTCGTTCTTCGGTGGCGCTTGTTCTCCGGGCTTCGCCTGGGATTCGGCGCGGTCGTCGAGACCGCGATAGCCGCGCGGACTTCCTGGCCGTCGAGGTCTCGGGCCGGTGACACTCGAATTTGCCGACCTCCTGATAAACCTGGGCGATGCTCTTGATCATGAACTGCACGAGCTGCTCGGCCTCTTGAGGCGGCGCTGCTATCCAGCCCTCGCCGTTGTTGGTCCAGGCCTTGTCGCCGACGACGATGGCTTCGACCGGCTTGTCTTCAGTCAGCGGCGTCAGGATCTGGCGCATGCGGTCGGGCGTCTGCATATTCGACCACCATCTTGCACGGGCCCGCCTCGCTGATCATGTGGGTCTCTTTGCGCAGAAACTTCTGCTTGCCCTGCGAATTGACGGCCGAGCGCGACCTCGGTCGAGCAATCTGCCAACGCGGGCGCGGCGCCCGCGGCGGCAAAGAGGGCGGCTATTGCAGCCAAGTGACGAAGCATTTCCTCAGTCCTTCTTTGTCTTGTTCTCGTGCGTGCGCTTCCAGCTTTCGTTTTGTCGCCGTCACGATCAGAGCGGTTTCTCGATGCTGATGCCGTCGGGGTACGAGAAGGCTTCCTTCTGCAGCGGCTCGGTGAGCTTGCCCGGCGCGCTGATGATGTTGAAAGCCGGCAGCCCAGTTGCCGGATCAATCAGAATGGTGCGCGACAGCTCGAGGCCATCAGGCGTCTTCTCGGGCGTGGTCTGATAGCCGTTCCAATCCTTGCCGTCGAAATTGACCGTGCCGAGGCAATTGAACTCGGCCGTCACCTTGGGCGCGGCGAAGGCGTGCTGCAGATGGCTCATGACCATCTGCGCGAACTGCGGCTGCAGCTCGTTCCAGCCGGCGCCGATGTTGCTCCAGGCCCAGCGTCCGATGCCGATGGTTTCGACGCGTCTCGCTGCCCGACGTCACCTTGCGGTACATGCGGTCGGGCGGGAGGTAATCGAACTCCTGAACCTGCTCGATGCCGGCATCGCTCTTCGATGTCGTGTGCGTATGCCAGCCCTTCTGATGCTGCTTTACGAACGCGGCTTGGACGTCGTCTTTGCCGGTGCAGGCCGCGTGGGCGGCGCCAGTGAGCATCACGGCGGCGAGAGTGAGTGCAGGCAATCGCAAGCGCATAGGGAGGTTTCCTCGTTTATTCGTTATTCTCCGGCGGCGCATCCTATACGGGGAATTTTGCCCATGTCGATCGGGAGGCCGATTAAACTTCGGCCACGTCGGCACAAGGTAAACCGCTCAACGCTCGGCTTTGGGGGCGTCACCCTTGCGGGCGCGCATCTTGTTTACGAAGCGCGTGAACAGATAATGGCTGTCCTGAGGGCCGGGTGAGGCCTCGGGATGATATTGCACCGAGAACACCGGAGAGCCTTCGAGCTCGAGGCCGCAGTTGGTGCCGTCGAACAGCGACACGTGGGTTTCGACAACGCCCTTCGGCAGCGTCTCGCGGTCTACGGTAAACCCGTGATTCATCGAGGTGATTTCCACCTTCTTGGTGGTGAAGTCCTTCACGGGATGGTTAGCGCCGTGGTGACCCTGGTGCATCTTGCGGGTCTTGGCGCCGAGCGCGAGGCCGAGCATCTGGTGGCCGAGGCAGATGCCGAACATGGGCAGGCCCGAGGCGACGAGCTTCTTGATCTCGGGCACGGCGTATTCGCCCGTCGCGGCCGGATCGCCCGGACCATTGGACAGGAACACGCCGTCCGGCTTCCTCTCCAGGATGTCCTCGGCGCTGGTCTTGGCCGGCACGACCGTCACCTTGCAGCCGGCCGAGGCCAGGCAGCGCAGAATGTTGCGCTTCAAGCCATAATCGATGGCGACGACGTGGAAGTCGGGGCTCTCGTTGCGGCCATAGCCCTCGCCCCAGACCCAGCGCGTCTCGTCCCACGTGTAGGACTGGCCGCTGGTCACGTCGGGGACGAGATCGAGGCCCAGGAGGCCCGGCCACGCCTTGGCCTCGGCCTTGAGCTTGTCGAGGTCGAACTTGCCCGATGGATCGTGGGAGATGACGCCGTTCGGCATGCCCTTCTCGCGGATGCGCGCCGTCAGCGCCCGCGTGTCGATGCCGCCGATGGCAATGATGCCGCGCGCCTTGAGCCAGCGGTCGAAGTGCTCCACTGCGCGATAGTTCGAGGGGTCGGTGATATCGGCCCGCATGACACAGCCGCGCACGCCCGAGCGGGCGGCGAGATTCGAGGTCTCGGTATCCTCGATGTTGGTGCCGACGTTGCCGACGTGCGGAAACGTGAAGGTGATGATCTGCCCGGCATAGGACGGGTCAGTCAGAATTTCCTGGTAGCCGGTGATGGCGGTGTTGAAGCAGACCTCGCCGACCGCGGTTCCGACCGCGCCGAGACCGGCTCCCGAAATCACGGTTCCGTCGTCGAGGACGAGGCGCGCCGTCAGCGGGGCGTCGTTCCAGGGCGCTGGAGACTGTTTCATCGGGGCAAGACCTCATTGTCCGGCTCGCGCGGAGGGGCCGCGCGCACTGTAAATCGGCGCGCAGATCGGCATCCGCAAGGCCTAGTCGAAGATGGCGCGGAACCTATGCGAGGGCGGATCAAGCGTCAAGAAAGGCCGGGGCACATTTCAAAGCGGTCGCAGTTTGCGGCCCAGTTCATTATATACCGCCCTTCCACTCCACCGGTCGAAAGGTCACGCCCATGCGCGCGCGCATCAACCAAGACGTCAAAGATGCAATGAAATCCGGCGACAAGGCGCGCCTGTCGACGCTGCGCCTGATCACGGCGGCCATCAAGGACAAGGAGCTCGGCATCGGCGGCGGCGCGCCGACGGATGTCACGGACGCGGATATCGTCACCATCCTGCAGAAGATGGTGAAGCAGCGCCGCGAGAGCATCGCGACCTACGAAAAGGCCGGGCGCACCGACCTCGCGGACCACGAAAAGGCCGAGATCGTCGTCCTCGACGCCTATCTGCCGAAGCAGATGGATGAGGCCGAGGCCAAGACTGTGGTCGCTGCGGTCGTGGCCGAGCTGGGCGCTGCCGGCCCCAAGGACATGGGCAAGGTCATGGGCGCCCTCAAGCAGCGCTATGCCGGCACCATGGATTTCGGCAAGGCGAGCGCGGTGCTGAAGGAAATCCTGAAGTAACGGCAACGGGCAGCAGGCAATCGGCAATAGTGCGCGTGACCAAGCACTGCCTATTGCCGGATGCCGACTGCCCACTTCCCCCTGTGGATTGCGATCACAACGGCTTTGACGCACTCGGGCCGCAAGCAGGGGGAGCTGCGAATCACGTAATGCTGCCGGTCGATCCCCGTGCGGACTAGGATCTCTCGACCTGATGCGCTTTTCACCTCAAATTCTCGACGAGATCCGGGCTCGCTTGCCCGTGAGCCAGGTCGTGTCGCGCAAGGTCGCCCTCAAGAAAAAGGGCCGCGAGTTCTCGGGGCTTTCGCCGTTCAAGGTGGAGAAGACGCCGTCGTTCTTCGTCAACGACCACAAGGGCTTCTACCATTGCTTCGCCTCGGGCGAGCATGGCGACATCTTCACATTTCTCATGAAGACCGAGGGCCTGGCGTTTCCCGAGGCCGTCGAGCGGCTGGCGCAGGAAGCGGGCGTCACGCTGCCCAAGACCGAGGTTCAGGACAAGGAGCGCGAGGACGAGCGCACGCGGCTCTATGCGCTGCTCGAGGCGTCGTCGAAGTTCTTCGAGGCAAGCCTTGCCGGCGCAGTGGGCGGCGAAGCGCGGCGCTACATCGAAAAGCGCGGGCTCAAGCGCGAGACCGTGCACGAGTTCCGCATCGGTTATGCGCCGAACTCGCGCACGGCGCTGAAGGAGCATCTGACCAAGGCCGGGTTCACGCTCTGACGAGATGGCGACCTCGGGGATGCTGATCCATGGCGACGATATTGCCGTGCCTTACGATCGCTTCCGGAACCGGGTCATGTTTCCGATCCAGGACCCCAAGGGCCGCGTCATCGCCTTTGGCGGCCGCGCGCTCGATCCCGACCAGCCGGCGAAATACCTCAACTCTCCCGAGACGCCGCTGTTTCACAAAGGGCACGTGCTGTTCAACGCCCATCGCGCGCGATCGGCGGCGCACGACAAGGAGCGCATCATCGTCGTCGAAGGCTACATGGACGTCGTGACGCTGGCGGAAGCAGGCTTCACGGAGGCGGTCGCCCCGCTCGGCACAGCCCTGACGGAGGACCAGCTCGGTCTCCTGTGGCGCATCACGCCGGAGCCGATGCTGTGCTTCGACGGCGACGGGGCCGGCCAGCGAGCGGCCTTCCGGGCTGTCGATACGGCGCTGCCGCACCTGAAGCCGGGCGCGAGCCTGATGTTCGCGTTCCTGCCCGATGGCCTCGATCCCGACGATCTGGTCCGCCAGCAGGGGCCTCAGGCCTTCGAAACCGCCCTCGCCCGGGCGCGGCCGCTGAGTCGATGTCCTGTTCGAGCGCGAATGGGCGCTGGGCGACTGGTCGACGCCCGAGCGGCGGGCGGGCCTCGAGCAGCAATTGCGGGCGCTGGTGTCGCGCATCGAGGACGAGGCCGTCAGAAACCACTACCGGCGCGACCTCGCGAGGCGGCTGGACGAGCGCTGGGGCTCCGGCAACCAGGCTCGCCCGGAGGGGCGCACGACAGGGGCTTGGGACGGAAACCGCGGCCAAGGGCGCGCTACGGGCGGCTAACGGGGCCTCGTGGCGAAACGGAACGGGATTCAGTCCGGGCCGGCGGGGAGGTTTTCAACAGAAAGGCTTCCGGCAGGGCCACGGCAGCATCTTCGAGCGTGTTAACCCTTCCCTGGCCTCAAGAAAAGCGCGATGGTGTCCGGCGAGAGCACTGCCCCGCCCTATCGGGAAGCGCTGCTGATGAGGACGTTGCTTAACCACCCATGGCTGCTGGAGGAGTATTCCGAGGCGGTTGCGGCGCTTCCGCTGGCCTCAACTGCGCTTTCGCGGCTACGGGACGCAATGCTTTCTGCGCAAGCTGTGGAAAATTCGCTTGACAGGGAAACCCTACGATCCCACTTGAGCAAAAGCGCGATCGGCAAAGCGTTGGGCCTTGTCGAGCGTGCTGTTTCGCATAAGTGCGATAGGTTCGCTGAGCCCGAGGCCGCGCGCACCGAGGTGGAAGATGGCTGGCGCCACGCCCTCGCGATGCACGAAAGGCAACTCGGGCTGAAACGGGCCCTCGAGGCGGCAGAGCAGGCTTGGCACGAAGATCGCAGTGAAGAGGCATATGCCCGGATCTGTGAGCTTCAGGGCCAACTGGACCATATTATTGGAGCCGACACTTCTGACGGAATGGGACCCGGCGACAGCCGATCCGCATTCGCTAAGGGTGGGTCAATCTGACGAGCAAGGGGGCGCCACGTCCGCGAACGCAACCAAAACGGCAGGCTAAGTGCATCCCGTGGGTCTGGTGGGGCCCTGGAGTGTTTCTTTGCCGTTCCGCGAGGGGCAGGTGTTGCAGCGCGGTCCTCGATGGAGAGCTTGACGAGTTGTAACTTCAATGTCCCCTCGGATCGGGGCCGGAACGTTCAATAGGCTGGCAACGGGCGTGAGATCGATCTCCGCCTACATGGTTCACAAATTCAGAGCGGTTGAGACAGATGGCGAACGCAGCAAAAAACGAGGAGCAGGATACGGCAACGGCGGAACCCGCCGAGCGCGATAGTCCGCTTCTCGATTTGTCGGATCAGGCCGTTAAGCGTCTTCTCAAGACGGCGAAGGCGCGCGGCTACGTCACTCTCGACGAGCTCAACTCGGTTCTGCCGTCGGAGGAAGTCTCTCCCGACCAGATCGAGGACACGATGGCGATGCTGTCCGACATGGGCATCAACGTCGTCGAGACCGAGGAAGGCGAGGAGCCGCAGGAGGCCGCAGGCCACCGATACGGCCGACGAGGAGGACAACCGCGCCGGTCGCCACGGCGTCGGCCTGCCTGCGCGCTCCGAGACGCGCGCCGAGCCGACCGAGCGCACCGACGATCCCGTGCGCATGTACCTGCGCGAGATGGGCTCGGTCGAGCTTCTGTCGCGCGAGGGCGAAATCGCCATCGCCAAGCGCATCGAGGCCGGCCGCGAAGCCATGATCGCGGGCCTGTGCGAAAGCCCGCTGACGTTCCAGGCCATCATCATCTGGCGCGACGAGCTCAACGAAGGCAAGATTCTGCTTCGCGACATCATCGATCTCGAAGCCACCTACGAGGGCCCCGAGGCCAAGGCGCCTCCGGCGCTTCGCCGGCGAGGGCGCCGAGGACGGAAGCCGAAGCCGAGCCCGCCGCCGAGGGCGCGCCGCCGCCAGGGCGAGATGGACGACGACGACGAGTTCGAGAACGCGCTGTCGCTTGCGGCCATGGAAGCCGAGCTCAAGCCGAAGGTGCTCGAGACCTTCGACAACATCGCCGGCACCTACAAGAAGCTGCGCAAGCAGCAGGACAAGAAGCTCGAGCAGCAGGTGGCGGGCGAAGTCCGGCTCGCGCCAGCAGCAGAAGGCTTACGACAAGCTGCGCGAGGAGATCATCACCGACGTGAAGAGCCTGTCGCTCAACAACGCGCGCATCGAGAGCCTCGTCGAGCAGCTCTATTCGATCAACCGGCGCCTCGTCGGCCTCGAAGGCCGCCTGATGCGTCTCGCCGACAGCTATGGCGTGCCGCGCCAGACCTTCATCGACGAATACTTCGGCAACGAGCTCGACCAGACCTGGCTCGACCGCATGGCCGACAACGGCCAGCAAGTGGGGCAACCTCATCAAGAACGAGCGCCCGAACGATCGCGCAGATCCGCAAGGACATCCACGAGCTCGCGACCGAAACCGGCCTCGAGATCACCGAGTACCGCCGCATCGTCAAGGCCGTGCAGAAGGGCGAGCGCGAAGCCCGCCAGGCGAAGAAGGAGATGGTGGAAGCCAACCTCCGCCTCGTCATCTCGATCGCCAAGAAGTACACGAACCGCGGCCTGCAGTTCCTCGATCTCATCCAGGAAGGCAACATCGGCCTGATGAAGGCGGTCGACAAGTTCGAGTACCGCCGCGGCTACAAGTTCTCGACCTACGCCACGTGGTGGATCCGTCAGGCCATCACGCGCTCGATCGCGGACCAGGCGCGCACCATCCGCATCCCCGTGCACATGATCGAGACGATCAACAAGATCGTGCGCACGAGCCGCCAGATGCTGCACGAGATCGGCCGCGAGCCGACGCCGGAAGAGCTGGCCGAAAAGCTCGCCATGCCGCTCGAGAAGGTGCGCAAGGTGCTCAAGATCGCCAAGGAGCCGATCTCTCTCGAAACGCCGATCGGCGACGAGGAGGATTCACACCTCGGCGACTTCATCGAGGACCGCAACGCCGTGCTGCCGGATCAGGCGGCGATCGCCGCCAACCTGCGCGAGACGACGACGCGGGTGCTGGCTTCGCTGACGCCGCGCGAGGAGCGCGTGCTGCGCATGCGCTTCGGCATCGGCATGAACACGGACCACACGCTGGAAGAAGTCGGCCAGCAGTTCTCGGTCACGCGCGAACGTATTCGCCAGATCGAGGCCAAGGCGCTGCGGAAGCTGAAGCATCCGAGCCGGAGCCGGAAGCTCCGGAGCTTCCTGGACAACTGAGATAACAAAAACCCCCGAGGAAACTCGGGGGTTTTTGTTACATGAGGCGGACCGCATGCTCCCCAATTCGTCATGGCCGCGAAGGCGGCCATTTCCGCGAGAGCCCGCCACGAACGCTGTGTTTTCGACAGAGGGGACCACGCCGCAGCGATAGGCCTGCATTATAGCTTACGTTGTGCTCGCGGAAATTGGCGTGGGCTGGCCGCCTTCGCGGCCATGACGGGTTTCAACTCATGGGGCTTTCCCGGCTCAGGAGTTGACTGACATCAGACCCTATCCCAGGCGCGCGGACGCGGAAGACACTTCACCCGTTACTCGATTGCTGATCGCTAGCTTGCCGCCCCATAGCGGGGCTTTTGACGTTTCGGGCCCCATTGTCAGCACTCGGCACAGTAAAGTCCCGTGACGAGGTCCCAGGGAGTCTTGATCGCTCAGGAGGATGTCATGACCGCCAAGACCTTTTCCTCCATTGCAGCGGTGATCTTCACCATCGTCGCGCTTGCTGCAGCTCACCCGGGCCGTTGTCCGGGTGGGACGTCACGGTCGACACGACGGCGATCCCGATGTGGCCGAGCTGGATCGCGGGCCTCGTCGCCGCGACGCTGGCGTGGCTGGGATTTACAGTGCGTGACTGAGACGCCGCCAAGCGCCCCTCCCACTCCTACTCTCCGGCCGCGCATCTATCTCGCCGGGCCGGAGGTGTTCTTTCCCAATGCCAAGGAGCAAGGCGCCGAGAAGAAGCGCCTGTGTGCCGAGTTCGGCTTCGAAGGCGTCTATCCGCTCGACAACGTGATCGACGGCGCGGAGCGTCACTCGCCCCAGGAGCTGGCGCGGCTCATCAGCCACGGCAACGAGCAGCTCATGCGCAGCTGCGACCTCCTGATCGCGAACTGCACGCCCTTCCGCAGCGTCAGCATGGATGTGGGCACGGCGTTCGAGATCGGCTTCATGCAGGCGTTGGGCGGCCCGTGCTCGGCTATTCGAACACATCGGCCGACTATGCGAGCCGGGTGCGCGACGCCGCCCGCGTCGCCAGTGCGATATGGGACAAGGAGAGCAACGCGGCGGACATCGAGGACTTCGGGCTGGCCGAGAACCTCATGATCGCGGTCGCGATCCAAGAGTGCCGGCGGCCAATTGGTGACGCAGGAGGTTCCCGCCGACCGCATGCTGTCGGACCTGGGCGGGTTCGAAGGTGTTTGGAGATCGCTCGGCGAATGGTTGTCTAAGAGGCCTCAATGTCCTGGCCGCGTCGATGCGGAGCATCGCTTCGCGATGATGGCGGCCGTCCACGACACGTCTGACGTCGGATATGGGGATGCTTGCGTGGGTCCCGGCCTGCGCCGGGATGACGTCAGTTTGTTGAAAGCCGCTTCCCGTCGTCCATACGTCATGGCCGCCCTCCGAGGCGGCCATCCAGGGCGACTGGTTCAAGAGGTGTGCTTGGCTCCCTGGATGGCCGGGTCAAGCCCGGCCATGACATCGAGAGTTAGGTGCGCTCAGCAGAACAGGCACGCGGCGCACATGGTGTCGGCTTCCTTGATGTGGGCATCGAGGATCTTGATGTAGTCGGCGAGCTTCGGCTTCTGAGACTCGCACATGGTCTTCTTCTTTTCCGGGTCGGCGAAGGCCGTCTCCCAGGCCTTGACGTAGGTGGACTTCTTGGCGCGGAACACGTTCGCGACCTTCCGCAGCGACGAGACCTCGACGCACGGCGCCACGACCGTCCACGTGCGCCGCTGCAGGTTGAGCTTGCGTCCGCAGAATTCGAGCAGCGCATCGACCGTCGCGTACTCGTCGACGCGCCGCCACAGCGTAGCCTGGTCGGTTTTGTTCAGGCTCGATATGCCCATCTTGACCGGAACGAGCATGGCATTCGGGCTGCCGTCGCCGGCGAAAGCCTGAGCCAATCCAAAGGCGGCACACAGCGCGGCCACCGCCGCCAGCCAGCGCACATGCAGATTGCGAAGCATCCGATCCCCCCGCTTTGCGGAAATATGAACGGAGCCTAAGCCGTTCGGCGGGCAACGTGCAAGGCCACGGGTGTAACACTGCGCGGTGGGTTCAGCCTCAAGTCAGGTCCCTGGGAAATCATGCCCTTTTGGGCACTCATGCCGGAGCCTGGGCTAGGGGGCGCTGGAGCCTTGCCACCATTGCGCCCCATTCCGTGCGGCTCACCTCGGGCGCGCGGAAGGTCATCTCGCCCTGAGGCGGGCTGCCTCCCAGCGGTCGAAGCGGTCCTGCTCGGCCGGCGTGCACCAGATATTGCCGTAGAACCCATAGCGGCTGTTGTAGCGCGTGCAGTCCTTGGGCGGCTGCTGCCATGGCGGCCTGTCGTGCAGCCTTCCGCCGCTCGGCGCTTGTGGCTTCGAGCGCGCCGATGAGCGGCAGCGAGACGCCAAGGCAGATGAGGATGGTCCGGATAAGCATCGACCGACTCCGCTAGCGCCGTCCGAGGGCGGACGCGACGAGGCCGACAACGATCACGACTGGAATGGCGATCAGGAGGAGCATGCCGATCGTCATGGCCGCGCCAACCACCAGCACGGCCATCATGACGAACACGGCCGCCACGATGAAAACGGCAACCGCGCGGACGACCCACGCCCGCCAGCCCGTAACGGCGGTGCGCTTTCCGTCGGGCTCGATAATGATCATCCGGCGTTCGGTCATGTCCGTTTCCCGATCGATGGCACTTAAGATTTATGGCCCTTATGTCGTGGGTCAGAGGCGAGGACTCAAGTGGCCACGGGAAGCTTAACATGACGCCGGCCTCGCCTCGCCGCCTTCGCAGGCGGGGCGCCCCAAGAGGTTAAGGCTTCCTTTCCGCTTCGTATCGCATTCGAGACGTCATGCTGAGCCCCCTTCAAGACCTTCCTGTTAGGACTTGAGCTTCGTTTACGCCATTGGGGGGCGTTGGAGATGTCGCAGATGCAGCGGGCCAAGGGCTCGGTGCTGGTCAGGTGGATCGGACTTGCCATGGCGCTGCCGGCGCTGGCAGCTGTCGTGCTCCTGACCAAGGACGCCGTGCTTGTCATCAAGAACGTCAACGCCGACGCGCTGAAACGCGAAGAGGCCGCGCTCGAGCGGGGCCTCAAGATGCTCGGCGAGGTGAATGCGTCAGAGCTCATTTCCCAGACGCTTTGGGATGAAGCCTTCCGGAACGTCGTGCTGTCGAAGCGGCCCGATTGGATCCAAGAGCATTTCGGTCCCAATGCGCTCTCGGACAAGGCCGCGCAGAAATTCGTCATTCTGGAGCCTGACGGCAAGATCACATTCGCAAGCGATAGCGAAGGACCGCCCTCGCCTCAAAGCGCTGCGGAGATCCTTGCAGCCGCGGCGCCTCCGATCGCGCGGGCGCGCATGCTTTATCGTGAGGCCCGCGCCTCCAACGAAGGTTTCGACGAGCGCATGCCGGGCGCCATGACGGACGGCGTCTACGTCAGCGACGTGGTGCGCATCGGCGACAAGCCGGCGATGGTCACGGTGTCTCCGTTCGCGCCGGACGACGAGAGCATCGATACGCCTCAGGAGCCGACGCTGCTGCTCGGCATCCAGTTCATGAACGACACCCTTCTGGACAAGCTCGAGTTGCTTTCGCACATCGAGGGCCTCGAGCATGTCAAAGCCGACCATGAGAAAACCACCGGCGAGCATGCTCACGCCATACGGGATGCCAACGGAAACACCGTGGCTCACGTCACGTGGGACTTCAGGCCGCCGGGAGAGGCAATTCTGATGGCGGCCCTGCCCACCATCGCCTTGTCTCTCGGCCTCGTCGTGCTTCTGACCGTGGCCGCTGCCGTCACCATGAGGCGGCTGACGCGAAAGCTCGCCGACAGCGAGCAGGCGGCGGTCTATGCCTCGCGCCATGACGTGGCGACCGGACTTGCCAACCGCGGCTGGTTCATGAACCAGTTCGACGCTCTTCTGGCGCCGTCGCACCAACTCGGCGACAGGCTCCGCGCGGTGCTTCTCATCGACTGCGACTACTTCAAGTCCATCAACGACACTCTCGGGCACGCGGCCGGCGACGCCGTGCTCGCCGCACTCGCCTCGCGCATGAAGAGCCTCGATCAGCGGATCGAGACAGCGGCCAGGCTGGGCGGCGACGAGTTCGCGCTCATCAGCGCGCCGCTCGAGACAGCCGAGGCGGCCTCCGTGCTGCTTCAGGCCGTCGAAACGGTGCTGATGCAGCCGGTTCTGTTCGGGCCGCGCGTCATTCCGGTCAGCGTCAGCATTGGCGCCGCATTATTCGAGGACGGCTCCGAGCAGCACATCGACACTCTTCTCGCCCAGGCCGACATGGCCCTCTACCGCGCCAAACGCGACGGGCGTGGCTGCTCGCGCACCTTCGATGCCTCGATGGACACAGGCGTGACGCCGGATTTCCCCGTCCGTGATCCTGCGAGCGACCGCGCCGATGCGGCTGCCGTGCCGAAAGCGACGCACCGCGCAGCCTAGAAGGCGCGACGATCGAAGCGACTAGATCCAAAGCGATCATGGTCGGCTTCTTTTGTTCGACCGACGATTCACGCTCCGGACTGGTAGGGTCCGGAGCGATCGTGGTCGCTACCTGCTGATGCGGGAGATCTTCGAGCCCTCGAGGGTCAGGTTATACATGAGACCCTTCTGATCGAGGATGAAGCCGACCACGGGCCTCTTGATCGAGTTGGTGTCGATGGAGCCGCCGACACCGACGGTCACGACCGTTATCGATCCGTCGACGCCCACCTTCCAGCCGTCCTTGCGGCGGAAGTTGTCCAGTGCCTCTTCGGTCATGAACACGATGATGACGGTGCGGGCCTGCACGCCGAGCTGGAAGCCGAACGAAGCGGAGACGGTGTTGTAGTAGCCTTCGGTGCGACCGTAGCGGCGGAGCGCGCCCTCACCATACTCGCCGCCGAGGCCGATGCCGGCCTTGACCACCGAGGGGAATACCAGCACGCCCGCCGATTGCTCCACCAGTTCGCGTGCGCCGCCGACTTCATTGTAGAAGCGTTTCAGCGCGGCGGTGACGTCGACATCGATCTCATAGGCCGACGCGGCTTCGGCCCGGTGGGCGACGCTCAACATCAGCAACAAGGCGAAGATGATCTTGAATGGCAGAGACTTAACTAGCATTCGACGTCCCCCGTGTGCTTCCATATTCCGAACTCTTCCCGGCAATGTCGTCACTTCTAGGCATGATGCGGTGGAGGGAATGAGGCGCAGGTGCCGCAGTCTTCAGGAAGCGCCTTCATTAGACCGACAAAAGCGCGCGAGGTCAATGTGTTACGCTCTGTGACGCAGTTCGAGCACGTCAAGCAGAAGGTGATTTCCCGGCACGCCTTCGCCGTGCGCATGGCCAATGCTCTCGGGTTATGGATCATCCTGACGCTCGGCGGCCTCGCCGTGGGCATGTTGGGCTATACGCTCACGGAAGGGATGTCGGGCGTCGACGCCTTCGTGAACGCGGCCATGATCCTTTCGGGCATGGGACCGGTGGGTGAGCTGCATACGACGGCCGGCAAGATTTTCGCCGGATGCTACGCGATTTTCTCCGGGCTCATCATCGTCATCGCCACGGGCTTCGTGCTGGCGCCGATCTTTCACCGGGTGCTGCACCGCTTCCACGTCGAGACCAGCAAGGAGCAGTGAGCCGGCAGCAGAAGCCTGTTCCACCGCGCTACACCTTGGCCACGGCCGGAAGCGCGACGTCGATCATGCGCGGTGACGCCTGCGCAGCCTGATGCTGGGCTGCGGTTCCGATCACATCCGTTCGAACGGCGCGAGCCGGGTTGCCACGCCAGGTGGTGCCGGCGTCGGGGCTTTCGCCCTTCATCAGGAAAGAATCCGGCTCGATCACCACGTGGTCGCCGACGCGGACGCCATAGTGCACGAAGGCGCCCGCACCCAGGGTGCAATGCGCGCCGACGTTGATATAGTCGGACTTGAAGACGCCCTCCTCGAGCGAATGGCCCTGCAGCACAGCCGTCTCGTTCAGCGTGGAGTAATCGCCGACGGTGATTAAACTGGCGTCGAAGAAGAGGCAGCCGTCGTCGAACACGAACTTGCCGATGCGTATGCCCAGCAGGCGCGAGACAGCGTTCTTCATGGGCGTACCCTTGAACAGGGTCATCAGGGGATGGGCGCACATTTTCCAGTAGCGCTCGTGCGTCCAGAAATACGGATCGTACATGGACACGAGCTTGGGCTTGAGACGGCCGAAGCGAAGGCTCGCCCGTTCGGCGAAGGCAAACACAACGGCGGCGATGGCGCCGCTGGAGAGTGCGAAGGCGAAAAGCGCCAGCGTGCCGTGCAGATCATAGTGCAGGATGGCGAACAGTGCCGACACGAGGAGGGCGTAGGTCACGAAGCAGTCGCGGGCGAGAAACAGCGCAATGGTGACTGTGTTGTGCGCCGTCTTGGCGGCAATTTGCGCTTCGCGCGATGCGCCATCCGCGATCGTCGTCATGGCCTTGTCGCGGTTGACGGTGCGCGGGATCTCGAAGGCCGGCGAGCCGAGAAGGCCGACGTTCTCGCGTACGGGGCCATCGACCGGGATCAGCACCTTCGTGCCGAGCAGGCAGTTGGCGCCCGTCCGGCCTTCAGCCGGATAGTAGATCCTGTTGCCCAGGTAGTTCTTCGGGCCGATGCGGACGCGGCCGAGCTTGAACGACGACGCCGACATGGTGGAGTTCAGCATTCGTATGCCGTCCGAGACCATGGTGCCGCTGCCGATATCGCACAGCAGCGGATGGTCATGGCGTTGCTCGAGGCCGAAGTTGGAGCCGGTCTGGACGATCTTGTTCAGCTGGTAGCCGATCCAGCTCAGGTAGCGCGTGATGAAAACGCTATCGCCAAAGATGACGTTTCCGCCGCCGAAATTGCTGAGAGCCGATGCGACCCGGAAGAGGTGATGGTGCACGCCGAACAGGACATAGGTCTTGTCCGGCTCGATGAATGAGAACAGCACGCGCGGAACGAGCACCGTCACCGCTAGCCGGAGCACGAGCAGGACGCGTGAACAAAACGATGGCGACGGGTATCATCTCGAGCGCCAGAACGGCGGCCGCGGTCACGGGATCGGACGGGGACTGCACATAGAGGCTCGTCCAGGCGAGCATCACCGGCACTAGCCCGTAGGCGACAAGGATCAATAGCGGCAGCGCAAGGCCGAAGGACGATGCGACCTGATATGCCGAGTAGAGCGTCCGGCGCAGGCCCGTACAGGGAAGCGTCTCGACCGGACAATAATTCGATGTCGTCTCCTGCGCGGGCGAGCCGTGATAGCGCCGGCCGGCAGGGATGCGCTGGCCCTCTTGCAGAGACGATGCGTGACCGAGCTGCGCGCCATCCCCGACGCTCGTATTGATATCGAGGACGCTGCCTTCGCCGATGAAGGCGCGGGCACCGATGTCGATGCGGCCGGTATAGATGATGTTCCCGTGCGCCTTGTAGCCGAGCGCCACAGTGTCTCGGCGAAGAATCGTCTCCTCGCCGACGGAGATGAGATCGGTGCAGACGGGCACGAGCCGCGACTGCAGCACGGCGCTGGCGTCGATGCGAGCGCCCAAGAGCCGGAGATAGAAGTTGTAGATCGGGCTGCCGGCGAACAACACGGCCGGTGCGCTCTGGATGAGTGTTTTCACGAGCCAGAAACGGAAATAGCCGAGGCTCCAAACCGGGATGGCCTCTTCCCTCCATCTGCCGACGAGCAGCCACTTCACGGCAATGGGAATTGCCGACAGCAGCGTGAACATGCCGAAGGCGTAGAGCGCGATGCGCCCATAAGCGACCAGCGGCTCGGCCTTGGCGGCGTAGGTCCATTCCCAGCCCTGCACCAGAAGCCACGAGAGGAACAAGCCGTACGCGGCGTAGAAGCCAATCTGCAGCGCTCCGCAACTGTAATAGCTGAGCGCGGTTGGAACGTGCTCCGGCTTGCGTGCGACCATTGCCGCCGCCTCACCGCGCTGCGATCCGAGATGCAGCGCCAGCTTGGCGACGCTCGGGTTGAGGTAGATGTCGCGCATGGAAACGTCGGCCGTGGCGACGCGCTTGCGCACCTCGGAGCAATAGCGCGCCATCAGCAGCGAGTGTCCGCCGAGGTCGTAGAAGAAATCATCCTCGACGGAAACATGTCGAGGTTCATCACCTCGCACAGCGCCTCTGCCAGAGCCGCCTCGGTCTCATTGCGCGGCTTCACGCCTGAACTGTTGCCGCCGGCGAGCCGCGTTCCGGACGGCGGCGGCAGCGCCTTGCGGTCGGCCTTGTGGCTCGACGTCATGGGGATGATGTCGAGCTTTTCGACGTAAGCCGGCACCATGTAAGCCGGAAGCTGGGCGCGCAGCGCCTTGGCGAGCTCCGCCGGAGCAATTGTCCCGGCACCGGCCTTGAGCGAGTAGTAGGCGACAAGCTCGACCGCTGCCCGGCTCGGGCTCGTAGGTGTGCACGACGGCCTGGGCGATTTCCGGGATCTGCATCAGCACGGATTCGATTTCCGTCAGCTCGATGCGATAGCCGCGCACCTTGACCTGCGTGTCGATGCGGCCGAGAAACTCGACCTCTCCTGCCTCGTTGATGCGGCCGAGGTCGCCGGTGCGATAGATGCGCTGCGATGGGTTGTTCGGGAGCCCGAGAAAATCGGGAACGAACTTGGCGGCCGTCAGGTCGGGGCGATTGAGATAGCCCACGGCAAGCCCGACACCGGCGATGCCGATCTCGCCGAGGCCGCCGTCCGCGATTTCCCTGCTCTCGTTCTCGTCGAGAATGACGATGGTGTAGGTCGGCAGCGGGCCGCCGATGGTGACGGGCTTCTCGGGGTATAGCTCCGTCAGCGTGGCGGTGACGGTGGCTTCGGTGGGGCCATAGGCGTTGAGGATCGTGCGGCCCTGGCGATGCCAGCGCACGACGAGATTTTGCGGGCAGGCTTCGCCCGAGACCAGCAGCAGCCGCAGCTCCGGCAGGTCCTTCTCGATGGTGGCGAGCAGCGTCGGCACGCAGCACAGCGCCGTCACGTGGCGTTCGATGAGGAAATCGGCGAGGTCGTTGCCGACCAGGTTCATGCCGGATCGCGCCGGAACGAGCGTCGCGCCGGCGATGAGCGGCACCCACAGCTCCTCGACCGAGAAATCGAAGGCGATGGTCATGCCCTGGTAGACGCGGTCGTCGTCGCGGTAGCCATAGACCTCGCCGGCGACGCGCACGAAGTTGCAGATGCTGGCGTGCTCGATGGCGACGCCCTTCGGCTTTCCCGTGGTGCCGGACGTGTAGATGATATAGGCGAGCTGGTCCGTAGCGGCGCCGCGTTCGGCGGCGGTCAGGCGGCCCGACGGCAAGGCGTCGATCTCGCGCTCGTCGGTATCGAGGCAGATGGCCGGCACGCTCAGGGCGTCGAGCTTTTTCGCGAAGGCGCTGAGCGAGACCATGGCCTTGACGCCGGCATCTTCGAGGATGAAGGCGATGCGCTCGTCCGGGAACGCTGCGTCCACCGGCACATAGGCCGCGTTGGCCTTCAGCACCGCCAGCAGCGCGACGTAGGTATTGGCGGACTTGTCGAGCAGCAGGCCGACGCGGTCGCCGGCGCGAATGCCCTTCGCAATCAAGTGGCGCGCGACCTGGTTGGCGCGAGCGTCAAGCTCCGCGAATGTCACCCTCCCCTCGTCGGCAATGACGGCCGTATGATCGCTACGCCCTTCGGCGGCCAGCCGGTCGCAACGCTCCTCGAACAAATGGTCGAGGCGCTCGCCGTCCTTCCAGCGAATGTCGTTGTTTGCGTCGCGGCAAATCAGCATGGGTCAGATCATTCGAACAAGGAGAAGCCCCCGGCGGGATGATGACGAAGCGCCGTCATCGTGACAACCGAGGGCTGAGGGCTTTATTTTTGGGATCAGCTCAGTTCAGCTCCGGGCCCGGATGGCCGTGGAGATGTCGTGGACGTTGGTGGTGCTGCGGATCTCCTTACCGAACTCCTCGTCGAGAGCAAGCTCCAGGATGTCCAGGCCCTCAGACAGCTCGGCGTAGGTGATGGTGAGCGGCATCATGCATTTGATGACCTCGTCGTAGGGACCCGCGCGCTCGATGATGAGGCCGTGCGTGAAGGCCCGCGCCGTGACAGAGGCGGCGCGCTTCGGGTCGGCGACGCGGATGCCGGTCATCAGGCCGCGGCCCTTCACCTCCGGCACAAAGGGCTCGTAGCGATCGACGATGTCGCGGAGGCGCTGAGCGAGGTACTCACTTTTGGCAACGAGCTCGGTCTGGAAACCGGGCGTCTTCCAGTAGACTTTCAGTGCCGCCGTCGCCGTGACGAAGGCGTGGTTGTTGCCGCGGAACGTGCCGTTGTGCTCGCCGGGCTTCCACAGATCGAGCGCGCGCTTGATGAGCACGACGGAGAACGGCAAGCCGTAGCCCGACAGCGACTTCGACAGCGTCACGATGTCCGGCTTGATGCCGGCGGGCTCGAAACTGAAGAACGTGCCCGTACGGCCGCAGCCGGCCTGGATGTCGTCGACGATGAGCAGGATGTTGCGCTTGTTGCACAGCGCCTCGAGGCGACGCAGCCAGTCGACGCGCGCCACATTGAGACCGCCCTCGCCCTGCACCGCTTCAACGATCACGGCCGCCGGCTCGTCGAGGCCGCTCGACGGGTCGGACAGCATGCGGTCGAGGTAGGCGATGGTGTCCACGCCCTCGCCGAAATAGCCGTCGTACGGCATAGCCGTGGCGTTCACGAGCGGAACGCCTGACGCGCGGCGGAAGTGCTGATTGCCCGTTGCGGCGAGCGCGCCCGACGAGACACCATGAAAGCCGTTGGTGAAGAAGATGACGTTGGTGCGCCCCGTCACCTTGCGGGCGATTTTGAGAGCGGCCTCGACGGCGTTGGTGCCGGTGGGTCCCGTGAACTGCATCACATAATCGAGGTCGCGCGGCGCGAGGATCACGTCGCGGAACGTCTCGAGGAACTGCTCCTTGGCCGCGGTGTGCAGGTCCAGGCTGTGCGTGATGCCGTCGCGCATGATGTAGTCGACGAGCGCCGTCTTGAGGACGGGATTGTTGTGGCCGTAGTTGAGCGATCCGGCGCCGGCGAGGAAGTCCAGGTAGCGGCGGCCGTTCGCGTCCCACAGCTCGACGCCGCGTGCCCGGTCGAGGACGACCGGAAACGAACGGGCGTAGGACTGCACGTTCGACTCGAGGCGTTCGAACGTGGTGCCGGTCGCAGCGGGGCTCGCGACTTCTTCTGCCAGTAACATGATCATGCTCCTTGCACTGGCGCTTCATGCGAGCGCCTTGATGCTCTTTATCTTCGCGTGGGCTGTTCAGATTTTTGTGCGGCTTGAGAGGGAGACCGCGTCTTCGTCCTGAGAGGCGGAGACCGCACGCGCGCGAAGTCCAAGCTCGCGGCGGATGAAATTCATCGCGGTGCGCCGGTCAACGAAGCGTCCGCCTTTGCGGTCCATCTCGTCATGAACAATCCAGTGACCGCTCCCCGTCTCGCGCAAATGCACACTTTGTTCGTACGCGGACATCTTGGCATCCATCTCTATAGTCTTTGTGACGTCTCTTTCTCAACCCAGCCGGGTCGTTCAGAGCCTCACCGTTTCTCCATCGCCATGATCGAAGCCCATGTCGGCGACGTTCGACAGGCTATCGGGCCTGATATGAACGGAAGCTGAGCGGCCACCTGATGATTTTGAAATGTGAATGCGCGTTCATCCGTGTCGACGTCGCGCTTGCGAGGGAGAGCAGCAGATCTCACCAGCTTTAGCGCCCTTTTCGCCGTCCGGTTTGCAAGCGACGATATTGGATTCCGGAAGCTGCGGACCGGCCGCGGCATCGAATATTTTTTCAATTGTTATGCGGGCATCAAACGCGTGTTGTCGGATGGTCATACGTATGACGAAGGCGTCATGCCTGCTGCGCCTACACGGGCGAGCGCTACGCGGCGGAGGCGCGAAACTCGAGCTTCATGCGCGTGCCGAAGCCAGGCTTGCTCTCGACGGCGATGGTGCCGCCATGCAGCATCATGATGCTGCGCGTGATGGGGAGCCCCAGCCCCACGCGCCCGCTCGTCGGCGAGCGCACCTGATCGGCGCGATAGAAACGATCGAAGATGTGCACCTGGGCGTCGATGGGAATTCCTTCACCAGTGTCGACCACGTCGATGGAAATCATGCCGCCCGGCTGTCTCTTTGCCTCGATGGTGATGCGTCCGCCGCTCGGCGTGTGGGCCAGTGCGTTGGAAACGAGGTTGGTGATCGCGCGCTGAAACAGAACGCGCTCGACCTCGACGGTGAGGTCCTTCTCGGATGACATCGACAGCTTGATGCCAGCCTCCTCCGCGCTGGCATCGAAGAAATCGCAGATCAGAGCCAGCTCCTTGCCGACGTCCACGGCCTGGGTGTCGAGCTCGACCGCGGTGTTCTCGGCGCGTGCCAGAAACAGCAGGCTGTCGACGATGTTCGCCAGACGCTGGCATTCCTCGAAGTTGGATTCGAGCTCGGCGCGATAGTCATTACTCGAGCGTGCCCGTGACAGCGTGACGTCGGTGGCGAGCAGCATCTTGCTCACCGGCCCGCGCAATTCGTGGGCGACATTGTCGGCATAGTGGCGCAGGCGCGAATAGGCGCTTTCGAGACGCGCCAGCATCTCGTTGAACTCGACGGCAAGGTGATGCAGCTCGGTTGGCAAGCCAGCGAGCTCGAGGCGATGACCGAGGGTCACGAAGCTCGTGCGCGAGGTCGCATCGGCGATGCGGCGCAAGGGCGCCAGCTCCCAGCGGACGATATGCCATCCCGCAATCGAGCAGAGCAGAAGGGCGCCCGCAAGCACGCTGGCCAAAAGCCTGCGAAACCAGGCGAGGCCCTCGGCATCGAGAGTCGTGTCGGTTGCGACCTGTATGATGGCCGGCTGTGCCCCGCTCTCGGGCCCCGTAGGAACGCGGACCGAGAGCGACCGGAAGGTCAGTCCCTCCTCCTGCACGATCGTCGTTCGGGCGATGTCGTCGAGCGGCCGGTTCTCGACTTTGGGAAATTGCGCGGAGAGCAGATGTCGAGACATCGCCGGTGTTTCGACGACCGGAGTACCGGGTGCACGGATAACGCGCATGAAGATCTGGCGTGGTCCCTGGTCGTCGGCACTCGCCTCCTGCTGAATGGCAGCATCGGAAGCCGTTTTGCTTTGCAACAGCGTGCGCATGGCCAGCATGCGCTTTTCGAGCACCTGATCGTCAGCCCATTGCAAGGCGTGCACCGTCGCCCAGTACAGGATGACGCTCGATATGAAGACGATCAGGAATGAAGCGCTGAAGAACCAAATCATCAGACGGCCGGCAAGCGAGCTGGTGAAGCTGTGCGCCTTGCCCACGAGATCCTCGACCACCGTACGAATGCCGCTCATCGTGGAAATAGCCCTCGAATTCCGTCGCGGTGACCGGGGGCGGCGTGCTGGTTGACGCTAGGCAATGGCGATGATCTCGGCATCGCCGGCTCCTACACGCGCGGTGTCGCCGACGCTTTTACCCATCAGCGCATTGGCCAGCGGCGACACGTACGACACCGTGCCATGCGCAGGATCGGCTTCGTCCTCGCCGACGATGCGATAGGTGAGCTTGCGCCCGTCCTCGCGCTCGATCGTCACCCGAGACCCGAAGTGCACTTCGCTGGTGTCTGCCGGCGGGGTTACAACCTCCGCCGACGCACGGCGCGCGTTCCAGTAGCGCAGATCGCGCGCGAGACTGGCGAGCGCCGCACGCTCGCCTCCAGCCTGGGCGACGGCGTATAGGCGCGAAAGCCTGTCGACCTCCGCTTCGATCTGGGCCAACCCTTCGGGCGTAACCAGATTTGGGTGCGGCGAGACGAGCCGCTCGGGCAGCTCTAAGGCCTCGCTGCCATCCGATTCTTTGACGAATGCTCTACTCATGGGTTCAATATAGACATCTCGCGCGGCCAGCGCATCTAGGTCGGGCGACAGGCTTAAGACCTTAGTGATGCCAATACGGGTGGGTGCCCACGCCGGCTTCCCCTGATATTCGGGCCTCCGCCTCCATTCCCTACCGCGGGATCGCTGCATGATGAAGCAACTGCAGGCAGAGATTACCGTCCCGACACGGGGGGCGGGCCTCGTCGAGATCACGCGCGAGGCCAGGCGCTTCGTCGCCAGCGCCGGTCTCACAACCGGCCTCTTGACCGTCTATTGCCGCCATACCTCAGCGTCGCTGCTGATCCAGGAAAATGCCGATCCCGACGTGGTCCGAGATCTCGAAGCCTTCTTCCGGCGCCTCGTACCCGATGGCGATCCCCTCTTCATCCACACCGTCGAGGGCCCGGACGACATGCCGGCCCACGTCAAAACGGCACTGACGCAGACCTCGATCGGCATCCCGGTGGTGGGTGGGGAGCTGGCGCTCGGCACGTGGCAGGGGCTGTTCCTGTTCGAGCATCGTGCCCGCCCGCACGACCGGCGCATCGTATTGCATGCGATCGGCGAGTAACGTGGTCAACAGCCTATGGGCTTGCCCCGCGACTTGGCGTAGATTGGAGTTGTACGGACAGGCTTCGCCAGAGGTCGTTCCAAACGGGCAAGAGCCCCGAGACGTCCCCAACGAGGAGGCAAATCCCATGGCAAAGAACAAGACCGTCGGCGACGACCGTCGGGTCGGCGCCGTCAAGCGCCGGTCGCAGATCAAGAACAAGCTCACCGGCACCTGGACGAAGCGCGACGAGAAGAGCGGCAAGTTCATGGACGTGAAGGCTGACCCGAAGCCCTTCAAGGGCGTGCGTAAGCCCAAAGCAGCCGCAGCCAAAAAGGCTACGGTCAAGAAGGCCGCGGTCAAGAAGCCGGCTGCCAAGAAGACCGCCGCGCGGAAGCGGGCTTAGTCATCCATTAACGTTCACAGCGGCACACCAGGCTGCTGGCGGCGGCCAAAAGAACGGTCGACACGGGAGTTTAGCCCTATTTGTCGCGTTTTCGCGGGCTGCAAGCGCATGGATTCGAGGGGGGCCACCTGCTAAGGAGGGCCCCAAATTCTTTGACGGAGAGAGAGATGAGCGAAGCAGAAAGCGCACGCCGCATCGAGACGGCCAAGCTGATCCGCGACTATTACGACGCCTTCAACGCCGGCAACACCGAGAAGATGCTCGATTTCCTCACCGAGGACGTCATCCACGACGTCAACCAGGGTGAGCGCCGCGAGGGCAAAGAGAAGTTCCGCGCCTTCAACGCGCGCATGACGCATCACTACAAGGAGACGCTGACCGAGGTCACGGTCCTGGTGTCGAAGGACGGCACGCGCGCCGCCGCCGAGTTCAACGTCAACGGCGCCTATCTCAACACGGATACGGACCTGCCGCCCGCCAAGGGCCAGAAGTACCTGCTTCCGGCCGGCACGTTCTTCGCCATCCGCGACGGCAAGATCGCGCGCGTGACGACGTACTACAATCTCACGGACTGGATCACCCAGGTCGCCTGACGGTTTTAGTAACCAGCCGGCACCGGCTCCGACGCCTACGCGTCGAGAGCCCGTCCGGCGGGTCGCGCAGCCGTGGACAATGGCTCGACGCGCACTATATGAGGCCAGCCTATATGGAAAGTCCGGCCGCCGGCTTTCCGGCGACCGCATCCCCTCCAACAGCCGAGATGACGCCTAGCAGCGATTGAGGAGCCGCCATGACGATCGATGTCCGTTCGGTGACCGGCGACGATATCCTGACGGTGCTGCCTGATCTCGCCAGGCTGCGCATCGCGGTGTTCCGCGACTGGCCTTATCTCTACGACGGCACGCTCGAGTACGAAGAGGAGTATCTCGACAAGCTCGCCAAGGCGAAGGGCGCCGTGTGCGTTATCGCACGCGACGGCGATCTCATCGTCGGCGCTTCGACCGGGGCACCCATGATCGAGCATGCCGACGAGTTCGGCGATCCATTCACCAAGGCCGGCTACGATATCTCGAAGATCTTCTACTGCGGTGAATCCGTGCTGCTCAAAAGCCATCGCGGGCACGGGCTCGGGCATATCTTCTTCGAGAAGCGCGAGGAGCAGGCGCACAAGCTCGGTGGCTTCACGCATTCGACATTCTGCCGGGTCATCCGGCCGGACGATCACCCGCTGAAGCCCGCCGACTATATTCCGCTCGACGGCTTCTGGACCAAGCGCGGCTATGCGCCGGTCGAAGGGCTTACCGCGACCTACTCCTGGAAGGACATCGACCAGAAGGACGAGACCGTCCACCACATGCAATTCTGGATGAAGAAGCTCTGATGACGAAGCGCTCCACCCTCACCGTCTCGGCGGCACAGTATCCGATCGGCCAGCCCGACTCCCTCGATGCGTGGGAGGCGAAGATCGCCGATTGGGTCGCCGCCGGCGCGAAGACGGGCGCCGAGCTTCTCGTGTTTCCCGAATATGCCGCCATCGAGCAGGCCGCCTGCTTCGGTCCGTCGGTCTACAGCGACCTGCAGACGACGCTCGAGCAGCGTGGCCGAGATCGCGGGCGAGCGCGTCGCCTTCCACGCGGAGCTCGCCAAGAAGCATGGCGTGCACATTCTCGTCGGCTCCGGGCCGGTGAAGAAAAGCGACGGGCGCTTCGTCAATTCGGCGCAGCTCGTCACGCCCACGGGGCTCGTCGGCGAGCAGGAAAAGATCATCATGACGCCGTTCGAGCACGGCTGGGGCGTGACCGGTGGCGCGCCGCTGCGCGTGTTCGACACCGCGCTCGGCAAGATCGCCGTGCTGATCTGCTACGACAGCGAGTTCCCGCTGCTTGCGCGCGCTGTCGCGGAAGCCGGCGCCGAGGTCATTCTGGTGCCGTCCTGCACGGAGCGCGTGTCGGGCTACCACCGCGTGCGCACGGGCACCGCGGCGCGTGCGCTCGAGAACACGCTGGCGACCGTGCAAAGCCCGACCGTCGGGGATGCTCCGTGGTCTCCGGCCGTCGACTTCAACGTCGGCGCGGCCGGCATCTTCGTGCCGCCCGAGCATGGCGTCAGCGACGACGGCACTCTCGCGTCAGGCACGCTCAATGCCGCCGAATGGGTCACGGCGACGATCGACCTCGAGAAGCTGCATCGCGTGCGCACGACAGGCGAGATGCGCAACTTCGCCGATTGGCCGGCCCAGCCGGGCGCCAAGCCGCTCGTGCAGGGCGTCGAGATCGTCACGCTCGTCTGAGCACAGGCCTGCGTGCTTCGCGTGCGCGTGGCCTACTTCAGCTTCCACGTGATTGTGACGCGGGCCTCGAGGGTTTCGGTGCCGCTTTCGACGGGCGCGAATTCTGCCTTGGCGCGCGTCGACATCGCCATCGGCCGCGGCCCCTGGTAGCTCACCTCTTCAGCGATGGAGACGACCTCTCCAACGCCGGCTCCGGCCGCCGTCGCCAGCAGCTCGGCACGGCGGCGCGCGTTGGCGACGGCCTCCTTGCGCGCTTCGTCCTTCAGCGTTTCGGCTTTGCTCACCACGAAAGTCAGGCCGTGCATCTGATTGGCGCCGAGGCTCACGAGCTTATCGAGCAGACCGCCGAGGGATTTGAGATCGCGGACCAGGATTTCAACTTGGTTCGAGACCCGATAGCCGTTGATGACGGGGGTGGAGCTCTTGCCCGTATCGTAGCGAGGCTCGACGTTGAAGTTGCTGGTTTGAATGTCCTTGGCGTCGATCCCGCTTTCCTTGAGACCGGCGATGACCTTCTGCATCAGCTCAGAGTTGGCGGCGAGGGCTTCTTTCGCTGTCTCCGCCTCGGACGTCACACCCGTCGAGAGGCGGGCTTGATCCGGCTCTGCGGTGGCATAGCCCGTGGCGGAGACGGTGATCAGGCGGTCCATGGGCTTCTCCTCGGCGCGCAGCTGGCTGGCGGAAATCGTGAGAAAGCAGACGGCGGCCAGGGCAGCCGCGGGCCTCAACGCATGGATCAGTCGCATAATCGCCTCCGGTCTTTGTTGGCCGGATAGAACGGGTTTTGAGATGAAGGAAGCCTGAACGGGACGAGGCGATCGGCCCCTTTGGCGCGTCTGGCGCGACGAGCGGTGGAGCTGGCGCTCAGTTTTTGCGCTCTTTGAACCATTCGAGCGCGGCCTCCCAGAATGCGGCCAGTGCGACGAGAGCCGTGATCAGAAGTATCGCCACTACCATCTGTACGATGCCGAAATTCGCGGCGTCCTCGGCAACGAACCAGCCGGCTATGATTGCCGCTACCAGGAAAATCGGACGAATGAGCCAATTGAGGATGGGCATGTGTCACCGCAGACCGTTGGGAATTCGTACGCCTGAAAGGATAGCCGTCGGCTGCGAATGCCAGTTTGACGCACGTCAATAAGCGGCTGAACATCCGGATAGGTTGAAGTCTCGGTTTCGGGGGGCTGGCAGACCGCGTGGGGCGGGGAAATCGGCCCCGTCAGAGCGCCTCAGCCGAGGTTGCCGGGCGGCTGGATTGGGCCGCGAACTCTGTTATAGAGATCCGCACAGCCCTACCCCAGGGCCCGTAGCTCAATGGTTAGAGCTGACGGCTCATAACCGTCTGGTTCCAGGTTCGAATCCTGGCGGGCCCACCATTTCAGTTTAGGCGCGGCCGGGCCATGATGCCCGCGGTCCTCTTCCACAAACACTCATTCGAACGTCAGGTGGGAGGGGCTCCGGGCGCTGGCGCCTGGAGCGTTATTCTCAGGCCGTATAGGCCAGCCTGATCGCCATATTCTCGGTGTTGTCCGGCGGCGCCAACGGCTGTTGCTGCCTGTGCGGGAAAGCAATCAGATCTCCGCCGAGCGCCTCTTCGACCAGATGCTGAGGCAAGCCCAGCTCCATGCATTCAACGGCAAGGTCGTGGGCGTATTGAAGCAGCGCCTCGTGAGTTTGCATGCGGAAATTGCGGATGAACGTCGCGCGTGCCCGCGTGCCGGATACGAAGCTGTCGGCGGCGACGAAATCGATCGTGAGCTCCTTACCGGAAATACGGCGCGCACCCAGAATGACGTCGCGGACAGCCCGAAGCTCGTGCTCGAAATCGGAGGCCATGTCTCGCTTCATGGCCATAAACTCTGCAAGTTTTCCCAAGGGCATCTCCATTCGCGACCGATGCGTACGGAGGGAAGCCTGGGCTTATTCGGTTTCCGAGAAGTTAACGCCGGCGCTTCGCCGAATTTCATGATGCGGAACATTTGTCGCCGTCGGGTGTTGTTTCCACGAGGCCGCAAACGCGCGGCGTTACAGGAGATTTCCCCTTATGGGCAGCACCACAGACAAGATCAAAGGCCACACCAACGAAGCCGTTGGCAATGTGAAGCAGGCCGTCGGCAAGGCCATCGGCTCCGAGAAGCTCCAAGTCGAGGGTGGCGTTCAAGAGCTCAAGGGCGAAGGCCAGGTTGCGGTTGGCAAGGCCAAGGAAGCCATCAAGGACGGCGCCCAGAAGCTTGCCGACGAAGCCAACGACAAGCTCTGAGGACCAGCGACAACGCATGCGAATAGCCCCGGCGCGTCACCGCGTCCGGGGCTAAGTCGTGTTTGCTGCGGCAAGACCCAACTAGGCAGGCTTGGCTTCGCCGGACCGCAAGTCGATGGATGCGATCTCGGACGGCGAAAGCTTCCGGATCGCGGTCATGGCGGCTTCGGGCGATTTGCCCGCTGCCTTGCGGGCGACTTCGATGGCCTTTTCAGCCGAAGGCACCGCCACGTTGAAGAATTTGAACGTCGGCGGGCCTGCTAACGGCGCGCCACGCCACGGACTTCCCTCGGTCGTTGTCCCGGAAATCGATAACTGGACAACCCAACCGGCCGCTGAATTATTTGTCATGGGCCGGACTATGCGGGGCGTCGCCGCATATAGCAAGGAAAGTCGGGGGCGGGATCCCCGTGCATCGCTGATCAAGGGCGATTTCGTGAGCCGCGAGCGGCCCCAGGAGTGCTCCCAAGGCCGCCCGCGCGCAACACTAGAGCGCGACTGCTTTCATTGGGTTCGCAATCACGCTCCAGACTTCTGATGAGACCGATGATTCACGGTTCGGACTTTACTTGCGCTACCGATTTACGCCGCGCCAGATAGGCGGAGCGACATGGTGCTTGGGATGGCTGCCGTTCAGCCCGCTCAATCTTGACGGAGATCAAATTCGCCAGCCGGGATTGGGATTAGGGGTGGTGAGGAGACCATCAAGGAGCTTTCCGTGACCCTGAAGCATATCCGGCTCGAACTGGCTCGAGACCATGATTTCCCGAACGGCAGCAGCGATAGAGGCTACGAATTCATCGCGCCTCTCACCGAGGATGGGCACCTGATCGCCGACGAGTGGCATGCCGAGCGCGCGCGCTGCCGTGTAAAGCGCTTCTGGGGCAAGGAGCCTGCCGAAATCGGGCTCTTGGTGCGCCGACCTGGCGGCAGCTGGGCCTTCGATTACGATCCCTCAAAGACCAGCGACGACGAGCCGGGGTTCAAGCTCGATGCGCATCGCCTGGCGCCAGGCGAGTATGTGTCGTTTCGGGAGCAGGACGGTTCGACGCGGACGTTCCTGGTCACTCGCGTCGGCGATCTCGACTGAGGCGGTCGGCGTCATGCGATAGCGCCATTGACGCCTGCTGCTCGACCTGGGATGCACGGGGATAGACCCTCTCCGGCCCGGGATGCCGAATGCCACCCCTGAACGTTCTGCTGATCTCTGACGGCCGCCCGGGGCATTACCGGCTCGCGGAGGGTATCGTTGCGGGACTGGCGCGGCTTAGGCCAATCAGCGTGCAAAGGCTCGAGGTGCGGCGGCGGTGGGGCACACCGACTCGATCGCTGGCCTGGCTGATGAAAGCGGGCCTGCCGGCGGCGTGGGTTCTGAAACTCGGCTACGGAATTGACGCGCGCGACCTGCCCAAAGTCGACGTCATCGTTTCCGCGGGGGGCGATACACTCGCAGCCAACGTGGCTGCAGCCCGGCTGCTCGGCGCTCCCAATATCTTCTACGGTTCGCTCAGGCGCTATGACGCGGGCGATTTCGCGCTCAGCCTCTCGTCCTACGAGCGCCCCGGCCAGGTCATGGCTTTGAAGCCAAGTGCCTTCGATCCCGACACGCTACCGCCCGCCCCTGCTTTCGCGGGCCTTATCATCGGGGGAGACACGCCGGACATTCGCTATCGGCTGGAGGATTGGCAGCGGCTCGCCGCGTATCTGCGGGCAAGCCATGCGCGGTCGGGGACGCGATGGGTCGTTTCGAATTCGCGCCGGACGCCTGACGAGGCCTCTCTCTTGCTTTCGGAGCTTGCGGCTGATCGCGGCGGACCTATCCAGAGCTTCATCGACGTGAGATCCGCGGCTGCCGGATCCCTGGTCGACCTTTTCGCTCACTGCGCGACGATCCTGTGCACGGCGGACAGCAGCTCCATGCTCTCCGAGTCGGTCTGGGCGCGGCGGCCCGTGATCGCCATCCGGCCCGCTGCGTTCAAGCTCACGGACGCGGAAGCTGGCTATCGTCGCTACCTCGAGAAGAATGGATGGGCGCGCGAGCTTGCCATTGCAGAGCTTGCGCCCGAGCGCGTCGCGGTGATCTTTTCCGAGATCGAGCCGCTCAAGGAAAACCCGCTCGATCAGCTTGCGGCAACGCTCAAGCGCGAGCTGCCGCAGCTCGTCGCCAAATAGCGGATGGGGGTCGTCCGGCGCTGCTAAAGGTTGCCGTCGTCGGCGGTGTTGGGACACTCGCCTGCATGCATCGTGCGTGAGCTGCAGGCGTGACCGTCGCCGTGCTGGACAGCCAGCGTGCTGCCAGGGCTCCGCCGCTTCTGCTTCCAGGACCGAGATTTGTTCGCCAGCATAGACGCGTTGGAATTGATCGACATCGTCGAGCGCGACCGCCCAAATGTTGCATGGGCTCGTGAAGCGGATCTCGCCGCGTTTCGAAAGGGGAGTCGCGCCGAAGCCAATGGCAATGGCATCGCCGTCGGGCCAGAACGCGATCTCGCCCTTGGTGACCACATCGCGCGCGCCGGGCTCGGTGCCATGCGAAACAGGGGCGTGGAAGTAGACCTCCCTGCCCCATGTTTTGGCGGCGCCATAAATCGGAAGCGCATTCCAGATGCGCTCGGCTGTGGGTGTATCCAACAGCCGCGCACGGATCGCGATTTTGCCCGCCTTGATCACTATCTGCCGCAAGCGCGCCTCCCAGCCCGCCAGTGTGATGATCGAGAAGTCCGCCAGTGCGCTTGCGACGAGGCGGAGAAGCGGACTTCTCGATCTGAATCACACTAGCTCATTGATCAAGCTAGTGTCCTTCAGATCGCGAAATTCGTTCGACGCCAGCCGCACATGGAGACGAATTTCGCGATCAGGACACTAGACGCCATCAAGCTGCCGTAATGGACACCTTCTCACCTGGAACGACATCCTTCAAGGGGGTCACGTCATCGATTGCCTTTGCCCAAACGTTACAGGGCCTTGGCAAACGGATTTCAGCGCCTCGCGAAATAGGCGTGGCGCCGAAGGCGATGATGATGCGGTCGTCCTCGATCCAGAAGCAGATGTCGCCGGGCTCCGACAGCACGCGCGCGTTGCGCTCTCTGCCCGTCTCGACGGGCACCTCGAAATGGATGGATTTGCCCCAGGTTTCGGCTGTCGAGAACAGCGGCAGCGCGGTCCAAATGCGGCTCGCGGTCTCGGTGTCGAGGAGGTCGGCGCGTATGGCGACGCGCCCGGCTTTGATCAGCACACGGCGACGGCCGGCGGGCGTCTTGCCGCGATTGGCGGAACTGATTTTGGCGCCGCGCTGGCGAAGGAGATTCGTCGGCATAGAATGAATAGAGCCCGGCACGCGGGCCCGATCAAGGCGCCTCGCATAGCCGGGCTCTAAGAAGGTTCAGAGATCAGCTCGGCTGGCCGAAAATCAGCACCGCGTTGAGGCCGCCGAACGCGAACGAGTTCGACATGGCGTAGTTGACCGGCAGCTTGCGACCGACATTCGGGACGTAGTCGAGATCGCATTCCGGGCCCGGCTCGTCGAGACCGATGGTCGGGGGAACCCAGCTTTCCTGCATGGCCTTGATGCAGGCCACGGCCTCGATGCCGCCGCCGGCTCCGAGCGGATGGCCGTGCATGGACTTGGTCGACGAGATCGCGACCTTGTAGGCCGCATCCTTGAACACGTTCTTGATGGCGCGCGTCTCGTTGATGTCGTTGTCCATGGTCGCCGTGCCATGGGCGTTGAGGTAGTCGATGTCGCACGGATTGATGCTTGGCGTCGTCGAGCGCCATCTGCATGGCGTAGCTCGGGCCTTCGACGGTCGGCTTCACCATGTCCTGGCTGTCGGACGCCATGCCGTAGCCGACGAGCTCGGCGAGGATGGTCGCGCCGCGGCGCTTGGCGTGCTCGTATTCCTCGAGGACGAGGATGCCGGCGCCTTCGCCGAGCACCGTGCCGTTGCGCTTCTTGGCGAACGGGAAGCAGCCCTGCGGAGACAGCACGTGGAGGGCCTGCCAGGCTTTCATGGTGCCGTAGTTGACGACTGCTTCGGAAGCGCCCGCAATGGCGACGTCGACGACATTGTTCTGGATGTAGTCGCGCGCGATGCCGATGGCGTGAGTCGCCGTCGAGCAGGCGCTGCAGGTGGCGAACGTCGGTCCCTTGATTCCGTACTCGATGCCGACGTGGGCCGACGCGGACGAGCCGATGATGCGAAGCAGCGTCAGCGGATTGGTGGCGCGCTTATTGTGGATGAAGAGATCGCGGTAGGCGTTCTCGAACGTCATCAGGCCGCCGGCGCCCGAACCGATGATGCAGGCCGAGCGATAGGGGTTCTCGACGGGAAGCTCGAGGCCCGACTGAGCGACGGCCTGAGCTGCCGCATCGGCGGCAAACCAAGAGTAGCGATCGGCCATGGTGATGATGCGGTCGCGCTTGTAGCTCTTGAGGCGAACCTTGGGCTCGTAGTTTTTGATCTGCGCCGCGATCAGGATCTTAAGATCCTCGAGCGGAAAGCCGCCCAACTCGCTTACGCCGGATTTGCCCTCCACCAGCGACGCCCAAAACTCGTCGACGTTGAGACCGATAGGCGTGACTACGCCCATGCCTGTGACGACAACGCGCCGCGCGCCGTTAGACTGTGTCATGGCTTCGTTCATTCCTGTGGTGGTGGCGCAGGCTGCGCCACGCAAAAACGCCGGCCGCCGGGGGCGGCCAGCGCGGATAAATTATCAGATCTGCCCAACGTAAGGCTCAGGCCTTCGCCGCGGCAGGGCCTCCCGCCATCAAACCCTTAACCTTGTCGACCACGGAGCCCACGGTCTTGAAGTCACCAACGTCTTCGTTGGCATTGTAGGGAATTTCGATACCGAACGTGTCTTCGATGTCGAAGACGATCATCGCGAGATCAAGGCTTTCGATCTTGAGATCCGTGAGCGCAGTCGTGAGCGAGATGTCGTCCCTCGGCTCCTTCATGTGCTTCTTCAGAATTTCAATGATTTTGGTTGCGACTTCGTCCATTTCGCTCTCCAAACCCTGCCCAACGCGACTTGCAGGGACCCCGGTGAAAACGCTCTAAAGCTGTTCCACACTAAGTAGTTCAGGGCCGCATTCATCACAAGCTTGGGCGTCACATATCCTTAAACCGTGCTGAAGTCCAGACGACGGCTCAGGCCCCGTCCGCGCTCCCCAACACAGCTTGATGCGCATCAATTGGCACATCTGTCCCCGTTTAGGAAGTTTCGCGGGTGACAGGCCTCCGTAGGCTTGTTTTTTGGGCCGAGATCTAGTCGGAAACGCCAAAAAAGTGTTCAATAGCTGTGTGGAATTCTGTCGGCTCACTTGTTCCAGCGCCCCGTAAGCCGACATGGTTACGTATCCCGTTGTAGACAAAAGCGCGACAAGCAGACGCGGGATACGCGCACTAGACTGGCTCGGGAGGGCCATTGGAGGGCGACGTATGACCACCATCGGCCCGCCTTTGAGGCCATCGGAAGACGCGCCGGCATGGACGAAAAGCTACCCGGCCAATGTGGATTGGCGGGAAACATTCGAAGCTGCTCCTCTTTACCGGCTGATCGACGACGCGGCGCGCAAAAGCCCGGACCTTCCCTGCACCACCTTTCTCGGCCGAACGACGAGCTACGCGGAGATTGGCCGGATGGTCGACGCCGCGGCCGCCGGACTGCACCAACTTGGAGTAAGAAAGGGGACCAAGGTCGGACTTTTTCTTCCCAATAGCCCGACTTTTATTGTCTATTACTTCGCGATCCTCAAAGCCGGCGGTGTAGTCGTCAACTATAATCCGCTCTATACGCCCGAAGAGCTGTCGTTCCAGGTCAAGGACAGCGACACCGAGCTCATGGTGACGCTGGATCTCAAGATCCTTTTCGACAAGGTCGAGAGGCTTCTCGAGGACGGCGTGCTCAAGGGCGCGGTCGTGTGCTCGTTCACGGCGCTGCTGCCGCCGACGAAGGCCGTTCTGTTCCGATTGCTCAAATCGCGGGAGCTGGCGGCCGTGTGGCCTCCTCGCCGCAGCGCAGCCGTATCCGGCTCGAAGCCGAACTCGTCGGGGATGGAACCTTCGAGCCCGCGGCCGTCGATCCGCTGAACGATATCGCCGTGCTGCAGTACACGGGCGGCACAACCGGCACGCCCAAGGGCGCCATGCTCACCCACGCCAACGTCTACATCAACGTGGCCCAGGTCGATGTCTTGGGCACCGGATCTCGTCTACGGCGAGGAGAAGGTGCTGGGTGTCCTGCCGTTCTTCCACGTGTTCGCGATGACCGTGGTGATGAACTTCGGCATCGCCAAGGGCGCCGAGATCGTCATCATGCCGCGCTTCGTCCTCGACGATGCGCTGGCCCTCATCCACCGCACCAAGCCGATCGATCATGCCGGGCGTGCCGACCCTGTTCAACGCCATCATGAACCACCCGAAGATCAAATCCTTCGATCTGTCGAGCCTCAGGTTCTGCCTGTCGGGCGGGGCGGCATTGCCCATCGAGGTCCGGCAGAAGTTCGAGGCCGTCACAGGCTGCGCCCTGATCGAAGGCTATGGGCTCTCCGAGACCTCGCCGGTCGCGACAGCCAATCCGATCGACGGGCTGGTGAAAGCCGGCTCGATCGGCCTGCCGCTGCCAGGGACGCACTTGTCGCTCAGGGACCTTTCCGATCCGAGCGTGCGAAGTTCCCAAGGGAGAGCGTGGCGAGATCTGCATCTCCGGGCCGCAGGTCATGCGCGGCTACTGGAAGAAGCCTGCCGAGACGGCGGCGCAATTCGTCGGGGCCGTACCTCAGGACAGGCGATGTCGGCATCATGGACGACGACGGCTTCTTCTTCATCGTCGACCGCATCAAGGACCTCATCATCTGCTCGGGTTATAACGTCTATCCGCGCCGCATCGAGGAGGCGATCTACGAGCATCCCGCCGTCGACGAAGTGACCGTCATCGGCATCCCGGACAAATACCGCGGCGAAGCGCCAAAAGCCTTCGTCAAGCTCAAGCCCGACATGACCGCGACGACCGCCGAGCTCCTGAAGCACCTCGAGGCCAAGCTGTCGCGCATAGAAATGCCGGCACAGATCGAGCTGCGCGACAAGCTGCCGAAGACGATGATCGGCAAGCTTTCCAAGAAGGAGCTCAAGGCGGAAGAGACCAAGCGACACCGCGACTCGTCTGCGAAATAACGGGTCCTGGGGCGCTAATTCTTCTTGGCACCGCCGGGTACGAGCGAGCCGCCATCCTTCGGCCGCTGAGGCGGTCCTCCGCCGAACAGCTCCCTGAAGAACGATGGACCACCGCCACCGGGCGGAGGGCCGCCTGGGCCGCCCGTTTGCGGAGACGCTTCGCGATCGACGCCGATGACCAGCGAGGCGACATAGGCGTCAGCCTCCTCCTTGATGGCCACGAACGACGTGTGGTCCTTGTCGCCGCTGACGAGAAAATCGGTGCTGTTCAGCGTATCGCGCTTGTCCTTGCGCTCGGTGTAGGGCGCGACGGTCGTGTAGATGAACTCCGACAGGGCATCCGGAAAATAGCATTGCCCCGTCAACACGGTCTTCTTGTCGAGAAACACCTTGAAGTGGATGTGCGCGGTGCGGCCGCGATACCAGCCGGGATAGATGGTGCGGAATGTGACGGCGCCCGCGCTATCCGCCATTTGCGTGCCGCGCAGGAACGTTTCGCCCTTCGTCGATGTGCTCTGATCGTCGCCCTGGCCGGTGTAGCCGGAATAGTGCCCGGTCGCGTCGCAGTGCCAGACATCCACGCGCGCGCCCGCGATGGGCACGCAGGCGGCGCCGTCCACGACTTGCAGATCCAGCCGAAGCGGAATGCCCGGGCGGCCTTCGGTGATGTCGGCGCGCTCAAGGGCGGGGTCGAAATAGATACGGACCTTCGACCGCCTGCGGCATCAGCCGGCAGACGCCGCCTTTGGAAATGGACGCTGCCTGCTGCTGTGATGGTGCCGGCTCGGCGCGCGTCGTGTCGGCCGCGAGCACCGCGGTCGCGGAACCCGAAAGCCCCGCGAGCGCGCGCCGGCGCGTGATGCCGTTCTCGTTGCATGTGTTCGTCCCCTTTTCATGCCGGGGCCGTTCTAACGACCGAACCATGGCTGCGGCAGGGCTCGCGGGCATGAAAAGGGTAACCGAATGTATCAAGCCGCGAGCCGGGCTTCCGCCGTGGCCGAGCCTTCGAGGATCGCGGCCACGCCCATGCCGCCCGCCGTGCATACCGAGATGAGCCCGCGCTTCGTCGTTCCCGCCAGCAGCTTCGACAGAATCGCGAGAACGCGCGCGCCGGTCGCCGCAAACGGATGACCGAACGGCGAGCGACGAGCCTTCGACGTTGAGCTTGGAGCGATCGATGGAGCCGAGCGGCGCGTCGCGGCCGAGCACGTCCTGCAATAGGCCGGATCTTCCCACGCCTTCAGCGTGCACAGCACCTGCGCCGCGAACGCTTCGTGGATCTCGTAGATAGTCGAAATCCTGCAGCGTCAGACCGGCGCGTTCGAGCATGCGCGACACGGCGATGGTCGGCGCCATCAGCAGCCCGTCGCCGTCGACGAAGTTGTTGGCGGACGTCGCCGAATAGGTGAGGTACGCCTGCACGGGAAGGCCGCGTTTGGCGGCCCACTCCTCGCTCGCCAGCAGCACGCAGGCCGCGCCGTCGGTGAGCGGCGTGGAGTTGGCGGCGGTCAGCGTGCCGCGCTCGGATTTCTCGAACGCGGGCTTCAGGGTCGCGAGCTTGTCGAGGCTGATGTCCTCGCGCAGGTTGTTGTCGCGGAACACGCCGGCGCAGGGCACGATGAGATCGTCCATGAAGCCCGAGCGATAGGCCTCGGCGGCCTTGCGGTGGCTTTCGAAGGCGAAACGGTCCTGCTCCTGGCGCGCGGGATCTTCCACTCCTGCGCCATCAGCTCGCAATGCTGGCCCATGGTGAGGCCGGTGCGCGGCTCGGCCACATGGCGGGCGGCTGGGGCGCGAGCTCGCTCGGGCGAGAAGCCCTGGAACACTTTGAGGCGCTCCATGGCGGTCTTCTGCTGCGGGAGCTTGACCAGGCGGCGCGAGAACTTCTTCGAGAACACGATCGGCGCATCCGAGGTCGTGTCGGAGCCCATGGCGATGCCGCTGTCGATGTCGCCGGTCGCGATCTTGGCGCCGATACCGTGGCCGCCTGCAGGCTGGTGCCGCAGGCCTGCATCAGGGTGATGCCGGGCGTCGAGGGCGCGAGCTTGGTGCCGAGCACTGCTTCGCGCGCCAGGTTGAAATCCTTCGAGTGCGTGACGACCGCGCCGCCGACGACCTCGTCGATGTGCGCGCCCTTGAGCCGGTACTTGTCGACCAGGCCATTCAGCGCCGCCGTCATCATGTCGAGATTGGACAGATCGGCATAAAGCGTGTTCGAGCGGCAGAAAGGGGTGCGCACGCCGCCGATGATCGCCACCCGCCGCAAAGTTCAGCCATGCTTCATTCTCCTCTGTCTGCCCGCCAGTACGCTGCAGCGCGACCGCTATTCCGCTGCTTCGCGCGTTGCCGCGCCGTGTCTGCTCGGTCGCCTTGAAGTGCAACGGCCCGCCGCGGAACGGCGCAAAGCCGGTGCCGAAAATGACGCCGGCATCGACCAGATCGGCGCTCTCGACGACGCGCTCGTCGAGCGCGCGCTGCGGCTTCGCAGATCAGCGGCTCGACCAGTTCGCGGCCGAGCCGCTCGAGCTCATGCTTCGGATAGGTCTTGTCGCCCTTCTCCGGCTTGCCGTCCTTCCAGACGTAGAAGCCTTCGCCCGATTTCTTGCCGAGGCGTCTCGCTTTCGACCAGACGCTGCAGCGGCGAGCCTTCCGGCGAGAGGCCGAGGATGCTGCCGACGTGCGCGCAGACATCGAGGCCGACCGTGTCGGCCAGCTCGATCGGGCCCATCGGCATGCCGAACGCGCGGGCGGCTTCGTCGATCTTCTCCTTCTCCTCGCCCTTCTCGAGCCGCGCCATGGCGGCCATCATGTAGGGCGCGAGCACGCGATTGACGAGGAAGCCCGGGACGCTCTTGGTGATGAGCGGGAACTTGCCGATGGCGGTGACGAAGGCGGCGCCCTTCTTCACGTCCTCCTCGCGGCTCTGACGCACCGCGCACGACCTCGACGAGCGGCATCTGCGCGACCGGATTGAAGAAGTGGATGCCGATCAGGCGGCCCGGATCGCTGCAGCGGCGCGGCGATGGCTTCGACCTCGAGCGACGACGTGTTGGTCGCCAGCACCGCGCCGGGCTTGATCTTGCCTTCCAGCTCCTCGAACAGGTTCTGCTTGATGTCGAGCCGCTCGACGATGGCCTCGATGATGACGTCGGCACGCGCGGACGCCGATGCCCGGTCGGGATCGGCGATGAGGCGGGCTCTTGGCGGCGCCTTCGCAGCGCCTTGGTCTTGAACTTGCGCGAGAACAGCTTGCCCTGAGCCTTGATGCCCTGCTCGATCTGCTCGGCCGAGAGATCCTGCAGCGTCACCTCCATGCCGGAGGCGACGCACCAGCCGGCGATATCGGCGCCCATGGTGCCCGCGCCGATGACGTGCACGCGCAGCGGCTTCCAGGTCTGGTCCTTCGGCGCCTGGCCTTTGAGCAGCTCGGAGAGCTTGAAGACGCGGCGCAGGTTGCGCGACTGATCCGAGATCAGCAGCGGCGCGAAGTAGCGGGTCTCGGCCGCCTTCAGGGCTTCGAGATCGCCGCCGTGCAGTCTCGAACAGGTCGATCAGGCGGAACGGCGCGGGATAATGCGCCTCGCGCGCCTTCTTCTTGGTTTCGTCGCGCATCTTCTTGGCGAGCAGCGACGCGTGCGGGCCAGCGCGTCAGCAGCGATTTGCGCGAAGCCTGCCGGCTTCGATTTGCGCTTCTTGCGCACGGCCTTGCGTGCCGCCCAACGCAGCATGTCGCTTGCTCGCGACCAGCTCGTCGATGAGGCCCATGGCGCGCGCACGCGTGGCGCTGATCATGGAGCCCGTGAGCATGGCCTGCATGGCGGCGATGGGACCGGCCTGGCGGATCGAGCGCGCCGTGCCGTTCCAGCCCGGGAAGATGCCGAGCTTGACCTCGGGGAAGCCGACGCGCGTGCCTTCGTCGCGGGTGGCGATGCGGTAGTGGCACGACAGCACCAGCTCGAGGCCGCCGCCGACGCAGACGCCGTGGATGCCGGCGACGACCGGGACCTTGCAGGTCCTCGATGCGGTCGAACAGGGCGAGCACGAGCTGCAGCCGGTCGATCACCTGGGCCTCGGTCTCGAAGCCCTCGAACTCGTTGATGTCGGCGCCGACGATGAAGCCCTTCTCTTTGCCGGAGAGGATGACCAGGCCGCATGATGTCGCGAGTGTCGCGCGCCCTCCTCGACGCGCGTCGACGATCGCCGACAGCTCCTCGAGCGGGCGCGCGCCGAGCGCGTTGGCGCTCGCGCCCTCGCGGTCGAAGATCGCCCAGGCGATGCGCTCCTGATCGACGGAGAAACGCCAGTCCCGCAAGTTGAGGCTGCCCAAGCCGGGACCCGCAGCGTTGGTGAAATCCTGAGCCATCGGCTTCCTCTCCAGTGTCTACTCGGCCGCAGCGCCGGTCTGGCTGCGCGAGTTGTGCCCCAGATTGGCGGGGTTCGTTTTCTGATAGTGGGGTTTCAATTCCTCAGGGTCAAAATGGTCTACGGCGATGACACGTGCAACGAGCACCTCCAACTCCCGCAACTGCTGCGCTTCGCTTTCTGTGATCGCGCCCGTCTCGACCGCATCCGCGAGCCAATCGACGCCATGATAGCGCTTCACCGTGCCGGCGCGAATGGCGCGCTCGAGCTTCTTTTCCGCATCCTCGGCCGCAACGACTTTTTTCAGCGTCACCTCGAGCAGGCCCGTGGCGTCATCGGGATCATGTGAGATGTAGATGTCGCGCGTCAGGCGATCGCGCACCTCGCCGGGCTCGATCGCAGCACGCACGACCTTGGAGGCGAGCGCGTCGGACGCCGGATAGTAATGGCGGCCGAACGGGAAGATGAGATCGCACCAAGGAGGATGCGGGCGGCCGGATTGGGGAAGTTCTGCAATGACGCCCGCGCAGGGCATTCTCGAAGCGCGACAGGCCGTTGGAGGCCGCGAAGGCAGAACGATCGGCCGGTCGGCGGCGGGCCGGCCGTCGTCCTCGAAGCGCTTCAGCACGCAGCAGAGAAGATAGAGCTCGGACAGCGCGTCGGCGAGACGGCCGGTGAGCTTCTGCTTCACCTTGAGGCCGCCGCCGAGCAGCGCCACCGTCAGATCGGCGACGAGCGCGAAGTTGCGGCTGGCGCGCGAGAGCTGGCGATAAACCGGCTCCAATCCATGTCCGGGCGACGGCACGTGGCCGAACCTGCCGAGCGTGAGGTTGTGGAAGAAGGCGCCGGCCATGTTCGAGATCGAGAACGAGACGTGGCCGAGGAAGGCTTTCTCGAAGGCATCGAGGCCGCGCGCGCGATCCTCGTCCTGCACGGCCTGCACCTCCTTGTAGAGGTAGGGGTGCGAGCGCAGCGCGCCTTGCGCGAAGGTGATGAGCGTGCGCGTCAGGATGTTGGCGCCTTCGACGGTGATGCCGACGGGCACGAGCTGATAGGCCGACTGCAGATAGTTCGACGGGCCGTCGCAGATGGCGCGGCCGCCGTGGATGTCGAAGGCGTCGTTGACGGAGTGGCGCAGGCGCTCGGTGGTCTGGTACTTCATCAGCGCCGAGATCACGGACGGGCGCTCGCCGCGCGAGACCATGGCCGCCGTGACGGCGCGGGCGGCCTCGTTGACGTAGGCCGTCTCGACCATGCGCGCGAGCGGCTCCTCGATGCCCTCCATGCGGGCGATGGGCAGGCCGAACTGGCGGCGGATGCGGGCATAGGCGGTCGTGACGCGCAGCATGGCCTTGGCGCCGGCCGTCGCCGACGACGGCAGCGAGATGGCGCGGCCCGCGGCCAGGCATTCCATCAGCATGCGCCAGCCCTGGCCGACCATGGCTTCGCCGCCGATGACCCAATCCATCGGAATGAACACGTCGCGGCCCCAGTTCGGGCCATTCGGGAATGCGGCGCCGGACGGCAGATGGCGGCGGCCGATGTTGACGCCGGGATGCTTGGCCGGGATCAGCGCCACGGTGATGCCGATGTCCTCGCCGTCGCCGAGCAGGTTGTCGGGATCGAACAGGCGGAACGCGAGACCGACCAGCGTCGCCTCGGGTCCGAGCGTGATGTAGCGCTTGTCCCACGACAGGCGGATGCCCGATGACCTCCCGGCCCTCGTGCATGCCGCTGCGTGACGTAGCCGATGTCGCGCATGGTGGCGGCGTCGGAGCCGGAGGTCGGGCCCGTCAGCGAGAAGCAGGGGACTTCGAGGCCCTGCGCGAGGCGCGGCAGGTAATGATGCTTCTGCTCGTCGGTGCCGTATTTCTCGATCAGCTCGCCGGGTCCGAGCGAGTTCGGCACCATGACGATGGTGACGACGTCGGGCGAGCGCGAGGCGATCTTGCCGAGGATCAGCGACTGCGCCTGCGGCGAGAAACCGAGGCCGCCGTGCTCCTTCGAGATCAGCATGCCGAGGAAGCCGTTGCGCTTGACGAAGTCCCAGATCTCGGTCGGGAATGCGCCGCTCGGCGTGGCGGATCTGCCAATGGTCGATCATGCGGCAGAGCTCTTCGGTGGGGCCGTCGAGGAAGGCGCGCTCCTCGGCGTCAGCACGATCGGCGGCACGGCGCGCAGCTTCATCCAGTCGGGCGTGCCGGAGAACAGCTCGGCATCGAAGCCGACGGTGCCGGCGTCGAGCGCCTGCTGCTCGGTGTCCGACACCTTGGGCAGGATGCCTCTGACCATGCGGAACGTGGGCTCGACGACAAACTTGCGGCGGAGTGAGGGAACCGAGAGCGCGGCGAGCACGGCGACCGGCAGCCAGGCGAGCAAGCCCCAGAAGCTCAGTGCGGGTGCGTGGAACGCGCCGTGGAAGACGCCGGACTGCCAGGCGAATATCGCTGCGCCAAGTCCCAGGGCCCACTGCAGCGGCGACGCGCGCGCCATGCCGAGCCCAATGGCTCCAGCGAGCAAAATGAGCACGAAGATCAATGCCGCCATCTGTCCAAGCCTCCGCTCAGCACACGGCGCGCGCAAGGCCCGAAGTCCGGGCCGCTGCGTCCGCCACTCTATGAGACCGAAGCAGCTTCAACGCACAACCAGCGCCCTCAGACCCATGCCTCGTGGGCGGTGTCCTTGCAGCGCGTGCGGAAAGCCGCTCCCGGCCCGTTGATGGACTCTACACATGGCCTATGAAGCCACGGACGCAATACCCTGATCAAAACCTTACAGAGGCTTTTGCGCCGATGCGAGCACATTGCTCGGTGCGCGGTGGAAATCGCGTCGTAGTGATCGCAGTTGAGAAAACGCGAAGCGCCGAAACGATATGATTGGCCGTACCTTAGCGCTTCACACCTGATTGCAGACCGCGTTGCGCGGCCGATCCTGATCCCTCCAGGAACACGCTGGCAACAAGCGTGTCGTACCAGGCGAGGCTCTCGTCAAAGATCTCCTTGCGCAGCAGCCGGCTTCTCGCTCGGCTGGGACACGAAGCTGTTGCTCGGGACCAGGACGTGCTTGCCCTTGACGTCGCCCGGGGCGTAGTCGGCGCCGATTTTCACGCTGTCGTCGGGGGCGAGAAACGACCAGCAGGTGTTGCGGTAGCGCGACTTCGGGATGCGGATGCCCGGTCGAGATCCGCCAGGATGTCGGCGGCGACGACGCTTGGCCTGGTTGTTGGCGGAGTAGGCGGATTTCGGCATCTCGGCGGCGGCGGATGAATCGCCGAGCGACATAGACGAACTCGGACTTCGCCGACTTGAAGCTTTCGAGCTGAACCGGGCACCAGTCGCCCTCGGCGAGACCCGAAGAGATCGCGATGGCGCCCGCGTGCTGATCGGGAATGATGTTGGCGACAGCGGCCTTGAACTTGGCGCCGGATTTCGTCACCACCTCGCCGGTGCTTGCGATCGACGCGGACCAGCGCCCATGTCGTCGATGTCGTTCGTGAGGTGCAGCTCGATGATGTCCTTATAGTACTTTCCGGAACGCTTCCTCGAACACGGGCTGTTTCGAGAACGCCATCTTCGGATCGAGGATGACGAGCTTGGACTTCGGTTTCGCGTCTTGAGATAATGGGCGATGAGCGCAGGCGCGCTCGTACGGGCCCGGCGGGCAGCGATAGGGATTGCGCGGCGGCGCAATGACCACGAGACCGCCGTCCTCCATGTCGAGAAGCTTCTGACGCAGCAGCTTGGATTGCGCGCCCGCCGCTCCAGGCGTGCGGCATGAGCTTCGCCGCCTCCTCGCTGTAGCCCTCGATGAGTTGTATTTGAAGCCGATGCCGGGCGCGACGACGAGGCGGTCGTAGGCGATGTCGCCGCCGCCCTGCAGGCGCACGGACTTCTTCGTCATGTCGATTGCGACGGCACGATCGCGCACGACGCGGATACCAGCCGCGCGCAGCCCTTCATATGACTGCGTGATGCTCGCCCTCGTACGCAGGCCGCCGATGTAGAAGTTGGACAGGAAGCATGTGGTGTAGAAGCGCTGCGGCTCGATCAAGCGTGACGTCGAGCTTGGCATTGGCGAGCTTCAGCGTGCCGGCGACCGTCGCCCCGCCGGGGCCGCCGCCGATGACGACGACCTTGGCGGCTCCCTGAGCTAATGCTGGCCGGGCAACAAAGCTCGCGCTCAACGCGGCGACGACCCAGCCCGAATTGTCTGCGATCGATCGAGATGCCGTTCGAAGCGCCTGGCTCAGCTTTCGTCATCGATGCGGTCTCGTTCAATTGAGGGAGCGGGCGAAGCCGGCGGCCGACAATATCGGCGCCAGCTCGGACCAGAAGTAATCCTGACCGGGATAGCCGGTGATGCGGCCGATCTCCTCGCCCGATCTCACGACGATAAAGGTCGGCGTGTAGACGACGGGGTTGAAGCCTCTGATTTCAGGCGCGCCGCGCCGAACGCGCTTCAGTGGGGCGAAACGGCCTTCGGCGCTTTTTGGATAGGCGCGCCCGATCTGGGCATCCCACATCCGGCAGAAACGGCAGCCCTTCTCCTCGACCATGATCAGGCGGATATTCGAGCTCGCGGCGCGCGGCTGATCCTGCGGCGCCAGGACGAAGCCAATGGCGGCAAACAAGCCGCGAACGCCGCTAACACCGTTATCATCAGGGGGAGAGGGCGCATGGAGCCCAAGCCGCGGCGGGTGTGGATAACGGGCAAATGGGGAAGCCGCATGATTTGGTTCGCACCCGTCTTTTTGTGTACATGCTAGCAGGGGCGCTTAGCTAAGAGAAGCGCGCCGGTTCTGGCAATTCTGTCAGGAAATGCCAATATACTTGCCATGATGCGGTTCGAAGTTACCGGGCTTATGAGCTTGGACACGATAACAGCGAGGGGGAACTGATGGCGCTCGACCGCCGCAGAGTTCTTGCCGCTGCAGGTGCGACGGCATTCGTTGCGCTCATGCGCGGTGGCAGTGCGGATGCGACCGAAGCGGCGGGCGGAGAAACGGTTCCGCTCACGCCTCTCCCCGAGAACGACGCGACGCGCAGTGTCGCCCCGCCCTCGCCGACCGCACAGTTCCAAGAAGCGCTTCGATCAATCGTGGGTGACAGCCAGCCTGTCGATGCGCGCGTAACGCGTGGACCTGCCGGAGCTGGCCGAGAACGGCAACATCGTGCCCTACAAGCTCGACGTCGAAAGCCCCATGACGGCCGAGGACCACATCACCAAGCTGCATCTGCTCTCGACGCAGAACCCGCAGGCCAAGGTGGCGACGTTCAATTTCACGCTTCTCTCCGGCAAGGCGGCCGTCACGGGCCGCATGCGGCTCGCCAAGACGCAGGACGTCGTGGCCATTGCCGAGACCAACAAAGGCGAGTTCCTGAGAGGGACGCGGAACATCGAGGTCACCATCGGCGGTTGCGGAACGGAATGACGGAACCATGCCTCAGATGCCACGCATAAAAATACCCGAGCAGGCCGCGACCGGCGACATCATCGAGGTCAAGGCGCTCATCAATCATGTCATGGAGACCGGCAACCGGAAGGATGCCGAGGGAAAGCCCATCCCGCGCAATATCGTGCACACTTTCATCGCCAAGTACGCCGGCGAGGTCGTGTTCAGCGCCGAGTTCGGCTCCGGGATTTCGGCCAACCCTTTCATCGCCTTCTATATGCGGGTCCCAGGGCCAGGCGAGTTCGAGATGACCTGGATCGACGACCAGAACGAGAGAGATCGATCGAGACCGCGCCGCTCAACGTGGCCTGAGAGCCGAGCCCCGTTCGCCCCTCCGCGGCCTTAGGTCAGACTGCCCCGGGTCAATCCTCCTCTTGCCGTTGGCGTGCTTAGCCGTTAGGCGATGACAAGCGTGTTGACGTCGTTCGGGAGGGCGCCGGTGGCCGAAGAACCTATTATTGCTCAGAAAAGTCCCTATCAGGTGGAGCTCACCGAGGGCGAGACCTATTACTATTGCCGTTGCGGGCGCTCGCAGACGCAGCCGTTCTGCGACGGATCGCACGAAGGTACCGGCATAGAGCCGCTCGAGTTCGTGGCGCCTTCGACCGCCATCTTCAATCTCTGTGGCTGCAAGGCCACCGACGACGAGCCCTGGTGTGACGGGTCCCACAACATGGTCTGATCTGCCGGGACTTTAGGCAGCGGGTGCGAAAAACCGTGTCTTGCAGGGTGTTGCCCAAGGCGGTTAGCGTGCCGGGGCGGAAAAAACCAGTTCCCAAAGCCGGTTTGGCCCTATTAAACATCACGTGGGTACTAGACGGCAGTCTTGTGGGCGCTTCTCGAGCAGCCCGCGCGGCGTCCGGTCTAAGCGTGTGATCTGGAGCTGAAGCCAGCAGCTGGTGGAAGCTCCAAGCGCTCGTCTCGGGGGACGCGGTCATATGGATTATTTCGTCCAGCAGCTCGTCAACGGGCTGACGCTCGGATCGATCTACGGATTGATCGCCATCGGCTATACGATGGTCTACGGCATCATCGGCATGGTCAACTTCGCCCACGGCGACGTGTTCATGCTGTCGGCATTCATTGCCCTCATCCTGTTCCTGCTGCTGACGCAAAGTGCTCGGCGTCCTTTCGCTCGGGCTGGCCCTCATCGTCGTGCTTCTGCTCGGCATGGCGCTGACGAGCCTTTGGAACTGGGTCATCGAGCGCATCGCCTACCGGCCGCTGCGGGGCTCGTTCCGCCTTGCGCCCCTCATCTCGGCCATCGGCATGTCGATCTTCCTGTCGAACTTCGTGCAGCTGGTTCAGGGACCGAACAACAAGACGCTCGAGCCGATGCTCATGAACGTGCTCCACTTCCCGGTCGGCGCCGGCTCGGTTGCCATCGCCGAGAAGCAGGTCGTCATCATGATCGTGACGGCGGCACTGCTGTTCGTGCTTTGGTACATCGTGACGAAGACCTCGCTCGGACGGGCCCAGCGCGCCTGCGAGCAGGATCAGAAGATGGCGGCCCTGCTCGGCGTCGACGTGGACCGCACGATTTCGCTCACCTTCATCATGGGTGCAGCGCTTGCCGCGGTGGCGGGCCTGCTGTGGATGACGTACTACGGCGTCATCAGCTTCAACGACGGCTTCGTGCCGGGCGTCAAAGCCTTCACCGCTGCCGTCCTGGGCGGTATCGGCTCGCTGCCTGGAGCCGTGCTCGGCGGGTTGCTGATCGGCCTCGTCGAGACCCTGTGGAGCGCCTATTTCTCGCTCGACTACAAGGACGTTGCGTCCTTCTCCATTCTAGCGGTGGTGCTCATTTTCCTGCCGTCAGGCCTGCTTGGCCGGCCCGACGTCGAGAAGGTCTGACCGCATGGGTTCTGTGCGCGAGGCGCTGAAATCCGCGATCATCGCCGCCGTCGTGACGCTCGGGCTCGCTTTCCCCATCGTGGCGCTCAAGACCGAGCCCGACGACCACAACCATATTATTCTGGTGCAACGCTGGGGCCTCGTGGCCGTGCTGTGCGCCTTCGCCTTCGCCGGCTCGCTGCTGCGCTCGTTCCTCAAGGCTCGCGCGACACCAGACGCCAAGCCGCGCCGGGCGTTTCCGGCGGACCCGAAGCGGCGCCAGATCATCGCCCGCGTCGGGCTCGCACTCCTCATCGCCTATCCGTTTATCGCCGTGGCGCTGGCCGGCACATCGGGCTCGATCAAATGGATCGAGAACTTCGGCGTTCAGATCCTGCTCTACATCCTGCTGGCCTGGGGCCTCAACATCGTCGTCGGTCTCGCGGGTCTTCTGGACCTCGGCTATGTGGCCTTCTATGCGGTCGGCGCCTATTCGCTCCGCCCTCCTCACCAAGACGTTCGAGCTGTCGTTCTGGATGACGCTGCCGATCGCGGGAATACTTGCGGCCCTCTGGGGGCTCATCATCGGCCTTCCGGTGCTGCGGCTGCGGGGCGATTACCTCGCCATCGTGACGCTGGCGTTTGCCGAGATCGTGCGTCTCGTCATCATCAATTGGGTGCCCGGTCACGGGCGGCTATGCGGGCGTCTCGAACATCCCGAAGCCATCGCTGTTCGGTTTCACGTTCACGGCCGGTCCCGACAATATCGCGACAGCTCTCGGACTGCCCCCCTCGCCGCTCTATCGCATTTTCTTCCTGTTCTATCTGGCCCTCGCGCTCGCGCTCTTCGCCTACTGGGTGACCGCACGGCTCAGGAAGCTTCCGATGGGCCGGGCCTGGGAAGCCATGCGCGAAGATGAGATCGCCTGCCGGTCTCTCGGCATCAACACCGTGAAGTCCAAGCTTTCCGCCTTCGCCTCGGGCGCCTTCTTCGGTGGGCTCGCCGGCGCCTTCTTCGCCGCGCAGCAGGGCTTCATCAGTCCGAAGTCGTTCGAGTTCTCGGAAAGCGCCTTCATCCTGGCGATCGTCGTGCTGGGCGGCATGGGCAGCCAGATCGGCATCGCCATCGCGGCCACCGCGATGATCATCGGCACAGAGCTTTTGCGCGAGCTCTCCTTCCTCAAGGCGGTGTTCGGCCCCGATTTCGAGGCGACGCAATACCGTATGATGCTGTTCGGCCTGGCCCTCGTGCTGCTCATGATCTGGCGGCCCAAGGGGCTCGTGACGGCGCGTGAGCCGTCGGTCCGCCTCGACTGCGCGGCCGGCCGCCGCGCACGCAGCCGGGGAATGACACCCATGCGCTGGCAGACCGATCCCATTCTCACAGTCGATCATCTGTCCATGCGCTTTGGAGGCCTCGTCGCCGTCAACGACCTCTCCTTCACGGCGGGGCGCGGCGAGATCACGGCGCTCATCGGCCCGAACGGCGCCGGCAAGACCACCGTCTTCAACTGCATCACCGGCTTCTACAAACCGACCAGCGGGCGCATCACGCTTGCACAAGGTGGGGCGCCAAGCTCCGCTGCTGTCGATGCGCTCACGGCTTCGGACCAGCGCATGACGCGGTCCGCAAGCCCCGAGCTCTTCCTGCTCGAGCGCATGCCTGATCACGAGATCGCATCGAAGGCGCGGGTGGCACGCACGTTCCAGAACATCCGGCTGTTTCCGGGCATGACGGTGCTCGAGAACCTCATCGTCGCCCAGCACAAGACCCTGATGAAGGCGTCCGGCTTCGGGATAAAGGGCCTACTCCGCATGGCCTCGTTCGTCGAAGCGGAGGCGCAAGCCCTGGAGCGCGCGCGGGCATGGCTCGAGGTGGTGGGCCTTCTCGGCCGCGCCAACGATCTGGCGGGAGATCTGCCCTACGGCGCGCAAAGGCGGCTCGAGATTGCGCGCGCCATGTGCACGGAGCCGGTCCTGCTCTGCCTCGACGAGCCGGCAGCCGGTCTCAACAATCGCGAGAGCGCGGAGCTGACGCGACTGCTCCGCGGCATCCGCAAAGAAACGGGCGTTTCGATCATTCTCATCGAGCACGATATGTCGGTCGTGATGGACATTTCGGACCACGTCGTCGTCATCGAATACGGGGTCAAGATCTCGGACGGCACGGCGGACAGCGTGAAGAACGATCCCAAGGTCATCGCCGCTTATCTCGGCGTCGACGACGAAGAGGTTGCGCAGGCCTCCGGAGTGCTCCGGACATGAGCCAGCCGCTTCTCAGCATCGAGGGCGTTTCCGCCTATTACGGCAACATCCGTGCGCTCAATTCCGTATCGCTCGACGTTCAGCGCGGCGAGATCGTGACGCTCATCGGCGCCAATGGCGCCGGCAAATCCACGCTCATGATGTCGGTGTTCGGAACGCCGGCGGCGCGCGAGGGGCGCATCCTTTTCGAAGGACGCAATATCGTCGGGCTCAAGCCGCACGAGATCGCTCGTCTCAACATTGCCCAATCGCCGGAAGGGCGGCGCATTTTCCAGCGCATGACGGTGCTGGAAAACCTGCAGATGGGCGCAGTCACCGGCGATGCCTCGAACTTCGACGGCGATCTCGAGCGCGTGACGGCCTTGTTTCCGCGTCTCAAGGAGCGTCTCACGCAGCGCGGCGGCACGCTTTCAGGCGGAGAGCAGCAGATGCTCGCCATCGCGCGCGCGCTCATGTCCCGCCCCAAGTTGCTCATGCTCGACGAGCCGTCACTTGGGCTCGCGCCTCTGATCGTGAAGCAGATCTTCTCGACGCTGGCCGAGCTCAACCGCCAGGGCATGACGATCTTCGTCGTCGAGCAGAATGCGTTCCATGCCCTGCGGCTCGCGCATCGCGGCTATGTACTGGTCAACGGCGCGATCACCATGAGCGGCACGGGACGGGATCTGCTTTCGCGTCCGGAGATCCGCCAAGCGTATCTGGAAGGCGGACGGCATTGACCCTTATCGCGGCCAGCACAGCGGCAGAGAGGCCGAAGCTATGATCGAGGCATTCCTCGCAGACCTCGGATACGTGGGCACCGGACCGAACAGCGCCTACGTCTTTGTGCTGCTCACCGTCTGCATCGGCGGCTGGGCGGCTTGGCGCACAGGGCAGGCGCAAGCGCAGAGCTGGGCGCCGGCCTGGCCTGTCGTCGCCTACACAGCCGTCCTCGCCGCAGCCGTCAGGTTCCTGCATTTCGCGCTCTTTTCCGGCCCGCTGCTGTCGCCCATCGATTACCTGGTCGACCTCAGCGTTCTGCTCAGCCTGGCCCTGGTCGGCTACCGGAGCCGACGGGCGCGGCAGGTGACGGAGCAGTACCCCTGGCTATTCGAGCGTCGCGGTCCCCTCAACTGGGGGCCTAAACGGGGGGTAACGTGACTTTTGCCATTTTTCGAGAGACAAACGGGGTCGTAATCACGGCGGTTCGCCCCGGAGGGCTGCTTCGCGAGGCTTTGCGCCCGGCCGACTGCGTCTGAACAAGAGGAACCCATCATGCGTCTCGCCAAACTTTCGCTGGTCGTTGCGGCTGCGCTGCTCGTGGCATCATGCGGGGGCGAGAAGCACCTCAAGATCGGCCTCGGAGGTCCGTTGACCGGCAAGGATGCGGTTTTCGGTGCTCAGCTCAAGAACGGCGCCGAGCAGGCCATCGAGGACATCAACGCGGCAGGCGGGATCAACGGCCAGAAGATCGAGCTCGTCGTCGGTGACGACGCCGCCGATCCGAAGCAGGGCCGCTCGGTCGCGAATACGTTCGTCGGCGAGGGCGTGAGCTTCGTGGTCGGGCATTTCAACTCCGGCGTCACCGAACCCGCGTCCGACGTCTATGCCGAGAACGGCATCGTCATGATCACGCCGGGCTCCACCAATCCGAAGATCACCGACCGCGGCCTCTGGAACGTGTTCCGCACCTGCGGTCGCGACGACCAGCAGGGCAAGGTCGCGGGCGACTACATCGCCACGCACTTCAAGGACAAGAAGGTCGCGATCGCCCACGACAAGACGACCTACGGCAAGGGTCTTGCCGACGAAACCAAGAAAGAGATGAACGCGCGCGGCGTGCAGGAGGTGCTCTACGAAGGCATCAATTCCGGCGAGCGCGATTTCTCGGCGCTCGTTTCCAAGATCAAGGCGTCAGGTGCCGATCTCGTCTACTGGGGCGGCGTGCACACCGAAGGCGGCAGCATCCTCAGGCAGATGCGCGCCGCTGGCGTTACCGCCACCATGATGGGCGGAGACGGCATCGCCACCAACGAGTTCGCGGCTCTTGGCGGACCCGGCACCGAGGGCACGCTGATGACGTTCGGCCCCGATCCGCAGAAGCGGCCCGAGGCGCAGGACGTCATGAAGAAGTTCGCCGAGCGCAACTTCAAGCCCGAGGCCTACACGCTCTACAGCTACGCGTCCGTGCAGGTGCTGGCGCAAGCCGCACAGGCGGCCAATTCGCTGGATCCGCAGAAGGTCGCCGAGGAGATCAAATCCGGCAGAGTGTTCAAGACCGTCATCGGTGATCTGTCGTTCGACAAGAAGGGCGACGTCACGCGCTTGGACTACGTCATGTACACTTGGAAGAAGCAGCCCGACGGGCGCATCACTTACGAACAGAACTGAGGCCCTCAAAGCATGCGGCGCGCGCGGTCAGGTCGGATTGCGCTTGCCCTGCTGATGGCGCTACCGGGTGTGTCGGCACATGCCGCTGACGTCGTGGTCGGCGTGGCAGTGCCGCTGTCAGGGCCTAAGCGCGCGCTCGGTGAGGGAATTCGCCAGGCTCTGGAGCGCGATGCTGTCGGCCCTCAATGCTGCCGGCGGCATTCTAGGATCGCCTGTCCGCCTTGCTGTGACCGACGATGGCTGCCAGCCGGCCTTGGCGGAATCGGCCGCGGGCTCGTTGCTGGCCGAGGCTCCCGCCGTGATCATCGGTCATCCATGCTCAGGCGCGGCCGTGGCCGCGGCCCGCCTTTACGTGTCCCAGGGAGCGGTTTTTATCGCGACGGGAGCGCGCCACCCTGCCCTCACCGCGACCGGCAGGTCCGCCGGGACCCCAAGTGGTCTTTCGTCTGGCCGGACGCGACGACCGGCAGGGGCAAGCGGGGGCTCAGTGGCTGCTGGACAACGCGCCGGGGAAGCGCGTCGCGATCATTCACGACCGCACGGCCTATGCCCGCGGCATCGCCGAAGACGCCGGGCGGGCGCTGAAAGCGTCTGGAATTGCCGAGCCGCCGGTTCTCACGCTTATTTCGGGCAAGGCGGCCTATCCGGATATCCTGGCGAAGCTCAAGGCACTCAATACCGAGGCCGTCCTGTTCGCCGGGTATCCCAACGAAGCTGCGATCATTGTCGAGGGCGCGCGGCGCGAGGGGCTCGGCCTGGCATTCCTCGGCTCGGACTCGCTCGCGACGCCGGAGTTCGCCCAGCGCATCGGCGAGGACCGCGGGACGCTGGTGCTCATGCGCCTGGAGCCAGGCAATATTTCGGACGAGGGTGTCGACGGGCCGATGGCAAAGCGAGCGGAAGCTGCGCTCGATGTGTGGGCTCAAGCCGTGCGCGCGGCGGGAACCTTCGAGCCGACCGCGGTGGCGGCCACGCTTCGTGGCGGAGACTTCGAGACCCGCTCAATGGGCCGGGTCTCGTTCGATGCTCGCGGGGACTCGCGCGAACCTTCGTATGGGATCGCGCGGCCCATTGGCGAGCACTGGACTCTGATCGAGAAATGAACGCACCAGAACGCCCGTGCTCATACGTGGAGCTAAGTCCGATTCGGACTTAAAGCGTCGGGAGCGTTCGGTTGCGGATCAGCCGCCCCGAGATTCGAGCAGGCAGTCGTTGAGCAAACGGCGCTCGATGCGCACAAGCTCTTGCGGAACCTCGCGGCCAAGGGTGCGGTACAGACGAATGCGCTCCTGCACCATGGCGTAGCTGCGGCGCGGATCATCGATCTCCTCGAGCTGCGAGTTGAGCTCGGCGATCTCGCTCTGCATCTGGTCGGTCATAATAACCCTCTGTTTCTTCTCTTTCATTGTCCGGATCGCATGCGCCTTCTGGCTGTCACGCTTTTCTCAGACCGTAATGCCAAGTAGAATCATTTCTTCATAAGGCAGATTCAAGACTAATGCTGTTCAACACCTTTGGCATTGTTAAATCGGCCACAGTTGTTGCAGTTCGTTACATCTCGCCTCCGCGAGAGAGAGGGCGATCAATCATCGAAATGTGGCTCGATCTGGGCACTATTCATGATCAGTATTGCTGCGTTGCGCCAAAACAACTTCGGCAGCGCAGCATGTGACAACTGATTGAATAACTCACTTTTTGTGAATGCGGCCTGAATGAAGTTTGCATTCGCCGCTGCATCGCACATGGCTTTTGAGTGTTTAGTGCGCTGCGGCGATTCCTGTATTTCCTCCATTTTTCTCGCGCTCGCAGTTCCTGGAGTTTCCCCCATGTCAGAATGTCGCAACCTGATTACGGACGTTCCCGGGATCCGCATCGGACACGCAGATGATCCGTCCGTCTTATCCGGCGTCACCGTGCTTCTGTCCGACAAACCGCTCGTTGCGGCGGTCGATGTTCGAGGCGGCGGTCCGGGAACGCGTGAGACGGACGCGGTCGGACTCGCCGGTAGCGTCGAGGAAGTCCACGCTATCGTGATTTCGGGTGGCTCCGCATTCGGACTTTCGGCTGCGACCGGTGTGCAGGCCTGGTTGGCCGAGCGCGGTGTCGGCTTCGACATTGGCGGCGCGAGAGTTCCGATCGTACCTCAGGCGGTTCTGTTCGACCTGCTCAACGGCGGCGACAAATACTGGGGTGCGTCTCCGCCCTACGAAAGGCTCGGTCGCGAAGCCTGCGCCAATGCCTCTCCAGACTTTCGCTGCGGCAGCATCGGCGCCGGGCTCGGCGCCACGACCGCGACAGTCCGCGGCGGCCTCGGCAGCGCGTCTCAGGTTCTCGACGGCGGGCTCGTGGTCGGCGCAATCGTGGCTGTCAACGCCGTCGGTACGGCGACCGTCGGCGACACGGCGCATTTCTGGTCGGCTCCGTTCGAGCAGAACGGCGAGTTCGGCGGCTTGGGGCATCCGGCGGAGTGGTCCCAGTCGATGTTCGAGGCGCGTCTCAAGGGCGGCAATCGCCAGGCCACGACGCTCGCCATCGTCGCCACCAATGCCCGCCTCACCAAACGCGAGGTACATCGGCTCGGGATCATGGCGCAGGGTGGCCTCGTGCGGGCGCTCTATCCTGCTCATTCGCCGCTCGACGGCGACGCAGTGTTCTCAGTCGCGACGGGTGACGTCGCAATCAGCGACCCCGTGTATGGCCTGTCGCTCCTCGGCATCGCGGCCGCCAATGTGCTGGCCCGCGCCATCGCGCGTGGCGTGTATGAAGCCGCGCCTGCACCCGCGTCCTGGCGCGGTCCGCCGGCACATTGCACCCTATTTCCCGAGGCTCACAGTGGCCGCGCTCGTTAACCGGCCTGGCCGGCCGGTTTGCGTCTTGTCTCGGGCCTCATCAATTGATGCCGGCGCTTGCCTCTGATAGAGCCTGACACCTCACGACGCACCGGCCTCCCTTCCCGAGTTGCGCGAGCATCCGGCCTGCGACGCATCCTTCACGGCCAAACCCACGAGACGAGCAATGATTCCCCGTTATTCACGCCCCGAGATGACAGCCATCTGGAGCCCAGAGACGCGCTTCCGGATCTGGTTCGAGATCGAGGCGCATGCGGCATCGGCATGGCCGAACTCGGCGATCATCCCCAAGGAGGCCGCCAAGGTCATCTGGGAAAAGGGCTCCGCCGCGACGTTCGACGTGGCGCGCATCGACGAGATCGAGGCGGTGACGAAGCATGACGTCATCGCGTTCCTGACGCATCTTGCCGAGCACGTGGGCCCGGAAGCGCGCTTCGTGCACCAGGGCATGACCTCGTCCGACGTGCTCGATACCTGCCTCAGCGTGCAGCTCGTGCGCGCGGCCGATATCCTCATCGCCGACATCGACCGGCTGCTCGCCGCGCTCAAGGCGCGGGCGTTCGAGCACAAGATGACGCTCACCATCGGCCGCAGCCACGGCATTCATGCCGAGCCGACGACATTCGGCGTCAAGCTCGCTTTCGCCTATGCCGAGTTCGAGCGTGCCGCGCTTCCGCCTCGTTGCGGCGAAGAAGGAGGTGGCGACCTGCGCCATTTCCGGCGCGGTCGGCACCTTCGCCAACATCGATCCCTACGTGGAAACCTATGTGGCCGAGAAGCTGGGCCTCGTGCCGGAGCCCGTCTCGACGCAGGTCATCCCGCGCGACCGGCATGCCATGTATTTCGCCACGCTCGGCGTGGTCGCGTCATCGATCGAGCGGCTCGCGACCGAAATCCGCCATCTGCAGCGCACGGAAGTGCTGGAAGCCGAGGAGTTCTTCTCGCCGGGGCAGAAGGGCTCGTCGGCCATGCCGCACAAGCGCAACCCCGTGCTGTCGGAGAACCTGACGGGACTTGCGCGCATGGTGCGCTCCTATGCGCTGCCGGCCATGGAGAACGTCGCGCTCTGGCACGAGCGCGACATCTCGCACTCGTCGGTCGAGCGCATGATCGGACCGGATGCGACCGTGACCTTGGACTTCGCGCTCAATCGGCTCGCGGGCGTGATCGAGAAGCTCGTCATCTATCCCGACAACATGAAGAAGAACCTCGACAAGCTCGGCGGCCTGCACAATTCGCAGCGCGTGCTTCTGGCGCTGACGCAGGCCGGCGCGTCGCGCGAGGAGGCCTACGCGCTCGTGCAGCGCAACGCCATGAAGACCTGGGACAAGGGGCTCGACTTCCTGACCGAGCTCAAGGCCGACACGGACGTGACCGCCAAGGTTCCTCCGGCGCAGCTCGAAGCCATGTTCGACATCGGCTATCACCTGAAGCACGTCGACACGATCTTCAAGCGCGTGTTCGGGTGAGCCAGCCCGGGCATGACGGCAGCGGCGGCGCTTAGGATGACATCATCTGTAAGCCGCCTCGTGGGTTATGGGTGCGCGGCGCTCGGTGCGGCTTTCTTCTCGACGAAGGCGATCTTTATCAAGCTTGCCTTCGAGGAGCAGGTCGACGCGTCCTTGATGCTTGCCTATCGCATGATCTTCGCCACCCCGGTGTTCGTCGCCATCGGCGTGTGGGCCTATGCAAAACGGCGTGCCAAGGGCGAGCCCCCGCCGGATCGGCGTAGCGTCGCCTACGCCGCGTTCATCGGAGTCCTCGGATATTACGTGGCCTCGGCGTTCGACTTCGCCGGCCTTCAGTACATCAGCGCCGCTCTCGAACGGCTCGTGCTGTTCACCTACCCGCTGTTCGTGATGTTCATCGGCGCCGCCCTCTATGGCGAACGCGATCACGCGGTTCGGCATCGCAGCCGCCGTCGTCACCTACATCGGCCTCGCCATCGTGTTGGCGGTCGATCTTCCGAGCGGGGGGCGCAACACGGCCATCGGAACCGCGCTCGTCCTCGGCGCGGCCATCTCGTTCGCCTGGCACCAGATCCTCGCCAAGCGTTTCATCGCGCCGCTCGGGGCCGCGCTGTTCACGAGCATAGCGTTGACGACCGCGGGTGTTTTCTGTGTGCTGCATCAGGTCGTCTTCGGTACCGGCAGCTTCGCAGCCACTCCCCGCTTTCTCTGGCTCGCATTCGGCTGCGCGATCGTCGCGACCGTGCTGCCAACTTTCCTCATCAACGCTGGGCTCGCTCGCGTCTCGCCTCAGGCCGTCTCGATGATCGCCACCGTTTCGCCGATCGTCACGATCGGGCTTGCGATCGAGATCCTCGGTGAGCCGTTCACGGTCGCCGACGCCGTGGGCTCGTCCCTCGTGCTTTTGGGTGTGGGGTTGTTCACGTGGGGCGACAGCCGGAAGGGCGGCCGCCGCTTGGGGTGAGCGGAGTCGCTCCCAAATGGCTGGTTGCTCGCGCAACGGAGCGTTTCATCGCGAGTGTTCCGCGCGGAACACCGCACGGGATGGATCTCTGCGCAGGTTGAACGCCAGCCTGATTCAGACACTCAAATAACCCACGCGAGCCCGCAATGACTCAATTCGCAACCCCCGAGGACGACTCGGTTGGGCGCCGCATCGGCATCACACTTTTCGCGGTCGCCCTCTATATCGGGGCGACATTCATAGCGCTGCCGGGCATCGACACGTCACGTCTGGCACTAGGCGCTTCTTCGACTCCTCACAGAGTCCGCCCTGAGCCGTCTGTCGGTCGTCGCGCTCGGTATAACGCCCTATCTCTCGATTGCGATCCTGCTCGAGCTCGCGATGATCGCCCACGCCCCACTGCGCGCCAAGCTTCTTGACGAGCGCTTCGCCGGTCACGTCAAGACCTGGGGCCACGTGGCGGCGCTCGTCTTTGCGGCTGGCCAGGCGTGGCTTTTTGCGCGGGCCTGCGAAGGTCTCGATGGGCTCGTTCCTGATCCCGGGCAGGGATTCCGCCTGACGGTCATGCTCACGCTTGTTGCCGGCACTGCGTTTGTCGGATTCCTCGCGTCGGTGATCACGCGAGACGGCGTAGGCATGGGCCTTTGGGTGCTTTTCGCCTTACCCCTCGTTCTCGATTGGGTACGAACGATCGTGGCACAGGCCTCCTTCATGGGCGACGTGGGCACGCCCATGATTGCCTTGTCCGTCGGGTTCGTCGGCATTGCGGCGGGTATCATGGTGGCACTCGCTCGACGCGACCAGAACCTCGTCTCGAGCGGCCAGCTCCTGTGGCCCGCAATTCTCACGCCGACCATCGCCTGGCTGATTTACTTGCCTCTCGTCCGAGGTGGATTTTTGGTGCCCAGCGACTCGGTGCTGGGCCCGTTTATGGGATCTCAGGCGCGCCCTTACTTGCTCGCCCTCGTGTTCCTCGTTGTCTTCTGGCTACGCGAGCTTTCTCTACCAGAGCAGCAACAGGGGATAGCTCGTTCACGGCTGCTGTGCTCTTTCGCGCTCGCCGCTATCATATTCGCGGCCGGTTACCTCGTCGGCTACATTGCGCTTCCGCTCAGCTTGGACGGCACATCGGCGATTGCGATCATCGCCATCGCTTTGGCTCTCGTTGCTCGCAGGACCAGGCTCAGCCCTGCGTGACGCGGGTCTTCCAATCTTCGGCGCAGTGCGGGATCATGCTGCCAACGTAACTATGCAGAGAGCCCATGCGCACTTCAGACGCCGATATTCTCATCGTTCCCGGCTGGTCGGATTCCGGACCGGATCATTGGCAGTCCCGCTGGGCGCGAGCGCTCAAAACCGCCCAGCGCATCGAACAGGACAACTGGCTCGAGCCCGAGCGTGACGCCTGGGTCGGCCGCATCATCGAATCGATCGTCGCCAGCACACGGCCTGTGGTGCTGGTCGCGCACAGCCTCGGCGTCGCCGCCGTGGCGCACGCCGGACAGCGCATGCCGAAGGGCTTTCTCACGGGCGCCTTTCTCGTCGCGCCGGCGGACGTCGACAACGCCGCGTCGTGGCCCGAGACGCAGGGAAAGACGTTCGACGTCAAGGAGAGCGGATTTGCGCCGCTGCCTCTCGATCCGCTGCCGTTCCCGTCCATCCTTGTTGCATCTGCGAACGACCCCTATTGCGAGATCGCACGTGCGCGCCAGTTCGCGTCAGCGTGGGGTGCCACGATCGTCGAGGGCGGCGACATGGGCCACATCAACAGCGAGTCGGGGCATGGGCCATGGCCCGAGGGCGTACTGCGCTTCGGAGGCTTCCTGAGCGGACTTGCTCCATAAGAAATGCAAAGCGCCGCCACCCGCTAGGATGACGGCGCTAGAACTCTTGTCGTCGGCAGGCTTACTTGCTGGCCTCGATGTCTTTCACGGCGGTGCCCAGGAACTCTCCCATGGCGGCGCGGATCTCTGCGTCCGTGATCGCGACGCCCTTGTCGGCGAAGTCCTGCTTCACCTTGCGGAACACGTCTTCGTCGCCCTTCTCGGCGAGGTCCGCCTTGCGCACCGCCTTGACGTAGTCCTCGAGGGCCGCGCCGGTGATGCCGAGCTTCGCTGCGGCCCATTCGGCCAGCATCTTGTTGCGGCGCGATTCAGCCTTGAATTTCAGGTCCTGATCGAGCGCGAACTTCGCCTCGTAGGCCTTCTCGCGGTTGTCAAAAGTCGTCATTCCGGTCTCCCCATGCGGTCGGATCGATAACCGGTGTTCTCGTTTCGTTTCATGCGACCTTTTGTGTTGTAGAGGGCGCACTGAACAGTTCCTAAGGGGAGCCGTACCCCGGCCGAGCAAACAAATCAACGGCTTGCTCACCCCGTGAACCAGTTCCCCAGAACGGCCGTCGTTTAGATTGTTTCTGACCCCCGCTTCAGCTAGTGTCGGGATCATGATTTTTGTGCGTTCGGCCGGCTCAGCCTTGCTGCAAGTTTTACTAAAAACTTGTAACAAGATCAAAGGGTCGGCTCCACGGGACAGGCTGTCCCTCTCCGGAAAAAAGTTCGAGCATGAGCGTGATCGTCAAGGGACCAGGATCGATGAACAAGCGGCGCCGGATTTACGAAGGCAAGGCCAAGGTTCTGTACGAGGGACCGGAGCCCGGCACTCTCATCCAGCACTTCAAAGACGATGCGACCGCCTTCAATGCGAAGAAGCATGCGCTCATCGAAGGCAAGGGCGTGCTCAATAACCGCATCTCCGAGTACATCTTCCAGCGCCTCGGCGAAATCGGCGTGCCGACGCACTTCATGAAGCGCCTCAACATGCGCGAGCAGCTCATCCGCGAGGTGGAGATCATCCCCCTCGAGGTCGTCGTGCGCAACGTCGCCGCCGGCTCGCTGTCGACGCGCCTCGGCCTCGAGGAAGGCACGCAGCTGCCGCGCTCGATCATCGAGTTCTACTACAAGGCCGACAATCTCAACGACCCGATGGTCTCGGAAGAGCACATCACGGCGTTCGGCTGGGCCACGCCGCAGGAGATCGACGAGGTCATGCAGCTCGCGCTGCGCGTCAACGACTTCCTCGTCGGCCTCTTCCTCGGCATCGGCATCCGCCTCGTCGACTTCAAGGTCGAGTTCGGCCGCCTGTGGGACAACGAGCAGATGCGCATCGTGCTGGCCGACGAGATCAGCCCCGATTGCTGCCGCCTGTGGGACATCACCTCGGGCGACAAGCTCGACAAGGACCGCTTCCGCCGCGATCTCGGCGGCGTGCTCGAGGCCTATCAGGAAGTGGCGCGCCGTCTCGGCGTGCTGACCGAGAACCGTCCGCCCAAGGGCGCGGGTCCGGTGCTCGTTGCGTCGAACCCGACCGGCAAGCCGAACTAAGACACTCGTTCGCCCCATCCTTTGCAGCAGGATGGGGCGATTTTCTTTGTGATGGCAGCCTGGTCATTGCGTCGGTCATTGCGTTCTGGCGGTTTGTGAGTACATCCGCTGTCTCCACCGCGCAGGAACGCACTAGGAAATGGCATGAAGGCCCGCATCAAGATCACGCTCAAGAACGGCGTCCTCGACCCGCAAGGTAAGGCGATCCAGAACGCGCTCGGCGCGCTCGGCTTCGAGGGCGTCAACGACGTGCGGCAGGGCAAATACATCGAGGTCGATCTTGCGGGCATGAGCCGAAGACAAGGCCCGCGCGGAGGTCGACCGCATGTGCCGCGACCTGCTCGCCAATACCGTCATCGAAAATTACAGCTACGAGCTCGCGCCCTGACATGCTGCAGGTTCCTGATGGCAGCCCTGATGGTCGCCGCGCTGTCCCCAGGCGCAGCGGCCGCCGAGCCGCCGTCTCCTCCGACCATCGATTGTGCCCTTGGATTTGCCGGATTGCGCGCTGCTGCAGAGGCTCTCTCCGGCGCAAGCTGGAGCCAGGAAGGCGGCTACGACATCGCGACGCTGTTTCTGCCCGACGCGTGGCGTGCGCAGATCGCGTTCACCGAACCCGGCCATCCCGCGCATCCGGCTGTCACGCTCAGAACGCAGCGCAAGCAGGTGACGGAGGTCTGGACGGCAGACAGCAAAGGGTGCGGCTACGGTAGCCAGAGCCAGTTTGCTATCCTCATGGCAGATATGAAGTCCGCCGACACCGAGCTTACCAGCGTGTCGCGTCTCGAGGTCGAGCGGCGCAGGCAGGGTTTATCGCCGCTTTCGCCAGCGCCCTGAAGAAGAACAGGAGAGCCAGATATGCTCCGCGCTTCCGTCATCGTCTTCCCCGGCTCCAACTGCGACCGCGACGTCAAAACCGCGCTCGAAGCCATCACGGGCTTTCCGGTGAAGATGGTCTGGCACGGCGACGCCTCGGTGCCGTCGTCCGATCTCATCGTGCTGCCGGGCGGCTTTTCCTACGGCGACTATCTGCGCTGCGGCGCCATGGCGGCTCATTCGCCGATCATGCGCGACGTGATCGCCAAGGCGAAAGCCGGCACGCCGGTGCTCGGCATCTGCAACGGCTTTCAGATCCTGTGCGAATCCGGGCTGCTGCCCGGCGTGCTGATGCGCAATCGGTCGCTGCACTTCATCTGCCGCGACGTGCATCTCAAGGTCGAGAACGACACGAGCTTCTTCACCAACTGCTACCGCAAGGGCGAGGTCATCCGCGTGCCCATCGCACACGCGGAGGGCAACTACTTCGCCGATTCCGAGACGCTCGACCGGCTCGAAGGCGAAGGCCAGGTGGTGTTCCGCTATTCGGACGCAGAAGGGAACGTCTCGCCGGAGACCAGCCCCAACGGCGCGCAGCGCAACATCGCCGGCATCAGCGATCCGACCGGCCGCATTCTCGGCATGATGCCGCATCCGGAGCGCCTCTATGAGAAGGCTCTTGGCGGCACGGATGGCCGGCGCGTGTTCGAGAGCGCGCTCGTCAGTGCGCTTTCCGCTGCGGCGTGACCAGCGGCGGCCCATCACCAGAGACCGGATCGACGGGCCTGCTTCAAGTCGAGCCCTGTGCCCTCTCACCGGAGATGCGCAAGCAGCTTACGGAAACCGCCGATCTCAGGCGGCAGACTGCGCCGCTGCTTATGATTTTTCTGCCGCTGGCTCTTCTTTGCGGGGCCTGCATCGCCGCGTTCTTCATTCTCGCTGCGATGATGAGCGCGAATGATTGGATCCCGGCGTCCGAGGCTTGGCGCACGCTTGTGCTGTCACTCGCAGCCGGAGTGGCTCTCGCAGTCATAGGCCTGTGGAAGCCCGTTGTGGCCATGCGCGAGCAAGCCAGCTCGGCTGCGGCACATCTCAAACGCGGACAGGCCGAGCGCGTGCGTCTCGATTTGCCGGAGCGTCACCTCGTCATCGACAACGACGGGCAGCTATTGTGCTTCTTCTGCGGCCCCGGCGAGCGGGCGATCTATTTCAATGTCGGCGGCTATGAGGGCGACCCGCGCCTGGTCGCTCACGAAGCCGGGCACCTTTTCCGGAGCACATGGACATGGCTGCTGATTCCCGGATCGTCGCGGCTATGGCATTTCGAAACGAGCGGCGCGGCGCTCGAGCCGATCAACATGGTCCGGCCGCACGACGATGACGCTTACGACTGGGAAGAGGCGTTGGGTTTTGCGCCATGGCCGAAAGACGGCGACACGGTCACCCTGTCCGTGAAGAAGCTCGGGAAGATCGGTGCAAGGATTGCACGCGGCAGGCTCGAGAGGGAAAATCTCCGCCCCGCGCACTTAGCTCCGCGCAAAGAGAAAGGGAGCGAACTTAAGCTCGCTCCCTATTCATAATTTCACAAAACTCAATAGCGCCGGGGCCGAGCCCGACCACGGACCGCTTAGCGGTCGCTGTGGTCGTTCTTGCGCCGGGTCGCGGGCGCTCGACAGCAAAATGCTGAGCAAAAAGGCTTTCATGATCGTCTCTATAGGTTTGTTTTCTACACTGTAGAATTTATAGGCCGCTCCAAGGGAACGAGGTAGCCAGGCGGGTGCATGCCAGCGATGCATTTTCGCACTTGCGTGCAACGATCCAGGGCATATTCGCCGGGTGCACAAAAAAGGGGCAGATGTTAAATCTGCCCCTTTTCAATTACTTAGTCGCTCTCAGGCGTGATCTTACGACTTGTACGGCGAACGATCGAATACGCGTGCGCTCATCTGGCTGGCGCCGGGACCGCAGAAGAACTCCGCGGACCTGCCGGCGCTTGCGTCGACATTGAGGGCGCGACCGGGAAGGACCGGCACGACAATGCGGGTGCCGGGCGAATCGGTGCCGCTTTCGCCGCCGTTGGCGTCGGCCAGCACGACAGTCAGGTGGCAAGCCTCGTTCTTGGCTTCGAAGTACCCGATGACGTGCTTGCCGCCGATCTCGAGGCTAAGCCCATGGCCGGGCGACATGATCTCGTTGTCGCTACCCCGGACTGCCTGGCTGGTGCTGCCGGCATAAACGGCGCTTGCAGCCAGTACTCCAACCACTCCGACCGCAGCAACGAAGGTGTCGCCTTTTTCATGGTTGTACTCCTCATGAATAAAATGTCGCCGGCAGGACTGTCCGCCGGCGTGGGCGAGTATGTAACATCATGACTCGGCAGGAGAAATATGGGTGGCTGCATAGCTGAGGCCGATTTTGTGCAGCGCGATAATGTCGCGACATGCGACGCAGATGGCGTTAAAAACCTACCCACCTCTAAGGCGAATTTGGCCGACTTTTGAACGCGATTCGCCCAGAACCGGCGTCGTTGTCGCGGCCCTGTGAAGATGGTGCGGCGCCTGGAGGACAACGCTCAACTCCCTCGCTATAAGCAGCCCTGCCCTTCACCTTTCGATGCCGAAAGCGATCAGATCTGATGCCCGCACCCGCGAAGTCGCCCATCACGCCCGAGGTCGTCGCCCAGCACGGCCTCAAGCCTGACGAATATCAGCGACTGCTCGAAATCCTCGGCCGCGAGCCTTCGTTCACGGAGCTCGGCATCTTCTCGGTCATGTGGAGCGAGCACTGCTCCTACAAATCCTCGCGCGTCTGGCTGCAAGACGCTGCCGACCACCGGCGCCAAGGTCATCCAGGGCCCGGGCGAGAACGCGGGCGTCGTGGACCTCGGCGACGGCGACTGCGCCGTCTTCAAGATGGAGAGCCACAACCACCCCTCCTACATCGAGCCCTACCAGGGCGCGGCCACGGGCGTCGGCGGCATCATGCGCGACGTGTTCACGATGGGCGCGCGGCCGGTCGCCAATCTCAACGCGCTGCGCTTCGGCGATCCCTCCCATCGCCAAGACGCGCCACCTGGTTTCGGGCGTCGTCGCCGGCATCGGCGGCTACGGCAACTGCGTCGGCGTGCCGACGGTCGGCGGCGAAGTGAACTTCGACCCCGGCTACAACAACAACATCCTCGTCAACGCCATGTGCGTCGGCCTCGCGAAGACCGACAAGATCTTCTACTCGGCCGCCAAGGGCGTCGGGCCTGCCGGTGGTCTACGTCGGCTCGAAGACCGGCCGCGACGGCATCCACGGCGCCACCATGGCGTCGGCCGAGTTCGACGACAAATCGGACGAGAAGCGCCCGACGGTGCAGGTCGGCGATCCCTTCACCGAGAAGCTGCTGATCGAAGCCTGCCTCGAGCTGATGGCGTCCGACGCCATCATCGCCATCCAGGACATGGGCGCGGCCGGCCTCACCTCCTCCACCTCCGAGATGGCGGACAAGGGCGGCGTCGGCATCGAGCTCAATCTCGATCACGTTCCGCAGCGCGAAGCCGGCATGACGGCCTACGAGATGATGCTCTCGGAAAGCCAGGAGCGCATGCTCATGATCCTGAAGCCCGAGCGCAAGGCCGAGGCGGAAGCGATCTTCCACAAGTGGGGCCTCGATTTCGCGGTCATCGGCATCACCACCGACACGGGCCGCATGATCGTGAAGCACAAGGGCAACGTGGAAGCCGACCTGCCCGTGCACGTGCTCGCCAACTCGGCGCCCGATCTACGAGCGGCCCTGGATCGAGCCCGCGCCTCCGCAGCCGATCCTGCCCGAGTGGGTCAAGGCGCCGAACGGCATCCTCGACGCGCTCACCACGATGATGGGCTAATCCGGCGCTGTGCTCGCGCCGCTGGGTCTACGAGCAGTACGATCACATGGTCATGGGCGACACGGTCGGCCGCCCCGGCGGCGACGCCGGCGTCGTGCGCATCCACGGCACGCAGAAGGGCCTCGCGGTCACGTGCGACGTCACTCCGCGCTATGTGACCGCCGATCCCGAGATGGGCACCAAGCAGGCCGTGGTCGAGACCTGGCGCAACCTGACCGCCGTCGGCGCCGATCCGATCGCCATCACCGACAACATGAACTTCGCCAATCCGGAGCGGCCCGAGATCATGGGGCAGTTCGCGGCCTCCGTGCGCGGCATGGGCGAAGCCTGCCGCGTGCTCGACTACCCGGTCGTGTCCGGCAACGTCTCGCTCTACAACGAGACCAACGGCGTCGGCATTCCGCCCACGCCTGCGATCGGCGCCGTCGGGCCTGGTGCCGGATGTGTCGCTGATCGCCGACATCAGCCTCAAGCGCGAGGGCGAGCTTCTGGTCGCCATCGGCCTCGAGCGCGGCTGGCTCGGCCAGTCGCTCTATCAGCAGATCATCTGCGAGAAGCTCGAAGGCGCGCCGCCGCCGGTGGATCTCGCCGACGAGATCAAGGCCGGGCGCCTCATCCGCTCGCTCATCCGCGAGAAGCAAGGTTTCGGCCGTGCACGACATCTCGGACGGCGGGCTTGCTGGTCGCGGTGGCCGAGATGGCGCTGGCTTCGGGCGCGAAGGGCAGCGGCGTCGGCGTCGAGCTGTTCCCTACGAGGGCAAGCTGCCGGCGCACGCCATCTGGTTCGGCGAGGATCAGGGCCGCTACGTGCGTGGCCGTCGATCCGAGCGTCGCCGAGGAAGTGCTCGAGCGCGCGCGGCTGTTGGAGCTGCCCGCCCGCATCATCGGGCGCACTGCGGGCACGGGGATCTCGCTGCGCGGCGAAGCGGTGCTGCCGCTCACCGAGCTTGCGGCGGT
>CAWHPZ010000030.1:0-595202 GCA_963831345.1 uncultured Alphaproteobacteria bacterium
CTTCACGATTGCGGCCCGCGACTTCTTCCGTGAGCGTGCCGGTCGCCATGGCCTGCAGTGCGTTCGTCAACGAGCCGATCGGCCTCACGATGGCGCGGGCAACGAGCCAGCCCACCAACATCTGCGCCGCGATGATGACTGCCAACGCAATCCCCATCATCCGCGTGATGCTGCTGACCGCGCTCAGCGCTTCTTCATTCGACTGCTCGGCGATGATGCGCCACGGCGCGTTGAAGAACTCGACGTCAGATTCGGCGGTAATGTAATCCTTGCCGTCATGGACGGCTTTGCCGGATACGTAGCCAAGCTCGCTGGCCGGCTTTCCTGCCGTCGGCGTCTTCACAAGCGGAGCATTCGTCCTCAGCATACCGTCGCTGCCGACGGCCACCGTCTCACCGGTCTCACCGAGGCCGTTTCGATCGCCAAATACCCGATCGACGATGGATGGGGAGAAGCGAATGATCGCATATCCGGCCCGCACATCGTCTTGCGCTCCGCCCATGGCGGCGTTCGCGCGCCGCATGATCGGCGCACCAATGAACGCTGCAGGGGCTCCCGAGGCGAGGCTCGAAGCTTTGAAATCCTGGAAAACGACAGCGCGGCCCTCGGCGGCCTTGAGGCTCGCAAACATGCTTCCAAGTCCGGAAGCAGCAAGCTCAGCGTCGGCGACATTGCGCGTGAACTCGGAACCCTTGAGAACTGTGTAGACGATGCGCCCGTCCGCATCGAGCAGCAGGATATCCTCGTAACCGCCCTGCTGGATCGACGACAGCATCGCAGGGTGAACCTTCGAGTGCCTGAGACCATACATGGTGCCGCTCTCGGCGCCGTCGAGCTGCATGCGCTCTTTGGGCGATGGCGCGGCGGAGAAATAGGACAAGGTCTTCTCGGCCGTCTCCGGCGAGGCCAACGTCTCCGTGAAATCGCTGATGTTGTCCGTGACGGCCTTCTGAGCCGCAAGATTTGCGGCGTCCACGCGCAAGCGCTCTTCCACGAGCTCGAGGCTGGTGCGCCGCGTCTCGGCGGCAAGGGCCAGGCGGTCCGAGGCCGCTTTAGTGAGAGCCTGATCGGCACCCGACCAGCCAATCCAGCCCGTCGCAGACGCACTTACCAGACCGAGTCCGACAATCGCAATTGGCAAACGAATACGAAGCGTTTTCATACCCAAAACAATCCCTGCACAGAAAAATCCATCAGGGAAAAAGTCGCTTAAAATTGTTTGCAATTTCCTACCGAGGGCAGGAGAAAGCATGAAAAACAACGGTCACAACACCATGAAGATGCGACAAAATCTCGAATCGTGAATGTTGCGGAATCAACACGCGAAAGCTGCTGCGGCAACTTCATAACGGGGATTAATTTCAGCCGCGTCCGATAAATGGCATCGCCGTCGCCATCAGCGTCATGAACTGGACATTCGCCTCGAGCGGCAATCCGGCAATGTAAACGACGGCATCGGCAACGTGCCGCACATCCATGCGCGGCTCAGGCCTCACGCTGCCGTCCGCCTGCCGCACGCCTTTGGCCATGGCAGCAGTCAGCTCCGTTTCGGCGTTGCCGATATCGATCTGCGAGCAGGCGATATTGTACGCCCGCCCATCGAGCGACAGCGATTTGGTCAGCCCCGTTATCGCGTGCTTCGTCGCGGTGTAAGGCGCGGACAATGGCCGTGGCGAGGTGGCCGAGATCGATCCGTTGTTGATGATCCGCCCACCCATCGGCGTTTGCGACTTCATCTGCCGGAAGGCCGCCTGCGCGCACAGGAACGCACCCGTGAGATTGATGTCGACGACACTCGTCCATTGCTCGAGCGTCAGATCCTCGAACGCGACCGGCGGCGAGAACACACCTGCGTTGTTGAAGAGAAGATCGAGCCGGCCGAAGCGCTCGACCGTATCTGAAACAGGCCCGCCACTGATGCGGCGTCGGCGACGTCCGACGGCACCGCGATGCATTTGCCCGCCATCGGCAGCTGCCCCGCTCGCCGTCTCCTCGAGCATCGCGGCGCGACGCCCGGACAGCACGACATGCCAGCCCTGCGCTGAAGCGCGAGCGCGACGGCGCGCCCGATGCCGCTGCCGGCGCCGGTCACGACTGCAACTTTATTGGAGACGGTCATGGCCTCCGCGCACTCAGCGCGTCGGCACCGGCTTCTCGCCGCGGTAATCGTAGAAGCCGCGATTGGTCTTGCGGCCGAGCCAACCGGCTTCGACGTACTTCACCAGCAGCGGGCAAGGGCGATACTTGGAATCCGACAGGCCCTCGTAAAGCACCTGCATCACCGAGAGGCACGTATCGAGGCCGATGAAGTCGGCAAGCTCGAGCGGTCCCATGGGATGATGCGCGCCGAGCCGCATCGCCTTGTCGATGCCTTCGACCGTACCCACGCCCTCGTAGAGCGTATAGACGGCCTCGTTGATCATCGGCAGCAGGATGCGGTTGACGATGAAGGCCGGAAAATCCTCCGACACCGCCGTCATCTTGCCGAGGCTCTCGACGAAGGTGCGCGCCACCGCGAACACGTCGTCCTCGGTGGCGATGCCGCGGATCAGCTCCACGAGCTCCATCAGCGGCACCGGATTCATGAAGTGCATGCCGATGAAGTGCTCGGGCCGGTCCGTCGTCGATGCGAGACGCGTGATCGAGATCGACGACGTGTTGGTCGCCAGCAACGCCGAGGGCTTGAGAACCGGACAGAGCCCTTGGAAGATCTTGCGCTTGATGGCCTCGTCTTCGGTCGCGGCTTCGATGACCATGTCGCAGTCGCTGAGGGATTCGATGCTCGGCGCGAACGCGATGCGCGTCAGCGCCGACTTCATGTCAGCTTCTTTGACGAGGCCCTTGGCGACCTGGCGGCCCATGTTCTTCTCGATGGTCGCCAAAGCCTTGTCGACGGCCTCCTTGCGGATGTCGTTGATGACCACGTCATAGCGGCCGAGCGCGATGACATGCGCGATGCCGCTGCCCATCTGTCCCGCCCCGATGACGCCGATCTTCTTGATGATCGGGAGGGGCCTTGCGTCGGGTTTGGACTTTGTATCGGCTTTCACAGCAACATCCATGGCGAACGTCCTTCTTGTCCCGTGAGCGGGCCGTCGGATCAGCGTCCGGCTTTGGCAAGCTCTGCATCAAGCTCCGGCAGAGCCTGAAAAAGATCGGCGACAAGGCCGTAGTCGGCGACCTGGAAGATCGGCGCCTCCGCGTCCTTGTTGATGGCTACGATGATCTTGGAATCCTTCATGCCGGCGAGATGCTGGATGGCCCCCGAGATTCCGACCGCAACATAAAGCTCAGGCGCCACGACCTTGCCGGTCTGGCCGACCTGCAGATCGTTGGGCACGAAACCGGCATCGACGGCAGCGCGCGAAGCGCCCATCGCGGCACCCAGCCGCTCGGCCACCGGCTCGATGTAGGTCTTGAAGTTCTCGCCATTGCCCATGCCGCGACCGCCGGAGATGACGATCTTCGCCGCCGTGAGCTCGGGCCGGTCGGACTTCGTCAGCTCCGCGCCGACGAACGACGAGATGCCGAGAGCGGCAGGCGCCGTGATGGACTTCGATCGCAGCCGAGCCACCCTCCTCAGCCGCGGCGAATGCGGCCGTGCGTACCGTGATGACCTTCTTCGCTTCGCCTGACTGCACGGTTTGCAGCGCGTTGCCGGCATAGATCGGGCGCTCGAACGTGTCCGGCGAAATGACCTTGATGATGTCCGAGATCTGCATGACGTCGAGCAGCGCAGCGACGCGCGGCAGCACATTCTTGCCGGACGCAGTCGCGGGCGCGATGATGACATCATAGTTGGCCGCGAGCGGCACGATGAGCGCTGCAAGCTCCTCCGCAAGACCGTGCGCGAATTGCGGCGCATCGGCTACGAGCACCTTGGCGACGCCGCCGAGCTTGGCAGCGGCTTCCGCCGCGGCCTTGCAATCTTGACCGGCGACCAGCACATGCACATCGCCACCGATGGACTTGGCAGCGGTGAGCGCCTTGGCAGTTGCTCCGCCAAGGGCGCTGTTCGAATGTTCGGCTACGAGAAGAATGGCCATCAGATCACCCCCGCCTCTGTCTTCAGACGGCGCACGAGTTCCGCCACGTCTGCCACCTTCACGCCGCCCTTGCGGGCCGCGCGGTTCGGCGGTCTTCAGCACTTTGAGCCGCGGCGCGATATCGACGCCGAGGTCCTGAGGCTTCTTCACGTCGAGCGGCTTCTTCTTGGCCTTCATGATGTTGGGAAGCGAAGGATAGCGCGGCTCGTTCAAGCGCAGATCGGTCGTGACGACTGCAGGCAGATTGAGCTTCACGCGTCTCGAGGCCGCCATCGATCTCGCGCGTCACGGCGATTGAGCCGCTCTGCGGTTCGACCTTCGATGCGAACGTTCCCTGCGGCCAGCCGAGCAGCGCAGCGAGCATCTGGCCCGTCTGATTGCAATCGTCGTCGATCGCCTGCTTGCCGAGAATGACGGCATCCGGCTTCTCAGCTTCGACGAGGGCTTTGAGAATCTTTGCTACGGCCAGCGGCTCGACGGGAGTGTCGTCTGCGGTCTCGACCAGGATGGCACGATCGGCTCCGATCGCGAGCGCTGTCCTGAGAGTCTCTTGAGACTTTGCCGGTCCGATCGAGACGGCGATGACTTCTGTCGCCACGCCTTTTTCTTTCAACCGAACCGCTTCTTCGACGGCAATCTCATCGAAGGGATTCATCGACATCTTGACGTTTGCAAGCTCGATCCCAGTTCCGTCCGCCTTGACGCGGATCTTGACCGCGTAGTCGACAACGCGTTTGACGGCCACGAATAGTTTCATCTTGCGGGGCTCTCCCCGTCACGAACGACTCTGGTGATCATTTTCTTTCCGGTTTTTCGTTCCGATAGTTCCGCGGCAGGCTTCGCCGCGATCATGGCCTCAACTCGGCCAGTGCTTCTTTGAGGCACGCGGAAATTATCTCCCCCAACACCCGCGTTCCGCTGAAGCTGTTCGCAAGTGCGAGACGGGAGCCTACGAGCCGCACAACTTGAAGTCAATGAGCCCAAAAGTAGTCCCACGTAACCAAGTTCAACGTTAAAAGCCCCGGTAAACGAAGAGAGATACGTCAGGCCGTCGTGAGCCTTCTGTCGAATAGGGCAACGCCAGGCCGCCGCATGAAGATCACGAGAACGGCGCCGGCGATCAGTCCCCCGATATGCGCCCACCATGCCACCGGCCCCACCTGCGGCAACATGACCATAACGATCTGAATGACGATCCATATCCCAAGCGCGAACGCCGCCGAGATCCTGAGCGGGATGGCCTTGAGGGCGAGGACCCAGACCCGGACCCGCGGATGCAGCATCAGGTAGGCGGCGATGACGCCCGCCACCGCGCCGCTGGCGCCGATCAGGGGCGCGTCGGACGTGGGAACCACCCAGGCGTGAACAAGCCCGGCGATGACACCGCAAGCCAGATAGAAGATGAGAAACTTGATGTGCCCCATGGCGTCCTCGACGTTGTCGCCGAACACCCACAGGAACAGCATGTTGCCGGCGAGATGCAGAATGTCGCCGTGGAAGAACATGTAGGAGAGAAGCGTCAGCCGCTCTGGAACCGCGGGGCCCACCGGCTCCGTGCTGATCGGCAGCAGGCTGGTGTCGAAAAGCTCCCTGGGAACGAGCGCGAACCCGGCGATGGCCGCATCCTGCATCCCCGAGACCTCGAAAAGATAGACCACCACGTTGATGGCGATCAGCGCGATGGTGACATACTGAAATCGGATCGATTTCAGGGTGTTCTCGTCGTGAAGCGGAACGAACATGATCCCCTCTCATTCCCCCAAGCCGCATGAAAGCCCAAGTTGGGCTGATCAGCGGTTCTGCCCCGGCACCCATAGTATATCGCTCTTGCCGCGATCGTTGACGTAGCGCCCCGCAACGAAGAGGAAATCCGAGAGGCGGTTCACATACTTGAGCGCGGCTTCGCTGACAGGCTCTCCCTCGATCGCCGCCAGCGCCACCATCTCGCGCTCGGCCCTGCGGCACACGGTGCGCGCCACATGCAGCGCCGCCGAGGCCGGCGAGCCGCCGGGAAGGACAAAGGATTTAAGCGGCTTGAGTTCGGCGTTCATTTCGTCGATCTCGTCCTCGAGCCGCTGAACCTGGTCGGCCGTCACGCGCAACGGCTCGAACGCCGGCTTTTCGCCGGTATCCGGCACGCAGAGATCCGCGCCAAGATCAAAGAGATCGTTCTGAATGCGCGCCAAGCTTGGCATCGAGGCCCTGGTGTCCGGCAAGATGGATGCGGACCATGCCTATGGCGGCGTTGGTCTCGTCCACCGTCCCATAAGCGGCGATGCGCTGATCGTCTTTGCGCACGCGCTTCCCCGTGCCGAGGCCGGTCGTGCCGGCGTCACCGGTTTTTGTATAAATCTTGTTGAGCTTGACCATCGTTCGCGAGCACCCCGACCGGACCCGCAGATGCCGGGCCGCGCACTGTAATAATCTCGCGCCGAAGGTCCGGTCCAGCCCCGATTGAGGGAAGCCCTCGGTTAGACACCGGCGGCGAACCCATTCGTCTTACATGTGCTGCTGCACGTAAATGAACGTCATGATGATGACGATAGCCAGGAACTGCAGGCCAACGCGCCAACGCATGAGCTTCTGGCTGAGATTGGGGCTCTTCCCTCTAATCATGACCACGAGCCCGGCCAAGAGAACGAGGATCACCGCGAACACGGCGATCGTAGACATGTGAAACAATACGAATTGCATCAGCGCACAATCCCTTTAAGAGCTAGACCACTAATCTAGGGACCGCAGCCCTCGGACGCACGGACTTTTGGATGAGGTCGGCGACTTTAGAGTTATGGAGCACGCGACAGCTTCACCTCGAACCAACCCGGACCGAAATGTGCTCCGGGTGGGCCTTTGGTAAGGATCGCGCCCTAATTCTAACCATTAGTCGTAGCGAGTGTGCTCCGGGGAGATGGTTTCCGGCAGGTGGGACGCGTGAGCGGTAGCTCGAAGGAGAATAAAGCGGACTTTATCAGCCGCGCGGGCAAGCTCGCGAGGGCGACCGCCGTGTCGGCGGCGGCCGTTTGCCTGCTTGGCGTCTCCCTGCGCGCCGAAAACACACCGCCTCCCGCCTCCGTCGATGAGGCCAACAAAAAACTCGAGCAGCGCCGAACTGAGCTCGAAAACGTCGAGAAGCGCCAGCGCGAGCTCCAGCAGGACCTTTCGGGCATCGCCGCCGAGCGCAAGGACATCAACGCCCGGCTGTTGGAAACGGCCGCCCTCGTGCAGCGCAGCGAAGCCCAGTTGACCGCCATCGAAGGCCGCCTCACCGAGCTGGATTCGCAGGAAAAACTGCTACGCGGCTCACTCGCCCAGCGCCGCGGCCAGATCGCCAAGCTGCTGGCTGCCCTGCAGCGCATGGGCCGCAACCCGCCGCCCGTCATCATTACGCGGCGCGAGGACGCGCTGCAGATGGTGAGAAGCGCCATGCTGATCGCCACTACATTTCCCGAAATGCGCACCCAGGCCTTGGCCCTCGCCACCAAGCTCAATGATCTTGTGCGCATCATGAGCGACATCCGCGCGGAGGGCGACAAGCTCAAGGCCGAAACGGCTCGCTTGAACCAGACCCGCACGCAGCTTGCGAGCCTCCTCGAAACCAAGAAGCAGACGCTGTCCGAGCGTCAGACGGAACTTAAGCAGGTACGGCAAGCCGCCACGGAAATATCCAAGAACGTCAATGATCTGAGCGATCTCATTACAAAGCTCGACCAGGAGGTCACCAAGTCGACTGGTCTTGGCGAGTTCAACAAGGAGACCGAGCAGAAGGCTGCGGCTGCGACGCCTCCACCTGCAGGGCAGCCCGGCGAGCCCGCGCCGCAACCTTCGCGGCCCGATGAGCAGCTGGCTTTGAACGTGCCGCCAGCCACCGTACCACCAGCCGCGAAGCCGTCCGACCCCTCGGTGGTCGAGCTGGCACCCACTGGGGCGTCGCTCGTTCCGGGCAGCCCGAACCGTATTAAACCCGCTATCCCCTTTATCGAGGCCAAAGGCCGGTTGGCCCTTCCGGCCCAGGGACGGCGGGTTTTGTCATATGGTGACAAAACCCAATATGGAGGAACATCAAAGGGCCTAGTTATCGAAACACGCTACGCCGCTCAGGTAACCTCTCCGTGCGACGGGTGGATTGTGTACGCTGGTGAATTTAGGAGCTACGGGCAGCTCTTGATCATGAACGCAGGCGGCGGCTATCATGTGTTGATGGCGGGTCTGTCGCAGATCGACGTCCAGCCGGGTCAGTTCGTGCTTGCGTCGGAACCGGTTGGCACAATGAGCGGGGCGCCCCGCACGGCACAGTTGGCAGTTCAGCCGACCGGAGCCGGAACGGGGTCCGCCTCGCCGCAATCCAATTCGCCGGTAATATATGTAGAATTCCGTAGGGACGGGCAGCCAATCGACCCGGATCCCTGGTGGGTTAGCTCACATCAGAAGGTGCAGCAATAATGCGCAAGACCGACTTCGTATTCTGGACGTTCCTCATGATGACGGTCCTTGCGGGGGCAACCACCGTCCTCAATGTGACGCATACCTACTCGGCCAATTCGCCGAACTCGGAGCTTTACCGCCAGCTCGATCTCTTCGGCGATGTGTTCGAGCGCGTTCGCTCCGATTACGTCGAGAAGCCGGATGACTCGATGCTGGTCGAGTCCGCCATCAACGGCATGCTCGCGGCTCTCGATCCGCACTCCTCTTACATGAGCCCCAAGAGCTACCGCGACATGCAGGTGCAGACGCGCGGTGAGTTCGGCGGCCTCGGCATCGAAGTCACGATGGAGAACGGGGTCGTCAAGGTCGTGTCTCCGATCGACGATACGCCAGCCGCCAAGGCCGGCGTGCAGGCCAACGATCTCATCACGGCACTCGACAACGAGCAGATCTCGGGCCTGACGCTCGAGCAGGCTGTCGAGAAGATGCGCGGCCCGGTCAACACGCCCATCACGCTGACGGTCGTGCGCAAGGGCAAGGACGATCCGTTCGACATCAAGATCGTGCGCGACGTCATCCGCATCAACGCCGTGAAGTCTCATGCCGAGAAGGACATCGCCTACATCAAGGTGACGACCTTCAACGAGCAGACGCACGCTAATCTCGTCAAGTCCATGGACACCCTGAAGAAGCAGATCGGCCCCAATCTCAAGGGCTACATCATCGACCTGCGCAACAATCCGGGTGGATTGCTGGATCAGGCCATCGCCGTCTCCGATGACTTCCTCGAGCGTGGCGCCATCGTGCTCACGAAGGGCCGCAACAACGAGGAAACGCAGCGGGCACAGGCTCGCCCAGGTGACACGGCCGACGGCAAGCCCATTGTCGTGCTGATCAACGGCGGCTCGGCCTCGGCTTCCGAGATCGTGGCCGGCGCCTTGAAGGACCACAAGCGCGCCACCATCATCGGCACGCGTTCGTTCGGCAAGGGCTCGGTTCAGACCATCATCCCGCTCGGAGCCAACGGAGCCATCCGCCTGACCACGGCGCGGTACTACACCCCGTCGAACCGCTCCATCCAGGCCAAGGGCATCGAGCCCGACATCGTCGTCGAGCAGGAGCTCCCCGACGATCTCAAGGCGAAGGTGGCCCAGGAGAAGAACCGCGGCGAGGCAAGCCTGCGCGGCCATCTCAAGGGCGAGGATAAGCCCGAGCCGGGCAAGGAAAGCGAAGCCAAGGCGGCTGTTCCGGAGAAGGAAGAGTCCGGCTCATCGGCCTACGTGCCCAAGGAGCCCGAGAAGGACACGCAGCTCCAGTACGCGATCAGCTTCCTCAACGGCACCGCCACGGGCGAGACCGTTGCCAAGCCGGCAGTCCAGCCGCCGAACGACCCGGCTCCGGAAAAGGCCCCAGTGCCGAACTGAGTGCCGGGCTGAGGCGGTTTTCGCTCACTGGCTAGTTTCGAAATGCATGATGGGCGCCCGAAAGGCGCCCATCATCTTTTACCGGCGTCCCCGCCATCACACCTTGAGCTGACAGGCAGAACCCCCATGACCGATCCCAAGACACCCGCGAACGATCCCGGCTCGGAAATGGGCTATCGCCCCTGCGTGGGCCTCATGGTCCTGAACGAGAAGGGAGAGATATGGGTCGGCCAGCGCATCGACACGCCGGGCGACTCCGAGGGCCGCGGCACCTGGTGGCAGATGCCACAGGGCGGGATCGACGAGGGCGAGGAGCCGAAAGATGCCGCGTTGAGAGAGCTTTTCGAGGAGACCGGCATGAGAACGGTCGAGCTCATCGACGAGCTCGAGGATTGGCTGTTCTACGATCTGCCGCCGCACCTGCTCGGCAAGGCCTGGGGCGGACGTTACCGCGGACAGCGGCAGCGCTGGTACGCAATCCGCTTCAACGGCCCGGACTCGGAAATCAACATCGTCCCGGCCGATCCAGCCAACCGCGAGTTCAACACGTGGCGTTGGGCCGCGGCCGATGAGGTCATTAACCTCATCGTGCCCTTCAAGCGCGAAGTTTATGAACAGGTTCTGGCTCGGTTCCGTCCCCTCCTCGGCACGTCGGCGCCATAGAAACACCGTTTCAAAAGCGTCTCGTCACGGAAGGAACACGTGATGGGCGTAGATTCCTTTATCCCTTTCAGTAAGATGAACGCAAATTCGCAATTCTGCGGGCGTTGGCTGAATCGCGTTCTTCTTGAGGAATCCCCCCGAGACATGAAATCTTCAGAGATCGCCACACCATCACGGATCTCGACCGCGCTGCCCTACCGGCCGTGCGTCGGCATCATGCTGATAAACAAGAAGGGCCTGGTTTGGACTGGCCGGCGCACGTCCAAATGGGCAGGCGACACATCCCAGTACATCTGGCAGATGCCGCAAGGCGGGATCGACAAGGGCGAGAGCCCGATGGATGCCGCCTACCGCGAGCTGCGCGAGGAAACCGGCATCACCAGCGCCGATATTGTCGCAGAGATCCCTCAATGGCTGACTTATGATCTGCCAGAGGATATTCTTGGCCTCGCCCTGAAAGGCAAGTACCGCGGCCAGCGTCAGCGCTGGTTCGCCATGCGCTTCTGGGGTGACGACAGTGAAATCGACATCCGCCCGCTGCACGGCAAGGCCGAATTCGACCGTTGGAGCTGGCGCAGATCAGAAGAGCTGCCGGATCTCATTGTTTCCTTCAAGAGACCTATTTACCAAACGGTCGTCAGTGCGTTTGCACATTTGGTCCAAAACTGAAATGAAGGACCCCTGCGCGCGTTAGAGCGTTGGGCTTAGTCCTTTAGGCGTGAGACCTGTCGATGTTGAATAGAGTAACTCGCACACTTCCCCCATTTAACGACGGTGCTGACGAGCAAACCGGCCTTCCGTTCGACGCTGCCGAATATCATCAGGTCAAGGAGCTCTGGCTCGACCATATCGCGGCCGAGCATAGGGGCGACATTCCGGGCCTGCTCGCCACCCTGACGCCAGATTGCACATACACGATTCTCAACAACGGCCGCACGTGGCACGGCCATGACGGCGCGGCCGCTTTCTACGGCGACTTTCTCGCCGGCTTCCCCGAGAACTGCTTCTCCGTCGTGAACGTCTTCATCGGTCCGCAGGGTGTCGTCGAAGAAGCCCATTTCAACGGCGTGCATCACGGCGACATGATGGGATTGCCGTCAACTGGCCAACCCATCGAATTCGACGTCACGCTGATGTTCCCGTGGGACCGCGAACAAAAGCTGTTCAAGGGCGAGCGCATCTATTTCGCCATCGACCGCAACCTGATCCTGAATGTCGGCCAGCTGCTGCGCCGCATGGCGCGCAATCCCGAGACTGCAAAATCCTGAGACCTATAGCCGGCTCATAAAAAAAACGCCCCGTCACCGGGGCGTTTTTTGTTTGAGTGCCTCCAAAGCTCAGTGTGCGGCCCTGAGGCCCGACAAGGCAGCAATCGCCTGATTGGCGAAGAGCCGCTGCTCATCGTCCTTGGCCTGGCCAAGCTCGGCTTCTGCTGCAGCAAGCTCGGCCGCGATCACCGCCTGACCGGCGCCGGCAACATCGAACGCCTTCTCGGCAAGAATAGTCAGCCGGTCCGGCTCGACCTGAGCAAACGCCTGCTTGACGAAGATGCGGACCTTGCTGCCGACGAGGATGACGTCGAGCACACCCGGACGCAGCGTCGAAACCACGGGCGCATGGCCGGGCAGGATCGTCATGTCGCCTTCGGAGCCCGGCAGCAGCACCTGCTCGGCTTCGCCCGAAAGCACGATCCGCTCGGGGCTAACGAGCTCGAATTTGAAAGTCTGCGCCATGTCTATGCCATCCTGATATCGCGCTCGAGCAGATCTGCCTCAAAGGCGTGATGCCCGATTTGATCCGCAGCACCCGAGGCTCGAAAAGCCCCGGGTGCTGCGGGCCCTCCCGTGTTCATTCGTCGTCGTTGTCGGCGGCTTCGGTCTTGGCCCGAACCTCTTCCGGTGTCTGCAGACGCTTGCTGCAGAACGGGCAGAAGAACACCGGGTGATCGACCATGCCGGGCTCTTCGTCCTCGAGCTCTACGAGGCCGACCGACATGTAAAGCACGCCATCTTCGCCGACAGTGATGAGCGGCTCGAACTCCTCGCCGCTCATTGCCTCTTTGAGTTCCGTGCAGCAGGAGCCGAACGTCGTCGTCCCGCTAGCCGTACCACCCGCCATATCAGCCCCCTTGAAGCCGGTCTCGCCACGAGACCGGGCAATATCTAAACGTCAGTGTTAGGCCGCCTCGGCGAGCTTCTCCGCCTTGGCGACTGCTTCCTCGATCGCGCCTACCATGTAGAAGGCGGGCTCGGGCAGGTGGTCGTAGTCGCCGTCGCAGAGGCCCTTGAAGCCCTTGATCGTATCGGCGAGCGAGACGAGCTTGCCGGGCGAGCCGGTGAACACCTCGGCCACGTGGAACGGCTGCGACATGAAACGCTCGATCTTGCGAGCGCGTGCCACCGTGAGCTTGTCCTCTTCCGACAGCTCGTCCATGCCGAGAATGGCGATGATGTCCTGCAGTGACTTGTAGCGCTGAAGGATCGACTGCACGCGGCGAGCAACCTGGTAGTGCTCCTCGCCGACGATGAGCGGATCGAGCATGCGCGACGTCGAGTCGAGCGGATCGACGGCCGGATAGATGCCCTTTTCAGCAATGGCGCGCGAAAGAACGGTCGTCGCGTCCAAATGTGCGAACGATGCTGCAGGTGCCGGGTCGGTCAAGTCGTCGGCCGGAACGTAAATGGCCTGCACGGACGTGATCGAGCCCTTCTGCGTCGTCGTGATGCGCTCCTGCAGAGCGCCCATGTCGGTCGCAAGCGTCGGCTGATAGCCGACCGCCGAAGGAATACGGCCGAGCAGCGCCGACACTTCCGAGCCCGCCTGCGTGAAGCGGAAGATGTTGTCGACGAAGAACAGCACGTCCTGGCCCTTGTCGCGGAAGTCCTCGGCGACGGTGAGGCCCGAAAGCGCGACGCGCATGCGTGCGCCCGGCGGCTCGTTCATCTGGCCGTACACCAGGGCGCACTTCGAGCCCTTGGTCGAGCCGTTGTTCTTCTTCGGATCGATGTTGACGTTCGACTCGATCATCTCGTGATAGAGGTCGTTGCCCTCACGCGTACGCTCGCCGACGCCGGCGAACACCGAGTAGCCGCCGTGCGCCTTGGCGACGTTGTTGATCAGCTCCATGATGAGAACCGTCTTGCCGACGCCGGCGCCGCCGAAGAGGCCGATCTTGCCGCCCTTGGCATACGGCGCGAGCAGGTCGACGACCTTGATGCCCGTCACGAGGATCTGCGCTTCCGTCGCCTGTTCCGCGAAAGTCGGAGCCGGCTGATGGATGGCGCGCGTGGCGTTGGTGTTGACGGGGCCGGCTTCGTCGACCGGCTCGCCGATGACGTTGATGATGCGCCCGAGCGTCTCATCGCCCACCGGCACCATGATCGGCGAACCCGTGTCGAAGACCTCTTGGCCGCGGACGAGACCTTCGGAGCTGTCCATGGCGATCGTACGCACGGTGTTTTCGCCGAGATGCTGCGCCACCTCGAGAACCAGGCGATTGCCGTGGTTCTTGGTTTCGAGCGCGTTCAAAATCTCGGGCAGATGTCCGTCGAACTGTACGTCGACGACCGCGCCCATTACCTGGCGAACCTTGCCAACCTTGCTTACCATTTTCCTCTCCAGACAGTGATCACGCGACCGACAACTTTACGGGGATGTTGCCCCGCGTTGCCTTTGAATAGGGACAAATCTGATGAGCTTCCTCGACGAGAGCCTGAGCGCGGCCTTGTCGGCGCCGGGAAGCGCAACCTTGAGATCGGCGGCGAGCGAGAAGCCGCCCTCCGTGTTGAGCGTTACCTTGCAGGTCACCTTTGCGGCCTGGCCATCGAGCCCATGCTTCTTGGCGAGCACGAGGATGGCCTGGCCGAAGCAGGACGACCAGCCGAGCGCAAAAAGCTGCTCGGGGTTGTGGCCTTCGCCCGAACCGCCGAGATCCTTCGGCAGCGCCATGGCCAGCGCGAGCTTGCCATCCTCGAGGATCGCGCGGCCGTCGCGGCCGCCTTTCGTCGTCGCTGTCGTTTTATAGGCCATCGTCTACTCCGTCGACGCTGAACCGGTTGAGTCCTGCGCTGCCAGTCGGGCTAGAGCGCTTCCGCCCCCGAGATGATCTCGATGAGTTCCTTGGTGATGTTCGCCTGACGCTGACGGTTGTACTTGATCGTCAGCTTGTTGATCATTTCACCGGCGTTGCGCGTCGCGGCATCCATGGCGCTCATGCGTGCGCCCTGCTCGGACGCAGCATTCTCGAGCAGACCGCGGAAGATCTGCGTCGACACGTTGCGCGTCAGGAGATAGCCGAGGATCGCGTCCTCGTCGGGCTCGTACTCGACGATAGCCTCTGCGCCGCCGGCCTTCGCATCCGCGACGACCTCGGGAAGCTTGGCCGGAATGATCTGCAGCGCCGTCGGCTTCTGCGCGATGACGCTCTTGAATTCCGAGAAATAGAGCGTCGCGACGTCGAAGTCGCCGGCTTCGAACATGGCGAGCAGCTTCTTGCCGATGTCCTCGGCGTTGACGAAACCGAGCTGGCGAATGCCCTTGAGCTCGATCCGCTCGACGATATTGCGGCCGAGATCGCGGCGCAGGTTGTCCGCGCCCTTGCGGCCCACCGTGACGATCTTGACGGTCTTGCCCTGCGACAGCAGGCGCATCGCATCCGCGCGCGCCAGCTTGGCGATGTTGGTGTTGAAGCCGCCGCACAGACCACGCTCGGCCGTCATGACCACGAGCAGGTGAACCTGATCGCGGCCGGTGCCGACCAGGAGCGGCGTCGCCCCTTCGCGCACGGCACGCTTGTTGAGATTGGCGAGCACCGCATTCATGTGCTCGGCATAAGGCCGAGCGGCGGTCGCCGCTTCCTGCGCACGGCGCAGTTTCGCGGCCGCCACCATCTGCATGGCCTTGGTGATCTTGCGAGTCGCCTTCACCGAGGCGATGCGATTGCGGAGATCTTTTAAGCTCGGCATGGCGCCTTAAGCTTCCCTGCTTGTTCCGGCTTCTCGAGAACCTGAATCCCGGCCACGCAAACGCGCGACCGGGACGGTCGTTTTGTTAGGCCGCGAAGCCCTTCGCAAACTTGTCGAGGAATGCGACCAGCTTCTTTTCGGCATCCGGCGACAGCGCCTTCTCGGCAGCGACCGCGTCGAGGATCGACTTCTCCGCGCGCAGCTCCGTGAGCAGGCTCTGCTCGAAACGGCCGACGGCCGAAACCGGCAGCGCATCGAGATAGCCGCGCGTGCCTGCGAAGATCACCGCAACCTGCTCCTCCATCTTGAGAGGAGAGAACTGCGGCTGCTTCAGCAGCTCCGTCAGGCGCGCGCCGCGTGCGAGCATCTTCTGCGTTGCGGCGTCGAGATCCGAGCCGAACTGCGCGAATGCCGCCATCTCGCGGTACTGCGCCAGCTCGCCCTTGATCTTGCCGGCGACCTGCTTCATGGCCTTCGTCTGCGCCGACGATCCGACGCGCGACACCGAGAGGCCGACGTTCACGGCCGGACGGATGCCCTGGTAGAAGAGATCGGTCTCGAGGAAGATCTGGCCGTCGGTGATCGAAATCACGTTGGTCGGAATGTAGGCCGACACGTCGTTGGCCTGCGTTTCGATGACGGGGAGCGCCGTGAGCGAGCCCTTGCCGGCTGCGTCGCCGAGCTTGGCGGCACGCTCGAGCAGGCGAGAGTGAAGATAGAAAACGTCGCCGGGATAAGCTTCGCGGCCCGGCGGGCGGCGCAGCAGGAGCGACATCTGGCGGTAGGCGACGGCCTGCTTGGAGAGATCGTCATAGGCGATCACGGCATGCATGCCGTTGTCGCGGAAGTACTCGCCCATGGTGCAGCCCGTGAACGGAGCCAGGTACTGCATGGGAGCCGGATCGGATGCGGTCGCAGCGACGACGATCGAATATTCGAGCGCGCCGCGCTCCTCGAGGATCTTGACGAACTGGGCGACCGTCGAGCGCTTCTGGCCTACGGCCACATACACGCAATAGAGCTTGGCGGTCTCGTCGGTGCCGGCGTTGGCAGGCTTCTGGTTGAGGAACGTGTCGAGAATGATCGCCGTCTTGCCGGTCTGACGATCGCCGATGATGAGCTCGCGCTGGCCGCGGCCGATCGGGATCAGAGCATCCACCGCCTTGAGACCGGTCGCCATCGGCTCATGCACCGACTTGCGCGGCAGAATGCCGGGAGCCTTGACGTCGACGCGCATGCGCTTGTCGGACTTGATGGGGCCCTTGCCGTCGATCGGATTGCCGAGGCCGTCCACGACGCGGCCGAGCAGGCCCTTGCCGACCGGAACCTCGACGATGGCGCCGGTGCGCTTGACGGTGTCGCCTTCCTTGATGGTGCGGTCGTCGCCGAAGATCACGACGCCGACGTTGTCGGCTTCGAGGTTGAGCGCCATGCCGCGAATGCCGCCGGGGAACTCGACCATTTCGCCGGCCTGGACGTTGTCGAGACCGTAGACGCGGGCAATGCCGTCGCCGACCGACAGCACTTGGCCGATCTCGGAGACCTCAGCCTCCGCACCGAAATTCTTGATCTGCTCCTTCAGGATCGAGGTGATCTCTGCAGCCCGGATGTCCATCACTTGACCTCGTGTATTGGGGCGTTTTCTCTAGATATTCGTTATTTGCGATTGGGTCCGAGGACCCGCTCGATATCGTTCGTTTGGCGGCGAAGAAGCCCGCTCGAGCCATGGGCTCGGGCGTCAGACCCCTCCCTTGAGCGAGAGCCTGAGACCCGCGAGTTTGGTCTTGAGCGAAGAATCGACCATGCGGCTGCCAAGCTTCACGACGAGCCCGCCGAGCAACGACGGGTCCACCTTAGATGCCAGCGTCACGGTCTTGCCGACCGACGCCCTAAGTGTCTCTTTGAGCTCCTCGACCTGAGCATCCGTCAGCGGATGCGCCGTCGTGACCTCGGCCATGACTTCGCCGCGAGCCTTGGCGGCCAGGGCGCGGAAGGCGCGCACCATGTCCGGCACAGCAAAAAGCCGCCTGTTACGGGCGGCGAGCTTGAAGAAGTTCAGCGTAAGGGGGCCAACGCCGGCTTTCCCGAGTACGGCAACGAGCGCGCGGGACTGGTCGTCGGCAGCAATGACGGGGCTGCGAACGAGGCGCTGGAGGTCGGCGCTCTCGTCATAGAGTTGCTGGAATTTTGCGAGATCGCTCTCGACCTGGGAGACTGCGTTCTGCTCTTGCGCAAGATCAAACAGGGCCGCTGCGTATCGCGCTGCCACACCAGCCAGAATTGGTTCGTCTGTCGCCACGTCAAAAATCTCGCATGATCAAGGGGTTGAAGCGCCCCGCGGCCGAAACCACAGCCCTTAGTGAGAAGGGGATTGAGCTGCAGAGAGCGCGCCGGCGCGACCCGACAAGTACGCCGTCCCCTGAAACCCGCGGTTCCTGTATCATGGGCGCTACCAGGCTTCAACCGGGCATACCGGTCCTGATCGCCGCATATTTCAGGCGCGCGACGCTGAACCCTCGCCGGTTATTCCACCCCTCGGAGTGATTTAATTTTCTTCTGAACGGCTACCAATCGGTCGGCCTGTTCCCATATCCGTTTCGGCATCCAGAGAAGCCTTTGCCCAAAATCAAGAAGCTAGAGCACGAGCCGGATCACGCTCGGGGAAGGCTGATCCTTACGCGAAATGGAGATGTAGGCATGACATCGAAAACAACGCGGCGCAAAGGCCTCGCGGCCTTGCTGGCGATCCCGCTCATGGCACTTGCTCAAGTGCCGTCGGCAGGCGCGGCGCCGATCGGAAACGTCGGTAACCATATGGAAGCCGCGCCTAATGCCAGCGTCCTCGTCCGGCGTGGCGGTGGCGGAGGCAGGCATCACGGCGGCGGAGGCGGACATCATGGTGGAGGACACCATGGAGGCGGCGGCCATTGGGGCGGCGGCGGCCACCACGGCCACGGCGGCTGGCACGGCCCCCGCGGCCATTTCTACGGCCGTGGCTTCCGTCGACCGTTTATCTACGGAGTGCCGTATTACTACGGCCCCAGCTATTACGACGATTTCTATGAATACGACGACGATGACGTGGCCGAATACTCGGGCGATGCTGTGGCCCGTTGCCGGTCGCGCTACCGCTCGTTCGATGCCTCCTCGGGGACCTTCCTGAGCAACGACGGCACCCGCAAGCTCTGCCCGTATCTCCGCTGAGCTGAGCACAACCTGAGAAAATCGTCCAAGCCGCGCGCCGGGGCAGCAAATAGGCTCCCCGGCGCGACTTGTATAAGCGCCCTACTCTCGGAGAACGCGGCATCGCCCCAACATGAACGGCAGCTGCACGATCCGTTCAAAGTGAGTTCAGCGCCCCCTGGCTATCAATGATCCCAACGTGCCGGCGTAGCTCCGGCGAACGGATCGACCAAAGGGGAACAGAGCCATGTCTTTCAAGAAATTCGCGACGTCTGCCGCCGTTGCCTTCAGCCTGCTGGCCGCCAATCTGAGCCCGCTTGCTGCAACCGCCGCCGAAGCCCGCGATGGCTGGCGCAAGCACGATAACCGCGCCTACTCGAGCTCTTACGACAAATACCGCAGCAACAAGCACAATCGGTATTCCGACTACCGGCGCCATGATCGGCATGACCGCCACCATCGCCGCGACCACAACGGCAAGAACGTCGCCAAAGGCGTCGCCATCGGTCTCGGTATCCTCGCCGTCGGTGCGATCCTCGCTTCCGAGGCTCATCGCTAGACTGTGATCGCGCCACGCCCCACCGCGCGGCGCATGAATCACGGTCTCCTGCGGGGCCACGCGTTTTTCGCCTCCAAAGCGACGCGTGCTTCGTGAGTCACTGGAGCGAGTTAGGCAGCGTGTCGGGTCCGTGCGGACGCCTGGCGCGCTGCCGCTTTTTTTGACCACGATCGCTCCGGACCCCATCAGTCCGAAGCGTGAATCGTCGGTCTCATCAAACTAGAGGAAGCTGTACGGATCGATATCGACCGTGAGGCGCAAGTCGCCCGCGATCTTCGGCAGCGCCTCGAGCCACGCGCGAATATAGCCCTGGATATCCATCTCCCGCGGCGCCTTGACCAAAAGCCGCCAGCGATACCGCCCCCGCACCACGGCAATCGGTGCCTCGGCCGGTCCCAGCACGTCGATGCGCTCCGACGCCGGCGCCCGCCGCGCCACCTCGCGAGCGAACTTCTCCGCCATCTCCTTGTCGCGCGCCGAGATCACGAGCGCTGCCAGCCGCCCGAACGGCGGCAGCATTCCGCGCCGCCGCATGTCGATCTCGCGCACGAGGAACGCCTCGCGGTCGCCCGAGATGATGGCCTCCATGACCGGATGCTCCGGCATGTGCGTCTGCACGAAGCCGCGCCCTTCCGTGAGAACGCGTCCCGCGCGCCCCGTCACCTGATGCAGAAGCTGGAACGTGCGCTCGCCGGCGCGCGGGTCTGCGCCCATCGAGAGGCCAAGATCCCCATCGACGATGCCGACCGTCGAAAGCAGCGGAAAGTTGTGCCCCTTCGCCACGATCTGCGTGCCGATGATGATGTCGACTTCGCCATTCTCGATGCTGCCGATCACTTGGCGCATCTCGGTCAGGCCCGGAATGAGATCCGACGACAACAGCGCGATCTTGGCTTCGGGAAAACGCTCCACCACCTCTTCCGCCACGCGCTCCACGCCCGGCCCGCAAGCAACGAGCGATCCCGCCTCGCCGCATTTCGGGCACGCCTCCGGGAGCGGCAGAGAGAATCCGCAATGATGGCAGTTGAGGCGATTGCGGAAACGATGCTCGACCAGCCACGCCGTGCATTGCGGACATTCGAACCGGTGGCCGCAACTCCTGCACAAAGTCAGCGGCGCATATCCGCGCCGGTTCAGGAACAGGAGCGACTGCTGCTTCAGCGCCAGTGTCTCGGCCAAAGCCTCGACCAGCACCGGCGACAGCCACCGGCCCTTCTCTGGTGGATTGGCCCTGAGGTCGATCGCCTGCACGTGCGGCATCTCCACGCCCGTGAAGCGACCGGGCAGTATGACGTGGCGATAGCGGCCCGTGCGGGCGTTGACGTGGCTCTCGATGGAGGGCGTCGCCGAAGCCAGAATGACCGGAAACTTGCCGATGCTGCCGCGCACGACGCTCATGTCGCGCGCCTGATAATGAACGCGGTCGTCCTGCTTGAAGCCTGCGTCATGCTCCTCGTCGACGACGACGAGCCCGAGATCACTGAAGGGCAGGAACAGCGCCGAACGCGCGCCGACGACAACTCGCGCTTCGCCCGTAGCCGCCGCGCGCCATGTGCGTCCGCGCTCCGCCGACGACAGCGCCGAGTGCCACTCGACTGGCATGCAGCCGAAGCGCGCCGCGAAGCGGTTCATGAACTGCCCGGTGAGCGCGATTTCCGGCAGCATGATGAGCGCCTGCCGTCCGAGCCGCAGCGTCTCGGCTACGGCCTCGTAATAAACCTCGGTCTTGCCGGAGCCGGTCACGCCGTCGAGGAGGGAAACCGTGAAATTGCGCCCATCGATGGCCGACACCAGCGCATGAACGGCCTGCGTCTGGCTCGTCCGTGAACTCCGTCTCGCGATGCTCCGGATCAGGAAGCGGATAGCGCTTTTCCGGTATCGCCACGTCGACCAGATTGCCCGATTGCACGAGCCCATCGACGACGCCGGACGAGCATCCGGCCTCCTGCGCCAGCTGCGATTTGGATCGGATCAGCCCGTCGCTTGCGATCTCGAGCGCGCGCTTTCTGGCCGGCGTCATGCGCGGCGGCTCGCCCGCGTCCGCCACATGCCGCACGCCGAAACGCGGCTTGACGGGTTCGAAAACGGCCTGCGCGCTCATCATCATGCGCAGCACCATGCCGAGCGGCGCCAGCGTGTATTTCGCGATCCACTCGGCGAAACGCATGGATTCTGCCGGCAGCGGCGGCACATCCAGAGGCTCGAGCAGCGCCTTGAGCTTTTTCGGATCGGCCGGGCGCTCGCCGCCTCCCACGCGCGTATCCCACACCACGCCTATGCGATGCTGCGCCCCGAACGGGACGACATAAAAGGCGCCGGGTTCGGGAGAATGTCCTGCGGGGACGACGTAGTCGTAGGTCTGTTCCAGCGCAACCGGCAGCAGCACGGGCACGAGCGCCTTTGCCTCGTGCTCGCTTTCCACATTAATGCCAAGCAGACTATCCAACTGTGCGGTCGCCAGATTAGAAGCTAGAACTCACGACTCATGGGGATAGCCTAGGCTCGCGCACATGGCGAGTTGACGGCAACGCTCCCACCCTTCCCGTCGCACAAGGCGACGGACCAAGGGAAATAAGAAGGACCTAATAGGCATGAAATTCTTCGTCGATACCGCCGACGTAGGCGAGATCAAGGACTTGGCTTCGACCGGACTGCTTGACGGCGTCACCACCAATCCGTCGCTTATCGCCAAGTCGGGCCGCGATTTCAAACAGACCATCGCCGAGATTTGCGCCATCGTTCCCGGACCGGTATCGGCCGAAGTCGCCGCCACGGATTACGAGGGCATGATGAAGGAGGCAGCTGTCCTCCGGAAGATCGCCACCAACGTCACCATCAAGGTCCCGCTCACGTTCGACGGCCTCAAAGCCTGCAAAGCGCTGACGTCGGACGGCACGATGGTCAATGTAACGCTGTGTTTCTCGGCCAATCAGGCCCTGCTCGCCGCCAAGGCGGGCGCAACGTTCGTGTCGCCGTTCATCGGCCGCCTCGACGACATCGGCCTGAACGGCATGGACCTCATTCGCGAGATCCGCACCATCTACGACAATTATCAGGATCTCGAGACTGACATTCTCGCTGCCTCGATCCGCACCGTCGGGCATGTGCGCGACGCGGCGCTCATCGGCGCCGACGTCGCAACGATGCCGACGTCGATCCTGAAGGCGCTGGTGAAGCACCCCCTGACGGACGCCGGCTTAGCCGCATTTGTTGCCGATTGGAAAAAGACCGGCCAATCGATCCTGTGACGCAATTGGCTCGGGGGCATTAATAGCTCATCGAACGAAGAAGCGAATTTAGGGCGGCTGGCCGTCGAAACGGCCGGCCGGCCCTGATAACCCGTAGAAAACGGATTAGATCGCTTCTTTGAGATCTTTCGCAGCGCGGAAGGCAACCTTCTTGCTTGCCTTGATCTTGATCGTCTCGCCGGTCGCAGGGTTGCGGCCGAGACGTGCCGGGCGCTTGCGAACCTGCAGAATGCCGAGGCCGCCGATGCGAATACGGTCGCCCTTCTTGAGGTGCTTGGTGATCAGCGCGACCAGATCCTCGAGCACGGCGTTGGCCTGCTTCTTGGGAAGGTCGTGAGCTTCAGAAAGCGCGGTACCGATGTGACGGAGCGTTACGGTGTCCACCTTTGCAGCCGTTTTGGCAGCTGGCTTCGCAGCTGATTTGGCGGCCGGCTTCGGGGCAGCTTTGGTTACGGTTTTAGCCATGAGAGTTTCCTCGAATAAAGAATCAATGACCGCAAAACCATACAAAAAGTATGAGTTTGCGCACCCACTGAATTAATAAGTCTGCAACTTTTCGCTCCAAGCTGGAGTTTGGGACACGCTTGCAAGCGCAACGGTCCTCTCGAACGATATCGGGATCTCCAGCTCCCCGATCGCCGCGTTGCATAGCACCGCCACAGCGTCCAGTTCAATCGCCAACACAGCGTCGAGTGCAATATAATCGCGTATTTTAGCGGCTTTCTGCGTCGTGCAGTAGAAGGAGCGATGTCGTCGGCAACCGAAAGATCAATGAATCCGGGCCTTTTTGCGCCCTACATGCGCCGCTGATGTGCGAAGCAGTTTATGCTTCTTTAAGACGAGCGCCCTGAGGGTGGCATCATGACGAGAGACAGAATCAGGAACGAAAGCGGCCTGCCGCTCGCGCATGATCTCGGCGACGCCGCTGCAGCTTGGCTCGCGCACCTTGCGCTCGAGCGCGGATATACGGCCGCGACGCTCGACGCCTATGAGCGCGATTTGCGCCAATTTATGGGCTTTCTGCGCGACGATCTGGGTCACGAGCCCTGCCTCGGCGATCTTGCACGACTGGATGTCAAAGCCTTCCGCCGCCTGATGGCGGCACGCCGCCAAACTGGCGCAACGAGCCGTTCGCTGGCGCGATCGCTCTCTGCACTTCGCACATTCTTTCGCTGGCTGGAGCACACGGGCCACGTAGCGAGCCGCGCCGTGCATCAGGTAGCGCGTCCCCGCATTCCTCATTCTGTGCCGAAGCCTCTGACCATCGCCAAAGCTGCGTCCGTCGTCGAAGCAGGTGCAGCAACGGGCGCTGAGGAATGGATCGAAGCTCGCGACACCGCCGTATTGCTGCTTCTTTATGGCTCTGGATTGCGTATTTCCGAGGCCCTCGGCATCACCCGGCGCGATGCGCCTGTCGCCGGCCGCGACGTTTTGCGCATCGTCGGCAAGGGCGGCAAGGAGCGCATGGTGCCCGTGCTGGCGGTCACGCAGTCCGCTATCGAGCGCTACATTTCGCTTTGCCCGCACGCGCTTGTCCCGGACGGCCCGTTGTTCGTCGGCGCCAAGGGCGGCCCGCTGTCTCCGCGCATTATTCAGCTCGCCATCGCCCGCATGCGCGATGCACTCGATCTGCCGCAGACCGCAACACCGCATGCCTTGCGGCATTCGTTCGCTACACATCTGTTATCTTCCGGCGCCGGTCTGCGCGAGATTCAGGAGCTATTGGGCCACGCCTCTCTGTCGACCACGCAGGTCTATACGGAGGTCGATCGCGACCGCCTGCTCGAGGTCTACGATCTCGCCCATCCGCGCGCTTAGCTCGTAACTGCATCGCCCGATGCGCAACTGACCGCCGCTCAGAGCGTTTACGACCGGCAGGATGACGCCCAATTTTGCATCGAAGTCCTAAATCCGCTATCGCTGCAGCCAGAACCCCAGTCATGACACCTGGAGTGAAGTACGTGCGTACCATCGTAAAAGCGGCATTTTTCGCCGCAGTCATGAGCCTCGCGTCACATCAGACTGCGTCCGGCGACGAAAAGAAACCGCTCCCTCCCGCCACGACGACCTCCGCCACCTGCGTCGGCAGGGATCTGCTGTCCGAGCTTGCGCTCAGCGATCGTCCTCTGTTCGACCGCTTGTTGAGCGAGGCCAAGGCCACCGAAAACGGCAGCGCCCTGCTTTGGAAAATTGAAAAGCAAGGCAAGCCGCCATCCCACCTATTCGGCACCGTCCATCTCACCGACGAGCGCGTGACCAGGCTGTCCGACAAGACGCAGTCGGCCCTTTCAGCCTCGACAACCGTACTGCTTGAAGCCGCCGACGTTTCACCCGCCACGACGGCAGCAGCGCTCACGGCGGCGGCTAAGTCTGCCATGTTCACGGACGGCAAGACGCTGGATGCGTTGCTCACAGCGGAAGAATTCCAGCTCGTCAGCAAGGCCGTCGACAAAGCCGGCATTCCGGGCGCCCTGGCGCGCGTCTATCGCCCGTGGATCGTCACCATGCTCATCGCCGCGTCGGACTGCGAGCGCAGCAAGGTCCAGAGTGGCGTCAACGTCCTCGACATGGCCATTTCCGAACAGGCCAAGGCGCTCGGCAAGCCGGTGGCGGGCCTCGAGACCATCGAGCAGCAGCTCGCCGCCCTGTCCTCCGTTCCGGACGATCAGCAGATCGGAATGCTGCGCGCCAACCTGGCGCTCGCTGACAAAACCGACGACCTCATGGAAACGATGGTCAACCTCTATCTCAACCGCAGAATGGGCGCGGCTTGGCAGCTACAGCTTGCGCTCGCTGAGAAGGCAGGCGTCGGCGCAGAAGCGTTCGAGGGCTTCAAGCAGCGGCTCATCATCGAACGCAATCAGAAGATGCGCGATGCCGCTCTGCCCTATCTTTCCGCTGGCGGGGCTTTCATCGCTGTTGGTGCTTTGCACCTGCCGGAGAAAACCGGCCTCGTCACGCTGCTGCGCGACGCCGGCTACACGATAACACCCATCGAGTAGCCTCGGCCCGTCACATATGAATGGAGCGCTTGGCCACGCCCATGGCTGCTTCCTTCACCGACTTCCGACAGCGTCGGATGCGCGTGGCACGTGCGGGCCAGATCCTCGGCCGAGCCGCCGAACTCCATGATCACGGCGGCTTCCGCGATCAGCTCGCTGGCGTTGGCGCCGATGATGTGCACGCCGAGAATGCGGTCCGTCTCGGCGTCGGCCAGAACCTTGACGAAGCCGTCCGTCGTCTTGTTGACCTTGGCGCGGCCGTTGGCCGTGAACGGAAACTTGCCGACGTTGTAGGCGACGCCCGGCGGCCTTCAGCTCTTCCTCGGACTTGCCCACCGACGCCACTTCCGGCGAGGTGTAGATCACGTTCGGAATGACGTCGTGATTGACGCCTCCGGCCTGCCCGGCGAGAATCTCGGCAACCGCGATGCCCTCGTCCTCGGCCTTGTGCGCCAGCATCGGCCCCGCGATGACGTCGCCGATGGCGAAGATGCCGGTGACGTTGGTCTCGAACTCGCCGTTGACGATGATGCGCCCGCGGTTGTCCTGCACCACGCCCACCTCGTCGAGCCCAAGCCCTTCCGTGAACGGCACGCGCCCGATGGAAACCAGCACGACATCGGTGCTCGATCGTCTCAGCCGTGCGCCATCGCCCTTCGCCGGCTCGAGCGTCACGTCGAGGCCCGCACCGTTCTTCTGAACTCGCCGTCACCTTGGAGCCGAGCCGGAACGTCATGCCCTGCTTGGTGAACAGATCGCTCGAGCGACTTCGCGACCTCGCCGTCCATGCCCGGCAGAATGCGGTCCAGGAACTCGACCACGGTCACCTGTGAGCCGAGCCGCCGCCATACCGAGCCAAGCTCGAGGCCGATCACGCCCGCGCCGACCACCAGCATGCGCTTCGGCACCTCGGGAAGCGACAGCGCGCCGGTCGACGACACGACCTGCTGTCTCGTCGATATCGATGCCGGGCAGCCGCGCCACGTCCGATCCGGTCGCGATGACGATGGCCTTGCGTCTGGAGCTGCGTCGTGCCGCCATCCGGCTTGCGCCACGTCGACGACGCCCGGCGCCGCGATGCGGCCCGTGCCAAGCACGGTCTCGATCTTGTTCTTCTTGAGCAGGTAGGCCACGCCGTCGACGTTGCCCTTCACGCCCTCGTCCTTGAACGCCAGCATGCGGCCGAGATCGAGCGTCGGCTCGACGCCGATGCCCATGCGCCCGAAGCCGTGCTGGGCTTCCTCGTAAAGCTCGGACGCATGCAGCAGCGCCTTCGACGGAATGCAGCCGACGTTGAGGCAGGTGCCGCCAAAGCGTGGCGCGCTTCTCGACGATGGCCACCTTGAGGCCGAGCTGCGCCGCGCGGATGGCGCACACATAGCCGCCCGGTCCACTGCCGATGACGATCAGATCATAAGGTCCGGGCATTGATCTCACAGCTCCAGAATGAAGCGCTGCGGATCCTCGAGGCATTCCTTGACGCGCGACAGGAACGTCACCGCCTCTTTGCCGTCGACGAGGCGATGATCGTAGCTGAGCGCCAGATACATCATCGGACGCGCAACGATCTGTCCGTTTCTAACCACCGGCCGCTCCTCGATGCGGTGCATGCCGAGGATGCCCGACTGCGGCGCGTTGAGGATCGGCGTCGACAGCATGGAGCCATAGACGCCGCCGTTCGAGATCGTGAACGTGCCACCCTGCATGTCGGCGATGGAAAGCTTGCCGTCGCGCGCGCGCTTGCCGAAGTCCGCGATGAGGCCTTCGATCTCCGCAATCGACATGCGGTCGGCTTCGCGCAGCACCGGCACCACGAGACCGCGGTCCGTGCCGACGGCGACGCCGATGTGGTAGTAGTTCTTGTAGATGATCTCATCGCCGTCGATCTCGGCGTTGACCGACGGGATCTCGCGCAGGGCCTGGATGCAGGCTTTGACGAAGAAGCCCATGAAGCCGAGCTTGACGCCGTGGCGGCTTCTCGAACAGTTCCTTGTATTGGCTGCGCATCGCCATGACCGCCGACATGTCGGCGTCATTGAACGTGGTCAGCATCGCCGCGCTGTTCTGAGCTTCCTTGAGCCTGCACCGCGATGGTCTGGCGGAGCCGCGTCATGCGCACGCGTTCTTCGCGGCCGCTTTCGCTGACGGTCGATGGCACGCGCAGCTCGCGGCTCGGAGCTGGCGGAGGCGGCGCCTGCGCCGGAACCTGCACGCGCGCCTCTTGGGCTGGGGCAGGAGCCTCCTGGTGCCGGAGCCGCACTCGAGCTGAGCGACGTTCGCTTCAAGGCTTCGGTGATGTCCTCCTTCAGCATCTGCCCGCGACGTCCTGATCCGACGACGTCATCGGACTGCAGTCCGGCTTCGGCCAGATACTTGCGCGCCGCGGGGCTCGGCGGCGTCTGCGACGAGCCGTTTCCGCCCGAATGGGGCTTTGCCGCAGGCTCGGCTCTCGCGGGAGCCGCAGCCTTGGCGGGCGCTTCAGCAGGCTTGGGCGCGCTCTTCGCCGCAGCCGGGGGAGGCGAAGCAGCCGCTCCACCTTCCGACATCGATCCGAGCACCGCACCGATCGCAACTGCGTCCCCTGCTGCACCATGATCTCCGCAAGCTGACCGGTCACCGGCGACGGCACCTCGACCGTCACCTTGTCCGTCTCAAGCTCGACCAGCGGCTCGTCGGCCTTGACCTGATCACCTGGCTTCTTGAGCCATTTGCCCACGGTCGCTTCGGTGACTGACTCACCGAGCGTTGGCACACGGATCTCTATCGACATACTGGCCTCGCCGTCATTTCTATCTCTGTTCGTGCCTTGCGGATCGTTCATCCGCTCAACCCGTGGGCCCGTCCGATCACCCGTTCAGGGCATCGCTGACGAGCGCCTTCTGCTCCTGGATATGCTTGCTCATGAGTCCGGTCGCCGTCGACGCCGATGCGGCCCGGCCTGTGTACCTGAGGCGGCGGCCCGCCGGCGTCAAACGGTCCAGAACCCACGGAATGAGGGCTTCGACGAATGTCCAGGCACCCATGTTGCGGGGTTCCTCCTGACACCACACGAAGTCGGCGTTCGGAAAGCGCGACAGCTCGTGCAGGAGCGCGCGCGCCGGGAACGGATAAAGCTGCTCGAGGCGCATGATATAGACGTCATCCCTGCCGTCCGCGTCGCGGGCGTCGGCAATGTCGTAGTAGACCTTGCCGGAGCACATGATGACGCGCTTGATCTCGGCATCCGGCCGCTTGAGCGATTCGTCCCAGAGAACGCGATGGAACGTGGTGCCCGGGCCTAGCTCGTCGAGCCGCGAGACGACGCGCTTGTGCCGGAGCAGAGACTTCGGCGTCATCAGAATGAGCGGCTTGCGGAACTTGCGGTGCAGCTGCCGGCGCAGGATGTGGAAGTAGTTCGCGGGCGTCGTGCAGTTCGCGACCTGCCAGATTATCTTCGGCGCAAAGCTGCAGGAAGCGCTCGAGCCGTGCCGACGAATGCTCCGGACCCTGGCCTTCGTAGCCGTGCGGCAGCAGGCACACGAGACCGCACATGCGCAGCCACTTGCGCTCGCCTGACGAAATGAACTGATCGAACACGACCTGCGCGCCGTTGGCGAAATCGCCGAACTGCGCTTCCCAGGCGACGAGCGCATTCGGTTCCGCCAGCGAATAGCCATACTCGAAACCAAGCACGGCTTCTTCCGACAGCATCGAGTTGATGACCTCGAAGCGCGCCTGATTGGGCGCGAGATGGCGCAGCGGCGTGTAGCGGCGCTCGGTATTCTGGTCGATGATGACCGAGTGGCGTTGCGAGAACGTGCCGCGCTCGCAGTCCTGTCCGGAAAGCCTGACGGGAAAACCTTCGTTGATGAGCGTGCCGAAAGCCATAAGCTCCGCCATCGACCAGTCGAGACCTTCGCCTTTCGCGATCATCTCGTGCCGGCGCTCGAACAGCTTCACGATCGTCTTGTGAGCGGCGAAATCCGACGGCAACGTCGCGATGCGCTTGCCGATCTCGCGCAGCTTATCGAGCGGCACGCCGGTATTGCCGCGCCGTTCGTCGCCTTCCGCGAAGCCGACGCCCGACCAGCGTCCATCCAGCCAATCGGCCTTGTTCGGCTTGAATGCTTCCGCCGCCTTGAGCTCTTCCTCGAGCTGGGCGCGGAACTCGCCCTTCATCGTGTCGGCTTCTTCCGCCGAAACGACACCCTCTTCCGCAAGCTGCTTCGAGTAGATCTCGACCGCCGACGGATGCTGCTTGATGGCGCTGTACATCAGCGGCTGCGTGAACATCGGCTCGTCGGTCTCGTTGTGACCGAAGCGGCGATAGCAGAACATGTCGATGACGACCGGCTTCTGGAACTTCTGCCGGAACTCGGTCGCGACCCTCGCCACATGCACGACGGCTTCGGGATCGTCGCCGTTCACATGGAAGATCGGCGCCTCGATCATGCGCGCCACATCCGAGCAGTAGGGCGACGACCGCGAATGACGCGGAGCCGTCGTGAACCCGATCTGGTTGTTGATGATGAAATGGATGGAGCCGCCGGTGCGGTGCCCCTTGAGGCCCGATAGGCCGAAGCATTCGGCCACCACGCCCTGGCCGGCGAACGCCGCATCGCCATGAATGAGAAGCGGCATCACCGGCGTGCGCTCGCTCGGGTCGCAGTTGAGCTGGTCCTGCTTAGCGCGCACTTTGCCCAGCACCACCGGATCGACGATCTCGAGATGCGACGGGTTGGCGGTCAGCGACAAATGCACGTTGTTGCCGTCGAAATCCCGGTCTGACGAAGCACCGAGATGATACTTCACGTCGCCCGAGCCTTCGACGTCGTCGGGCTTCCACGATCCGCCCTTGAACTCGTTGAAGATGGCGCGGAACGGCTTGCTCATGACATTGCTGAGCACGTTGAGGCGTCCGCGATGCGCCATGCCGATGACGATTTCTTTGACGCCGAGCTGGCCGCCGCGCTTGATGATCTGCTCGAGAGCCGGGATCATGGATTCGGCGCCGTCGAGGCCGAAACGCTTGGTGCCCGTGTATTTCACGTCGGCGAAACGCTCGAACAGTTCCGCCTCGATCAGCTTGTTGAGGATCGCCCGCTTGCCCTGGACGGTGAAGCGGACGTCCTTCTCCTCGCCTTCGATGCGCTGCTGGATCCAGGATTTCTGCGCCGGCGACGTGATGTGCATGAACTGGTAGCCGATCTTGCGGCAATAGGTGCGCCGCAGGATCTTGACGATCTGCCGGATCGTCGCCGTCTCGAGGCCGAGATAGCGGTCGATGAAGATCGGCCGGTCGAGATCGGCCTCCGTGAAGCCGTAGGTCTCGACCTTGAGCTCCTTGTGCACCTTGCCGCTCGGCAAGACCCAGGGGATCGAGATTGGCCGCGAAGTGACCCATGACGCGATAGGCGCGGATCACCATGATGGCGCGAATGCTGTCCTGGATGGCTCGGAGCGACGCAGCAGGCGTCATGTCGAAGCCATTGATGTGCGCCTGCTGCTGGATCTTGTCGCGCAGCGCCGCGCTCCGTCCTCGCCGTAATCGCCGGTCAGCGCCGCAATGAGCTCGGTGCTGGTGCCCTGGAGCTCCGCAAGCGGCGGAGCCCATGACGGCTCGCCGTTGCGGGCGCCATCATCTCCGCCTGGCTTGCGATCGTCCTTGAGGCTCTCGAAGAAGTGGCGCCACTCGTCGGTGACGGAGCTGGGATTCTTGTCGTACTGGGACTGCAGCTCTTCGATGTAGGGCGCATTTACGCCATTCAGAAAAGAGGTCTGCAGGAACTGCTTGTTCGTCTCTTGACGTGACATGTGAGATCTCGCTTTTTTCCCGGCGCCGCGCCGAGCACAAAAGAGATCGTCCTCTCCAGGGCAGTTTTCGAGTTCTTGCGCGCCCTTCGTGTGCGTTGCGGTAGTGGTAGACTGTTCCTATCACCCCTTTAAGACTTTACTTAGCGTCGTCCCCAGCGAAGCCGGGCTGTCTGCGATCGCGATACCGGCGCGGCGCATGGCTTCGACCTTGTCTTCGGCACGTCCCTGCCCGCCCGAGATGATCGCGCCGGCATGGCCCATGCGCCGTCCTGGCGGCGCCGTCATGCCCGCGATGAAGCCCGCCATCGGCTTCTTGCGGCCCTTCTTGGCCTCGCTGATCAGAAATTCGGCAGCTTCTTCCTCGGCCGAGCCGCCGATCTCGCCGATCATGATGATGGATTCAGTCTCGGGATCGGCGAGCAACAGCTCGAGCACGTCGATGATGCTCGGTGCCCTTGACCGGATCGCCGCCGATGCCGACCGCCGTCGACTGGCCGAGGCCCGCGTCCGTCGTCTGCTTTACGGCTTCGTAAGTGAGCGTGCCCGAGCGCGAGACGATGCCGACCTTACCCTTGCGGAAGATGTTGCCGGGCATGATGCCGATCTTGCATTCCTTGGGCGTCAGCACGCCGGGGCAGTTGGGCCCGATGAGGCGCGACTTCGACCCTTGCAGCGCCCGCTTCACCTTGCACCATGTCGAGCACCGGAATGCCTTCCGTGATGCAAATGATGAGCGGCATGCCGGCGTCGATGGCTTCGAGGATGGCGTCGGCCGCAAATGGCGGCGGAACATAGATCGCCGACGGCGTTCGCGCCCGTCACCTTCTTCGCTTCGGCGACCGTATCGAACAGCGGCAGGTCCGCAAGCTCGGGATCGGCGTGCTTTGTGCCGCCTTTGCCCGGCGTCACGCCGCCGGCAACCTTGGTGCCGTAGCTGCGCGCCTGCTTGGTGTGGAAGGTGCCCTGGCTGCCCGTGAGACCCTGGCAGATCGTGATCGTGTTCTTGTCGACGAGAATAGACATCAGAAATTCCTTGCCTCGGCGTTCGCGACGCGCTGATGTGCTCAGGCGGCCGCCTTGATCGCAGATGTGATTTTTGCAGCGGCGTCGGCGAGATCGTCGGCGGGGACGATCTTGAGACCGCTCTTGGCCAGGATTTCCTTGCCGAGATCGACGTTCGTGCCTTCGAGGCGAACCACCAGCGGCACCGTGATCGCCATCTCGCGCGCGGCGGCCACGATGCCGTCGGCGATGATGTCGCAACGCATGATGCCGCCGAAGATGTTGACGAGAATGCCCTTCACCGACGGGTCGGAGAGGATGATCTTGAACGCCGCCTGCACCTTTTCCTTGGAGGCGCCGCCGCCGACGTCGAGGAAGTTGGCGGGCTCCGCGCCGTAGAGCTTGATGATGTCCATGGTCGCCATGGCGAGGCCGGCGCCGTTGACCATGCAGCCGATCGATGCCGTCGAGCTTGATGTACGACAGCTCGTACTTTGCCGCCTCGATCTCCATCGGATCTTCTTCCGTCTCGTCGCGCAGCGCGACGATGTCGGGATGGCGGAACAGCGCGTTGCCGTCGAAGTTCATTTTGGCGTCGAGGCAGAGCAGCTGGCCGTCCTTCGTCACCACCAGCGGGTTGATTTCGAGCAGGCTCATGTCCTTGTCGAGGATCAGCTTGTAGAGCCCCTCCACCATCTTCGCGCACTGTTTCACCTGGTCGCCCTTGAGGCCCAGCGCGAATGCGAGCTTGCGCGAGTGGAACGGCTGCAGACCCGATGCCGGATCGATCGTCATCGTGAAGATCTTGTCTGGCGTATCGTGCGCCACCTTCTCGATGTCCATGCCGCCTTCGGTCGAGGCGATGAACGCGACGCGCGAGGTTGCGCGATCAACGAGCGCGGAGAGATAGAGCTCGCGGGCAATATCGACAGCGTCCTGGATATAGATGCGTCGAACGGTGCGCCCCGCCGCGCCGGTCTGGATGGTGACGAGAGTGTTCCCCAGCATCTGCTCGGCGAGCTTCTTGGCCTCGCCCGGCGTCTTGGCGAAGCGAACGCCGCCCTTGTCGCCCGCCGCGGGCTCCTTGAACTTGCCCTTGCCGCGTCCGCCGGCATGGATCTGCGCCTTGACCACGATGGTCGGCGTGCTGATCCCGGCCGCGGCCTTCTCGACCTCGTCCGGGCTGAAGGCGACGAAGCCCTTGCCGGCCTCGACGCCGTATTTTGCGAGAAGGTCTTTAGCCTGATGCTCGTGGATGTTCATGAACTGGCCGATCCGGTCGAGGGGCAGCAGAAATAGGCCCCGTGCTGTGGGTGTGGTGACCGGGAGGAAAAATCAAACCGAAGCGGACAAACGCCCGCAATCCCCGAGCCACCCGTTAAATCGCAACGCGCTCGAAAATCCCTATGAGCCGAGTTGCGGATTGATCTTGATGCAGGCATCGACGAGACCCTTCACGGACTCGATCGACTTCATGAGCATGGCCCTTTCGGCAGAGTTGAGATCGATCTCGACAACCCGCTCCGTGCCGCCCGAGCCGATAATCACCGGCACGCCGACATAAAGCCCTTTAACACCGTATTCACCGTTGAGGTACGCGGCGCATGGCAGCACGCGCTTCTTGTCCTTGAGGAAGCTCTCGGCCATCGCGATGGCGGACGCCGCCGGAGCGTAGAAGGCGGAGCCGGTCTTGAGCAGCGCCACGATCTCGCCGCCGCCCTTGCGCGTCCGGTCCACGATCTGGTCGAGACGCTCCTGCCGGATCCAGCCCATTTTGACGAGGTCCGGCAACGGGATGCCGCCGACTGTCGAATAGCGCACCAGCGGCACCATGTCGTCGCCGTGCCCGCCGAGCACGAAAGCCGAGACATCCTCGATCGACACGCGGAACTCTTCGGCCAGGAAATGACGGAACCGCGCCGTGTCGAGCACGCCCGCCATGCCGATCACCATGTTGCGCGGCAGGCCCGAGGCCTTCTGCAGCGCCCACACCATGGCGTCGAGCGGGTTGGTGATGACGATGACGAAGGCTCCGGGCGCATACTTGCGGATGCCCGCGCCGACCTGCTCCATGACCTTGAGGTTGATGCCGATCAGGTCGTCACGGCTCATGCCGGGCTTGCGTGGCACGCCAGCGGTGACGATGCAGACGCTCGCGCCCTCGATATCCGCGTAGGCGTTCGTGCCCTTGAGCGTGCAATCGAACCCATCCACCGCGCCCGACTGGGCGATATCGAGGGCCTTGCCCTGCGGCATCCCCTCCGCGACGTCGAAAATCACCACGTCGCCGAGCTCTTTGAGGCCGATCAGATGAGCAAGCGTGCCGCCGATCATGCCGCCGCCGATCAACGCGATCTTCGTCCGCGCCATAGAGGGTCATCTCCCTGTCAGTGGGGCTAGGCCCCGGGTTCTGTTGTCGAGCCGAAGCGTGGGATCGGTGTTCACCCTGTTGTCTCGCACACGCGAAATGCACCGACGTAAGATTTCGTAAGACGAAATCCCTCAACGCTCAAGCGCGACCCTACAAAAACTCATAGCCATTTTGGCTATGGCACGATGCAGCCAGTGTTAAACGCGAATACGCCGTCGCAAGACAGGGCAATTCGTATGATTTCTGATCATTTTGCTGCCGGTCCACAGCGATGAGCGGGGTTCGCGATCATTTGCGAGCGAAGTTGCCGTCAGCCTGAGGCTAGAGCTGCGCCGGCCGCTTGATCACCTCGTGACGGCGCGCGCCGTGGCGCGCGTGGTGAGATACGCCTCGCTGCGCATCTCCATGAGCCGCGACGCCGTGCGTTCGAACAGAACGGCTCCGTCGCCCGCCGGATAGAGGAGATCGGGCTCCGCCTCGGCGGAAGCGATGAGGCACATCCGGTTATCATAGAGTGTGTCGATCAGATGGATGAGCCGCCGCGCCGCATTGCGCCGGTCGGGCGTCAGCACCGGAATGCCTTCGAGGATCACCGTATGAAACGCGTGCGCGATGTGCAGGAAGTCGTTCGCGCCGAGAGCCCTCTCGCACAGGTCGTTGAAGTCGAACCTGGCAACGCCCCGGACGCCAGCGGCACCTCCAGAGTTCGCCCCATGACCTCGAGCTCCGCCGGTCCCGCCGGATGGCCGTTCGTAAGACGCCGCCAGTGATCATCCACGCCGGCGCGGGCCGCTGGGTCGCAGGGGGAGAAATAGAGTTGGCGCCCCGAAAGCTTATCGAGACGGAAATCCTTCTGCGCCACGAGCTCGACCACATCCAGGTTCTGCTCGATGAGCGCAATGAACGGCAGGAACAGCTGCCGGTTGAGACCATTCCAGTAGAGCCGGCTCGGCGCCGCGTTGGAGGTTGCAACAACCACGAGGCCACGCTCGAACAGAACCTTGAACAGGCGCGCCACGATCATCGCGTCGGCGATGTCGGTGACAGTCAGCTCGTCGAGGCAAAGGAGCGCCGTGTCGGCCGCGATCTCGCCCGCGACGAATGGAATGGGATCGCCGTCCGTGGTTGCGCGCCCGCGCTGGATGCGCTCGTGAACCTCCACCATGAACTCGTGGAAGTGCAGCCGCCGCTTGGGCGCGAACGTCACGGCCTCGAAGAAGAGATCCATGAGCATGGTCTTGCCGCGCCCGACCGCGCCGTGCAGGTAGACACCCCTCGGGGGCACGACGCGAGGAAAGAACAGGCCCGCGAGCAGCCCCGGCTTCGCCGGACGATAGCCGGCGAGCTCAGCCGCAAGTTGGTCGAGACGCCGCGCCGCAGCGCGTTGCGCCTCGTCGGGCTCGAGCTGGGCGAGCGCAAGCCTGCGCTCGTATTGCTCGACTACCTGACCCTTCATTCCCGGCCCCGCCGCCTGATAGAAGCTGGGCGACACTGACAGAATCGCCCCTTGGGTGCGACCGTCGAACGCAGATGCGCCAGTGGGTCGCGATCCGCGCAAACTAAACCGGCAGTTTCCGCACCGCAACAAGGCGGTACTCCGATTACTTCAACAGCCATCCCAATTTCCTCATGGGTTGTGACAGTTGCCTATCATTGTGCGTCGCACAAATAGGCCCCACTATTGTCCTAACCAAACTGCCGCGCCCGTTCGTGAGCGAGGTCCTCGAGCAGATCAATGCCGGGGCCGCGGTCGAGCGTGCCGAACGACGCCGGACTCCAAACTTGGGTCCCGGCTGAAAAGGAGACTTGAAGATGAGTGACCAGCGCACTTCAACCGGCACCTTTCGCAAGCTTTGGCCGCAGGAGCAGTCCCTGTTCCGCGATCATCTGCTGCGTCTCGACAGGAAGAGCCGCTACCTGCGCTTCGCACACGGCGTCTCTGATGCCTTCGTCGATGATTACGCGTCGCACATGGCCGAGCTGGGAACCACCGTGTTCGCCTACATCGAGGATGGCGAGGTGCGCGGCGCGGCAGAGCTGAAGAAGCTTGGCGACACTTGGGGACGTGAGGCCGAGGCCGCCTTCTCGGTCGAGCCCGCCTATCAAGAGCAGGGCATCGGCTCGGAGCTGATGGGCCGCGTCATCCGCGCCGCCCGCAATCGTGGCGTCCACCTGCTGTACCTGAGCTGCATGGCCGAAAACGCCAAGATGCAGGCCATCGCCAGAAAGCATGAGGCCGACCTGCGCTTCGAGTACGGCGAAGTCGTGGGCGAGATCGTGCCCGAGGAGCCGAACTACTTCTCGCTGCTCGCCGAGGCGGTCGAGGACCGCGTGGGATTCATGATGGCGGTTCTCGACCTTCAGCGCCGCGTCGTGAAAGCGGCGTGATCCTCAAAATCGCTTAGACGGAATCCCATTTGCATCACCTCAACCTGCACTGCGATGATGAGGCTGAATCTTGAAATCGCTCCCCTAGGTCACGGGAAAGACGACGAATTTGTTGACTTCACGCAACACTTTTGCCCGAATGCGAAAGAATGCGACGGCAGAAACGAATTTCCCTGTCAACAAATTCGTCGAATTTGATCATGATTTTTTTAGTTCGAAATGATTCGGACTTAGAGGGAGAGAAGTTATGGCAAAGTCTGTGAAGAAGGCCCCGGCTCGCCGGGCTGTTAAGTCGAAGAAGCCCGCTGCTCGTAAGACGGCTGCTGGAAGCCCGCCGCCCGCAAGGTCGCCGCTCGCAAGCCGGCTGCTCGCAAGCCGGCTGCTAAGAAGCGGAAGGCCGCCTAAAGGCGGAACGTCAGCCCGCTCCTGGCTGGGCACCAGGGGTGCGGATGACGGGTGTTCTAACCGACACCATCCAGACGTTTAAGACCGGTGGTAGCGAGACGCGCCACCGGTCTCTTTATTTTGGAAAGGCTGAAAGAAAGCCGCCGCAAATCGCGGACCCGCTTCGCGCCCGTCAGTTCGGGCCGAAATCACCAAACTCGAAGTTTAGCGCCGAACGTCATCCGCCAGATGCGTTACGGCTTCGATATTATGGCCATCGGGATCCAGAACGAAGGCCGCATAGTAGTTCTCGTGATAATGCGGCCTGAGACCGGGAGCCCATTGTTTTTGGCGCCCGCCGCCAACGCGGCATCGAAAAAGGCATGCACGAGGCTGCGATCCCGCGCCGTAAAGGCCACATGCAGACGCCCGGTAAAGGGAATTCCAGTTCCAATCCAGAACTGGGGCCGGTCCAGTCCGAAGCCGGCATAGCCGCCCGGTCCCGCCTCGTCCGAGAGATCGACTTGCTTCAGAGAGCTGATAGCCGAGCGGCGCCAGAATGCGCGGTGTAGAAGGCCTTCGAGCGCTCGAAGTCGGCAACCGGAACGCCAACGTGATCTAACATCATGTCCTCTCGGTCACGCCATGTCTTGGCGCCGCCTGAGAAGGCAATCGCCATCTGCTCCCAGCCTCAGACCCGCCGCTGCACCATGAGCTTCTTGAGCTCGGCAATGGCCTTGGCCGGGTTGAGACCCTTGGGGCAGGCCTTGGCGCAATTCATGATCGTGTGGCAGCGGTAGAGCCGGAACGGGTCCTCGAGATTGTCGAGCCGGTCGCCGGTCGCCTCGTCGCGGCTGTCGATGACCCAGCGATAGGCCTGCAGCAGCGCCGCCGGGCCCAAGATAGCGGTCCGAGTTCCACCAGTAGCTGGGGCACGACGTCGAGCAGCAGGCGCACAGGATGCACTCGTAGAGCCCGTCGAGCTTCTCGCGATCCTCGCGCGACTGCTTCCACTCCTTGGGCGGCGCGGCCGTATCCGTCTTGAGCCAGGGCTCGATCGACTGGTGCTGGGCGTAGAAATTGGTGAGATCGGGCACGAGATCCTTGACCACCTGCATATGCGGCAGCGGATAGACCTTGATCGCGCCCTTGACCTCTTCGAGCCCCTTGAGGCAGGCGAGATCGTTGGTGCCGTCGATGTTCATGGCGCACGACCCGCAGATGCCTTCGCGGCAGGAGCGGCGGAACGTCAGCGTCGGGTCGATCTCGTTTTTGATCTTGATGAGCGCGTCGAGAACCATCGGCCCGCACTGCTCTTCGTCCACCCAGTAGGTGTCCATGCGCGGATTGGCCTCGTCGTCGGGGTTCCAGCGATAGATGCGGAATTCGCGCCATTTGCCTTCGCCTGTCGGGCTCGTTCCAGGTCTTGCCCGGCTTGATCTTGGAGTTCTTGGGAAGCGTGAGCTCGACCATGGAAACCTGAGGCCTCGCGGTTAGAACGTGTCCAGTGTGTAAACCAAGTCTTGAAACCCGCCACAGGACCTGTCAACGCCTTGGCCCAGCGCGCTCGTGCGATGCTTTGACCGCGCGACCCGGACCGTCGACCGCGGCGAAGGCTGCCTGGACGGTCACGCGAATTAACTTGCAATTACAACGAGCAGGACCGATCCGCCAACCGGCGTTCAGCAGAGCTGCCGGCAACGCCGAAACACCTCTAGATTCACCTCAAAGCCGTATCCTGATTAAATTGTAGCAAAGTCAATATAGATGAACTGTCATAAATCCATAGCCGCAGGCCGCTAGATACAGTGGCCGCCGGCGCGACGCGCCGGACGATCAGGCGCTGGCGGAGGGCCGCGTCGTTGCATAGTCCACGAGACAATGGAGATTTAGCGTGAACACCAAGTTCATCGCCTTCTCGACGGCAGCTGCCGTCGGTATGGCCGCGTTTGCCTGTGCGGCATTGGCGCGCGACCAGGTCAAGGTTGCAGGTTCATCGACCGTTCTGCCGTACGCCAACATCGTTGCCGAGCAGTTCGGCAAGGCCTTCGGCGACTTCAAGACCCCGGTCATCGAAGTCCGGCGGCTCGTCGGCCGGCCTCAAGCAGTTCTGCGCCGGCGTTGGCGAGGACAAGCATCGACGTCGCCAACTCCTCGCGCAAGATCAAGCCGAGCCGAGCAGGAAGAATGCGCCAAGAACGGCGTCAACGACATCGTCGAAGTGAAGTTCGGCTACGACGGCATCGTGTTCGCCGTCGACGCGAGCGCCGGCGACTGGAAGCTCGAGCCGAAGGATCTCTACCTCGCTCTCGCCGCCGAGGTTCCGAAGGACGGCGCGCTCGTCGCCAACCCGTACAAGACCTGGAAAGAAGTGAACCCGCGCCTCCCCGACACGCCGATCGCCGCTTTCATCCCCGGCGAGAAGCACGGCACGCGCGAAGTCTTCGAAGAGAAGGTCCTGCACGCCGGCTGCAAGGCCATCGGCGGCGACAAGCTCCACCTCGCCAAGGCCGAAGGCAAGGACGACGAGGCCAAGAAGAAGGCTGCCGACAAGGCCTGCAACAAGGTCCGCAAGGACGGCGCTGCAGTCGACATCGACGGCGACTACACCGAGACGCTGGCTCGCATCCAGTCCAACAAGCAGGGCGTCGGCGTATTCGGCCTCTCGTTCTACGAGAACAACAAGGACAAGCTGAAGGTCGCGACCATCAGCGGCGTCGAGCCCTCGCTCGAGACCGTTGCCTCGCGGCAAGTACCCGGTTTCGCGCCCGCTGTTCTTCTACGTGAAGAAGGCTCACCTCGGCGTGATCCCCGGCCTCAAGGAATACGTTGAGTTCTTCACCAGCGACAAGATCCTGTCGGCTGATGGCCCGCTCGTCGAGTACGGCCTCGTTCCGCTTCCCGACGCTGAGCGCAAGGAAGTCCAGGAGCTCGTGAAGTCCGGCAAGACGCTCGCGACGGCAGCGAAGTAACTCGAGGCTTCTCCCGGTGCTCTGACTGGTCTGCACGAAGAAGAGAGGGGGAGCCGGCCGCGTTTTGCCGCTCTCCCTTCTTGATCTCCGATCCGCAGCCGGAGCTCGCACGCGCCGATCTGCGAGCGAGGAAAGAGCCCGTGTCGACACCATTACTTGCTCTGATCGTAGTCGCCCTGGGCGTCGTCGGATGGTTCCTCGGCAACTGGCGCGCAAGAGCGTCCGTCGGCGGCAAAACATCCACTCTCCATTCGCGGCCCGGTTACTACGGCGCCTACGTCCTGCTCTGGACGACGCTGCCGGCTCTCTTCCTGATCATTGCTCTGGTCGGCCATCTCGCCCACCGTCGTCATCGTCGATGGTGATCGTCGAGCTTCCCGAGAACATGCCAACGGCCCTGAGCAGGCCCGCAACCTGGCCATGTCGACCATCAACATGGTCGAGAACGGCCTCGCGACAGCTCTCCCCCGAAGAGCTCGAGAAGACCGCCGATCCCGGCGTCGGACGTAAGACGCTGCTGATGAGCAAGGGCGTCCCGCTGGCCGTCACGCCCGAGCCCTTCGCCGTCGACGCTGCCCGCTACCAGATGGCGCGTCAAGAATTCGAGCCAGCTTCTGCTCACGCTTCGGCTCTCGGCCTCGCGCTCGTCTGCTTTGCCTTCGGATTCTTCCAGGTCGGCCCCAAGCTCCGCTCCCGCAACGCGGTCGAGGCGCGTCGCGCTCGCCGGCCTGCTCGGCTGCTCCATGGTCGCCATCCTGACCACCCTCGGCATCATTCTCTCGATGCTGTTCGAGAGCATCCACTTCTTCTCGATCGTCCCGATCATGGACTTCCTCTTCGGCACCGTCTGGGATCCGCGCTTCTCGGCTGCCGGCTATGCGGCGCCTCGGCGGCCAGTTCGGCCTGCTGCCGCTGCTGTGGGGCACGCTCTACATCTCCTTCGTCGCGCTGCTGGTCGCGGTGCCGGTGGGCCTGTTCAGCGCCATCTACATGTCGGAATACGCCTCGCAGCCGCGTCCGCCTGACGGCAAAGCCGCTGCTCGAGATTCTGGCCGGCATCCCGACCATCGTCTACGGCTTCTTCGCTCTCATCACATTCGGCCCGCTGCTGCGCGATCTCGGCGCCCACGGTCGGCCTGTCGATCTCGGCAACCAGCGTTCTCACGGCCGGCCTCATCATGGGCGTCATGCTGATCCCGTTCGTCTCGTCGCTGTCGGACGACATCATCAACGCCGTGCCGCAGTCGCTGCGGGAAGGCTCCTACGGGCTCGGCGCCACGCAATCGGAAACGATCAAGCGCGTCATTCTTCCTGCCGCTCTCCCCGGCATCGTCGGCGCCATGCTGCTCGCCGCCTCGCGCGCCATCGGCGAAACCATGATCGTCGTTCTCGCCGCCGGCATCGCGCCGAACCTGACACTCAATCCGTTCGAGCCGGTCACCACCATCACGGTCAAGATCGTGAGCCAGCTCACCGGCGACCTCGAGTTCAACTCGCCGCAGACGCTGGTCGCTTTCGCGCTCGGCCTGACCCTCTTCGTCTTTACCCTCGCCCTCAACATTTACGCGCTCTACATCGTGCGCAAGTATAGGGAGCAGTACGAATAATGACTGTGCAATCGGCTCCTATGACACCGGGACGCTCTCGTCGCCCAACGCATCGAACGAAGCCGTCCAGAGCTCGCATCGCAAGCGCTATGCCGCCGAACGCCGCTTCAGGGCTTACGGCGTCTGCGCCATCCTTTTCGGCGTGGCCTTCCTTGTCGCGCTGTTCTCGACGCATCATCGTGCGCGGCTACACGGCCTTCACTGCAGTCGGCCTTCCGCTCGATGTCGTTCTCGATCAGGGCGCTTTCGGCTCGTCGGCGCCGCCGACGCAGAACGACCTGCTGATGGCGGACTACACCAAGATCGCCAACCGCGCGCATCTACCAGGCCCTCGGCGTCGATCCGAACAACAAGGCCGATGCCCGCGCCGCAGCCGATCTGCTGTCGCAGAACGCCGATACGCAAATCCGCGAAGCTCGTGCTGGCCGATCCCGTCCTCGTCGGCAAGACCGTCCAGGTCGACGTTCTCGCCCACGGCAACGTCGACAGCCTGATGAAGGGCCAGTTCGACCGCTCGGTCCGGAGAACCGCCGCAAGCTCTCCGACAAGCAGCTCGGCTGGATCGACAAGGCGGCCGCAGTCCGGCGTCGCTGTCGAAGCACTTCAACACCGGCCTCTTCACCTACGGCGCATCGAGCAAGCCTGAGACGGCCGGCATCGGCGTCGCTCTCATCGGCTCGCTCTACATGATGCTGATCGTGCTGCTCATCGCCGTGCCGCTCGGCGTCGCGGCCGCGGTCTATCTCGAGGAGTTCGCGCCCAAGAACCTGCTGACCGACATCATCGAGGTCAACATCAACAACCTGGCGGCCGTGCCCTCCATCGTGTTCGGCCTGCTGGGCCTCGCGATCTTCATCAACTTCTTCGGCATGCCGCGCTCGGCCTCGCTCGTCGGCGGTCTGGTGCTCGCGCTCATGACGCTGCCGACCATCATCATCGCCACCCGTGCCGCCGTCGGCGCCGTGCCGCCCTCGATCCGCGAGGCGGCTCTCGGCGTCGGCGCATCCAAGATGCAGTCGATCACGCACCACGTGCTGCCGCTGGCGGTGCCGGGCATTCTGACCGGCACCATCATCGGCCTGGCCAAGGCGCTCGGCGAAACGGCGCCGCTGCTGATGATCGGCATGGTCGCCTTCGTCGTCGAGTATCCGAGGACGCCGCTGGATTCCGCCACCGCTCTGCCGGTGCAGATCTACATGTGGGCGACGGCGGCCGAACGCGGCTTCGTCGAGCGCACGGCCGGCGCCACGCTCATCCTTCTCGCGTTCCTCGTCGTGCATGAACGTCACCGCAGTCATTCTGCGCCGCCGCTTCGAGCGCCGCTGGTAGGACCCGTCCATTCTGGAGTGTGAAATGATGAACGTGCAGACCCTCGAACTTCAACGCACCGCGAAGGCTCGCCAGCTCCAACCAGAGCCAAGGTCGTCGCCAAGGACGTCAACGTCTACTACGGCGAAAAGCACGCCCTGCAAGACGTGTCGCGTCGACATTCCCGATCGCAGCGTGACGGCCTTCATCGGCCCCTCCGGTTGCGGCAAGTCGACGTTCCTGCGCTGCATCAACCGCATGAACGACACGATCCCGATCTGCCGCGTCACCGGCAAGATCACCATCGACGACCAGGACATCTACGATCCGGCGCTCGACGTCGTGCAGCTGCGCGCCCGCGTCGGCATGGTGTTCCAGAAGCCGAACCCGTTCCCGAAATCGATCTACGAGAACGTGGCCTACGGCCCGCGCATCCACGGCCTCGCAAGCATCCAAGGCCGAACTCGACGAGATCGTCCAGACCAGCCTCGAGAAGGCCGCGCTCTGGAAGGAGGTCAAGGATCGCCTCAACGATTCCGGCACCGGCCTCTCCGGCGGCCAGCAGCAGCGCCTGTGCATCGCCCGCGCCATCGCCGTCAGCCCCGAGGTCATCCTGATGGACGAGCCCTGCTCGGCCCTCGACCCGATCGCGACCGCCAAGGTCGAGGAGCTGATCGACGAGCTGAAGCAGAACTTCTGCATCATCATCGTCACGCACTCGATGCAGCAGGCGGCGCGCGTGTCCCAGCGCACGGCATTCTTCCACCTCGGCGTTCTCGTCGAGGAGGGAGAGACGAACATGATCTTCACCAACCCGACCGACCAGCGCACGCAGGACTACATCACCGGCCGTTTCGGCTGACACCATTCGGCATTGCAACACCGGCGATTGGACGCGACCATGCGGACGGAACGCAGGAACTTGCTCGCGAGCCTCTTTTGGGGCCGAGCCGCCGAAAATACACCGGCCGTTGTTGCAGCGCCTTCCGCTCAGCCACGGCCTGAAGGAGATCCAATGAACGAGCATATCGTAAGATCATACGAGGAGGAGCTGGCGCTCCTCGACAAGAAGATTGCCCACATGGGCGGCCTCGCCGAGCACATCCTCGGCCAGTCGTTTGACGCACTCGAGCGCCGCGACCCGCGCCTCGCCGAGCAGGTTGTCAAAAGCGACAAGCAGATCGACACGCTCGAGCGCGAGATCGAGGATCAGGTCATCTCCATGATCGCCCGCCGTCAGCCGATGGCGAACGACCTTCGCCACGTCATGGCCGCGCTTCGCATCACCGGCGACCTCGAGCGCATCGGCGACCTTGCCAAGAACATCGCCAAGCGCGCCCTCGCGATTGCCCATGAATCGCACCCGAAGCCGCTCATGACCGGCCTTCGCCACATGTGCGAGCTGGCCCTGGCGCAGCTCAAGGAAGTGCTCGACGCCTACGCCGAGCGCGATGCCGATCGCGCTCTGGCCGTCTGGCGCGACGACGAGAACATCGACTCGATGTACAATTCGCTCTTCCGCGAGCTGCTCACCTACATGATGGAAGACCCGCGCAACATCGGCCTCTCTACGCATCTTCTGTTCGGAGCCAAGAACATCGAGCGTGTCGGCGATCACACCACCAACATCGCCGAGACCGTGCACTTCCTCGTCCGTGGCGTGAACATCACAGACGACCGCCCCAAGAGCGACGAGACCAGCTCCACGCTGTTCTCGAAGGGGTAAGGTTCACCCGAAGGACGAACTGACTGATGGCAGCTAAAATACTTATCGTCGAGGACGAGGCGCCTCTCGCAGAGATGCTGCGTTACAATCTCGAGTCCGAGGGTTTCCGTGTCTCCCACGCCGGCAACGGCGAGGAAGCGGAAATCCTCGTGGCCGAGGAGAAGCCTGATCTCGTCGTGCTGGACTGGATGCTTCCGGGCGTCTCCGGCATCGAGATCTGCCGGCGCATGCGCTCGCGCATGGAGACGAAATCCATCCCCATCGTCATGCTGACGGCCCGCGGCGAGGAAGGCGACCGCATCCGCGGCCTCTCCACCGGCGCCGACGATTATGTCGTGAAGCCGTTCTCGCTGCCCGAGCTGATGGCCCGCGTGAAGGCCATCCTGCGCCGGGCTTCGCCCGACCGGCTGGCCGACATCCTGCGCTTCGCCGACATCGAGCTCGACCGCCCCGCCCACCGCGTCACGCGCGGCCTGCGCGAGGTCCACCTTGGGCCGACCGAGTTCCGCCTGCTCGAATTCCTGATGGAAAGCCCCGGCCGGGTGCTGTCGCGCTCGCAGCTGCTCGACGGCGTCTGGGGCCGCGACGCCTTCGTCGACGAGCGCACGGTCGACGTCCACGTCGGCCGCCTGCGCAAGGCGCTCATCCGCGGCAAGGAGCGCGACCCGATCCGCACCGTTCGCGGCTCCGGCTACGTCTTCGGCGAGCGCTCCGGCGCCTGACGCCCATCGGGCCGTTGCCTACGCCGAGACACGCCTCGGCCCCACTCGCGACAAAAAGACCGCCTACCGATGACCTCGGATCACATCACCGGGGCTGATCGTCTTTTTGTGCGTAGAGCTTCTGACGGACCGCGTCGCTTCCTATGGGGATAGGAGCGAGACGCCCGCCTGAGGCTCTTGGAGGCGGGCCCTACCCATGTCGTACGTGTCAGAAGCGGATCGCGCGCGCGGGCTATTCGCGCGTCCCATGAGGCTTGGCCTGCTGCCGAGCGCCCCACAGCCCGCCGACGACGGATCCCCTCCGCGCGATATCAAGAAGCTCGTGCTCGTCACCGGTCTCGGCATCCTGTCGTGGGTCGCAACCTACGTCGGCATGCTCGAGCTGATCGAAGCCAACATGGGCGACCTTCCCCTCGTCCATAAGCTCATCATCGGCTTCTCGGTCGCCATGCTGATGACGATGATCATCTGGCTGCTCGACCAGATCTTTTCCCCCGTCGGCTCGGTCACGCGGCTGTTCTACGTCGCCGGCTACCTGTTCCTGAGCGTCATCTCGGTTGGCTTCGGCTTCGGGTTCTATTGGAAGGTCCTGGAAAGCCGGGCTGAAATCCACGCGCTCCGCCGAGGCCGCCGTCACATCCGTCCAGACCTCGCTGAACGCCGCTTCGACCCGGCTCGAGCAGCTCAACGCCACGCTGCTGCAGCTCGCGACCATCTCGCGCGAGAAGGCCGAGACCGAGCGCGTCAAGGGCACGTCCTGCCCCAACAGCAAGCCGGGCGACGGGCCCCGCCGCAAGATGCGCGACGACGACGCGGCGCGCTTTTCGTTCGCCTCCGATTTCGTCGCCGGGCGCGTCGCCGCCGTGAAGACCGACATGTCCGCCCTCGACGGCGACCTGGCCAAGATCGCCACCGGCGACGCTTCGACCATCGATCCCAAGTCCGGCACCCGCAACGAGTTCATGAAGGCGCTCTCCCGCAAGCTCGACATGACGGTGTCGGGCTTCAACGCGCTGCGCACCGATCCCCAATTGAAGCAGCTCCGCGCCGACCTCACCGAGCGGGCCGAAAGAACCACCTTCGGCGATCCCAAGAGCGGCGGCTTCGTCTGCCCCGACACGCAGTTGAGCCAGGCGCTGCGCGGCGCCGCCCGCGCCATCGCCGAGCTTCCCGGTTCTGGAGAAGCCGGTCATCGCCGCCGTCGAAGGCTCCGAAGCCACCATCGAGGCCTTCCGCCGCCTGACCGCGACCTTCTACGGCCTCATGTCCTTCAAGATGCCGCCCTCTGCCGACGAACTGCGCGAGCTGCAGAAGAAGGCCATCCAGCAGGTCGAAGGCGGCCAGCCTCCCGAGACGACCGAGGGCGGCGGGTTATCGAAGCGGGACTACGTCCCCCTCGCCATCGCCATCTTCGTCGACATCTGCCTGCTGCTCGTGTCCATCGGCCGGCCCGTGCATCGCCTGCACGGCCTCGATGCCGAAAATGCGCGAGGCCGAGCGCGGCCCTGTCATCGAAATCCTGTCGCGTTTCAATGAGATCCATCGCGATCCAGGGCGTCCGCGAGAACTTCGAGCTGTTCCGTCATGTCGTCTTCGACGTGGCCGGCGCCTACTACGTCGCCGTGCCGCTGGATGCTCCTCCGCACCTCGATCCCGACACGCGCGAAGACCTGCGCGTCGAAGCCCAGCTTCTCGCCAACCTGTTCACGAGCTTCGAGCAGGACCGCATCTTCAGGCGCACCTGGACGCCATTCACAAAAACGGTGCAATTGAAGCTTCGCCGCCAGGGCTCGAAATTTGCCGAATCCGAAGCCTTCCGCATCTACCGCTTCCGCGATGGCGCCTGGCCGGAGATCATTCTCGGGGCCGTCATGGGCGCCGCGCGCCGGGCTGAGGCGGCGGTCGAGCGTCAGCGCATCGAGGAAAGCCTTCGCGCACCGATAGAGCCGACGTTCGGCCCCATGCCGATGCGCGCCGAACCTGTCGCCTCGCCTTCCAATGCGCCTCCGCGTCCTCGCACCTCGCGCAAAAGCCCGGATGCGAAGTTCGTCGCCCAGTTCGGCATTCACGCCCGCCACGCCGAAGCCGAGCTGGCGCACGCAGACGCAGCCTTCGACGAGGAAACGGACGAGCCCGCGAACAACAACACCGCTCCGCCGCCTCGTCCCTCGCGTCAAAGCACCGAGGCAAAGGCCCCCGCAAGCTTCACGCCACCGCCCAAAGCAGAGAGCGCAACCTTCGACACCGCCAAGGTCGAGCCATCGCGCGAAAGCATCGACGTCATCCTTAAACGCGAGACCGCGACGGTGAGCCTGCCGCGAGATGTCGTGAGCAAAAATGACAGCGACGCCGGCTTGATCGGACGCATCGGCGAAGCGCTGAGCCTCATAGAAAAAAACGAACGCGTGTCACCGATCACCAATCACGGCGAAGCGAGGCCGAGCACATCGAATGCCGATGTACTGGTGCTTCTACCAAGCACGGAAAAAGACGAGTCATTCGAAGACGTTGAGATTGATGTCGATTCCGATCCCGCGCACGCAGACGCTGCCAGCATCGCCGGCCGCCTTCGTCCGCGCTTTGCCGGAGAATGAGGCGCGTTCGTGAATGCACAGGATATCTCTCCGGTGGACATCTCGGCTCAACACTTGATTAACCGTCTTAGCGCCTAAATGGCCGGACAACTAAACGAGACTACGGGGGCGATGCTCACGCTCCCGCACAAGAAGGAAAAACAGCATGCGCCCAAGCGCCTTCACCCGTATGCACGCCCTAAGCAAAGAGGAGAAGGAGCTGCGGCTTAAGGAGTTCATTGCGCGCGATCTCAATGCCCGCGGCAAGGACGGCGCAGCGATCGAAGGCTCTGCCGCATACCGCCTCGTCGCACTTTCGATCGAAAGTCCGGCTGCGCGCGCGCTCGGCGCACTCGCCCCGGAGATCACCGCGCACGGCATCGCCATCGAAGTTGTTTTCCTGTGCAAAGTCTCACTAGCGGATGCAGAGCGCACGATCCCCGGCGTCACTTGCCGCGTCGCCAACGATCGCCGTCTTTTCGATGCCCACGAGCAGCTCGTTCTCAGCGCCAAGGACACCTGGACGGGCGATTGCATGCGCCGCGACCCGCACAAGCGTGATGCCTATGAGTGCTACGGCATCAACTGCGTAAAAACTGCGGACTGGGCCGCGAGCTCATTCGCGCGCATCTGGGCGCTGGCCAAGCCCGCCGGCCACGGCAGCACCGTAAGGAAGCCCGCGGAAACGCCCGAGCAGGCGGTTGTCGACGCATCCCTGATCGCCAATCCCGATGCCACGCCGGATCCTGTCGCGCTGCGTCATTAATTTCCCCCGCTGACTGGGTTCAAGCATCTGTGAAGGGCTGGCCGCAAGGCTGGCCCTTTCGATTTTGCGCAACCACACGCATCGGGCGGTACTTGCCGGTAAGTCCACCCTTACCGCCAACGTTTGGTCATTCGTGTCTGTTGGCCTTCACAGACGCGGCCCCCGGGTCCATCAGTATGGTGAGCTTGGCCAATCTCATATCCGGCCACCCCCAAGCGCCTAAAAAACTTGTGCCTTAGCAAAGGTGATCACGTCATGCGGTTCCTCGGCAGCCTTCTTATCGGTCTCTTCTGCATACTGAGCGCTCCACTCGCGAACGCACAGGAGCAGCAGCGCCCCTTCGTCCACAAGGGGGTCGCCAAGGATGCCGATCGCTACGAGGCCTACATCAAGGAAAACTGGAAGGCCGGACCGAAGAGCGCACCCGACCTGAGGCTCGCCGCCGACAAGCAGATGTCGGCCGATCCGCGCGGCGCCTCGCGCAGCTATGCCGCCGCCGTCGCGTCCGACCGCAAGAGCCCCGAGAACTGGCTCGGCCTCGCACGCTCGCTTGCTCGCCATCAAGGCCGACCCCGACAAGGGCTCCGAGCGCTACGACCTTCCGGTCAACGCGTCCGGCGCCGCTTATCGCGCCTATGAGCTTTCAACCGATCCGGCTCTCAAGGCCCGCGCGCTTGCCGTGCTGGGCGACGCCATGCAGCGCCGCTCCTATTGGCGCCCGGCCATCGAATCGCTCGAAAGCCTCGCTCGCACTCGTCGAGGTCGCCGACGTTCGTGAATCCTACGAGAAGCTGCGCACCGAGCACGGCTTCCGCATGACCGACTACTCGACCGATTCGGCGACTCGGCCACGCCGCGCGTCTGCATTCAGTTCTCCGAGAACCTCTCCCGCGGTCAGGTGGACTTCGCCAAGTTCGTCTCCGTCGACGCCAAGGACCCGCAGTCCGTCGCCGTCGAAGGCAACCAGCTCTGCATCGACGGTGTCGTCCACGGCCGGCGCTATGAGGTCCAGATCCGCTCGGGCCTGCCGTCTGACGTGAACGAACCGCTCGAACAAGCCCGTCACGCTCGCCGTCTACGTTCCCGACCGCAAGCCCGCCGTTCACTTCACCGGCAAGAGCTACGTGCTGCCGAGCCGCGGCCAGCAGGGCATTCCTGTCGTCAGCCATCAACACCAACAAGATCGACGTCGAGGTCTATCGCATCGGCGACCGCAGCCTCGCCAATGCGCTGAGCAACGGCGATCTCGACCGTCAGCTCCAGGGCTACGACCTCGACACGTTGAGGGATCGCACCGGCACCCAGGTCTACAAGGGCGTGCTCGAGGTCCCGACCAAGCTCAACGACGAGGTCACGACCGCCTTCCCCGTGAGCGAGGCCATCGGCGCGCTGCAGCCCGGCGCCTACGCCATGATCGCCCGTCCCACGGATGTCACGGCCGAATCCTGGCGCGGCGTCGCGACCCAGTGGTTCATCGTCTCCGATCTCGGCCTCACCGCGTTCTCCGGTGACGACGGCGTGCATGCCTTCGTGCGCTCGCTCGCCGGTGCGACGCCGATCGATACCGCGAGCGTTCGCCTCATCGCCCGCAACAACGAGGTTCTCGCCACTGCCAAGACCGACAAGAACGGCTATGTCCGCTTCGAGCCCGGCCAGACCGCGCGGCGAGGGCGGCCTCGCCCCCGCGATCCTCGTCGCCGAGAACGGCAACGGCGAGTACGCGTTCCTCGATCTCTCGACCAACGCCTTCGATCTTTCCGACCGCGGCGTGAAGGGCCGCGACGCCCCCGGCCCGCTCGACGGCTACGTCTATACGGAACGCGGCGTCTACCGCCCGGGCGAGGAGGTGAACGTCACCGCTCTCGTGCGCGACTGCCGCCGGCGCTGCCGCAACGCTGCCCGTCACCATGATCGTCCTGCGTCCCGACGGCGTCGAGTACGGCCGCTACACCATGGCCGATGAAGGCCTCGGCGGCCGCTCGCTGCATATCGCTCTCGGCGGCGGGGCCATGACCGGCACCTGGCGCGCCAAGCTGCACGCCGACCCCAAGGACGACGCCATCACGCAGACGACCTTCATGGTCGAGGACTATGTTCCCGAGCGCCTCGACATGACGCTGAAGGACGGCAAGGGCGTGCTCGCCCCTGACGAGACCAAGACCGTCAGCCTCGCGGGCCGCTACCTCTACGGCCCTCCGGCCGCGGGTCTCGCCATCGAAGGTGACATCGTCGTCCGCGCCTCGTCGAAGGATGTCGAAGGCTTCCCCGGCTACAAGTTCGGCCAGGCCGACGAGACGTTTAGCCCGGTTCGCCAGCCGCTCGAAAACCTGCCCTCGACCGGCGAGGACGGCAACGCCGAAGTCCCCATCACGCTGCCGGCCGTCACCAAGACATCGCGTCCCCTCGAGGCCGACGTCATCCTGCGCCTGCGCGAAGCCGGCGGCCGCACCATCGAGCGCGCCATCACGCTGCCCGTGAACCTTGGCGAGGCGCGCATCGGCATCAAGTCCGAATTCACGTCCAACAACCTCGGCGAAGGCCAGAAGGCCAGCTTCGAAGCCATCCTGCTGGATGGCGAGGGCAAGGCCCAGACAAGCGCCCTCAATTGGCAGCTCGTACGTCTCGACACCTCATGGCAGTGGTATAGCCGCGATGGCTCGTGGACCTACGAAGCCCAGACCATCACGCGCAAGATCGCCGACGGCACGCGCCGACACGAAGCCGGATGCGCCCGCGAAGATCTCGGCCGATGTCGAGTACGGCCGCTATCGCCTCGAAGTCAGCTCCGCTGAAACCGGCAGCATCGTCTCGAGCATCGTATTCAACGCCGGCTGGTACACCGGCGAAGAGACGGCCGAGAGCCCCGAGATGCTCGAAGTCGCGCTCGACAAGGCTTCCTATAAGCCCGGCGACACGGCCAAGCTGCGCATCGCCTCGAAGCTGGGCGGCAAGGCACTCATCGCCGTGCTCGGCAACGGCTTGCTCTCGACGCAGGAAGTCGACATCGCCAAGGGCGGCGGCGACGTGGACATCACCGTCGGCGACAACTGGGGTCCGGGCGCTTACGCCACCGCACTCCTCTATCGTCCCATGGATGAGCAGGCCAAGCGCATGCCGAGCCGCGCCATCGGCGTGCAGTGGATCGGCGTCGATCAGTCCTCGCGCACGCTCAAGGTGTCGTTGCCGACCGAAGCCAAGATCAAGTCAGGCACCACGCTCACCGTGCCGGTGAAGATCGACGGCCTCTACTGCCGGCGAGGAAGCCCGCGTCACGGTTGCCGCCGTCGACGTCGGCATCCTGAACCTCACGCGCTATCAGGTGCCCGCTCCCGAGCAGCACTTCTATGCTCAGCGCAAGCTCGCCCTCGAGCTGCGTGACTTCTACGGCCGCCTCATCGACGGCATGCGCGCCGAGCGCGGCACGCTGCGCTCCGGCGGCGACGGCATGGACGAAGCCGGCCTGCAAGGGCACCCCGCCCGTCGAGGACACGGTTGCGTTCTACTCCGGCATCGTCCGCGTCGAAGCCGACGGCACCGCCAAGGTCGACTTCCAGATGCCGAACTTCAACGGCACGGTGCGTGTCATGGCGGTCGCCTGGTCGAAGGACAAGCTCGGCCATGGCTCGAGCGACGTCATCGTCCGCGACTCGGTGGCGCTCACGGCTTCCGCGCCGCGCTTCCTGACGCTGGGTGACGAAGCCCGCTTCGACATCTCGCTGCACAACGTCGATGGACCGGCCGGCGCCTATAAGGCCGCCCTGTTCGACACGCACCGAAGGCGAGACTCGCCGTCGCCGACCGCACCGTCGACCTCAAGGCCGGCGAGCGCAAAGGCGAACGCGTTGATGTGAAGCCCACCGACGTCGGCCTGCGCACCTACGACGTGCGCGTCACCGGCCCCGAAGGCATCAGCGTCTCGCGCCGCCTGACGTTCGACGTCAAGCCTCCGGCCGGCGACATCAAGCGCACGACCGTCAGCAAAATCTCCGGCAAGGGCGGCAAGCTCACGCTGTCGAAGGATCTGCTGGCTGGCCTCATCTCAAGCCGCACGCGCGTCAACGTCTCCGTCGGCCCGGCTGCGACCATGGACGTCCCGGGCCTGCTGACCGCAGCTCGACCGCTATCCCTATGGATGCGCCGAGCAGACCGTCTCGCGCGCCCTGCCGCTCGTCTACGCCAACGCCGTCGCAGCTCAGATCGGCATCGCGCCGGACAAGGAGCTGAAGGCACGCGTGCAGGGGGCCATCGAGCGCGTGTTCGAGATGCAGGATTCGTCCGGCGCCTTCGGCACCTGGGGACCGAGCTATGCCGATCTCTGGCTGACGAGCTACGTCACCGACTTCCTGACGCGCGCCAAGGAGAACGGCTACACCGTGCGTCAGCTGCCCTTCAACCAGGCTCTCGACCGCCTGCAGAACTTCGCCCTCAACGGCGAGAACTTCGACAAGGGCGGCGAGGATCGCGCTTACGCGCTCTACGTGCTGGCCCGCAACGGCCGCGCACCGATCGGCGAGCTGCGCTACTACGCGGACACGAAGATCGACAGCTTCACGACGCCGCTGGCCAAGGCTCAGCTCGGCGCCGCGCTCTCCATGGTCGGAGACAAGGAGCGTGCCGAGACCGTGTTCAAGTCCGCGCTGACGTCCTTCGGCGAGGAGAAGAGCGATATCGCACTGGCCCGCAGCGACTACGGCTCGACAGCTGCGTGACGGCGCCGCTCTCGTGACGCTCGTGAACGAGACCGGCATCTCCAAAGTCGGAAACGCCGAAGCTCGTCACCGTCGTTGCCCAGGCCTATCTCGGCCGCAACTACACGTCGACGCAGGAGCAGGCCTGGATGCTGCTTGCCGCCCACGCTCTGGGTGATCAGGTGAAGGACTCGAAGCTCGACGTCGGCGGCGCGCCGGTTATTGGTTCCGTCGTGCGCTCGTTGTCGGCGGCCGATCTCGAAAAGGGATTGACCATCTCCAACAACAGCGACGAAGCCACTGACGCGGTCGTCACCGTCATCGGCGCCTCGCTGACGCCTGAGCCCGCCGTCTCCAAGGGCTTCACCATCACGCGCACCTACTACACGCTCGATGGCAAGGAAGTCGATCTCGCCAGCGCCAACGGCGGCACGTCGGAGCTCGAGCAGAACGAGCGTCTGGTTGCCGTGCTGAAGCTCGAAAGCGATGAAGCCGCCGGCCGCGTACTCCTGGTCGACCGCCTGCCCGCGGGCCTCGAGATCGAGAACCCGCACCTGGTCGACAGCGGCGACATCAAGACTCTCGACTGGCTCAAGACGACCCTTCGTCCCGAGCACACCGAGTTCCGCGATGACCGCTTCGTCGCCGCCTTCAATCTCTGGGGCAACACGTCGTCGTCGAGCAACAACGAGAACGAACGACGACAGCTCGGGCTCGGATGACAGCGGCAGCGCACGGCACCCGACACCGAGGCCTCCAAGGAAAAGGCGCCGGAGGCGAGCGCAACCGTCGCCTACGTCGTCCGCGCCATCACGCCGGGCAAGTTCGTCCATCCGGCAGCCACCGTGGAGGACATGTACCGCCCCGAGCGCTACGCGCGCACGGCAGCGGGCACGCTTTCCGTCACCGAGAAGAACTGATCCCGATGGACGTTCAAGTCGAAACCGCCACGACAAACGATCCCTCCCCGGCTGAGCCGGGGAGGGAAACTCGTCTCTCGCGATGGGCCGCCCTGCGCGCCCGCCTCGCCAACACGCCGCGATGGCTGCGCATCGCCACGGTGTTGCTCGCGGTATGCGCCGCCATTCCCGCCACAGGCTTCAGCGCCATCAAGTTCGCGGGCATGCGCATCGGCCCGCTGCCGCTCGATGACGCCAATGCCGTTTCAGTAACGGTGCTCGACCGCGAGGACCGCTTGCTGCGCGCCTTCACCACCAGCGGCGGCCGCTGGCGCCTGCCGCTCGACCCGACCGAGGTTGATCCGCGTTATCTGCAGATCCTCATGGCCTTCGAGGACAAGCGCTTCTACGAGCACGGCGGCGTCGATTACTACGCCGTCGCCCGCGCCGGCTTCCTGCTCGCGCGTCACGGCCGCATCCTGTCCGGCGGCTCGACGCTGACCATGCAGGTCGCGCGCCTCCTCGAAGGCAAGCACGAGCGCACCGGCGGCGGCAAGCTGCGCCAGATCGCGCGCGCGCTCCAGCTCGAGGAGAAGCTGTCGAAGACCGAGATCCTGCGCCTCTACCTGCGCCTCGCGCCGTTCGGCGGCAACATCGAAGGCGTGCGCGCAGCTTCGCTGGCTTATTTCGGCAAGGAGCCGCGCCATCTCTCGGCGGGCGAAGCCGCGCTCCTGGTCGCGCTCCCGCAATCGCCTGAGAACCGCCGCCCGGACCGCAACAGCGAAGCCGCACGCCGCGCCCGCGACCGCGTGCTCGATCGCGCCGTCGAAGCAGGCGTTCCTGAAGCCCACGGAAGCCGAGCGCGCCAAGACCGAGCGCATCCCGACCGCAGCGCCTCGAATTCCCGAAGCTCGCCCCGCACCTGTCCGAATCCGAGGTCGCCGCGCAAGCCCGGCACCTCCATTCATCGCCTGACCATCGACCGCGACCTGCAGGCCGCCGATCGAAAAGCTCGCCATCGAGCAGACGAAGCTGCTCGGCCAGAAGCTGTCCGCCGCCGTCATCGCCGTCGATCACACCACCGGCGAAGTGCTGGCCGCACGTCGGCTCGGCCGGATATCTCGACTCGCGACCGCCTCGGCGCCATCGACATGACCGACGCCGTGCGCTCGCCGGGCTCCACGTTGAAGCCCTTCATCTATGGCCTCGCCTTCGAAGACGGCCTCGCCCATCCCGAAACCTGATCGAGGATCGCCCGACGCGCTTCGGCACCTACGCGCCCGAGAACTTCGACGAGGACTTCCACGGCACGGTGACGATCCGCGAAGCGCTCGGCAACTCGCTCAATATTCCAGCCGTCAAGGTCCTCGCGCGCCGTCGGCCCCGGCAAGCTCATGGGCCGCTTCCGCCGCGCCGGCGTCTGGCCGCAGCTTCCGGGCGACGACGCAGCCCTCGCTCGCCATCGCGCTCGGCGGCCTCGGCATGACGCTGAAGGATCTCACGGCGCTCTATGCCGGTCTGGCCGAAGGCGGAGAACCCGTCACGCTCTCCTGGCGCCGCGAAGCGAAGCCAGCCTCCAACGCCCCGAAGATCTCGGCCGACGTGAAGAAGCGCCGGCTGCTGTCTCCCGTCGCCGCCTGGTACGTCTCCGACATCCTGAAGGATGCGCCGCCCCCGCCCGGACATGAAAGGCGGCGCCATCGCCTACAAGACCGGCACCTCCTACGGCTATCGCGATGCCTGGGCCGATCGGCTACGACGGCAAGTACACGTCATCGCCGTGTGGGTCGGCCGCCCGGACGCCGCATCGACGCCGGGCCTGATGGGCCGCACCGCCGCCGCGCCGATCCTGTTCGACGCCTTCGACCGCATCTCGGAGCGCCGCACGCCGTTGCGCGCCGCACCCTCCGGCGTCATGCAAGGTCACGGGCTCCGAGCTTCCGCCGCCGCTGAAGCGCTTCCGCGACGAGCGACGACGCCATCGCCACCGGCCCCTTCCTCGATCCGCCCGTGCTGATCTCGTTCCCGCCCGATCGCTCCGAGCTCGACATGCAGGAGCGCGACGACGAGCCGCTGGTGCTCAAGGCCGAAGGCGGCGCGCTGCCGCTCACATGGCTGTCGACGGCACGCCGGTCGCATCCGAGCCGCATCCGCCACGAGGTCACATGGCAGCCGGACGGCCGCGGCTTCGTCAAGCTGTCCGTCATCGACGCCAAGGGCCGCGTCGACCGCGTCACCGTGCGGCTCCGCTAGCAGCGCTTCGGACGCAGGGCGGAAATTGCCGGTCTAGGCCAGGGCCGGCTGGCACGCTCAAGGCGATAGGAAGCTTCAAGTCTGGCTGACGCGAGCTTCGGGAGCGCGTCACATGAGATCTCTAGGTCGTCGCGACACCTTGATACGATCAGCTGCCGCACTGCTCCGCTCTGCCGCTCGCCTGTACCCGCGCTCTGCGACACGCCGAGAAACCCGTCGCCGCTCCCGGCGCTCGGCGCCGACATCAACGCAGACATCGGTTTCAGGCATTTCGTCCGGCGCCTACATGGCCGGCCAGTTCCAGATCGCGCATTCGAAGATGGTGGTCGGCGCCGCCATCATCGCCGGCGGCCCGTACGGCTGCGCCGAAAGCGCCTATTCCGACATGATGCCGGGCCCGGGCGCCGCCTTCCTCAACCTGTCGAAAGCCATCAACGGCTGCATGCTGAATGCCATGCGCTTCTGGGGCGTGCCGAATCCCGGCCTGCTCGCCGACAAAACCAAGCGGCTCGCGGAAGAGGACCGCATCGATCCGATCGCCGATCGTGAAGAAGCGATAAGATCTATCTCTTCTCGGGCACCAACGACCATACCGTCGTACCCGCCATCGTCGCCGCAGCGGCCGAATACTACACCGACCTCGGCCTCGATCCCGCAAACATCAAGCTAGGTGATCGACAGCTGTCCGCCGGCCACGCCTTCGTGACCGACGACAGCGGTCTCGCGTGCGACAGATCCAGCACGCCTTATGTCGTCAACTGTGACTACGATCAGGCCGGCGAACTGCTCGAGCACATCTACGGCAAGCTCGACCCGCGCGTCGCGGCGCCCAACGGGCAAGTTCATCGACTTCGACCAAGCATCCATTCACCAAAGATGAGCCCCTGAACGGCCTGGCCGCGAGCGGCGTCGTCTATGTGCCCACCCAACTGCGCGACCGGCACCAAATGCCGCGTCCACATCGCCTTTCACGGCTGCGCGCAGAACCGCTCCGCAACCGGCGACGCCTTCATCCACGGCAGCGGCTTTGCCCGCTGGGCCGATTCCAAACGACCTTGTCATCCTGTTCCCGCAGGTCGCCGCCACCCCCATGAACCCGCAGGCCTGCTGGGACTGGTGGGGCTATACCAGCCACGACTACCTGACGCGTGAAGCCGCCGCAAATCAAGGCCGTTTACCGGATGCTGGAACGGCTCGGCAAGCCGCGTTCTTGATCGAGATCAGGCCGAACCGCGCTCAGCTGCCGCAAGGTGCGTGCCGCTATTGAGCCGCACTGCGGATCGGGCTACTTCGGCTGCGGGGCTGGCGGCAACGTAGCCGGACTCTAAGAGGGGCTGATCACCAGATGACAACGCTTGCCGAACGTCCTGTGGAGCGCGCGCCCCGCGCCCAGAGCCGCGAACCAACGCGATCTCCGGCTTCTTGATTGGATCGCAGCGCCGTAGCCGCTGCGGCACTCGCCATGGTCGCTGCATCGAGCATCATGGAGCAAAACCCGGCCGACCCGCCGAAGCCGAACAGTCGCGCGACGCCGGACCCGATGCCTCGACGCTGGCGCCGCCCACATCCGAATAGATGTTCGCCGGCTACGGCGGCGTGCCCTACACCTATCCGAGCGACGTCACGGTCCACAAAGAGCGGCAAGCACAGACTTCACGGTCAAAGACGTGGATTGGGACGGCAAGCCGTTCGATGAACCCGATCTACTACGGCGCCCGCATCGTGCGCTGGTCGAAGGCGGCCGCACCGGCACCATGCTCGACTTCACGCATTCGAAAACGATTGCGCGCTCTCGACGAGGAGAACAACCTTCTCCGGCACGCTCAACGGCGCGCCGGCTCCCGAGCGCGCCAAGCTCGGCGACGTTTTCCGCCGCCTCGAAGCCTCGCCACGGCCACAACATGCTGACGCTGAACGGCCTGTTCCGCCTGCCGAGCATCGGCCTCCGGCTGCATCCCTATGTCGGCATCGGCGCTGGCGTGGCGCTTGCCCCACGCCGAAGTGCAGATGGTCAAGGATCCCGGCCGCACGTACGAATATCAATACGCCGGGCCCGTCGGGTCAGGCGCTCATCGGCATCGAGTTCCGCATGCCGCGCATGTCGTACTTCTTCGAGTACAAGTTCACGCTCGCGAGCTACCAGATGCCGCTGACGCATCAGGACGGAGACATCCTGTTCACCGATCTCTGGCGTCAGTTCAAGCGCTGGCTCTCGGGCGAGGAACCGCCGGGCGGCTTCCTCTGGACCAACCTCGTCAGCCATCAGGGCATCGCAGGCCTCGGCGTGCGCTTCAGCACCGCCCCCGCCGCCGCTCCTTGAATATTGAAGGACTGATCAGAACCGGCGCAGCAGCCGCTCGAGGTAATCGAGCTCCTGCCGGCACGCGCGTCGACTCGCCGAGCCGGCGGCTGAGCTCTTCCAGGATCTCGCGCGCCCGCTGGATGTCGATCTGGTCCGGCACCTTGACCGACGTGCCGAGATCCGGACCCTGCGAGCGTTGCGGACGGCCGAGCGGATCGCGCGGCGTATCGCCCGACTGGCCATAACGCTGCGGCATGTTCCGCATCATCTCCTGCGCCATGGATTGAGCGCCCTGGCGCATCTGCTCGAGTGCGCCGGCTCTGCTGCTCGGTCGCCTCATCGAGATCGCCCTGCTCGAGCGCATTCTCGGCCTCTTCCATCGCCTTCTCGGCTTCACCGAGCTTGCTCGGCGAGCCTCCGGCGCCGGCGCCCTTCTCGCGCATCTGCTGCTGCAGCTTGCCAAGACGATCCCGAAGCTCGCGCTGGCGCTGCGAAAGCTGGCCCTTTCCGCCCTGCTGCTGGCCTTGTCCCATCTGGTCGCCCTGACCTTGCTGGGCCTGGCCGCCTTTGCCGCGCTGGCCACGGCCTTGCTGAGCCTTGTCGCTTGTACCGGGAGGCGCGCCGTTTTTACCCTCTTGGCCGTCGCCGCCCATGCCCTTCATGCCCGGCGGCGGCTTCTGTCCTTGGCCCTGCTGGCCGCCCTCCTCCTCGTCGCCGCGGTTCTCGCTGAACGTGTCGTCGAGAGCTTCTGCTGGTCGCCGACCATGTCGCCCGAGCTCGTCCATCATCTGCATCATTTCTTGATTGCGCTGCTGCTGCGCCTGATCCATGCGGTTGGACTGCAGGCGTTCCATCAGATCCTGCATCTCGGACAGCATCTGCTGGGCCTGCTCGCGCGAGCCGTTCTTGGCCATGTCCTCGAGATTGCGCATCATGCGCTCGAGATCTTCCTGGCCGAGCACCTGGTTCTGCTGGTCGCTGCCTTCGGGCTGCTGCTCCTGCCCGTTCTGCTGCGCAAGCTGCTTCATGTACTCGTTGAGGGCCTGTTTCAGCTCCTGCATGAGCTGCTTGATCTCTTCGTCCGAAGCCCCGTCTTCGAGCGCCTTCGAGAGCTTGTCCTGCGCATCCTTGAGCGCGCGCTCGGCGTCCGACAGGCTGCCGTCCTCGATCCTGAGCGCGATCTGCCACATCTGGTCGACGACGCTCTTCATGCCGGCGCGCGTGCGATCCCGTTCGAGCCGATGGTAGACGGTGCGCAGACCGAGATAGATCTTGAGATCGTCGATGAAGCCGTCAGGCTCCAGCGTCAGCGCATCGAGCGCCTTCATCACCGAGCCGCGATAACGCGGATCATCCATGAGCTTGCGCCGCTGCTCCACGACGGCGCGCGCCAGCGGCTTGGTGAAATTGCGCTCCGGCAGGATCATCTCGAAGCTGACGCTGCGTCCGGTCTGCCCCGCAACGTCCGTCGCCTCGAGCGTCATGATGACCTTATGACCCGCCCACGGATGCGAGGCGAAATCGAAGTATGTGCGTCCGTCCACCGATTTCGCGTTGGGCTTGGTCAGTTTGAGCGGCAGCTCCGGCGGGCGCTGCAGAGGCGGCCGCGGGCCGGAGAGCGGCTCGGGCTTTGCCCAATCCTTGGCAGGATCGCGGCGGCGGCACCTTGGCTTTTTCGAGGTCCACCTTGGCGGAGGTCACGCCATAGTCGTCCTCGGCTTTGTACGTGAGCTTGAGCGAGCCGCGCGGCGTCAGCTCCGGCGGCCGCGAAAGGGAGATTTGAGGCGGCTTATCCGGTATGACGTTGATGCGCCACTGCGCCAGCTCCGTACCCCCGGCGAGAGCGCGGACGGTCGCTGTCTTGTTCAGCTCGTAGCGGATTTCCTGCAGGTCGCCGCCGCTATCGGCCTTCGCTTCTGGCTCGCGGTGCTCGACGTTGGACTCGTCCTGCGAGCCTGCGGGCGTGATCTCGATCGAAAGACCCGAACTACCAATGCCTCCGGCGCGCACGATGAGCACGCTCTTCTGCGGCACGTCGGGCGGACCCGACTGATCGCCTTCGCCCGCCGCTAGTGATTTGCTGCCGGTGGCCGCCCCATCGGTCAGCATCACCGGAGGACGCGATGTGTAAGGGGGCGGTGCGATCCAGGCATCGAGGCGCGTTTCCGCGAGGGCCGTCGCGGCCGGGAACACGAAGGCGGACTCGATACGATCGCGCGCGCGATCGCCCATCATGAGCGTCAGAACAACAGCGACCAGAACGAGCCCCGCGCGTAGCGCCATCGGATCGAAGCGGTCGGTGCGCGGGCGCGGGTTGCCGGACTTTAGCCGCGCGAACAGCGCCGCCATGCGGGCGCGATGGGCCTGCCAGATGGCTTGCGTGGTCGGGTCGCTGGCACCGCCCGTGATCGTATCCTCGTAGGACGACACCGGCCGGTGCGGCACGCCGGAAACAGCTTCGATGCGCCGGATGCCATCCTCGCGCGTGGGCCAGTTGACCCGCGCGACATGCACCACGGCGGCAATCAGGCCAGCGCCAAAGAGGCCAAGCAGCGCGACATGGGGCCAGAACCCGAGATAGGGCCAGACGCCTGCGAACGACACTACGAGAAACAGGCAAAGGACAGCCAGCACCAGCCACAGGCGTAGCCACGCCTGTTCGAAGGCCCCTGCGATGCGTGCGCGCCAGATTTTGCGCTCGAAAGCCGGGTCCCTGAACGCCCCCGGACTAACCTTTCTGTCCATTCGGTAAGCCTACCATGGCCGTTTCTGCACCGGCATTACAAAGCGCTAACGTTGAAAACATGGCTTTGGATGCGGGCCCAGAGATGCAGGCCCAGAAAAGCTTAGCGGCTTTCGATCCAGGGCGGTAGGCGATCGGCGCCGATGAGATCGTCGTAGCTGGGCCTGGGCGGACCACGGCGTACTGATCGCCGTTGACGAGCACCTCCGGAACCAGAAGGCGGGTATTGTAGGTGGAGGACATCACGGCGCCATAGGCACCCGCCGTCATGACCGCCATGAGATCCCCGGTCCGGAACGGTGGCAACTCCCGCTCGACCGCGAGGTAATCGCCGGTTTCGCATACCGGGCCGACCACATCCTGCATCACCGACGGCTCGCGGCCGCGCGCCTCCGCGACCGGCCAGACCTCGTGATAAGCCTCATACAGCGTCGGCCGGATGAGATCGTTCATGGCGCCGTCGACGATCGTGAACACGCGTCCGGCGCCGTGTTTCACATAGATCACGCGCGTTACGAGAATTCCCGCATTGCCGACGATCATGCGGCCCGGCTCGAGATAGATCTTCGCGCCGAGATCGCCCAGCGCCGCCTTGACCACGCCGGCATATTCATCCGGATGCGGCGGCACGTCGTTCGAGCCGCGATACGGCACGCCGAGCCCGCCGCCGATATCGAGGTGATGGATGTCGACGCCGTCGCTCCTGAGCTCGAGCGTCAGGTCGCGCATCAGCCGGAACGCGTCGCGGAACGGATGCGAGGTCGGTGATCTGGCTGCCGATGTGCATATGGATGCCGGAAATATCGATCCCCGGCAGAGCGCGCGCCTCGGCATAGAGCGCTCGCGCAGCGAGATAAGGTACGCCGAATTTGTTCTCGGACTTGCCGGTCGAGATCTTCGCGTGCGTCTTGGCGTCGACGTCGGGATTGACCCGGATCGCCACCCGCGCGCGGACGCCCTTGCTCGCCGCAACCTCGCTCAGCGCCAGAAGCTCAGGCTCGCTTTCGACATTGAAGCCGAAGATGCCCTGATCGAGCGCATAGGCCATTTCGTCGCGCGTCTTGCCGACGCCCGCGAAAATGACCTTGTCGCGCCGGCGCGCCGGCCGCGAGCGCGCGGCGCAGCTCACCCTCGGACACCACATCCATGCCGGCGCCGAGACGCGCCAGCGTCGCCAGCACGGCCTGGTTGGAGTTGGCCTTGACGGCAAAGCAGATCGTCGCGTCCTGGCCGCGAAAGGCCTGGGCCAGCACGCTGTAGTGGCGCTCGATCGTCGCCGTCGAATAGCAATAGAACGGCGTCCCGACCTCGGTCGCGATGCGCTCAAGGCTCACGCCCTCGGCGTGCAGCACGCCGTCTTTGTAGCTGAAATGATGCATGAGATCGGCGTGTGTATCGAGGAGGCTGCGGCGGGCCGCAGGCCTTGAGAAGGGTTACGCGCCGAACGGCGAAGCCAGACGCACCGATGGTCTTAAAGTGCTTCCGGAAAAGTGGGAACCGGTTTTCCGATAGGAAGCACGACAAAACAGAAAGCCGGGGTCTTTCCGCGATCGAATGGAAGCCGGAAAGGCCCTAGCGCAACAGGCCGTCCAGAACAAAGCCCTTGTGCGGCTTGTCTCCCTGGCCTTCCGGCTTGCCCTGGCCCGAGCTCGCATCCGCCGTGGGCTGTGCCTTGTCAGCCGCCGGCGCATCGAGATTGCCGCGAACGCCACAACCGGCCAGCATTGCTGCCAGCACCGTGGCCGTCCCTAAGGCCTTGACCCAACTCGGCATCTTGACTGAACCCCGTCCCTGCATTGCCTCAAAAAGGCATGGCTGTGGGCATGTTAGCCCCTTCCATGATCCTTTTCCAAGCGCTTGAGCCAGCTTCGCGCCATTTTCAGAACGTTCTGTGGCGAAGTTCCCCCATGGCTCCGGCGTGACTTTACCGAATTCTCCACCGAGAGGACGGAATAAACGTCCTTCGAGATGCGCGGCTCGACCGCCTGCATGACATCCAGCGGCAACTTTTCGAGGTCGACGCCCCGGTCTTCCGCCGCCTTCACGATAGAGCCCGTGACATGGTGGGCGTCGCGGAACGGCATCTTGAGCTCCCGCACCAGCCAGTCCGCCAGATCCGTGGCCGTCGAGAACCCGCGTCCGGCGGCCGCCCGCATCACTTCAGGAACAGGCTCGAGGTCCGCGACCATGCCCGTCATCGCCAGCAGCCCGACGCGCAGCGCGGCGAGCGCGTCGAACGTCGTCTCCTTGTCTTCCTGCATGTCCTTCGAATAGGCCAGCGGCAGGCCCTTCATCACCATGAGGAGACCCTGGAACGCGCCCGCGATGCGGCCAACCTTGGCCCGCACCAGCTCGGCCGCATCCGGATTGCGCTTCTGCGGCATGATCGACGAGCCGGTGGTGAACCGGTCCGACAGCTTCACGAAGCCGAACTGCGGCGTCATCCAGATCACGATTTCTTCGGCGAAGCGCGACAGATGCATGGCCGTGATGGCCGAGGCCGCCAGAATCTCGAGTGCGAAGTCGCGATCGGCAACGCCATCGAGCGAATTGGCCATCGGCCGGTCGAAGCCCAGCATCTCGGCCGTCTTGGCGCGATCGATAGGGAACGACGTTCCGGCAAGCGCCGCCGAGCCCAGCGGACATTCGTTGAGCCGCTTCCGCGCATCGATGAACCGGCCGCGGTCGCGGCCGAGCATTTCGACGTAGGCCAGCAGATGATGGCCGAACGTGATCGGCTGCGCCGGCTGCAGGTGCGTGAAACCTGGCATGACAGTCGCAGCGTGAGCCTCGGCCTTTTGCGCCAGAACGAGCTGCAGCTGCGCTAAGGCCTTGATGATCCCATCCGCCGCATCGCGGACGAACAGGCGAAAATCCGTCGCCACCTGGTCGTTACGCGACCGCGCCGTATGCAGCCGGCCCGCCGCCGGACCGACGATCTCCTTGAGCCGGCTCTCGACGTTCATGTGCACGTCTTCGAGTGCCCGCGAGAATTTGAACGTCCCCGCCTCGATCTCGGAGAGCACCTGATCGAGCCCGCGAATGATCTCTCGCGCGTCGGTCTTGGTGATGATACCGCTCTCGGCGAGCATGGCCGCATGCGCCTTGGAGCCGCGAATGTCCTGCGGCGCCAGCACCTTGTCGAAGGAGATGGAGGCGTTTATCTCCTCCATGATCTCGGCGGGCGAGGCGACGAAGCGGCCACCCCACATTTTATTGGCGGGTTTATCGGTCACGAGCGGGCCCTCCGGATGGCCCTTGGGGAGCGGAAGATAACAATGAAGGACGACAGTACGGCTGCCACGGGAAGAAAGAGTTACGCGGCATTTGTCGCGGTCGCCGTGTTTTCGGCCATGGTCGGCTTTGCGGCGGTATACGGCACCCTCGGGCCTCGTGACAACAACGGTCCTGCGCCCGTGGAAGGGGCCGCCCAGCCTGCCGCGACCGCGAAACCAGCCGGCGCGGGCAAGCTCGCGGGCTTTGTCGTCAAGGCGACCCCCGAGGCGATGCCGGACGTCTCCTTCCAGGATGGTCAGGGCCAACAGAAATCATTGAACGATTTCAAAGGCAAAACTATCCTTCTCAACCTCTGGGCCACATGGTGCGCTCCGTGCCGGGAGGAAATGCCTTCTCTCGACCGCCTGCAAAAGGAGCTGGGCTCGGACAAGTTCGAGGTCGTGGCCCTGGCCTTGGACCGCGCCGGCGTCGACGCCGCACGCAAGTTCCTCGCCGGCATAAAAGTTGAAAATCTTAATCTTTACGTCGACCCCTCGGCCCGCTCTGGGTCGGCCATGCGCATCGTCGGCATGCCGACGACCATCCTCATTGATCCCGAAGGACGCGAGATCGGCCGTTTGCCTGGCCCGGCCGAATGGGACTCAGCCGACGCCAAGCGCCTGATCGAAGCGCACCTTCGCTAGACCGGGTCGCATCAGGTCCTATCGGCCTGATGCGCGAACATTGGACCTCAAGTAGGCTTGCCTCAGATGAGCTGGACGACGGTCGTTGCCGCCATGGCGACGAGCAAGCTCATGAACGCGACTTTGCCGTACTTCACGAACTTCTTCAGCGACTCGAGCTCTGACTGTAGGGCGGTGAGATCGTTGAGCTTCTTATCGACGACATCGAAGCTCTTGTAGGTGAGACCCGCAAACTTGGTGCGCGGACCTTCCACCTGATCGAGGCGGGCCTTCACGTCCCGGACACTGCGAAGCAGCTCGTCCAGCTTGTACTCGCGCGAATTCCTGAGATTTTCCTCGAAGGCCTGAAGACGTTTCGTCTGCTGCGCGGCATCCAAAAGCCCCGCGACATCCGTCTTCACGGCCTCGCTCTGGCCCTCGAGCCGGTCGATCTTGGCCTGCAGCCGGTCGAGCTTGATGGATGTTTCGGCAACGTAGCCGTCTCTAGCCGTCCACGGCCCAGCGGTCACGACTCCACCCTGATCGTTCACTTGAAGCACGCCAGACCTCCGCACGCCACGCCACTCACTGCTGACTACACTACAATACTGCACTCACCCGCCGCACAGGCAGGCACCCGCTTCGCTTTGTTCCGATCGCTAAAATTAGCGCGCCAGCGTTAATACTGGATGAGTTTTCCGTTAGCGAAAGGTTGCTTCGCGAGTTCGCCGCAGCATTGACAGTCCTGGCCTCAGCCTCCACAACCCGCGACGACAAAAATCCACTCTCTATCGAGGTCCTCGCCATGGCCGACGCCACACTTGAAGAGACGATCAACGCCGCCTGGGAGACCCGCGAACTCGGTCAATGCAAGCACCAAGGGTCCGGTGCGCGAGGCCGTCGAAACGGCTCTCGATCTCCTCGACAAGGGCAAGGCCCGCGTTGCGCAAAAGTCGGGCGGCGAATGGATCGTCAATCAATGGCTGAAGAAGGCCGTGCTGCTGTCGTTCCGCCTGAACGACATGGGCCTCATCTCCGGCGGTCCCGCAGGCTCGTTCTACTGGGACAAGGTGCCGCCGAAGTTCGAAGGCTGGACGGAGAATGACTTCAAGCAGGGCGGCTTCCGCGTGCTGCCGGGCGCCATCGTCCGCCGCTCGGCCTACATCGCACCGGGCGTCGTGCTGCTGCCGTCGTTCGTGAACCTCGGCGCCCACGTCGATAGCGGCACCATGGTCGACACCTGGGCTACCGTCGGCTCGTGCGCGCAGATCGGCAAGAACTGCCACATCTCGGGCGGCGCCGGCATCGGCGGCGTGCTCGAGCCGCTTGCAGGCCGGCCCGGTGATCATCGAGGACAACTGCTTCATCGGCGCCCGCGCCGAGGTGGCGGAAGGCGTCCACGTCGGCGAAGGCTCGGTGCTGTCGATGGGCGTCTACCTCGGCGCCTCGACCACCATCATCGACCGCGCCACCGGCGAGAAGCACTTCGGCAAGGTGCCGCCGTACTCCGTCGTCGTATCGGGCAGCATGCAGGGCAAGCCGTTGCCCAACGGCGAGCCGGGCCCGAACCTCTATTGCGCCGTCATCGTCAAGCGCGTCGACGAGAAAACCCGCTCCAAGACCTCCATCAACGAGCTGCTCCGGGATTGATCATGGCTGGCGCCGGCGGGCCTGTTCCACATGACGGCGCCCATTAACCGGCGTCAGTTCTGGATCGGTCTGGCTTGCCTTTTTGCCACCCTCACGCCGTTGATGCTTGGCGCTATTGGCATGCTTCGCACACAAGGCGCCACGTCGCTTGAGCTTGGCCTCTTCTACGTCGCCGCCATCACATTCATCGTCGGCTACCTATTCCTGGCCCGCAAAAGGCTGCGCGATCGGGCTCGTCCCGCCTGGCTGGCGCTGCCCTATCTCATCGTCCCGCCGGCGATCATCCGCGATCGGCGACCTCGTCTCGAACGGGCAGGGCATCCCGACGCTTCTGTGCTATGTGCTGGGCTACGGATTGCTGATCTGGACCATCGTCGATCTCGGCGTGCTCGGATCACGTCCGTCATCTGATGAACTCTAGCCAGCCACAAACGTGGTGCACGCTCCGCCCATGTACCATTCCCTCGATCCCAGCAAAATCATCGGCACGCTCGAAGTTCTGAGCCGCCGCATCTGCGAGCGCTTTCCGGAACGGGTCTGGCGAAGGTCAGTCAATCACTGACCGACCTCGCGCGCCGTACCTCGGCGAGCGTCACATCCATAGCACGCCCGAACTACACTCTTCGTAGCCTTGTCGGTTTGGTCATTCTCGCGGGCGTCGGGTTCGTAGCTTGGCTTTCGTCACTCGGCATGCACCTCGAAACTTCAAGTGAGCTGACAAGCATCTTAGAGGGCGTGGATGCGGCGACGAGCTTGCTCATTGTCTTCGGTGGTGGTGCCTTCTTTCTCTGGACGCTCGAAGGCCGCTGGCGCCGCGATCGCGCGTTGAAGGCCCTCCATGAGCTGCGCTCGATCATCCATGTCATCGACATGCATCAGCTCACCAAGGACCCCTCGGCTTTCGGAGCGCCCCGCACATCATCTTCTCCTGATCGCAGCATGACGCCACACCAGCTGCTGCGCTATCTCGGCTACTGCTCGGAATTGCTGTCGCTCGCGAGCAAGATTGCCGCTCTCTATGCTGACAAGCTGCGCGACCCTGCAATCGTTGATGCCGTCGGCGACGTCGAGCGCCTGACTGCACACCTTTCCCAAAAGATCTGGCAGAAGATCGAGCTGATCCAGGACCGCATGCCCTCGAGACCGGCGAGCGATGCCCTAGGCCCCCGAGCCGACGCATGACCGCGCGGCACCGACGGCCCCAACCGCCATGGCCCCGATCCCTCGCCTCTATAACAGCAACGGCGTAGGCTGTCGGCGCTCAAGCCTCGATTGCGATTGGGGTGCCGAGCGTCTATCTCTCGCTTTGCAATTTTAGAGCGCCGTGCCATGTCGACGACACCCAAGACCGCACTCGAGCTGACGCAGGCGCTCATCCGCTGCGAGAGCGTGACGCCCGACGAGGCCGGCGCGCTGACGCTGCTCGATCACGTCCTGAAGAAGGCCGGCTTCCACTCTCATCGCTTGATCTTCCGCGAAACCGGCACACCCGACGTCGATAACCTCTATGCACGCATCGGCACGACGGCGCCCAACCTCTGCTTCGCCGGGCATACGGACGTCGTTCCCGCCGGCAACCTCGGAGCCTGGACCTCGCCGCCGTTCGCCGCCGAAATCCGCGACGGCGTACTTTATGGCCGCGGCGCCGTGGACATGAAGGGCGGCGTCGCCTGCTTCCTGGCCGCCGTGCTGCGCTACCTCGAAACCAACGGCCCGCCGGCCAAGGGCTCGATCTCGTTCCTGATCACCGGCGACGAGGAAGGCCCATCCATCAACGGCACGGCCAAGGTGCTGGACTGGCTGAAGCAGCACGGGGAAGCGCTCGACGCCTGCGTCGTCGGCGAGCCGTCCAATCCCAATGCCATCGGCGACGAGATCAAGATCGGCCGGCGCGGGTCACTCACCGGCGTCATCGCCGTACACGGCAAGCAAGGCCACTCGGCCTATCCGCACAAAGCCGACAATCCGGTGCCGAAGCTCGCGCGCATCATCGATCGTCTGTGCTCGACGCCCATCGACGGCGGCTCACCGCATTTCGAGCCTTCGAACATGCAGGTGACCGTGATCACTGTGCCCAACACGGCCACGAACGTCATCCCGCCGAGGCGAGCGCCACGTTCAACCTCCGCTACAACGACCACTGGCGCCGTCCCACCATCGAGGAATGGGTGCGCACGGAATGCGAGAAAGCCGCCGCAAGCATCGGCGCCAAGTTCGAACTCACTTTCGCCGGCACTGGCGACGTGTTCCTGACCGAGCCCGGCCCGCTGGTCGATACTATGCGTGACGCGGTGCATAGCGTCACCGGCCGCACGCCGGCCCTCACCACTGGCGGCGGCACATCGGATGCGCGCTTCATCAAGGACTTCTGCCCGGTGATCGAGTTCGGCCTCGTCAACAAGACCATCCACGCCGTTGACGAGCATGTTCCCGTGAGCGACCTCGAAACGCTCACCGCCATCTATGAGCGCTTTATCGCCCGCTACTTCGCCGTTGCGTGACGCGCGCGAACGCGAGAAGGCCGGCATCGAGGTCCGATACCGGCCTTGGCACGACTTAAAATATTGCCGTTAGAACGTGATCGCGGATCCGCCGGTCGCCTCGACCACCTGGCCGGTGACCCAGCGCGCATCCTTGCTGACGAGGAAGCCGACGACATCACCGATATCCTCCGGCCGGCCGATGCGCTTCAGCGCCTGCTTGCTCTTGGCAAACTCCTGGCCCTCGTCCGAGCGCGTAAACGCGGCGGCCATGTCGGTATCGATCACGCCAGGGGATATGACGTTCACGGTAATCTCACGCGGGCCGAGTTCAACGGCGAGGCTCTTCGATAGATTGTCGATCGGGGCCTTGAGTGCCGAGTAGGCGGCGACGGCCGGAAGCGGCGTGCGCGAAACACCACTCGACGTGCTGACGATGCGGCCACCGTCACGCAGACGCTTCGTGGCTTCCTGTGTGACGAAGAACAGCGATTTGAAGTTGACCGTGTAGATCTCGTCCAGCACCGCCTCGGTCGTGTCGGCGAAGTTCACGAACGGCGCGATGCCGGCGTTGTTGACGAGGATGTCGAACTTGGTGTCGCCCGTGCGGGCTTTGAGCTCCTCGTCGAGCACCGTGTAAAGCGTTTTGACGCCGGTCTTCGACGCCAGGTCGGCCCCGACCGCGAAAGCCGAGCCGCCCGCGGCCTTGATCGAATTCACGGTCTCGGCAGCGGCTGCCGAGTTCTTTCCGTAGTGGACGGCAACAAGCGCGCCGTCAGCGCCAAGGCGCTCTGCGATGGCGCGGCCAATGCCGCGGCTACCACCGGTGACGACTGCGATTTTGCCTTCAAGGGGACGGGACATCTAGAAATTCTCCATATGTTGCAGCGCTTTAAGCCGGCGCCCGGTTGACCGGGCTCACTTTCTCGGCCTCGGCTGCAGCATCACATATGGACCATAGTCCGGTAGTTCAAGACTATCGAACTATTGAATTTCTGATCCCGTTTGCCATATTCGCTTATATGCAAAGACCTTTCGTCCATACGCCCGCGGAGAACCTGAAATTGGAGAGCGTGCTCTACGCGCTCGCCGATCCGATGCGGCTTGAGATCATGCGCCGGCTCGAAGCCGGCGATTGCGGGCTCAACTGCTCGGCCGCCGCGCCTTCACATCTCGCGAAGTCGACGCAGTCGCATCACTTCCAGATTTTGCGGGAAGCGGGCCTGATCCAGTCCGAGCGTCGCGGCACCGAGGTCGTGAACACCTCGCGCGTCGACGAGATCGAAGAGAAGTTTCCAGGCGTGGTGTCAGCGATCCTTAAGGCCGCCAAGCCCCTCGTCTGCCCGGATACCGGCCGCAGCGCCTGAGCCCTACTTGAAGTGCTTCGACAGCTTGAGCCCCTGCGCCTGATAATGGCTGCCGAGGTCGCGGCCGTAGAGCGTCTCCGGCACTTCCATCATGCGCTCATAGACGAGCCGCCCGATGATCTGCCCGTCCTCGAGAATGAACGGCACCTTGTGCGAGCGCACCTCCAGCACCACGCGTGAGCCGTTGCCGCCCGCCGCCGCGTGCCCGAAGCCCGGATCCATGAAGCCCGCATAATGCACGCGGAACTCGCCCACGAGCGGATTGAACGGCATCATCTCCGCCGCATGCGTCGGCGGAATGTGCACCGCCTCTTTCGAGGCCAGAATGTAGAACTGGTCCGGATCGAGGATGAGCCGGCGCTTGGCATCGGCCCTCACCGGCTCCCAATAATCGAGCACCGCGCAGGCACCCGGCACGTCCACATCGACAACGCCCGTGTGCCGCTTGGCGCGGTATCCCACGAGCCCATCTCCGCCGCTCGCAAGATCGACCGACAGCGCGATGCCGTCCTGGATGTCCGACGCTCCGCCGGACACCAGCGTGTCGCGCGCATGCAGTTTGGCCAGCGCTTCGTCGCTCTCCATCGGATCGCCGATGCGAAAGCGAAGCTGCGACAGCTTCGAGCCCTTGCGCACCACGATCGGGAACGTCTGCGGGCAGATCTCCGCGTAGAGCGGACCCTTGTAGCCGGCGGGGATCAGATCGAACGCCGACACGCCGTCCGCGATCACGCGCGTAAACACGTCGAGACGGCCGGTCGAGCTTTTCGGATTGGCCGAAGCCGAAATCGCCGTCGGCAGCGCCAGGTGCTCGAGAAGCGGCACGACATAGACGCAGCCCGTTTCGAGCACGGCCCCATTCTCGATATCGAACTCGTGCAGCTTGAGATCGGCGAGCTTTCCGGCAACCGTCCCGCCCGCGCCGGGAAGGAAGCTCGCGCGCACGCGATAGGCCTTGCTGCCGAGCCTGAGATCGACGCTGGCCGGCTGAAGCTGGCCGGTTGCGAGGCCGCCCTCCGGTATCAGCGCACCCGCCGAAACGAGGGCCCGGATCGCCTGCACCGGCAGAATGCCGTCCGTCGCAGCCGCACCCAGGATGATGTCGAGATCGGCGTCGTCTACGGCAGTCTTGGGCATCGTGGCGCTCCTTATGGTTTGGCTCTAGACGAACCGCCCCTTGACGCCAAGAGCCCTAAGGCGCTAATCCCGCCCTATGGTCATGACTTTGACCCGTGGTGATTTGGCCGGCCGGCTTGCAGCCACGTTAAACAACTCGCTAAAAAAGGGCCCTCGCGCAGACCCGGATTCCTGGTCGCCCCGGCTCGACATTTAGCTGGGAGCAGGCAGAACCGGGTTTTGTGTTTTGAGGCTTCGACGCCTCCGAGGACCGCGCATGACAAAAACCACCAGCAAAAACAAGCCTGACCTGTCCAACCCGGCGTCCTGGGATCCCGAGACGCAGCTCGTCCACGGCGGCGTGCTGCGCTCGCAGTACGGCGAAACGTCCGAAGCCCTCTTCCTCACGCAGGGCTACGTCTACACCTCCGCCGAGCAGGCCGAAGCCCGCTTCAAGAACGAGGACCCGGGCTTCCAGTACACGCGCTTCTCCAATCCCACCGTGTCCATGTTCGAGGAGCGCATCCGCCTGCTCGAAGGCGCCGAAGTCGCCCGCGCCACCGCCACCGGCATGGCCGCCGTCACGGCTGGTCTGCTTGTCGTTCCTGAAGGCCGGCGACCACGTCGTCGCCGCCCGCGCCATGTTCGGCTCCTGCCGCTACATCGTCGAGACGCTGTGCCCGCGCTTCGGCATCGCCGCGACGCTGATCGACGGCCGCGATATCGAAGCCTGGAAGGCCGCGGTCAGGCCCAACACGCGCGGCTTCTTCTTCGAGACGCCGGCCAACCCGACGCTCGAGATCGTCGACATCGCCGCCGTCTCCAAGATCGCCAAGGAGAACGGCATCATCACCGTGGTCGACAACGTCTTCGCCACGCCCATGCTGCAGCGTCCGCTGGCCCACGGCGCCGACGTCGTCGTCTATTCGGCCACCAAGCACATCGACGGTCAGGGCCGCTGCCTCGGCGGCGCCGTGCTGTGCTCGGAAAAATTCCTGACCGACCACCTGCAGGACTTCATCCGCCAGACCGGCCCCTCCATGAGCCCGTTCAACGCCTGGGTCATGCTCAAGGGCCTCGAAACGCTGCCGCTCCGCGTCCGCGCTCAGAGCGCCACCGCCGCCGAGATTGCCGATCACCTCGCCGCCGCCAAGGGCGTGACCAAGGTCATCTATTGCGGCCGCGCCGACCACCCGCAGGCAAGCCTCATCGCCAAGCAGATGACGGGCGGCGGCCAGATGATCGCGTTCGAGATCGAGGGCGGCAAGGAAGCAGCCTTCCGCTTCCAGAACGCGCTCAGCATCATCAAGATCTCCAATAACCTCGGCGATGCCAAAAGCCTGATCACGCACCCGGCGACGACGACGCACTTCCGGATCGGCCCGGCAGTCCGCGCCGAACTCGGCATCTCGGACGGCATGTCTGCGTCTGTCGGTCGGCCTCGAAAAAGCGAGCGACCTGAAGGCCGACCTTGACGTCGCGCTTGCCGCGGCGCATCGCTGAACTGGATAAACATGGGCGGGGGCGCCGAACGCCCTCGCTCGCATCAATACGGAGGCTTGCCGCGTGGACAATGACACGCCCTACGAGCAGGTGACGTCACGGCATACGCATCCGCGTATCGCCGGAATATTCTGACGATCAATCGACGCCGGAAGAAGGCTACTTCTTCTGGACCTACACCGATCGAGATCGCCAACGAGAGCGACGCTTCAGTTCAGCTCAAGAGCCGCGTCTGGCGCATCACCGACGCCAACGGCAAGACGGAGGAGGTCCGCGGCCCTGGCGTCGTCGGGCAGACGCCCGTCATCCCGCCCGGCCAGTCCTTCACCTATACGTCGGGCTGCCCGCTGGCCACGGCTTCCGGCATCATGGCCGGCAGCTATCAGATGACGAAAGAGAGCGGCGAGCTGTTCGATGTCGCCATTCCGGCCTTCTCGCTCGATAGCCCCTATGCCATACGCAGCGTGAATTAGGTCGCGACGAGAGATCCAGATGCAAGGGCCGACCTACACCGCCGCCGAGCTGCTGGCCCGCCTCGTCGCCTTCGACACCACGAGCCACAAGTCCAACCTGCGAGCTCGTCCGCTTCGTCGAGGACTATCTGGCCAGCACGGCGTCGTCTCGCATCTCGTCCCGACACCGGACGGCGAGAAGGCCTCGCTGTTCGCCACCATCGGCCCAACGGACGTTCCCGGCATCGGCCTCTCGGGCCACACCGACGTCGTCCCGGTCGACCGAAAGCGTGGGACAGCGATCCCTTCACCCTCGTCGAGCGCGACGGCAAGCCTCTATGGCCGCGGCACCGCCGACATGAAGGGCTATCTCGCCTGCGTGCTGGCGCTGGTGCCGAGCCTTCATGCAGCCGCACGCTCAAGACGCCCATCCACATCGTCTTCTCCTACGACGAGGAAGTGGGCTGCACCGGCGTCCGCCCGATGATCGCCGAGCTGGGCGAGCCGCTTGCCGAAGCCGCGCGCTCGTGATCGTCGGCGAGCCGACGTCGATGGCCGTCGTCGATGCCCACAAAGGGCCCGGTGCGCTGGCGCGTCGAGGTCACCGGCCGCGCCGCGCATTCGAGCATGGCGCCCCTCGGCGTCAACGCCATCACCGTACGCCGCGCGCCTGCTGGGCGAGCTGCAGCGCATCGAGAAGCGAGCTGCGCGACGCTGCCGCCCGAACCCGCGCTTCGACCCGCCTTATCCGACGTTGCAGGTCACCGAGATCGCCGGCGGCATCGCCTCCAACATCGTGCCGCCGTCCTGTCATTTCGGTTTCGAGGTGCGCGCGCTCCCCGGCCTCGACGTCGAAGCCATCGAACAGCGCCTCGGGCGTTCGCAGAGACACGCTGCCTGCCCGAGATGCAGCGCATCGCGCCGGAGGCCTGCGATCACCATTCGCCAGCAGAACCGCGTGCCGCCTTTCGAGGCCGGGCCACGCTCGGAAGCGGTCGCGCTGGCCCTGAAGCTCGCAGGCCAGAACGACACACGCGCCGTTTCCTACGCGACCGAGGCCGGCCTGTTTCAGGCCGCGGGCGTCCCGTCGGTCGTCTGCGGCCCCGGCGACATCGCCCAGGCCCACACCGCCGACGAATGGGTCGCCGTCTCCGAGCTCGACGCCTGCATGGGTTTCTTGGATCGCCTCGCGGACTGGGCCGAGGCCTAGACTGCTGACCTGTCGCCTCGCCCCCATATGGGGCGCGGCGTATCGGAGGCGGGGATTTCCAGAAGATCTGCGTCGGGCTTCCCCCTGCCCCTCACAACGACGAGCCGGAGGCTCGCCTTCGACGAGATCAGTGCGAACGGAAGCAGGCATGAAAAAAGGCCGCTTGGGGTGCGGCCTGAAGGTCTTGTTGGTTCTAGGCAGTGATTAGTGGACGGTATTCCGGATATCCGGCCCCGCGGTACTGAACGCCAACCGACTTTCGTTAAACGCCTCGTGTCTCAAACCGCACTCACCATCGGGCACCAGAAGAATGCCCTCGACCGCCTTGAGTTGAGCTTCGACGGTCGCTGAAAACGCTCTCAAGCCAAGCGCACACCACACGGTAAACCACGACACAGCTGTATTCGTCTCTTGCCACACGATCATGTGCACGGGGCCGTAGCCGCCACCGTGACGCCTTGAGCCCTCGGATCGCACGGCCGGCACTTGCGCGGCTGCGCTGAGCTGAGGGGGTCTCGACCTGGATGAATCTCCTGCCGCGCGCTCGGACTGCTCCACGGCCGACAGAGTTGCCTCTGCCTCGTTCTGACGAAGCTTGTCGCGGAGACGCCGGATTGTCGAAGGATCAGATACGCCGATACGCTTGATCGCAGTGGTCGGCTTCAGCGCCGGATCGGCTTCGAGCAGATCGGCGATAGCGCGAAGACTGACCCGATCATCAAGTCCGCTGCCCCTGGGACGGCCGCGGCGTGCAAAATCGGTGGGCATATGAAGTTTGATCCCATTCGTCGCGATTCAATATCGACGACATTGAGGAATGGGACCCTCCTTTGCCAAGGAGAAAAAATGCGCAATGCCAATAAGAAAGCCCGGGCAGTTCATTTTGTTGCGCAAATGCAATTTCGACTTGTACACCTCCCAGAACAAAAAGAGGATTTATGAGCTTTCTGCAGTCAAGTCATTGTGCAGGCGCAACAAAAGCGCCACCGCACAATTTACGGGATCATTCCGCGCATGCGGGCCAAATGCGACAGGCGAACTTCCGGCCTTGCGCCGACATGGCCGATGATATCCGCCGCCGCGAAACTGCCGAGCCGCCCGGATTCGTCGAGTCGATATTCCCGCGCCATGCCGAACAGGAAGCCCGCCGCATAGAGATCGCCGGCACCAGTCGTATCCACCACTTGCTGACCGGCTCTGGCGCAATGATCGATGGTCTCGCCTTCCGAAACGATCACGGAGCCCTTCTCGCTGCGCGTCAGCACGGCAAGCGGCGTATCTTTGCCGACAGCCGACAGCCTCGTCGAAATTCTTGGTCTCGTAGAGCGACAGGATCTCGCTCTCGTTGGCGAACACGATGGCGATGCCCGAGCGGATCAGTCGAGGAACTCGTCGCGGTGCCGCTCGACGCAGAAGGAATCCGAGAGCGTCAGCGCCACGCGTCGGCCCGCGCCTTGTTGGCGATCGTCGAGCGCCTGGCGGAACGCCTCCTTCGCCTCGGCTGATCGAACAGATAGCCTTCGAGATACACGATCTGCGCGTTCTTGATGATGGCCGGATCGACCTCGCCCTGGTCGAGGTCGGTGCTGATGCCGAGGAACGTGTTCATCGTCCGCTGGCCGTCCGGCGTCACGAGGATGAGCGAGCGCGACGTGGCCGTGCCCGCGGCGGTGACGGCAGGCGTTTTGAAGGCGACGCCGGCGGCCTTGATATCGTGGCGGAAGATGCGGCCGAACTCGTCCTCGGCCACCTTGCCGATGAAGGCGCGCACGCCCGCCGAACGACGCCACGCCGACGACCGTGTTCGCCGCCGAGCCGCCGGAGATTTCGATGGCCGGGACCCATGTCTTGCTGTAGATGCCGCGATCCGGTCGGCGTATCGACCAGGCTCATATGGCCCTTGGGAGCACCGAGGCGCTCGAGGAAGTCGTCGTCGCACCGGCCGATGATATCGACGATCGCATTGCCGATCGCGACCACATCGATATTGCGTCCGCCGCCATGGTCGTCTCTCCGAGGCCCAAAAATTTCGGCGCACTATAGGCACCGCGCGCCAGCGTGCAAACATCCGTCCCGCATAACACCCGGAAATTACAAGTTTCCCAGCTGTTACCGGCGCTGGCCGGCACGGCCGTCACGCGCCATGACCGCGAGGCTCAGCACGAGCCGCTCTGTCATAGGCTCCTCCAGGGAGGCCGAGAGACGCGCGGCCTTGGCGGCAACCGAGATGCGCCGCAGCGCCTCGGCAAGCCGGCCTGTCGTCCACAGTCTGCACTGGGCCGCGAAGGCATCCTTTTGCTTGAAATGCAGGGGCGGTCGCATCTGGCGCAACGCATCGTCGAGCGTGCTTCCGCGGTCCATGGCGGCCCTGACGCGATGCAGGCGCTGAAAATGTCGCTGCGTGGCGGCAATGATCGTTTGCGCGCCTTCCCCGGACGACACCGCCCGCCCGCATTCGGCCACGGCCCGCGACGTCTCGCCCGACGCCGCCGCATTCGTGATCCGATCGAGGGCCAGCTCCGAGACGTCACCGACGATGGCGTCCACATCCTCGAACGTAATTTCCGCTTTTCCCTGGGCATAGAGGGCGAGCTTCTCGATCTCGCCGCGCGACAAGGCCCGATCGGCGCCGAGCCGGTCGACCAGAGCCTCCCGGGCGTCCGGGGCTATGCCGAGGCCCGCCCCTTTGAGCACCTCACGGATCAGCCCCTCGAGATCCTGTGAGCCGTCCGCATAGCAGGCGATGGCCGCCGCTGCGGCAGACTTCTCGAACAAGGCACGCAGGGATTCGTCTGGCTTGAGATTGCCCGCCTCGACGATGAGCGTCCCGTCGAGCAGCGACCCGTCCTCGAGCATCGGTTTGAGCGCTGCGGCGTTGACGCGCCTGCCGGCAACGGCACGCACGATCTTGGGACCGCCGAACATCGGCACCGTACCGAGCTCGACCGCGAGCCGGGAAGGATCACCGTCGAGATCCGTGTCGTCGAGGCGCACGATTTCGCCAGGAGGATTGGTGCGCGCTGCGAAGGCCTTGGCGAGCGCATGCGCGCGCTCAGCGACGAGCCCTGCATCGGAGCCGAAGAACAGCACAGCTCTGTGCTGCGGATCAGGCCGAGAAAGATAGGCTTGAGCTTGATGGGCCTTGATGGCGGCCATGGCAGGCGGCCTTAGGCGGCCCCGGCGAGATAGGCCGTGAGCCGCGACTTCAGATCCTCGCCGATGGTGCTGGCAGCTCTGTTCTCGGCGTCTTCGCGCGCACGCACGTTGGAGAAGATCGACTCGAAGCGCTCAAAGCCGGCGCGGGCATAGCTCGTGCCGGTCAAGACCACGGAATTGTCGGAGATGCGCACGAGCTTGAACGCGGCCTCGAGGCCGTAGATCTGGGCTTGAGCATCACCGTCGGTCCGCACCAGCGTCGACGTCACGCTTTCACGGATGGCGATTTCAAGCCGCATCGTCGGCGTCGGCGCCACGCCGCCACCCGTCGACTGGAAGATCAGCTCGTTGCGGATTCGCTGCCCCACCCGCCCCGGGATGGTGACGATATCTACTTGAGCGAATTTTTCGTTGGCATTGGCGCCGCCGTAGCTACCGGAGCCATAGAGCGGCCGGAAGCCTGTGCCGCCACAGGCGCTGAGAAGAGGTGACACGGCACAGAGGAGGACGACGGCGCGCGTCAGCGCACGCGCGCGGACAGCACCATTTCTGATCCCGCTCGACCGTAGGGTCCCGCCTGCCTCAGGCAACGACATTTACAATCCTTTGCGGCACGACGATGATCTTCTTGGCAGGACGACCTTCGAGAGCTTTCACAACAGTTTCAAGCCCCAAGGCAGCTGCCTCGATCTCTTCTTTGGCAGCGTCGCGAGCGATGACCAGCTCGTCCCTCCGCTTCCCATTCACCTGTACGGCAATGGTGATCTTATCGTCAACGAGCAACGCGGCATCTGCCACCGGCCAGGGCTGATTGGCGAGCAAACTGTTGTATCCGAGCCGCGCCCAGCATTCCTCCGCGAGATGCGGCATCATCGGCGCGATCATCTGTACGAATAGTTCGCCAGCTTCCCTGAAAACCCAGGCTAAATCTTGGCTGATCTTGGCCGATGACTTGTCATCTGTTCCGGCTTTGGCCAGAGCCGAGGATAAGGTGTTGGTGAATTCGTAGATCTGGGCGACCGCGACGTTGAATCTCAGGCCCTCGATGTTCTGGCCCACGGCATGGAGCGCCTTGTGCGCCGCCCGGCGCAGCTCCAGCGCCTCCGGCCCGAGGGTGTCCGGCCGTGCCGCGCCCTTTGCGGCCGCCTTGTCGGCCAGATCGTCGACGACGCGCCAAGCCCGCTGCATGAACCGCCCGGCTCCCTGGATTCCGGCTTCCGTCCACACGACGTCGCGTTCGGGCGGGCTGTCGGACAGCATGAACCAGCGGGCGCAGTCGGCGCCCGAGTAGGCGATGATGTCGTCGGGATCGACGAGGTTCTTCTTCGACTTCGACATCTTCTCGATGGAGCCGATGACGGCGGGCTCGCCCGTCGCCATCTCGATGGCGCGGCGGCTGTCGCCTTCGCCCTCGAAGCGGATCTCCGTCGGCAGCAGCCATGCGCCCGCCTCCGACTTATAGGTCTCGTGGGTCACCATTCCCTGCGTGAACAGGGCCGCGAAGGGTTCGCGCAGGTTTTTCGATGCCGTGCCCGGTGTCCGAGATCGCCCGGTAGAAGAAGCGCGAATAGAGCAGGTGCAAAATCGCATGCTCGATGCCGCCGATATACTGATCGACCGGCAGCCAGTAGTTGGCCGCGTCCTTGTCGACCGGCACGTCCGCATGAGGCATCGGTGAAGCGCGCGTAGTACCAGGAGCTGTCGACGAACGTGTCCATGGTGTCCGTCTCGCGCCGCGCCGGCCCGGCGCACTTCGGACACTCGACGTGCTTCCAGGTCGGATGCCGGTCGAGCGGATTGCCGGGCTTGTCGAACGTCGCGTCGTCCGGCAGACGCACCGGCAGGTCGGCTCGCAGGCACCGGCACGACGCCGCAATCCTCGCAATGGATGACCGGGATCGGGCAGCCCCAGTAGCGCTGGCGCGAGATGCCCCAGTCTCTCAAGCGATAGTTGACCTTGCGCTGGCCCACGGGCTGGTTGCCGAGCGTCTTGCCTTTCGAGCTCCTTCGCCGCCCTGTCGAAAGCGTCCTTCGTCGAAAGGCCATCGAGGAAGCGCGAGTTGATCATCGTGCCGTCGCCGTCGACGGCCTCTTCGCCGACCTCGAATGTCGCCGCATCGGCACCGGGCGGCAGGATGACCGGAATCACCGGCAGGTCGTACTTGCGCGCGAAATCGAGGTCGCGCTGGTCGCCGGCGGGACAGCCGAAGATGGCGCCCGTGCCGTAGTCCATCAGAATGAAGTTCGCGACATAGACCGGCACCAGCCAGTCCTTGTCGAAGGGATGCTACGGCGCGGATGCCGGTGTCGAAGCCCTTCTTCTCCGCCGACTCGAGATCGGCAACCGACGTGCCCAGGCGCCGGCATTCGTCCGCGAACTCGGCCAAGGCCGGATTGCTTTCGGCAGCGGCCTTCGCCAGCGGATGATCCGGCGCGATAGCCATGAACGAAGCGCCGAACAGCGTGTCCGGCCGCGTCGTATAGATCTCGAGCTCCGTATGCCCCTTGGGCGCGCTCTTCTTGTCGAGCGCCCAGCGCACCAGCATGCCTTCCGAGCGGCCGATCCAGTTGGCCTGCATCAGGCGCACCTTCTCGGGCCACTTGTCGAGCGTGCCGAGCGCTTCGAGCAGCTCCTCCGAATACTGCGGTGATCTTGAAGAACCACTGCGTCAGCTCGCGCTGCTCGACGAGCGCGCCCGAGCGCCAGCCGCGGCCGTCGATCACCTGCTCGTTGGCGAGCACCGTGTGATCGACCGGATCCCAGTTGACCTTCGACGACTTGCGATAGGCGAGACCCTTGGCGAGCAGGTCCAGGAACAGCCTTCTGCTGGTGCGCGGTAGTAGTCCGGGCTGCAGGTCGCGATCTCGCGGCTCCAGTCGAGCGAGAGCCCCATCGACTTGAGCTGCCTCTTCATGGCGTCGATGTTGGCGTAGGTCCACTTCGCCGGATGCTGTCTTGCGCTCGATGGCGGCGTTCTCGGCCGGCATGCCGAACGCGTCCCAGCCCATGGGATGCAGCACGTTGAAGCCGCGGGCCCGCTTGTAGCGCGCGAACACGTCGCCCATGGCGTAGTTGCGCACGTGCCCCATGTGAATGCGGCCCGACGGATAGGGAAACATTTCAAGGACATAGCACTTCGGCCGCGAGGCATCGTTGGCGGCGCGAGAAGATGTCGCCATCCTCCCACGTCTTCTGCCAGTGCTTTTCACGTGCGGGCGCGTTGTAGCGTTCGGAGGCCATAAGGGGAGCGTGCTCTTGGAAATTAAGGATTTAGCGGCGTACTGAGCCCGAAAGGGCGGGTGCGGTCAAGGCAGCGTCCTGTCGCTTACCTTTCTTCCACCGCCCCCACATGTCGATGTTTTCCGGATTTGTCGACATGAGGAGCAAACCCGTCGATTGCATCGACATGAGCGGCTTCAGGCTGCCGCTGCGGGTGTCGGGAACGGGGCAAACTCGTTGCCGTCGCTCATGAGCAGGTCGAAGAACCTGACGTGCAGATAGATGCGGTCCCGGCCCGACTTCTTTTCCTGCAGCACCCCCACCTGGACCAGATCCTTGAGGTACTTGGATGCGGTCGCCCGGTTTCCGACCCCTGCCTCGACCAGATCGCCGATACGGCAATAGGGCTTCTTGAAAATCGTCTCCACGAGCTCGCGCTTGTAGGTTTTCGGGGCGGCGTCCCGCACATGGCGCACGGTCTCCTCCATCAGCGAGCGCACCGCGATGATCTTTTCCCGCGTCCAGTGGGCGGTCATCTCGACCGCGTCGAGCATGAACAGCGCCCAGGCCTCCCAAGCCGCTAGGCTCGTGACCTCGAGCAGCAAGCGGTAATAGTCGCTTCTCCGGTCATGGATGTAGCGGCTGAGATAGAGCACGGGCAGATCCAGCAGATCCTGCTGAACCAGCATGAGAATGTTGAGGATTCGCCCAGTGCGCCCATTGCCGTCGGGAAAAGGATGAATGGCCTCGAACTGGTAGTGGGCAACGGCCATCCTCACCAGCGGGTCCATGTCGGAGCCGTCGTGCAGAAACGCTTCCCAATTCGACATCAGCTCCCTGAGAACGGCCTCGCCCTCAGGAGGCGTATAGATGACCTTCCCGGTCGAATGGTTTCTGAGGTTTGTCCCGGTCGTTCGGCGCAGATCGAGATCGACATCCTTGATGGCGCGGCAGACCTCCGTGGCCGTTCGCGTAGTGAGCGGCCGCTCGCTGAGGCTTTCGAAGCCCTTGAGTAGTGCCTTGCGGTAACGCAAGGTCTCCTTGGTCGCCGGATCGGCCTGCTCGGGATCGGTGGTGGCAAACTCGAACAGCTTGTCGTTAGTAGTGACGATGTTCTCGATTTCCGAGCTGTCCTTTGCTTCCCTGAGGCCCAGAAGCGGAACGCTGCTGATCAAGACGTCCTGGTTGGGTATGAGAGCGGTGGCCTGCCGGAGCGCCGCCAACGCGGCCCGCGCTGTGACGCACTTCTTGAGAACCGCTTTCGTTTCAATGTCCACAGCCGGCGGAAGCGGCGGCAAGGCGTTGTAGGGCCGGGCCGGATCGAAGCCCAGCGGCGCGGATATGAGTAAATTTTCCGATTTTTTGCTCATGTTTTGATGATATGGGTAAGCCGTGAACATGTCCACTAGATATGATCAAATTTCCACGAAATTTGCACATATCATCGATGACATGTACGCCGCGTGCACATATCCTACTTGATATGTGCAAAAAATCATTAATTTTGCACATATCCGGAATAGCCCTCGGCCCATGACCTCCTCCACCACCCACTCCCCCGCCGCCGCCTTGGCCGAAATCCGCGACCGCATCGCTGCCGCTGCCCGTGGCGTCGAACGCGACCCGGCCGCGGTGAACCTCATTGCTGTCTCGAAGACCTTCGACGCGCCCGGACATCGAGCCCGTGCTGGCCGCCGGCCAGCGGCTGTTCGGCGAGAACCGCGTGCAGGAGGCCAAAGCCAAATGGCCCGATCTCAGGTCACGCTATCCCGGCGTCGAGCTGCACCTCATCGGCCCGCTGCAGTCGAACAAGACCCGCGAGGCCGTCGAGCTGTTCGACGCCATCCACACCGTCGACCGGCCCAAGATCGCCAAGGCCATCGCCGAGGAGCAGCAGCGCCAGGGCAAGCGCCTGAAACTGTTCGTCGAGGTCAACACCGGCGAGGAGCCGCAAAAGGCCGGCATCATGCCGCGCGATACCGCAGCCTTCGTCGCCCATTGCCGCAACGACCTTGGCCTCGAGCTCGCGGGCCTCATGTGCATCCCCCCGCTCGAGGAAGAGCCCGCCGTGCACTTCGCGTTCCTCGCCAAACTCGCCCGCGAGCTAAACCTCCGCGAGCTGAGCATGGGCATGAGTGCAGATTTCGAGACTGCAATCGAGTTCGGCGCCACATACGTCCGCGTCGGCTCGGCGATCTTCGGTGTGCGGCATTAATGCCTCAGGCGCACAGTTGAGCGCGGAGGTTCGGTGGACGCTCTTTTTTCCTGACTATAGGGTCCGGCCGCACGCCAGGGATCCAAAAGAGAGAGAGCGCCATGAAGACAACCCTCAAGTTTGCCGTCGCTGCCGTATTCATCGCGGCCACCAGCCCGGCCTTCGCTGCCGGCTATCACTGCAAAGGTCCCTTCACCTCCACAGGAAACACGAAGCTCACGAAGTACGGCGCGCTGAAGAGCGCCCGCGAAGTGTGGGCCGCCCAGGTTCGCTCGCAGCACGGCGACAAGTGGGACTCCTGGTCGAGCGCACGCGGCAAGGGATCGGCCTGCACGAAATCGGGCACGATCTTCAACTTCACCTGCAAGGTCACGGCGCGCCCCTGCAAGTAGGTCGGCCTCTCGCCTCGAGAGTTTTCGAAGCCGTCGGCATCAGCTTTGCCGACGGCTTTTTTTGTATGCTCCGCAGGCAGCAAAATCGCGACTTTTCCAGAGCTTATTTGCCCCTCACCACGGTTAGCGGCGCAACTCCGATGCTAGCTTCGCAGCAGCAAGTGATTCGCTCGGCCAGCAGAGGAGACGGGCATGACAGCAAATGCGCTCAAGGTTGCCGAAGCTCAAGCGGATGCCGCCGCCAACGAAGCCGCGCGTGAAGCACGCGCCGAAGCAACCGAAGCGGCCAAGACCCGGGCGCCAACGAAGAAGCGGGCGCCGAGCACCGACGGCTGGCATCGCTTCATCGTCGACATCTGGATCACCGACTTCAACTTCACCGAGTTCGGTCTTTACAAGCGCACGCGCAACCGTGCCAAGTCCCGCCAGTTCACGTCCGACATGGACATCTACGGCGAGATCATCGAGGACGGGGAGCGCACGGGTCTCCTCGGCTATCGCGAGGAGGCGTGGACGAAGGCCGAGGGCATGGACAAGCGCCTGGTCTTCAAGTTGTTCACGCCGAACCTCGGCTGGCGCGCCACCATGGATCTCATGATCGGCCGCTCGCTGCAGCAGACCATCGGCGCCCGCGGCCTGCCGGTGATGACCTACTCGATCAACACCGACGACGACAACTACATCATCTATCTCGAGCGCTCGGCCAACAAGTGGCCGTTCATGCCGGAGCACTTCTCGTTCTTCATCATCGACAGCAAGGGCAAGCCCGAGTTCTACCGGTTGAAGCGCGACTTCATCAATCTGGGCGGCGACTACTCTCTCATCGACCAGCACGGCAAGACCGTCGGCTACCTGGACGGCAAGGTATTTTCCATCGGCGGCAAATGGAAAGGCAAGATCCGTGAAGGCGCAGACAAGCGTCTGATGTCCGTCATGAAGCTGTTCGGCGCCATGATGATCTTCAACGGCGACTGCCGCCGCCACATGAAGCGGCTTCACAAGGCTGTGCTCTCCGGCAAGATCAAGCCGGATCTCGATCGCCAGGAAGCGGATCTCTATATGAACCCGCGCCGCGTACGCTAGACCATGATCGCTTCGGACCCCGTCAGCCCCGATCGCCGCGCCTCCTATCAGGCGCGGCGTGAATCGGAGGCGCGGAAAAGTCCGAAGCATGAATCATAGGCCTCTAAGAAGAGACCGCGCCTCCAACACCGAATACGAGAAAGGCCGGAGATCACATGATCTCCGGCCTCTTCTTTTGCAGATTGGGGGAGTGAGTTTAGTGCACGGCTGAAGATGCGATCGGCTGCGCGCTCGGGCTGCCGATGAACGCCGCCGACGGCGAGCCGGCGGTTCCTGCCTGAAGCAACGACTCATCGATCTCGCGCATGCCGTCCACGAATGTTGAGAGCCTGTCCGAGATCTTGGTGATGAAGTGACCCGCGAGAGCCGGATCCTCGGTCATCTGCGCCAGCATCTCGGCCCGCGTGATGCGCAAGGCGCGCACGCGCGTACGTGCCACGATGGTCGACGTGCATTCGGTGTCGATGATCATGGTCATCTCGGCCAGCAGCGAACCGACCGGCACCATCTCGGGTTCCGCTCCGAGACCAGGACCGCTGATCCGCTGCGCGTCGCCGGAAATCACCAGCACCGCCGCGTCGCTTCCTTGGTTCTCGCTGATGATGACATCGCCCGGATTGTAGACAATGCGATCGGCGCGGCGCGCGATCTCTGTGATCTGCAGCGGCTTCAGCCCCTGAAACAGGGGCACGCTCAAAAGTGGAAGAACAAGCGCATCAATAGCCATGAATTTTTACCCCGCAAACTTGAACTCAGACCTGGCCAATTCCAGGCCGCCAGCGAAGGGGTCTGAGCCCGCACGGCTCGATCTTCGCTTGACCTCAAGCTCGGGCGATTCGGCATGTCGGGTCCAGGGGTGTGGACCGGGCTGTTGATGAGCGGTGAAGAACTTGGGGCAGCGTCGCGGCTGGCCTCGAAATCTCGCGGCAGAAATGGGACGGAGGCGCTCCGATCGCCGCGCCACTACCGGACGCGGCGTGAATTGGCAGCGCGAAAGTCGCTGCGATCGTCGCGCCATCTATCAGGCGCGGCGTGAATTGCAGCGCAAAAAACCCTCAGGCCATCAGCTTGTATCCGCCCGTTTCCGTGACCAGAATTTCCGAATTCGACGGATCCTTCTCGATCTTCTGGCGCAGGCGGTAGATATGCGTCTCGAGCGTATGCGTGGTCACGCCGGCGTTGTAGCCCCACACCTCGTGCAGCAGCGTTTCGCGCGACACGACCTTGTCGCCCGTCCGGTAGAGATACTTGAGGATCGCGGTCTCTTTTTCCGTCAGGCGGACCTTGCCGCCCTTCTCGTCCAGCAGCAGTTTCGATGCCGGCTTGAACGTGTAGGGCCCGATGGCGAAAACGGCGTCCTCGCTTTGCTCGTGCTGGCGCAGCTGCGCCCGGATGCGCGCCAGCAGCACGGCGAACTTGAACGGCTTCGTCACGTAGTCGTTGGCGCCGGCGTCGAGCCCCAAAATCTGGTCCGCGTCACTGTCGTTGCCCGTAAGCATGATGATGGGGCTCTTGAAGCCGGTCTTGCGCAGAAGCCGGACCGCTTCACGTCCGTCCATGTCCGGCAGTCCGACGTCGAACACGACGAGATCGTGATGCTCGGCTTTGGCCGCCTCGATGCCCTTCCCGGCGGTGTTTGCTTCCGGAACGTCGAATTCCTCGTGCAGGGCGAGTTGGTCCTGCAGGGACCCGCGGAGATCCTCGTCGTCGTCGACAAGAAGGATCTTGCGTGCAGCGCTCATGCTGGGCGGCTCCGGAGTCTGGTGGGGTGGTGGCAGACGCACCCTCTTAGCATCTGCTCCGGCGCCCTGAGGTAGAGTGCGGTCACAATGCTGCGACGGGTTACCGGCGGCTGCCAAGGATGGTAGGGAGCAGCTCATCCAGGCCCGTAACATCGTCATGAGACCCTGAGCCGCCGCAGCGCAACAGGAACGCTGCGTCTGCGGCAATCTTCTTTCCGCTGCGCCCTCGGCCGCTCCGGCGTCCAGCGGCCGTAAAGCGCGAAGGCGACGGCGCGACGTCCGCGCGGGACCTTCCGGTTCGGGAGCGTCTACTATCGCGCCGATAAGCTCTTCGGCCGCACGCGGCGCTGCCGTTGCGGCCGCTCCGGCCCGAGACGACGGATGGTGCGACGCAGCAGACGATCGCAACTACAATCGCCGCGTCAGCCATCCCTATCCGGCAAGCGCGGAGCGCCTCTGGCGTGGCGACGGCCTCTACGACGTCGTCGTCGTCTCGATTACAACGACCGCCCGCGCCGTCGCGGGGCGGGCAGCGCCATCTTCATGCATGTGGCCGAGACGGGATGCAGCCCACGGAAGGGCTGCGTCGCGCTCGCCCGCCGCGATCTTCTGAAGGTGCTGGCCCTGCATCGGCCCGAGACGCGCCTCATCATCGTCTGACGATCCGCAGCTAAAAAAAAAGACCCGGAGCACAAAGCCCCGGGCCGAGTTTGGAGCACGTCTAGGGGAGACGCGTGCTCGGGAAAAGATCCAGGATGAAACCGGGGCCCGCCGGCACGAGATCCGCCGGCCCCGAGCTCGAGATCAAGCGAGCCCTAGTAGTTGTAGGCGCGCTCGCCGTGATCGGTGATGTCGAGACCCTGGCGCTCGTTGTCCGTGATCGGACGCAGACCGACGAGGATGTCGACGAGCTTGAACAGGATCGCCGACAGGATGCCGCTGACCAGAGGATCGTGAAGCCGACGGCCTTGGCCTGGATCATGACCTGCGTGGCCATGTCGTAGGAACCGGCGACCAGCTCACCCGGCTTCGACATGTAGTCGGCAAGGCCCGACCCACCGAAGTCCGGGTTGACGAGGATGCCCGTGCCGATGGCGCCGACGATGCCGCCGACGCCGTGCACGCCGAACACGTCGAGGCTGTCGTCGTAGCCGAGCAGCGTTCTTGACGCCCGTGCACGAAGATGAAGCAGACCACGCCGGCGACGAGGCCGAGGACGATCGCAGCCCATCGGCACCGGCGAAGCCGGCAGCCGGCGTGACCGCGACGAGGCCGGCCACGACGCCCGACGCGAGGCCGAGCAGCGACGGCTTACCCTTGACGATCCACTCGATCGAGCATCCACGCGAGGCCGGCCGCAGCCGTGGCGACGAACGTGTTGATCATCGCGACGAAGGCCGTGCCGTTGGCCTCGAGGTTCGAGCCGCAGTTGAAGCCGAACCAGCCGACCCACAGCAGCGCGGCGCCGATCATGGTCATGCGTCAGCGAGTGCGGAGGCATCTGCTCCTTGCCGTAGCCGACGCGCTTGCCGACGATCAGCGCGCCAACGAGGCCGGCGATACCGGCGTTGATGTGCACGACCGTGCCGCCTGCGAAGTCGAGAGCGCCCCACTTGAAGAGCAGGCCAGCATCGGCGCTGGCCGCGTCGAGCGCCGCGCCGCCAGCCTTGGCAGCTTCAGCCATGATGTCCGGACCGCCCCAGTACCAGACCATGTGCGCCATCGGGAAGTAGACGAACGTCACCCAGAGGGCGACGAACAGCATGACCGCCGAGAACTTCATGCGCTCGGCGATGGCGCCGACGATGAGCGCCGGCGTGATGCAGGCGAACGTCATCTGGAAGGCGACGAAGACGAGCTCGGGGATGTAGACGCCGTTGGAGAACGTCGCCGCCGAGCGAAGCGGGCGTGACGCCTGCGAGGAACAGCTTCGAGAAGCCGCCCACGTAGTCGTTGAGCGCGCCGCCGTTGGTGAAGGCCATGCTGTAGCCGTAGACGACCCAGATGATCGCGACCATGCAGGTGATCGCGAACACCTGCATCAGGATGGAGAGCATGTTCTTCGTGCGCACCAGGCCGCCGTAGAAGAGGGCCAGGCCCGGCACCGTCATCAGAAGCACGATGACCGTGCTGACGAACATGAATGCCGTGTCGCCCTTGTCGGGCGTCGGCGTCGCTTGCGCGAATGCGGCCCCCAAAGGTGCGAGCGTGAGCGCTGCGGCAGTACCGAGCACACCCGCGGCACGTGATAGTTTACTAAGCTTCATTTCCGAAACTCCCTCGTGTTGACCTTGAAGCCGCATCTCAGAGCGCCGCGTCGTCGGACTCACCCGTGCGGATGCGCAGGGTGTGTTCGATCGAAGAGACGAAAATCTTTCCGTCGCCGATCTGGCCGGTCTTGGCGGCCTTCACGATCGCCTCGACGGCCTTGTCCACCTGCCCCCCAGCAACGACGACCTCGATCTTGATCTTCGGCAGAAAGCTCACGGCGTATTCAGCGCCGCGGTAGATTTCGGTGTGTCCCTTCTGGCGGCCGTATCCCTTGACCTCAGTGACGGTCATGCCCTGCAAGCCGATGTCGGTCAGGTTGGATCTGACCTCCTCGAGCTTGAAGGGTTTAATGATTGCAGTGATGAGCTTCATGGAGAGCACCCCTTGTTTTAGTCCCCCGCTCCGCTCTAGGGCGCGAGACAGGCCTCCGACGTGCCGCCGTGCGAACACCCGGCAGCAACCGGGTGATAGGAGTCAAATCGTGTGCCAGTTCGGAGTTTGATCTGCACAGCGTTGAAACTGTTAAAGAATCACTACAAGTGGCTCGAACTGGGCAGGCGGCAAGGAGGCAAAATCAGATCAAAAATGAGGCAGAACGAGGGATTTGCCTATCATTTGACCACGAATGCCGTTTGTTTGCGCCGGATCAAACCCTCTTGAGCCGTAGAAGCAACAAGGAGGCCATCCCGTGTGTAGAAACTGCCACGGCAAAAGCCGCGCGCGCCTGCAGCATTGGGGCTGTCCTGGACGTAGAGAAGCCATTCGTCGGCGCGGAAGCTGCGGTGCATCCACATGGCGTGGTCCAGGCTCGCAAGCTGGATGTCCGCATCGAACAGCAGCTTGCCGTGAGCGATGAGAGCCGTATCGAGCAGCGTGAAGTCCGAGGCATAGGCCAGCACGCATTGGTGCAGCTTCTGGTTGTCGGGCAGCGTGCCGTTCGCCCGCATCCAGATATGCTGGACCGGAGCGTGCGGCTCGCGGCTCAGGTAGCGCGAGACGTCGACCGGGCGGAGATCGACCGGGTGATCCCGCTTCCAATAGCTCTGCATGTTCTCGGGCAGGCGATCGAGCAGCCCGCGCATGAGATCCACAGCGCTCGGAAGGGCCTCCGGGGGCGGCACGTCGGGCATCGGAATGTGGTGATCGAAGCCCTCCTCGTCCTTCTGGAACGACACGCTCATGGCGAAGATCGGCCGGCCGTGCTGGATCGCCTTGACGCGACGCGTCGTGAAGCTGCCGCCGTCGCGGATGCGCTCCACCTCGTAGATGATCGGATGGGCCGGATCACCGGCGAGCAGAAAGTAACCATGCAGCGAGTGCGCCGTGCGCGGCTCGCTCACCGTCCGCCCCGCCGCGACCAGAGCCTGGCCCAGCACCTGCCCGCCATAGACGCGCTGCCAGCCGGCCTTGGGGCTTATGCCGCGGAACAGGTTTTGCTCGAGGGTCTCGAGGTCGAGGACGGAAAGCAGCTCGTCGAGAGCCTGCCCGGTTGCGGCGGTTTGAGGGGAGCTGGCGTCACCCGTGGCCATGGAGCATCCTTGATCCAAGTGCTAGACCATGATCGCGTCGGGCCTTACCAGTCCGAAGCGTGAATCATAGATCTGTGAGACCAAACGATGAGCGGCGGCGGCGCCAGGGTCAAGAGACCGCCACTGACGAAGATCGGTTAAGAGTTCGAAAGGCTTGGCATGATGACGAAGTCCCAGCCCGACCAAAGATATGACGTGGTTGTCTCGGGCGCGAGCTTCGCCGGGCTTGCCCTGGCGCGCGCCTTGACTCAGGCGCTCGGAGACGACCTGCGTATCGCCGTCGTCGACCGTGCCGTACGCGAGCCGGGCGAGCGCCCCGACGCACGCGCCTTCGCGCTGTCTGCCGCCTCGAAGCACATGCTCGATGTCCTCGGCATCTGGGAGAGCCTCGCATCGGAGGCGCAGCCGGTCTCCGAGATCGACATCACGGACTCGAGCCTCGACGCCGGCATCCGCCCCATCGTGCTGAGCTACGACAACCGGCTTGCGGACCATCAGGCAGGCGCAGCGGATGCGACGGAGCCAGCCACCTTCATCGTTCCGGCTTCTGCGCTCGAGCGCGCCTTGCTGCAAAGCGTGACCGCGATCCCCTCCATCACTCTCATCGCCCCCGCCGAGGTCACCGGCATCGCATGGAGCGACGCCGGCATCACGGTTTCGCTGCGCGACCGCGAGCCCCTTGTCGCCTCGCTGCTCGTCGGCGCGGAAGGCCGCCGCTCCGCCACGCGCGAGGCCGCGGGCATCGAAACCCTCGGCTGGAAGTACGACCAGACCGCCATCGTCACGACCATCGCCCACGCCAAGCCGCACAACGGCCACGCCATCCAGCACTTTCTGCCGGGCGGTCCGTTCGCCATCCTGCCTTTGACCGGCGATCGCTCGTGCATCACCTGGAGCGAGAATGCCGCCGAGGCCCAGCGCATCCTGGCCCTCGACGATGCGGGATTCCTCGCCGAGATCGAGCAGCGCGTCGGCGGACGCCTGGGCAGCCTCACGCTTGCGGGCCCGCGCCAGAGCTGGCCGCTCGAGATGCACCTCGCCAAGAGCTACGTGGCGCCCCGCTTCGCGGTCATCGGCGACGCAGCCCACGGCGTGCATCCCATCGCCGGACAAGGCGTCAATCTCGCCTTCCGCGATGTCGCCGCCCTGACCGAGGTCCTGGCCGAGTCGCGCCGCATCGGCCTCGACCTCGGCGACTGGGATACGTTGAAGCGCTACGAGCGCTGGCGCCGCTTCGACTCCGCCGTCTCCGCGGCCACCTTCGATGCCCTGAACCGCTTGTTCTCGAACGACAACGCGGTGCTGCGGGCGGCACGAGACTTCGGCCTCGGCGTGGTCGACCGCACGCCCCTGCTGAAGAAGCTGTTCGTCACCGAGGCGTCCGGAACACTCGGCACCCTGCCCCGCCTCCTCAAAGGCGAAGCCATCTAGGGTGTAGTTCGGAGAAGACTTATGCCAATCCAGTAGCTGCGGGCTTGTCCGCAAAGGGCCAGAAGCAAACATCAAGCGCCGTTGCGATTAGACGGACGGTCTGCGCGCCATTCGAGACGGCGCGCAGACATGGCGATCGGCAGGTGTCATCGCAGCAGGAACTGCGCCACGAAGCTAGAGAGCCAGCCGAAAGGCGGGCGAAGCGCGCCGGTCAGGTTCCATCGGCTCTGCTCGAAGATGCCCTTGGCGTGGCTCAAGGACCTAAAGCCCTCGACACCGTGATAGGCACCCATGCCGCTCGGGCCGACGCCGCCGAACGGCAGGTCGTCCTGCGCGTAGTGCAGCAACGTATCGTTGATGGTCACGTTGCCGGAGGTGGTGCGCTCGAGCACCTTGCGGCGGTCCTCGCCATTGCCGCCAAAATAGTACAACGCCAGCGGCCGTGGTCCTGCATTGATGCGGGCGATTGCCTCGTCGATGTCGCGATAGGACACGATCGCCAGAACCGGTCCGAAGATTTCCTCGGTGAGGATGCCCATGTCATCTGTAGCGCCGAGAACGACGGTCGGCGCCAGCGTATGCGGACGTGACTGCGCAGCCGCAGGGTTTGCGCCGACCTCGATGACCCGAGCACCCTTGACGCGGGCTTCATCGAGCAACGCGCGCAGCCGGCCGTAGTGCCGCTCGTTGATGATGGAGGTGAAATCGCTGCTCGCCGGGCCAGCGGGATAAAGCGACCGCACGGCCTTGTCGTAGGCGGCGAGGAACGCTTCGACATCCTTCTCCGCAATCAGCGCATAGTCCGGCGCGACACAGATCTGGCCGCCGTTGGATAGCTTGCCGAACGCAATGCTGGCCGCAGCCCGCTCGAGAGAGGAGCCCTTTTCAACGATGACGGGGGATTTGCCGCCGAGCTCGAGCGTGACCGGAACAAGGTTCGCGCTGGCGGCCTTCATCACGGCCTTTCCGACCGGCGTGCTCCCGGTGAAGACAAGATGATCGAACGGCAGCGCCGAGAATGCGGAGCCGATTTCGGGCCCGCCTGTCACGACGGCCACCTGCTCTTGCGGGAAAATCTCACCCAGAACCTTGGTCAGCAGCGCGCTTGTCGCGGGCGTGAACTCGGACGGCTTGATCATCGCGCGATTGCCGGCCGCAATTGCCGTGGCGAGTGGCATGAGCGAGAGTCCGACCGGGAAATTCCAGGGCGACATGATGCCGACGACGCCGAGCGGCTGATAGACGACGCGCGCGCGGCCGGGGCGGAACTGCATCTCCACATGCCGCTTCTGCGGACGCATCCAGCCTTTGAGATTGCGAAGCAGGTAATTGATGCCCTGGACCACGGCCACGCCTTCGAGGACAGCGGTCTCCCTGGCAGACCGTCCCTGGAAATCGGTGTCGAGTGTCTTCGCGAACTCGGGAAGGCGCGCCCGCACCGCCGTCTTCAGCTTGAGCAGATCGGCCTTGCGGGCGGCAAGAGTCGGCGGACCGTCGCTCAGGAACGCGGCGCGCTGGCGGGACAGGATGTCGGTCAGGTTTGCGGGGACGACGTCGGCGGGGGTGACATGGGCGTTCATGGTTGATCTCCTATGTTGACAGTGGCAACTTGTGGGCCGTATATAGCGGCGAGTGTTGACACTGTCAACATATGTTTTCACTGTCTACATAGAGATCGGAAAATGCAGGAAAAGAGCGCGCGCCCCTACCACCATGGCGACTTGAGGCGGGTCGTCATCGATACGGCGCAGGAGATGCTGCGGGAGGACAAGGGCTGGCAATTCACGCTCAGAGAGGTGGCGCGCCGGGCCGGCGTCAGCCATGCCGCGCCCTACAAGCACTTTCCCGACAAGAGCGCGCTGTTGGCCGAACTGGCGATGATCGGCTTCAAAGAGCTTAGCGAGCGGCTCTCCGGCGCCATCGAGCGGCCGCTGCGCCCGGCACGAGCGGAGTTCATCGCGGCGGCCAAGGCCTACGTTCACTTCGGCACGGAGAATCCTTCCCTCTACAGGCTGATGTTCAGCGCTGACGTGGACAAGGCAGCTTTTCCAAAGCTGGACGAGGCGGGTGCCGGCGCGTTCGGCGTGCTGGTCGGCATCCTGGAGCGCGGCCAGAGCAACGGCGCGTTCAAAAAGCAACCGGTGCGCGGCCAAGCGGCGGCCTCATGGGCCCTCTTGCACGGCTTCACGATGCTTGCGATCGACGGTCAACTGTTGCCCGAGAAGGTCGGAGCGAAGCCGATCGACGCCGTACTCGCATCCCTGCTCGAAGGCTTGGAAAGCTGAGGAGCGGGGAGACCGGGCGTCGGCTCAGAGGGTATACGTTGCCATCGGGTCTTCCCCATCGGGCCTTAGCTCACAGAAACCTACTCCGCTTCCTCGCCCCCACCGCCCTGCGCGTCGCCGGCATCGACCTCCTCCGGCAGCGTTACGGAGATGCGGCCCTTGGCAATATCGACCTCACCGACGCAGGCTTCGGTGAATGGCACCAGCTTGGTGTTGCCCCCGATCGACGTCCGGATTTCCAGAATGTCACCGGCGCCATAATTGACGACCGCGGTCACCGTACCGATGACGCGGCCCTCGGCATCGACGGCCTCGAGCCCCTTCAGGTCTTCGAAGTAGAACTCTCCCTCGGCAGGCGCCGGCAGCCGGTCGCGCTGCACGTAAAGGTCTATGCCCTTCAAAGCCTCGGCCTGCGTGCGGTCCGCGATCCCGTTGACGCGCCCGATAACACCCTTGGGCGTCACCCGCTCAACTTCAATGTTGAAGGTCCGACGACCGGTGCTGTCTTCGAGGGCGCCATAGTCGGCGATCCCCTCGGGCTCGGACGTGAAAGTCTTGATGAGCACCTGACCCTTGATGCCGTGCGCACCGGCGATGCGTCCGAGCAGAATGCGTCGCGAAGTGTCTTTGTCGCTGTCTGACATGAAATTCCGGAAGCTGCGGCTGGTCGGACTCGGGTCTCAGGACCCGTGGATCTGTCCGATATAGCTGAATTCCACAGCCACTGGACACCCCCCGACGTTAACGACAGTCGACGTGCCGGGCGTGTCACCTTTGAATTCCGCCACGAGATCGAGTGCGAGTCCGTCGGGCCCGGATGGGAGACCGGTGATGAGCACTCCATCCGGCGGCGCGTTCAGGCGGACTTGGATCTCGCCAACGCCGCGATCGGCATCAAAGCGGTAGGAGCCGGAGAAAACGCCGCCCCATCGGTCCGAGCCCAGGATGCGGCCGTTCCGAAGCGACGCAAGTCCGTATCCGGTTGACGGGGCCGAGGTCTCGCCGATCCGGTAGCTCAAGTCGTACAAGCCGTCCTGGAGCATGCTGCTTGCCCAAACGATGTTTGCACAGTCGGAACCGGCCGGCATCCGATCCGGCAGTGTCCAACCGAAAGCCTAGCAGACCCGGCCGCCGGGACAGCAGCGATCGAGCCGAAGCCTTAATCGATGGGGACAAGTGAAAAACGGACACCGTCGGTTCGAGGCCAAATGGGCTCGAAACCCGGTCCATACGAAGTCGAGGCGCTCGATCGCCTACTGCAAGCTATCGAGACGCCGCCCGATCGCGAGCGCATAGAACCAAAGACGGCGCTCTTTCTCGGTCCAATCCTCGACATCCGGCTTGTCGGACATCAGCGCATTGCCGGCCTCCAGGGCCTCGCTGCGCCGCTCCCACAAATCAGAAGCCATCTCCGTCATATTCGTGATCTTGAAGCCCATTAGTGCCCCCGTGCACCCAGAGAATTTCTCTGACAACACCCCTCGCCGCACATACGAACTACGGACCATGATCGCTTCGGACCTATCGCTCCCGATCGTCATGTCGAAGACTCCTCCAACATAGTGCCGCCATCAGGCGCGGCGTGAATCGGTGGCGCAGGAAAAGTCCGAAGCGTGAAACGATCCCTAATAACTGGAAGGCTAAGACAACATCGCGAAGCTGCAAATATGCGAAAACGGAGCCAAACGAAATTCGCTGCGTGTGTTGCAGCTCTGCTGCGCAGCCCAATTGAACAGCCGATTGCTAAAAAACAATAGGCACCCAGCCGCCATGGCCGGATGCCTATCGTGAACTTCAAAGAGCCGTGACTGCGTCTTCTGCAGCTTATGCGGCTTCGCCGCTGGCAGCAGCGGCGGCTGCGTCCTCGGCAGCCTTCGCCTTGGCAGCGGCGCGCTCCTGAGCCTTCTTCTTCGGCTTCGTCTTCTCGGGGTTGTTGCGTGCTTCGCGCTTCATGAGGCCGGCTGCGTCGAGCAGGCGAGCGACGCGGTCCGTCGGCTGCGCGCCGACCGAGAGCCAATGCTTGCAGCGGTCGAGGTTGAGCTTCACGCGCTCGGGATTGTCCTTCTTGAGCATGGGATCGAACGTGCCGATCTGCTCGATGTAGCGGCCGTCGCGGGGCGAGGCGCTGTGCGCAACGACGACGTAGTAGTACGGGCGCTTCTTTGCGCCGCCGCGCGAAAGGCGGATCTTGGCTGCCATGGGACGTGTCCTTTCTTGAAGACTCTGATGCTTGCTTTGGTGAGGCCGCTCGATCCACCGTGGATTAAGTCGCCAATTCGAGTTCAACGTTTCACTTCTTCTTGCCCGGGAGACCCGGAAATTTCGGACCCAGCCCGCCAAGGCCGGGAAGCGCCACCGCCTAGGCCCGGAAGCCTCGGCACTCCGCCGCCTCCGAGACCCGGCAATCCTTTCGTCAGGCCACCCGTCGGCAGCGCGTCCCTGAGTTCGGACGGCAGCTGCTCGAGCGCCTTGGGGTCGAGCTTGGCCAGCTCCGCCTGCATGCTGCGCGAGCTCCGCTTCGCTCGGACCGCCGCCGCCGCCCATGCCGAACATCTTCGACATCATGCCGCGGTTCTTGCCCATGGCGCTTCATCATGTCGGCCATCTGCCGGTGCATCTTGATGAGCTTGTTGATGTCCTCGACCTTGGTGCCGGAGCCGGCAGCGATGCGCCGCTTGCGCTTGGCGTCGAGAACCTTCGGCGCGCGCCGCTCCTTGGGCGTCATCGAGGAGATGATCGCGCGCTGACGCTTCAGGACGCGGTCGTCGAGGTTGGCGGCGTTGATCTGCGCCTTGATCTTGCCGACGCCGGGCAGCATGCCGAGCACGCCGCCCATGCCGCCGAGCTTCTCCATCTGAGCCAGCTGCTCGGCGAGATCCTCGAGATCGAAGTCGCCCTTCTTCATCTTCTGGGCGATCGACCGTCGCCTTCTCGACGTCGATCGTCTGCGCCGCCTTCTCGACCAGGCCGACGATGTCGCCCATGCCGAGGATGCGGCCGGCGATGCGCTTCGGATCGAAATCCTCGAGCGCATCCCACTTCTCGCCCGTGCCGAGAGCTTGATCGGCTTGCCCGTGACGGCGCGCATGGACAGCGCCGCACCGCCGCGGCCATCGCCGTCGGCGCGCGTCAGCACCGTGCCGGTGATCGCAGAGCCGGCTGTCGAATGCCTTGGCGGTGTTGACGGCGTCCTGGCCGGTCAAGCTGTCGACGACGAGCAGGATCTCATGCGGATTGGTCGCGGCCTTGATCTCCGCGACCTCGACCATCAGCTCTTCGTCGAGCGTCGTGCGGCCTGCCGTGTCGAGCAGCACGACGTCGTAGCCGCCGAGCTTCGCTGCTTCGAGCGCGCGCTTGGCGATCTGCGATCGGCTCTGGCCGGCGACGATCGGCAGCGTCGCAACCTCGGTCTGCTCGCCGAGCACGCGCAGCTGCTCCTGCGCCGCCGGACGCCGCGTGTCGAGCGACGCCATCAGAACTTTTTTCTTGTCGCGGTTCTTGAGCCGCCAGGCGATCTTGGCCGTCGTCGTCGTCTTGCCGGAGCCCTGCAGGCCGGCCATCAGGATGGCGACCGGAGGCGCCGCATGGAGATCGATCGGCGCCGCGTCCGAGCCCAGCATGCGCACAAGCTCGTCGTTGACGATCTTGACGACCATCTGGCCGGGCGTGACCGACTTGAGCACCTCCTGGCCGATGGCCTTGGCGCGCACGCGTTCGGTGAAATCGCGAACGACGTCGAGCGCCACGTCGGCTTCGAGCAGCGCCCGGCGCACCTCCCGCATCGCTTCCGCGACGTCGCTCTCCGAAAGAGCGCCGCGCTTGGTGAGCTTGTCGAGGACACTCGACAGCCGATCGGACAGCGATTGAAACATCGAAACCTTTCGCTCAAAACAGAAACGCACCCGAGGGCGCATCGCGCTGTCGGATGTTGACCTCCCCGTCTCCCGGCACCTTTACGTAGGGGCCATGTAGGGGGTGGCGGCTCTGCTGGCAGGGCCGTCTGGATTGGCCGCACAATCTTCGATCGCGATATTAATGTCAATCCACCGGAAAATCCGCCGCCCGGCGGCAGGCCATCCCGCCTGTTGAAAAATTACCGAGCCCCGTCAGATGGTTAAATTGGCCGCCGGAAGGCTCATTGCAATCTTTGTGCGGGTCACACCATAATTCCGCGCCTAAACAAAAACGATATAGCGCACGCGGGGGCGGCGTTACGGGGAGACTGAAAACTCATGGTCGAGCAACGGGTGCGGGCTAAATGCGGCTCGGCTGGTGCGTCGCTGTTTGCGGCAGTGCTGCTGTCGGCCTGTTCGACCGTGTCCAATCCCTTCTCCAACGCCAATGACAACGACCGCACCTTCATCGCCGCTGCCCAGACATGGGACCTGAACAAGGACGGCACGGTGACGTGCGACGAGTGGAAGCAATACGTCACGACCGCAGTGCGCGAGGCCGATGCCAACGGTGACGGCGCTCTCGATGCCACGGAATGGCCGACGCTCGTCAAGGGCGATCGTTTGTTTGAGGTCGCGACGCTGAGCTATTACGACTCCAACAACGACGGCAAGGTGACCGCCGATGAGATCGCCAACAAGCCCAACAGAGCCTTCGCGCTCCTCGACAAGAACGGCGACTGCCAGATCGACCGCAACGAGACGGTCCAGGTGATCAACGTCGATAAGGCGAAACCGAAGGAATACGACCAGCAAATCCCGAAGACGCGATGATCGCGAGCTGGACCGAGTTCTCCGGACTTTGAACAGCCTGACGTGCCCGACGCTCTACGACGCAGGTGTGACTCGCACCAGCGCTCCCTTGAGTTCGTCCGTCAGCAGATACACGGCGCCGTCAGGCCCCTGACGCACGTCGCGGATGCGCTCGTCGAGATCGGCGACGAGCTTCTCGTGCGCTACGACCTCTCCGTCCTTCATCACGAGCCGCTGCACATGCGCGCCCTTGAGCGACCCGACCAGCAGATTGCCCTTCCAGCTGGGAAACAGATCGCCGGTGTAAAATGTGAGGCCTGATACGGCGATCGAGGGATCCCAGTAATAGACCGGCTGCTCCATGCCCGCCTTCGGATCGTCCCTCGCCGAGTTTAGCGCCTGAATAATCGACGCCGTAGCTGATGACGGGCCAGCCGTAATTCTTGCCTGCCTCGGGATGGTTGAGCTCGTCGCCGCCTTTGGCGCCATGCTCGATGGTCCAGAGCTTGCCCGTTTGCGGATCGAGCGCCGCGCCCTGAATGTTGCGATGTCCGATGGACCACACCTTCGCGTCCCATCCTGGGAGCTTCGGATTGTCCGCCGCCGGCGCGCCATCGGCCGTGATGTGAATGACCTTGCCGATGTGGTTGGCGGGATTCTGCGCTTCCGCACGTAGGACGTAGCGATCGCCCATGGTCACGAACAGCGAGCCGTCGGCGTTGATCACGATACGCGATCCGAAATGGGCGCTGCTCTTGTAAGCCGGCTCCTGGCGAAAGATCACGGAGACGTCCTCGAGCCGGCCGCTCTCACCATCAAGCACCAGCTTGGCGCGCGCGACGCTGGTGCCGTTCTTGCCGTCCTCGCGCGGCTCCGAGAACGAGAAGAAGATGCGCCCGCTCTGAGCGAAATCCGGCGCGAGCACGACATCGAGGAGGCCGCCCTGGCCCTGATCCGCGACCGCGGGCACTCCCGAGATAGGCTCGGAAATCTTGCCGTCCTTACTGACGATCCTGAGCCGCCCCGGCTTTTCGGTCACGAGATAACGCCCGTCGGGCAGGAATTGCAGCGCCCAGGGATTTGCGAGGCCTCGCGCCACGATCTCGGTCTTCACCGCCGTCTTCTCCGCCTGGGGCGCATTCGTCTGCTCGGCTGCGGCGGACGCACAGAAGGCTGCGGCGCCCAAAACGACGCTCGAAACTGTGAGCGCCAGGCGTGACGTGACCATTGATACCTCGTTTGGGATTGAACCGGCTGACTGCTCGTCATGTAGGGTGGAGCCCTGGAAAGGCGAAGAGCCAGTCCCGCACGAATTGTCTTTTTGCCAGCCCTCGCCCTATATAGGCGCCATGAGCGCGACCCCGCCCCTCAAGTTCGTCAAGATGAACGGCCTCGGCAACGAGATCGTCGTCGTGGATTTGCGTGGAACACGGTCGGCCCTGACCCCGGAGCAGGTGCGGCGCATCGCTGCGGAGCCAAAGACGCACTTCGACCAGATGATGGTGCTTGGCGCCCCGCGCACCCCGGGCACGGAAGCTTTCGTCCGGATCTACAATACCGACGGATCGGAATCGTCGGCGTGCGGCAACGGCACCCGCTGCATCGGCTGGCTCGAGGCCGGGCACACCGGCCGCAAGGACATGAAATTCGAGACCAAGGCGGGGCTTCTGGACGTCGTAGTTCGCGATATGTCCTCGATCACGGTCGACATGGGCGAGCCGCATTTCGCCTGGAATGAAATCCCCCTCTCCGAGGCTTTTCACGACACGCGCGCCATCGAGCTGCAGATCGGCCCCATCGACAAGCCGATCCTGCATTCGCCGTCGGTCGTGAATGTCGGCAATCCGCATGCAATTTTCTGGGTCGACGACGTCAACGCCTACGATCTCGGCCGCTTCGGGCCGATGCTCGAAAACCACCCCATGTTTCCAGAGCGCGCCAATATCTCCCTGGCCCATGTCGTCTCGCGCACGGCCATGACAGTCAGAACCTGGGAACGCGGCGTCGGTTTGACCCAGGCCTGCGGCACCGCGGCCTGTGCTTCTGCGGTCTCCGCGATGCGTAAAGGCCTGACGGAACGGAGGGTTACGGCCACCCTCCCCGGCGGCGACCTTGTCATAGAATGGACGCCGGCCAACCGTATCCTGATGACTGGACCGGTCGAGGTCGAGTACGAAGGCAGCCTCGATGGCGCGCTTTCGGCGCACATGAGCGTCTAGACCATGATCACTTCAGGTCCTATCAATCTGGCGCAAGAGCTGGGCCCGAACACCTGGGTCCGTGATTGAAACGGATTGAACGCTTTCCATTGCCGCGAGATGCCGCCAACACCGTGGAGCCTCGCCACAAGGTTGCAATGCCCGAACCGCTCATCATAACGCTAGGCTGCCGTCTCAACGCCTACGAGTCCGAAGTGATGCGCCGTCACGCGTCGGAGGCGGAGCTCGAGAATTGCGTCATCGTCAACACCTGCGCCGTCACGCGCGAGGCCGTGGCCAGGCCCGCCAGACGATCCGCAAGACGCGCCGCGAGCGCCCCGACGCACGCATCATCGTCACCGGCTGCGCCGCTCAGATCGAGCCCGAGCAGTTCGCCGACATGCCCGAGGTCGATCATGTGATCGGCAACGCCGAGAAGATGCAGGCCGCAACATTCCGCGGCCTCGCTGCGCCGGATTTCGAGCGCGTCGCCGTCGACGACATCATGAGCGTCAAGGAAACGGCGCTGCACATGATGGACGGCTTCGGCACGCGTGCGCGCGCCTACGTTCAAATTCAGAATGGCTGCGATCATCGCTGCACGTTCTGCATCATCCCGTTCGCCCGCGGCCCATCGCGTTCCGTGCCGGCCGGCGAAGTCGTCGACGAGGTTCGCCGTTTGACCGAGACCGGCTGCGGCGAAGTCGTGCTGACGGGCGTCGACATCACCTCCTATGGCGCCGACTTGCCGGGCGTCATGTCGCTCGGCCGTCTCATCAAGCAGATCCTGAAGCATGTGCCCGAGCTGCAGCGCCTGCGACTCTCGTCCATCGACCAGGTGGAGGTGGATCCCCACCTCATCGACGCGATTGCTTCCGAGGAGCGGCTCATGCCGCACCTGCATCTCTCCATGCAGGCCGGCGACGATCTCACCCTGAAGCGCATGAAGCGCCGCCATCTTCGCACCGATGCCATCAGCTTCTGCAGCGAGGCCCGCCGGCTCCGCCCTGACATGATCTTCGGCGCCGATCTCATCGCCGGGTTTCCGACCGAAACCGATGCTATGTTCGACAACACGCTTCGCCTTGTTGACGAATGCGAGCTGACCTACCTGCATGTCTTCCCGTTCTCTCCGCGCCAGGGCACTCCTGCAGCGCGCATGCCCCAGGTCGAGCACGCTGTCATCAAGGATCGTGCAGCACGTCTGCGCGCCAAGGGAGAAGCGACCCACGCGGCCTATCTCGAACGCTTGAAGGGAAAGAAGATCGAAATACTCATGGAGCGCGAGGATATGGGCCGCACGCCGCACTTCGCCGAGGTGCGCGTCGCGCCGAATTCGCCGGTGGGCTCTTTCAACTGGGCGGTGCTCGGCAGTCATGACGGCCGCCGCGTCGACGGGATGCTCGTCGCGTGAACGCTGCCGGACCCAAACAAAAAGGCATGTTCGGTCGTCTCTTCGGCGGCCGGAAAGATCATGCGTCCGACGCTCCGGCTTCCGAGCAGGATGAGAGCATCGCATCCGAAGTGGCGACGCCTGCGGAGCAGGAAGCCCCGCCCGCGGACGCACTCGCATCATCGCCTGAAACTCCGGCAACGGAAGCACCCGCCGCAGAGCCACCGCCACGCGCGAGCTGGTTCCAGCGGCTCAAAGCCGGCCTCTCCAAGACATCGTCGCGCCTGACCGACGGCATCACCGGCCTCGTCTCCAAGCGCAAGCTCGACGGCGCGACTCTCGAAGAGCTCGAGGACCTGCTGATCGGCGCCGATCTCGGCGTCGACACCGCGCAGCGCATCACGACCGCGATCTCCAAGGGACGCTTCGAGAAGGGCCTTTCGAGCGAAGACGTCCGCGGCATCCTTGCGTCCGAGATCACGAAGGTCCTGGAGCCCGTCGCGTCGCCGCTCGTCATCGACGCGGCGAAGAAGCCTCACGTCGTCGTCGTCCTCGGCGTCAACGGCAGCGGCAAGACCACGACCATCGGCAAGCTTGCCGCGCAGCTCACGCGCGAAGGCAAGAAGGTGATGCTCGGCGCCGGCGACACATTCCGCGCCGCCGCCATCGACCAGCTCAAGGTCTGGGGCGAGCGTACGGGCGCACCTGTCATGTCTCGCGAAGTCGGCTCGGACGCGTCTGGCCTCGCGTTCGACGCGGTCAAGGCCGCGCAGGACGGCGCCTACGATGTTCTGTTGCTCGATACCGCCGGCCGCCTGCAGAACAAGGAAGGGCTCATGGCCGAGCTCGAAAAGATCCTTCGCGTCTTGAAAAAGGTCGACGCCACGGCCCCGCACGACGTCGTGCTCGTGCTCGATGCCACGACCGGCCAGAACGCCATCAATCAGGTCGATGTGTTCCGCGAGCGTGCCGGCGTGACGGGCCTCATCATGACCAAGCTCGATGGCACGGCACGCGGCGGAATTCTCGTCGCCATCGCCGCCAAGTTTGGTCTTCCCGTACATGCCATCGGCATCGGCGAAGGCGTCGACGATCTGCAGACCTTCTCCGCGGACGACTTCGCCCGCGCCATCGCAGAGAGTTAGTCACTGAGTGTCAGTCGCCTAGAACGAGTACCAGCAATCCTGAAGTGCCGGACAATCACAATCGAAGGTCACGTTCCGATCATGAGCCGCCACCGCTTCTACCCGTTCAATGCCGAGCAGACCGTGAACATCCTGAGCGAGTTCGGACCGCTCGTGACAATGTTCGTCGTCAATGCTCTCTATGGGATCAACGCAGGGACCTGGGCCCTGATCCTGACCACGATCGCCGCCATCGTGGCCATGCTCTATATGTTTCACCGTCCGCCGGTGTTTCCGCTCATCGCCTCGACGGTGACGATCGTATTCGGCGCCCTGACACTGATCACCAAGGACCCCATGTGGGTCCAGATCAAGGTCACGATATTTAATGCCCTGTTCGCCGGCTTTCTGTTCCTTGGGTTATGGCTCAACCGCAACTTCTTCCAGTACGTCTTCGAGAAGACGTTCCACTACACCAAGGAAGGCTGGGACCAGTTCACGCGCAGCTTCGCGTGGTTCTTCCTGTTCACTGCCGTACTGAACGAAGTGGTCCGCCTAGTGTTCAAGGACGATCACGTCTATCAGATCCTCGGGCACTCCATGAGCGGCGTCGACGTTTGGATCGCCTTCAAACTGTTCATCGTCCTGCCCATGAGCGGCCTCTACGCTTGGCTGTTGACGAAATGGATGAGCAGGCACCATCTCTAGACCATGATCGCTTCGGACCCTATCCGTCCGGAGCATGAATCATAGGTCTCACTAAAAGACCGTCCGCGGTGTGAACCACGGGCCTCGTCGCAGACACGGTGCTTGCGAGATCCCCCACGACACTCGTTTGCAAGGACTCCGCGATGACCGAGATCGAGACCAAGCCTGCGGCCGCACCGGGTCATGCACCCGCGGAGAACCAGCTGTTGAAGCTGTTGGTGGAGCTTGGCCCCCTGGTCATTTTCTTCTTTGCGAACTCGCGAGCCGGAATCTACGTCGGAACCGGCTGCTTCATCGTCGCAACCATTGCCTCGCTCATCGCTTCGCGCGTGCTGTTCGGCCGCATTCCGACCATGCCGCTCGTGTCCGGCTTTTTCGTTCTCGTCTTCGGCGGCCTCACGCTTTGGTTGCAGAACGACATGTTCATCAAGCTGAAGCCCACCATCGTCAACATGATCTTCGCCGCGATCCTGTTCGGTGGCCTCCTCTACGGGCAATCGCTGCTCAAGTACCTTTTTGGCGATGTCTTCCGGCTGACCGAGGAGGGTTGGAAAAAGCTCACCTTCCGCTGGGCCTGCTTCTTCCTGTTCCTCGCTGGCCTCAATGAGATCGCTTGGCGCGTTCTCGTCACCGACGACTGGGTGAAGTTCAAAGTGTTCGCCATCATGCCGATCACGATGGTATTCGCGGCCTGCCAGGTCGGCCTGTTGAAGAACTACGAACAGCAGGGTTCCGCGAACGAATAAACGCGGTCAGATTTTCCTAGTACGGATCATCCGTGAACCAATTCGTAATACTTAAATAGACTGTAAGTTTTATATCAGTTCTGTTTATATTTTTTCGGTAGACGCGGGCCATGATCCGCGTATCTTCTGACATCAGTCAGATCGAAAATCTGCATCATCACGGCGTGTTGTGAGCGCGGGGGGCGCGTCACACGGCCAGGGCCACGGCTCCTCACCTGCAACCCATATCTCGCGGAAGGTCATGGCACGCGACACCTCATCGGACGACACCAACCCCCGTACACTCGAACAATCCGCTCTCCACCTGCTGCATCGCGCCGAGCAATGTGCGAGCGAGATCTTTTTGGAGGAAATGGGAAGTGATGACCTCACCCCCCGACAGTATGCCGTGCTTGTCACGGTCGCTGAGAATGAGGGATTGAGCCAGACGCAGCTTGTCGAGCGGACGGGCATCGATCGCTCGACCATCGCCGACATCACCCGCCGGCTGCTCAAGAAGGGCCTTCTGCAACGGCGGCGAACGCGCGATGACGCGCGGGCCTACGCCGTGAAGCTGACGGACAACGGCTGGGAGGCGATCAAGTCCGCCGATCCAGCCATCCGCCGCATCGACGAGCGTCTGCTCGCCGCCCTGCCCGGCGCCCAGCGCGATACCTTTATCGAGTTCCTGAGCACGATCGTGAAAGTGCTGACGACGAAAGAAGAGCAGCCTTCACGTCCCTTGGACACCTGAAGCTCGCAAGATCTACTCGCGCGAAAAAAGCCCGGCACGATCGCTCGTGCCGGGCTTTTGCTATTCGTCGAAGGTATTCGCCGCAGCTCCTAGGCCGCAGCCTTCGCCTTGATGAGATTTTGCTCGATCATGGTCTCGGCGATCTGGACCGCATTGAGCGCCGCACCCTTGAGCAGGTTGTCGGCCACGATCCAAAGCGCGAGTCCGTTCTCGACCGTCGCGTCCTCGCGGATGCGCGAAACGTAAGTTGCGTATTCGCCCGCGGCTTCGACCGGCGTCACGTAGCCGCCGGGCTCCCGCTTGTCGACAACCATCACGCCCGGTGCATCACGCAGGATCTCGCGCGCCTCGTCGACCGAGATCGAATTCTCGAACTCGATGTTGAGCGATTCCGAATGGCCGACGAACACCGGCACGCGCACGCATGTCGCGGTGAGCTTGATGCGCGGATCGAGAATTTTCTTGGTCTCGGCCAGCATCTTCCATTCCTCTTTCGTGTAGCCGTCTTCCATGAAGACGTCGATGTGAGGAATGCAGTTGAAGGCGATCTGCTTCGGAAACTTCTTCGGCTCGAAGTCCTGGCCGGGAACGAACTTGCTCTTGGTCTGCGCCCACAGTTCGTCCATAGCGTCCTTGCCGGCGCCCGAGACCGACTGATAGGTCGAGACGACGACCCTCTTGATCTTCGCGGCATCGTGCAGCGGCTTCAGCACCACGACCATCTGCGCCGTCGAGCAGTTCGGATTGGCGATGATGTTCTTCTTGGTGTACCCGCGGATCGCGTCGGCGTTGACCTCGGGCACGATGAGCGGCACGTCCTGGTCATAGCGCCAGTACGACGAGTTATCGATGACCACGCAGCCCTTGGCACCGATGCGCGGGCTCCACTCTTTCGAGACCGCCGAGCCTGCCGACATGAGGCAGATGTCGGCCTTCGAGAAATCGAACTGCTCGAGGTCCTGGCATTTGAGCGTCTGGTCGCCGTAGGAGACTTCCGTTCCCTGCGATCTGCGCGAGGCGATGGCAAAAACCTCGTCGGCGGGAAAACGCCGCTCGACGAGCACGTTCATCATTTCGCGGCCCACGTTGCCGGTGGCGCCGACAACAGCGACTTTGTAGCCCATGTGTGCAGTCCTCTGGCTCGGGTCGCGCGCGAAATTGCATTTCCCGCAGGATTGCCGGCGCGACCTCCCGTCCGGGCCGTTGACTTACGCGCGCCGTGCCCTGCTTTCAAGTGACTTTGCCGCCGTCTCAAGGCCGAAAAGCCCCTGGGAGCACGAGTGAAGACCCAAAATTCGGGACTTTGACAGCAGCCGCCCCCGCCCCTTATGTGGCGGATGCCAAGGACTGAACCGTGCCGCCATAGGCCCAACCCATAGGCCGCGAGTGCCGAAACCCTCTCTTCCGCAGCCTTCCGCTGAGATTGTCGCCTCAACTCCCTGGCCCAACGGCGTCACACCGACGCCGGAATACATCCGCGCTCTGGACTACATGCGCGGGGGCGAAGGCCACCTTTTTGTCACCGGGCGCGCCGGTACCGGCAAATCGACGCTGCTGCGGGCACTGCGCGATATGTCCGAGGAAGACATGGCCATCGTGGCGCCGACGGGTCTCGCCGCGGTCAATGCCGGCGGCCAGACCATCCATTCCTTCTTTGGCTTGCCGCCGCGCCTCATCCGCCACGAGGATATCCGCCGCGGCCGCAACGGCGCGGTCATGCGGCGTCTGAAGCTGCTCGTCATCGACGAGGTCTCCATGGTCCGCTCGGACCTGATGTGGGCGATCGACCAGTCGCTGCGCGTCAACCGCGGCCGCGCCCGCGAGCCCTTCGGCGGCGTACGGCTGCTGCTGTTCGGCGATTTGCATCAGCTGCCGCCGGTCATCCAGGAAGCCGAGGTCGCGTCGCATCTTGAATCCGAGTTCGGCGGCCCGTTCTTTTTCTCCGTGCCGTCCCTGCTCGAAGGCGCCGGGACTTCGCTGCTCGAGCTGACGCAAGTGTTCCGCCAGAGCGACGAAGCCCTCATTTCGGTCCTCAATCATGTCCGCGACGGCGACGCGGACGAAGGACGATCTGGCCGATCTGAACGAGCGCGTGAGCCCCATCCGCACGCTGTCCGAAGGCGAGCGATTCGTCATCCTGACGCCGACCAACGCCGCGGCCCAGCGCATCAACATGGCCTATCTCGATGCGCTCCCCGGCCAAGCCCATGCCTACGAAGCCGGCATCACCGGCGACTTCAGCGCAATCGGCGCAGCCGACCGACGCGTCTCTGACCCTGAAACCCGGCGCCAAGGTCATTCTCATCCGCAACGACCCTGACAAGCGCTGGGTCAACGGCACCGTCGCGCGCGTATCGCGCCTCGACGACAAGCGCGTCTGGATCGAGGTCGCGGGCAAGGAGCACGAGGTCGAGCAGGCCTCCTGGGAAGCCCGGCGATATGCTTTTGACAAGACTGAGGAGAAGATCGTCGGCAGCGTCGCCGGAACCTTCAAGCAGTTTCCGCTGCGCCTGGCCTGGGCCCTGACGATCCACAAGGCCCAGGGACTGACCCTCGACAACGTCTACATCGACCTCGGCCGGGGAACGTTTGCTCACGGCCAGGCCTATGTCGCTCTGTCGCGCTGCCGCTCGCTCGAGGGGCTTGCGCTCGGCACGCCGCCTCGAACCCCGCGACATTTTGTTTGATCGCACGGCAATGGGATACCGCACGCTTTTTCATCCCCTTTGAGCTCGGGCTATCCTGCCAAACTCGTAAGATCCCGCAGCGATTAATCTATTTCGCACATGCGAGATGACGGAGGGGACATCAAAACTCGTTCGCGAACAATGTATCATACTGTCTAACCAGCGTTTACGGGCTCTAAAGAATGTGACTCAGCCCGCGCGCACATTTTATGTTGCAATGCAACAAAGCTTATTTTATGGTCCCTTTCGTTAGCTCGGGCGCCGCGGAACCCTCGGCCAGCCCATCCGTTCGAATTGCGCGGACATATTTTTAAGAACAATTTCCCAAAAACAGGAGCCCCCGCTGTGAACGACTTTACCCGCCAGACCCAAGAGATGTTTGCTGCCGCCAAGGATGCCCGTATCCCCGAGCAGGTCCAGGCCTTCGCTGAGGATAGCGTTTCCAAGGCTCGCGAGACCTACGGCAAGCTGAACACCGTCGCCAAGGACAATGCCAAGGTGATCGAAGAGGTGATGGTTGCCGCTCACGCCGGCGCAAAGTCGATCGGCGACAAGGTTCTGAAGCACACCGAAGCCAACACCGAAGCCGTCTTCGAGGCAGCCAAGGCCATTGCTCGCGCCAAGACGCTTCCCGAGCTTCTTCGCCTTCAGACCTCCTTCATGCAGCAGCAGTTCTCTGCCGCCGGCGCCCAGTCGAAGGAGATCTTCGAGCTTTCGACGAAAGTCGCTCAGCAGACGCTCGAGACCATGAGCGCAGCTGCCACGAAGTCCTTCGAGCAGATGAAGAAGACTGCCTGATTGAATTAGTCGACGGCGCGAGCGTCACCCGGCGCTCGCTTCTGTCGACCATTGAGTACAAGCGGCGAAGGCGCTTGAGGCTACGAGCCTCGGGCGCTTTTTTTATCTGCAACGATGCATGAGCGGCCTATGCATCGCACGTATCTCTCTTCCGCCCGCGAAAATCCGCGCTATAGTAACTTCATGCTGGGTGCGCGTTCCGATATCAAGATCCGCAAGGCAAAATCCGCCGACGCCACCTTCGTCGCGGACACCTTCCGCCAATCTTGGCAGCAAGCCTACCGCGGCATCATCCCCCACCTGCATCTCGAGAACATGGTCCGCCGGCGCGGCGCCGACTGGTGGATGAATACGATTCGCTCCGTCGAAGGGCTGCTCGTGCTCGAGCATTCGGGCACCCTCGCAGGCTATGCGACTCTCGGTTTGGCGCGCACACGCGGACCGCAGCAGGGCGAGATCTACGAGCTCTACATCACGCCGGTCTATCAGGGTCTGGGGCTCGGAGAGCATCTCTTCGAGGCCTGCAGGAACAGCCTCGACGAGCGTCGGCTCAAGGGCCTCATCGTCTGGGCGCTGGCCGAGAACTCCATGGCGACTGACTTCTATTGGCGGCGCGGCGGTCGTCCCATCAAGCAATCCTTCGAGACCATCGGCGGCGCCAAGCTCGAGAAGATCGCGTTTGCGTGGACCTGAGGCCGCCCGGTCCAGGCTCGCGCTCCCAATCAAAAACCGGCGTGATCAAAGCGGGCTTCGACCCGTGGCACCGAGGATCGTCGGCTTCGGCGGGCAATTCTTCGCCCGTCCCTGAACGTCTGCGGCCTCGCGAGCCAGAACCATCGCATCCGGATTGGCGAGTGCATCGACATAAGCCACGTGGCAGGTGTCGCCGCCAGCCACCCGCATGACGACGAGCACCTCTCCCCGCTGCGACCCCTCGCCAGTGAAGTATCTGATGATGGTCGCGTAAGGCACGGGCTTCTCGTCACGGATGATAAATCGCCATTCGACCGTCGTGCGCTTCGTTCCCGGCTCGAACACGGTGTTGGCGGCGGAGAGGGTCTGCTGCGCGGCCCGCGACGCGGCAGCGTTTGACCCTACGCTGAGATAAACCTTCCGAGCGTCCTCGACCACATAGACAGGGTATCCGGGGAGGCCTTCGCACACGCGCGCATCGTTGCGCGTGACACTCGTCACCTCTTTGCAGGCTCCAAGGTCGACGACTGTATAGAGACTCTTGACCTGATGAATGGCCTGCGCGCCCGGCACCGCGACAGCGGTAAGCAGAAGCGCTGCGATGCAAGCTTTCCACGTCATTTCGTCGTCCTCGAAGTGAGCCCTTCGATGTTACTGGGGCGGCCAGTGCCTGGAATGACCCGTGTCAGTTCCGCCCGTTCGGCCGCCTTATGAGAATATTTGCTATCTTAGCCGAATTCCGGGCCGACATCCCGCAAACTACTCCTTTTGTGCACGGAGCTGTCCCAATAATCCGGATTAAACGGCCCCTGACGGCCGCCCGCTAACAAAGCGGAAGCGCCGCACTTCCTCTCTCCCCGTCACATTGCTATATCGGCGCACATCTTAACCGTCGGAGACCGCATGACCGACATGAAGATCGCTGTGATGGGCGCCGCCGGCCGCATGGGCCGTGAGCTTGTCCGCGCCATTCATGCGGCGCCAGGGCTGCGTTGTCGCCGGAGGCGTGGAAGCCTGCAGGTTCGCCCGCGATGGGTGCGGACATCGGCGTGCTCGCCGGCCTTCCGCCGCTTGGCATTCCCATTACCGACGATCTGCTCGCGCTCGCCGCCAGCTCCGACGCCGTCATCGATTTCACCCGCCCCGAAGCGACCGTCGAGATGGCTGGGCTCGCGGCCAACGCCCGCATCGTCCACGTCATCGGCACCACCGGGCTTTCGGAGCGCCGACGAAGCCGCAATCAAGGCCGCGGCCCGCCACGCTACGGTCATCAAGGCCGGCAATATGAGCCTCGGCGTCAACCTGTTGACGGCCATCACGCGCCGGGTTGCTCAAGCGCTCGATGCTGATTACGACATCGAGATCGTCGAGATGCACCACAATCAGAAGGTCGACGCGCCCTCGGGCACTGCGCTGATGCTGGGCGCGGCCGCAGCGGAAGGTCGCGGCATCGATCTCAAATCCCATAGCGTCAGAAGCCGCGACGGCCACACCGGGCCCCGGCGCAAGGGTGACATCGGCTTCGCCACGCTGCGCGGCGGCACCGTCGTCGGTGACCACACCGTGATTTTTGCTGGCGAAGGCGAGCGGATAGAGATTACCCATCGCGCAGCGGATAGAAGCATCTTCGCCCGCGGCGCAGTCAAAGCGGCATTGTGGGGCCGATCAAAAGGCCCAGGTCTTTTTTCAATGACAGATGTTTTGGGGCTATAGCAACAATGTCCACCCTCGAACGGACGAAACACGCGGGCGTCATGACCAATCAACTAGTGCTCGTGCGGCACGGCGAGAGCGAGTGGAACAAGCGCAATATCTTCACGGGTCTGCGCAACCCCGGCCTCACCGACAAGGGCGTCATCGAAGCGATGTGGGCCGGCCGCGTCCTCAAGGATCGCGGCCTGCATTTTGACGTGGCCTTCACCAGCATGCTGAAGCGCGCGCAGCACACGCTCGACATCATCCTCGGCGAGCTCGGCGATAACATCGAGATCCATCGGAGCGCCGACATCAACGAGCGCGACTACGGCGAGCTCTCGGGCCTCAACAAGGAAGAAGCCCGCGCCAAGTGGGGTGAGGCACAGGTGGCTCGCCTGGCGCCGCAGCTTCGATATCCCGCCTCCCGGCGGCGAAAGCTTGAAGGACACCGCCGCGCGCGTGAAGCCCTACTACGAAGCGCACATCTGGCCCCAGGTTGCGGCCGGCAAGAACGTCATCGTCGCCGCCCACGGCAACTCGCTGCGTGCGCTCATTATGCATCTCGAAAAGCTCTCCGAGGAGCAGATCCTCGATCGGGAGCTTGCGACGGCAGCGCCTCAGGTCTACAGGCTCAATGCATCGGGTGATGTCACCGAGTATCAAGAGCTCGTAAGGTCTGAGGGACGCGATAGTGGTATGGGATGAGCTCGGCCGCGATGCCGAGGGGGAGAACCAGCGCCAGCGTGATCGCTGGACTGGTGTTTATATCGGCATCCTCGCGGTAATTCTCGCGATCTGCAGCATGGGCGGCGGCAACGCCGCCAAGGACGCGACCCTGAAGAACATCGAGGCCACGAACACGTGGTCGTTCTTCCAGGCCAAGAACTTGCGACGCCAGGCCCTCCGCCTCCGTGTCGACGAGCTTGAGACCCTTCGCGACACCAATCCCAGCATCCCCGAGGCAACCAAGACCGCCATCGACGGCAAGATCGCAAACTATAAGGCCGAGGATCAGACGCTGACGTCGAACGAAAAGACCGGCGAGGGTCTCGACCAGCTCTGGGCGCGCGGCAAGGCTCTCGAAGCCGAGCGCGACCGCGCCATGCAGAAGGATCCCTATTTCGACTATGCCGAAGCCTTCCTGCAGATCGCCATCGTGCTCGCCTCCATCGCCATCATCTCGGGCGGCTCGGCGCTGCTGATTGGAAGCGGCATTCTGGGCGCTCTCGGCGCACTGTTGACCATAAACGGCTTCACGCTGCTGGTCGCGATCCCCTACATCGGCTGAGAACCGCCATTTGTAGCCTCCGCTTGCAGCCGCTAGATCTAGGCGCTAGTACCCCGTCCGAAGCTTTGGATACCACAGACGGACGGGAACTCATCATCATGGCCACCCACAAGTTGCTTCTCCTCCCTGGCGACGGCATCGGCGTCGAAACTATGGTCGAGGTCGAGCGCGTCATCGCGCTGCTGAACAAGAAGAGCAACAAGGCCAAATTCGAGACTGAGACGGATCTCGTCGGCGGCGCCGCCTACGACAAGCATGGCGTCGCCGTCACCGATGAAACCGTCGCCAAGGCCAAGAAAGCCGACGCCGTCATCTTCGGCGCTGTCGGCGGCCCCAAGTGGGACAAGGTTCCTTACGCCGCGCGCCCCGAGGCGGGCCTCTTGCGCCTGCGCAAGGATCTCGACCTGTTCGCCAACCTCCGCCCCGCCATCTGCTATCCGGCGCTCGCGGACGCCAGCTCGCTCAAGCGCGAGCTGGTCGAAGGCCTCGACATCCTCATCGTGCGCGAGCTGACCGGCGGCGTCTATTTCGGCGAGCCGAAGGAAATCGTCACGCTCGAGGACGGCCAGAAGCGCGCTATCGACACGCAGGTCTACACGACGCGCGAGATCGAGCGCATTGCCAAGGTCGCTTTTGATCTCGCCAAGCGGCGCGGCAACAAGGTCCACATGGCCGCCAAGTGGAATGTGATGCGCACCGGCGTTCTGTGGCGCGACGTCGTGACGGAGACGCACAAGTCCTATGCGCCCGACGTCACGCTGGAGCACATCCTGGCCGACAACTGCGCCATGCAGCTCATTCGCAATCCGAAGCAGTTCGACGTCATCGTCACCGACAACCTGTTCGGCGACATCCTGTCGGACGAAGCAGCCATGATGACCGGCTCGCTCGGCATGCTGCCCTCGGCCTCTCTCGGTGCAGCCGATCCAAAAACCGGCAAGCGCATGTCGCTTTATGAGCCGGTGCACGGCTCGGCGCCCGACATTGCCGGAAAAGGCCTCGCCAATCCGATCGCGACCATTGCCAGCTTCGGCATGGCGCTGCGCTACTCGTGCGACATGGTCGCGGAAGCGGACCTCATCGACAAGGCCATCGCCGGCGTTCTCGCTGACGGACTGCGCACCGGCGACATCATGCAGCCGGGCATGAAGCAGGTCGGCACCACCGAAATGGGTTCCGCAATCGTTGCGAAGCTCGAAAAGCTCGTGGCCTAGAGCTCTTCACCAGAACAAAAACGGCGGCCCCGATTTGGGACCGCCGTTTCCATATCAGCTGCTGACCATGAACGGTCGGTCCTATCAGATCCGAAGCGTCAATCATCGGTCTCAACAGAAAATCAGTCTGCGGTGATCACGAACACCTTGAAGTCCTTGTCGAGGCGGAAGTCGTACTGGCCGCCCTTGCACTTGACATCTTCGGCTTCGAAGACGCCCGAGCCCTCGGTCTCCTTCTCGACTTCGCCGCCCTCGCAGCCCCAGGCAGCGACAGCTTCTTTGATCTTCGCTGCTTCTTCAGCAGACGGCTTCGAGTCGGCAAGAGCTGCGGCCGAGCCGAGCACGAGCGCAGCGGCGGTGGCGATGATTAACCTCATGGGACCTCTCCTTTGAGCGTGTAGGTAGGAAGACTTCTTCTGTGGGAAGAGTTCCCACAATTCCTCATTGCACCGCACAATTGCTAGAGGGACTTTTTCCCAAAACACACGGGAATACTGCGCCATGGGGCCGCGCAGACCACGATCATCGGCCGCGTCAGAGCTTCCGCAGCGCAACAGATTGAACGCTGTGGTCTTCCGCCTTCCGCAGAATGAGCCGGGCCCGGGGGCGCGTCGGCAGAATGTTCTCTTCGAGATTCTTCAGGTTGATGCCCCGCCAGATCTCGAGCGCCCGCGCCACCGCATTGTCATGCGTGAGCGTCACGTAGCGATGGAAATAGGCTGCCGGATCACGGAATGCCGTGCTCCGTAGGCGCATGAAGCGCGTCACATACCAGTTTTGGATAATCTCGGCGTCGGCGTCGATGTAGATCGAGAAATCGAAGAAATCCGACACGAACGGGATCGCGGCGCCGTCCTTCGGCAAAACCGCCGGCTGCAGAACGTTGAGCCCCTCGACGATCAAAATATCGGGACGCTCGATCGCGGTCTTCTGTCCTGCGATGATGTCGTAGTGGAAATGCGAATAGACCGGCGCCTCGATGACGTCCTTGCCGGACTTCACGTCGGCAAGAAAATTCAGACAGCCGTGCCGTATCGAAGCTTTCCGGAAATCCCTTGCGGTTCATGAGGCCGCGCGCTTCGAGCTCGCGGTTGGGATAGAGAAAGCCGTCCGTCGTGATCAGATCGACGCGCGGATGATCCGGCCAGCGCGCCAGAAGCGCTTTGAGAACACGCGCCGTCGTGCTCTTGCCGACCGCAACCGAGCCCGCGACGCCGATGATGAAAGGCACCTTCTGTTCCTTGCGGCCGAGGAAGGTCGAGCTGACGGCATCGAGCTTCTGCGCTGCAGCCACATACAAATTCAGCAGGCGCGAGAGCGGGAGATAAATCTGCTCCACTTCCTCGACCGACAATTCGTCGATGAGACCGGAGAGCTGCTCGAGCTCTTGCGGCTCGAGGGTCATCGGCGTATCCGCGCGCAGCCTCGCCCAGTCTGCGCGAGAAAAAACACGGTACGGAGAATACTGCAGCTCAGCAGCCGCCTGACTCACATCTTGCGACCGCTGAGGCTCGCGGGCAGGTCTGAGCGGAATAGCCTTTGTGCTCATCGCATCTACCCGGCAGAACCGCCGGCCCCCTCACGCGTGCGCGAAGCTTTCTCGGCGAGACCCGACATCTGTGTGCGTTTCGACAGCTCGGCCAGAACGTCGTCGAATGCGACGCCACGAACTTCGAGCAGCACCAGCAGATGATAAATGAGGTCGGCGGCTTCCTTGCGCAACGCCTCGTCGCTCTGGCTCACGCCGGCGATGACGGTCTCGACGGCTTCCTCGCCGAGCTTCTTTGCGCAACGCTCCGGCCCGCCGTCGAGCAACTGGCGCGTATACGATTTATCCGCCGATTCCGAACGGCGGGCGGCAATGGCCGCCGAAAGCTGCGTCAGTACGTCGTTTGTCATCGGGAAGCCTACGCATCGACGTGCAAAAACACATGCACCTGCGTAGGCATAATGTCGAGCGCGGCAATAACAGGAGCTTAATCAGCCGCCCGTCTCGCCGAGAAGCCTGAGACGGATGTATTCGAGCTGATCGAAGTTGCCGTACTTGATGATCAGGTTGCCGGTTTCGCCGGACCCGCGCTTGATCTCGACCTTGAGGCCCAGCCCGTCGGCGAGATCCTTCTCGAAGGCCTTCGTGTCCGGATCCTTCTCGCGCACACGGCGATTGCCGGTATTGCCGGCCTGCCCGATGGGCCCGGCCTGCACCATGGCCTCGGCTTCGCGGACGTTCATGTCCGTATCCAGGATGCGCTTCGCCAGCTCTTCGGCGTCAGCCCGGCCGACGAGCGCGCGGGCATGGCCCGCCGTCAGCTTGCCTTCCTGCACATAAGCCCGGACAGCATCCGGAAGCTTCAGCAGTCTCAGCGTATTAGCCACATGGCTGCGGCTCTTGCCGATGATGTCGGAAACCTGCTCCTGGCTGTACTGGAAGCGCTCGATCAGCTCGCGGTAGCCGTTCGCCTCTTCGATGGCGTTGAGGTCCGCGCGCTGGACGTTTTCGATGATCGCGAGCTCGAGGACTTCCTTGTCCGTGAGCTCCCGCACGATGATCGGAACGCTATGGATGCCGGCCCGCTGAGCCGCCCGCCAGCGCCGCTCGCCCGCGACGATCTCGAAGGACTGGGCGTCCTCCGGATGCGGCCGCACCACGATGGGCTGAATGAGACCCTTGGACCGGATCGAATCAGCCAGCTCGGTCAGCTCGGCTTCCGCGAAGTCCTTGCGGGGATTGAATTTTCCGCCACGAAGCAGCTCGATCGGGCAGGAGCGCTGCTCGCCATCCTGCGACGCGCGCGGCTGGCTTTGCGGGACCTCTCCGATGAGGGAGGCCAATCCCCGGCCCAAGCGGCTTTTCGGCAGCGCTGAATTCATCTCCAAACCGACCTCTCAGAGTGCTTCCGGAAAAGTGGAAACCGGTATGTATTTCCGACAAGAAGCACGATAACCAAATAGCTTGGCTCAACCTACGCGGCTTTGTTCTGCCGCTCACGCTCAATGATCTCGGTCGCCAGGCGAATGTAGGCCTGGCTTCCGGCGCAATCATAGTCGTAAAGCAAAATCGGCTTGCCGTGCGACGGCGCCTCGGCAACGCGCGTATTCCGCGGGATCACGGATTCGTAGACCTTGGGCCCGAAGAAGGCCCGGACTTCCTCGGCGACTTCGCGCGAAAGCGACGTCCTGGCATCATGCATGGTCAGCACGACGCCCTGGATTTCGAGGCTCGGATTGAGCGTGCCCCGGATCTGGTCGATGGTCTCTTTGAGCTGCGAAATACCTTCCAGCGCGAAGAATTCGCACTGGACCGGCACCAGCACGGCATTTGCGGCCGCCATGGCGTTGAGCGTCAGAATATTGAGCGACGGCGGGCAGTCGATCAGCACATAGCCGAAACCCTGGTCCGCCGGCTTGCTGCGAAGCTGGGCCGACGAGAGCCGCGATGGCGTCGCGCAGCTTGAAAGCCTTGCCCTGGTCGTTTCCGAGCTCGCCTTCGAGGCCAACCAGGTCCGAATTGGCCGGAACGACGTGAAGCCCCGGAATGGCCGTCGGAACGGCCGCTTCGAGCAAGGTCGTGCCGCCCGTCAGCGCGTCGTAAGCGGTTTTGTGCCGGGTCTCCGCCGGAATGCCGAGCCCGGTCGAGGCGTTGCCCTGCGGATCGAAATCGATGACGAGAACGCGCTGGCCGATGGCCGCGAGAGCCGTCCCGAGATTTATGGCCGTCGTCGTTTTGCCGACGCCGCCCTTCTGGTTGGCGATTGCCAAGGTCCTGAGCGTTGTCACGAGGTCTATCCCTCCGTCCTCGCATGCAAATTCCGGATCACGGCAACTCGCGCCTCGGCATCCGTCAGGCTCGGAACCAGGGAACAGTCGAAATCCCAGGTTTTCCGGGCCTCGCTGACCTCGGCTTCGACCTCTTTGCCCTTTGGGAGAACCGCGATCGTGTGCGGAGAAAAAAACGGGGCAATGAGTTCGAGAAGCCTGGGTAGAGGAGCCAAAGCACGCGCCGTGATCACGTCACGTTGCAAAGACTTAGCCTGAGTTCGCGAGCTTTTCGATTCGCTCAGAATAAATCTCCACAGGCACACCGGTTTTCCGGGCCACCTCGCCGAGGAAGGCCGCTTTGCGGGTATCGCTCTCGACCAGCGTGATTTTTGCTCCCTCCCGCTCGGCCAGCAGAATGGCCAGGACCAGGCCGGGCAAGCCGCCGCCCGATCCGACATCGAGCCAGATTTTAGCCCCCTCCGGAGCCAGGCGGAAAAGTTGGGCCGAATCGGCGAAATGCCGGTGCCAGATTTCACCCAGGGTCGCGGGCGAAATCAGGTTGACAGCCTTCTGCCAAGTCTTGAGCAGAGCCTCGTAAGTCTTGAGCCGGTCCAGCGTTTCACGTGAAACGTCAAAGGCTTCGGCGAACTCTTTCGGCCCCGAGATTTGCTCCGAGCTCGAAACTCATGAGGCCTGTTTCCGCCTCGATTGTCCGTGACTTAGCTTCTTGACCGTGGCCAGCAGCAACATCAGCGCCGCCGGCGTCATGCCCTCGATGCGGCTGGCCTGGGCGAGCGTCGCAGGCCGATGCAACTCGAGCTTCTGGCGAAGCTCGGCCTTCAGGCTCGCCAGAGTTGTATAGTCGAAGCCGTCCGGAATCGCGATCGCCTCGTCTTTCTTCAGCGCTTCGACATCCAGATCCTGCCGGCGCACATAAGAAGCGTAGCGCGCGTCCGTTTCGAGCTGGGCAATAAGGCGCGGTTCGAGACCAGCCAGCTCCGGCCAAACGCTCTTGAGCCTCTCAACCGACATGTCGGGATAAGAGAGAAGCTCGAACGCCGTCCGCCGCCTGCCATCCTTGTTGATGTCGAGGCCATGCCGCCCCGCCTCGGTCGGCGTCAGCGACAAGCTCGAAAGCAACTCAACTCCGGCGTCCAAGCCATTGGCTTTGGATTCAAAAGCGGCCTGACGCTCGGCGCCAACACAGCCGATCTCGACGCCCGCCGGCGTCAGCCGCTGGTCGGCATTGTCGGCCCGGAGCCTGAGCCGGAATTCGGCCCGCGACGTGAACATGCGATAGGGCTCCGTGACCCCGCGCGTCACCAGGTCGTCGATCATGACGCCGAGATAGCCGTCCGCCCGCGAAACCACGAACTCGCGCTCCGCCGCCCGCGGCCTTGAGCGCCGCATTGATGCCGGCGGCGATGCCCTGGGCGCCCGCCTCCTCGTATCCCGTGGTGCCGTTGATCTGCCCGGCCAGGAAAAGGCGCGGCAGAACCTTGGTTTCCAGCGTCGGCTTGAGCTCGCGCGGATCCACGTAATCGTATTCGATGGCATAGCCCGGCCGCTTGATCGCCACCCGCTCGAGACCCGGCAGCGTGCGCAGGAACGCCTCCTGCACATCCGCCGGCAGCGAGGTCGAGACGCCGTTGGGATAGACCGTGTCGTCGTCGAGGCCCTCGGGCTCCAGGAACACCTGGTGCGAGGCGCGATCGGCGAACCGCACCACCTTGTCCTCGATGGACGGGCAATAGCGCGGCCCCCGGCTCTCGATCTGGCCCGAATACATGGCCGACCGGCCGAGGTTGGCCCGGATGATGTCGTGCGTCGCCTCGGTCGTGTGCGTGATCCCGCAGGAAATCTGCGGCGTCGTGATCTTGGCGGTCAGGAACGAGAACGGCACCGGATCGTCGTCCGCCGCCTGCATGTCGAGGCTCGCCCAATCGATGCTGCGGCCGTCGAGGCGCGCCGGCGTGCCGGTCTTGAGCCGCCCCATGCGCAGGCCCAGCCCGTAAAGCCGCTCGGAAAGCTTGAGCGCCGGGGCATCGCCCACCCGGCCCGGCCGGGATCTTGGTCTCGCCCATATGGATGAGGCCGTTGAGGAACGTGCCGGTCGTCAGGACCACGGCGCCGGCCCCAAAGCGGCGCCCGCAGGCCGTTGAAAGCCCGACGACTTCGCCGCCTTCGACCAGGATATCCTCGACCCCGCCTTCGATGACCTCGAGCCCCGGCGTCGCCTGGATCGCCGCCTGCATGGCCTGGCGGTAGAGCTTGCGGTCCGCCTGGGTCCGGGGGCCCTGCACGGCCGGCCCCTTGGAGCGGTTGAGCAGGCGGAACTGGATGCCGGCCTGGTCAGCCACCCGGCCCATGAGCCCGTCGAGAGCATCGATCTCGCGCACCAGATGCCCCTTGCCGAGCCCGCCGATGGCGGGGTTGCAGGACATCTCGCCGATCTTCGCCGCCTCGTGCGTGATCAGGGCCGTGGACGCGCCCATGCGGGCAGCCGCAGCCGCGGCTTCCGCCCCGGCATGGCCGCCGCCGACCACAATCACATCGAAGGTCCGATCGAACATTATCGCGCTGCTTCAAAAAAGAAGAATTCGCGCCGAGGAATACAAGAGACAGCCGTGCCGGTCAAAGACGGTTGCGGATTGCAGGATTCACCTGAAACATATTGGGTCGGAGACTAAAGCTGACCGCAACGCCGCCAATATACTTTTCCACCACCGCACCCGAAAAATAGAACAATGCGCGAGAGAGTTGCCTTGATCGACCTGAGCTGAGCGCTATCGTTCACGAGCCTTATTGCCAAGGGCATTGCAGACAGGGGGCAGCGCAATGACCGAGACATCCATTTCCGCTTACGAGTTTCTTACCGAGATACTTCCAAAACTCTCGGATCGACCCGCACCCTGCATTCTTGACTTTGGCTGCGGCAAGGCTCCACTCGTCACCATGGGCCTGGGCAAAGGCCTCGACATCTGGGGCGCGGACGATTTCAGCTACAGCACAGGCTGGAAGTCGGAGGCTGACGCTGCTGGCGGCACCAGGGTCGTCAACATCGAGAACGGCATTCTACCTTTCCCCGAGAACCATTTCGACATCGTCATTGCCAACATGGTGTTCGAGCATATCCCGGAACCACTACCCGCACTCAAGGAAATAGCCCGCGTCTTAAAGCCAAAGGGACGTTTTCTCGCGCTTTTCCCGACGTACGAGGTCTGGTTCGAGGGGCATCTCGGACTTTATTTTCCCCACTGGCTCGGTTCCTATCCCAGGCTGCAGCGAGCCTACCTCAAGCTGCTTTACAGCCTCGGGTTTGGGTTCAAGCGCATGGACTCGGCAGACGCTTGGGTCGCCCGGCGGCAGAAAGCGATGGGCACCAGCATCATTTATCATCTCGAACGCGATGTAACATCGTGGTGGGAGAGCGTCTTCGGGGCAAAACCCAAAGACTTCTCTCCGACGTATATGCGGGCGAGGATGCCCGCCCTCCAAAAGCTACCCGATTGGCTCCTTTCTGCAGTTTGCCGACGTCGGGTCGGACTTGTCCTTTTGGCCGAGCGCGGCTGACGCGCAAAAAATCACGCTTCGATGGATTCACGTGAAACATCTGGCGCCAAATCCGGGCCCAGGTTGGATTCACGTGAAACAAAACATGCCACCGACCCACCACGTCACGTGCCAATAACGGATTCACGTGAAACACTTGGTGCCGAGCGCGCGTCATCTTGTGATTTACGTGAAACATCTCGTGCCCTGAGGCAGCCGGAGTTGAGCCCGAGTTACTCCAAGATTTCGCTGCGATGGATTCACGTGAAACATTTCATGCCGACTGCTGTCTGCAGAGTCGTCCCGAGTCCAGCCGAAATGGATTCACGTGAAACATCACGTGCCTTACTTCCCGATGCAGAAGCGTCCGAAGATGTGATCGAGAACATCCTCGACATCCACGCGCCCGGTGATGCGTCCTAGCGCATCCGCCGCCCGCCGCAGGTCCTCGGCGCGCAGCTCCGTGTCCTCGGCCGGCCCGTCGAGAAACGCCTTGAGGCTCTCGGCGCACTTCGAAAGCAGCTGGCGGTGACGGTCCTGCGTGATGATCGGCACCACTTGTGACCCGACCCGCTCGGCAGCGATCACCCCGAGGCGCTTCGTCAGCTCGCCGATACCGGCACCCGTCTTGGCCGAGATCGCCACGATGTCGTCCGGGATCAGCGACCCCGGGGAAAGGACATCCACCTTGTTGAGCACCAGCAGAGTTCTGTCGGCCACGTCCTGAAGCTCGGCCGGAAGCAGCGTCTCGGCGGTCGCCGCATCCGTGAGCCAGATGACCAGGTCCGCCGCCTTGGCCGTGGCCAGACTGCGCCGGATACCCTCCAGCTCCACTTGACCCGCCCCTTCGCGCAGGCCTGCCGTATCCGAAACGATCACCGCGAAGCCAGCCAGATCCAGCCGCACCTCGATGACATCCCGCGTCGTCCCGGCTTCCTCCGAAACGATGGCCGCGTCCCGCCGGGCCAGCGCATTGAGCAGGCTCGACTTGCCGACGTTCGGCGCGCCCAGCAGCGCGACGCGGAACCCATCGCGCACGATCTCGCCGCGATGACCATCATCGAGGTGATGGTTCACCGCCGCGATCGTCACCTCGATGACGGCACGCGCGTCGGCCATCGTCCTGGCGCTCACGTCGGCTTCATCCGAGAAGTCGAGCCCGGCTTCCACGAGCGCGATCGCCTCCGTCAGCGATGCGCGCCATCCTTCATAGAGAGCCGAAAGCGTCCCCGTCGCCTGCAGCAGGGCCTGCCGGCGCTGCGCCTCCGTCTCGGCATCGATGAGATCCGAGAGGCCCTCGACCTCGGCGAGATCGAGCTTGCCGTTCTCGAACGCGCGCCGGGCGAACTCCCCGGGCTCGGCGAAACGGAAGTTCGGCATGATCGAGAGCCCGTCCAGCACCGCCGCCGTCACCGCCCGCCCGCCGTGGATCTGAAGCTCCACCACATCCTCGCCGGTGAAGCTCTTGGGCGCCGGGAACCACAGCACCACGCCGCGATCGATCACCTCGCTCGTTTTCGGGTGACGGATCGCGCGTCCACCGGCCACCCGAGGTGAAGGTCTGGGCCCCGCCATGAGATCGATGGCCGACCCCGCCGCGTGACCCGACACACGAATGACCGCCACGCCCGCCCGGCCCGGGGCGCTCGACAGGGCGAAGATCGTGGGCTCGGGATTGGTGGTCATGACAAAGTTTTGCTCGGAACTGGAACGGTGGTTCGGGTACTCGTACATCAAGAGACCATGCTGCCCGCCACCAAAGCACTGGAAGCCCAATGAGCGAAAACCGCCTCGGCCAAGAGACCAGCCCCTATCTCCTCCAGCACCAGGACAACCCGGTCCACTGGTGGGCGTGGGGTCCCGAGGCGCTGGCCGAAGCGAAGCGCACCGGCAAACCCATCATGCTGTCGGTCGGCTATGCCGCCTGCCACTGGTGCCACGTCATGGCGCACGAGAGCTTCGAGGACGACGCCACGGCGGCGGTGATGAACGACCTGTTCGTGAACATCAAAGTCGACCGCGAGGAGCGCCCCGACATCGACGCCATCTACATGGGCGCGCTTCACCGCCTGGGTCAGCAGGGCGGCTGGCCGCTGACCATGTTCCTCGACAGCGACGCGCGGCCGTTCTGGGGCGGCACCTATTTTCCGAAGCAGAGCGCCTGGGGACGTCCGGCGTTCGTCGAGGTGCTGGAGCGCATCGCCGACGTCTACAGGCGCGAGCCCGACAAGGTCGCGAGCAACGCCGATGCGCTCATGGCCGCGCTCGCCGAGCGCCCGAGTGCGGAAGGCACCATCACCATCACCGACGCGCTGTTGAAGGACATCACCCAGCGCATGGTGCGTGCCGTCGATCCCGATCATGGCGGCATCACCGGCGCGCCGAAGTTTCCGCAGTGGAGCTTCTTCTGGCTGCTATGGCGCGGCGGCATTCGCTACGACCACGAGCCGGCCAAGGCGGCCGTGATCAAGACGCTCGAGCAGATCTGCCAGGGCGGCATCTACGATCATCTCGGCGGCGGCTTCGCGCGCTACTCGGTGGACGAGCTCTGGCTCGTGCCGCACTTCGAGAAGATGCTCTACGACAACGCGCTGCTGATCGATCTCATGACGGAGGTCTGGCGCGAGACACACGATCCCCTTTTGGCGACGCGCATCGCGGAGACGATCACCTGGCTCGAGCGCGAGATGATCGCTGACGGCGGAGCCTTCACCTCGTCGCTCGATGCCGACTCCGAAGGCGAGGAAGGCAAGTTCTACGTCTGGACCGCGGACGAGATTCTGAAGGTGCTCGGCCCGGAGGATGCGGAGCTGTTCGGCAAGGTCTATGGCGTCACGCCCGAAGGCAACTTCGAGGACCACACCATCCTCAATCGGCTCGGGTCGGTGAAGCTGCTCGCACCGGACGAGGAAGCGAAGCTCGCCGCCATGCGCGCCAAGCTTCTCGCCGCGCGCAGCTCCCGCATTCGCCCCGGCTGGGACGACAAGGTGCTCGCCGACTGGAACGGGTTGATGATCGCCGCGCTGGTGAAGGCAGCCAAGGCACTCGATCACCCGGAGTGGTTATCGCTCGCAACGCGATCCTTCACCTTCATCGTCTCGAAGATGACGGTCGACAGCAGGCTCGTTCACTCGAGCCGCCAGGGTCGAGGTCATGTGCCTGCCGTCGCCGGCGACTACGCCAACATGATCCGCGCCGCGCTGCATCTCTACGAGGCGACCAACGATGCGGAGTATCTGGCGCAGGCGCCGCGCCTGGACCAAGATCCTGGATGAGCACTATTGGATGGATGAGCGAGGCGGCTATGCGACCGCGGCCGATGACACGCGCGATGTGATCATCCGGCTGAAGACCGCGAGCGACGACGCCACCCCGTCCGCCAATGCCATCATGGTGTCGAACCTGTCAGCGCTCGCCCTGCTGACGGATGATCAATCCTATGCGGTGCGCGCCTCTGAAATCATCGACCGCGTTCTCGGACGGGCTCGCCAAGAACCTTCTCGCCCACACGGGCCTGCTCGCGGCGTCGATCGATGTCCTGTCGCCGCAGCTCGTCGTCATCGCCGGCGCCGTGGATGGCAACAGCGCCGATCTGGAGCAAGCGCGCATACAACTTTCACTGCCGGGCGCCCTCGAGTTCAGCGTGTCTGGGGAGGCCTCATCCATCGGACCGCCGGCCCTCGTCGGCAAGGGGCCGGTCAAGGGTCGGGCCGCGGCTTACATCTGCATCGGACCCCAGTGCCAGGCACCCGAGACAACCTCGGATGGATTCCTCGCCGCCCTGCGCGCCGCTCGTGCTGCGGCATAAGGCGGCCATAAGCACCGCTCTGATCTGCGCCAAGAAAAAACTATATCCATCCGGCGTTTACCGTCGCTAGACTTAGTCAGCGCGCGCGCGAAGCGTTTGAGCGTATTGAAGCACCGATCAATCTTCAGAGTGACGAGAGTGGGGGAGGCATCACTTTGTTTTTTCGCAACCTTATTCGCTACGGCTATGCCCCGTTCATGGTTCTCGGCCTGAACGCGGCGGCCTACTACGTCGTCTCACAGCATCATTCGTACGCCTGGCTGGCCCTTCTTCTCGGAACAGCGTTCGCGACGGCCTTCGCAGCCGAGAACGTTGCCCCCTGGCACGAAGAGTGGAACCAGTCCCACGGCGACGGGTCCACCAACGTCTTTCACCTCATCGCCTACGAGCTGCAGAACATCAACGGTGTGGTGCTGATCCCGGTCATCGCCTGGCTCACGCCGTGGCAGCCCTTCTGGCCTACCGAATGGTCGCTGCTGGCCCAGCTGCTGCTGGCCCTCGTGCTCACCGACTTCGCGCTCATGTTCTTGCACTACCTGAGCCACCGCTTCACGTTCCTGTGGCGGCTGCATGCCGTCCACCACGGCGTCGCCCGGCTCTATGGCTTCAACGGCGTCGTCCGCCATCCGCTGCACCAGGCCATCGATATGACCATCGGCACTGCGCCGCTCGTCATGGCCGGCATGCCGGTGGATGTCGCCGTGCTGCTCGGCTTTGCCATCTCGGTGCAGCTCATCGTCCAGCATTCGAACGTGTCCTATGAGCTTGGGCCCCTGCGCAACCATCTCTCCATCGGCCAGATCCACCACCTGCACCATGTGAACTGGGGCAAGGAAGGCGACTGCAATTTCGGCTTGTTCCTGACGCTGTGGGACAAGCTGTTCGGCACCTTCCAGCCCGAACCGTCACGCAAGATCACGGCCGGCGACATGGGCGTCGACGAGCTTCCGAATTTCCCGACGAGCTATGTCGAGCAGTTCCTGCTGCCCTTCCGCTATCATCCCGGCCAAGGCATCCAGGAACCGACGACGGCTGCCGCCAAGGCGAGAGCCCAGATCGAAGCCGCGGAATAGCCCGCGCTACACGATCCGAAAACACAAAGGGCCGCCTCATGGGTGGCCCTTTGCATTTGCGGGTGAACATTCGCGCGTCAGATGTTCACCTTTGATGACGGTCTCCGGGTGACATCGTCACCTTCTGATGACGGCTGTAGGATTAGACCGTCATCGATCGTCTTGAAGGAGACCATGATCGCTTCGGGCCAGTTGCTCCGATCGTCATGTCGCAGACATGCCTGTGGCATGCGCCGCTTATCAGGCGCGGCGTGAATCGGTAGCGCAGGAAAAGTCCGAAGCGTGGATCATCGTCTCGAGGAGAGCTCCCGATCGAAAGGACGACCGATGAAGTACATGATGTTCGTCGCCACCGATGCCGAGCCGGACCGTCTCCCGGAAGCGCCGCACGAAATCGAGGACTGGCTCTCCGATGTCGACGGCCGCGGCAAACGCGTCATCGGTGATCGCCTGCGTCCCAAACAAGAAGCCAAGACAGTACGCGTCCGCTCAGGCAAAGTGCTGGTGACCGACGGGCCATTCGCCGATTCAAAGGAAGTCATCGTGGGTTTCGACATCCTCGACTGCGAGACAATGGAGGAAGCCGATCGAGATCGCGTCAAGGCATCCGATGGCCCGCGCCGGTCGGCTCGAGATCAGAGCAATTCTGGCCCTTCGAGGAATGATGACCGCAGCCAAATTCGTAACGTTCGATCTCTCCGGCATCGAGCCGGAGCACGGCGAACCCGCGTCCGACCGGCTCATCTCCGGCAGCCCCAAGTTCTCGCACCTGGAACTTCGAGGACCGCGACGGCAACCTCTATGCCGGCGTCTGGGAAGCGACTCCCGGCAAATGGCGCATCGTCTATGACGAATGGGAGTTCTGCCACATCCTCGCCGGCACCTCGGTCCTCACCGAGGACAACGGCGAGGCTCGCACGGTCAAATCCGGCGACAGCTTCGTGATCCGCCCCGGTTTCAAAGGCACGTGGGAAGTGATCGAGACGACGCGCAAGGAATACGTGATCAAGCTCTAGGCACTACAACTCAAGGCGCATGAAAAAGGCCGCGGGTGACGCGGCCTTTTTCAATCTCAGACCTAGTCGCTCCGATCGTCGCGCCTCCTACCGGGCGCGGCGTGAATCGGCAGCGCAAAATCAGGTATTCATCGACTGGAAGAACTCGCCGTTGGTCTTGGTCGAGCGCAGCTTGTCGAGCAGGAACTCGATCGCGTCCATCGTGCCCATCGGGTTGAGGATGCGGCGCAGGACGTAGACCTTCTTGAGCTGATCCTTCGGCACCAGCAGGTCTTCCTTGCGCGTACCGGAGCGAGCCACGTCGATGGCACGGGAACACGCGCTTGTCGGAGACCTTGCGGTCGAGAATGATTTCCGAGTTACCGGTGCCCTTGAACTCTTCGAAGATGACTTCGTCCATTCGCGCTGCCGGTATCGACGAGCGCCGTGGCGATGATGGTCAGCGAGCCGCCTTCTTCGATGTTGCGGGCCGCGCCGAAGAAGCGCTTCGGACGCTGCAGCGCGTTGGAGTCGACGCCGCCCGTCAGCACCTTGCCGGAAGACGGCACGACCGTGTTGTAGGCGCGGCCGAGGCGCGTGATGCTAGTCGAGCAGGATGACGACGTCGCGCTTGTGCTCGACGAGGCGCTTGGCCTTCTCGATCACCATCTCCGAAACCTGCACGTGCCGCGAGGCCGGCTCGTCGAACGTCGAGGAGATCACCTCGCCCTTCACCGAGCGCTGCATGTCGGTCACTTCTTCGGGCCGCTCGTCGATGAGCAGCACGATGAGGTAGCACTCGGGGTGATTGGCGGTGATGGAGTGGGCGATGTTCTGCAGAAGAACAGTCTTACCGGTGCGCGGCGGAGCAACGATGAGGGCGCGCTGGCCTTTGCCGAGCGGAACGACAATATCGATGACGCGGGCGGAGAAATCTTTGATGGTCGGATCTTCGATTTCCATCTTCAGCCAGCTTGGTCGGATAGAGTGGCGTCAGGTTATCGAAGTGGATCTTGTGCTTGACCTGCTCGGGATCTTCGAAGTTGATCCGGTTGACCTTGAGCAGTGCGAAGTAACGTTCGCCGTCTTTCGGGCTTCTGATCTCCCTTCGACCGTATCGCCGGTGCGCAGAGCAAATCTGCGGATCTGCGAAGGAGAGATATAGATGTCGTCGGGGCCGGGAAGATAATTGGCGTCGGGAGATCTCAGAAAGCCGAAGCCGTCCTGTAGAACTTCAACAACACCGATGCCGGTTATATCGATTTCTTTTGCAGCGAGCTGCTTCAGCGTCGCGAACATCAGCTCTTGCTTGCGCATCGTGCTGGCATTCTCGACGCCAGCTTCTTCGGCGAAGCTCAAAAGCTCCGTCGGGGACTTGAGCTTCAGGTCCTCAAGCTTCATTTCGGTCATTAAACCGCTCCATGGCGGGCCGGCATATAAGGCGGGGTTTCGATAGCCGGGCCTAAAGGTGGGGAATTGGGGTGCGTGGATCGAACAACCACGCAGATTGGCGGTATGCGCTCTGGCGCCCTACAGCCGCCTCATCGGCCGGAGAGGCCGCGAGTCGTGTTGATATTTCGTCCTTATAGCAAACCGTTGGAAAAATTGAAAGCGACTCGTCGCCACTTCGTTCCTCAAAATGGCTTCACGATCACGAGGATAACGATTCCGATCATGAGGACGGTCGGGACCTCGTTCCAGAGCCGCCACGCCTTGGCGCTTACCGTATTGCGATCCTGGCCGAACCGGCGCACCGCGCCCGAGAAGTATCCGTGCACGCCGGAAAGAGCGAGACACTAAGGCGAATTTGGCATGAAACCAGCCGGCAGAGAACAATCCGCCCTGCCAGGCCAGCCAGAGCCCCAGCACCCAGGTCAGCGATCATCGCCGGATTGATGATGATGGTCAGGAGCCGCTTCTCCATGACCTTGAACGTCTCCGACTGCGGCGACCCAACCGGCGCGTCGCAGTGGTAGATGAACAGCCGCGGCAGATACAACATGCCCGCCATCCACGAGATGACGGCGATCACGTGCACCGCCTTGACCCAGAGGTAAGCCCCCTGCCCGAACAGGGCGCCAGCGGCAGCGAGAAGCGCGACGGTCACGACGATCGCGATGGCGGCGCGCACCGCGGGTGAACTAACACCGAACTGGCACCGCGAGCCGACCCGTCCATGGGTCAGCGCCCGGAGGCCGGCCGAGCGCACGAGCTCGACCAGGCGGCCAACATTTTCGGGCGGCGTTTCGGGCACGATGCCATGCCCGAGATTGAACACGAACGGCTGGCCGGACATCGCCGTCACGATCTCGCGACCCGGTTTTCCATCGCCGCTCCGCCGGCAACCAGCAGCAGCGGATCGAGATTTCCCTGAACCACCGCTCGCGTGCTGGCGCCGAGCTTCTGCATCGTCGCGAGCGGCACGGCGGTATCGCAGCCGAGGCCATCGACACCTGTGCGCTCGACGTAAGCTTCGCCCTGCATGATCGCTCCGCGCGGAAATCCGATGATCGGCACGGCCGGATGCCGCGCCCTGACTTCACGCACGATTTTAGCCGTGGGTTCAATCACCCAGCGCGCGAACTCCTGCTCGGCGAGGCTTCCGGCCCAGCTGTCGAAAATCTGCAGCACGTCGGCGCCGGCCTGAACTTGCTGCGATAAATATTCGACCGACGTCTCGACCAAAATCTCGATCAGGCGCGCAAAACCTGCTGGATCGCGATAGGCCCAAAGCCGCGCATGCGCTTGATCCGACGAGCCTTGTCCGCCGACCATGTACGTCGCGACCGTCCACGGCGCGCCGCAAAATCCGATCAGCGCCGTCTCGCCCGGCAAATCCTGCCGGAGCCGCGAAACGGTTTCAGCGACCAGCGCAAACTTCTGCGGCCGTCCGCGTCGGATCGAGCCGGCTGAGACCCGCGGCCTCCCGGATCGGATCGAGCCGCGGCCCCTCGCCTTCGACGAACCGGACCTCCTGGCCCAGCGCATCCGGCACGACGAGAATATCCGAAAACAGGATCGCGGCATCGAAGCCGTAGCGGCGAATGGGCTGCAGCGTGACTTCGGCCGCGAGCGCCGGGTTGTAGCAAAGGTTCAGGAAGCTTCCGGCCTGAGCGCGGGTGGCCCGGTACTCGGGCAGATAGCGCCCGGCCTGCCGCATCAGCCAGACCGGCGGAGGAGCGAGCGCCTGCACCGCGGAACGGAGCCAGAAACCGGCGCTCGGAATGCACTGCGGTCGTGCGCCTATCCACCGTATCCATAAGCTTCCTTCAAACTAAAAAGAGAGAATCTTAGATTGTTAGTATTGTTATTAGGGGCATGAATTGCGGGAACAGAACCGACCGTCCCCAAGCCATCCCCAGGGTCTCAACGCTGGCAACGTCCAAGGCTAGTCCTGGTGTGCCGAAACGCGAGGCGCCACTAGGACGATGGCAGGTACCCGGAGTCAACATGAGAGTCAAAGGCTTGCGCGGATTCCTCGTCGCGGCACTCATCCTTAAGAACTCGAGGACAACCTGGGGATAGCCTTGGAGGAATGACTTATCCCCGGGGAGGGCGTACGGCTACGAACCACTGTTCACAATGGCTCCGTTGGGAGTATCTCCGTGGACAAAGTGCACGGTGTCTCTACAAGACGTCCGCACCGGGCCTAGCGTCTGAATAACTCGAGTGATTATCCACAGATGGCCCACAGCCAGCCGAGCTTCTTTCATCTCCACCTCGTATCGGATGCTACCGGCGAGACTTTGACCACGATCGCCAAGGCGGCGGCGGTCCAATACGCGCAGGTTCGGCCGATCGAGCACATGCATCCGTTGGTGCGCACGGCGCGCCAGTTGAAGCGCGTGCTGCAGGAGATCGAGCAGGCGCCGGGCATCGTGCTCTACACGGTCGTGAACCGCGATCTCGTCGACCGAGCTCGAGCAGCGCTGCAAGGAGCTGAGCGTTCCCTGCCTCGCCGTTTTGCAGCCGATCATGCAGGTGTTCGAATCCTATCTGGGCGCGCCGCAGACGCCGACGGTCGCGGGCCAGCATGTCCTCGACGCCGATTATTTCCGCCGCATCGACGCCTTGAATTTCACCATGGCGCACGATGACGGCCGGCTGCCGGACGACCTCAACGCACGCCGACATCATTCTCCTCGGCATCTCGCGCACGTCGAAAACGCCGACCAGCATCTATCTCGCCCAGCGCGGCTACAAGACGGCCAACGTGCCGATCGTGCCGTCGCTGCCGTTCCCCGAGCAGCTCGCCGCCCCGCACTCGGCCTTCGTGGTATGTTTGATCGCGAGCCCCGAGCGCATCGCCGACGTGCGCCGCAACCGCGCGCTTCTGATGGCTGATCGCGACCTCGATGACTATGTCGACCGTGCCAGCATCGCGGCCGAGATCGCCTATTCGAGGAAGCTTTGCGCCAAGCACGGCTGGCCCATCATCGACGTGACGCGCCGATCCATAGAAGAGACCGCGGCTACGATTATCCGTCTCATGCAGGACCTGAAGGCCGATCCCGCCGACCGCGCCGAGGATATTGCGGTTGCCGCGGACCGCAGCGGCAGCGGCCATGACTGAAAGCATGGCTGAAACACAGCGCCTGGTTCTCGCCTCCGGAAGCGCGGCGCGGCGCGCCATGCTCGAAGCGGCAGGCGTGGCGTTCGAGGTCCATCCCCGCCGATGTGGACGAGCGTGGCATTCGCGATGGGCTTCTTGCCGCCAATGCCGGCGTGCCGCGCTCACGCATTGCCGAAGCGCTGGCACGAGCCAAGGCCGAGAAGGTCTCGGCCGACAATCCCGATGCCTTGGTGATCGGCTCGGATCAGGTTCTGGCGTTTGGCGACGAGATCTTCGACAAGCCTGCAACGCTGGAAGAAGCGCGCGCCTCGCTCGTCAAGCTGCGCGGCGCTGGGCACGCGCTGCATTCGTCGGTCGCCCTTGCGCAGAGTGGCACGTGCACATGGGTGGCAACGCAGTCGGCGGAGCTCAACATGCGCAACTTCTCCGATGTCGCGCTCGAAGCTTATCTCGCGCGTGTCGGCTCATCGATCCTGGGATCGGTCGGCGCCTATCAGATCGAAGGCCCCGCCATCCAGCTTTTCGAGCGCGTCAAAGGCTGTCATTTCACTATTCTCGGCATGCCGCTGCTGCCGCTGCTCGCCGAGCTTCGGCGAGCGAAAGGTTCTCCTGTCATGAGACGCGCCTGTGTCATCGGCTGGCCTATCGAGCATTCGCGCTCGCCGGCGATTCACGGCTATTGGCTGAACCGCTACGGCATCGACGGCAGCTACACCAAGGAAGCCGTTCAGCCCGGAAGGCTCGAGGGCTTTCTGCGGTTGCTCGCGACAAACGGCTATCGCGGCTGCAACGTCACCATCCCTTACAAGGAAGAAGCACTCCACTTGGTCGACGAGGCCGACGCGACCGCGTCCGCGATCGGCGCCGCCAACACCCTGTGGCTGGAGGACGGCCGCCTCTATGCGACCAATACGGATGCCTATGGCTACATGACCTATCTCGCCGCCCGCGTGCCGGGTTGGCAGCGGCGCGATGCGCCGGTCGTCGATCCTCGGCGCCGGAGGTGCCGCGCGCGCGATCGTCCATGGATTTCTCGAAAGCGGCGTCGGCGAGATCCGCCTCATGAACCGGACGCGTGACCGCGCCGATGCCGTGGCGCGCGACTTCGGCCGCCGCGTGAAGGTCAAAGACTGGTCCGAGCGTTCGGCTGCCTCGCGCGACGCGGCCGTGCTCGTCAATACGACAGCCGTTGGCCTCAAGGGCGACGGCTCGCTCGGCATCGATTTCGCCGGGTTCCATCCTGAATGCGTCGTGTCCGACATCGTCTATGTGCCGCTCGAAACCGGCGCTGATCCGCGACGCGCGCCGCAACGGACTTAGAACGGTGGACGGCCTCGGCATGCTGCTGCATCAGGCCGTTCCTGGCTTCGAGAAATGGTTCGGCGTTCGCCCCGAGGTCACGCCGGAACTCTACGAGCGCATCGCCGCCGGTATCGTCGAGGCGCGCTGATGGTGATCGTCGGTCTCACCGGTTCCATCGGCATGGGCAAGACGACAGTTGCGGCCATGTTCCGCGAGCGCGGCATCGCCGTGTTCGATGCCGACGCCGAGGTGCACCGCCTCTATGAGGGCGAGGCCGTGCCGCTCGTCGAGCAGGCCTTTCCAGGCACGACAAAGGACGGCCGCGTGGATCGCACGGCTTTGGCCGCGGCCCTCGCCAAAGAGCCGGAGCGATTTCCGCCGTCTCGAGGCCATCGTGCATCCGCTCGTGAAGCGTGCCGAGACCGCCTTCATTCGCGGCGAAGCCAAGCGCGATGCCGCCATCGCCGTGCTCGAGATCCCGCTGCTGTTCGAGGCCGGCCTCGATGCGAAGGTGGATCGGACCCTCGTCGTCAGCGCGCCGGAAGAAGTCCAGCGTGCTCGCATTCTGGACCGCCCCGGAATGACGGTCGAACGTCTGGAGATGATTTTCGCCCGCCAGATCCCGGACGGTGAAAAGCGCCGCCGTGCCGATTTCGTTGTGGATACGGGTACATCCCATGCCGAAACCGAGGCCGCAGTCAGTGTTATCATTGCACGACTGATTGGTGAGACGGGGACAGCCTTCGACCGCTTCTGGCACTAAGCCGAAACGGCGATCGCGTGAGGGCAAACAATGGCAATGCTGCGCGAAATCGTGCTCGACACCGAGACGACGGGCCTCGATCCCCGCAAGGGCGATCGGCTGATCGAGATCGGCTGCGTCGAGCTGGTGAACCGCATCCCGAGCGGCCGCGAGTTTCACCGCTTCATCAATCCCGAGCGCGACGTCCCGGCCGAGGCTCAGGCCGTGCACGGAATCTCGACCGCGTTCCTGCTCGATAAGCCGTTGTTCTCGGCCGTCGCCCGATGAATTCCTCGAGTTTGTCGGCGAGGACGTTCTCGTCATTCACAACGCCACGTTCGACATGGGCTTCCTCAATCACGAGCTCGGCCGTCTCGGCAAGGGCGCGATCCCGATGACGCGCGTCGTCGACACGCTACAGCTCGCGCGCCGCAAGCATCCCGCCGGCCCCAACAGCCTCGACGCACTTTGCAAGCGCTACGGCATCGATAACTCGAAGCGCATCAAGCACGGCGCGCTGATGGACTCGCTGTTGCTGGCGGAAGTCTACATCGAGCTTCTCGGCGAGCGTCAGGCGATGCTCGGTCTGGCCGAATCCAGGCTGGACGCGAATTCTGACGCAGGTCACGGCGGCGTGCGTACCGCTCCGCCGCGTCCCTCTCCATTGCCCCCGCGACTTTCGGCAGCCATGGAAGCAGCCCACCAGGCTTTCGTGCAAACGCTCGGTGCCAACCCCTTATGGCGCCGCTTCATGGCACAGCCGACAGATTCCGGCTCCGGCTGAGCCGCTCCGATCGTCGCTGTCGAGACACTCCGGCATGCGCCGTCTATCAGGCGCGGCGTGAATCGGCAGCGCCGCAAAGAAGCTTCAGTTCGGAAGACTGGACGTTGCCGCCTCCTGCTGGCGGCGAAGGAAAAGCTGCGCGAAGTCGATCGGATCGAGCAAAAGTGGCGGGAAGCCGCCCTCGCGGGTGATGTCGGCCACCAGGCGGCGCGCAAACGGGAAGATGAGCGCCGGGCAGTTGATGAGCAGGAACGGCTCGAGCGCCTGTTCGGGAATATTTCGCAGGCGGAACACGCCCGAGATACACAAGCTCGAGATCGTAGATCGTACTGTCCTTGTGCGAGGCGACCGCCTTGAAGTCGATCCCGCTCTCGTAAAGGTCCGTCCCCGTCCGCCGGGCCTCCACGTTCACTTCCACCTTGATGTTGGGATTTTCCCCGGGGGCGAGCACGACGCGGCCCATGCTCGGGTTCTCGAACGAGAGATCCTTGATGAACTGGCCCAAAATCTGAGCTTCGATGGGCTTCTGCTGCTCGAGGGCCACCGGCTCGGAGCCGGTCTTGCCGTTTTTTCCGTCTTCCATGGGTCTAGGTCACCATTGTCTCGATGCGGGATTCACTGCCGCTTGGCTGGGTGGCTAACATGACGCTCGTCCCGCTGCAACGAGGCCGCCTTTTCTCCCGCCCGCGAACCAGCGCAGGAGCTGTAATCCTGTTGGCTTCCGGGCCTTTGTGCCCTAAGCTGGTGCACAGAAAGCTCATCAACCGCGGCGTCGCTAGCCTGGGGCTTAAACTTCTTTACAGTTTCAAAGAAGCGCCTTGGTCGCTTGGCAGGCTCCCGTCCCTGGACTGATCCCATAGGCGACCCTACATCCTCCGCAGAGCCCTTGCGCGGGGATTGCCTGAAAGGCTTCCGACTATGAATGGCGAAATTAATCTTCTGACGCTTTTGTCGCTCGTCGTCGCTCTGGTCGCGATCGTGAAATTGAGAAGCGTTCTCGGCAAGCGCACAGGGGACGAGGAAAGCCGCATCGAGCGCCGCCGTCGCGAAGCCAAGGTGCAGAAAACAGCCACCACCGTCGCGACCTCCGACAAGGTCGTCGCCCTTCCGCGCCGTGACCGTGAGGCCGAGCCCGCCGAAATGGCCCCGACCGTATCTTCGGCTGAGGTCGAAGCCCGCATCAAGACGCTTGCCGGCACCGATGCCACGCTCGCGGATGGCCTGGTCGACATCCTGAAGCTCGATAGCGCCTTCGATCCGGAGCATTTCCTGCGCGGAGCACGTCAGGCCTACGAGATGATCGTCACGGCGTTTGCCGAGGGCAACAAGCGCGGCCTGCGCGACCTCCTGAGTCCCGACGTGTTCGACAGCTTCAGCCGCGCCATCACCGAGCGCGAGGGCCGCGGCGAGCAGATCGATCAGAGCTTCGTCGGCATCAACAAGGCCGACATCCTCGAAGCCGAGGTCAGCCCTAAGGGCATCGCCAACATCACCATTCGCTTCGTCAGCCAGCTCATCAGCGCCACGCGCGACAAGACCGGCACGGTCATCGACGGCGATCCCGTCCGCATCAAGGACGTGACCGACATCTGGACCTTCTCTCGCGATATCTCGTCGAAGGACGCGCGGCGCGAGCTGAACTGGAGGCTGGTCGGCACGCAGTCCCCGAATTGACGTTCGCGTCAGCCGGTAAGGTTCGGGACTTCGCCCATGCCACTTGGAGCTTCCACATCTGAGCGCGCCGCGTCTGAGCGTGAGCTTCGAGCCGGTCACGTTCTCGGCCCTGCCGGGCTGGGAGCAGGACGACACGCTCGCTGCGCTGAAGGCGTTCAGAAAATCCGCTAAGCCTATCGAGGCCGTCGCAAAGCTTGCCTCGGCCACGACGAAAACGACGCGCGCCCCGGAAGCCTTGCTGGCAGCCGGACGCAAAGCCCTCGCCATTGCGGAAGCTGATCTCACGCCCTCCGCGGCCAAGGCGTTCTTCGAGGAGCACTTCACGCCGCATCGCGTCGTCCATGATGGCGCCGAGGGCTTGCTCACCGGCTACTACGAGCCGGTCATCGAAGGTTCGCGCACGCAAACGGCCAAGTTCAACATCCCCGTGCTGCGCCGCCCGGCCGATCTCGAGAACCTCGTCGCCGAATGGGAGCGCGGCGCCCTGGCCACGGTCTCACGCACGCACGGCGCAAGACCGTCGACGGCCTCGAGCCCTACGCCACACGCGCCGAGATCGAGCAAGGCGCGCTCGCCGGCCAGGGCCTGGAGATGCTCTGGCTCGCCGATCCGGTCGATACCTTCTTCATGCACATCCAGGGCTCGGGCCGCATCCGCTTCCCGGACGGCGAGATGGTCCGCGTCACCTACAATGGCAAGAACGGCCATCCCTACACGTCCATCGGCCGCTACCTGATCGACGCCGGCACTGTTCCCGGCCGACCAGATGTCTCTCGACGCCTTGAAGGTCTGGCTTTCGGCCGATGCCGAGCGCGGCCGCGACGTGATGCGGCAGAACAAGTCCTTCGTCTTCTTCCGCGAGCTCGAAGGCGAGGAAGCTGGAAGCCCGCTCGGCACGCAGGATATCCCGCTCTCCGACGGCCGCAGCCTTGCAGTGGACACGGCATTCCACGCCATCGGCACGCCGGTGTTCGTGTCCGCGCCCACGCTGACGCACGCGACGCCCGTGGGATGCAAGACGGCGGCTTCGACCGCCTGATGATCGCCCAGGATGTGGGCTCCGCCATCCGCGGGCCCGAGCGCGGCGATATCTATTTCGGCTCCGGCGACGAAGCCGGCCGGCTTGCCGGCATTACCAAGCATCCCGGCACGTACTTCGTGCTGCTGCCGCGCCAAGCGCCAGCGTCATGAAGACCGTGTCATGAAGAAGAAGCCGCCGGGATCGCGCAACCGACATCTCTCCGACGAGGACACGCATCTCTGGGAGCACACGGCAGCCTCGCTCGAGCCCTTGAAGCGCAAACGTGGCCGCGTCCTCGATGCGGCCGAGCCGATCGAAGATATTCCTCCGCGGTTGCCGCCTGCACCGGAGCCAAAGCACGCCGCCGGAGCTGGCAAGAAAGCCCCGGCTCCCCCAGCGCCGCCACCGAAGCCCGTACCTTCCGCGCCGCCTGCCCTCAACCAGTTCGATCGCAAGGCGGCGCGCCGGCTGCGCAAGGGCAGCATCGAGATCGAAGCCCGCATCGATCTGCACGGCATGCGCCAGGCACGAGGCCCACCTCGCGCTCCGGCGCTTTCTGATGAGCTGCCACGGCCGCGGCCTGCGCTGGGTGCTGGTGATCACCGGCAAAGGCGGCCCGCGACGTCAAAGTGACGATCAGAGCGACAGCTTTTGGGCGGCGCGAACGAGCGCGGGTGTCTTGAAGCGCAATGTGCCCATGTGGCTCGCCGAGCCGGAGCTGCGCGCCATCGTCGTGAGTTTCGCGGCCGCCGCCATCCCGCACGGCGGCGAAGGCGCGCTTTACATCCAGCTCCGCAAGCGCGCCGAGACCATGACGTTCGGACCCTGCAGTCGAAGCGTATCATGGTCCACTTAGGACTCAAGGACACGCGGCCGCGAGGGCCTGCATCGCCTGACCGAGTCCGCTGAGCGAGTACGTGTCGATCGGTGACCGTACCTTTTTCCGAGCTGCCCTGAACCGTGAGCTTGGAGCCCTTCTTCATGGCCTCGATGAGCTTCAGCTCTTCGGTCGGATCGGCCACGAAGGCGCGATCGTCTTTGCCGAACAGGTCGAAGGCATCGCTGCCGACGGTCACGGCCACCGTGCTGCCGGTCTTGACCGGATAGCCCATCTTGATCGAGATCTCGGATTTGACGCCCTCTTTGGGCCAGGCCGAGATGTAGAGAACGATCTTGGCGCGGTTGGCGGTGGCCGGCTCCTTGGCTCTTCGGCAGCGTGGCCGCAAAGCAGATCTTGCTGCCGCCGCCGGTGCTCTGGTGCACGATCCAGTCGCCGAACCGCCGGTCTCGACGGCAGTCTGAGCCGAGGCGGCGCTCGCGCTGGCGAGAAAAGCCGCGCCGGCCGCGAGAGCGGGCAGAACGCAGCGTGAGATGCAGCGCGCGATCATGAGCGGAAGCGGTCCCCTAGGCGGTCGTCCCAGACCATTCGATCGGTCCCACTGTGAAGCGTGAAAAATCGGTCTCATCAAAAATCTAGAGCAGTCATATACGACCTACGTTGGCACTGTCACGGCTGGCCTGTCACCGCAGGTGACGACTGGCCTGTCATCGCCGGTGTTGATCGGCCCGCACCCGCCCGCCGTGCTGATCCGGACCCCCTTCCGAGATGGGACGTTCGGCAAACGGAGCCAGGCTCCGCGTACGGTCATACATGACGATGGCGCCGGCCATGGCCACATTGATACAAAAGGACGTCGGGATCTTGACGGTGAAATCGCAGCGCTCGAGCAGTTCCGGCGACAGCGATCCCCGCTCCGGACCCAGCACATAGGCCGCCTGCAAGGGATGGCGGAAGCTCGGCAGCGCGACGGCCTCGTCGAGAAGCTCCACGCCGACGAGCTTGCATCCCTTCGGCAAAATCAGGTCGGCCGGCCGGTCCCAGTTGTAGTGCGGAAGGTGCGATTGCCCCTTGGAGGTATCGGCGCGGGCTTCGAGCGCCTGGTAGGTGCGCGCCGATGGTAAACGTGAAGCTCGCCCCGAACGCGTGCGCCGAGCGCATCAGGTTGCCGAGGTTGAGCGCTTTCGAGGAGCGCTCGGCGCCGATGGCGAAATAGCCGCGCGCTTTGGGCGGCCAGGCTGGGGCGGTCATGTAGGTCTCGTCTTCTCGTGGCTCTCGGCGCATGACGCTTCGCGGCCCTATCAGTGAAGCGTGATCGCGGGATCGTAGGACAGAGCCTGGGGGCGAGCCCCGCGTTTCGCCAGGAGGTCACATATGAAAGCCGCACTTTGCAAGAGCCTCGATGGCCCGGAGGGCGTTGTCGTCGAGGACATTGCCGAGCCGGTAGCCGGTCCGGGCGAGGTCCTGATCACGGTCCGGGCCGCGGCGCTGAACTTCTTCGACACCTTGATTACACGGGGAAAATACCAGACCAAGCCCGAATTGCCGTTCTCGCCGTCGGGCGAGATCGCGGGCGTCGTCGAGAGCCTCGGAGCCGGCGTCACGGGCCTGAAGCCCGGCGATCGCGTCGCGGCCTACGTCGGCTTTGGCGGCGCACGAGAAAAGGTCGCAGTCCCGGCCGCGGCGGTGATCCCGATCCCCGCGGGCGTCAGCGACGACATCGCCTCCGGCATCAGCATCACCTTCGGCACCGCCATCCACGGCCTCAAGGACCGCGGACAGGTCAAGCCGGGCGAGACGGTCGCCGTTCTCGGCGCTTCGGGCGGCGCCGGGCAGGCCGCCATCGAGATCGCCAAGCTCATGGGCGCGCGCGTCATCGCCGCGGCGTCGTCGGACGACAAGCTCGCCATCTGCAAGCGCCCACGGCGCCGATGAGGTGGTGAACTACGACGAAGTCGATCTGAAAAGGAGCTGCGCAGGCTCTACGGGCGGCACGCGGCGTCGACGTGGTCTACGATTGCGTCGGCGCGCAGTATGCCGAGCCCGCCGTCCGCGCGCTCGCGTGGCAGGGCCGCTTCCTCGTCGTCGGCTTTGCGGCCGGCGAAATTCCGAAGATCCCGCTCAATCTGTTCATGCTCAAGGGCGCGAGCGCCATCGGCGTGTTCTGGGGCGAAGTCCGTGAAGCGCGACCCGCAGGGCCACCGCGCCAACATGATCGAGGTGCTGCGACTGGATCGCGGCCGGCAAGCTCGAGCCGCGCATTCAGGCGACCTATCCGCTGGCCGAGATCCGCGAAGCGATCGGCGTGCATCGACCGCCGCGAAGCCACCGGCAAGATCGTCCTGACGTCTAGCGCTCCGATCGTCGCGTCCCTATCGACGCGGCGTAATCGGCAGCGCAGGGTCAGCCTGCTATCGCGATCAAATCCTGTCGAGCACGATGAGGTGGTCGGGCAGTTCGTTTGCGTCGCAGTGCCCGGCGGGAAATGCGTCGCCAGATGCGTCGCCGACGCTCTCGACCGCGGCGACGAAACCATCGACAGCCCGGCCGGCGCGCGATCCGTGCGTCAGTTGCTCCACGATAGACTGCCACGTCGCCTTGGGAACGCGCTCGCTCGATGCCGGCATCCGCCAGGATCTCCGCATGACGCTCGGCGACCGACACGAAAATCAGAACGCCGGTGCGGCCCGCCGTCGTGTGCAGGTTCTGCGCCAGGAACTGCTCCATGCGCGCGGCGCTGCGCCCGCGCCCGTTTGATCGATGCCGGCACGAGCCAATAGCGCACCGGCCGCGGCAGCGTCAGCAGCAAGCACGGCAGCGAAGAACGTCACCAGCTGCGCGAGATAGACCCACGATCGCCGGCCACCACGTCAGATGGATGAGCGGCCACGGCATCAGCAGCGCGACGACCGCGGCCCAGAGGAACGGCGCATAGAGATAGCTGCTGCTTTCCGCTGATAACGACGGCGACGATCTCGCCCGAAGTCTTGCGCTCGGCGGCGGTGATGGCGTCCGCGATGCGGTTTTCGTCGGTCATCTGAAAATGTAGTCTCATGGCCTGGTCCTTCCTCTCGGAGCGCCGTCCTGTCGCCTACCAGCTTCCCGATGCGCCGCCGCCGCCGAAATCGCCGCCGCCGCCGGAGAAGCCGCCGCCGCTGTCTCCGCCCGATGACCATCCTCCGCCCCAGATGCCGGACGCCGCCGCCCGGGATCGATGATGACGGGCCCGCCTCCGCGCCGCCGCACGTCCGCGCTGGGCCCCGAGACCTGGTTGGCCTGCCGGGCCTGGTTGGTCGGCGTAGCGCTGACTGCGCGTAGATGATGTAGACGACGACCGCGATCCAGAACGCGATCATCAGAAGACCGACATCCAGTCCGGCCGCCGTCGGCGCCCGTTGCCGCGCGCGCGCTCCTTGACGGCTTCCGCGTCGCCCAGCAGCACGTCCTTGATGTCGCGCACGCCGGCACGGATGCCGGCCGCTGAAATCGCCGCGCCGGAACTCCGGCAGGATGGCGTTCTCGATGATGATGCTTGCTCATCAGGTCGGTGACGATGCGGCTCCAAGCCCGCGTCCGACCTCGATCCGCACTTTGCGCTCGTTCGGCGCCACGATGAGCAGGACGCCGTTGTTCTTGCCCTTCTGGCCGATGCCCCACATGCGGCCGAGCTGGTAGCCGTAGTCCTCGATCTCGTAGCCCTGAGCGACGGCAGCGTGACGACCACGAACTGGTCGGTGGACTTCTCCTCGAGCGCCTTGAGCTCGGCTTCGATGGCGGCCGGTCTTCGGGCGTGAGCAGGTTGGCGTCGTCGACGATCTGCCCGGTCAGCGCCGGGAAATGTCGGCGCCGCGCTGCAGATCGCGGCTGCCAGCGAGAGCGAGCAGCGCAAGCACGACGAGCGGCGCGCGCGACAAATGTCGCCGCCGCGCGCCATCGAGCCCAGTGCACGTGCAGTTCGTTCGCACTCAGCTATTGCTCGTGCCGAAATCGACCTTGGGCGTCTTCATCTCTTCGGCCGGGATGTCGAACGTCGCCATCTCCGCGGCCGACGGATACAGGACCGATCTTCCAGAGCCGGCCCGGGAAGGTCGTGATCTCCGTATTGTACTGCGCGCACCGACTGGATGTAGTCGCGCCGCGCGATGGCGATGCGGTTCTCCGTGCCTTCGATCTGGCTCTGCAGCGCCAGGAAGTTCTGGCCCGACTTGATATCCGGATAGCGCTCGACCACCGCGAGCAGCTGGCGCAGCGCGCCGCCGAGCGTGTTCTGCGCGTCCTGGAATTGCTTCATCGCCTCGGGGTTGGTGAGGATGTCGGCCGGGATCTGCACGCTGGTCGCCTTGCGCGCGCGCTTCCGTGACGTCGGTCAGCACCTTGCGCTCCTGCTCGGCGAAGCCTTTCACGCTCTCGACGAGGTTCGGGAATGAGGTCGGAGCGCCGCTTGTACTGGTTCAGCACCTCCGACCAGGCGGCCTTGGCGCTCTGCTCGTAGGTCGGGATGTTGTTGACGCCGCAGCCGCCGAGCGAGAGGGCCGCGAGCAGCACCGCAAGGAGGGCAAGCGGCCTCTTGATTTGATCGATCGACGCATGGGCCATGGGCGGGTTTCCTCTTGCATGGACTAGGGCTGCGACGGTCACCGAAGGGTCGCAACTGGGCGCGGGTTGTTGCCGCGAGCCGGTGATCAGTATGCGCCGACCATGACACACTTGAGAAGCGGAACCGTTCCGGCAAGGTTTCTGCTTTCTGTCCGCCGGCTGCCGCCTTCCGGTCGATCTCTGGGGATTGTCGCCCGTGGCGCTGCGTCTCAGGCCGATTTTTTGACGCTCGGGCGGAGAATAAGCTTAAATCGTCGACGTTTTCAGTCCGTGCTTCGCGAGACCGCCACATTCGCGACGCAAACCCTGGAAGCGCCGAGTTGGGCAGGGATCGGCCGGACGCAGCAGGCAGGGATGGGGAGCCGCGCGACGTCATGCGCAATACCATCGCTGTCATGAACACCAAGGGCGGCGTCGGCAAATCGACGCTGGTGCTGGCGCTGGCCGAGACGCTGTCGGCCTATCACGGCAAGAACGTGCTGGTGATCGACAGCGACGCTCAGGCCAGCGTGTCGAGCATGCTGATGACGGTGCCGAACCTGCACCAGCTGCAGCAGAACGGCCTGACCATGGTCGACTATCCTGGTCGCCCGCGTGCTGCAGAATGCGCCGAGGCGGACTGGCCGCGCTTCGTCGTCCGCAACGTCTCCGACGTCGACGACGCGCGCACCGTCTTTCTGATCCCGAGCGACATGCAGCTCACGCTGTTCGAGCGCGAGGTCTCCAAGGAAAGCCTGCACGCCGCCTGCGCACCGTGATCAGCGGCCTTGCTCGACGAGGCGCGCGTCGCGTGTTCGACGTCGTGCTGATCGATTGCCCGCCCGGGCCTCTCGGTGCTGACCGAGAGCTGGCTGCGCGAGGCCGACTTCCACATCTCGCCGACCAAGGCGGACTACGTGTCGGTGTGCGGGCTCGAGGTGTTCCGCCGCTTCAAGGCGCTCAACCCGGAGATGGGCTTCGCCGAGAACCTCGGCGTGATCGTCAACATGAAGGACATGCACTCGCCGACCGAGGACGACTACCACACCTGGCTGAAGGAAAATCCGGACAACCGCTGCTTCGAGCAGGTCGTGCCGCGCGCGGTCGCCATGCAGGAAGCGGCGCGCTTCCACACTCCGGACCGGTCCTATTTCGCCAAGTACCCGGGCGCCACCGGCAAATCCATGCGCGCACCTCACGCGAGGAGATCCTGGCCCGCTTGGCCTCGGCTCAAATGCCTGGTCCGATCTCGGTACCGGAAGAGGACAGCGGCCCACGGAGACCCGAGGCGCCTAGCGCCACGTCAGCTGCTAGTTACTTGCGCTTGCGAAGCTTGCCGGCGACTTTCTGAGCCAGTTCGTCCACGAGCCCTTGTCGCGGCGCCGGCCGCCGATCGAGGGGCCGTCGGGCTCGCTCGAGGTCGGCTCGCCGACGACACAGGATCGCTCGCCGGAAAGGTATGCTCCAGGGCGTCGTCGAGCTGTCTTTCGAGCTACGTCCTTTCGGCAGCGCCTTGATGTCTGAAGATGTATCGACCATCGCAACCTCCCTAATTCGCATACCGATGAAACGGCGACGGGGGCAGCCGGGTTCCGCTCGGCCTTTGCCATCGCCTGCGCTGGAGGTGCGAATTGGATCGACCAGAGCAGCCGCCATCGCGGCACGAAACCGCCGGTCGAAGCGACTGAACATCTGGGAGAAATGGAGCGGGCGATGAGATTCGAACTCACGACCCTCACGTTGGCAACGTGATGCTCTACCCCTGAGCTACGCCCGCATCCGGAATTGGGGTAATAACGCCGCTTTCGCAGCGAGACGGTCTTATTGCCTAACCGCCGCGCCATTGCAAGCCTCAAAAGACAACATTTATGAACCCCGGCCAACGCCTACCCATCCAGGTGGAGCCGCCCGGAAACCTTGATGTATCTCATTGCGTCCAGAGAATAATTGCGATTTATTCGCACCAGGATTTGCGACCCGGGCATCAGGCCGCAAAGAGGGACGCAATCGACGATTGGCGAGGACCATTCCTTCCGCTTAGTGTCCGATACGGGCTCGCAGGGACGGCGCCGACACACCATATTTGCCGTGAGAAACGGGGACTGGCGCGGTTGGGATGCGTGCCTCACCTGGGCTTGAGAGGAGTGGTGGATGGATTTGGAGTTTGAAACCGGGGGCCGGGAAGGGACCGCAGGACGGCCTCGTCAAGGACGCGACGACCGCGAGCTTCACCAAGGACGTCATAGAGGCGTCGCGCGAACGCGCTCGTGCTCGTCGATTTCTGGGCCTCCTGGTGCGGACCCTGCAAGCAGCTGACGCCGATCCTGGAGAAGGTTGTCCGCAGCTACGGCGGCAAGGTGCGTGCTGGTGAAGATCAACACCGACGAGCATCCGGCCATCGCCGGCGCAGCTTCGCATCCAGTCGCTGCCGACCGTCTACGCCTTCCGCGACGGCCGCCCGCTCGACGGCTTCATGGGCGCGCAGCCCGAGAGCCAGGTCCGCGCCTTCATCGATCGCCTCGTCGGCGGTGGACGACGGCGAAGGCGACATCGCCGCAGTCCTCGAGATCGCCCGAGGCCGCGCTCGAGCAGGGCGACCTGCAGGGCGCAGCCGAAGCCTACGCCGCCGTGCTGCAGGAGGATCAGCAGAACGTCGCAGGCGCTCGCGGGCTTGGCGCGGTGCTACCTGAAGAGCGGCGATACGGCGCGCGCCGAGCAGACGCTCGCCCTCGTGCCGCCCGACAAGCGCACGGCCGCGGTGGTCGAAAGCGCCAAGCGCCGCGCTCGAGCTCGCCAAGATGGCCGGCAAGGCCGACAACCGCGCCGAGCTCGAGCAGCGCCTCGCCGCCAATCCCGCCGATCACCAGGCCCGCTTCGATCTGGCCGTCGCGCTTGCCGCGCGCGGCAACAACGAGGAGGCGCTCGATCACTTGCTGACATCATGCGCAAGCGATCGCAAATGGAACGAGGAGGCCGCCCGCAAGCAGCTCGTTCAGCTCTTCGACGCCTGGGGTCCGAAGGATCCGCTGACACTCGACGGCCGCCGCCGATTGTCGTCGATTCTGTTTCTAGCTGAGGAACATGTTCGTGGCTTTGGCCGAACGCTACCGCCGTCCCGCCGATCTGCCGCCGCGCTTGCCGCTGTTTCCGCTGCGCGGCGCCATCCTGTTGCCGGGCTCGACGTTGCCGCTGAACGTTTTCGAGCCGCGCTATCTCGCCATGGTCGATGACGTCATCTCCGGCTCTCGCATCATGGGCATCGTCCAGCCGACAGGAGCGGGAGACGACGCGTCCACCGAAAGCCCTCAGGGCAAATCGGTCCCCTTGCGCCGCGTCGGATGCGCCGGCCGTATAACCGGCTTTCAGGAGCTCGACGACGGCCGCTTTACCATCGTGCTCACCGGGCTCTCGCGTTTCGAGATCGTAGGCGAAGCAGAATCCGGCTCGGCCTACCGCGTCGCCAGCGTCAGCTACGACCGCTTTGCTTCGGACTTCACGCGTGGCCTCGGCGAGGAGCAGATCGACCGCCCAACTCTGCTGAAGGCCCTGCGCACCTATCTCGACCGCAATCAGCTCAAGACCGACTGGGCCGTGGTCGAGCATGCTTCGAGCGAGTTCCTGATCAACGCTCTCTGCGTCATGGCGCCCTACGGACCCGAGGAGAAACAGGCCCTTCTCGAAGCCGTCGATCTGAAGTCACGGGCTGACGTGCTCGTCGCGCTGGCCGAGATGGAGCTTGCCGCCCGCGGCGGATCGGGCGGCACGTTACAGTAGCCGCTCCGATCGTCTGTCGAGTGGCGCCGCCTATCTGGCGCGGCGTAAATCGCAGCGCAGGAAAAGTCCGAAGCGTCTATGAGGGCGGGAGCGGAGGCCAGAATGAACGACAACGTCGCCAAGGAAGAGGCTCCCCAGCTCGCGGACCCCAAGCTCCTCGAAATCCTCGTCTGCCCTCTGACCAAAGGCCCCCTGACCTATGACCGGGGCGCCCAGGAGCTGATCAGCGTCAAGGCCAACCTCGCCTTTCCCATCCGCAATGGCGTTCCGCTGATGACGGTCGAGGCCGCGCGGTCGTTGGATGTTCCGCCTCCGTCCCGATCTTAACCGGAATCATTTGCAGAATTGCCTCTTGGCGGGACCGAATCGTCGCAAAATTGTCTCGGACTCGTGATTAGGTAGTTGCTTAGCAGAACAAGCAACTTGGCCCGTCATATGACGGCGCCACTCGAACCAGGCTAAGGGGTCTGGGGCGGGCGAAGCGTGCCGGGCGACGACGGGGAGACGGAACTAAAATGAAGCGCATCAGCCAGCGAATTGCGGGCCGCATCGAGGCCTTCAAGACCGCGCCGCGTGGCTTGCTTGCATTGAGAGCTTTGACCGCCACCAAGGCCCGCGCCCAGGCTCTTCCGTTCGTTCGGCGAGCCCCGGACAAAGTCTACGGCCGCATCGGCACGCTGGAGGTTCGGCTCGCCCGCACCCGCAAGGACATCCTGAGGGCGCAACGCCTGCGCTACGAGGTGTTCTACGAGGAGATGTCGGCAAAGCCGAGCGTCCTCGCCAGCATGCGCCGCCTCGACCAGGATCCGTATGATGCCCTGTGCGACCACCTTCTCGTGGTCGATCGCGCCGCTGGAGCTGGCGTCGCGGCTGGCGGAGCCGGCGTAACGGACGTCTGGCGCACGATCGCGCGCCGCCACCGTCGTTGGCACCTACCGCGTGTTGCGTCAGGAGGTTGCGCAGCGCAACGTCGGCTTCTACAGCGCCAGCGAATACGACATCGCGCCGCTGATGGCGGCCAAGTCTCCCCGTTACCGCTTCCTGGAGCTCGGCCGCTCCTGCGTGCTGCGGCCCTATCGCACCAAGCGGTCGGTGGAGCTTCTGTGGCACGGGCTCTGGACCTACATCCGCGAGCACAAGGTCGACGTCATGATCGGCTGCGCCAGCTTCGAGGGCATCGACCCGCGCGAGCACGCCATGGCACTGAGTTTCCTGCATCATTTCGCCAAGGCCCCGGCGGACTGGAGCTGCCGCGCTCATAGCCACCTTCACGTCCCCATGGATCTCATCCCGAGGGACAAGATCGACGCCAAAGCCGCTCTCAAGGCCATGCCGCCGCTGATCAAGGCCTATATGCGCCTTGGTGCCTTCGTCGGCGACGGCGCCGTGATCGACCACCAGTTCGGCACCACCGACGTGCTGATCATCCTGCCGGTCGAAAAGATCGATCCGCGCTATTTCGAGCATTTCGGCGCCCCCGACGAGGTGAAGAGCCGCATCGCGCTCGACGCCTAGGCTGAGTTCCGAAGTCAAAGGCCTGATAAGCGCGGCGTTTCCGCCGCGTGACCCGTTTCCCACACTGTCGACGGCACGCAGGGTTTTCAATTCGCGCCCCGACCGGCTATCCGTTTGCCGGTTCAGCGGATTGGGCTCCCCAGGCGATGGCTTCGCAAGGCAGATCGAGAATGGCGAAGGATGAGGGCGGCAAGGCGCCGCCTCCGGCCGAAGCCGCGCGTCCGCCCGAGACACGCCGAGCCTCGACGGCAACGCCGATGCCGAGATCCCATCGGCCATAGCCGTTCCGCCGCGCGGCCGTTGGCGAAGCCACGCCCTCCATGGCGCAGTTCCTCGAAATCAAGGCCGCCAATCCGGACAGCCTGCTCTGGTACCGGATGGGCGACTTCTACGAGCTGTTCTTCGACGATGCCGTCGCCGCCTCGCAGGCGCTGGGCATCGTGCTGACCAAGCGCGGCAAGCACCAGGGGCAGGACATCCCCATGTGCGGCGTGCCGATCCACCGCGCCGACGAATATCTGCAGCGCCTCATCAGGGCTGGCCACCGCGTCGCCGTCTGCGAGCAGCTCGAAGATCCGGCCGAAGCCAGGAAGCGCGGCGCCAAGGCCGTCGTCCGCCGCGATGTCGTACGCCTCGTCACGCCCGGCACGCTGACCGAGGAAACGCTGCTCGACGCCAAGCGCGCGCAACTACCTGACGGCGCTGTTCCGCGCCCCCGGTGGCCCGGCAACGCCGCTCATCGGTCCCGGCACCGTCGCCGCGCTCGCGTCTCTCGATATCTCGACAGGCGAGTTCGAGGTCGGCGAGGTGCACGGGCGCCGATCTCCCGGGCGAGCTGGTCCGCCTCGCTCCCGGCGAGGTCATCGCCGCCGATGCCACGCTCGCCGAGCCGGATCTTTTGGGCTGGATCGAGCGCGCCGGTGCCTCGCCGACGCCGGTTCCGGCCGCTTCGTTCGATAGCCTAGCAGGCGAGCGCGCCCTCAAGGCCCAGCTCAAGCTCGCCGACCTCGGCGCCTTCGGCACGTTCACGCGTGCCGAGCTGGCCGCGATCGCCGCGGTGCTGCGGTACGTTGATCTCACCCAGCTCGGCAAGAAACCCGTCATTCGCCCGCCGCGCCGGGTCGGCCAGGACAGCGCCCTGCTGATCGACGCCGCGAGCCGGGCCAGCCTCGAACTGGTCCGCTCCACGTCCGGCGACAAGGGCGGCAGCCTGCTCGATGCCATCGATCGCACCGTGACCGGCCCGGGCGCGCGCGAGCTTGCGGCGCGCCTTGCCGGCCCCGTTGCGCGATCCCGCAGCCATCGAAGCCCGCCTCGACGCCGTTGCGCTTTTCGTCGGCGACGATCAGCTGCGCGACGACGTGCGCGCCGCGCTCAAGGGATCGCCCGATATGGCTCGCGCCGTGTCGCGACTGGCGTTCGGCCGCGGCGGCCCGCGCGATCTTGCGGCGCGTGGCTCACGGGCCTCGACGCTGCCCGGACTTGCGCCGGGCTGCTGTCGGGCAAGCATGACGCCATAGGCCTTCCCTCGGATGTCGAGCGCATCGGCGGCCGGCTCCGCGAGTCCGGCGGCAAGCTGCTGACACTTCTCACCGCAGCTTTGGTCGACGACCCGCCGCACCTGCGCCGCGACGGCGGCTTCGTCCGCGAAGGCTTCCGCGCCGCCCTCGACGAAGCCCGCCAGCTGCGCGACGACAGCCGCCGCGTCATGGCCGCGCTCGAAGCCCGCTACATCGACGAGACCGGCGTCAAGTCGCTCAAGATCCGCCACAACAACATCCTCGGCTACTTCATCGAGGTGACGCAGGCGAACGCCAAGCCGCTCACCGAGCCGCCGCTGCTCGACACGTTCCGCCACCGCCAGTCCATGGCCAACGCGATGCGCTTCACCACCGCCGAGCTCGCCGAGACCGAGGGGCGCATCGCCTCGGCAGCCGAACGCGCGCTCGCCATCGAGCAGGACATCTTCGCCGAGCTGACGGCAGCCGTGGCGCCGACGAGCCCATGCTGTCGGATGTCGCCTCGGCGCTTGGCCGAGCTTGATCACGTCGCCGCCCTGGCGGAGCTGGCGCGCAACGAGAGCTACGTTCGCCCCGCGATCGACGAGAGCCCGCTGCTTCGACATTCGTGGCGGCCGCCACCCGGTCGTCGAGCAGGCCTTGAAGCGCGCCCGCAGCGGGCCGTTCGTCGAGAACGATTGCATCCTCGGAGGCGCCGGCGTCGAACGCCCGACAGGCTTCGATGACCTGCCCGACGCCCGCGTCTGGCTCGTCACCGGCCCGAACATGGCCGGCAAGTCCACGTTCCTGCGCCAGAACGCGCTCATTGCCATCATGGCGCAGATGGGCTCGTTCGTGCCCGCCGCCTCGGCGCGCATCGGCGTCGTCGATCGCCTGTTCAGCCGCGTCGGCGCCGCCGACGATCTGGCCCGCGGCCGCTCGACGTTCATGGTCGAGATGGTGGAGACGGCGGCCATCCTCAATCAGGCGACAGCGCGATCGCTGGTCATCCTCGACGAGATCGGCCGCGGCACCGCGACGTTCGATGGCCTCTCGATCGCCTGGGCCTGCGTCGAGTTCCTGCACGAGACCACGCAGGCGCGCGTGCTGTTCGCGACGCACTATCACGAGCTGACCGCGCTCGCCGGCCGCCTCGCCTCCGTCGCCAACGTCACCATCGACGTCAAGGAATGGCACGACGAGATCGTGTTCCTGCATCGCGTCAAGGCCGGCGCCGCGGACCGCTCCTACGGCATCCAGGTCGCGAAGCTCGCCGGATTGCCGCACGATGTCACCGCGCGCGCCCGCGAGGTTCTGGCCCTGCTCGAAAAGAATGATGCCCGTTCAGCCCGAGGCGGCGGACCGCTGGATGATCTCCCCTTGTTCGCCGCCGCGCGCCCGAAAAGCGCTATAGGTCCGGCGGGCCCTTCGCCGGTCGACCAGGCGCTCGATGACATCCACCCCGACGAGCTGACGCCGCGGCAGGCCCTCGATGCGCTCTATCGCTTGAAGCAATTGAGACCGAAGGATAAATGAGCGGTTAGGTCTTTGGGTTGTACAACGGCCGCACGGGGCTCGCTGCCCGATGCGTTAACATGGCCCTATGCGCTAAGATGATGTGAATGGATACGCTGAGATTCCCGCCCGCTCCCTATTTCGATACGCAAGATCTGCGGATCGAGCTGACCGCGCTGTTCAATATGCACGGCACCCCCGCCGAGGCGCGGCCCGCCGTTCTCGAACGGCTCAAGGAGCTGGTGAAAACCGCTCGCGCGTCGGCACGCTCGCAGCTCGAGACCGATGGCAACGGCCGGCGCTGCGCCATGGGCCTCGCCCGCTTCCAGGATGAGCTGGTCCGCCTGCTCTACGATTACACGGTCGCTCACGTCTATCGGGCCACCAACCCGTCCGATGCCGAGCGCATGGCGGTCATCGCCACCGGCGGCTACGGCCGCGAGATGCTCGCCCCGGGCTCCGACATCGATCTCCTGTTCCTGCTTCCCTACAAGCAGACGCCATGGGGCGAGAGCGTCGCCGAATACATGCTCTATCTGCTGTGGGACCTGGGCTTCAAGGTCGGCCACGCGACGCGCACCGTCGAGCAGTGCCTGAAGCTCGCGTCCGGCGACACCACCATCCGCACCTCGCTGCTCGACATGTGGCTCATCCACGGCGACGCCCAGCTCTACGCCGAGCTCGAGCAGCGCTTCCGCGACGAGGTCATCAAGGGGTCCGAGCGCAGCTTCATCGATGCCAAGATGACGGAGCGGTCGGAACGCCACCGCCGCGCCGGCGAAAGCCGCTACAAGGTCGAGCCCAACATCAAGGACGGCAAGGGCGGCCTGCGCGACCTGCATACGCTGCACTGGCTGTCGAAATATCTGCTCGGCCACGAGGTCGGGCCGACGAGCGTCGCCATGGGCATCTTCACCGATGAGGAGGTTGCCACTTTCCGCAAGTGCGAGGACTTCCTCTGGACGGTGCGCTGCTTCCTGCATTTCCACACCGGCCGCGCCGAGGAACGCGTCACGTTCGAGGTGCAGCCCATTCTCGCGGAACACCTCGGCTACAAGCAGAAGGGTGGCCTGCGCGCGGTCGAGCGCTTCATGAAGCACTACTTCCTGATCGCCAAGGACGTCGGCGATCTCACCACCATTCTCTGCACCGCGCTCGAAATGCAGCAGCTGAAGAGCACGCCGGTCTTCGACAAGATCGTCAATCCGCTGTCGTGGAGCCTGCGCCGCCAGATCCGCGAGAAGACCGATTTCCGCGTCGACAACGGCCGCATGAACATCGCCGATCCCGACGTGTTCAAGCGCGATCCGGCCAATCTCATCCGCTTCTTCGCCCAGGCCGAGAACACCGGCACGTTCCTGCATCCGAACGCCATCCGCGAGCTGCGCAAGTCCTACCGCCTCATCGACGAGAAGCTTCGGGCCGACCCCGAGGCCAACCGCATCTTCCTCAACCTGCTGACCGGCCGCACCAATCCGGAAGCAACGCTGCGCCGCATGAACGAGGCCGGCGTGCTCGGCCGCTTCATTCCCGAGTTCGGCCGCGTCGTCGCGATGATGCAGTTCAACATGTATCATCACTATACGGTCGACGAGCATCTCATCCGCACCGTCGGCAACCTGAACGAGGTCGAGCGCGGCGAGCTGTCTCATGAGCTTCCGCTTTCAACCGAGCTCATCAAGTCGATCCAGAACCGTCGCGTGCTCTATGTGGCGGCATTCCTGCACGACATCGGCAAGGGCCGCGACGGAGGATCACTCGATCTACGGCGCCCGCATTGCCCGCAGGCTGTGTCCGCGGTTGGGCTTGAGCGCGGCCGAGACCGAGACCGTCGCCTGGCTCATCGAGCAGCACCTGACCATGAGCAACATCGCCCAGAGCCGCGACCTCGGCGATCCGAAAACCGTGCGCGACTTCGCCGACATCGTGCAGAGCCCGGAGCGCCTGAAGCTGCTGCTGTTGCTGTCGGCGGCCGACATCCGCGCCGTGGGACCCGGCGTCTGGAACGGCTGGAAAGGCCAGCTTCTGCGCACGCTCTATCACGAGACCGAGCCGCTCGTGTCCGGCGGCCATACCGCCACGCCGCGCGGCCAGGTCGTCGCCGAGGCGCAGGATGCCTTGCGCAACGCGCTGCGCGATTGGCCGGTGGAGGAGGTCGAGCGCTTCATCGGCCGCCACTATCCGGACTACTGGATGCGCACGGAGCTGAGGAAGCAGATCTATCACGCGCGCCTCATCCGCCGCGCCGAAGCGCAAGGCCGCACGTACGCCTGCGACTACACCACCGACAGCTTCACGGCCATCACCGAGCTGACCGTGTTTGCGCCCAACCATCCGCGTCTGCTGTCGCTGTTCGCCGGCGCCTGCGCCGCCAACGGCGCCAACATCGTCGGCGCCCACATCACCACGACGCGCGACGGCTTTGCGCTCGATAGCTTCCTGCTCGCTCGCGAGTTCGATCTCGACGAGGATGAAATCACGCCGCGCCGTGCGCATCGACGATACGATCGAGAAGCTCCTGCGCGGCGACGTGCACGTGCGCGGACTGCTCGAGAAGCGCCGCTCCTCGCCTCCGCGCGTCGAGGCCTTCACGGTGGCGCCGGAGGTCATCGTCAATAACGCGCTGTCGGATGTGTATACCGTCGTCGAGGTGACGGGCCGCGACCGCACGGGCCTTCTGCACGAGCTGACGAACACGCTGTCGGATCTCTCGCTCGACATCACGTCGGCGCACATCACGACCTTCGGCGAAAAGGCCGTCGACGTATTCTACGTCACCGATCTGACCGGCAAGAAGCTCGAGAGCGAGACGCGGCAGAAGTCCATCAAGGAACGCCTGATCAAGGTCCTCGAAGGCCCCACGGTTTGACCGTGTGGCGCCGGACCTGGATCAGGCCCCGCCCCGACTAGCGGCAGGTCCACATCAGGCCGCGATCGAAGTGGAAGTGGTTCTTGTGGGCCGCGTTGAACTCGGGGCCGAGGGCCACGCGGAAGTAGCGGCAGGCCCGTCGGTGCGCCTCGTGCAGAAAGCGCCCCTCGGGGCCTTTGTCCGACCAGTCGCGCAGAACCGAAATCTGCCGCCCGTCCTCGAACGTGAAGCTCGAGATATCGAGGGCGTTGGCGGAGGCGTGCTGGCTCCGGGTTCCCTTCCAGATCGGGTTGCCGATGATGTTGCGGCAATCGTAGGTGCCGAAGTCGCCGAGGCCGGTCACGCGCTTGCCGAACATCTCCTGGGCCAGCGGCTGGACCTCATGTTCCATCCAGAGCGTCACGGCCGCCGCCATCTCGCAGGTCAGGTTCTCGACGCCGATTTTGGCGCCGCCCGTGGTCGAGAAGCGCACGGCGTTGCTCCAGCCGCAGCCGTTCTTGAAGGCCCTGTCGGGAATGGAGGTGGCATCGATGTGCGGCTGCTTCAGCACGGCCTGGCAGAGGGCCGGATCACGCCTGAGGGCCGCGAGCTTGGCGTCGAGGAAAAATCCCGGCGGCCGTTCGAGCGAGATGGGGCTGAAGGGGCTGTAGCGCTGCGGGACGAGACCGAACCAGAACGCCGCGAACGTGGCCACGGCAAGCAGCAGGACGAGCAGGAACTTGGAAATAAGATGACGTGACTTGCGCATGCGTTTCCCCCTTCGCAATTGCTCGTCAGCCTAGAGCATTTTTGAGTGATGTGGATCAGATCCGGCGGGCTTGTCATGCGCTGCCGATTCACGCCGCGCCTGATAGACGGCGCGACCTAGAAATCCGAGACGATGCCGCCTTTTTCCCAATCGCCGTAACGGGTCGGCTCGGGACCTTCGGGTCCTCCGAGCTCCGCCGGACGGGCCTCGGACCGGGCCGCCTTGCGGCGCGCCTCCGCCTCGGCAAGGGCACGTTGTGCTTCCGGGCTCAACTCGCGCCGGGGAGGCGTATCCTCAACGCCCTGCTTCGCATTTTTTCCGTCTTCGCTCATTGGAATCCGCCGCTTTGGCCGGTCCTGGTCGTTTTTGTCAGAATTCCTATATAGCATCATCGAAAACGGCTGCGAGGGCGCGTGTGTCGCGTCACGCCTTCCGTGGGAGGACGATCGATGCCTTTGAACTACGTCAAAACGGCCATGCTGCTGGCCATGCTGACCGCCATTTTCGTGGCCCTGGGCGCCGCGATCGGCGGCCAGCAGGGCATGGTCATCGCCTTTGTCGTGGCCCTCGGCATGAACGCGTTCAGCCTGTGGAACTCCGACAAGATGGTGCTGCGCATGTTCGGCGCCCAGGAGGTCGATGAGCGCACGGCGCCCGAATACTACGGCCTCGTGCGCGATCTCGCGGCACGCGCCGAGCTGCCCATGCCGCGCGTCTTCGTCATGAACAGCCCGCAGCCCAACGCTTTCGCCACGGGGCGCAGCCCGTCGCATTCGGCCGTCGCCGCCTCGACCGGGCTGCTCGAAGCGCTGATCGAGCGAGGAAGTCGCGGGCGTCATCGCGCACGAGCTGGCGCACATCAAGAACCGCGACACGCTGACGATGACGGTCGCCGCCACCATCGGCGGCGCGATTTCCATGCTGGCGCAGTATATGCAGTTCGGCATGATGTTCGGCGGTCATCGCGACGACCGCAGCGGCATCGGCTGGATCGGAGCCATCCTCGCCATGCTGGTTGCTCCCTTCGCGGCCATGCTGGTGCAGATGGCGATCAGCCGCTCGCGCGAATATGGCGCCGACCGGATGGGCGCGATGATCGTCGGTAATCCGATATGGCTTGCATCCGCGCTGGCAAAGATCCAGAACGCAGCCCACCGCATCCCGAACGAGGAGGCCGAGCAGGTTCCGGCCGCCGCGCACATGTTCATCATCAACCCCCTGACCGGCCAAGGCATGGACAACCTGTTCTCGACGCATCCGAATACCGAGAACCGCATCGCCGCCCTCGAGGCTCTGGCGCGCGAGATGGGACCGCTGCCGAGCGGTCTTTCCGGTGGGTCGGCCCGCAGCTCGTATGGCAGCGGCAGGGAGCCCGAGTCCGAAGGTCCGTGGTCGCGCGGCGCCGGCCAGGGCTCCAACCGCGGCCCCTGGGGCTGAGCCAAGCTGATCCGATGCAAAAAATTCGCGCTGCGATGATCCATGCCCCCATCTGAGACCCCTCGTCCGAGGGCAGCGCGAGGCCGTCCGCCCGGAAAGGGCGGGAATGCGTCCCCGCGCGCGCCGTCACGCCCGCCGCCGAAGGCTCCGCAAGGATTCGCCGCGCGTCAGGTTGCCGTTGCGTGCCTCGCCCAGGTTCTCGATCGCGGCCGTTCGCTGGACGACGCTTTCGAGGCGGCCGTCGCGGCGCTCCCCGAGCACGAGCCGCTGGAGCCGCGCGATCGCGGCCTTGCGCGCCTCATCGTCATGACGGTGCTGAGGCGCAAAGGCGAGCTCGGCACCGTCGTCTCCTCGTTCCTCGGCAAGCCGCTGCCCGCCGACTGCGGACGGCTCAAATCCATTCTTCTTTCGGCCGCAGCGCAGCTTCTCGTGCTCGAGACGCCGCCGCATGCCGCCATCAGCCTGGCCGTGGATCAGACGCGAGCCGACCGCGGCGCGCGTCGCTTCGACAAGCTCACCAACGCCGTGCTGCGGAAGGTCGCCACGGAGGGACCGGCCGTGCTCGCGGGCCTCGATGCGGCGCGCCTCAACATGCCCCCGTGGCTGTTCTCGCGCTGGCAGGCGGCCTACGGCGAAGACACCGCCCGCGCCATCGCCACGGCGTCGCTCAGCGAGGCTGCCCTCGATATCTCCGTCAAGGCGGACGCGGACGACCTGGGCCGAACGCCTCGGCGGCGTCGTGCTGCCGACGGGATCGGTTCGCCTCCATGCGCACGGGCGTATCGAGGACCTTCCCGGCTTTTCGGATGGAGCCTGGTGGGTGCAGGACGCCGCCGCGGCCTTGCCCGCCCGCCTTCTCGGCGACGTCACGGGGCTCGACGTGGTGGATATTTGCGCCGCGCCGGGAGGCAAGACGGCCCAGCTCGCGGCGCGCGGTGCCAACGTCACGGCCGTCGATGTCTCGGCGGAGCGGCTCAAGCGGGTCAGCGAAAACCTCGACCCGGCTCGGCCTCAAGGCGGATGTCGTGGCGGCGGATGCCGCGACCTGGGAGCCCGGGCGGCAATTCGATGCCGTGCTGCTCGATGCGCCGTGCACGGCCACGGGCACCATCCGGCGGCACCCGGATATCGTGCATCTGAAGCGCGATACCGACATCGCCGAGCTTGCCGCGCTGCAGGCGCGGCTGCTGGAGTCCGCCAGCCGGCTGGTCAAGCCCGGCGGGGTGCATCCTCTACTGCACCTGCTCGCTCGAACCCGAGGAAGGGGCGGAGCAGGTCGCACGCTTTCTTGCCCAGCACGGCGATTTCGCCCGCGAGGCGATCCCCGCCGGCGAATGCGGGATCGAGGCCGCCTGGCTGACGGCCGAGGGCGACCTCAGGACGCTGCCGTTCCATTTGGTGCGGGCGGAACCCGGACTTTCCGGCCTCGACGGCTTTTTTGCCGCACGTCTAGGCGCCAGACGGCCCCCTGACGTAACCCTATCCCACGATGCGCACAGCCTGGCGCTTCGCCCGCCTTGAGTTTGAACAGTTCGCAGCGTAGTCGGAGCGGTTCGCAGCCTCTCGGGACATGATAGGCTGCCTCGTGTGCGGCTACTCCACCCCCCGGAACCCGAATGGCGCGGCTGAAGCTTTCAGAGCGGATCAGAATTTCGCATCTCACCGCGGACCGCATGCGCCGCGGTGCGATCTCGTCCGTTCTCAATTCGCCGCCATTCCGGTGGCAGTTCGGAGCGTCCGCGGCCGAGCAGCTGCTCATCGTCCCGCAGGACCTGCGCACGGCCGATCCGAGCTTCTGGGACGAGGTCGAGCTCGGCCAGTTCGGCCTCGCCGGCACCGTGGCGATCATCGACGATTTCTCCCCGTTCGACATCGTGCCGCCCAACGAAGCCTGGGAGCGCGCGCTGCACGGGTTCGGCTGGCTCCGCCACATGGCCGCGGCGGCCGTCACACGGCCCGAAGCGCGCGAGGCGGCGCGGCTGCTTGCGGCTGAATGGGCCATGCGGCACATGAGCGGCTCGGGCGTGGCCTGGGAGCCGGATGTCACGGGCCGCCGGCTCATCTCCTGGATCTCGCACGCGAACCTGCTGCTCGAGGACGCCGAGCCGCAGGTCTACGAAGCGATCACCGAAAGTCTTGGCATGCAGCTCGTGCGCCTCGCTGCCAGCTGGCGCAACAGCGCCGGGCGGCTATCCGCGCCTGCTGTCGCTGCACGTCGCTCGTGTTCTCGCTGCTCAGCATCTCGGGCCATGACAGCCAGGTCGGCGAAGCGGAGCGCGCATTCACGGCCGAGCTCAAGCGGCAGATCCTGCCGGACGGCGGTCACATCGGGCGCAATCCCGGACTGCTGGTCGAGATGATCCTGGATCTCCTGCCGCTCAATCAATGCTTCGTCGCACGCGGCCGGCCGGTGCCGCCGGAGCTCGCGATGTTCAAGCAGAAGATGCTGTCGATGCTGAAGTTCATGCGCATGGGCGACGGCATGCTGGCGCGCTTCAACGGCATGTCTGTTGCGTCGCCCGCCGGGCTCGCGACGGTGCTCGCCTATGACGACGTTCCCGGTGCGCCGCTCAAGGCCGCGACGGCTTCCCACTATATGCGGCTCGAACGCGGCCGCGCGATCCTGATCATGGACGTGGGGTCGCCGCCGCCGCTCGAAGCCGCGGGACAGGCGCACGCTGGATGCCTCGCGTTCGAGTTCTCGACGGCGACGGACCTCATGTTCGTCAACGGCGGCGCGCCCGGCCCGTCCCACGCCGAGTGGCGAGCGGCCTCGCGCGCGACGGCGAACCACAACACGCTGTGCCTCGGCGAGAAATCATCCTCGAAGCTCATCCGCCACAAGAAGCTCGAGCAGCTCGTGGGAGGTGCGCCGATCCGCTTCCCCGACGTCGTCACGGCGCAGATCGAGCGGCACGGCGACGGTCTCGAGCTCACGGCCAGCCATGACGGATATGTGCGGCGCTTCGGCCTCACGCACAGGCGCACTGTTGCGCTTAGCGGAGACGGGAAGCGGCTCGTGGGCATCGACCGGCTCACCGGCAACAGCGGCGAGCTGCGCCTCAGGCAGGACATTCCCTTCGCCATCCGCTTCCACCTGCACCCCGATGTCGTGTGCCGGCGGGCCGAGAACCCGAGCGTCGCCATTCTCGATCTGCCATCGGGCGAGACGTGGCAGTTCACGCTCGAAGGCGCGGCGCTGTCGTTCGAGGAAAGCACCTATTTTGCCGATTCCGCCGGACCGCGGCGCGCGCTGCAGATCGTCGCGCGCGGCGCAACCTTCGGCGCATCCGAGATACGCTGGGTCGCAGAAGCCCAGGGCTAGACAACACTCAATAAGGACAACGGCGATACCGTCATGAAAGAACGAAACCCGAAGATCCGCCGCGCTCTGCTGTCGGTATCGGACAAGTCGCGCCTCGACGTGCTGGCGCGCGTGCTCAGCGAATGGAACGTCGAGCTGGTATCGACAGGCGGCACATCGGCGACGCTCAAGGGCATGGGCTATCGCGTCCGCGACGTCGCGGACCTCACCGGCTTCCCGGAGATGATGGACGGTCGCCTCAAGACCTTGCATCCCAAGGTCCACGGCGGGCTTCTCGCTGTGCGCGGCAACGAGGAGCACGTGCGCGCCGCAGAGGAGCACGGCATCGCGCCGATCGATCTTCTGGTGGTCAATCTCTATCCGTTCGAGAGCACGGTCGCCAACGGCGCCCCTTACGACATGTGCGTCGAGAACATCGACATCGGCGGACCGGCGATGATCCGCGCCGCCGCCAAGAACCACGCGTCCGTCAACGTCGTGGTCGACAGCGCGGATTACGACGCGCTGCTGGCGGAGATGGCGTCCAACGGCGGCGGCACGTCGCTCGCCTTCCGGAAGCGCCTCGCCTCGAAGGCGTTCGCGCGCACGGCAGCCTATGACGCCGCGATCAGCGGCTGGATGCAGCGGGAGCTGGGTGACAGCGCGCCGCAATGGCGCGCCTTCGGCGGCAAGCTGGCGCAGCCGCTGCGCTATGGCGAGAACCCGCATCAGAGCGCGGCTTTCTATGTAACGGGCGACGGGCGCCGCGGCGTCGCCACCGCGCAGCAGCACCAGGGCAAGGAGCTGTCGTACAACAACATCAACGATACCGACGCCGCGTTCGAGCTCGTGGCCGAGTTCGGCTTGAGCACGCCCGCCGTGCGCCATCATCAAGCACGCCAATCCGTGCGGCGTGGCAACGGGCGCCTCGCTCACCGCGGCCTATCTCGCCGCGCTCAAATGCGATCCCGTCAGCGCTTACGGCGGCATCATCGCGCTCAACCACGCCATCGACGCCGAGGCAGCGGACGAGATCACCAAGCTGTTCACCGAGGTGGTCATCGCGCCCGACGCGTCGGACGAAGCCAAGGCCATCTTCTCGGCCAAGAAGAACCTGCGCCTGCTGACGACCGGAGGCCTGCCCGACCCGCGGGGCGAAGGCGTTTCCATCAAGTCCGTCGCGGGCGGATTCCTGGTGCAGTCGCGCGACGCGGGCGTCATCGAAGCCCAGGACCTCAAGGTCGTGACCAAGCGCGCGCCCACCGACGAGGAGCTTCGCGATCTGCTGTTCGCGTTCCGCGTCGCCAAGCACGTGAAATCGAATGCCATCGTCTACGCGAAAGGCGGGGCGACCGTCGGCATCGGCGCCGGACAGATGAGCCGCGTCGAACTCCGACCCGCATCGCGGCGCAGAAAGCCAAGGACGCGGCGGAAGCGGCCGGCGAGCCGGCGACGCTCACGCTCGGCTCGGTCGTGGCCTCGGATGCGTTCTTCCCGTTTGCCGACGGGCTTCTGGCGGCGGCGGACGCAGGCGCGACGGCCGTGATCCAGCCCGGCGGCTCGTTGCGCGACGAGGACGTGATCAAAGCCGCCGACGAGCGGGGATTGGCGATGGTGTTCACCGGTATGCGCCACTTCCGGCATTGATTAGCACATTGGCAGCACCGCGCCGAAAATCCGATTGCGTCCAGCGAAGCGCGCCGACTTCGACATGATCCGGCGCTGGCTGGCGCGTCCGGACATCCAGGACTGGTGGGCGCCGCTGTCCGCGACGGAAGCCGAGGTGAACCTCGCGCTCAGCTCGGCGCACGCCCTCTGCCGCATCATCGAAAGCGACGGGCTGGCGATCGGATATGCGCACGCCGTCGATGCGGCGCTGTGGGGCGAGGACCTGCCGCAGGATCTCGCGCCCGGCACATGGGACCTCGACCTCTTCATCGCCTCGGAAGAGCATCGCGGCAAAGGCGCGGGCCAGGCGGCGCTCGCCCAACTGAAGGCCGAAGTGTTCGCGACGACGATGGCGGTCGCCGTGTGCGTGTTTCCCTCGGTGCGCAACGAGCGCGCCGTCAGGGCCTACGAGAAGGCCGGGTTCCGCTGGAAGCGCGTGTGGAACGATCCCAACATGGGACCGAGCTGGTTCATGGTCGCGGAGCGCGAACAGGCATGAGCAGCAGCATGCCGACGACGAGGAACAGCAGGATCGACGCCATGCCGAGGCGCTGATCGCCCGTCGCGGTGGTGACGCTGGCGACGAGAAGCGGCGCCATGAACGCGGTCACCTTGCCGGAAAAGGCGAACAGGCCGAAATATTGCGTCATCTTGTCGGGCGGGGCGAGGCGGGCGAGCATGGCGCGGCTCGCCGCCTGAATGGGCGCCGCGACGATACCGACGAGAACGGCGAAGGCGAGGAACGCCTGCTCGCCGAGCGACGAGAACGGCTTCGAGCCCGCGGCTTTCTCCGCCACCTCGGTCGTGTACAGAATGTGCGTCTTGTCGACCGACAGAATTCCAAGCGCGCCGACGATGCCGAGAAGCAGCGCGCCGATGATCACGGTCTTGGAGCCCAGGCGATCATCGAGCACGCCGCCGATGAGCGCGCCGAACACGCCGGTCAGCGTCAGCACGATGCCGAAGATGCCGAGTTCGAGCGCGCTCCAGCCGAAGACGTAGGCGCCATAGATGCCGCCGAAGGTGAAGATGGCGGCGAGGCCGTCGGCGTAGATCATGCGCGCCAGCAGGAACAGCAGCATGTTGGGGTTCGACGGCAGCGATTTGATCGTATCCCACAGCTCGGCCGTGGCGGGGCGGCCGGTCGGCGCCGCCGCGCCTGCCTTCCTGGCGTCGGGCACGAACAGGAAAAACGGGATCATGAAAAGGGCAAACCAAATGGCAGCAAACGGGCCGACGAGGCGATCTCCCTCGCGCGTGCTTGCGTCGAGCGCCAGCAAGGGGTCGAGCCCGAGGATGGTCTTGCCGCTCACCGGATCGGCGACGACGAGCCCGGCCATGACGACGAGGCTCACGAGCCCGCCGGCATAACCCACGGCCCAGCCCGTGCCCGACAGGCGGCCGAGCTGCGAGGCCGGCACGAGGCCCGGCATGATGGCGTTGGTGAAGACGGTGGTGAATTCGGCGGCTGCCGTCGCGATGACGAAGGCCGCCAGGACCAGCATCACCGTCATGGTGTCGGCTCCGGGCTTCGCCAGCCAAAGGGCCGAGAGCGCCAGGACGAAGATCACGGCGAACAGCCCGATCCACGGCTTGCGGCGCCCGCGACCGTCAGCCAGCGCGCCGAGAAACGGGCTGCCGATCGCAATGAGGATGCCGGCGGCGGCGGCGGCATTGCCCCACATGGACTGGCCCTCGGCCGGTGAGCTCGCGACAGCGTTGGCAAAATAGGGCGCGAACAGGAAGGTCAGCACCAGCGTGTAGAAGGGCTGCGCGGCCCAATCGAACAGAACCCAGGATGCGAGCGCACGCTTGGGTGCGGCCGGGATCTCGCCTTGTGTCGACTGCGCCGATTGCTTCCTGCACGGAAAGAGTCCCCTCAGTGTGATGCGCGAGTGTGATGCGCACCCCGCCCCCGGGAACTCCTGCGCGCCGCATCTTATAGCCGATCCCTCGTGGCGGTCTAAGGACAACAGCCGGATTCCCGTCTTGTATGCTCTACGGGAAAAGATCACCAAACGTTCCCTACGTCATGGCCGCCCGTCCGTGCGTGGGCGCGGCTTCGCCACGACGGGCGGCCATCCAGGGGCCGCTCGACTAACGTTGGCGTGCTTGATCCTGGATGGCCGGGTCAAGCCCGGCCATGACGGAAGGGAAAGGCCGGAATGAACTAAGCCCGAAGGACGGAATCTAACGCCATGGCTCGTCAGCGAAATGGTCCTCGCCGTCGTCGCTGCCATAGGCCATGAGCGGGAACTCGCTTTCGATCACGTAAGGGCCTCCGCCGACCAGCGGCTTGGAGGAAAATAACGTGAAGCGATCGGCGTAGAAGCTCTCTGATCGGTAGGCGCCGTGGCGCTCGAGCACGCGTGCGACCATTTCGGGGCGTCCATGCTTGAGGCGTGCCAAGGTGACATGCGGCACGAAGGCGTGCTTCTCGGGTGGAAGCCCGGCGATGCGGGCGGCGCGCTCATTGGCGCGGGCCAGCATCTCGATTTCGGGTCCGGCCTCGACGCCGGCCCAAATCGCTCGCGGCTGATTGCCGCCGAAGGCGCCGAGCCCTTTGAGCCTGACCTCGAAGGCATGCTCCGAGATCACGGCCAGCGCGTCGTGAAAGTCGCGTGCGACGAGGTTGTCGACATCGCCGATGAAGCGCAACGTGATGTGCAGGTTCTCCGGCTCGACCCACCGGGCGCCCGGGCATGGCATGCGCAGCCGGAACAGCTGCTCCCGCACATGATCGGGCAAATCTATTCCGGTGAACAGTCGTGGCATGATCGTGTACTCGATCGACGTGGGACGTCAGGGCGAGGCCGCCGCCAGGCGGCGGGCCTCGACACGGGTGATGAGCTGCTCGACCGACGGCATGATGCGCTCGACGATGACGCCCACGCCCTTACTGCTCGGATGCAGGCCGTCGTCCTGATTGAGGTTTGCTTTCGTGGCCACGCCGTCGAGGAAGAAGGGATAGAGGAGCGTGCCGTACTTCGCCGCCAAGTCCTTGTAGATGACGTTGAATTCGTCCTCATAAGGAGCGCCCCAGTTCTTGGGCGCCATCATGCCGGTGAGCAGCACCTCGATGTTCTTCTCGCGCAGGCGCGACAGGATCTTGTCGAGATTGGTCCGCGTCAGATTTGGGTCCATGCCGCGCAGCGCATCGTTGGCGCCGAGCTCCAGGATAACCGCCTCGGCATCGTCCGGAATGGCCCAGTCGAAACGTTCGAGCCCAGCCGCCGTCGTATCGCCGGAAACGCCGGCATTGGCGATCGCGACGTTGAGACCCTTGGCCTTGAGGGCCTTTTCGAGTTGAGCCGGGAAAGCCTCGGACGGCGGCAATCCAAGTCCCGCGGTCAGGCTGTCGCCGAAAGCTACGACACGAACGGGTTTGCCCCCATCCGCTGCCCAGGCATGAGGCAGGCAAAGCAGCAGCGCCAGGTTGACGGCGACGATCCACCTCACCACTTGAGCTGGACCAGTTTGAAATACCTGCATCACGTTCATCTTTCCGCCTTAACGCGCCAAGACACTAACCTGCCCGAAGTCTTTATGAAACGATACGGGGTGCTTCGTCCCGCACCCGGCCCTGCGATCATCGGAGCCTTACCCCACGTGTCAGACCCCATCATCCGCCTCGACGACGTGCGCCTCACGCTTTCAAGCCGAGCGGGACCCGTGGATATTCTCAAGGGCGTCACTCTCGCGGTTGGACGCGCCCAGTCCGTCGCCATCGCCGGGCCGTCGGGGTCGGGAAAAACATCGCTGCTGATGATCCTCGGCGGGCTGGAGCGTGCTTCTTCTGGACATGTGCAGGTCGCCGGGCGGGATTTCAATGCCTTGAACGAGGACCAGCTGGCGCTGGCGCGCGGCGCGGATATCGGCATCGTGTTCCAGTCGTTCCATCTCGTGCCGACCATGACGGCGCTCGAGAACGTGGCGCTGCCGCTGGAATTTGCTGGCACTCCCAACGCGCAGGCGATCGCGCGCGAGCATCTTGTTGAGGTGGGGCTCGGCCCGCGCGCCGACCATTTCCCGGCCCAGCTTTCGGGCGGCGAGCAGCAGCGCGTGGCGCTGGCACGCGCGCTCGCGCCGCGGCCCAAGCTCATTCTCGCCGACGAGCCGACCGGCAATCTCGACGGCAAAACCGGCCGGCAGGTGGTCGATCTGCTGTTCGACCTGCAGAAGCGGCGCGAAGCCACCCTCGTGCTCGTGACGCACGACGAGAGGCTCGCCCAGCAATGCGAGCGCACCATCCGCATGGCCGACGGCCGCATCGTCTCCGACGAGAAGGTCAAGGCGGCATGAACATGCGCGACAGCCCGCCGGCCGCCGATCCTGGAGTTCCGATGGCCCGGCCGGGCATTTCGCTCGGCCGCGTGTTCGTGCTGGCGCTGCGCGAGCTCAGGTCCGGCCTCAACGGGTTCTATATCTTCATCGCCTGCGTCGCGCTCGGCGTGGCCGTGATCACGGCCGTAGGTGCGCTTTCGGACGCACTGCGATCCGGCTTCGAGAGCCAGGGCCGGACTATCCTGGGCGGCGATGTCACGTTCGCACGCATGCATGCGCGTGCCACCGACGAAGAACGGCGGTGGTTCGACGCTCAAGGCAAGGTGAGCGAGAGCGCCACGCTGCGCACCATGGGCCGCACGCTCAATGGCGAGGAGCAGGCGCTGATCGAGATCAAGGGCGTCGACGGCGGCTATCCGCTGGTGGGCGAGGTGCCGACGAACGGAATCCGCTTCGCCGAAGCCATCGCCGACGGCGCCGCCGTGGACCCGGTGCTGCTCGAGCGGCTCGGCCTCAAGATCGGCGATCAGATGCGCATCGGCGAGGCGTCAGTCCCCGTGCGCGCCACCATCGGCGACGAGCCCGACGCCATCGCCGACCGGCTGACCTACGGCCCGCGCGTGTTCATCTCGCTCGCAACCCTCGACAAAACCAAGCTCGTGCAGCCGGGCACGCTCGTGCGCTGGCGCTATGCACTGGCGCTTCCCGACGCGGGCGGCTCTTCGGCCGATGCGCTGCTGGAGATGCGCGACCGCGCCAAGGCAGCGCTTCCCGACGCGGGCTTCACGGTGGCGGACAGGCGCGATCCCTCGCCCCAGGTGACGCGCACGCTCGACCGGCTGCGGCAGTTTCTGACGTTCCTCGGGCTCACGGCGCTTCTCGTCGGCGGCGTCGGCGTTGCCAGCGCGGTTGCGACATTCATCGAGCGGCGGCGCGACGTCATCGCGACGATGAAGAGCCTCGGCGCCACGGGCAACCTCGTGTTCTCGATGTTCCTGGTGCAGGTGCTGGCGATCGCGCTCATCGGCGTCGCAATCGGACTCCTGGTCGGTCTGGCGATCCCGCCTGTGCTCGTCGGGCTCTTCGGCGATGCGCTGCCGATCAAGGCCGAGATTTCGTTTTCAATGCGCAGCGTTCTGTCCGGCATCGCCTACGGCGTTCTCGTGTCGCTGCTGTTCACGCTGTGGCCGCTCGGGCGCGCCGAGCTGGTCAGCGCCAGTGTTCTGTTCCGCGACGAGGTGGCGCCGCAACGCATCTGGCCCAGGCCGCGCGTCATCGTCATGACCGTGATTGCGGGCGCGGCCCTGCTCGGGTTCGCGGTGCTCATGTCGGACCAGCGGCGGCTCGCGCTCTATTTCTGCGGCGGGCTCGTACTGGTGTTCGCCGTGTTCATCGCGCTCGGTTCGCTCGTCACCTACGCGGCGCGGCGTGCACCGCGACCCCGCACGCCGGAGCTTGCGCTCGCCATCGGCAATCTCGGTGCGCCGGGCGGCCTGACGCGCTCGGTCGTGCTTTCGCTCGGCGCCGGCCTCTCGCTGCTCGTCGCCGTGGCGCTTGCCAACGCCTCGCTGGTGAAGGAGCTGACCGGCCGGCTTCCCGAGCGCTCGCCGGGCTATTTCCTGCTCGACGTGCCGAAGAGCGAATACGGCACCATCCAGGCGCTGATCGAGCGCGAGACGCCGGGCGCGCATCTGGTGGAAGCCCCGATGCTGCGCGGGCGTCTCATCGCCCTCAAGGGCCGCAGCGTCGAGGAGATCAAAGCCCCAGCCGAAGCGCAATGGGTGCTCAACGGCGATCGCGGCCTCACCTACGCCGACGCGCTGCCCGAAGGCTCGACGCTCGTCGACGGCGAGTGGTGGCGACAAGGACTACTGCCGGCGAGCCGCTGGTCTCGTTCGAGGAGCGAGCTGGCGCGCAACCTCGGCCTCAAGATCGGCGACGATGGTGACGGTCAACGTGCTCGGCCGCAACCTCACGGCCCGGATCGCCAACCTGCGCGAGGTGAAGTGGGAAAGCCTGACGTTGAACTTCGTCATGGTGTTCTCGCCCAACGCGCTCAAGGCCGCGCCGCACAACCTGCTCGCAACCATCACGCCTGCCCAAGACCACCAGCCTTCAGTCCGAGGTCGGCCTGATGCGCAAGCTCGGCAAGGAGCTTCCGTCCGTCACCGTCATCCGCGTCAAGGATGCGCTCGACGCCTTCAATGCCATCTTCACCAAGGTGATGGTGGCGGTGCGCGCGGCCGGAGGCGTGACGCTGCTCGCGGGCGCGCTGGTGCTCGCAGGTGCCCTGGCCACGGCGCAGCGGCGGCGCATTCTCGAAGCTGTCGTGCTCAAGGTGCTGGGGGCGACGCGGCGGCGCATCCTGACCGCGCATCTGATCGAATACGTGCTGCTGGCCAGCGCAACTGCCCTGTTCGCGGTCGGTCTCGGGGCTGTCGCGGCCTGGTTCGCCGTCACACAGCTGATGCACATCGGCTTCAGTTTCGACTGGGGGGCGGTGGCCGGGGCTCTTGCAACCGCAACCGGCCTCGTGGCGCTGTTCGGCCTGCTCGGCACCTGGACGGTGCTTTCGGCCCGGCCAGTGCCTTATCTCAGGGCGGGCTAGGCCCCGAAAAAGCGCTTCCTTGAGAAGCGTTAACTTGACGGTGAACTAAAATTACATTTACGTAATTCTCGCTGCCGGCGGGATTGAAATCTCCGTTTTCGGTCTATCATATCCCGAACTCGGCAAACTCGTTTTGCATGTGAGCTCTGAAAGGGACTCTCCACGATGGCACAGTTTGACAGCAGTTACTCGCGACCCACGACGTCCACCCGCGTAGGCGGCGACGTCGACGCCGGTCTGCGTACATACATGCTGGGTGTTTACAACTACATGGCGGCTGGCGTGGCGCTCACGGGCATCGTCGCTTACCTGCTCTACAGCCTCGCCGTGACGACCGATCCGGGCGCGGCGGCCGCCACGCTCAAGAACGGCATGGGGCTCACCAGCTTCGGCGTGCTCCTCTACACGAGCCCGCTCAAGTGGGTCCTGATGCTGGCTCCGCTCGCGTTCGTGTTCTTCTTCGCCTACAAGGCGAACAGCATGAGCGTCCGGCGGCGCAGACCTCGTTCTGGGTCTACGCAGCCCTCGTCGGCGCGTCGATCTCGGTCGTCTGCTGGTGTTCACGGGCGCTTCGATCGCGCGCGTGTTCTTCATCTCGGCGGCCACGTTCGCAAGCCTCAGCGTCTGGGCCTACACGACCAAGCGAGATCTCAGCGGCTGGGGATCGTTCCTGTTCATGGGCATGATCGGCATCATCATCGCCGGCGCTGGTCAACATCTTCCTGCAGTCGAGCGCGATGCAGTTCGCGATCTCGATGCATCGGCGTGTTGGTGTTCGCCGGCTTCACGGCCTATGACACGCAGCGCATCAAGGACGACTACTACGCGGTTGCGGGCGATGCGACGATGGCGGCCAAGGCTTCGATCTTCGGCGCTCTGTCGCTCTACCATGATTTCGTCGGCCTGTTCATGAACCTTCTGACGCTGCTCGGCGACCGCGAATAACGGACGCTAAGCACATCCTGCAACGTCGAAGGGCTCCGCGATCGCGGAGCCCTTTTATTTGGCCAAGCAGGAAATCGGATCACCTGGATACACTTACCGTCATGGCCGCCCTCCGAGGCGGCCATCGAGGGACGCTTGCACCGAGCCTGGAGTGATCACCCTGATGGCCGGGTCAAGCCCGGCCATGACGTGATGGGTAGGATGGGAAACCAACTCTAGCGCTTGACGAGCTTCATGCCGTCGAGGGCCGCGAGCACGCGCGACAAGTCATGGCCGCGCTTCAGGATGAGCCCACCGGCCGCGATGACGCTGTAGGCGCCCTGCTTGCGCGCCAGCTTCGGACACTTCTCGATGCGGTAGAGCGGAAATTCCGACGCGCGCCGGAAGATGGCGAAGGTGGCGCGCTCGCGGCCCATCTCGAGCGCGTAGTCCCGCCATTCGCCGGCCGCGACCTTGCGCGCGTAAACCGCGAGAATGGTGTCGAGCTCTAATCGGTTGAATGCAACGACGGGCGCCGGGCTTTTCGCTGGGGAGGCGTGGGGCCCTGAGGAGCTGTGGGTTTGCGTGCCGAGCGCTTGGCTCGAATGCAGGCCGCCCGCTTCACGCGGGCGAAATCGTATCGGGTCGGACTCGCTCAATGCGCGCCTCCTTGTCACGAACACTTCATGATCGCGCTAGCCGGAATATTTTTCAAGAGCCGTGGAGCTTACTTGTGCCAGGCCGCATGCGGCCTGCTGCCATCCGTCCGTCAGTGCGGCGCGGCGCTCGAGCATCCGCGAGCAACATACTGGAAATGAACAGATACATTTTTCCACATCGAGGCCACATTGCTTCCCTTTCCGGGCCGCATTGGGGGGCCAAAAAGGATCTCACACCAGTTGGCCCGGTCCATACTCGAGGCTTCGGAATCAGCCCCCAGCCCCCTCCGAGCCGTATCTCCTTGGACCGGGCCATTCCCCATCTCGATCGTTTCGCACTGCTGAGCGTTGCTCAGCAAAAGCGCGGACGCGCGCGACGCCGCGGAAAGATCACGCTCCCGTCAGAATGACGTCGCAGCACAACCTTCGATGCGCCCCAAAGCTCAATCAGTCTTGTGATCGTTGACCCCGCCCGGTCTCCGTAGGTGATGGACACCCTGCCCCCAGCCCATGCATCGCGGGGACCGGACGGACAACTCCCCTTCGAAAACTTACATTTCCGATCTCTCACGACGAAGGGCCGGTCCCCCAACCGGCCCTTTGCCTTTGTGTGCGTTTCCGCTAACGATCGCGGCTCCAAACGAAGCGAGGATCGATCCCCATGGCGAAGACAGCCGATAGCCGTAAAGCGACGAAGAGCAAGGACGGCAATCCGCTGCTCGGCACATGGCGCACGCCCTTCAAGGCGCCGCCGTTCGATCGCATCGAGGCGAAGCACTTCGCGCCCGCGTTCAGCGCGGCGCTCAAGGAGCACAAGGCAGAGATCCGCGACATCGCGGAGCGGACCGCCAAGCCGAGCTTCCAGAACACCATCGTCGCGCTCGAGAAAAGCGGCGCGCTGCTGAACCGCGTCGCGGAAGTGTTCTTCAACCTGTCGAGCGCCGACACCAACGAGGCGCTGCAGGCCATCGAGCGCGACATCACGCCGAAGCTCGCGCAGCATCAGAGCGCGCTGCTATCTCAACCGCAAGCTCTTCGCCCGCATCGCCGACCTTTACGAGCGGCGCGATGATCTCGATCTCGACGCCGAGCAGGCGCGCGTGCTGGAGCGGACCCACACGGGCTTCGTGCGCGCCGGCGCCAAGCTCGACCCCAAGAGCCCGCAAGCGCATCGCCGAGATCAACATGCGGCTCGCGACGCTCGCGACCGACTTCGGCCAGAACGTGCTCGCCGACGAGCAGTCCTGGCACATGTTCCTCAATGACGAGACGGATCTCGCCGGCTTGCCTGAGAGCGTTCGCGCCCAGGCGGCGCAGGCGGCGATCGCGCTCGGCAAGCCCGGGCTTCATGCCATCACGCTGGCGCGTTCGAGCGTCGAGCCGTTCCTGACCTTCTCGGCGCGCCGCGACTTGCGCGAGGAAGCGTTCAAGGCCTGGGCCAAGCGCGGCGAGAACGGCGGCAAGACCGACAACCGCAAGATCGTCGTCGAGATCGTGCGCGCTGAGGGCCGAGATGGCGCGCCTGCTCGGCTACGAGAGCTACGCCGCCTACAGCCTCGAAGACACCATGGCGAAAACTCCGGAAGCCGTGCGCGGTCTCATGGACAAGGTCTGGCCGGCGGGCTTGAAGCGCGCAGCTGAGGAGCGCGCCGCGCTCGAAGCCCGCGCCCGCGACGAGGGCGGCAATTTCAGCATCGAGGCCTGGGACTGGCGCTACTATTCCGAGAAGGAGCGCAAGGCGCGCTTCGATCTCGACGAAGCGGAGGTGCGCAGCTACCTCGTGCTCGACAACGTGCTCGAAGCCGCCTTCGATACGGCGTCGAAGCTGTTCGGCATCGTGTTCGAGGAACGCGACGACGTGCAGGTCTATCACCCGGACGTTCGCGCCTGGGAAGTTCGCACCAAGAAGGGCGAGCACGTCGGGCTTTTCCTCGGCGACTATTTCGCCCGCCCTTCGAAGCGCTCGGGCGCGTGGATGAGCTCGTTCCGCACGCAGCAGAAGCTCACCGGCGATGTGCGCCCGATCGTGACCAACGTCATGAGCGTGGCGCGCGGGGCGGAAGGCACGCCGACGCTGCTGTCGTTCGACGACGCGCGCACGCTGTTCCACGAGCTGGGTCACGGGCTGCACGGGCTTCTGTCCGACGTGACCTATCCGTCGCTGGCCATGACCAACGTGCTGCGCGATTTCGTCGAGCTGCCGTCGCAGCTTTACGAGCACTGGCTGTCGCGGCCCGAGGTGCTGAAGAAGTTCGCGCTGCATTACGCAACCGGCAAGCCGATGCCGGACCGGCTGCTGAAGCAGCTCAAGGCGGCGCGCACATTCAACCAGGGCTTCCAGACGGTCGAATACACGGCCTCCGCGCTGCTCGACATGGAGCTGCACACGGTGGGCGAGGCCGAAAGCCTCGACATCGATACGTTCGAGAAAGACGTGCTGTCGCGCATCGGCATGCCGGCGGAGATCGTGCCGCGCCATCGCGTGCCGCACTTCCAGCACATCATCGGCGGCTACGCGGCCGGCTATTACAGCTACCTGTGGTCGGAGGTGATGGACGCGGACGCCTTCGCGGCCTTCGAGGAAGCGGGCGACATCTTCGACCGCAAGACGGCGACCAAGCTCAAGACGCACATTTATTCAGCGGGCGGCAAGCGCGACGCGCTCGATGCCTATGTGGCGTTCCGCGGCCGCGCGCCGGAGACCGAAGGCCTCCTGCGCAAGCGCGGACTGGTGTGAGGCGTGCAGCAGTGTGGATGCGCCTCTGCCGCGACTGAGCCGCGATGCGGCGCTTCTCCTCACTGTCATCCTCGGGGTATGGCGAAGCCAGCTCCTGGACTCCGAGGACCCATGGTCCGCAGGGAAGGCGTTTGGTCTTTAGCAAGCGCCGCACGAGCCGTCATCTCGTCGAACCACTGCGGCTCGCGTCTCCCACGCTGAAGTCATGGCATCCTAGGCACGAGGCCTAGGATGACATTTGCGAGAGCCGTCGCTCACCCCGTAGGGAACTCGGCCGACTAGGCTGACGAGGTTACCGCGTCAACCTCGCGGCGCCGATGATGGGGCCGGCGTCGGCTTCCTGAATGAGCACGACGAGGTCCTCGCTCTCGGGGCGCATGACCGACGTCATGGCGAGGCGGATGGTGGACGGGCGGCCGTTCCACAGGCCCACGGGCGTCAGCTCGTGGACGATGTTGGTGTAGGTCAGCGTCTGGCCGTTGTTCTCGCCGCCGCGCACCGGCACCTCGACCGACTTCTGCACCACGGCCAGCCAGATGGTGGCGTCCTTGGACGCCGCGCCCGCCGGCGCGCCACCGGTCTCGATGATGACGCTGTCGCCGTAATTCCAGAAGGCGACCGGCACGCGGCGTGACGCTGTTGCGGCATCGCTCGTTTCGATGGCTTGGTCGATCTCCTCGGCGGAGGAGCCCAACGCCTGCGCCGATCCGTTGACGACGACTTGCGGCGTATACACGGGGCCAATGCCGAAGTTCTTCGCGTACGTGCGCTGGCGCTCGGTGTTGCGCGTCGAGGCCAGCGTATCCTTCCAGCCGATGTAGTCCCAGTAATCGACCGGCAGCGACAGCGCGATGACGTCCTTCCTGTCGGCGTAGGTCTTGAGCAGCGCGTCGGCCGGCGGGCAGTTCGAGCAGCCCTGGCTCGTGAACAGCTCGACGACGGCGCGGATGGGCTGAGGCTGCGAAGGCGACACGGGTGTTGCCTCGTCAGCCGCCCGCGGTGGCGGCCGGGACGGCCAGAAGCCAGAAGGCCAAAAGAAGCATGCGGCGCATGGGTGACAGCAGCCTTTCCGAACGGAGTACCCGCACGCCGAATATACGCACGGGCGCCGGCCTTGTCAGGTTACGCCCTGGTCACGATTGGGTTAGGTAAACGCTTTTGTGAAGCGAAAGCTCCTCACTCGGCCCAGCTGCAGCGGCACGCCGAGTGGCCTAGCCCGGTCGGCGATGAGGGGCAGTCGCCATGTGCGCAGCGGTAAGGTCTGCCCCTCACCCTCACCTCTCCCTTGGCGGAGCAGGCGGCCGCGAAAGCAGGCCGGGGAGAGGGAATGGAGCGCCTGCCTCAGGCCGCGAGGTTCCTGAGCACGTACTGCAGGATGCCGCCGTTCTTGTAGTATTCGATCTCGTCCAGCGTATCGATCCGGCAGATGAGCGGCACCGTGGAGGTGCTGCCGTCGGCCTTCTTGATGACCGCCTCGACGATCTGCCGGGGTTTCAGGGACTTGAGGCCCTTGAGCGTCACCGTCTCGCTGCCGTCGAGACCCAGCGACTGCCAGGATGTGCCCGGCCTGGAAGGTGAACGGAATGACGCCCATGCCGACCAGGTTCGAGCGATGGATGCGTTCGAACGACTGAGCGACGACGGCCTTTACGCCGAGCAGGTTGGTGCCCTTGGCGGCCCAGTCGCGCGACGAGCCGTTGCCGTATTCGATACCGGCGAACACGACGAGCGGCACGCCTTCGGCCTGATAGCGCTGCGCGGCATCGTAGATGGACGTGCGCTCGCCCGAAGGCTGGTGGATGGTGTAGCCGCCTTCGACGACGTTGCCGGCGTCATCCTTGACCATGAAGTTCTTGATGCGGATGTTGGCGAACGTGCCGCGCATCATGACTTCGTGGTTGCCGCGGCGCGTTCCGTACTGGTTGAAGTCGGCGGGCGCCACGCCCTCGGCGACGAGATACTTTCCGGCCGGTGACGACGCCTTGATGGAGCCGGCCGGCGAGATGTGGTCGGTGGTGATCTTGTCGCCGAACAGCGCCAGCACGCGGGCGCCCTCGATGTCGGTGATCGGCGTCGGCGTCTTGGAGATGCCCTCGAAGTAGGGCGGGTTCTGCACGTAGGTCGATTTGTTGTCCCAACCGTACGTCAGGCTCTCGCCGGACTTGATCCCGCGCCAGAGCTCGTCGCCGCGGAAGACGTCGGCGTACTTGGATTTGAACAGGTCGCGCGTGACGTTCTCGACGATGAACTTCTGGATCTCGTGGTTCGAGGGCCAGATGTCCTTGAGGAAAACCGGCTTGCCGTCGCTGCCGGTGCCCAAGCGGCTCGCTGCCGAGATCCTTCGTCACCGAGCCCGCGAGCGCATAAGCGACGACCAGCGGCGGCGAGGCGAGATAGTTCGCCTGCACGTCCGGGCTGACGCGGCCTTCGAAGTTGCGGTTGCCGGACAGCACGGCGGCCGCCACGAGGCCGTTGTCGTTGATGGCTTTCGAGATCTCTGCCGGCAGCGGGCCGGAGTTTCCGATGCAGGTGGTGCAGCCGAAGCCGACCAGATTGAAGCCCACGTCATCCAGATATTTCTGCAGGCCTGCCTTTTCGAGATAAGCGGCGACGACCTGGCTTCCAGGTGCGAGCGAGGTTTTCACCCAGGGCTTGGCCTTGAGACCTTTCTGGAAGGCATTGCGGGCCAACAGTCCGGCGGAGATGAGCACCGACGGATTCGACGTGTTGGTGCAGCTGGTGATGGCGGCGATGACGACGTCGCCATGGCCGAGGTCGAAATCGCGGCCTTCGACCTTGACGCGCTTCTGGCCTTCGAGGGGCTTTTTGTATTCGCCTTCGAGAGCGGTCGCGAAGCCGCTCTTCACGTCCGGCAGCGAGATGCGGCCTTCGGGACGCTTGGGTCCGGCGACCGAGGGAACGACGGAGGCGAGATCAAGCTCCAGCGTGTCGGTGAAGACCGGATCGCCGGCATCGGGCGTGCGGTAGAGGCCCTGCGCCTTGGCGTAAGCATCGACGAGCGCGATGCGCGCCTGCTCACGGCCGGAGATGGTGAGATAGTTGAGCGTCTCGCCGTCGACCGGGAAGAAGCCGCACGTGGCGCCGTACTCGGGCGCCATGTTGGCGATGGTGGCGCGGTCGGCGAGCGTCATGTGATCGAGGCCGGGGCCGAAGAACTCGACGAACTTGTTGACCACGCCCTTCTTGCGCAGCATCTGCGTGACGGTGAGCACGAGGTCGGTCGCGGTCACGCCTTCCTTCATCGCGCCCGTCACCTTGAAGCCGATGACCTCGGGGATCAGCATCGACTGCGGCTGGCCCAGCATGGCCGCTTCAGCTTCGATGCCGCCGACGCCCCAGCCGAGCACGGCAAGGCCGTTGACCATGGTCGTGTGGCTGTCGGTGCCGACGAGCGTATCCGGATAGGCGAGTGTCGTTGCCGTCGGCGAGCGCGGCGGTCCAGACCGTCTGCGCCAGATATTCGAGGTTCACCTGATGGCAGATGCCGGTGCCGGGCGGCACGACGCGGAAGTTCGCGAATGCGTCCTGGCCCCACTTCAGGAAGATGTAGCGCTCGCCGTTGCGCTCGTATTCGAGCTCGACGTTCGTTGCCGAGTGAGTCAGGCGCTGCCGAAGGCGTCGACGATGACCGAGTGGTCGATGACGAGATCGACCGGCACCAGCGGGTTGATCTTCTTGGCGTCGCCGCCGAGCGTCAGCATGCCGTCGCGCATGGCGGCGAGATCGACCACGGCGGGCACGCCGGTGAAATCCTGCATCAGCACGCGCGCGGGGCGGAAGCCGATTTCCTTCTCGGCCTTGCCCTTGTTAACCAGCCACTCCGACATGGCGACGATGTCGGCCTTCGTGACCGAGCGGCCGTCCTCGTTGCGCAGCAGGTTCTCGAGCAGAACCTTCATGGAGTAGGGGAGCTTCGAGATGCCCGTGAGCCCGTTCTTCTCGGCCTCGGGCAGCGAATAGTAAACATACGTCTGGCCGCCGGCTTCGAGCGTCTTCTTGCATTTGAAGCTGTCCAGTGAGGCGGGCGCGACCGAGTTGATGCTCAAGTTTTTTCTCCCTCCAAGAAAAGTCCTGCTAGACGCGGACCAGTCGGGTGCAACGAGCACGGCACCACGGCAACGGCCTCTGCGAACGGGCCGAGCGGGCCCGTCAGGACACCGCCTATTTTTGCACTGGCGAACAATGAAGCAAGCCTCTTATATAGGCCAGCGTCGATAAGAACCACGCTTCCTTGCCCCATCCTTGGGCAATCCACTTCTTCGGCGCCGGCCGCCCGGGCCTCGAACGGTCAAAAGCCTTGCTCCTCCTCGCCGACAATCTCACCCTCGCCCGCGGACAGCGCGTTCTCATTCGCGACCTGTCGCTCGCGGCGCGTGCGGGCGAAGCGCTTGTGATCGTTGGTCCGAACGGCGCCGGCAAGACGACGCTCATCCGCGCGCTTGCAGGTTTCATTCGGCCCGAGGCGGGACGCATCGAGCTCGAAGGCGGCGATCCCGAGCGCGACCGGGCCGAGCAATGCCACTACGTGGGCCACCTGACCGGCCTCAAGGCCAACCTGACGGCTTTTGAAAACCTAGTGTTCTGGTCGGATTATCTCGCGATGGGACCGTCGTCGCAGCCGACCGCCGCGCGCGTGAACGCCGCGCTCGCGCGCCTGGCACTTTCGCATCTCGCCGACATCCCGGCCGGATTGCTTTCGGCAGGTCAGAAGCGGCGGCTTTCGCTCGCTCGCCTGCTGGTTGCGGCACGGCCCGTGTGGCTGCTCGATGAGCCGACGTCATCGCTGGATGACGCGTCGACGGCGCTGCTGACCGGCATTCTGAACGAGCATCTTGCCGGCGGCGGCATCGTCGTCGCGGCGACGCATCTGCCGCTTGGCCTCCAGAACACCATCACGCTGCGCCTTGGCGAGACGGGAGCGCCCGCATGAACGCGTTCATGACGCTCATCAAACGCGATCTCGTGTTGGCGCTGCGCGAAGGATCGGCCGTCGGCACGGCGCTCGGCTTCTTCCTGCTGGTGGTGACGCTGCTGCCGCTCGGCCTGGGGCCCGACCTCAAGCTTCTGTCGCGCATCGCGCCGGGCATCGTGTGGATCGCGCTGCTGCTTGCAGCACTTCTTTCCCTGCCGCGGATTTTCGAAGCCGATCATGAAGACGGGTCGCTCGAAGTCATGGCGACGGCGCCGCTGCCGCTCGAGCTCGCCACCGCCGCCAAGGCGCTGGCGCACTGGATCTCGACGGGAATTCCTCTCGCGCTGCTGGCGCCGGTCCTGGGGCTTTTGCTCAACCTCGAGGCCAAGGCCTATCCGGCCCTCATGTTAACGATGTTCGCCGGAACGCCGGCCATCAGCTTTCTCGGCACCATCGGCGCGGCGCTGACCCTCAAGGCGCGGCGCGGCGGCCTGCTGCTGGCGCTGCTGGTGCTGCCGCTCTATGTGCCGACGCTGATTTTCGGCATTTCGGCCATAAGCCAGGCCACGCTGGGGCTCGACGGATTCGAGGCCTCGTTCCTTATCCTTACCGCAATTTCACTGGCATCAATGGTGCTTGCGCCTGTAGCTGCGGCCGGGGCGTTACGGCTGCAAATGCAGTGACGAGCGAATTGCGCTCGAGGCTCCGAACCCTTAGATGAGTGCCATGCAGACCCTCACGCAACGATTGGCTAATCCCACCCGTTTCATGGAACTGTCCGCGGCCCTCCTGCCGTGGTTATGGGCCGGCGCATTCCTGTTCATCGGCTACGCCATGTACCTCGTTTTCTTCGTGGCGCCGCCCGACTACCAGCAGGGCGAGACGGTGAAGATCATGTACATCCACGTGCCGGCCGCGTGGCTGGCGATGATGTACTATTCGATCATCGCCATTTCGAGCTTCGGGCTGTTGGTGTTCCGCCATCCTCTGGCCGACGTCTCCGCCAAGACGGCAGCGCCGATCGGAGCGGCCTTCACGCTCGCGGCGCTCATCACCGGGTCGCTATGGGGCAAGCCCATGTGGGGCACCTACTGGGTGTGGGACGCGCGGCTGACCTCGGTGCTGATTCTGTTTTTCCTCTACCTCGGCTTGATGGCTCTGCGCTCGTCGCTCGAGGATGAATCGCTCGCGAGCAAGCTCACGGCCGTGCTTGCCCTCGTCGGCGTCGCCATCCTGCCGATCATCAAGTTCTCGGTCGACTGGTGGAACACGCTGCATCAGCCGTCGACGGGCTTCACGTCGACGGTCGACCCGAGCATGCGCACGCCACTTTTGATCTCAGCCGTGGGCTTCACGCTGCTGGCCGTCGCGCTGCATCTCAAAGGCATGCGGAACGAAATTCTCAGGCGGCGCGTGAAGGCGCTGCGCATCGCCGAAGTCGAGCAGGGCGATCGCGCCCCGGTCGCGGCGGAGTAACGACACATGGATCTCGGACCACACGCCGGCTTCATCCTGGCTTCTTACGGCGCCATGACGTTCATCGTCGGTGGGCTCATCGCCTGGTTCGTCTTTGACGGCCGGCGGCAGGATCGCGCGCTGCGCGACCTCGAAGCCCGCGGCATCACCCGCCGCTCGGCGCGGCGCAGCTGATCATGGCAGTCGATCCCCTCACGAAGCTTGAACAGCCGCGCCGCGGCTTCGGCTGGGTTGCGGCCCCGGCCCTCATCTTCGCGGCTGTCGCGATGCTGTTCGCATTCGCGCTGACGTCCGGCGATCCCTCGAAGCTGCCGTCGGCGCTGATCGGCAAGCCCGTGCCGCAGACGGAGTTTCCGGCGCTCGAAGGGCTACAGAATGCTGGAGCGGCCGTGCCGGGCTTCACCAGCGCGGATCTCGGCCACGGCAAGGTCTCGGTCGTGAATTTCTGGGCCTCGTGGTGCGGCCCCTGCGTCGAGGAGCAGCCGCTGCTGATCGAGCTGCAGCAGCGCTCGGGCGTCGATCTCTACGGCATCAACTACAAGGACCAGACCACGTCGGCGCGCCGGTTCCTCGGCCGCTACGGCAATCCGTTCAAGGCCGTCGGCACCGACGCGAGCGGCCGCGGCGCCATCGAGTGGGGCGTCTACGGCATGCCGGAGACGTTCGTCGTCAACGGCCAGGGTACGATCGCCTACAAGCACGTCGGCCCGGTCACGAAGGAAAGCATGGAGACCAAGCTCCTGCCGGCCATCGAAGCCGCCAAGGCCGCGCCGACTGCGGCGAAGTAGCGGTCTGACTCGACCAGATGGTCATCGCTAGTGCCTTGTGCCTAGGATCCAGGGTTGGGCATCGCGCGAAGTGCAGGACAGGCTGTCGGCGCGCACCGCATCGCTGTTACTCCCGCGGATCGGATGCGATCCATCGGAGACCAAGCCCGCAGGATGACAGTGATAGGCAGCTCGCAGCCGTCTACGCGCAGACATCACTCCGAGCCAAGCTCCGCACGAGCGGAGGCACCACGCTAAAGCGAAAAGAACTCGCCGCGCGAGTGGTTGAGCACGCTCAGCGTGCCGCTCGCGATGTCGAAATAGGCCCCGTGCAGCGACAGACGGCCCTTGTCCTCGACGTCCTTCACGAACGGGAACGTGCGCAGGTTCGCTGATCGAGGTCTTGATGCCCTCCATCTCGAGCAGCTTCTGCTTCTCGGCCTGCGGCGCCATCTGGTGGGCGGCGACAACGCGCAGACGGGCGTCGTCGAGCATCGACATCCAGCGCGAGATGAACATGGCTTCCGTCTGAATCGCGGCGCTCTGGTCGAGCGCGGCCTTGACGCCGCCGCAGCCGGAATGGCCCATGACGATCACATGCTTCACGCGCAGGTTCATGATCGCGAATTCGATCGCGGTCGAGACGCCGTGGAACTTGCCGCCGGTCTCATACGGCGGAACGAGGTTCGCGACGTTGCGAACGACGAACAGCTCGCCCGGCATGGCGCTGAAGATGGTTTCGGGGTCGACGCGGCTGTCGCAGCACGAGATCACCATGGTGTCAGGCTTCTGGCCGTACTTGGCCAGCTCCTCGTAGTGATCTGCGTTCGGCACGAAATGGCGGTGCTTGAAGCGGCGGAATTGGTCGGTCAGCTTCTCTGGAAAACTGCTCATGCGAAAGCGCCCTGTGTGAGGGTTAAGCGGGGGTCTCGGGACTGACTGCGGGGTTCAGATCGGACGCCAACCTGCCAGCACCGGCCCCATCGAACAAAGCGTAATCTCGCCGCACGCCATTTGCTATCAGCCGGTCGGGGTGTTTCCGGCCACCCAGAAAGGTAGTCGCTCCGCCGACCGCCAATTTTTGCTTCCCATTACGCTTGTGCAATGGGTGCCACTGTTGCGGGTGCGGCAATTTTGTGCCTATCGTCGCCGCCACGGGCTCAAATCCGCAAAAAACTGGGACATATCAAGGGGCGCGCCGCCGCAGCTTACTCGCGGGCAAGGTGCGAATGGGAAATGACAGCTCAAGCGCAAACATCAACGCTCGGCCGCGATCTGCTGGCCTCGGTCGTCGTGTTCCTCGTGGCACTTCCATTGTGCATGGGTATCTCCATCGCATCCGGCATGCCGCCCACGGCCGGCATCATCACCGGCATCATCGGCGGCCTCGTCGTCGGGTTTCTGGCGGGCTCACCGCTGCAGGTGAGCGGACCGGCTGCCGGCCTCTCGGTCCTCGTGCTGCAATTCGTGCAGGCCAACGGCGTCGAGATGCTCGGCGTGGTCGTGCTGTTCGCCGGCATCCTTCAGTTCGCGGCCGGCTCGTTCAAGCTCGGCCAGTGGTTCCGCGCCGTCTCGCCGGCGGTCATTCACGGCATGCTCGCCGGCATCGGCGTTCTGATCCTCGTGGCGCAGTTCCACGTCATGCTGGACGGAAAGCCGCTCGGCACCGGCATCCAGAACCTTGTCGGCATGCCGGGCGCGCTGATGGCCGCCATCGAAGCCGGAGACCATCACCTCAAAGCGGGCGGCATCGGCCTGCTCACCATCCTCACGATCATCGGCTGGTCGTATGCGCCCAAGGCGTGGCGCGTGATGCCGGCTCCTCTGGTCGGTGTCATCGTCGCGATTCTTGCGGCTTACGTTCTCGGACTCTCGGACATCACCTACGTCAGCGTGCCGGACAACATCTGGTCCACCGTGGCGTTCCCCACGATCGATCACCTGACGCGCATCATCGAAGCCCCGATCCTGATCGGTGCGATCTCGATCGCCTTCATCGCCAGCGCCGAGACGCTGCTCTGCGCCACCGCCGTGGACCAGATGCACAGCGGCCCCAGGACCAAGTACGACAAGGAGCTTTCGGCGCAGGGCGTCGGCAACATGATCTGCGGCCTGCTCGGCGTGCTGCCCATGACCGGCGTCATCGTGCGCTCGGGCGCCAACGTCGACGCCGGCGCCGTGACGCGCGCTTCCGCGATCCTGCACGGCGTCTGGCTGCTTCTGTTCGCGAGCGTGCTGCCGTTCACGCTCAACTACATCCCGATCTCGGCGCTCGCCGCCGTGCTCGTCTACACCGGCTACAAGCTGGCCTATCCCAAGATCGTGCCGACGCTGCAAAAGTACGGACGCAGCGAGGTGGCGATCTACTTCATCACCATCGCCATGATCGTCGCAACGAACCTGCTTTTGGGCGTGGTGGTCGGACTGGGACTGTCGCTCCTGAAGCTGCTCTACGCCTTCTCGCACCTCGAGGTGCAAAAGGAGGAGAGCGGCAACCGCGTCGACCTCCGCCTCAAGGGCGCGGCGACACTCATTCGCTTGCCGATGCTGGCCCGCGAGCTCGAGCAGCTGAAGCCGAACACCAACGTGCATGTCCATATCGGCGATCTCGACTACATCGACCACGCCTGCATCGACCTGCTGACGAACTGGGACCGCCAGCACAAGATCAGCGGCGGATCGCTCGAAATCGAGTGGGATGGTCTAACCGAGAAGTACAAGTCGCGCTCGTCGGCGACGTACCGGGCGCAGCAGCGGGCCTCGAAGGGCGTGGCCTAGCGGCAGACTTTTTCAAACGGGCGCGCCGGACCAAAAGCGGTTCGGCGCGCCTTTTTATTTGCGGGTTACGCGTCGCCGTTGCGCACCCAGCTGGCGGGCTTGGTGCGGCTCAGCACCAGATACCCGATGATCGCCGACGTGACCGAGCCCATCAGCACGCCGATGCGGATGTCGGCGGCATAGGCCGGGTCCGGGAAGGCCAGCATGCCGATGAACAGGCTCATGGTGAAGCCGATGCCGGCCAGGATCGAGAACTCCGAAAAGCTGAATCCAGCTCGAGCCTTCGGGGATAGAGCCGATGCCCAACGCGATGGCCGAGCGCGAGAACAGGAACACGCCGATGGGCTTGCCTATGAGCAGGCCGAGCGCGATGCCGAGCGGTATGGGGGCCGACAGTCCGGCGAGCGTCATGCCGGACAGCGACACGCCGGCATTGGCAAAAGCAAACGCTGGCAGAACGCCGAAATTGACCCAGGGATGCAGCGCCTCTTGCAGCTTGGCGGCGAACGGCGTGCCGCCCGTTATCCGTCCGGTAGGGTCGGAGGTCCTGAGCGGTACGGCGAGAGCGGTGATGACGCCTGCGAGCGTGGCGTGGACACCGGATTTCAGGACGCAGAACCAAACCAGGATGCCTGCCAGCACATAGGCCGCAGTGCGCGTGACGGAGTAGCGATTCAACAGGAAGAGGATGGCAATGCCAAGTCCCGCGAACGACAGCGCCAATAGTGACAAGTTCGACGTGTAGAAGAACGCGATGATGATGATGGCGCCAAGGTCGTCGATGATGGCGAGCGCCAGCAGGAAGATCTTGAGGGCCGGAGGAATGCGCGAGCCGACGAGGGCCAGAATGCCGACGGCAAAGGCAATGTCGGTTGCTGTCGGAATGGCCCAGCCGTGCAGGGCCTTGGTGTCGTTGAAGTTGAGCGCCACGTAGATCAACGCCGGCACGATCATGCCACCGAGCGCGCCGATAGCCGGCAGCGAGGCCTGGCGGACGCTGGACAGCTCGCCTTCCACGAGCTCGCGCTTGATCTCGAGCCCCACGTGAAAAAAGAAAATGGCCATCAGGCCATCGTTGATCCAGTGCAGCAGGTTCTTGTCGACCGCGAGCGCGCCGATGCGGATGCTCACGGGCGTATCGAGCAGAGCGCCATAGAGCGACGCCAGCGGGGAGTTGGCCAGGATCAGCGCGAAGACCGCTGCGATCAGCAGTATGACGCCGCCGGACGCCTCGTGATGAATGAACTTAAGTGCACCACGAAGCTTGTTCACCATTGCGATATTCTCTTGAACTGCGATCAACTCCCTATGTGTGCGCGACACTGACTGCCACGTCAATCCGCGGCAACACGGTGCGTCATGTAGTCAAACCGCCGTAGTGGGTGTTGGTTGCGCGCGAAGCCACGCCTCCTGCGCAGGAACGAGAGCAAGCTCATCTCGTCCTATGCTGTGGGAGGCCAGCACGGATACTGATGCCGTCGCCGCGCCGAGGGCGCCGGGCATGTCTCTCCCCTTCAGGCATTCGGCAGCGAAGCGCGCGGCGAGGAAGTCTCCGGTGCCGTGCGGAACCGCCTCCAGCCTCGGACCGGCACACGTCCAGGCGCCGCGCTCGGTGACGAGCACATTGGCGAGCTGATTTCCGGACAGCGGCACCGAGGTGATGAGCGTCACGGGCGCCGGCAGCGAACGCGCGGCCTTTACCGCCGAGGCCAAGTCGCTGACCGGCTCGCCCGACAGCCACTGCAGCTCGAACAGATTGGGGGTCAGATAGTCCGCCTTCTCGATCAGCCGCTCCGAAATCGTCTCGGCCGGAGCGTCGTCGATGTAGAGCCCTCTCGGCAGATCGCCCATGACCGGGTCACAGAAATAAATGGCCGCTGGCTGGCGGGCGCGCACGCGGGCCACGAGCTTACGCGCGAACTCCACATGCGACACGGTCGGCAGATATCCGGTCAGAACCGCATCGACGCTGCCGAGCCAGCCATTCGCCTCGATGGCGTCCAGCATGGCCTCGAGCCTGGATGGCGGGACATCGAGCCGCGCCACATCGCGATGCGCCGGATGGTTCGACAGCACGACCGTCGGCAGCGCGATGACCTCGTGCCCCAGGAGCTGCAGGACCGGCGTGATGGCCCCGAGACCCACATGGCCGCGCGCCACCATCGAGGACATCGCGAGTACGGTCGCCATCGGCTCCTCCTGATGTGGTGTCGTTCGCCGTCATGATTGTCTGGCGCGAGCAACCGGCCTAGAAGGCCCGTCATGTCCACTGAATCTGACCGAATAATCGACCTCTATCAACGCAAAGCGGCAAACTGGGACGCGGACAGAGGCCGCAGCCTGTTCGAGAAGCCGTGGCTGGACCGGTTTCTGGCGCTGCTGCCGAGCCGCGGCTCTGTGCTCGACCTCGGCTGCGGCTCGGGAGAGCCGATTGCCCGCTATTTCATCGCATGCGGACATGACGTGACCGGCGTGAATTCGTCGCCGGCCCTCATCTCCCTCTGTACGGAGCGATTTCCAGGCAGCACCTGGACTGTCGCCGACATGCGCAGGCTCGATCTCGGCCGGCGTTTCGACGGCATCGTCGCCTGGGACAGCTTCTTTCATCTGACGCCGGACGACCAGCGCGGCATGTTTCCGATCTTCCGCGACCACATCGCGGAGAGGGGCGCGCTCATGTTCACGAGCGGCCCGGCGCACGGCGTGGCCATCGGCAGCTTTCACGGCGAGCCGCTCTATCACGCCAGCCTGGATGTGGACGAATACAGATCACTGCTCGATCAATGTGGCTTCGACGTCGTCGCCCATGTGGTCGAGGACCCGGCCTGCGGCGGGCACACGATTTGGCTCGCGAAGCGGCGTTAGAGTCTTTCTGTCGCAGCGATTGTCCCCCTCACCCGCCGCCTTCATGGCGAAGCCATGCTTCGCATGGACGGCGTCGACCTCTCCCCGCCGGGGAGAGGTGAAAAAGGGGTGTGCCGCGATATTTCTTCACCGTCTCCCCTGTGGGGAGAGGTCGCGGTCCCGGCGGAGGCGGGACACGCGGGTGAGGGGGATAGCCGTTGCCGCTTAAGTCAGAAAGACACTGAGATCACGCCAAAGGTCTCGTTGGTGCGGCGCGCATCTTGCATTAACTATGCAACGACGTTGCATTGCAGCATCGCGCACTCGCGGGGAGGAGAGCCCATGCAAAAAACCCGTCCCAGACGCAGCGTTCTCTATATGCCGGGCGCCAACGATCGGGCGCTGGAAAAGGCGCGCTCGCTGGCGGCGGACGCCATCATTCTCGATCTCGAGGATTCGGTCGGACCCGAGGCCAAGGTGACGGCGCGGAAAAAGGTGACGGAGGCGGTGCGCGAGGGCGGCTATGGGCGGCGCGAGGTCGTCATCCGCCCCAACGCGCTCGAGACCGCATGGGGCACAGCGGATCTGCTGGCCGCTGCCGCCGCCGGACCCGATGCCATCCTGCTGCCCAAGGTGGCGCACCCAGGCGACATCATCAGCGCGGCCAAGATCCTGAAATCGGTCGACGCGCCGGAAAAGACCAAGCTCTGGGCCATGATCGAGACGCCGATGTCGGTTCTGCACGCGGGCGAGATCGCGGCCGTCGGCGCCGACCCGGAGAACCGGCTCGTCTGCTTCGTCATGGGCACCAACGATCTGCTCAAGGAAAGCCGGGCCAGGGCGCTGCATAACCGGCTCGCCGTCGTGCCCTGGCTGGCGCTCGCCATCGTGGCCGCGCGCGCCTATGGCCTCGACATCATCGACGGCGTCTACAACGACTTCAAGGACGAGGCCGGCTTCCGCGAGGAGTGCGAATACGGCCGCACGCTCGGCATGGACGGCAAGACGCTGATCCACCCCTCGCAGATCGACCCCTGCAACGAGATTTTCTCTCCGTCCGAGGAGGAAGTCGCCTGGGCCAAAACCGTCATCCGCGCCTTCGACCTGACGGAGAACGTCAACAAGGGCGTGATCACCGTGGACGGCAAGATGGTCGAGCGGCTGCATCTGGTGCAGGCCAAGCGCACGGTCGCCATCGCCAACTCCGTTAAGGAAATCGAGGAGTGGTTCTAGCCTTTGCCTCCCCCATCGTCTCGGGGCGAAGGGTAGAGGGGGGGGTCAGGTGCGGGCCTGCTTGCAGCATGCGGCTCATGGGCAGTAGCCGGGCCGCACCACTATCCCTCTCCCCTAGCCCGCAGGCCGGGTGAGAGGGGAGCTAGGCCGGCCCGCCCCCGCGACGATCCGAACCCTTGGCTGCTCTCGCGCATGGCGGCCAAAAATGTCATATGGCGCCCCAGACCATGATCGCTTCGGACCCTACCAGTGCGAAGCGTGAATCATGGTCTCATCAAAAGCCGATGGTCCGAGGCCGAGCAACCGAGATCCGAGCAATGACAAAAACCAATCCCGGCAACTACTTCGAGGACTATCGCGTCGGCCAGATCCTGAATCACGCCACGCCGCGCACCCTCACCGAGGGCGATGTGGCGCTCTATACAAGTCTCTACGGACCGCGGTTCGCCGTGCAGTCGTCGGATCAGTTCGCGCGCGCCATCGGTTATCCGCGCTCGCCGGTCGACGACCTGCTGCTGTTCCACGTCGTGTTCGGCAAGACCGTGCCCGACATTTCCCTCAACGCCATCGCCAACCTCGGCTATGCGGCCGGCCGCTTCCTGAAGCCGGCCTATCCGGGCGACACGCTCTCCACCGTCTCCGAGGTCATCGGCCTCAAGGAGAACTCCAACAAGGAGACCGGCACGGTCTACGTGCGCTCCACGGGCCGGAACCAGAAGGGCGAGGTCGTTCTCGAATACGTGCGCTGGGTCATGGTGCGTAAGCGCGACAAGAACGCGCCCGCGCCGGAAGCCGTCGTGCCCAAGCTGCCCGACCGCGTCGATCCCGCCGAGATCGGCATGAGCGTGCCCGCCGCTCGACACCGCCGCCTATGATTACGCGCTCGCGGGCGCGCCCTATAAGTGGGGCGACTACGAGGTCGGCGAGAAGATCGACCACGTCGACGGCATGACGATCGAAGAGGCCGAGCATGCGATGGCGACGCGCCTCTATCAGAACACGGCCAAGGTTCACTTCAACCAGCACACGGAATCCAAGGGCCGCTTCGGCAAGCGCATCATCTACGGCGGCGTGACCATCTCGCTCGCCCGCGCGCTGTCGTTCAATGGCCTGAACAACGCCTTCCACATCGCCGCCATCAACGGCGGCCGGCACGTGGCGCCGCTTTTCGCCGGCGATACCGTTTACGCATGGTCGGAGGTACTGGAAAAAGTGGAGCTCCCGGGCCGTACGGATGTCGGTGCGCTGCGCACCCGTCTCGTCGCGGTCAAGAACCAGGATTGCTCGGCCTTCCCGTTCAAGAACGACAAGGGCGAGTATGTCGACGGCGTCATGCTCGACCTCGACATATGGCTCGTTCTGCCACGCTAGTCGCTCCGATCGTCATGTCGAAGACATGCCTCCGGCAAGCGCCTCCTATCAGGCGCGACGTGAATCGGCAGCGCCAAAAAAGGGCCGAAGCGTGAATCACAGGTTTCATTAAAAGCCCTGTCATACGCGCTGCCGATGCGGCGGCTATATTGACGCCGTTTTTTGCCGTCACGAACCGCGTCGGAACGAGCACGGACAACCGGCCGGGCAAGGGGATGTGAGTATGCGTAAGGTGTGGTCTTTGGCTTTGGGCGCGGCCCTCGTCGCCTCTCCAGCGGCAGAGGTTTTCGCGGCCGGCGAAAAGGCGGTCGCGGAAATCAAGGATGCCAGCGGCAAGAGCCTCGGCACTGTGGAGGTCGTGACCGCGCGCGGCGGCGCGCTGATCAAGATCAAGCTCGCCGGGCTGCCTCCGGGCCCGCACGCGATCCACTTCCACGAGATGGGCTCCTGCGAGGCCGATTTCTCGGGCGCTGCGGCGATCCACAATCCGCTCGGGGCGGCGCACGGCTTCCTCAACGAGGACGGACCGATGGCGGGCGACCTGCCGAACATCTTCGCCAGTGCCAGCGGCGACGTGGAGGCCGAGTTGCTGAGCCCGTTCGTGACGCTGAGCCCCGACATGGAAGAGCAGCTGCTCGATGCCGACGGAACGTCGATCGTGATCTTCGAGAAGGCCGACGACCACCTCACCGACCCCGAGGGAGAAGCCGGCGCTCGGATCGCCTGCGGCACGCTCGGCGCCGCGAAGTAAACACGGCGTTAGCGCTGGCATTGCGGCCGTTGCACTTATGTCCGGCGGGGCTTTGCCACGCCTCGGCTGCGCACTGGCGAATTGCCGCCTTCCCTTAAGCACGATAGAACAGCAATCTAGCTTCTGGTCTTCGCGCCTTGACCGCGAATGAGCCGGGACTTCGCAGCATTGTCTTGCGAATTCAAAGGGACTAAGCCGAATGGCCGGAGCAAAATCCGAGCGGGGCAGTGCTTCGGCGCGCCCTCTCTCGCCGCATCTGCAGATTTATGCGCCCGAGATCAACATGGTCATGTCGATCGTGCATCGCATGACCGGCGCGGCGCTGTATTTCGGGACGCTCATTCTTGCCTGGGTGCTGATCGCCGCCGCGACGGGGCCGGACTACTTCAACTATGTGACCGGGCTTCTCGGCACCTGGCCGGGCCAGATCGTGCTCATCGGCTACACCTGGGCGCTGCATCCATCACATGCTGGGCGGCTTCCGCCATTTCATCTGGGATACCGGGCACGGGTTCGACCTCAAGACTGTCGATCTGCTGTCGTGGGGCTCGCTGGCGCTGTCGCTGACGGCAACCCTGCTGATCTGGGCTATTCGTGTGGACCCGCACCGGAGGGCCGCTCGCATGACCATGCGCACGCCACTGAAGAAGGTGCGCGGACTCGGGTCGGCCAAGGAAGGCGCGGATCATTTCTGGATGCAGCGCCTGACCGGCGCCTCCAACGCCGTGCTGACGCTGTTCCTGATTTGCGTCGCCGTCAACCTGGCCTATGCGGATCATGCGACGGTCAAGAGCACGCTGGCGCATCCGCTGGTCGCGCTGCCGCTGTTGCTGTTCGTCTGCTCGGCCGCGATCCACATGCGCCTCGGCATGCAGGTGATCATCGAGGACTACATCCACGGTGAGGGCGCTCAAGATCAGCCTTCTGACCCTCAATACCTTCTTCGCAATCGTCGTCGGCGCGGGCAGCGCCTTGGCGATCCTGAAGCTCTCCTTCGGAGGCTAACGCAGACGATGGCAGCCAAGACCAACGGCAAGGAACAGCCCTCGGCGCCGGCCGTGACCGGCCACGCGTATCCGATCATCGATCACACCTATGACGTGGTCGTCGTCGGCGCGGGCGGCGCGGGCTTGCGCGCGACGCTCGGCGCCGCCGAAGCCGGGCTCAAGACGGCCTGCATCACCAAGGTGTTTCCGACGCGCTCGCACACGGTTGCGGCCCAGGGCGGCGTCGCGGCCTCGCTCGGCAACATGGGGCCGGACAACTGGCGCTGGCACATGTACGACACCGTCAAGGGCTCGGACTGGCTCGGCGACCAGGACGCCATCGAATATCTCTGCCGGCACGCGCCGGATGCCGTCTACGAGCTCGAGCACTACGGCGTGCCGTTCTCGCGCACCGAGGACGGCAAGCATCTATCAGCGGCCCTTCGGCGGCATGACGACCGAGTTCGGCGCAGGCCCGCCGGCGCAGCGCACCTGCGCCGCCGCCGACCGCACCGGCCACGCCATGCTGCATACGCTGTACGGCCAGTCGCTCCGGCATTCGGCCGAATTCTTCATCGAGTATTTCGCGCTCGATCTCCTCATGGACGAGGAAGGCGCCTGCCGCGGCGTCATCGCGCTGTCGATGGAAGACGGCACCATTCATCGCTTCCGCGCCAAGCGCACCATCCTCGCCACCGGCGGCTACGGCCGCGCCTATTTCTCCTGCACGTCCGCGCACACGTGCACGGGCGACGGCAACGCCATGGTGCTGCGCGCCGGGCTGCCGCTGCAGGACATGGAGTTCGTGCAGTTCCATCCGACCGGCATCTACGGCGCGGGCGTGCTCATCACCGAAGGCGCGCGCGGCGAGGGCGGCTATCTCACCAACTCCAAGGGCGAGCGCTTCATGGAGCGCTACGCGCCGCACGCCAAGGATCTCGCCTCGCGCGACGTCGTCTCGCGCTCGATGACGATCGAGATCCGCGAAGGCCGCGGCGTCGGGCCGGACGCCGACCACATCTACCTGCATCTCGATCATCTCGATCCGAAGATCCTGCACGAGCGCCTGCCCGGCATCACGGAGAGCGCCAAGGTGTTCGCGGGCGTCGACCTGAGGCGCCAGCCGATCCCGGTGCTGCCGACGGTGCATTACAACATGGGCGGCATCCCGACGAACTATCACGGCGAGGTGCTGACGCTGAAGGACGGCAACCCGGATCACGTCGTGCCGGGCCTCATGGCGATCGGCGAAGCGGCGTGCGTCTCGGTGCATGGCGCGAACCGGCTCGGCTCCAATTCGCTGATCGATCTCGTCGTGTTCGGCCGCGCGGCGGCGCTGCGCTGCGAGGCCAGCGTCGAGAAGGGCGCATCGCAGCCGGATCTGCCGAAGAACGCGACGGAGGCGGCGCTCGCGCGCCTCGATCGCTTCCGCTATGCCACGGGCTCGGAGCCGACGGCGGCGCTGCGGCTCAAGATGCAGCGCGTGATGCAGGCCAACTGCGCCGTGTTCCGCGACGGCCCGGTGCTCAAGGAAGGCGTGCAGAAGATCGACGAGATCTGGAAAGAGACCGACCGACATCCGCGTCACCGACCGGTCGCTGATCTGGAACTCGGACCTCATCGAGACGCTCGAATACGACAACCTCATCGCGCAGGCGGCGGTGACGGTCGTCGGCGCCGAGAACCGGCAGGAAAGCCGCGGCGCGCATGCGCGCGAGGATTTCCCGAACCGCGACGACGCGAACTGGATGAAGCACACGCTCGCGTTCGCGGATTACGACAGCCGCTCGGTGAAGCTCGATTACCGGCCCGTGCACACGCGGACGCTGACCAACGAAATCAACTACATCGAGCCCAAAGCGCGCGTGTATTGAACACCTGTTTCTGTTGCGGCAGAGACGCGATTTCCGCGCGGGGCCGCGCTGCGCCGCACACAATTAGGCGCTTGCCTCGCCGCGGACCGAGATAGGAGCATGCGCCGCCCCGACTTGGGCCTGACGCTGTCAGGCATGATTTGGTCCTGAAGCTGTCAGATCCCATCATTTTGACACGTGAATTATGATTTAAACCTAGCCGGCGAGCGTGAGCAGGGTCTCTTGATCTGCTCAGCGACGCTCGTGCTTCAGGTGCTCGAAGGGAACGCACTCATTGGCTAAAGACAAAGGCAGCCCGGCACCGTTCGACGCCGACAGCCGTATTGCGCCCGATCCGTTTGCCGCCGTGCTGCCGGCCATAGCCGCGCTCGGAGCCATCGCGTCGATTGCATCCATCAACTGGGCCGCGCGCGAGCGCACGCCCGACAGGATACGGCCGAAACGCAAGGCGGTGACGGCGCTGCGCGAGCTCGAGACCTGCTGCCTGCATCTCACCGAGATTTTCCGTCGCTTCCAGCGCAACCCGAAGATGTTCGCCGGCGAAGGCGGGCAAGGATCATCGCCGCTCAAGTTCGGCGTGCACGGGCCGCGCGTCAGCACGGACGCGGCGCGGCTCTATCAGCAGGCCATCAACGACGTGGCGTCCATGCTGGTGCTGGCGTCGCAGAACTCGTTCGAGGTCATGTGCGCCATCGAGGACGGCACCGTCGAGGCGCCGGAGGAGATCTTCTTCGGCTTCGGCGAATGCCAGGACCGGCTCAACAAGCTGATCCAGAACCGCGCCACGCTGAAAGCCTCGGTCGATACCGGTGCCGAGGTCGCGGATCGAATGGCCCAGCTCGTGCGCGAGCTCAAGAAGTACCGCCACGACTAGGACGTCTCCGCCAAGCGACGAGAGTTCTATGCATCGCGGACGAGCACCTTTCCGGGAGCGAGGTCGTCGAAGACACATATTTGCGCAGGCCGCCGGTCCTAGCTCGCGTGCGGTGAGCTGGACCGGCGCGTGACGCTGCGAGACGTTCAGCTCGAACAGCACCGAGAACGTCGAGCCCTTGCCGACCGCGCTCGAGATGCGGAGGTCGCCGCGGTGGCGGATGACGATGTGCTTGACGATGGCGAGGCCGAGCCCGGTGCCGCCCTTCTCGCGGCTGGCGGCGACGTTGGCGCGATAGAAGCGCTCGGTCAGACGCGGCAGATGCTCCGCCGCAATGCCCGGGCCGTCGTCGGCGATGGCGACGAGCACGCGCGGGGTGGGCGGCGAACCATCCATGACGCGCGAGACCGCGACCTCGACGTGTCCGCCTTCGCGGCCATACTTGATGGCGTTGTGGACCAGGTTCTGCAGCACCTGGACGATCTCCTCGCGGTCGCCGCGGATGCGGGCGCTGCCCTCGAGCTTCCTCACGCTGACTTTGGTCTTCGACGCTTCGGCCAGCGGCTCGAGCGCCTGCGCCACATAGGATGCGACCTCGTTGAGATCGACGACGCCGCGTGGCGGCAAGTGGACGCGCATCTCGACGCGGCTCAGCGACAACAGATCGTCGATCAGGCGCGTCATGCGGGCGGCCTGGCTCGCCATGATGCCGAGAAAGCGCTCGCGCGCGTCGGGATCGTCGCGCGCCGGGCCCTGCAGCGTCTCGACGAAGCCGCGCAGAGACGCCAGCGGCGTGCGCAGCTCGTGGCTGGCGTTGGCGACGAAATCGGCGCGCATCTGGGAGAGCTTGTCCTGCTCGGTCAGGTCGCGGAACGTGAGAAGCAGCATAGGCAGTCCGCGCAGCTCGCGGCCCCCCGACAGCCTCGAGATGGTCGCCGAGATGCGCCGCTCGACGGGGATGCGCTCGAACAATTGCACCACGACGGTCTCCGGCGACGCCATGGCCTTCTCGACGGCTGCGGTCAGATCCGGATTGCGCGACATGTGGCTCAGCGGCTGGCCCGACCGGACCTTGGGGAAGAGCTCGCGCACCTGCGCATTGTGATGCATCACGTAGCCGGCGCTATCGAGAGCGAGCGTCGGCTCGGGAATGGCATCCACCAGTGTGTGCCACGCTTCTCCGGTTTCGCGATCGCGCGGATGGCCGCCGCGAGCGCTGCTTTCGAATGGAAAAGCATCCCCGTCTGAATCGTCCGTGCCGCCCGTTGCCGGGACCGACACCACGATGGCGGCGATAAGAGTGAACCCCGCGACCGCGGCCAGCGTGCTCAATCCGGCGAAGAGATCGAGAACGAGGAACACGAGCGCGGCAAGCCAGATGACGCTCGACTTCGCGCTCGTCCGGCGCCGCCAGACCTGCGCACGCTCCGCCGCGCGGTCAAGGCCCGCCTTTGCCGCCGTTACGATCTGTCCCGCTACTCTTGTTGCCGTCATTGACGGCAACAATGCCTCGAAGTGCATGAAATCTCCAACCCTCAGAAACACGCCGTCTTCAACCAATATGAATGGCAGCGGCTCAGGCAGCTCCGGGCGGCTTGCGCTACGACCCCGTTCGCGCATGTGTTAAACAACAGCCGTATGACAGTTCGACGAAACCACAGCCGACCGGAGATCCCGCAGTGGCAAAGACGGGCAAGCAGGAACGTAACGGCAAGGCCGGCAGCAAGGCGTTGGCCGGGTTCGATCTCGAATAATCCGGAACTGCCTAAATTCATTGAGGAAAAGGCGCTTCCGTCGGGAGGCTTTCCTTATGAGGAGAAGCTCAAGCGCAAGGACTACGAGGAGCAGCTTTTGGTGCTGCAACTCGAGCTTCTGAAATTTCAATCTCATGTCGAGCGCGCCCGTCTCAGGGTGGTGGCGCTGTTCGAGGGCCGCGACACGTCGGGCAAGGGCGGATGCATCTCGCGCTTTCTCGAGCGCATGAACCCGCGGCATGCCCGCTCTGTGGCCCTGTCGAAGCCGACCGAGGCCGAACGCGGCCAATGGTACTTCCAGCGCTATATCGAGCACCTGCCTACGGCTGGCAATCTCGTGCTGTTCGACCGCTCCTGGTACAACCGGGCCGGCGTCGAGCGGGTGATGGGGTTTGCCACCGAGGACGAAGTGGCGGACTTCCTGCGGGACGCGCCCGATCTCGAAGCGTTGCTCGTAAACGGCGGCACGCACCTGTTCAAATTCTATCTCAAGGTCGGCCGCGAGATGCAGCTCAAGCGCTTCCATGAGCGCCGCCACGATCCGTTCAAGCAATGGAAGATCACCGAGATCGACCTCGCCGCCATGGACAAATGGGACGACTACACGCAAGCGGAGGCGGATATGCTTCGCTTCACGAATACCGCCACATCGCCGTGGACCGTGATCCACGCCAACGACCAGCGCCGCGCCAGGCTCGAGGCAATCCGCGTCGTGCTTCTAGCCATGGATTACGAGGGCAAGGACGAAAAGGCGATCGGCGCGCTCGATCGCAAAATCACCAGCGTCGGATCAGCGCCGGAGCCGGCCATCGAAGACCGAAGCGATGCCTGAACTTAGAACCGCGAGTGACGCGTCAGATCGATTGGATCTGACGCGTCTTGATCTCGGGCGGTTCATGTCAAAAGCGGGCTTGCGCGCTCGACCCTGTCAATCAGGGAAGCGGAAGCCTGCCGTCATGAAGCCGTAGAGCCACGCGGTGGCGGCACCGAAGCCCGCCATGATCAGCAGCACCGACCCCAGCAGCGTCAGGTCGCCTCCGAGCAGAGCCGCCTCACCCCTGAAGTAGGGACGCAGCAGGAAGATACCGAGGATCGCCGGCCCGAAGATGCCGAGGATCGCGCCTCGCACCGTCATCGAACCCACGGGCGCATTTCCCAGAACGAGCGCGAAGATTGCCCCCCAGACACCGCCCCACAGCATGTCGCTGACGATTTGCGGCATGGCCAAGAGGTCGGTCGGCTCGACGGACCACGGCGGCGTCTGCACATAGCCGTGCGTATACAGCCCGAGCTTGATCAGCTCGCCAACGGTCGCCGCTGCAATAGCGCCGGCCGCGAACCCGAGTACGAGATTTTTGAACGATGTGCCTTTCATGGCAGTTCCCCCATGGCTTTTTTCCTCCGTTTTCCGAGCATTAAATCCTCTTCCGGGCACGTTGGAAAGTGGGGCTGTTACCTGGAGGCGGCGTGCTTGGCCCACTGTGTCTTTGATACGTCCCGGCCCGGCATTATCGGTAGTGAAGAAAACAATATTCAATCTTAAATTGAATCGTGTTATTCTTGAGCGTGTTCGCGTTCTCCCGGCCCTCGCGCCGCGGCTACTCGCGGCCGGGCGCAGCATCGAGTGGACCTCGCGCATGCCATCCGTCCGCGTCGAGAGACTGCCCGTCCAGACGCTAGGCCTCGGACTCCTCGGATTCGATCACCTTCAGCTCGTGTACGTGACCGCCGAAGAAAGAGCTGGCCTGCAACAGGACTGGTTCGTCATCGAGGGCCTGCGCGAGGCCTCTGCCACCGGGCTGCGCCTCGGCGTCGAAGGCCATGATGGCGGCACGACGCTTGCGGAAGCCAACGGCGGCCTGATCGGCACGGCGCTTGCCGACAAAATCGGGACTGCTGAGGCACGCGGAAGCCGGGAGATCGCCTCAGGTCCCGAGGCCACGCACGTGTGGGCGACATTCGCCGCTCACGCCACCGACATCGACGCGCAACGCTTTCCCTACATCGCCTACGCGCTTCCCTCCTCGCCGCTTCCGACGATCAACTCCTCATCGCTCGTCAGCTCGCTGCTCTACTACGCCGACATCGACCCGGCGCTGTCCAAGCCGCGCGGATTGCGCCTTTCGCCGGGAAGCGAGACTCTTCTCGGCTCATCCGGCGACGATGTGCTGGCGCCCGTCAAAGGGTTCACGACCGTGGTTGCCGGCGACGGCGCGGACTGGCTCACGGGCTCGTTCCGCGCGGACCGCATCGACAAGCTCTATGGCGGCAAGGGCGACGATCATTTTCAGTGGTCGAAGGGCATCAACATCATCCACGGCGGACAACCTGAGCTCGCCTATGCCGGCGACGGCCGGGATACGGCCGATTATTCCGGCGTGCGGCACGTCACGCTCACGGCAAGCCCCACACCTTCGCCGCACAATGTCCCAGACTTCATCGCGACATTCGACGGCGGCGAGGACCGGCTGTTCTCGATCGAGGAGATCGTCTGGGATGGAGAGAGCGACCGCGTGCTGCTTGGCAAAGGCGCGGGCCTCATCGAGGCGCCGATCACGCTCACTCCCGGCCGGGAGGCGCCCGGCGCGCGAGGCGACATCCTCGACCTTTCGCACGCACGACATGGCGTTCTCATCGAAGGCAGCGGGGACGGCGCGACGCTGAGTTTGTCGGACGTTTCGGCGCCGAAGGCCGGGAGTTATCAGGTGGCCGGCGCGGAATGGATCATCGGGTCGCCATCCGGCGACCGCATCCATGCCGGCCCCACGACGCGCGGGATCGAGGCGGGCGGTGGCGACGATGTCATCGAGGCAAGCGGGGACACTCTTGCGCGCGGCCAGGGCCCGCGCGGTTTCGATGTCGAGATCGATGGCGGCGCCGGGGCGGATACCATCATCGCCGGCGCGGGGCGCATCATGCCAAGGGCGGCGAGGGCGCGGACCAATTCTTGCTGGGCAGCGCCACGTCCGAGCTGGTCATCGAGGACGCCGAGCCTCGGGATCGCGTAACCGCGCCATGGCACGTGGGCGACGTTCGCTATGAAACCGACGACAGCGCGCCGGACGATCTTCTGATCCGTGTCGGCCGAGGCGATCTCGCGGAGGGCGTCGCCACCATCCGGGTTCGCAACTTTCACGACGGCGACCTCGGTCTCGTCCGAAGCGATCCCGGGTCGTGGAAGGTGAATGAAGCTCCCATCGCCGCAGCCGCCGCTGATCCGGCCATGCCGCCGCATCCTTCAATGCTCCGCGGGGATGGTGCGTTTCTTTATCCGGACAGTGGCGACGCACCTTCGTCCTTTGAGCCGGAATACTGGTGGGCCATGCCGCCGCTCGCCGATGCGGCGGCCAGCGGATACATCGACCCCAACGCATCGCCACTGGGCCCGACGGAGATCCTGTTGCACACGGCGTGGGCGCTTCCCGAGGGCTGCGAGTTGGACGAAGGCGAGCCTTGCTCCTGGTGAGCGCCCCCACCTCCTGGTGAACGCACCACGTCCTGCTGGGATATGCTCTCCTTCCGGCATGCGTTTCGTGCGAGGCTCGCCCTGTAAACTGGCTGGGGCATTTCGCGTGCGTCTCGCTCTCCTGCATCTCGCCATGTCGCTGACCATGGCCTTCGTAGCGGCCCACGCTGCCGAAGCGCAGGAGGCCTGCGCGATCTCGTCCGGAGAGACGCAGGGCGTCGCCCGGGTCATCGACGCCGAGACGATTGCGCTCGATGACGGAACCGAGGTGCGCCTGATCGGAGCGCTGCCGTCGCGGGGTCTCGATCCGGCCAGCGACGGATCGGCCGTGGCGGCGATCGAGGACGCGGTTCGCGGCCGCTCCGTGGAGCTCAGATACGGCGGACGCAGAAGCGATCGCTATGGGCGGCGGCTGGCACAGGTCTTTGTGATCGACGGCGATGCACGGGGCTGGCTTCAGGGGCAGCTGGTCGAAAGCGGTCGCGCGCGCGCCTACGCGCTGCCCGGTAACGATGCCTGCCTCAAGGATCTGCTGGTTAAGGAGCAGCTCGCTCGTCTGAATGGGCGCGGAATTTGGGGAAATTCGCCTTATCGCGTGCGCAATTCGGCTCAAACGCGCGAATTGCTGGCGCTGCGCGGGCGCTTCGCAGTCGTGGAGGGAAAGGTGCAGAAGGTGGCGGCAAGCGGCGGGCGCACGTATCTCAACTTCGGCAGCGATTGGAAGCGGGATTTCACGGCCACAGTGCCGCCGGCCGTCATGCGGGCGAAGCCTGAAGCGCAGAAGTTTCTCAACTCATTGGAGGGCCGCGACGTGCGTGTGCGCGGCTGGATCGAGCGCCGCAATGGGCCGCTGATAGAGCTCTCGAGCCTTGACGAGATCGAGGTGCTGGGCCCGCCGGCCGCCTCTGGCGATGCGCACAGTGGCGAGGTGTCGGCTGAGGCTGATAGCGCGTCTCAAAACTGAAACGGCACCCGGCTTGTGAGCCGAGTGCCGCTGCTATTTCAGATTACGCGCTGGGGTCTAGTCAGGCGGCCTTGACTTCGGCCTCGGCGCCTTCGGCCAGGCGGCGGCCGCGGGCGCTCTTCGAGAGGACCTCGGTGATGCGCTGCACGGCGCCGCGCTCGTCGAGCTTCTCGACGGCGGCGATCTCGCGCGCCATGCGATCGAGCGCGTCCTCATAGAGCTGACGCTCGGAGTAGGACTGCTCAGGCTGGGCCTCGGAGCGATAGAGGTCGCGGACGACCTCGGCGATCGAGATCGAGATCGCCCGAGTTGATCTTGGCGACATACTCCTGGGCGCGGCGGCTCCACATGGTGCGCTTGACGCGGGCGCGGCCCTTCAGCGTCTCCATGGCCTTCTTGACGATGCCGTCGTCGGCGAGCTTGCGCATGCCGACGCTCTCGAGCTTGCCGGTCGGAACGCGCAGCGTCAGCTTCTCCTTGTCGAAGGTGATGACGAAGAGCTCGAGCGACATGCCCGCGATTTCCTGCTCCTCGATGCCGACGATGCGGCCGACGCCGTGAGCCGGATAGACGATGAACTCGTTGGTCTTGAAGCCGTGGCGGTGGCTGACCGGCTTCTTCGGTCTGCCGCGAGCGGCGGTCGCGGTGGCGCTGCGGCAGCAGCGGCCTTCTCGGCGATGTCCTTGGGCGTCACAGCCGGGCTGGACAGGAGCCGTGAGCTTCTGGCCGCCGGACTTCGCCAGCGCCGCGGCGACGCGGGCCGGGGAGGCGACGTTGATGGGACGATCGGTCTGAGGCGGCACGGGCGCGGACTTGGCTACGACGGGAGCGGCGGTCTTGCGGCGTGGCAGGATGGGCAGCGGCGGCGACGGGCTTCAGAGCGGGCTTCTTCGCAGCAGAGGCAACGGTCGCCGGCTTCTTCATTTCATGCCCTTTCGAAGGTGACTTGGTTACAGTTTTCTTGGCAACAGCAGCCGACTTCTTGGTCGCCTGCGGCTTGGCGCTGGCGGACTTGGTGACCGGCTTCGAAACCGTCTTGACGGCGGAAGCCGCGCGCTTCGCCGTCAAAGCCTTCGCGTGCACCTTCTTCTTCTGAGCCATAGGCCTCGTCTCACTCTTTCGCATCACACTCACAACCCCCGGTTGAGGTTGTTACTCATTTTCACGCCCGTCGATCCTGGAGGAGGACTTGGCGTTCACGCGCAGTGCCCGGCACGTCGGCATCTCGATGTTTGCCGCCGCTCCAGGCGTTCCTTCGTCATATGGGGCGGTTGACAGTTATCTCCACCCTCAAAAATTGTGTTCGAGCCTCCCGGCCCTGCGATTTCGTCTTGCTGCTGACCGTTCAATTCCGAGGACACACGCAATTGCCGCAAGAGTTTCCTATCATTAGCGGATAGGCCACCGTGCGTTCACGTTCGTTCTCTGTCGGTTCTCATGATAAGCAAGGATATACTTGTAACACAATCTTCATGAAAACTGAAGGGCTACACGGAATAAAGGTATGCCCGCCCTTAAAGAAGATGCTTAAGTCTCTCTTCCGTTGAGGGGCGCGGGCGCAAGAACGCGGATGCGGATACATCGGCTGCTCTACAGTGTTGGTCAGTCGCCACTGCCAGGAGTGGAAGAAAAATATTTATCGAACTTGTCGACTTCATCCCTAAACTGCTCTGCTTCGGGCAACGCAGGCTTCTTCGAAGTAATATTGGGCCATTTATCTGCATATTCCCGATTGACCTCTAGCCACTTCTCTAACTTGGGCTCGGTATCGGGTTTGATGGCTTCCACAGGACATTCGGGCTCGCAGACGCCGCAATCAATGCATTCGTCCGGGTGAATGACGAGCATGTTCTCGCCTTCGTAGAAGCAGTCGACGGGGCACACCTCGACGCAGTCGGTAAATTTACACTTGATACACTTATCGTTAACTACGTAAGTCATGCCGTTGTTGTCCGGTCCATGCCGCGCCCCCGCGTCCGACGAAGCGCGCCTCTGCCCCACTCATGAGCGCGACCGTTCCCGACCCAAGTCGGGAACTCGAATAGCGCTCTGCATCAAAAGTTTAGACCATGAGTCATACGTCAGACTGGTCGGGTCAGACGCGATCATGGTCTAGCGAACCAACGCCTCGGGCGGGTGTGCCAAATGCCATTGCGGTTAGCAAGCCCAAGCCGCGGCGCAGCCCATGCCGAAAACGATACTCTCCTTTGCGACATTCGCACGCCGCAATATCTCAATCTTCGCCGCCCTTGAGCAGGTCCGTCAGCCGGCGCTCCCTCTTGGTCGGGACGTCCCGATCCGGCTAGCCGGCCGCCCCAGGCCTGAGCCGATGCTTCGCCTGCGATCCCTTTGGCGCCGGGCGATGTATTCCCGGCGGGAGGCGGAGTCAAATCCTCATAAAGTCTCGCGGCCTCGGACGCCGGTCCGCGCCGCTCGCCCAAGGCGGCGACGCGCAGGACCCGCACGTTCTTGTGCACCCGCGACGTGATGACGTCGCCGACTTTTATAGTTTGGCTCGGCTTCTCGGCCTTGATGCGATTGACCTTGATCTTGCCGTCACTCACCGCGCCTGCCGCCAGCGTCCGGGACTTCGTCACCCGCGCGAACCACAGCCACTTGTCGAGCCGCTGCGCGCCCCGCTCCAGTTCGCCCGGGTCTTCCGCCGAGGCCATCAGGGGTTTTTCTCGCGTGCCTGCTTCTCGAGCGCTTCACGCAGGGCTCCGAGGGAGGCGAAGGGCGAATCCGGATCGACACCGCCTTTGCGGGCCGGCGACGCCGACGACCGCATCATCGGCCGCTGCTCGTCCTGAGGGCGGCGGCGGTCGCCGGACCTGTGCTCGTTGCGGCCCTGCTTGTCGCGGTCGCCGCGGCCACGATCGCGGTCGCGCGAATTGTTGTTGCGGTCGGCCCGATGATGCTGCGGACGCGGCTTGTCCTCATGCCGAGGCGGCTGCGGGGCTGGCACGCCAGCTTCGGTAGCGGGTGCGGCAGTGGCCTGACCGGCTGCAGCCGCTGCAGGTGCGTCCTGTCGCGGCGCGGGCGTTTGCCCGCCATTGCGGGGGCGGCGATCCCGATCGCGACGGCCTCGATCGCCGCGCTCTTTGCGTTCCGCGCCTTTCGGGTCTTGATCACGGCCACGGGCGTGCGGCCTGTCCTCGCCCTGGCGATGGCGGCGTGGGCGCCAGATATCGATCATCTGCGGCTCTGCGGAGCCGCCGCTTCGGCGGACGGCCCGGAGGCAGCTGCCTCAGCGTCGGGTGCAATCGCCGGGAGACCCGCGTCGTCGACGACTGGCACAGGGGTCTGTTCTGCCGGCGCTTCCGGAGCCGATGAGACCTCGGGGGGCGATGCAGTGGCGGCTGTTTCTGTCAGCGCCACCGGCTCCGCTTCAGTGGGCGGAGCCACGGAAGCTGCCGCATCCCCATTGACGGGCTTCGCGATGTTCGACGTCACGTCAACCGGGCGACGATCGAGCCTGAAGCCCAGGGCCTTCAGCACGCCACCAAGCTCGTCCGGCGAGCAGCCGAGGATGGACATCATCTCAGGCGTGACCGTGAAGCCGCCATCGCCCGTCGCGCCCTTGGGCGGCTGGTTCGTGCCGCCGGGCTGCTGGCGCCAGGCGAGCAGCGGACGGATGAGGTCCGCCAGGCGCTCCAGGATGTCGAGGCGGATCGCCCGCGGTCCGCAGACGTGGAACCCGTAGGTTCGATAATAGGCTTCGGGCGTTGTGGGCACGACCACCGCCGACGTCAGGCCGGCACGCGGCATCTCGGGCAGCGTCTCGAGCGTGAGGCCATGTTCGCCCGCATGTTTCAGCGCCCACAGCGTCGCCGCGAGCTCGGCTGCCGCCGGCTTCAGAAGCGCCGGGAAATAGATGCTGAAGGCCCCGAAGCGCACGCCGTATTTCCGGAGCTGCGCGCGAGCTTCCTGATCCAGGCTCTTCATCATGTCGGCGACGGTTTCGCGCTTCAGCGATGCCGAAGCTCTCGGCCAGACGGAAGGCGATGCCGCGCGCCAATCCCGTCACGTCTTCGGCCTTGGCGAGATCGACGAGCGGCTTCAGCTTGTCGGCGATGACCTCGTCGCGCCACGCTGCAAGGCGAGCCTCGATCTTCTCGCGATCCGGCCCGGCAAGATGCTCGTCCGCAAGCAGCGAGACAGTGGGCTTCAGCGGATCGTCGGAGGCTTCGAGAACCGCGATTTCCTCGTCGCGCCACAGCACGCGGCCGGCGCGCGTCACCTTGAAGGCGTCGGCTTTGGCGGCGGCGACGCGGCGGGCGCGCATGCCGAGCTCGCGCGACAGCACCTGCGCGGCGGCATGGCGGGCCGCCTTGCCGTGGATGCCTTCGGCCTGCGTCTCGGGCGAGAAGCGGAACCCGCGCAGACGCCCGACATAGTGGTTCTCGACGTTGATGGCGCCGTCCTCGGCGATCTCGGCCGTCAGCTCCTCCTTGTCGCGGAGGCCCTTCATCAGCGCGCTCGTCTTGCGGTCGACGAAGCGCTGCGTCAGGCATTCGTGCAGCGCGTCCGAGAGGCTGTCCTCGATGGCGCGCGTGCGCTCCTGCCAGTGGACCGGGTCCTTCAGCCAGTCGGCGCGGTTCGAGACGAACGTCCAGGTGCGGATGTGGGCGATGCGGTTGGCGAGCGTGTCGATATCGCCGTCGGTGCGATCGGCGAACGCGACCTGCTTGGCAAACCAATCCTCAGGTACGTGGCCGTCAGGACCCATGAGGTACTTGTAGATCGTGGCTACGAGCTCGGCATGGTTTTGCGACGAGATCTTGCGGTAGTCCGGGATCTGGCAGACCTCCCACAGCCGGCCCACGGCAGCAGGCGATCTCGCGTAACCTGCGATCTCGCTGTCGTTGGACACCGCCTCGAGCGCCAGCACGTCATCCGACATGCGGGCGCGCGTGAGACGCGTTTCATCGGGCATAGCGCGCAGACTGTCGCGCAGGCGATCGAGGGAGCCGAAATCGAGACGCCGGTTGCGCCATTGCAGCACGCGCACAGGATCGAAGTTGTGGGTCTCGAGGCGCTCGATCAGATCGGCGTCGAAGGATTCGGCGTTGCCGGTGACGCCGAAGGTGCCGTCGTTCATGTGACGGCCGGCGCGGCCGGCGATCTGGCCGATCTCGTTAGCCGTCAGATTGCGGAAGTTCTGGCCGTCGAATTTGCGCACGGCCGAGAAGGCGACGTGATCGACATCGAGGTTGAGGCCCATGCCGATGGCATCGGTGGCGACGAGAAAGTCGACATCGCCGGATTGATAGAGCGCGACCTGGGCATTGCGCGTGCGCGGCGAGAGCGCGCCGAGGACCACCGCGGTGCCGCCGCGCTGGCGGCGGATCAGCTCGGCAATGGCGTAGACCTCGCTCGCCGAGAAAGCGACGACGGCGGTGCGGGCGGGAAGCCGCGTGATCTTCTTCTCGCCGGCATAGCTGAGGCGCGACAGGCGCGGGCGCGAGATGAAGTTGGCGCCGGGGATGAGATCCTGGATGGCTTCGCGCATGGTTTGCGCGCCAAGCAGAAGCGTTTCCTTACGACCGCGGGAATGCAGCATCCGATCGGTGAACACGTGCCCGCGCTCGAGGTCTCCGGCGAGCTGGATCTCGTCGATGGCGAGAAAATCCACGTCCACGTCGCGCGGCATGGCTTCGACGGTCGCGATCCAGTAGCGCGCGCGCTCGGGCTTGATCTTCTCTTCGCCTGTGACGAGAGCGACCTTGTCGGCGCCGATGCGGGCGGCAACCTTATCGTAGACCTCGCGCGCGAGGAGCCGCAGCGGAAAGCCGATCATGCCGCTCTCGTGACCGAGCATGCGCTCGATCGCGAGATGGGTCTTACCGGTATTCGTGGGCCCGAGAACGGCGGTTACATTTCGGATGCGCGTTTCGAGATCGCTACCCATTGGCCACGGGGCCTCCATTGAGAAGTCCATTGGCATTGCATTGGGAGGGCTTGAGATCAAGCGCTTCTTGGACTTCCGCCCTTTTCGCCGCTGCCTGCAACGGCCCCAACTCTGACTGCCTTTCAGCACCTAACCCACAAAAGCAAAGCGCGCCGCCTTTTCCGAGGCGGCGCGCTTTATATGGATGCACGGGCTAGTGGCTCAATCTACCGAGGCGAGCTGTCCAGCCGCGGTCTTTATACCCACGCTCGACCAGCGTGATCTCTGCCCGGCCGACCGAGGTCGGTAGGACAATGCTCTGCGGGAGCATCAGCTTGGCCTGGCGCAGATGCCGGAACGAGATCTCGATCTCCTTCGAGTTGGCGAGCGCGACGGTTTCCTCGGTCGGCCTGTAGCCTGCGATGGGCGTATATTTGACGCGGCAGACGGTCGCCATCTCGCCCTGCACACCGGCTACCGGCTCCTGGCGGGCAAACCTGAGGTCGATGTCGAAGCGCTGCTTGCCGTCGAAGATCGGAATTTTGCGGCCGCACGGCGAGGGGGCATCGACATGCGTCAGCGCCAAGATGGCGGTGAGCGGGTCGAGCACGCCCTTCAAATCTTGGCGCGTAAGGGGAACGGTATCGGGTGGGTCGAAGGCGACCGGGGCCACGGAGACGCTTTCGACGCCGGCTTCGCCGAAGCCCATCTTGACCGAACCGGACTTGGCCGAGCTTTCGAACTCGAACAGGAAGCCCGCCGGCTGAGCCTTGGCGCCGACCAGGGTGCCCGAGGCGCGCGTCACGCCCTTCCAGCGGAACACGCCGAGCAGGGCTGAGATCTCGACATCGGTATTCAGCGCGTAATGGTCACGCGCCACGTCGGAGCTGAAGCGGAAGTTGCCGAGCTCGAAACCGTTGAGGGTGATTTTATAGTTGGCGTCGACCTGGGCCGGGGTGATGTCGGCCGCAGGAGCTGCAGTAGCCGCAAGGCCCATGAAGGCGGCGGTCGCAATGAGCGCAGATGCGGCCGAAGCAGCCGTTGCACGCATCGCTCGTGACGAGAACTTGTACATTTTACGACTCACTACCCCCAACGCGACGGGACAACCACGCAACTGGGTCACTGGGTTGGCTACACTACTCTGTCCCATCTCATCATGGCGCCAGAGTGTAAAAAAAGTGCTCATCCGTGTACCGCGGAGATACAACGGAGCGAGGGGGCGTCCTGTTCCTTGGGTAACAGGGATTTGCACAGCTTTACATATGTCGCAAAGGTGTCGCAGCCGCCTTGCAGGCCCCACTTGACGCTTCGGCCGGGGGTCGAGTATAGGAAGGCGGCTGTCCCGCCGGTCGTAATCGGCGGGCTATTTTCATTAAATGACCCCTGGACGCTCGGGCTGCTTCAAAGGCTTGCCGGAAAGCGCGGGGTTTAAGCGGGCGAAGGAGCTCACGACCATGACGAGGCGCTGCGAGTTGACGGGCAAGCTGCCCCTTTCCGGCCAGTTGAGAAGCCACGCCGAGAACGCGACGAAGCGCAAGTTCCGTCCGAACCTCGTGAACGTGACGCTCATCAGCGAGGTTCTCGACCGCAAGTTCAAGCTCAGGATCACGGCGCACGCGCTGAAATCCGTCGAGCATCGCGGCGGCCTCGATGCGTTCCTGGCCAAGGCCAGCGCCGAGGATCTCTCCGAGCAGTGCCAGAAGATCAAGCGCGACGTCGCCAAGGCCAAGGCCGAGCGCGCCGCAGCCTGATTTCTTCGTCAGCTTCGGAAGTTTTTGTCAGACGCGCCGGCGAGAGATCGCGGCGCGTCTTTCATTTTTGGCTGTGCGGTCAAGCGCGCCCGTGGACCGCGACACAGTTTCGGCCGGAGCGCTTGGCGTCGTAAAGCTTGCCGTCGGCGCGCTGGACGAGAAGATCCGGCGTGTCACCGTCTCCGTTCAGCGTCGCAACCCCGAATGACGCCGTCATCTTGCCGATGCGCTGGCCGCTCTTGTTCACGGTCAGGTTCTTGGATTCGAACTGGGTGCGCATGCGCTCAGCCAGATTGGCCGCGCCATCCAGCGGTGTTTGCGGAAGGATAATGGCAAATTCCTCGCCGCCATAACGCGTGACCGTATCGCGGCCCTTGACGTTCTCGCACAACAGGCGCGCGAACAGCTTCAGGATCTCGTCGCCGACCACATGCCCGAAACTGTCATTCAAGCGCTTGAAGTGATCGATGTCGCACATGATGAGGCTGAGCGGCAGCTTCGCCTGGCGTGACTCGGCCACCTCCTTCACCAGGATCTCGTCGAAGCAGCGGCGATTGCCGATCGACGTCAGCGAATCGCGCAAGCCCATCTCCTGGGCCTCGCTGAGGCTCGCGCGGAGAGCCTGAATCTCCTCCTGGGACTTTTCGAGCTTCGTCCTGAGCTCGATCGTCTCGGCCTGCATCTTCTTGTTCTCGGAGATCAGCACCTTGACGACGGCCTGGACCTTTTCGGCATTGGCGCGCGGGAGCAGGCTGGCATGGGCATGGGTGAGCGCGTCGGAATAGCTTTCGCTCGATTCGAGATGCACGCGGATCATCGCAACGATGCTGCCGAGCTTGCCGTCGAGCTGCTTGGTCGCGGCCTCGATCTTCTGTGAAGGCGGCAGATGCTCGATCGACCAGGACATGCGCCGGATCGTGTCCCAAAGCCAAAGGGCGCCAAACGCCAGCGCCGTCAGCGTCAGCAGGCCAAGCACGGTGACGAAAATCACTGCGAATGGATTGTAGGACGTGGAGACGACAACCCCGTTGGAGCCGATGCGCTCGGTCTTCCACGTCTGCGCCAGCGAGACAACGGACGAGCCCACGTCAAGCACGCCGGCTGGAAGCCCCAACCAGGCCAACAGCAGTGCGCACACCGCAGCCGCCCCTGCCGCCACGATCATGTAAAGTGGCAGCGTCCCCTTGGCGCTTAGTCTCATGCGGTATCCCCACAAGCCATCGCAGACCGCCGACAGCACCCCTCTAACACACAACTTTGCCCGTGCAACCGCCGCACGCCATAGCCCATTCGGGCTAAAGCGTTGGCTCGATCGGCCGCAATCTCGGGTGAAACCCGGCTATCGTATGTCGCTATGTCATTCATCTGTGCGCGGATTAGCGCAAAAATTTGGTGCTTCGAAAGCTCAAACTGAACGCCGAATCTGCAACTCTTGCCTTATGCACGTGGAATGATGACGCACGTAGGGAAATGGGTCCGTAGTAACAAACTGTTACAAAGCGAATGACTTGCAGCATGCACAATTTAATGGCGCACCCGACAGGATTCGAACCTGTGACCTCTGCCTTCGGAGGGCAGCACTCTATCCAGCTGAGCTACGGGTGCTAAACCGGCGCAACAGGCGCCAGCGGAAGCCTCTGATAGCGTATTCCCGTGTCACGAGCAAACGCCCGATCGAAGGGGTTCAAACTTGCCCCCCGCAATGCGGCGCGAAGGGCTGACCGGGGCGATTTGACCTCCTATAGTGCGGCCCCATGAGCGAAACCTCCTCCCCGAAATCTCCCAAAACCTCCGCGGTCTGCTCCCTGCCCGAGGGCGAGCCCGTACCGATCGTCAAAGGCAGCCATGTCTACCTGATCGACGGATCTGGCTACATATTCCGCGCCTTCCACGCGCTGCCGCCGCTGACACGGCCGTCAGACGGATTGCCCGTCGGCGCGGTGCACGGCTTCTGCGCCATGCTCTGGAAGCTGCTGGTCGAGACCAAGGCCTCCGAAGCCCCCACGCACATCGCGGTCATTTTCGATGCCGGCGCGGTGACGTTCCGGAACGCGATCTATGACAAATACAAAGCCCACCGGCCGCCGCCGCCCGAAGAGCTCGTTCCGCAGTTTTCGCTGATCCGCGATGCCGTGAAGGCGTTCAACGTGGCGTGCATCGAGCACGACGGCTACGAGGCCGACGATCTCATCGCCACCTATGCGCGCGAGGCCGTGGAGCGCGGCGGCGACGTGACCATCGTGTCCTCCGACAAGGACCTGATGCAGCTGGTGCGCCCCGGCGTGGTCATGCTCGACACCATGAAGAACAAGCGCATCGGCCGCGAGGAAGTGTTCGAGAAGTTCGGCGTCGCACCCGACAAGGTCGTCGACGTGCAGGCGCTTGCCGGCGATTCGACCGACAACGTTCCGGGCGTGCCCGGCATCGGCGTCAAGACCGCCGCCGAGCTGATCACGGAGTATGGCGACCTCGACGGCCTGCTGGCCCAGGCCGGCGCGATCAAGCAGCCGAAGCGGCGCGAAAAGCTGATCGAGTTCGCGGAGCAGGCGCGCATCTCGCGCGAGCTCGTGCGGCTGAAGCAGGACGTGCCGCTCGACGTAGATATCGAACGCATCGGCGTGCAGGACCCCGTGCCTCCGACGCTGCTCGGCTTCCTGCGGCTGATGGAATTCTCGACGCTCACGAAACGCATTGCCGAAAAGCTCGGCGCGGAGGTGCCGGCGCTGCCGGAGAAGTCCGTCGGCTCATCGCTGCATTCCCCTCCCCCCGGTGGGGAGGGGTCAGGGGTGGGGGGAGCCCCGGACTTCAGTCGTCGTGGATCCCCCCCTCCCGGCCTCCCCCACAAGGGGGGAGGGGACACGGATACGCCAGCCGCTGCCGCGGCGGCGACGCTGGCGCGCATCAAGGCCATCCCCTGCGATCGCGCCAGGTACGAGACCATCACCACGGTCGAAGGTCTCGCGATCTGGGTCGCGGCCTGCCGCGAGGCGGGACGCTTTGCCCTCGAACTGGAAATGACCTCGTCCAATTCCATGACGGCCGATCTCGTCGGCTTCTCGCTGGCGATCGAGCCGGGGCGTGCCTGCTACGTGCCCGTCGGTCATCGTTCGACGTCCGGCGGTTTCGATTTCGGCAGCGATGCGTCGCTGGCTCAAGCCCCGCTCGCCGAGAGCCTGGCCTTGATGAAGCCGCTGCTCGAGGATGCCTCCGTCCTCAAGATCGGCCACAACATCAAAGCCGACTGTCTCGCGCTGCTGCGTCATGGCATTCGCATGCATCCGATCGACGACACCATGCTGCTGTCGTACGTGCTCGACGTGGGACGCGGAGGCCATGGCCTCGACACTCTGGCGGAACGCCACTTGAGCCACACCTGCATTGCGCTCGAGTCCGTGCTCGAGCATGCGCCGGCGGCAAAGAAGGCCGACAGGGCTTTTGCGCAGGTCCCGTTGGACAAGGCGGCGGCGTACGGCGCTGAAAAGGCCGACGTCACATTCCGGCTTTGGATGGTGCTGAAGGCGCGGCTTGCAGCCGAACGGCTCGTCACCGTTTACGAAACGCTCGAACGGCCCCTCGTGCCTACGCTGACCGAGATGGAGTACGCGGGCATTCTCGTCGATCGCAGCGTATTGAGCCGCCTGACCTCCACGTTCGCGCAATCGATCGCCCGGCTCGAGGAGGAGATCAACGGTCTCGTCGGCGAGAAATTCAATCTCGGCTCGCCGAAGCAGCTCGGTGAATTGCTGTTCGACCGCCTGAAGCTTCCGGGCGGCAAGCGCACCAAGAGCGGTCAGTGGGAAACGCGAGCGGGGCTGCTCGACGATCTCGCCGCCAACGAGGAGCTGCCGGACGATGCGCGGCGCCTCATCAACACCATGCTGGAGTGGCGCCAGCTGACGAAGCTGCGCTCGACCTATACCGACGCACTGCCCGGCTTCATCGACGCCACCAGCGGCCGCATCCACACCAGCTACGCGATGGCCGCGACCACCACGGGGCGGCTTTCGTCGTCCGATCCCAACCTGCAGAACATTCCGATCCGCACCAAAGAAGGTCGCGAAATCCGCACGGCGTTTATCGCGCCCAAGGGCTCGGTGCTGGTCTCGGCGGACTATTCTCAAATCGAGCTGCGCGTCTTGGCGCACATCGCCGACATTCCGCAGCTCAAACGCGCCTTCGCGCAAGGCCTCGATATTCACGCCATGACCGCGTCGGAGATGTTCGGCGTGCCCATCAAGGACATGCCGTCCGAAGTGCGCCGGCGGGCCAAGGCCATCAACTTCGGCATCATCTACGGCATCTCGGCGTTCGGGCTGGCCAACCAGCTCGGCATCTCGCGCGAGGATGCGGGCGCCTATATCAAAACCTATTTCGAGCGCTTCCCGGGCATCCGTGACTACATGGAGGCGACCAAGAAGCGCGTACACGAGACAGGCTATGTCGAAACCGTCTTCGGCCGGCGCATTCACTATCCGGAGGTGAATACCAAGAACCCGTCGGTGCGGGCGTTCCTCGAGCGCGCCGCCATCAACGCGCCGATCCAGGGCAGCGCCGCCGACATCATCCGCCGCGCCATGGTGCGAATGCAGGGCGCGATCGCCGACGCGGGGCTCTCAACGGCACGCATGCTGCTGCAGGTGCACGACGAGCTCGTGTTCGAGGTCGCGACGCACGAGGCCGACGGGCTCATCGGCGTGGCGCGCGGCGTGATGGAGAAAGCCGCCGAGCCTGCGGTGAAGCTGTCGGTGCCGATCCACGTCGACGCGAAGGCGGCCGCGAACTGGGAAGCCGCGCATTAGTCAAGCTCAGGCAACAATTCGCGAGTGAGATCGGCTGGAACTGAGCTTACGCGGCGCGCACCCTGGCGAGGAAGTGCTCGACCTGGCCCTTGAGCGCACGGCTCTCGCCCGAGAGCGACTGCGCCGAGGAGAGAAGCGCAGTTGAGGCGTCGCCCGTGCTGGACGCGCTGCGGCTCACTTCGGTGATGTTCGATGTCACTTCCGATGTGCCCTTGGCGGCTTCCGTCACGTTGGCGCTGATCTCGCGCGTGGAATTGTTCTGCTGCTCGATGGCCGCCGCAATGGCCGTCGAGATCTCGGACATCCTGCTGATGGTCTCGGTGATGGCGCCGATGGCCATCGCGGCTTCTTCGGTGGCGGCCTGCATCTCCGAAATCTGGGCGCCGATCTCGCTTGTGGCTTTCGAGGTCTGAGAGGCGAGCGCCTTCACTTCCTGGGCGACGACCGCGAAGCCCTTGCCGGCGTCACCGGCGCGTGCGGCTTCGATGGTGGCGTTGAGGGCCAGGAGATTGGTCTGAGAGGCGATGGAATTGATGAGGCCGATGACATCGCCGATGCGCGTTGCGGATTTCTGCAGATCGGCCACGCGCTCGTTGGTGGAGCTTGCCTGCTTCACCGCGTCGGCGGCGACGACGCTGCTCTCGTTCACCTGGCGGCTGATCTCCGTCACCGTGCATGAGAGCTGCTCGGAAGCTGCTGCCACGCTCTGCACGTTGGCGAGTGTTCCTTCGGAAGCCGAAGCCACCATGCCGGAAAGCTGCTGAGTTGCTTCCGCCGCCCGCGTCAGCGTCTTGGCTGTCGCTTCGAGCGAGCCCGAGGCGGCGGTGACCGATTCGATGCTGCTGCCGACCGCGGCTTCGAAATCAGCGGCGAGCCGCATCATCTCGTCTTTGCGGGCTTCGGCGGCCTTGCGCTCGTTTTCGCGGCGCTCAGCGCGGAGGCGCTCCGTCTCGGCCAGATTGCCTGCGAACACCTGCAGCGTGCGCGACATGTCTCCGAGTTCGTCTTTGCGCTCGGTTCCGGAAATTTCGGTATCGCGATTGCCTTTCGAAATTTCCAGCATCGCAGCCGCGACTTTGTCGAGCGGCCGCAGAATTCCAATGAGAACGAACGCCATCAGAAAAGCGATGCCCGCAATCGAAGCGACGATTGCTGCGGCTGAAATGTAATCAGCGGTGGCGACAAAGGCGTTGGACTTCTGTCCTTCGTCGATTGCGGTTTTCTCGATGAGGTTGCCGACGGATTCGAGCGATTCTTCTAGAGCCTCGAAACGCTGATTGAAGTCGCCCATTTTGGCAAGCGCGGCCGGGCGGTCGGTGAACGCGAGCGATACGACATTGGCTGCAGTAGCGACGTAGCTGTCGAGCGGTGCGTCGACGGCTCGCAGCGCATCCTTCACGGGTTGCGGCAGCGGCAGCGCCTTGTTCTTTTCGATGAGTTCACGGATCTGGCCGCTCATATCAGCGAGTTCGCCTTCGACGGCGTCTTTCGGCGTGCCGAGCTCTTGGGCCGTGAGGGAGGATAGGACGACGCTGCGCAAGCCGTCGTGGAACATGTCGACGTTGGTGTGGTTGCGAACCGCGGAGGCGAGCGTGACGGCACTATCGAGGTTGCTGGCGATATTCCTCTGCACCAGAAGCCCGGTTACGGACGTTGCGAGCACGGCTACGGCGCTGACCGCGCAAACGAGGGTGGTTTTCGTTTTCAGCGATGCGGGGATGAGCGCGGCCATTTTGTTTTCGTCCGGTTGTAATGCGAATTCGAGGCGGTATCCGGACAATTTGCGCCAAGTGTATTTATATTGATTCAATTTAAACGGGTTTCGTTAGGTATTTTTCATTACCAAACCCTTAGCCGGGGCATGGCATTCAGCAAAAGTTGAATTGAAAAATTGGGATAGATCAGCGCGGCGCAGAAATGGTGCGCAGAGATAGAGACTGTCCGAGTTGTTTAGGCCGTCAGTCCTCGGCCTTGAACGGCCGGCGCATCAGGGCGGCGATGGCGTCGTCGACCGTCGCCTGCCCTCGAGAATGGCGTGAACCGCGCCCGTGATCGGCATCTCTATATTGTGCTGGCCCGCAAGCCGCACGGCCGCTGCCGCGGTGTAGATGCCTTCGGCAACCGAAACCCGCCCGCCGAGCACCGTTTCGAGCTTTTCGCCCTGCCCGAGCGCGCGGCCGAGGCTCATGTTGCGCGACTGCGGGCTGCCGCATGTGAGAATGAGATCGCCGAGGCCCGAAAGTCCCATCAGCGTTTCGGTGCCGCGCGCCGAGCACTTCGCCCAGCCGGCGCATCTCGGCGAAGCCGCGCGTCACGAGGCCCGCATGCGCGCTGGCGCCGAGACCCTTGCCCGCGACGATGCCGGCCGCGATGGCGAGCACGTTCTTCAAGGCGCCGCCCAGCTCGACGCCCACGACGTCGGATGACCAATACAACCGGAACTGATGGTAGCCGAACTGCTCCGCGAGCTGCTTCCCCAGGGCTTCGTTGCGGCACGCGACCGTCAGCGCCGCCGGCAACCCCCGCGCCACGTCGGCGGCGAAGCTCGGTCCCGACAGCACCGCCGGGGTCACGCCCGGCAAGGTCTCGGCAATGACCTCGCCCATCATCTTGCCGGTAGCCTGCTCGATGCCCTTGGCGCAGAGCACGAGGGGATGCCCGTCGCGAACATGAGGTGCGAGCTGGCGCGAGATGGCGCGGACATGCTGCGCCGGCGCGACCATGAGGATCGCATCACACCGGGCGATCTGCACGAGATCCCCGGTTGCAACGACGCCCTCGTCGAGGGAGACGCCCGGCAGGAACGTGCGGTTGACGTGCCTGAGGTTGATGTCTTCGATGGTCTCGGGCTCGCGCGCCCACAGCGTGACGGTGCGTCCGGCGAGCCGCAGCGTCTGCGCCAGCGCCGTGCCCCACGCCCCGCCACCAATGACGCCGACACTGTCGAGCTTCATGACATCGTCTCCATGCTCGCCCGGCTGTTTCATAGCACGTCGTTCAGGCTTTCACGCCAGCGCCCGTCGCGCGCGGCGCCGAAGGGTCGAGCGGCCAGCGCGGGCGGGTTGCGAAGTCGAGGGGATCCGTGAGGCCGAGCGCCAGCCGTTCGGCGCCGGCCCAGGCAATCATGGCGCCGTTGTCGGTGCAGAGCGCCGCAGGCGGTGCATAAAGTGTGTAGCCGCGAACCATGCACAGGTCCTGCAGCGCCGTCTTGAGGCGTTTGTTGGCCGCAACGCCGCCGGCAACGGCCAATCGCCGGGGAGCATCGCTGCCCAGGCGGTCCTCAGCCAGATCCATGGCGCGGCCGACGCGATCGGCCACGATATCGCCCACCGCATCCTCGAAAGCGGCGCAGAGATCGGCCACGTCCCGGTCGCTCAGGGGCGCGGCCGCTTCGGCGCGCAAGCGAAGCGCGGTCTTGAGACCGGCGAAGGAAAAATGCGCTTCCGCCCGCCCCAGCATCGGCCGCGGCAGCGGAAAGCGCTTCGCATCGCCCGATTTGGCGGCGCGCTCGACGGCCGGCCCGCCCGGAAAGCCGAGGCCGAGCAATTTCGCGGTTTTGTCGAAAGCTTCGCCGAGGGCGTCGTCGATCGTCGTTCCGAGACGCTGATAGCGCCCCGGTCCCTCGACCAGCAGAAGTTGAGTATGGCCGCCCGAAACCAGCAGCAGCAGGTAAGGTCCCTCGATGCCGTCCGTGAGGCCGACCGTCAGCGCATGCGCCTCGAGGTGATTGATGGCCATGAACGGCCGCCCCGCGGCGAGCGCCAGCGCCTTGCCGGTCACGAGTCCGACCACCAGACCGCCGTTCAGGCCGGGGCCTGCGGTGGCGGCGATGCCTGATAGATCCGAAAGCCCGACTCCGGCCTCCTTGAGCGCCGCGGCGACGATCTCGTCCAGGCACTCCACATGGGCGCGGGCGGCAATTTCCGGCACCACGCCGCCGAACGGCCGGTGCTCCTCCCACTGCGAGCGGACGACGTTCGACAGGATGCGGCCCCGCGCCGGCCCATCACGGGCCACGACGGCGGCGGCCGTTTCGTCGCAGCTCGTCTCGATGCCGAGCACGAGCAGCGGACGGGGCGGCGAGGCGCCTGGGCCTTCTGCCGTATTCGGGGCCATGGACGGGAGCGATCCTCGGTGTTTGCGTTCGCGCGCCGGGGCGGGCATTAATGGCGCCGGCCGCCATTTGGAGCCAAGGCCGTACCACCCGGAGCACGACGCTTGCAAGCTCACCAAATTCGTATCGGCACCCGCGGCTCGGCGCTGGCTCTGGCGCAGGCCCATGAGGTCCGCGCACGCCTTGTCGCCGCCCACGGCTGGGCGGAAGAGGCCGTCGAGATCAAGGTTTACAAGACCACGGGCGACGTCATCGTCGACAGGCCCCTCTCGGAGGTGGGCGGCAAGGGCCTTTTCACCAAGGAGATCGAGGAAGCGCTGATCGCCCGCGAGGTCGATGTCGCCGTCCATTCCATGAAGGACATGCAGACGGTGCTTCCCGACGGCCTCGGCATCGCGGCCGTGCTGCCGCGCGAGGATGTGCGCGACGCCTTCATTTCGCTGAAGTTTGCCACGCTCGAAGCGCTGCCCTCGGGCGCGGTCGTGGGCACCTCGTCGTTGAGGCGCCAGGCGCAGGTGCGGCGCGCCGGCCCGATCTCAAGGTCATCGATTTTCGCGGCAACGTTCAAACGCGGCTTGAGAAAGCTCGAGGAAGGCATCGCCGACGCGACGTTCCTCGCCTGCGCCGGCTTGAACCGCCTGGGCCTCTCCGATCGCATCACCTCTCCCGTGCCGACCGAGGTCATGCTGCCGGCCGTGGCGCAGGGCGCCATCGCGCTCGAGATCCGCGTCGAGGATTCCGCCACCGCGCGTCTCATCGCACCGCTCAATGATCAGACGACGGCCCTGCGCGTCACGGCCGAGCGCGCCTTCCTGACGCGTCTCGAAGGCTCGTGCCGCACGGCCATCGCCGGGCTTGCCGAGATCGAGGGCGAGACTATGCGCTTTTCCGGCATGACGTTCTCGCCGGATGGGGCCAAATGCTTCGACACGGTGCGCAGCGGCCTGCTGCGGGAAGCCGCCGCGCTTGGCGAGACGGCAGCGGACGATCTGCTGAGCCAGGGTGCCGGGGCCTATCTCGGCCGGCCGTCCTGATGCCGGGCGACTATGATGCACGTGCTCGTCACGAGGCCCGAGGCGGATTCGGCCGAGCTCAAGAACAAGCTCGAAGCCATGGGCCATACCGTCAGCTCCTGCCCGCTGCTGACCATCGCCTACGACGCGCCACCGCTTAAATCTCCACGGCGTCCAGGCCCTCATCGCCACCAGCCGCAACGGCCTTCAAGGGCTGGCACGCTCGCCTGCATTCGAGTCCGCACGCTCGTTGCCCACGTTCGCCGTTGGGCCGGGAACCGCCGCCCTCGCCCGCGATTTGGGTTTCAGTTCTGTCATCGAGGGTCCCGGACGCGCCGAGGATCTGGTTCCGCTCATCGCTTCGAGCCTGGAGCCGGACGGCGGACCGCTCTTGCATGTCTCTGGCGACAAGATCGCTTTCGATGTGGCGGACGCCCTCGCCGCGCAAGGCTTCGATGTCCGCCGGGAAATTGTCTACCGCTCGGTTGCAGCGGGCGCTCTCGATGCGAAAGTCGGCGATGCAATCAAGGCGGGTACGGTGGATGCTGTAATTCTTATGTCGCCCCGAACCGCTAATGTATTTATGGACTTGGTCGCCGCCGCGGGTCTTAACGCCGAGGCGCGGCAGCTCCGCTTTTATTGTCTCTCGACGGCGGTTGCCGATGCCCTTTCCCCGCTAGGCGCCTCGAAGGTTAAGATCGCCCGCCTGCCCAACTCAGAAGAAATGCTTGCCGCCCTGGCACCCGAGACGCCAGAATCCTCCTAGTGTGATGATCGAGAAATTTGCCATCATGGCGGAAGGTGCCGAGCGAATTTCTCGATCTGATACACTAGGAATTATAACCCTCTAGTGTCCCTTATGATTCGAAGTCGCTCCTGAGACCAGCAACGAGCTTCAGCGAACTTCGGAATCGGACACTAGCTCCTTCCCCCCCTGGTAGGCCTCCGTGATCGGCCTACACCTCGCGTTTAGACTTCCGATCCCATACGGGACGACTGGTTGGAGACCGTGCTCCTATGACAGACAAGACCGAAGGCCCCTCGAAAGATGCTGGCCGGGCGGGCGAAGAGCTGGGCGTAAAGCGCCCGCACGCCACGCTGGACCTGAAGGCAACGGACGTGACCGCGCCGACGCCGCCTCCCTCCGCGACCGCATCTTCCTCCTCGTCGTCGAGTGCCGCGTCCGATGCCGCGGACAAGAAGCCCGCCGACGCAAAATCCAGCGCCGCCTCGCAGGCCTCGGCCGCGAAGCCGGCAGGCCCCGGGGCCGGACCTGCGGCGCCATCGTACAAACCTCACGGCGAACCGCCCAAGGCCACCCCTCCTCCGCGCGCGCCGTCCGGAGCATCGCGTTTCATGTCTACTGCTCGCGGCCGGTGCCGTCGGTGGCGCGCTTGTCTATGCCGGCGGCGCCTGGCTTCCCCAGTCCGGCCTCGCCCCGCTGTTCGGAGCTGGCGATACGCAAGCGACGAAGCAGCTCGAAGCACGCCTCGCGGCGCTTGAGCTCAAGCAGCAGGAGGCGGCCCAAGGCCCGCAGCTCGTAGAAAAAATTAGTGACGCCGAGAACCGCCTGGGCAAGCTGGAAGCCATGAGAAGCGAGATCGCTTCGCTCAACGACGCCTACACGAAGCTCGCCAACGACGCCAAGGCGCTGAGCGACAAGGTCGGCACCGGCCAGGCCGACGAGCAGGATCGCGATCGCATCCTCAAGCTCGAGGATCGCCTCAACGTCATGGCGGCCGGCGCGCCGGGCCCCGATGGGGGTCTGCCGCAGCTTGCCGCCATCTCCGGCAAAATCGCCGACCTCGAAACGGCGCTGAACACGCAGATCGCCTCGGTGCGGAAAAGCATTCCCGCCGACATGGACGCCCGCATCCAGGCCAGCGCCGAAGCCTCCGAAGCCGCCCGCTCCGGCACGCAACGCCTCGACCGCGACCTGTCGCAGCTGCGCTCGGATCTGACGCGCATCACGCAGCGCCAGGAGGTGTCCAAGGCTGATACCGATCGCCTCGCGGCCACACTGCAGTCGGCTCAGGAGCAGGTGGCCAAGATCGAAAGCTCCATCGGCGAGCTGAGAACCTCCGCCGCCAAGCCGGCCGACGTCTCAGCAGCTGTCGCTCCGGTCGCGAGCAAGGTTGCGGCCCTGGAGCAGAACCTCGCCGGCGTCGTCAAGGGCGACGACGACCGCAAGGCCAATGCCGAGCGCATCGTGCTGTCGCTCGAGCTGTCGAACCTGAAGCGCGCCCTCGACCGTGGCCATGGCTACGCCGCCGAGCTCGCCGAGGTGCGCAAGGCCGCCAACGGCAAGCTCGATCTCTTGCCGCTGGAGCGCTTCAAGGAAACCGGCGTTCCGACGACCGCGACCCTCGACGCCGAGTTCCAGCCTTTGATCAACCAGGTCATCGACGCCGACATGGAGCCGGCCGACGGCTCCATCGTCGACCGGATGTTGGCCGGAGCCAAATCCATCGTGCGCGTGCGCAAGGTGGGCCAGGATGCAGGCGACAACAGCGCCGAGGCCATCGTCGGCCGTATGGAGGACGCGGTGCAGAGCGGCCGCCTCGGCGTCGTCCTGGAGCAGGCGAAGCTGCTGCCGGCGCGTGCGGCGCAGCCGCTGCAGGACTGGTTGCAGAAGGTCAACGCCCGTCACGCCGTCGACACCGCCATGGCCTCGATCGAAGGGCAGCTCAAGGCGTCGCTGAGCGGCAGCGCCACGCCGCCCGCCGGCAAAGAAGTCAACTAAAAGGATCGCCGCCCATGATGCGTCTCGTGCTGTTCCTTTTGGGTGTTCTGCTGCTGGCGGCCGGCTTGTCGTGGCTCGCCGACCGGCCGGGCACATTGCTGATCACGTGGCAGGACTACAAGATCGCGACCAGCGTGTTCGACGCTGTCGTGATGTTCACCGTGCTTCTCGGCCTCGCGATCCTGGCCTGGTCCATCGTGCGCCAGATCTGGTCGAGCCCGGCCGCCGTCAGCCACTTCCTGACCCGGCGGCGTCAGCGGCGCGGCCTCGACGCGCTGTCCTGCGGCATGATCGCCATCGGCGCCGGCGACCGCTCCATGGCGACGCGCTACGCCATGCAGGCGCGCAAGTCGCTGCCGAACGAGCCGCTGACGCATCTGCTGCGCGCGCAGGCGGCGCAGCTCTCGGGCGACAAGACGACGGCGCGGCGCATCTTCGAAGCCATGCTGGCTTCGCCGGACACCGAGCAGCTCGGCCTGCGCGGGCTGTTTCTCGAAGCCGGCCGCGAGGGCGAGTACGAGGTACAGCGCCAGTTCGCCGAGCGCGCCTTGAGGCTCAATCCCAAGCTCTCCTGGCCGGTCGAGGCGCTGTTCGACCTGCAATGCCGGGCCGGCAGACTGGGCCGGGGCGCTGCAGACGCTCGCCATCGCCCGCCGCAACGGCCACATCGACAAGCCGCTCGCCGATCGCCGCCGCGCCGTGCTGCTGACGGCGCAGGCGCAGGCCCTCGAGGACGACGACCCCGACAAGGCGCTGACGCTGGCGCTCGAAGCGCACGGGCTGGCGCCCGCGCTCATTCCGGCCGCCGCCATCGCCGGCCGGCTGCTGGCCGCGCGCGGCAACACCCGCGCGCCGCGAAGGTGATCCAGAAGACCTGGGCCAAGTCGCCCCATCCCGGAACTCGCGACCGCCTACGCCTACGCCCGCATCGGCGACAGCCCGCGCGACCGCCTGGACCGCGTCAAGCAGCTCGTCGCCCTCAATCCGCGCTCGCCGGAAAGCCCGATCGCGGTGGCGCTCGCCGCCATCGAGGCGCGCGACTACGCCGAAGCGCGCCGCTCGCTCGCGCCCTATCTCGAGGACGGCCTGACCCGCCGCATGGCCGTGCTGATGGCGCGCATCGAGGGCGAGGAGGGCGGCGACAAGGGCCGCGTGCGCGAATGGCTCGCCCGCGCCGTCAACGCGCCGCGCGATGCGGCCTGGACCGCCGACGGCGTCGTCTCCGAGCGCTGGGCGCCGATTTCGCCGGTCACCGGCGCAGCTCGACGCCTTCGAGTGGCGCGTTCCCGTCGAGGATATCGAGAACGGGTGACCTTGGTGTTCTCGGCGGCGGCCTGCAGGATCTCCTTGTGGCCGACGAGCCGGTCACGGTGACGGACGCGGGGCCCGTGCTGGCCCCCCGCGCCGATGTCGTCGACGCCGAAGAGGTGGTCACTGCGGCGGCCACGCAGAAGCCGGCCAAGACCGAAGCCCGCGAAAGCCAACGCACGCAGCCACCGCGCCACGAGGCGGAGACTGCGCGCAAGGCTCAAGCCAAAGCTCAAGCGCCGGTCTTCACGCAGCCTGCCCGCGCCCCCGACGATCCGGGTCCGGACGAGGACGAGTTCGACGATCCGAGCAAGGTCCCCGGCTCGCTTCGCGTTCCAGGCTGATTTTTCGTTCTGGGTTGATGAGACCCGGCCGCCGATTTGCTAAACTCCTGGTGTCAAGACCAGGGAGAGGCGCCATGACCGTTGGCGGCTTCGTAGCCAGCGCTCGCCGTAAACCATACCGTCCGGGGCGCCAGAAAAGAGCTGGCGTTAATTGACGTAGGTCATTGGCTGGGCGCTTTGCTCGTCCAAGATCTTCGGAGCATTGGAGAGGCACGGGGCTGAATTCCCCGGCGACGCCGCGACGCTGTTGCGGAGGCTGCGGAAACTTCAACGGAATTTTGAACGAATTTTTGGACTTCGACCAACGGGCAAGTTGTGACGCCCCTTCGAGTAGCGTCATAGTGGCGTCAGAAAAACAAAACTGCACTTGGGAGGACTGAAATGTCGGACAAGCGGTACGCCGTGGCGCCCGAATGGGCGAGCCGCGCCTGGCTTGATGAGGCGAAATACAAGCAGCTCTATCAGCGCTCTGTATCCGATCCGGAAGGTTTCTGGGGCGAGAACGGGCTCCGCATCGATTGGATCAAGCCCTACACCCGCGTGAAGAATACCTCGTTCGAGCCGTCCAACGTCTCGATCAACTGGTTCGAGGACGGCACGCTCAACGTCTCCGCCAACTGCATCGATCGCCATCTCGCGACGCGCGGCGATCAGGTCGCCATCATCTGGGAAGGCGACGACCCGACCGTCGACGAGAAGATCACCTATCGCCAGCTGCACGAGCGCGTGTCGCGCGTTCGCCAACGTGCTCAAGGCCCACGGCGTCGTGAAGGGTGATCGCGTCACCATCTACCTGCCGATGATTCCGGAAGCCGCCTACGCCATGCTGGCCTGCGCCCGCATCGGCGCCATCCACTCCATCGTGTTCGCGGGCTTTTCGCCCGACAGCCTCGGCGGCCGCATCGAGGACGCAAAATCGAAAGTCATCATCACGTCGGATGAAGGCCTGCGCGGCGGCAAGAGCGTGCCGCTGAAAAAGAACACCGACGAAGCGCTCTCCAAGGTCGCGACTGGCGACGAGAAAGTCATCGTCGTCCGCCGCACCGGCAAACCCGTGCCGTGGACCGCTGGCCGTGACGTCTGGCTGCACGAGGAGATGGAGAAAGTCTCGGCCGATTGCCCGCCCGTCGAGGTCAAGGCCGAGGACCCGCTGTTCATTCTCTACACGTCAGGCTCGACCGGAAAACCCAAGGGCGTGGTGCACACGACCGGCGGCTATCTCGTTTATCGCCGCCATGACGCATCAGTACGTCTTCGATTATCACGACGGCGATATCTACTGGTGCACGGCGGACGTCGGCTGGGTGACGGGCCACAGCTACATCATCTATGGCCCCCTCGCCAACGGCGCGCACGACGCTCATGTTCGAAGGCGTGCCGAACTATCCGACGGCCTCGCGCTTCTGGAGCGTGGTCGACAAGTGGAAGGTCAACACCTTCTACACGGCGCCGACCGCGATCCGCGCGCTCATGGGTGCGGGCGATGATTTCGTGACGCGCACCGACCGCTCCTCGCTGCGGCTGCTCGGCAGCGTCGGCGAGCCGATCAATCCCGAAGCCTGGGAGTGGTATCACCGCGTCGTCGGCGGCGACCGCTGCCCCATCGTCGATACGTGGTGGCAGACCGAGACCGGCGGCATCCTGATCACGCCGCTTCCGGGCGCGACGATGCTGAAGCCGGGCTCCGCGACGTTGCCCTTCTTCGGCGTCAAGCCGGCGCTGGTGGACGACAAGGGCAAGATTCTGGAGGGCGCGGCGCAGGGCAACCTCGTCATTCTCGACAGCTGGCCTGGCCAGGCGCGCACGCTGTTCGGCGATCACGAACGTTTCGTTCACACCTATTTCACCACCTTCCCGGCACGTACTTCACCGGCGACGGATGCCGCCGCGACGAGGACGGCTATTACTGGATCACCGGCCGCGTCGACGACGTCATCAACGTCTCCGGCCACCGCATGGGCACGGCCGAGGTCGAAAGCGCGCTCGTCGCGCATCCGAAAGTGGCGGAAGCGGCCGTGGTCGGCTATCCGCACGACATCAAGGGCCAGGGCATCTACTGCTACGTGACCCTCAACGCTGGCGAGACAGCCGACCGACGACCTGCGCAAGGAGCTGGTGCCTGCACGTGCGCCGCGAGATCGGCCCGATCGCTTCGCCGGATCTGATCCAGTTCGCGCCCGGCCTGCCGAAAACACGTTCTGGCAAGATCATGCGCCGTATCCTGCGCAAGATCGCCGAGGACGAGTTCTGCAATCTGGGTGACACGTCGACGCTCGCCGATCCGGCTGTGGTCGGCGACCTGATCGACAACCGGCAGAACCGAAGCCACGCTTAGGGGCGCGATTGGCGGGTTAGCTCGGAATTGAGGTGGGCGGGTTGTTCTATTTCGCGCTCCGTAACCCCTCACCCGCCGCTCGGGCTTTTGGCCCTCTTACCTCTCCCTCAGGGAGAGGTAAGAGGGCAGATCGCATACCTTCACCTCTCCCCGTCCATGCGAAGCATGGCTACGCCATGACGGGGAGAGGTCGCGGTCCCGGCGGAGCCGGGAAACTCGGGCGAGGGGGGCACGTTCTAAGGCCCTACGCCACTTTGGGCAGCGTCACGGTGACGATCAGCCCACCGTTGGGAGTCGCGTTGGCGAGAGAGATCTCGCCGCCGTGCGCCCGCACCACATCCCGCGCGATTGTGAGGCCCAGGCCGACGCCGCCGGTCTCGCGGTTGCGCGACGCCTCGATGCGGCGGAAGGGCGCGAACACGAATTCGAACTGGTCTTCCGGAATTCCGTGGCCCTTGTCGGCGATGCGGATGATGCGGCACTTTTCGGTCTCTTCGAGCGAGACCTGCGCGTCGTCGCCGTATTTGACCGCGTTCTCCATCAGGTTCCGCAACGCACGCTTCATCGCCATCGGCTGACAGTCGGCGAGCGCGTGATCCGGACCCGAATATTGCGCCAATTCACCGAGGTCGTTCAGCTCGTCGCTGAGGCTGATCAGCATGGCCGCGATATCGATCCTGCGCGGCTGCTCGGCCTCGGCATCCTGAGAGGCGAAGCTCATGGTGGCGCTGATCATCGCCTCCATCTCGCCCATCTGGCGCAGCATCTCGGCGCGCTGCTGCTCATCTCCCACATACTCGGCCTGCATGCGCAGCCGCGTCAGTGGCGTGCGCAAATCGTGAGACATGGCCGCGAGAATACGCGTGCGCTCGTCCACGTACTGCGCGATGCGCTGCTGCATGTCGTTGAAGGCGCGCGCGATGCCGCCGAACTCTCCGAGCCCGGCCTCCGGAACAGGGGTTGCGACGCGCGCGCGCCCAAGCCGCTCGACGGCGTCGCGCAATGTCGCGAGCGGCTTCAGAATGCGGCGCGATGTCCAGGCCGACAGCGCCGTGATCACGAGCCCCGCGCCGGCGAGATTGAGAACGAGCGGCCACATGTACTGCGGCGGCTGCTCCCGCGGCGGCTGCATGGTGATCCACGTGCCATCCAGCCCTTGAAGCGCGATCAAGAACCTCCCGGGCACTTGCAGGTCCTCGCCCGGCGACAGTGGATGAGTGGGCACGTGTCCGGCCTCTGGCGGAACGAAGATCACGCTGCGGTCACGCGCCGGATCGGGATGCGGACGTGGCCCCAATCCCCAGGCGGGAGGCGGTCCGCCGAATGGAGGACGGCGCATCTCGGCGCGCACGCTTTTGACGCGTCCGCCGAGACGCTCGCGTAATGTCGATGTGAGGCGCGCAAATGTGGCGTTTGGATCGGGCCCGCCGCGAGGCTTCTGAATGTCCTCGCTCCAGTCGAGCGAAAGCCACTGCGAATGCGGAAGCGCGTCGAGCGCCGCGTCCCGGTCTTTGCGGCCGGCGGAGAATCCTGTGTCCACGGCAGCCTCCGCGGCCTCGGCGAGCCAACGGGCGCCGTAGACGGTAATCGGTCCCGGCTCCGGCGCACCCAGGAAGAACAGTCCGAGTGCCAGCAGCTGCAGCGCGACCAGCGCAGCGATGATGGTCATGGCGATGCGCGCCGAAAGCCCGGGCCTCAGCAAAGAGCGCAGCTTCGACAGCGCGGGCCACGTCATCGGTTTGTGACCTCGGCCGTGAACAGATATCCGCCGCCGCGCACTGTCTTGATCAGCAGCGGCCGTTGCGGATCCGTCTCGATCTTGCGGCGCAGCCGGCTGATCTGGACATCGATGCTGCGGTCGAACAGCACGCTCGAACGGCCGCGCGCGATGTCGAGAAGCTGATCTCGCGTCAGCACGCGCTGCGGATGCTCGAGAAAAGCATGCAGCAGATCGAACTCACCGGTCGTCAGGTCCACGAGAGCGCCGGTCGGCGACGTCAGCATGCGCTTCACCGACATCGAGCGCCCAGTCTTCGAAAACATAGACCACGCGTGACTCTCGGCGGTTGTCCGCGGGCAAGGCGTTGCTGCGGCGAAGCACGCTTCGGATGCGCGCCACGAGCTCGCGCGGGTCGAAGGGCTTGCAGATGTAATCGTCGGCGCCGAGTTCGAGGCCGATCACGCGATCCGCATTCCCCGTCACCGCCGTCAGCATGATGACCGGAATGTTGTGACTGTCGCGCAGGCGCCGGCAAAGCTCGAGCCCGTCCGTGCCCGGCAGCATGATGTCGAGAAGCACGAGATCGATCTTGGAATCCCTGAGCGCCGACATGAGCTGCGGTCCGTCCGCCGCGAGCGTCGCGCGAAAGCCGCTCTCGCGCAGGAGCCGCGAGAGGCCGGTACGTATCTGCTGGTCATCGTCGACGACGAGAACATGGAAAGACGAGTTCACTTCTTCTGTTCCTCCAGTGAAGCCCCCGCCCCTGTATGAAATCCATGAAAACGGCAATCAACGGAGCAAGTGTAACACTCGGTTACACTCCGAAATGCTGCAGACATCAAATACGCAGGGCAATGCGGTAATGTGCCAATACTGCCAGCATCACCGCGATAACCATGTCCCCATCTGGTTGTCGCGCAGTTCCGCAAGCCCATCAGGCGGCTTTGTCCATTTAGGCAGTGCAGTTCCCTAAGCGTCCTTCGAGTTTCAGTCGGTTCATTGCGCGGTTCCGGCCGCATCGCGTCCGAGTTGTAGGTCTCGAGCAAGGCCAGAGCGTCCTTGTCCGGATGCGGTGCGGCTGGGAATCCGGCGCGTCAGTACGTGAAATCGTGATTTCAGAGGCGCGAACCGCACCGCGGGAGCGGCACGCAAGAGCGGCGCATAGCGCGGCGAAGGGGCAAGCAATGTCGATATCGAGCACGAGCTGGAATTCAAACTCACTGTTCACGGCACTCCGTGAGCAGCGGCGGACGGAAGAAGAGCGGTTCCTCCGGGAGCGCCAGTGCCGCCGAGATGGCTATGATGGCGATGCGCGCGGTCGCAAAACACGCAGCAATCGGACAGCACGTCGGGCACATCAGGCACGCCCTTCGAAGTCACCAGCCAGGGACGCAATAGCCTCGCAGCGTTGCTCGGTTCAAGCTTCGACACAGAAGCTTCGGCTGACGGTCAATCGTCCGACGCGGCATCGAGCTTCATGGAGAACCTTCAGGACGATGCTGAAGGCGGTCGAATTCCGGAGATACCGAGACCGCCGAGACTGCGGCCGAGGCATTGCAGACGGCACTCGACACTCTCACCGGCAGCACGTCTGCCAGCAGCGACGCCACGAGCACGGAGTCTACTGACACTGAAGAAACGGGCTTCCTGACCGATCTCAAGTCCCTGCTCGCCGCAATCGAATCGGGCGATGCGGATGCAGCCGAAGCCGCTGCCGACAAGCTTTCGGAGGGCATGCATCAGGCTCGCGGTCCCGGCGGGCCGGGCGGCCCAGGAGGTCCTGGCGGACCACCGCCTCCGCGCCCGGATACAGCGGAGTCCGAAACAGCCGAAAGCCTCAGGAGCAACTTGGCGACGCTGTTCTCGGCAGTCGAATCCGGAGATACCGAGGCAGCGCAGGCTGCGGCCGCGTCGGTCCAGGCGACGCTCGACAGCATCACGGCCGCGAGCGGAACATCAACGGACGCGGCAAGCAGCACCGACGAGCCGGGCTCGGGCTTCATGAGCGACCTCAACGACCTGTTGTCGGCTGTCACCTCCGGCGACATGGACACCGCCCAGACAACTGCCGACACCATAATGGAGCGCATGGCGCAGGGGCCAAGACCGGGAGGTCCGATGGGCGGACCGCCCCCGTCGTCCGAGGACGTGCAAACGGCATCGAGCCTCGTGGATGGCATCGCTGCGTTGTTCTCGGCCGTGCAGTCGGGTGATGAGGATGCAGCCAACACCGCCGCCACGTCGCTCCAGTCGATCCTCGACGCTCTGACGGCAAGCAGCGACGGCACGACCAGCGAAGCGAACGACACGACATCCGGCTTCCTGGGCGAGTTGCAGGATCTACTGGACGCGTTGAAATCTGGCGACACGTCCGAATCAAAGCTATGGGCCGTGCTGACCGCCTACCAGGAGAACGGCGCTTCTACGACTGACGCTGGCGATGAATCTGCTTCCAGCGAAGTCGCGGCAACCGCTTCTTAAGGATTAATAGACGGTTTAGTGCTGAGGTTGTCGTTCGAGAGGACTGAGGTCCGGAGATCGAGGAGGGCGATTTGACGACGACGTACGCAAGCTACATGCAGATCGCCAACAACCTCGATCGCTACACGACCTTGACCGAGAAGACCGCCGACGTTTCCGCCGCCACGAAGTACTACCAGGACAACATCGGCAAAATAAAATCCATCGACGACTTCATGAAGGACGACCGCATTTATCGCTATGCGATGAAGGCGTACGGCCTCGAGGACATGACCTACGCCAAGGCCATGGTGAAGAAGGCGCTGACCGAAGGCGTCACGGATTCGAAAAGCTTCGCCAATACGCTGACCGACAAGCGCTTCGCGGCTCTGGCCAAGGTCTTCGATTTCGCCACCTACGGCGAGACCACGACGGAACGGACTGCCGTCACCACCGACACTCCGAACGCCTACGTCCGCCAGGCCGTGGAGGAGAATGCGGGCGAGCAGAACGAGGGCGTCCAGCTCGCGCTCAAATTTGCCCGCAAGGCGTCCAGCATCACCAGCGCCTACGGCATTCTGGCCGACAAGGATCTGCTCAAGGTCGTGCAGACGGCGCTCGGGCTTTCCGAGTACACGTCGTATCAGGACATCGACAAGCAGGCGACGACGATATCGAACATGCTCGACATCTCGTCGCTGCAGGATCCGGCCGAGGTGCAGAAGTTCCTCACCAAGTTCACGGCCAAGTACGACATCGCCAACAGCTCCGCCACGACCAGCACCTCCAGCATCCTGTTCGGTTCGTCCGGCGGCGTCGGCATCAGCTCCGACATCCTCTCCGCCATCCAGAGCCTCAAGCTCGGTGGCTGAAATCATCTCGCGATGGACCGGGCCTTAACCGGTGGTTAACCGGCAGCCCCGCATGCCTCGAATTTTAGCGAGGCATCTAACCCTGAATAAAGCCCGCGGAAATAAGGTTCTGGCCGGTACCCGATCGGAAAAGGACTAGCCATGCCCGCATCTCCAGCGCCGTGCCGGTCAATGGCGCGCAGCCGCTCGTGCGCCGCCGTTGCCAGAGGCGCGAAAGCCGCGGCCTCCGTCGTTCGCCGCTTCGGCGCGAGCGAGCGCGGCAACATCGGCATGATGTTCGGCTTGGCCGTCATTCCCTTCACGCTGTTCGTCGGCGCCGGCGTCGACATCGGCCGCTGGCTGCATGCGCGCCAGGAAACAATCTCGGCGATGGACGCAGCCGTGCTGGCTGGCGCCCGCGCGCTTCAGCTCGACAGCTCGAACACGAGCGCGGCGGTCACCGTCGCCAAATCCTTCTACAGCGAGAACACCAAGGGCCGCCTGGCGCTGCTGGACGACAACATCGCGTTCTCGGCCGCCGACAACAACACCACCTTCCGCTCCAACGGCAACGCCCACATCGAAACGCCGTTCCTGGCGCTCGCCAACGTCAAGAGCCTGCCGCTGCTGAAATCGAACGGCAGCCGAATATTCGAAGGCCGTCCTTTCGGTCCGGCGGCAAGTCCGAGACCTCGATCGAGATCTCGGTGATGCTCGACGTCACCGGCTCGATGAAGGGCCAGAAGTTCACGGACATGAAGGCGGCGGCCACCGACCTCGTGAATATCGTCATTCCGGATTCGACATCGGGGAACACGGTCAAGATCGCCATCGTGCCGTTTGCGGAAGGCGTGCGCCTGCCGTCGTCGGCCAATGCCGCCGCGCGCGGCAATCCCGCAGACCCGCTCAACGTCACCTACACCGACTGGAACGGCGGCAACGACACAGTACACAGCTACTATACCTCAGCCGACATGCGTTGCCGAGCGCACCGGCACCAACAAGTACACCGACGTGGCGCCCGGCACGGGCAACTACGTGCTGACGGTCTACGACTATACCGGCGACAACACCGATGCGTGCGAGCTCACGGCTGACGACGAGGTGCTGCCGCTCACGGCCAACAAGACGACGCTCACCGAACAAGATCAAGAACCTCGACCTCGCCGGCAGCACGGCCGGCCAGATCGGCACGGCATGGGCCTGGTACACGCTGTCGCCCAACTGGAACGCGCTTGTGGGCCTCGTCGCCGGCTCTCGCCTACAATCCCGCCAAACTGCAGAAGATCGCCGTGCTGATGACCGACGGCGAATACAACACCGAGTACGATGCGAAGGGCATCAAGACGGGCGAGACCGGCGCCGGCAACGCCGCCAACAGCGACTTCGACCACGCAGGCCCGCGCCGTCTGCGCCGCCATGAAGACAGGCCGGCATCACGGTCTACGCCGTCGGCTTCGATCTCGGCGGCAACCCACCGCGACCACCACGCTCAGCGGCTGCGCGACGGACTCGACCAAGTTCTACAACACCACCACCGGCGATCAGCTGAAGCAGGCCTTCCGCGACATCGCCCTCAAGATCAACCAGCTCTATCTGACGCACTAAGGTCCAGCCAACCGTGGGCTGTCATCCCGAACGGCGCGTCATGCCGAAGGCATGGCGTCGGAAAAAGCGCGCCGATCCGGGACCCGAGGGCCCACGACCGGAGTTCGACTGCCCTGGCTCGCCCTCGTCCCGGCTCCTCCGGCCCGCCAAGCGGGCCTCCGGCCGGGATGACAGCGTGAGAGTGCTCAGCGACCGCGGAGGATCTTCTGGCTCTGTGAGCCCTGGCCGAAAGGTGCCATCCCGGACGGCGCGATGGCGCCGATCCAGGGAACCCAGGGACACGCGGAATTGCACGTCCCATGCTTGAGGCCGGCCCCGATTCGCGTTAGTGAGACCTCATCCTGATAACGAGGTCCCGCCCGCGATGGCCTACTGGCTGTTCAAATCCGAACCCGACGCCTTCTCGTGGGACAACCTCGTCGCCCGCGGCGCCAAGGGCGAGCCGTGGACCGGCGTGCGCAACTTCCAGGCCCGCAACAACATGCGCAAGATGGCCGTGGGCGACCTCGGCTTCTTCTATCACTCGAACGAGGGCAAGGAGGTCGTCGGCATCTGCGAGGTGATCGAGCTCGCCCACCCCGACGCCACCGCCGACAGCGGCTCGTGGGAATGCGTCGACGTGAAAGCCGTCGCGCCCGTGCCGAAGCCGGTGACGCTCGTCGCCGCCAAGGAGAACCCCAAGCTCGCCGCCATGATGCTGGTCGTCAATACGCGCCTCTCCGTGCAGCCCGTCACCGCCGACGAGTGGGCCGAGGTCTGCCGCATGGGCGGGCTCGATCCCGCCAAGTTCAAGTCCAGCTCCAAGGCGGCCGCACCGCCAGATCCCTAAAACCAAGAGCACCGAGGCCAAGAGCCCTGCGCCGGGAAGGCCGCCGCCGCGAAGAAGCCGGCGGCCAAATCCACGCGCTCCAAATCCACCCGCAACAAGTCAGCTCACTCCTGATGGCGGGCGGCACGAGCGCGCGCCCCCACGACCCCGCATCGTCCCTCGCCTTCATCCGCGCCAACACGCGCCTCCTCGCGCCGCCGCTGGTGCCCGAGATCCGGCTGCACCTCGCCGAGGAGAGCGTGCCCATCTGGCAGAAGACCGAGGAGGAGCTCGGCGAGATGAACGTGCCGCCGCCCTACTGGGCCTTCGCCTGGGCCGGCGGCCAGGCCCTCGCGCGCTACCTGCTCGACAATCCGGAGCTGACGGCGGGCAAGCGCGTGCTCGACCTCGGCTCGGGCTCGGGGCTGACCGCCATCGCGGCGATGATGGCCGGCGCCGCGTCCGTGCTGGCTGCCGACATCGACGCGTTCGCGCTCGCCGCCGCACAGCTCAATGCCGAAGCCAACGGCGTCGCCATCGACACCACGGCGGAGGATTTGCTCGCGCGCGTCACGCCGATCGCGGCCGACGTCGTCCTCGTCGGCGATCTCTTCTACGAGCGCCAGCTGGCCGACCGCGTGCTGGCCTATATCGAGGCCGCGGCCAAGGCGGGCGCCCTGGTCCTGATCGGCGACCCCAAGCGCAGCTACTTCCCGGCCGGAAAGCTTCACCCTCGCGGCCGAGTATCAGGTCCCCGTGACCCGCGAGCTCGAGGACGCCGAGATCAAGCGCACCTCCGTCTGGCGGCTCTAGGCGTGATCGCTGGCGTTCTCACCCCTTCGTCATGGCCGGGCTCATGCTGGAAGCATGTCCCCGACATGACACCCGGCCATCCAGAGAATTAGCGACAACGTCGAGGCGCTGGCCCTGGATGGCCGCCTCGGGGGACGGCCATGACGTTGTGGGTTGAAATTGCTGGAATTCTGGCCGCCGGGCCGCCCGCCCAACTCGATTCTTGCATTCGCGGGAGCGAGAGAGTATGCGTTCCGCTCCGATCGCTTCGGTTCAGCCGCAATAGCTCAGTTGGTAGAGCACGTCATTCGTAATGACGGGGTCACAGGTTCGAGTCCTGTTTGCGGCACCACTTATTCCAGCGGCCCTCGCCGTAAGTTCAGGTGACGGTATCCCACATGGACGAGCAGACCCTCATCCTCGGCGGCGCGGACCAACAGCTCTCTGTCCCGGTAGTACACATGCAAGTAGCTAGTCGGAGCGCGCGCTAGTTGGCCAATGAGAAGCCATTGCGCGCCCTCGTATAGCTCGACCGCACCCACCTCGTTCCTGCCCCGCCTCGCAAGTCGGTATCCAGCTACCACCGGCACCCGCGAGTTCATCACCGCTGGAGGCTCGTGCTTCTTTTTGAAGCTGGCCGTGCATTGCGTCATCGTATGAGAGATGCGCATGCTCTCATTGTCATCGGCGGCGTCGAGCAGGTCTATCGCGATTGAACTCCGCCCATACCACACCTTGACGTAGGAGCCCTCCATAACGAGCGCCCTCACGAGGGGGGCGAAGTCAGCATCCCCGGCGAGCAGCGTTATGTGCTTGGTATTGCCCCGGAACACGTGCGTCATCGCGTGGACAGCCAGCAGAACATCGACGCCCTTCTGACGAATGCGGCCTCCCGTTTCTATCGTCTTGCCATTGAAGACGTGGCAGCCAGAGACGGCTCTGACCTTGGCGTGCCGGGCTTCAACGGCAACCAGCCTCGCCTCGTAATCATAATCGGTCTCGCGAGGCTTCTTCGTGGGAAGCGCGTCGTAGTAGAAAACCTTCTCATGGCCTGAAAAAAAGAATGAGAAATTGAGGTCGATCTCTTCGCCCCCGGTATACAGAGCGGACCACTCGCTTCGATCTCCGCATTCAAGTATCCGCCGTCAACAAACAGGTAGCCCATTGGATGCTCCGTCAACGCAGGTGACGTTACAATGCCGGTTACATTCCGTGAATTGGCGGCGAATGCAAAATCATCCATTTTGAATTCACCCAGACTCCCAAACCACGAAAAGGGCACGCCAAGGAATTGGCGTGCCCTTTTTGCAGAGCGGAGCCTTACTGCAATCGCCGCACGAATTGTGGGCTGCAGCGGGAACTTAGAAACCGGCCCGCCCACGATGCGGGCGGCGGAGCGGGGCGCTAGGGCAGCAGAACGCGGGCGAGCTTCGGGACATCCCAGCATTTTGCGCCGCTCTCGCACCGGGCCGGAACAGCGACATGCCGCCCACGCCGGCGAGCCGGCACGAAGTGGCCAACGCGGCGCGCCCCATGCTACAAGCTGAAGCCTTGGGAAACACGGGGGAAACACATGAACACTCTGGCGCAGTGGCAACCGCGCATTTTGAGCATTCTGCGCATCGTGGCCGCCTTCATCTTCCTGTTGCACGGCACTCAGAAGCATTTCGGCATCCCGCCCACCGACCGCGTCGCTGAGGCCTTCTCGCTTTCGTGGTTCGCGGGGATCTTGGAGATCATCTGCGGACTGGCCATTCTCGTCGGCTTCCAAACCCGCCCGGCAGCATTCCTCGCCTCCGGCCTGATGGCCTTTGCATACTGGATCGCGCACGCGCCCAGAGACCTGTTTCCGACGAACAACGGCGGAGACGCGGCGATCCTCTACTGCTTCATATTCTTGTATCTGGTCTTCGCTGGCCCCGGCCCTTGGAGCATAGACGCTGCGCGTCAATCGCGGAGCGCCTGACCGGCCTCGTCTGAAGCTTCGGCGTTAGAAAGCGGCCCGCCCATAGTCTGTGCGGAAGCGGGCCGCTAGAGCAGCAGAACGCGGGGACAAACTGCGGCTCCGTCATTGTTTCAAGCACACAAGGCATTCTGTACGCAGTTCCGGCGGTGACCTGCAGCCAATCCTCGTGTCTCGTCACCGGGGTAACTGACCTGGTGCCGATCTTGTGTTTGGTGACAGCCGGAGCCAACAGATTGGGGGATGCGTTGGCTCACACGGCTCGCTCCACTTCGTTGCGGAGCGGGCCGTGTCCCCGCGCACGTTCAATCCAATGCGCGGGCCAAATGCGCGGTATTGCACGGAGCTGGGCGCGCAGAGCCGCCCGCGCCGCTCAGTGCTCGACGATGGTTTCGAACCCGCCGAAGATCATGCGCTTGGCGTCGAACGGCATCGGGTTCGAATCGTCCTTCATGCGCGGATCCGCCATCACTTTCTCCCAGGCGGCTTTGCGCACCTCGCGCGACGGCCAGATGATCCACGAGAACACCACCGTCTCGTCGTCCTTGCGCTGGACCGCCATCGGAAACGACGTCACCTTCCCGTCCGGCACGTCGTCGCCCCAGCACTCGACCACCTTCAGCGCACCGTGCTCGGTGAAAATCTTTGCGGCGCGCTCGGCGTGATCCTTGAACTTGGCGCGGTTCGCCGTCGGCACAGCGGCAACAAATCCGTCGACGTAGGTCATGAGCGTTTCTCCTTGGATGCCCGAGACCATGATCGCGTCAGGCCCTATCTGCCTGACGCGTGAATCATCGGTCTCATCAAAAGTCGAGGCCGCCCACGGCGGTCCTCATGGGCCTAGGACGTTCTCGCGCCCTCGATCCCGACACGCGTCCGTTCAGCTGCAAGTGCTCAGTTGATTGAGCAGTTCCCCTGGAACCGCTCTGCCCACGCCACGTTGACGCAAAATCAACGTGGAGAAACGCCATGGCAGAAGCCTATCGGCCGACCAGAAGCGTCGAGGCCCTCCAGGAGCGGCCGCATGACTTGAGCGACCCGGCAGGCATCGCCCGGGAGCTCGGCAACGAAGCCGTCGAGGATGCGAAGGAAGCCGTCGACCGCATCACCGCCTATACGCAGGTGCTGGCGAAGTCGCCCGGGTTCGTCGGCGACATTGTCAGGTTCACGCGCGAAAAGCCGCTGGAGGCCCTCGCGGTCGTGGCCGGCATCGCCTTCGTCGCTGGGGCGTTCCTCAAGCGCGGCCAGAGTGCGCAAGTCCGCAGCCCAGATATCCAACCCGGCGACTGAAGCGCATCGGCCCGGCCCGCCGCTGGGGGACGTCTGAATCCCTGCCACAGGTCCATTCCGGAAAACCGTAATGTGGCTGGGGAGAAACTCCCTCGGGAATCCCGGCCCGCTTATTTATCGGGGCAGCACTTCGCCTCAATAAATTGATATAAATGGCGAGCCGACGTCTGTCTCATCCAGACGGCACCTGTCCTCGGCACCGACCACCAATCGAGGACCCAACATGAGCAAATTCAAGTACGACTTCGAGGCCAAGACCGAAGCCCTCAACCGGGTGCGCTCGAGGCTAAACGACATCGAGGAGCTGCTGAACTTCAGCCCGAAGCTGCAGAAGGAATACGCGAGCCTGCTGCTGAAGCATCAGAGCTACCCTCTGGAAATGCTCTGCGCCCGCGCGCGCATCGCCATCGAGGATCTGATCAACGCCCCGCGCGGCACCATTCCCGAAAGCGCGGCGGTCTTCCTCGAGTTCGGCGAAGACGAAGAGCGCGAAGACAACCCGCTCTACGGGTCCAAGGCGGCGTCAGGTCCTGCGGAGTAGCGGCGCGAAAAATTGTCCGTGCCCGGCGCGACGGCGCGCCGGCACTGCGGCTCACCTCTTCAGCACGCAGCACCCTTCCATGAATTCCACGTCCCGCGACAGCAGCACCTGGAACGCGTGGTCGGTGTCGGACATGCCGTCCGAGCACCAGTTCTGGTGAGAGACCGTCGCCATCAGCTTCTGGCCCTTGGCGTCGGTCATGCGGTACAGCAGCGGAAACTTGCGCGCGGTCGCCGCTTGCACGCGGTCGGTGGTGAGCGGGGTCTTGGTCTCGGGGTCCTCGTAGTTGCCGTCCTTCGGCCCGAGCGTCAGGCCCCAGAACGGTTCCGTGCCGAAGCAGTTGAACGTCTCGTCCTTGAGGTCGGCGATGTCGTCCGCGCCCTCGAGGAATTTCGAATTCACCCAGCCGTGTGTCGCCCCGACCGCGACCTCGATCCACCGCTGCTCTGCGATCAGCTTCGAGCGGCCCGTGCCGAGCACATCCTTTGCGTCCGCCGGAATGCTGCCGACTTCCTTCCACTCGGAGGGCTTGCCGCCGTCCGCCGGCTCGTCGCGGACCGTGAGCGTGTCTCCGGCTTTGACCCCGATGACTTTGTAAGTCTCGAACGCTTCGGAAGGCGTGAGGCTTGAGAGCAGGCACAGCGGAAGAAGCGCAGCGCGGGCTGCCAGTCTGAAGTTGATCATTTTCGGAACTCGGCTGGAAGGGCTTCGAGGGCGGGAGCGAAGAGATAGCCCAGGCGCCGCAACCGATCGAGGAGATTCGTAGGGGCTGGGCACTGGCTGACAAGTGGAACGAACAGCGACCCTCGCCGCTTTCAATGGAAAGAGGAGCTGTCATGACTAAGCGCAAGCTGACCGAGAAGGAAGAAGCGGCCATTCGCTCGGAAGTCAGGCCGCACGTGGCACCGGCAGAGCCGGTTGATACCGATGACAACGACGAGCCCGACGCGGATGCCAGCGGCGACTCTGACGACGAGGCGGAGAATGAGAACCAAGCCGGTCCGGCGCTTTCTCCGCGTCGTGCGAGTGAGGCAACGGCTCCAGTATCGTCTTGGTGAGTGCGAGCGCTGGAACGTAGTGCGACAGCTACTGAACGCGCACTGCGTTGCTGCCTCAAGCGTTAAAAACGCTTAACCCTCCGCTGCTTCCACCATAGTCCTCCGCGTACGCAAAAAATTTCTCGCGCCCGCACGCACAGATTGCGTAGACAGAACACCTGTTCGCTGCATATGTTGATCGGCGCGCTTGTTCCTGCTCACACAGTCAAGCAAGTTGCGTTCGTAAAGTCCTGGGACTGCGGGGCTCTCTGCCCCGCTCCAAGCGGAATGCGCGACCGGATCGCGCCGCGAGGTACCCACTATGGCCGAATTAAACGGCTTTCAAATCATCATTGTCGATGCCAACGCTAAAACTACCTGCCGCTTGCGCCACGTCCTGATCGGGCGCGGTGCCAAGGTTCACGTATTCGAAGGCGCACGGCGTGCCCTGACGATGGCGCGTCAAAACCGCGTCGATGGTGCGTTCGTCCAATACGATGTCGACCACTCGACGCGTGAGCTGTGCGCGCACCTGCGTCAGCTCAACATTCCGGTGATCTTCATCCCGTCGGATGTGACGCTGGCTCCGCGGGAGTTTGTCGACCGCCTTGAATTAGAGTCCGCGGCTTAGGCCGCTCCTCGAATTGGTCGCGTCGGGTGAGGGCCCTGCACGATCAACGGAGCGGCGTCTGTAGCGGGGCAGGCGCCGCTCCATCGTTTTCCTGAATCCGCGAGAATGCCTCTGCTGAAGCGCTACTCCCGTGCGCTTCGCGGGCGGAACGGCCGGGCACGCGACCGCCCGGCCGGTCGCCGCTTTTTGTCTTGCGGCAGAAGTCGCGCTTAGTTCGGCAGCTCGCGCGAGGCCTTCCATTCGGAAAGCTTGATGATTTCGGCTGAGTGATTGCTTGGGAAGGAAAGCCGTATCATGCGGCTTGCCATGCGCTCGTGAAAGCAGGCGACGAGATAGCTTACGGGTGCGCCGAGAACGAAGAAGGTGGCCTTGGTGTCAGACATCGACAGGCTCCGTGCTGCACGATCAGACCGATCATGGTCTAAGCACCACCCATCTCAATGTGCGTCGCGGATTTCGGCTAGTGCGCGCCGGCCACTATCCGACCGGCAACCTGAATTCTGAGCCGAATCCAGGTTTTATCGGCACGTCGAATCTCAGCGCGCCGGCACGACCGGACAGGGCGAGAACGCCGAGACGGCACGTTCGACCCGCTGCCAGGCCTGATCGACGGTCGCCTGCTGGGCGTTGAGCTCTTCCATGAATTTGAGCCGTCCGAGCCTGAGCTTCATGCTGAGCGACAGCTCGGCATCCAGGCCTTTGTCGATCGCGAACGGTAACGAGAGCTGTTCGTCCTGAGCCATGGGCTACACCTACGGGGGAACTGAGACTGACCCTGTCAATTTCCATCGCAGATGTTGTGTTCCGGTTAATCCACCGAAGCTTCAATTTTTTCCCGTACCGGGTGATCAACTTCGCCGCACCAAGCTGCGGGAACTGAGGATCATGGATCGGTGTTGTCATCGCCGGAAAAGGGAGGAAGCGATGACGACGGCCCATTACAAGAATGATCGTGGCGGTCTTAATTTCGGTCGCTTTAGCACCATGGCCTACGTCCTGTGGTTCGCCGCCGCGACCTTCTGCGCAATCATAGCCACGTTCACTTTGTTGGCGAGCAATCCGCCCCAACCCGTGACCGTCCAGCCGGACCAGCCGGTCACCACCGAGCATCCTGCCGCGCACGGCTAAGCCTCCTTCGCCCTTGGAGCGACGGCAGCTGAACATGACATCGCCGGAACATCTCATCAGCGAACGTCGTTTCTCGTTCAGCGGAAGGAGAAAAGACATGACCAAGATCGAACCCGAGATTGATCCCGCCGTGCGGGTCCCGCGGTCGGCTCGAGGTTTCAATCGCGCCTCGCGGTACATCGCCCTCGCCATTGCGTTGGTCGTGCTTCTGGCGCTCATCTCCGGAATTGTTCCGGGTATTCTAACCGTGCCGGGGCCGTCTCCCGTTACGCCGCCGCCCGCGCCGCTAACGCCCTGATCCAGGAACCTTCCACCGTCGAGCACGTTCTGCGCTCATGATTTCAGTCGGGAAGGAACCGCACCATGGCACAGCAATACGCAGATACGCTCGCTGACAGCAGCGATAAGACTTCGTCTCCCGCGATCTCGCAGGAGATGCAGGATCAGATCAAGGCCAAGGCCGGAGAGGCCGTGGATTATGTGAGCGCAGAAGCCAAGAAGGCTCTCGCCGACCCGCAGAAGTACATGCAGGAGAGCCAGGACTCCATCGCCGCCTATGCTCGCGCTCAGCCGTTGAAGGCCCTCGCCATCGCCGCGGGCGTGGCGTTCGTCGTCGGCGCGCTGTCGAGAACCGGCAAGTAGAATCATGATTGCGACAGGCCCTATCGCTCCGATCGTCGCGCCGCCTAACAGGCGCGGCGTGAATGGCAGCGCAGGAAAAGCCTGCCGCGTAAACGGTGCTGAAAGGGCGGCTTGAAAGCCGCCCTTTTGCTTGTCAAACGCTCGCAATGAGGGCGGCGGCGGAGGGATGCAAAAAGCCATCCCTCCCTTAGTCGACATCGCCGAGGCGTGGTGGACGGTGTATTCTATACCAGACAAGAAATATCTCGCTCGGCGGCGGGGACCACGAGGACAGAGGGGCATGACGATTACAGCGGAGCAGGCGCGCGAGCTGTTGTACGCCGCGCACGACGCCTGGAACGCTAAGGATATAGAGCGGGTGCTATCGCTCTACGTGGACGACATGACCTACTGGTCCAACGCCGGTGGTCCGGACGGCGGCGTCTGTGAGATTGCCGGCAAGGACCTATTCAGGACGCATTTGCTGCAATGGAGAGCGCTCGAAAGCATATGCGTGCCGCATCACTTCCGGTTTGAAGACGGGCTCGGCCGCGCTGCCGTCGAGTTCTATGTCACCGATCTCAGGACCGGACACACCTATTCCAGCACCTACAGGCAGATCGCCGCCTATCGCGACGGCAAGATCCTCGGCACCAAAGTTTATCATGATCCGCATGCGCTGGCGGCGTTCCTAGGGCTCATCTCGGCCGAATAGAACGCGCCTCTGTGCTTACCTTGAAACGTAAAAGGGCGCCGGCCGAAGCCGACGCCCAGTACGCAAAACTAGGCACTTTGAGGGAGTGCCAAAAACCCGAGTGCGGTTGTGCGGCCAGCGCTCGGGGAATGAATGCCTGGGTGCCGGCCGAGTTCCAGCGAAGTGCAGGATATGTTTTTGCAGTCGGATGCCGTTTGAAGAGGGTTTCTAAACCTTTCGTCCAGCCCGCACCCGGAGACTCAGCAGGAACTCCGAAGCCCTCCATGCGTTGACCTCTGAGCATTCAACCCAACGCTCAGGATCAAGGAGCCGCACATGGCGCAGTCATACGAATCGAGAGCCGAAATCTCTGGCGAGCGAGGCCCAGGACAAGGTTCAGCAGCTGAAATCAAAGGCCGAGGACGCGGCAAACAGGGTGTCGCGCGAAGGTGCGCGGGCCTTGAAAGGCGCTGAGCAGACCGCCGAGAACGCCTATGTCGCGACGACCCGCTTCGTGCGTGATCAGCCTTTGCTGGCCATGGGCATCGCCGCAGGATTTGCGTTCGCCGTCGGCGCTCTTTGGAAGGCCGCGTCGTCCACGAGCCGCAGCGACTCGCTCGTCGATAGAGTTTCGGATTATCTCGAGCCGCAGTATCGCGCTCTGCGCCGGAAATTCTAAGGCCATCAAAGGCGTGCGACGCTAGATCGATCTGAGGGCGGCCGTTCGTGCCGCCCTTTTTCGTTCTCAGTTGCTAATCGCGACGTCAGCCGCGCCCTGCGGCTTTGCGATCGTAGCCCGGCATATCCGCGCGCCGCGCTTCACGCAGGAGCTCTTCAAGGCGCAAACGTTCGAGCCGCAACTTGATGTCGAGCGGCACGGCCGTATCGACCGGAAACTGGTGTTTGAGTGGTCCGCCGAATACGAGCAGAAGCTCGCGCAAAGACTGAGTATCCATTTTCGAGAATGCCCCACTGGTTCGGCTCCAATGAGCCGAGATATGGGGAGAGAATCCCAGCGGTCTGGAACAAGTTCCAGAAACTAAAACATTAATTTGAGGTTTAGATGCTGCGGATCAGTGCCTGCCGGCAACAAATGAACGGCGGCATAGCGGGCGCGCCGCACCGCTCGCCCGTAAGCCGCCGCATTAGAAACGCGCCACGGTACGCCAAACCTGATCCGTGGGCTTCTGTCAGATATACGCGGCAAACGTTTCAAACCTGCAAACGAGCCTGACGAGATCCGCTCGGGTCCGAATTTGGATGTGATGGCCTGGCGTTAATGTGTTCCGGAGCCGCTTTTGCGCGGCGGCGCTTGGTCCGTTTCAGTGCTCGAAACCTGGAGCAGCCGGCCCACCAGCGGCACCGTCAGGGTGTGCGGAGCCACGCGCAACACCATCCCGCCGATAGTCCCGAGAACACCCGGAACGATGACCGTGCGGCCGAGCCTGTAACCGCGATAGGCGCTGGCCGCGATCGCCTCCGGCTCCATGGCGGGAACGACGAGGCGATAGAGCGAACCCTCGGCGCCCATGGCGCGATGGAACGTGGTCTGCACCGGACCCGGCGCCACCACCGCGACGCGCACGCCTTCGCCTCTGACCTCATGACGAATGGCTTCCGTGAGCGAGATCACATAGGCCTTGCTGGCGTAGTAGGCCGCCTGATGCGGTCCCGGCACGAGCCCGCCGAGCGAGGCGATATTCAGGATGCCGCCGCGCGCGCGGGCCCTGAGCGACGGCAGCACGTGCCGCGTGAGGCGCGTGAGCGCGGCGATGTTGACGGCGATGAGCCGCTCGAGATCCGCCTCGGCTTGCGCATGAAAGGGTCCGGCAAGTCCGATGCCGGCATTGTTGACCAGCGTGTCCGTATAAAGCCCAGCCGATGCGACCGCCGCGTCCAGCGCCGCTGGAGCCTCGGTAGAGGTGATGTCGAGGGCGATGGGGATGGCTTTGACATTGAAGTCGCGCTGAACCCGCTCGGCCATTGCTTCAAGCAGCGGCCGGTCGCGCGCAATCATCGCCACCGCCGATCCCGCCTCGGCGAACCGCCGTGCCAGCGCGAGGCCGATGCCACGCGAGGCGCCGGTGATGACAACGGCGGGCGAGAGCCCGCGCACGGCCTCGAGGGCTTCGGCCTTCGGGCGTGCGCGACGGCTGATCCAGGCATCGACAGCGGAGATAGTCAAAGATCGCATGAAGTCCCATCCTGATGGATGTCCAATACAAAGACCATCAGGATGGTTCGACCCGGATTCAACGACAAAGAGTCCAATGACAAACGTCGATCGGGCTTACTCGCGATAGACGAGCACCGGTATCTTGCTGTGCGTCAGCGTTTTTGTTGTCTCGCTTCCGAGCAGAAGCCCCGCGATGCCTCGCCGGCCGTGCGATCCCATAACGATGAGATCGGCGCCAATGCTCTCGGCCTCGGCGATGATCGCCTTGTAGGGCTGCGGGTCGCTCTTATGCGCAGTCGTGCTTGGAACACCTGCCGCGTCGGCCTCGGCCTTTGCCTTTGCAAGCAGCTTTTCCGCCGCCGCCTTCATGTTGGCCTCGTACTCCTGCGGCGGAAACATGATGGCGATTTCGCCCACCGCCACGCTGGTCCATGGCGCCGTCACATGCAGCAGCGTGGTCGTGGCTGAAAGCGCCTTGGCGAGCTCGAGCCCCTGTTTCAGGGCTTTGTCCGACAACTCGGAGCCGTCGATGGCGATGAGCAGGTGTTTGTACATGGGCGTGGCCTTATGCGGTGAGGGCTGCTGCATGATTCGTATTTAAATGCACGGCGTCCGGCAAAGCATTCTTGTGGATAACTTTGAACGGGTCGATTGGAACACACTCGCACAGGCGCAAGATTGAAGGGCTGCGAAGGGATTTAGGCCAAGTCGCCGCAAACCTCCGCAGAACCGAGCGCCCAGGGAATAATAAAGCGGGCAGCGAAACTGTTCGGCCATCGCTCGCATTGAGGCATCAGGTTCGATGCGTCGCGAAGATTTGGGCGTGGTCCGCAGAATGCGGACCGGATGGATCCAAACCTTGGGAGGAGCGTAACATGTCTACCTATGCGCAGAATGCCCAATCACAGAGTAATGCAAGATCGCGCGGGTCTCAGAGTGGGGCCCAGAACGGCTCAGGCAATCCGGCACTCGCAACGATCGAGACTTGGCTCAGCATGAACCGTCCCATGATGTCGGCCATGACCGAGATCAACGGTCGGCTTCTGGAGCACGTCCAGCGTGCTAACGGCGAGTGGGTTGAGTTCATGACTCGCCGCTTCAACGAAGATCTCGCCGCCTCGCAACGGCTCATGCAGTGCCGGACCGTCGAGGACGTATTCTCGGCCTATGGCGAGTTGTTCGAGCGCGCTCAGCGCCAATATCAGACTGAGATCCAGTCCTTCGCCCGCCTCAATCAGGAGCTGGCGAACGACACGGCAAAGCTGGTCAAGTCGCACATCGAGGCGAGTGAGTCCGAGATCCGTCATTGACGCTGCACTTGAGTGGGCACTCACGCGACAGCTCGCGCTCATGAGGGGCGCGAGGTATCGCTTGTCTCGAGGGGTGCCTCCGGCACGTTGCTGGCCGCTAGGTTTCTAACTGTGCGCGACAGCAGAACGAGCACCGCGATCACCGAAAGGCCGATGAGCAGGGCCACCGCGATCTCGCCCGCTCCCGAGCCGAGATAGCGGACTGCGATCGCGACGATAAGATCGTACTTCACGACTGCGATCGTGCTTGCGGCGACGCCCGTAAGCTTGGCTGCCATTTCGAGCTCGGTGTCATGGCGGCGGAAGAAGAAGAACAGCAGCAGCAGCGCCCAGGCTCCGAACATGAAGCTCATGAACGGCACGATCGGCTTGAACCCCTCCTCCTGATGCAATCCATAGAGTGCACTCGTTGTCTGCACGAAGCCCTGGCTCATGAGCGGGAAGAACAGCATCGCCAGCGCGCCGACCAGCACGCCCACCTCGATGCGCAATATCTGGTCGGGATAGTAGTGAGTCACGCCTGCGTGGCGCGCGGCCAGAAGCACGCTGATCACAAGCAGCACCAGCATGAACATGATCTTCGCCGGCAATAGCGCCGCGTGTACGACGCCCGTGAGCGATCGCGCATCGGGCTTTTTGTAGAGGTCCGAGATGGCCTGCTGATAGCTCAGCTGCGCCCGGCAGCATTCGGCGTTGGTCGTGAGGCGTGGCGTCGACGTCAGCGGCGTCGAGGCAAAGCAGAAGCGCTTGCGCTCGGTCGCCGCGTCGTTTTCGAGCAGGGTCTCGACCTCGCAGCTGCGCACGAACTCCTTGAGGCCCAGCCGCTGGTGGCTGACCTTGGCCACGTTCTGCACGCCTTCGAGAATGCCGATACGCTGGCAAGGCTTCGTGGCGCTGCCGCACCCGACAGGTTCGCTGCTGTCGGCCGCGAGCGCCATCGGGTTCAGATCCCAGACCGAGCGATAGGGGCTTTCGGCCAGCTGCATGCCGGCGAGATATGACACGGCGATGATGACGATGAACCCCACGACGAAGCGCAGCTTCCCGAAGCGCACATGCCGCCAGTACATGTCCACGAAGGCGCACGAGGGCCGATAGAACGCCGCCAGCGCCACGAGGCCGAGCGTCGGGAAGAACAGGAACAGATGGCTGTCGTGCGTCGCCAGAACCAGCGCATCGGCTGGCCCGAATTCCCAGAACAGCAGCGCGGTCTCCGCGATGAACGAAACACCGAGCAGCAGGTAAATGACGAAGACGAAGAAACGCGCACCGAAAAGCATTAGTGAAATCCGTATGTGCAAAGGCGGCGGATTATGCGCGACGTGGGCCGCGCCAAACTAGAGCGTCTAGGCCACGCTTGCGTCGCGAACATGTCGTCGCTTGGGTCCGCGCCGAAGCCCCTCAAGGTTAACGACGCGCCGTACTCCTCCTTAGGCTGGGAACGCCTGAACCGGCATCGGCGGCGCGCTGCCGTCGGGCGCTGGGACCACGGTAATGTCCTCGAGCCACTTCTTGGTAGCCTCATAGTCGCGGTCGTGGCGGAAGGCATCCGTGGCCGTAAAGCCCGGGGTCTGGCTGATCGCCTGGGCGACGAGCTTCCGGAACAGCGGCACGTCGAAGTAGGACGTGTGGATCAGCTCCTTCCAGGACAGGTAATTCGAGACCAGTCCGGCCTTGTCGGCCCCTTCCGCGAACGCGAGCGTGCTGATGGCGTTGCGGAACTTGGCCAGAGATTCGTAGGCCATGCTGTTGGACTGCTCGGTGATCTTGTCACTGAGATCGGCCGGCAGAGGATGGAAGTTTTCCTTGATCCACGACGGCCGGTGATCGAACTCCGAGCGCGATCTCGCCGTCCGTGTCGTTGCCGAAGGCCGAGCGCTTGAGCTCCGAGAGCGTGAGCTTGTTGAGGTTGGTGCTCAGCATGGAGCTGACGAAAGCCGCAGCATATTGGATCATGGCGAGGATAGTGAGCGCTAGCACCGCAAAGAAGAGCGGCACGAGCACGATGGGCACGAGCAGCCGCACCACGCCGCCCGCGGCGCCGAAGCCCCAATCGTCGTTGACGACCGCGCTCGAAAGCTCGTCGGTCACGACGTGATACAAGAGCTTGCTGTTGAGCGCGTAATCACGCCCACCGCCGCACAGCGTCCCGCCCTCGCAATCGACACCGTCCTTTTGCAGGAACCGCCTCTTGTAGCGCAGCGCCCGCTCGGCCTCGGCAAACTCGGGATTTGCAGTCTCGATGTTGCGCCGCTTGTCCCTGAGCTTGAGCCGCAGATCATTGGCCCTCTGGCGCGCGCTTTCCGCCGTTGCCGGAGCCAGCCCATTGCTTTCCGCTTCCTGGCGTGCCTTGCGCATTTCCCGCATCGTCTGGCGGATATCCTCGCGCGCCGCGACGACTTGCGTCTCGACGTTCTTGTATTGATCGACGCCGTACACGGTGTCTCTGAGGAAGTTCGCAAGGCCCACCATCGCCGTGGGTGATGTCATCACGAACAGATAGAGAAGCGGCAGCACCAGCACCGAAGCCATGGTGATCGTGGAGACGGCGAAATCCTTCTCGAAGAAGCTCAAGTTCACCTTGGGCAGATACCGGAGCCCCTGAACCGCCTCGTCGTCCTTGTGGTAGAAGGATCGCCACTTGGGCGCGTAGTGCTCTCGAAACGTGCGCACGGCTTTGCGGCCATATGAGAAGAGGTCGCGGCCGTCCATGAACTTGAAGGCGGTGTAGAAGATGATGAACGGAATGCTCATCATCGCCGCTGAGAATAGGAGCCGCGTGTAGTAGCTCTCGAGCCGCGCATTGGGCGCGCCGCTCGCAATCTCACCCGCCGCATAGAACAGAAACATCATCAGCAGCATCGCCGAGGCGACGAACACTACCTTGCGTGTCAGCGACAGGCGGGAAAAGAGAAAGCGCTCCTTCCTGAGCTCGACGAAGGGCGTTCCCACCGTGAACCAGGACCTGAGGTGCTCGAGCGGCTTTCCGCGACCCGAGCTTTCGAGCAGCGCCGCCGCGATCACCGAGCCGCCGTGGCTGTGGCCGACGATGCAATAGTTCTCGTGCCTGGCCTCGAGCTCGCGCAACACGTTGAGAAGGTTCGATCCGGCCTCACGCCGCGAGATTTCGCTGTTCCAGGCGTTCCACACGAACGGAACGAAGTCGAGCCTGCCGTCCTCTCCGGCGACCAGCTCGCGCGTATGTTTCTCGAACTCGCTGCCGGGCTGCCACCACCAGGCTTCCTGGCCGTCGCCGATATTCAACGCTTCCGCCGTCCCCCCCAAATGCGCGAATGTTCCGTGCACGGTGACGACGGTAGCCACGCTAACCTCCCTCGAGCCAAAGACGCTGAACTAAAAGCCCCCGAAGGCCCTATCACACGAGCAGGCCTAAGATACTAGGATCCCGATTCCCAAGTTCGCTCCCGAACCCAGCGACGAACACCGGCGAACTTCGGAATTGGGACCCTAGCGCCGAAACGGCGTACCCTGCAATTTAGCCGAGACTGTGCACGGCGTTCGAAATATTTGCCCGCCGCCGCCGGCAGGTGGGCCGCACCCTCCGTCTCAAAATACGGGTAAATTGCCTCCCGCCGTGGCGGCTCAGGGGCTCAGAGCCCGGCCGCAGCCTCGGCGCGCATGACGGTCTCGACATTCCCGCGATGGATGCCCTCGTAGGGCGGGTAATAGGTGATCCAGCCGGCCCCCAGCGGACCGGCCACGAGGTCCTTGAGCGGCATGTCGCGCAAGGCCGCGTCCGAGGCGCAGCGCCTGAGCGCCCGGATATACTGCTGCGTCGCCCGGATGAACGTCTTGGCATAGCCTCCGGCGGCGATCCTGTCCGGGTCGCCGTGGTTCGGCAGGATCCGGGCCGGGTCGAGGCCCGCGAGCCGGTCCAGGTCGAAAAGATGCTTGTCGAAGCCCTCGGGCTCCACCACGTACGTGACCGTGTCCTCCATGGTGTCGCCGGCCAGAAGCAGGCGCTGCCCGGCCAGCCAGACCACCGTGGCGTCGTCGCTGTGGATGTCGGCCTCGATCAGGTCGAGGCTCAGGCTGCCGATGTCGAGCGTCATTCGCCCCGAGAACGTGCGCGTCGGCAAAATGAGCGGCGCGATGGCGGGCGGTCCGTCATGGGTCCCGGATTCGATCGCCGCCTTGCGTTTGGCCAGGTGCTCCGCGGTGCGGGCGTTGGCGATGATCTCGCAATCCGAGAACACCGCATTGCCGGCCACGTGGTCCAGGTGCCAGTGGCTGAGCAGCACCGTGAACCGGCTGACGCCGCGGTCCTCCAGCGCCTGGCGGATGGCGCGGGCATGGTCGAGCGTCACATGCGTGTCGTAAACCAGCGCGTGATCGCCATCGATGACCGCATAGCTGGCGATGCCGAGCCCGAGCGCGCCGTCGTCGACCCAGTTGGCGCCGGGGGCGAAACGGTAGCCTTCGACGCGCCCGTCATAGAACGCGAGCACGTTCTCCGCCGGGGTCAGGATGCGCAGGTGCTGGGTCACGTAGGCCTCTTCGATGCTGTCGCGCCGAAGCTAGGCAAGGTGGTGCCGATTGGCACGACATTTCGTCCGCCGTCCCGCTGCGGCCATTTGATCTCGGATTGGCCGCCCTCCTGCCGGATCTCTAAAGGCGCCCGTCGAGATGTTCGCCCCACACTTTGATCCACCGCAATTTGCGGGCCTGCGAACCCGGCGATAGTTCCCGTGGACCTGGAGCGGGAGGATTGAATGTCGGTCGGAGCGAAATTTCGTCGTGCGGGCGGCTGCATAGTAGGGGTGGTTGCGCTCGCTCTCATCGTACATGGCGCAGCCCGCCCGCGCCGAGCCTCCTGAGGTCGTTGAGCCTTCCGCTGAAAAGGGCCAGACGCTCGCCGAAAGGCTGTGCAGCGGCTGTCACGTGGTCGAGACCGCCAGCAAAACCGTTCCCGCGGGCATTCCTCCGCTACGGGCCATTGCCAATCTGCCGGGACAGACCGCCACGCGCATCATGAACGTACTGATCCAGCCGCACGCGCCGATGCCGGACATGCAGCTCTCCCGTCAGGAGATTCTCGACATCACGGCCTATCTGGATACGCTGCGGACCGATAAGTCGGCCCCGTCGCTGCTGCCGCCTAAGCAGGGGGGCAAGCCGAAATATCCCGAGCCGTCTTGACACCGGGGGCATCGGCGCCGCCAGCGGCCGGAAAATTACTCGGACGCTTTGTCGTCTCCCGGTCCGGCCGTTCGTCTATTGGATGAAGGCAGGGCAACCGGCCCGCCCGCAGGCCGTTCCAGGAGAGGCTCATGCCGCAGTACTTGGTCGCCATTCACCACCCCGACGACTACGACCCGTCTGTAGAGGACGAAGCGATGTCCCGCGATATCGACGTGCTCAACGAAGAGATGATCGCCGCCGGTGTCAGGATTTTCGTTGGCGGCCTGCAGCTGGCAAACAGCGCGAAATCGCTGCGCGCGCAGCCCAATGGCGGGGTGCTCATCACCGACGGGCCGTACCTGGAGACCAAGGAGCACGTTGGCGGCTTTTGGGTGCTGGAAGTCGCCGACCTGGACGAGGCGTTGGCGTGGGGGCGCAAGGCCGTCGTCGCCTGTCGGGCGCCGGTCGAGGTGCGCCGGTTTCACTGAGCGAAGGCGGTGCGCGGATTGTGTCGAGCCTCACTTGTGTGCAACGTCGGCTCAAGCTGAAGAGCCCTGGGATGGAGATTTTGTAGCGTGGCGAAGCTCGTCTTCGGAATGAACCAGTCCCTGGACGGCTACGTCGACTACCAGGAATTTGCGCCAGATCCCGCACTCTTTCGTCACTGGATTGAGCACGTGCGCGGCCTGACCGGCAGTGTGTACGGTCGCCGCATGTACGAGGTCATGCGTTATTGGGACGAAGACCGTCCTGAGTGGAGTGCGGAGCAACACGAGTTCGCCGCGGCGTGGCGGCGTCAACCGAAGTGGGTTGTGTCACGTTCGTTGAAGTCGGTCGGCCCCAACGCCACACTTGTCGGGGATGACATCGAGGCGGTGATACGTGGCTTGAAGTCTCGGTCCGTTGGGGAGATTGCAGTTTCCGGTCCAGACTTGGCACGAAGCCTGACCGATCTTGGTCTTATTGATGAGTATCGACTCTATTTCCACCCTGTCGTGCTTGGTCGCGGCAAGCCATTCTTTGCCGGCCCGCGGCCGCCGCTCCGCCTTGTTTCCACCGATCCCGTTGGCGAGGTCACGGTTAGGCTGACGTACGTTCCTGCTTAATCGCGCGACTCGCCCGACTGCTTGCGGACGCGATAATTGCCTTTTTAAGCGGGATATACTGGAGCCCACTGGGCGTTGGCGGAGAGAGTGGGATTCGAACCCACGAGACGGTTGCCCGCCTACACGCGTTCCAGGCGTGCGCCTTCAACCACTCGGCCATCTCTCCGACCGGACCATGATCGCTTCGGACCCTATCTGTCCGAAGCGTGAATCATCGATCGGTCTCACTTAAACCCCCTGAGTGGAGCGGCGCACTATACCGAGAACCGCCGCCGTGGCAACACGCGATCATGACGGCTTGATGGACAATCCACGCCCGCGTTTTTCGCTGCCGTTCTAGGAGGTTGCCGAAGCCGGCGCCGAACGCTCCGTGGCGCTTGAGCCGGGATGGTCGTTCCTCGGATCATTGCCTCAGGATCGACGAGGCCCGGCGCGCGCCCCGGATGGCCAGGAGATGGCCGGGGGCTTTTTTGACGCGGGCGTTGTGATAGACGTTGGGCCAATCGAGGTCTGCCCAGGACGACGCGCGTGCATGTCCGGGCAAGCCGTCCATCCCTGCGTCCGACCCGGAGCCGCCATGGCCGTCTTCCGCTTTCTGTCCGCGGTTTTTCTGCTGGTTGCCGTCATCGCCTTCGTCTCGGACGCGACGCCGCCCCTCGCGGGCGCGGGTTCGTTCAAGGCCACGACGCTGCTGGGGCACTGGGAGGATCTCGCTCCCAATTCGCTCGTAGCCGCCAAGGCGGCCGTGACGGGCGCCACCGCCGACTGGGGGTGGAGCGTTGTCGAGGGCCTGCTCGGCTGGCCGACATTCGTGATCTTCGGCATCCTGGCACTCGGCAGCGGCTATCTCGGCCGCCGCCGCCACAAGGTGCAGATCTTCATCAACTGACCATCGTCGCTCCGATCGTCGCGCCACCTATCAGGCGCGGCGTGAATCGGCAGCGCGAAAAGTCGCTCCGATCTTCAGCGCTGCATCCTTAGGGGCAGCGTGAATTGTCGGTCTCAAAGAAAAGCGGCGGCTATTTCTTCGCTGGCGCCTTGGCCGGCGTGGGGCCCACGATCGCGGACGCCGTCTGCCCGATCGGCACGTTGCTCGCGATGTCGTCCACGATCCCGACCACGATCAGCACCACCAGCGCGCCGACCAGCCCGATGACCATGTTGTGGTGGCTGCGGTTGAGATTGGCGATCTGCGTCTCGTCCACCGCGTCGACCTCGTTGACGCGCTTGGCCCCCTTCCAGCCCAGGAACTTGCGCCGGAACGAGCGGCGCACGTTGCCCCGGTCGATCAGCGGCAGCCGCGCGCGGTCGGCGATCTTCTTGGCGATCTCCGGATAGGGGAAGCAGGGATCGACGTTGGCTTCGCTGACATAGCCGATGGGGATCGACGTCCCGTCCTTGGTGATGAGGCGCGCGCCCTTGAGCAGCACCGGCACCAGCGACCCGCCGTAGATCTCGCGCCGGGTCTCCACCGTCTGCACCTGGTCGTAGGGGATCGTGTAGCTCTTGTAGCGCAGCATCGGCGTCGGCCCGCGCCCGGCCGGCAGCGTCATCTTCACGGCCTTTTCGCCGAGCTCGACCCGCGCCCGGAGCGAGAACAGGAGCTCGATGACGATGAGGAACATGAGGATGCTGAAGGCGATCGCCATGATGGCGACGCCGGCGGCATCGAACACGAGGCCCGACTTGACGCGCATCAGGATCATGGCGGGAAGGCTGGCGAAGAACGGCAGCAGGATCAAAAACACGAATGAGAAGAAGGTCTTGCGCCCGCCGCCGACGGCATAGACCTCACGCTCGTGCTTGACCTCGGGCGCCGCCGCGTCAGGCACTGCCGCGTCCGTCATCGCCGCCGCTGTCATGGTGTGCTCCCCGAGGAATTTGGATCCCTGTCGGGGTGATCTTAGCAAGCCTCGCAAGGCGGAGTCACGGGGCGGCAAGGTTAAGCCGCCCTGTGTCGAAGCCGTCCGTGCAGACGCGCCACAGCGAGGAGGCCGGAGATCGCGCCGAGCGCCAATCCCCGGCGTCAACATCAGGCGGCGTTGCCCTCCCAGACGCCCACGTCGGCCGGCTTGGCGAGATGGCCGAGGAATTTTTGCAGAACGCCGGTGGAATCACGCCAGGCCATGTAGGCCTGCTGGTCTGCGATCGAATCCCACTCCTGCAGCAGCATGAAGTTGCCGCCGTCGCCCTGGCCTGTGAACGTCTTGCAGGACCTGCATCCTTTCGCCTTACGCGTATCCGGCAGGATCTCGCCCAGGAAGGCCTCGAATGCCGCCGGATCGGCGGGTGTAAGGCGCATCGTGACCACGATGGACTTATCGGACATGACGATCTCCTCTTGTGTGGTGTCCGGCGCCCCTACTTGACCAAAGGCGGCTCGACTAATGACCATATGGTCATTATCTAGGGGGCACGGCCGAGGTCGTCAAGTTAGTGTCCGCATGGTCAATAGCCGCAGGCAGACCCCATGAAACAAACCGAGAGCGGCACGAAACCGAAAAGGCAGCGCCTCGATCCCCACCAGCGTTCCGAGGAGATCGTTGAAGCGGCGATCCGCTATTTCTCCGAGGTCGGCTTCGGCGGCAGCATGAGAGAGCTTGCCGGACGCCTCGGCATCTCGCACGCGTTGCTGTTTCGCTATTTCAGCACCAAGGACGCGCTCATCGATCGTGTTTACGACCGCATCTATCTCAGCCGCTGGAGCGCCGAGTGGGACGCAATTCTAGCGAGCCCCGATCTCAACCTGGCTGAACGGCTCATCGCCTTCTACACGAGCTACCTCGAAGCCATCGATCGCCCCGAGTGGGTCAGGATGTTCGTGTTCGGTGGCCTCTCGGGCGTGAATATCAATCAGCGCTATCTGAAGCTGATCGGGCGCAAGGTGGTCACGCCGGTCGCGATGGAACTCGGGCAGCTTGCCGGAGTGTCGCCTCGCCGGGGAACGCCGTCCGACGCCGAGCTCGAATTGTCCTGGGGCCTTCATGGCGAGGTTTTCTACCTCGCCATCCGCCGCTGGATCTACGGTCTCAAGGTCACGAACGACCACAAAGCCTTCGTGAAGCTGACGGTGACCAAGTTCCTGGAGGGCGCGCCTGCGGCCCTGAGAGCCGCAGGCGGAAAAATAGACCAGAGCCGCAGACGAGAATAAGCCTGCGAGGTCGCAGCCAGAAATTAGGCCACGGCCTCGCGCTCGGATTCCTTCTTGCGCTCCTGCTTCTTGCGCTCGTTCGGATCGAGCCAGCGCTTGCGCAGACGGATCGACTTCGGCGTGATCTCGACCAGCTCCTCGTCGGTGATGTAGCTCATGGCCATTTCCAGCGTGAGCTTGATCGGCGGCGTCAGCAGCACCGCGTCGTCCTTGCCGGACGCGCGCACGTTGGTGAGCTTCTTGCCCTTGACGACGTTGACCTCGAGATCGTTGTCGCGCGTGTGCTCGCCGACGATCATGCCGACGTAGACCTTCGTCTGCGCGCCGATGAAGAACGGCCCGCGGTCCTGCAGGTTGAAGATGGCATAGGCGGCCGCTTCGCCGTCCGAGTTCGAGATCAGGACGCCGGTGTGACGGCTGGCGATCTCGCCGCGGAACGGCTCATAGGCATGGAACAGCTTGTTCATCACCGCCGTGCCGCGCGTATCCGAAAGCAGCTCGGCCTGGTAGCCGAGCAGGCTGCGCGTCGGCACGTTGAACACGAGGCGCGTACGTCCGCCGCCCGAGGGGCGCATTTCGAGCAGCGTGCCTTTCCGCTCCGAAAGCTTCTGCACGATGATGCCGGTGTGGCCGTCGTCGACGTCGATGATGACCTCTTCGATCGGCTCCAGCTTCTGCTTGGTCGCCTCGTCGTAGGCGAACACGACCTTCGGGACGCGAAACCGTCAGCTCGAAGCCTTCGCGGCGCATGTTCTCGAGCAGGATGGCGAGCTGAAGCTCGCCGCGGCCCGCCACGTCGAACGAGTCGCTGCCGTCGGTCGAATCCGTGACTTTGATGGCGATGTTGCGCTCGGCTTCCTTCATCAGCCGGTCGCGGATGACGCGGCTCTGAACCTTGTCGCCTTCCTGTCCGGCGAACGGCCCGTCGTTGATGCGGAACGTCATCGACAGCGTCGGCGGATCGACCGGCTGCGCCGCGATCGGCGCCTCGACGGAAGGATCGCACAGCGTATCGGCCACGGTCGCTTCGCTCATGCCGGCGAGCGCGACGATCTCGCCCGCCTGCGCTTCTTCGACCGGCACGCGCTCGAGGCCGCGGAAGGCCAGCACCTTCGAGACGCGGAAGTTCTCGACCACCTTGCCGTCGCGATCGAGCGCCTTGAGCTGCTGGTTGGGCTTGACCGTGCCCGACGTGATGCGGCCGGTGAGAATGCGGCCGAGGAAGCTGTCGGCTTCGAGCGTCGTCGCCAGAATGCGCGTCGGACCGGGCTCCACGGTCGGCGGCGGCACGTGGCTGACGATGAGATCGAACATCGGCGCCAGGTCTTCCTGCGGACCTGCGGGATCGAGCGCCATCCAGCCGTTGCGGCCGGAGCCGTAGAGCACCGGGAAATCGAGCTGCTCGTCGCTGGCGTCGAGGTTGGCGAACAGATCGAAGATCTCGTTCAGCACGTCGAGATGACGCTCGTCCGGACGGTCGATCTTGTTGATGACGACGATCGGGCCGCATGCCGCGCTTCAGCGCCTTCGACACCACGAACTTGGTCTGCGGCAGCGGGCCTTCGGAGGCGTCCACCAGCACGACGACGCCGTCGACCATGTTGAGGATGCGCTCGACCTCGCCGCCGAAATCGGCGTGGCCGGGCGTGTCGATGATGTTGATGCGCGTGTCTTTCCAGACCACGCTCGTGCACTTGGCGAGAATGGTGATGCCGCGCTCGCGCTCGAGGTCGTTCGAGTCCATGGCCCGCTCGGCCACCTTCTGGTTCTCGCGGAAGGAGCCGGACTGCTTGAGCAGCTCGTCGACCAGCGTCGTCTTGCCGTGGTCGACGTGCGCGATGATGGCGATGTTACGAATATCCATGGGTGTCCTGGGAAATCAGGGCGCAACCCGAGGTTGCGGACCGGCCTGAACCCGTCTGCAAACCAGCTGGCAAAGTGTGCGCCGCAAAAAAGCTGGCGCGGAGGTAGCACAACATGGGCGCTAATCGCCAGTGACCCGCGACCAGAAGGGTCAGAGAAAGCGGCATTTACCGCGTTTGTTGAGCCCTGAAGCCGGGATCTTCGCCTTCTGGGCCATTCTTGCCACCCATCTGGCCCTGCTGTTCAGCCTCGTAAAGCTTCGAAAGCAGCGCATCCACGTCCGACCGGGCGCCCGCCATCTTGTCCTGGCGCTTGCGCTGCTTGTCCTGCCGGGCCCGGGCGCCGCGCGTCGCCCCCGGCTGCTTGAGGCGCCGGCCGCCCGAAATCAGCAGCGGATGCGCCGGCTCGTCGAGGTCGAGCTCCTCGAGCATAGTTCTCGCGCAGCGCGTAGAACGACTGCAGAATGGCGTCGCGCGCCAGTTTCTTCTCCTCGGCGGAGATGTCGCTGCGCTTTCTCGGGTCGATGGACTGCAGCGCGCGGCGCATGTCGTGCAGCGGCGCGTAAGGATAAAGCCCGACGAGATCCGCGGTTTCGCCGGCGTTCCCGTAGACGATGCGCATGTTGTCGATGGTCTCGCTGATGCGGCAGAACGCGGCCAGGTAGTCGTCGGTCGAGGCGTATTGCTTCTCGCAGAACGTATAGAGCGCCGATTTCGTGCGCACGATGCCGCGCCACTCTTCTTCGAGGCTCCCGACGAAGTTCGACCGCTTCTGGAACACGTTGGCGAGATAGGCCGCCACCACGGTGACGAACACCAGCGCCATGTCCTTGAGGTAGTCGTAGAGGTCGTTTGCCGCGCCTTCGATGGGCGTGCCCGCGATCCAGGGTATGCGGTCGGCGAACTTGGACGCGAGCGAAAGAAGCAGCACGAGCCCCAGCACCACATAGGCGCGGCGAAGCGTTCGATTGAGCGAGGATCGGGTCATCGGGGCATCTGACTTATGTTCGGGTGGGACATGAAAGTCGCAACGGGATCGTCAGACAGCGGCAATTCAAAGGCGTGGGCAAGCCCGAAGAACCCGAATGGCCCCCATCTGCGTTATGACTGCAACATGGGGTCACGGGGAAGCAACACATGCTCGGATTGACGTTCGATCAGACGGCGGCCATTGGAGTGGTGGTCGGGATGTTGGTCTTCTTCGTCTGGGATCGCTGGCGCTATGACGTTGTTGCCGTCTCTGCGCTGCTCGCCGCGATCGCGCTGGGCGTCGTTCCGGGCGATCAGGCGTTCGTCGGCTTCTCGGACCAGGTCGTTATCGTAATTGCCGCCGTGCTGGTTGTAAGCCGGGCCATCTCGCGCTCCGGCATTCTCGACCGGGCCATCCAACGCCTCATGAAAGGCGTAGAGAAGCCATCTCTCCAAATCGGTCTGCTTGCCGGCGCCGTCGCCATCCTGTCCGCCTTCATAAAGAACGTCGGAACGCTCGGCATCTTCATGCCCATTGCGATCCAGGTGGCGCGCCGCTCGCGACAGTCGCCGTCCATTTATCTCATGCCGCTGGCGTTCGCCTCGCTGATCGGCGGCACGATCACTCAGATCGGCACTTCGCCAAATCTCCTGATATCGAGCGTCAGACAGGAGATTAGTGGCGAGCCGTTCAAGTTGTTTGATTATGCCTGGGTGGGCCTCCCGCTCACTCTGCTCGTCGTCCTCTTCCTGACGTTCGGTTGGCGGCTTTTGCCGAAGGGGCGCCGTGGGCGTCCGTCGGCCGAGGAAAGCTTCTCCATCGACGATTACACCACGGAGCTGCTCGTCACCGAGGAATCGAGCCTCATCGGCAAGACGGTCGGAGATCTCGAGCGCGCGGGGCAAGGCGATGTCGTCGTCACATCGGTCCTGCGCGAGGGCGGCCACAACTATATTCCGAACCCGCATTGGCCGCTGTTTGCCGGCGATGTCGTCACCGTGCAGGCCGAGCCCGCGTCCATCAAACATCTCGTCGACGAAACGAAGCTCGGCTTGGCGCATGCGCAGGAACTGACACCCGCAGATGAAGGCCGTGACGAGCTGAGCACGGTCGAGGCCGTCGTGACGGCGGCTTCGCCCATCGTCGGCCAGACGCCGCGATCATTGCAGCTGCGCCAGCGCTACGACGTCAACCTGCTGGCCGTGAGCAGGGCAGGATCGCGCCGCGGCGTGCGTCTGCAATCGCATCGCTTCGAGGTCGGCGACGTCGTCGTGCTGCAAGGATGGGCCAAGGGCCTGACGCAGACACTCGGCGACATGGGCCTGCTCCCGCTCGCCGACAGAAGCCTCAACCTTGGCCGATCGAGCCAGGGCCTCATGTCGCTGTCCGTTCTCGCGGTCGCCATGCTGCTCATCACATTCAAGGTCGTGAGCGTGGCTGTGGGCTTCTTCGCTGCGGCGGTGATCGTCGTGTTGCTGAAGCAGATCTCGCTCAAGGATGCCTACGACTCGATCGAAGGGCCGGTCCTCGTGCTGCTCGCGTCCCTTATTCCTATCGCGCACAGTTTACAGACGACGGGCGTCACGAAGCTCATTGGCGAGAGCATGGCGATAGCGGGCGCGCAGGTTCCGGGATACATGGCACTCGCCATGATGCTCGGCTCGGCCATGCTGCTGACGCCGTTTCTGAACAATGCCGCGGCTGTGCTGATGCTCGGCCCGGTCGCCGCGGTGGTCGCCAAATCTCTGGGCTACAATGCCGATCCGTTCCTGATGGCGGTCGCTCTCGGATGCGCGTGCGATTTTCTGACCCCCATCGGCCACCAGAACAATCTTCTCGTCATGGGCCCGGGTGGTTACCGTTTTAGCGATTACTGGCGGCTCGGCCTGCCCCTGTCGCTGATGGTGCTCGTGGTCGGGACCGCCCTCATAGTTCTCGTATGGCCGCTAAAGTGAGACCCTGAGAAAATGTGCCTTGGCGATGTCGAAGCCTTCCGGCTACGGCAGATCACGGCCGCTTGATGCAACCTGAACGCTGCCATGCGCGTTCATTTGCGAGAGCGCAGGAGCGTGTCATGGAACAGCAGCAAATCTTGCTGAACGACAATCTGCCCAGCTGGGCCCGTGCCATCGGATTGCAGCTGGCTGAGGATCTGATCGAAACCCACATGTCGATGCCGGACGCCATTCTGGCGGCGAGGCACCGGCTCGAGGTCAGCGAGCGTCTCGGTCCGAGACGCCGCCTTCTTTATAGCCTCGAGTGCAGACGCGACTTGCACTGACGCGCACGGGCGTCGCGTCGCAGCGTACCGCGCTGGCTCTAGGCCTGTTTCGCAAGCCATCTCTCGAGCAGCATCTTCCCGCCTTCGATCGTCAGCGCCAGGCCGCCGACGAACAACAAGAGCGCCAAAGCGTAACCGCCCAGAGCATTTGCCTTCATCGCATAGGCGAACGCTTTCCCGAGAACGAGAAGACCGAACACGATCTTCCCCGCATGCCACCAGTTCGGGCGCACCTTCATCTTCGCGTCGTGTTGAGCGTTCTGAAAATCGAACCAGGCTTCGATGCGGTCGAGCTTGCCGTGCGCTGATGACATGATGTGGTCTCCTCCGTTGCGGGCCGCCCCGTTGCAATTTCGGTTAAGCATATGCATCAGGCGCGCAGGCGCTCGCTGCACCGCGAGGAACAGGTCATCGGCTTCGTTGGTTTGTTCCGAAGGAGATGACGCGCATGGCTGAGGCCGCGAAAAATGACGATCCGTTCGACCTCGACCGCTTCGTTGAAGCGCAAGCCCGCGTCTATGAGACGGCCTGCGACGAGCTCCGCAATGGCCGCAAGCAGAGCCATTGGATGTGGTTCGTCTTTCCGCAGATGAAGGGGCTCGGTTCGAGCCCGATGTCACAGCGCTTCGGCATCGGCTCGCTCGAGGAAGCCCGCGCTTATCTGGCGCATCCCGTACTCGGTCCGCGCTTGATGGAGGTGACGCGCCTCATGCTTGCCGCCCGCGGCGGCTCCCTGCGCAACATCCTGGGCTCCCCTGACGACATGAAGTTCCGCTCTTCGATGACGCTGTTTGCGCACACGGCAGGTGCCGGCAGCATTTACGCCGAGGCGCTGGACAAGCTCTGCGAAGGCAAGCCGGACGAACGGACGCTCGCGCGCCTCTAGAGTCGAACCCGCCAGTACGTTAGAGAGGCCGAGACGCAAAAATCCCGGCGATTGAGCGCCGGGATTTCTTGAAAAATCGGAAGATCACTTCGCCTCGCGATGACGCGCCCGGCAAGCCATTACTGGTTGGCCGTCTTTGCCTTCACGACCTCGCCGCCAGCCTTCTCGCAATCGTCGGCATCCTTGGTCAGAACGCCGACGCCGTTGATCGTGCACTGGACACCTTGAAGTCCGCCCTGCTGCTGTGCCGATACCGCCTGCATCGGCATCTGCGCGTTCGGGTTCATTCCCATCCAGGGATTGAAGACCGGCATGCCGACATTCTGCTGCGGATACATGCCTAGGGCGGGGAACGGCCCGAAGCCGACGTTCTGCTGCGGGTTCATGCCCCATCCGCCACCCCAGGGATTGACGACGCCAAAGGAGGGGATCGCCGAAATGGGCATGGATGCTAAACGTAGTTCGGTATATTGAAGCCGATAGGAGGCCGCCGCCGCGCCGCCGCCGTAGCCCGAGTACTGCTGACCCATGAAGCCGACGTTCTGCTGCGGGGCCATGCCCCAGCCGTTATTGTTGGCGCCGAGGCCAAAGATATACCCGCTGATCGGGCCAAAGTCCCTTCCCACGCCAAACGACATCGGTCCGAAATCAGAACCGGGGATACCGGCATTCTGCTGCGGGCCGACGCCTAAGTTCGCGGCGAACGGATCCATGCCCCAGCCGTAGTAGGGATTGAGCCGAAATTCTGCCTCGATCCGACACCGCGGAACGTGCCGACCGCACCGGCCCTCGGGCCATTGTCGATCGGACCGCGAAAGCCGTTGTTGGTCGGGCCGCCGATGCCCCAGCCGTTATTGTTCGGACCGACGCCCCAGCCATTCCCGTCCCAGCCTGCGTGTGCGCTGGTGGAAAGGCAAGCGGCGGCGAGAGCGACCACTGCGCCCAGCGAGCCGACGAAACGCTTCAATGCAAACATGAGACATGTCCCCGCGTGTGCGAACCACTGGTCCTCTTCGCCGATGTCGATCGGCGGCAACGGGTCACGGCGCACACCGGCAACGCCCGTCCATCAGAGAGTAGTGTGCGCAACGCGTGAAGATTGCCTTAAGCGGCATGCATTTCGCCTGCGCGTGGAGCACTGGCTAGAAATCAAACATCAGCGGTTGGAGGTCAGATGTCGTCGACTTCCACGAGGGCTCGGAACGCGTGCCACGTGGCGTGCCCGAGAAGCGGGAAGATGATGATGAGGCCGACGAACAGCGTCGCAAGGCCCAGTGCCATAAAGCCCGTGATCAGCGCCGCCCACAAAAGCATGGCCCCGCTGTTGAGGCTTGTAGCCCGCACGCTGGTGGCCATGGCCGTGGCGGGATCGACATCCTTCACCAGCAGCAAGGGTACTGCCACACTGGCGATAGAGAATACCAGCGCCGCAAGCATGCCGCCGGTCAGCGTTCCGGCGAAAAGCAGGCCCAGCCCCGCGTTCGTGAACAACAGCTTGTGCATGAACTCACTGGGATCTGGCAGCGCTGCGCCACCAAGGAAGAGCGCGAGGAGAACGAAGGAAAGCTCGACCCATAGGAAGAAGGCAAAGAACAGAACGATGCCGAAGAAGGCAACTCTGGCGAACGCGGGTGCGCACGCGTCGAAGACCGCGCGCAGCGTCACGGGCTCGCGCTTTTCGAGACGCCTGCTGATTTCGTAAAGTCCGGCTGCGAGCAGCGGAGCGATCAACAGGAATCCCGCGCCGAGCACAGGAACGAGTGACATGGCCTCGAGCTGGCTCAGAACGAGAAGGATGATCCAGGCCATGACCGTGAAGAACGCGCCATAGGCAAGGCTCACCGATGGGGCTGCGCAGAGGTCTCTCCAGCCAAGACTGAGCCACTCCCATGGCGCATCGAGGGGCACGCGGCGGACGCGAAAGAGAAGTTGTTCCGCGCCTAAGGCCTGCTTTGGGGACCCGCTATACGCTTCCATATCCGCCTCCATAAAGTCGACCTCGACAGGTCCAAACTGAAGCAGCTCGCCTGAGGATTATTGCACTCGAGTGCGCCCTCAGCGGTCGCCTTGAATGTAGTGTTCGAGCTGCTCGATGATGAATTGCTTGTCATCAATGACGCTCTTCACCAGATCGCCAATCGAGACGAGGCCGACGAGCTTCTTGTGCTCGAGTACAGGGAGATGACGCACTGCCTTTGACGTCATGATCCCCATGCATTCCTCAACGGTTTGATCCGGCCGGGCGCAGATGACCGTAGTCGACATGATCTCGCGGACTGGAGTTTCGGGCGATGTTCGTCCCTTCAAGATGATCTTACGGGCGTAGTCTCGCTCGGTAACGATCCCGACGAGATGGGCTGCGTCATCGGATACGACCAAGGCCCCGACGTTATGCTCCGCCATGAGCCTCAGCGCCTCGATCACGGGGGCGTCGGGGTGGACGTTGTAGACCTTGTGGCCCTTGTGAAGAAGAACATGCTTTACGGTTGCCATCTGAAACCATCCTTCGTGACTCTGACGGCATCAAATCACCAGAAAACTATGCGCGGCTCTGCCAACCCGACAGGCGGGCGCTGTCGCCACTGAATGCGAGATAGAACACTGACCGGGCATGCGGGACGTCCGGGCGGCATTGCGCATTCACGCAGAGAAATATAGCAATAAATACCGCTCAAATCTCTCTCATTCTCTGCCCTGAAGTCCGAGCGGGTTTGGATCGGCAGCGTCGAACCCAATCGGCGCTCTTTGATCGCGCCAGTGACGTTGATCGCGCGAGTGGCGGTCTGCGCTACGGCGAAGGCGCCCTACCGGGGAAGTCGCAACAGGAAAGGATCGAGGGAGCGGACGAGAGGAGGCAAGCATGACAGGCATACTACTTGGCGCGCTGCTGGTACTGGTAGGTCTGGTGTACATGGCCTACCAGCCTTTACGGCGACATCGGTTGAGCGGAGGAAGGCGGCTTCCCCCTGATAAGCCGGCGAATACTCTCGAGCCAGTAAACCCCGCCGAAGGCTTTGGAATTAGAGCCGTTTGGCCTGGGCTCGCGCTTATCGCTGTCGGCGCCCTGCTGTTGCTGACTGCCGGCTTCTGAGGGCTGGGGTCAAAGTTCTTGCTGCAATGCAAACGCGCTCGAGACGTTCTTGCGCTTTCGTTTTTAGTGCACCATTTGAGAAAGGTCGGCTGCGCCTGCGAGCCGAATTTGATATACTGACCCAAGTCGTTTTTATGTGATGGCGGCCCTGGCCATCGCGGCGGACCGCCAGATCTTCTCGGCGCAAATGACATGCGCGATGAGGCGACAGTCAGACCTTGCGCCAGCACGTGACCGGAAACGGGAGCGATGTCATGTTGAAGGTCCTCGAACAAGCGATTGCCCGAATTGACACTCTTCCGGAGGATAGGCAGCGCGCTGCTGCCGAGGCCCTGGACCACATAGCGACAGGGACTCGCATCGAGCCTGCCGAGACGCACCCCGGCGTGGATCTGAAATGGCCGGCATCGGCCATTTGGCGGCCGGATGAGCCCGTGATCAACACGATCGGGCTGGCTGATCTGAGAGACGCCCTGGAGAAGGGCTGGGAAGATTTCAAAGCCGTCCCGAGCCACCCGATTTTTCTCGCTCTCATCTACCCGATCATCGGGCTCATTCTGTTCAGGCTCTCGTTTGGCTACGATGTGCTGCCGCTGGTATTTCCGCTTCTTGCGGGCTTTACGCTGATCGGCCCGTTTGCAGCCGTCGGTCTTTATGAGCTGAGCCGACGCCGCGAGCTCGGCCTCGACGCCTCGCCGTCGCACGTTCTGGACATCTTCCACTTGCCTTCGCTCGGCGCCATCGTGGCGTTGGGCGTGGCGCTCATGGCGATTTTCTTTGCTTGGATTGCCGTGGCCCAGCTCGTCTACGAGCAGATCTTCGGGCCCGCAGTGCCGGCCTCCGTCGGAGAGTTTGTCGATCAGGTTCTGAACACCCCTGCCGGCAGGCAGCTGATCATCGTGGGCAATGCCATCGGCTTCCTCTTTGCCGTCCTCGTGCTCGTGATCAGCGTGGTGTCATTCCCGATGCTGGTCGATCGCAATGTTGGCGCCATGACCGCGGTTCGAACGTCCGTTCGGGCCGTGCTCGAGAATCCTGTGACGATGGCCGTGTGGGGCTTGATCGTTGCCGTTTCTCTCCTGGTCGGGTCACTGCCGTTCTTCTTCGGTCTCGCCGTCGTCTTCCCGGTGCTCGGCCATTCGACCTGGCATCTCTATCGCAAGGTCGTCGGGCACTGATGGCCCGGGAGCTCAGTCGGGAGTTCAGTGTGTAGGCGGCGTCGAGAAGGTTTCCGTGTTCGGTCCGAAGAACTCCAATCGCGTGAGGTGCGTGTAGTCGGATTCGAACACCATGATGGCGACAAACACCAGGACGGCCACCGGCGGGATCAGAATCGCATAGATCAGCGCCAGCCTTTCCCACGCCATGTGCATGAATACGGCCACGATCAAGCCTGCCTTCAGCATCATGAAAAGCAGGATCAGGAACCACCTGAGGTATCCCTGCACGTGGAAATAATCGACGGCATAGGAACAGGCGCTGAGCACGAACAGCCATCCCCAAACCACGAGATACAACTTGATCGGGTGCTGCTGCCCCTCGGCGTGAGTGGCCACATGGGCCGTCGCCATCGCGTGTGTCGTCGCTGCATCGTGTGCCATGCTGCCTCTCACCACAGATAGAAGAGCGCGAAGATGAACACCCACACGAGATCGACGAAATGCCAGTAGAGGCCCATGATCTCGACGCTCTCGTAGTTGCCCTTGCGGCTCGTGAAAAATCCTCGTGCCCCGACGTCGTAGTCGCCGCGCCAGACCTTGCGCGCGATGATGAGGAGGAAAATCACGCCGAAGGTGACGTGGGTGCCGTGAAAGCCCGTGATCATGAAGAAGGATGAGCCGAACTGCGCCGCGCCCCAGGGATTTTCCCAGGGCCTGACGCCCTCCATGATCAGCTTCGTCCATTCGAATGCCTGCATGCCGACGAACATCGCGCCGAATGCCGCCGTGACCAGCATCAGGATGGCGGTCTTCTTGCGGTCGCGGCGATAGCCGTAGTTGACCGCCATGGCCATGGTCCCGCTGCTGCTGATGAGGACGAAGGTCATGATGGCGATGAGGATGAGGGGCACGTTCTCTCCGCCGATATTCAGGGCGAAGACCTCGCTCGGATTGGGCCACGGCACGACCGTGGACATGCGTGCCGTCATGTAGGCGATGAGGAAGCAGCTGAAGACGAAGGTGTCGCTGAGAAGGAAGATCCACATCATGGCCTTCCCCCACGAGACGTTCTTGAACGCTCGCTGGTCCGAGGACCAATCGGCGGCGACGCCTTGCCAGCCGGCTAACGGCGTGCCGTCGTCTCTTGCGTTATTCAGCGCTGCTTCAGCCATTGCTTTCGATCCTCACGAGGTGAGCACTTGGCGACAAATGGCGATGAAATCGCTTCCCCAGCCTGTCAGCAGGAAAAGAAGCACGATCCAGACGATGAGCAGGAAGTGCCAGTATGTGGCGCACAGCTCGACGCTCAAGGAGGCCTCGCGCATTTCCACGCTGATCGTCGTCCCAGACCCTGGCGCCGGTCCGCCCCAAGGCGACGAGCCCGCCCGCCACATGCAACCCGTGCAAGGCGGTCATCAGATAGAAGAAGGCGTTGGCCGGGTTCGCCGCCAGAAAAAAACCCTCGGCCGTCAGCTGCCGCCAGGCCAGAAGCTGTCCAATTAGAAACAGGAGCGCGGTGACGCCGCCTGTGAGGACGCCGCCTCTTACGCCCTCGATCCACCCCTGGCGCGCGGCGCGCTGGGCTGAATAGAGCGCGACGCTGCTCAGGATCAGCATCGCCGTGTTGAACCACAGCACCCTGGGAAGAGGCATTGGCAGCCAGTCACCCGCGGGCATGCGCATGGCATAGGCGCTGATCAACAGCACGAACAGCGCGCTGACGACGGCGAGAAACACCCCGAGCCCGACCTTCGAAGCCGGCAGAGACGTGGTGCTCATGCCCGGCATGCCGATGGGCGCACCCTCCTCGAGCCAGGGCTTGGCGGTCAAGCCCTGATGCCAGAGCCACCGGAGAGCGATGGCGCCCGCCACAGCCACGAAGAAGAGGGTGATGCTCATTGGAGCTCCTTCTTACGCGGCCCTCGGTGCGGGCGGCTGGTTCTGCGGAATGAAATCTTCCGCCGCGCCCGGCACGCTGTAATCGTAGGGCCAGCGATAGACGACCGGCAGCTCCTTGCCCCAGTTGCCATGCGCCGGCGGCGTTTGCGGCGTCTGCCATTCGAGCGTCGTCGCCCGCCATGGATTGCCGCCCGCGGGTTTGCCGTAGAAGTAGCTCCAGACGAGATTGAACAGGAACACCATCTGTGCAGCGCCGACGATCAAGGCAGCAATGGTGATGAACTCGTTGAGCGTCGCCGCCGATTGCAGCGTGGCCGTCTCGCCGATCTCGTAGTAGCGGCGCGGCACGCCCATGAGACCCACGTAGTGCATGGGGAAGAAAATGGCATAGGCGCCGAGGAACGTGACCCAGAAGTGAATGTGCCCGAGCGGGTTGCTCAGCATGCGCCCGGTGATTTTCGGATACCAATGGTAGATCGCCCCGAACACCACGAGGATCGGCGCGACGCCCATCACCATGTGGAAATGCGCCACGACGAACATGGTGTCCGAGAGCGGCACGTCCACGACCACGTTGCCGAGGAATAGGCCCGTAATTCCGCCGTTGACGAACGTGACGATGAAGGCCACGGCGAACAGAAGCGGTATCGTGAGATGGATATCGGCGCGCCAGAGAGTGAGCACCCAGTTGTAGACTTTGATCGCGGTGGGAATGGCGATGATGAGCGTGCTGGTGGCGAAGAAGAAGCCGAAATAGGGATCCATGCCGCTGACATACATGTGATGCGCCCACACGATGAAGCTCAGGGCGCCGATGCCGACGATGGCCCACACCATCATGCGATAGCCGAAGATGTTGCGCCGCGCGTGCGTGGCGATCAGATCGGAGACGATGCCGAAGGCGGGCAGCGCGACGATATAGACCTCGGGGTGGCCGAAGAACCAGAAGAGATGCTGGAACAGGATCGGCGTGCCGCCGCCGGTCTTCAACTGCTCTCCCATCTGCGCAATCGTCGGCATGAAGAAGCTGGTGCCGAGGAGCCTGTCGAACAGCATCATCACCGCGCCGACAAAGAGAGCGGGGAAGGCGAGCAGCGCCATCACGGTCGCCGTGAAGATGCCCCACACGGTCAGCGGCATGCGCATCAACGTCATGCCGCGGGCGCGCCCTTGCAGCACCGTCACGACATAGTTGAGACCGCCCATCGTGAAGCCGATGATGAACAGGATCAGCGACGAGAGCATCAGGATGATGCCCCACTCCTGTCCTCCGGGAGTACCGGCGAGGATGGACTGTGGCGGATAGAGCGTCCAGCCGGCGCCCGTCGGCCCGCCCGGGGCGAAGAAGCTTGCCACCAGCACCAGCACCGCGAGCAGGTAGATCCAGTAGCTCAGCATGTTGACATAGGGGAACACCATGTCCCTCGCCCCCAGCATCAAGGGGATGAGGTAATTGCCGAAGCCGCCGAGGAACAGCGCGGTGAGCAGATAGATCACCATGATCATGCCGTGCATGGTGATCATCTGATAGTAGAAGTGCGCGTCGATGAACGCGAGCGCTCCGGGATACGCGAGCTGGATACGCATGAGCCAGGACAGCACCAGCGCGACGAGCCCTATCGCCAGGGCCGTGAGGCCGTACTGGATCGCGATGACCTTGGCGTCCTGAGAGAAGACATACGTCGTCCACCAGCTTTTCGGATGGTAGAGATCAACATCCGGCACTTCGGCGGGACGGATACCTTCGTATGCGCCACGTGCGACGTCGGCCATCAAATGCCTCCTCGCGTCTTGTGGTGAGACTCGCGTCTAGGGAAGTCTCACCGCTTCTCTCCCTTTGTCTGAGCGCCTTGGTCCTCCGGGGTTTGGCCGGAGGCCGCGGTCTTGATGTGCGCCGCTTGCGCTGTAAGGCTTTCGAACGTCTTCTGCTCGCCGAGCCAGGTCTGATAGTCGCTGTCGTTGTCGACGACGACCTTGCCGCGCATGGCATAGTGGCCGGTGCCGCAGAACTCGGCGCAGAAGACTTCGTATGTGCCGGTCTTCGTGGGTGTGAACCAGACGTAGGTCACCATCCCCGGCACGATATCCATCTTGGCCCTGAACTCGGGCACGTAGAAATCGTGGATGACATCGACGGACCGCATCAAAAGTTTTACGGGCTTGCCCACTGGGAGGTGCAAGTCGGCAGCTTCGATCACGAGGTCGTCTTTGGCGTTGGGATCGTGAGAGCTGAGCCCCAGCGGATTATCGCCACTGACGTTGTGCGTGCCGGAAAGACCGAGCCGGCCGTCCTTGCCGGGCAGGCGGTAGCTCCATTGCCATTGCTGGCTGAGCGCTTCGACCTCGGTCGCTTCCTTGGGCACGGTGATGAAGTTGTTCCACACGAACAGGCCCGGAGCCAGCATGGCTGCGACGCCCACCGCTGTCGCGATTGTGAGGCCCCACTCGAGCCTTTTGTTTTCAGGCTCGTAGATGGCTTTTTGCCCTGGCCGGTGGCGGAAGCGAATGAGGCAATAGGCCGTGAACAGCACGACGGCCACGAACACGATGCCTGTGATCCAGAACGTGATCAGGATCGTGTCGTCGATATAGCGCCAGTTCGAAGCGATCGGCGTCCACCACCAAGGGCTCCAGACATGGAACAGCACAGAGCCGACGACGACCAAAATCAGGGCCAGCGCTATAGCCATCGTTTTTCATCCTTGCCTCTCTGGGCCCGAGGGGATGCGGGCCAAAAGGCCTTGCTTCGTCTCCACACGTTAGCAGCGCAGCGTCATCTCTCGACGACCGCGCGATAGAGGTGCCACGTCGAATGCCCGAGGATCGGGAAGACGACAGCGAGACCGATGAGGAACGGCAACGAGCCGACAATGAGCGCGGCCGCCACGATGAGGCCCCACAGCGCCATGGTCTGCGGATTTTCAAATACGGCTCTGACGGAGGTTTCGACCGCGGTCACAAAACCCACGTCCCGGTCCAAAAGCATCGGCACGGAAACGACGCTGATGGTGAAGGCCAGGATGGCCAGGATCAATCCGACGCCGCAACCGACGATGATGAGAAACCACCCGGCGGGTGTCGAGATCACTTGATGCGCAAATTCCGCAATGGACGGTGGAATCCAGTCACCGAAGCTCATGCGATAGACGGCCATTGCTGCACCGAGCCACACGAAGAAGATCGCCATCAGAACGATGCCGAGCGCCGTAATGGCCCGTAGGCAAGGGAAATGGATATCCTTCAAGGCCGCGAGCGAGATGCCGAGACCCTGCTCGCGGCGCCGGCTCAACTCATAAAGGCCGATCGCAGCCAGAGGCCCTATCAAGGCGAAGCCGGCAATGAGGGGAAAAGCCAGCTGCATCATGTCGAGTCCGAACGTCAGCCAGAACAACGTGAGGCCGATGACCGGATAAACGCCGACAAGGAAAAATGAGAAGGTCGGCATGGCCATGAAGTCGTCGAGACCTTTGGCCAAAGCATTCCTGAGGTCCGCCGGATCGATCCTGCGGATATTCGGGTGAGCGGGGCTCACGACATCATCGATGTCTAACTTCAAACTCGTCATGGCCATTCCCCTTCTGCTGCTCATCCGAGCAGTCGCAAAATAATAGGGGTGACACAGAGCGTATAATGCGGCTGCCGATCGTGTCGGCGCGGCCCTTAGAATTTTCCGATACTACACCTTCGCGGCTGTCTCTATCAATCCGCTGCGCGAACTTGGTTATCCTCACGGAGGCGCAAATACGCATGATCTACGGCCATTTCTCGTCGTTCTGCGTAATGAATTCGGGGTTTGTGGAAGGAAGGCGTTCCCGCGCGGCACGGTCCTCGCAGTTGCGAATGTCCTAGCGTTCTTCAGGCGGCTTCACACGCCGAAACTGCAAGAGAAGCAACAGGTCATAGATGATTTTTAGCACGCCGCAGATGACGAGCGGCCACGCGCGGAACGAGGCCGCGAGGAGCGCGCCGGCAAGGGCCGGGCTGGCCGATGCCGCGAGGCTGCGTGGGAGCGACGTGAAGGCTGCCGCTGCAGGCCGCTCGGACTCGGTCACGACCGCCATCACGTAGGAGGACCGGGTCGGCACATCCATCTGCGAAAGGGCGGAACGCAGCAGAAGCAAGATGAGCGCCATGGAGAGCGTCGGTGCGACCGCGGCCAGTATCAAGGAAAATGCTCGATGGAATGTGCGTGAACACCATCGTGTTGATGAGCCCGATGCGGCGCGACAGCGAGGCCGCCACGGGAAACGAGAAGGCCGACAGGAGGCCCGACCAGAAGAAGAAGAGGCCGGCGGCGGTAAGGGACATGTCGAAGCGCTCGAACAGCCAAAGCGCCAACAGCGACTGCACGACGAAGCCGCCGGCGAAAAGCGTCGAGGCTGAACAGGGCGGCGAGCTTGTAGACGATGTGCCGCGAGGGGCCGAGCGCCGCCGGCTGGCTGCCGCTTGCGGCACGGGGCCGGCTCGGAATGCGGGCGTAGAGAGGCACCTGCGAGACCGAGCAGCGCATAGAGGACAAACATGGCCTTAATGGCCGTCAGCTGGCCCGAGCCCGAGCCGCCGAGGAAGTCGGGCGTCGCGGCGGCGAGTGCTCCGACGGCGCCGGCCAAGGGCGCCAACCAGGCTGTAGCGCGAGAACATCCTGGTGCGCTCGGCGGCAGAAACCTCGCCCGTCAAGCACTGCATGCTCCAGCGGCACGAACAGGCTGACGCTACCGCCCGAGGGATTGATCGTCCCGGCAAAGGCGACGACGAGGAGCACGACATAGGCGTCGACCATCGAGAACGCGACGCCGGTTGCGATCATGAGGCAGGCCGCCGCAAGCAGAAGCTGGCGATGGTCGAATCTGACTCCGAGGACGCCGACGGCAAACGTAAGAAGGGCGGAGCCGAGCAGCGCCGCAGACGCAACGATACCGACCTCGAACGGCGAAAGACCGAGCCCCGTCAGGTAAACCGGCAAAACCAGCGCGATAAAGCCATCGCCGAAGTCGCGAAGTGATCGCGCCAGAAGCAGGTGCTTTACGGTCGTCGAAGCTCTAGCGCGGGTTCCGATTGGCGTTGCCGCAGCGTGCCAGCTGGATTCCACTTTCTGCCTCCTGACGGCCCGCAGCGAGCGTGAACCGGGGGCAGCAAGGGCAGCACGCCCACGTGTGGCTAATTCCAGCGACCGCGGAAGCCATAATCGCCTATCAGCAGGAGGCAGCAACTCGAGCTAGTGCCGCCGGGCTTCCGCCTATCGCATCCGCAAAGACACGCCGATCTACGACCGAGCCGTGAAATGGACTAGCTCACGCGTTTGTCGCTTTCAGCGCGCTCGGGCAGCAGCAGACCTCAGTCACAACAATTAAAAAGGTCCGCACCGGATCACCTTCGACTCTTTGCGGCCAGAACATAACAGCCGCTTGTCGCCTGAATCCGGATATCGAAAGAACAAAGTCTAACAGCCGGCTGGGGCAACGTCCAATGCCGGCTCCTGTAAAGGAGCGCTCACATGCACCCGAAGCCTCGTGACAGAGGCGATGTCGAAGCCGATGGGCTAGACGTCGCGGGTTAGAGTCCGGGTTAGGGTGACAAGCGGCTGTTACGCGCATGTTCCTGAGGTTCGTAGGGACGCGACGTAGAATCGCGTCATCCTACCGGACGCGGTGAGCCCTGCCGAGGTGCTTACGAAATGCCTCGAGCGTGGCCTCGCTGACATGATGCTCGATGCCCTCGGCGTCGGCATCCGCAGTCTCGGCATCGACCCCGAGCGCAAGCAGAAACTCTCTCACGATCCGGTGGCGCTCGCGCGAGGCGGCCGCAAGCCCGCGTCCCTTTTCGGTGAGGAAGATGGCGCGATAGGGCTCGCTGCTGACGAAGCCATCCCGCTGCAGGCGCTGGATCGCGTTGTTGACGGTCGGCTTGGTGACGCCGAGGCATTCGGCGAGATCGACAACGCGTGCCTCGCCCTTCTCGTCGATCAGATCGGCAATCAGCTCCACATAGTCCTCGGCCATCTCCGTCTGATGCGCATCTCGGACGCGCTGAAAGCGCTCGGCCCGCCTGGCGCGGGCGCGATCCGTGTCATCGGCCGATGTCATCTTTGCTCCCATGCGTCCTCATGCGCGCGAATTTACAACAGTTCGGCATTGACAACAAAGTTAGTCATAGCTAACAAATTATGTATAGGCTAATATTTATCCTATGGGGCGGATGAAGGGAAATCCGTTTGTCGGAGTTTCGACGGCGCTTCTAGCGCGTCGAGATCCGGTTCCCAGCGTCGTTCAGAGGAGAAAAGAAGTCATGGACGTCAAGTTGAGCGCGGTCGCGCGGCGGACGGTCGTCGGGAGGCTCATCGTCGGCGCGGCAACGCTGGCGACGGTGGGGTTTTGCCTCGCTGCACCGGGTCATGCGCAAGCGAAGAAACCGTTCCGGGTCGTCACCACCTTCACCGTGATCCAGGACATTGCCCAAAACGTCGCCGGTACCGCCGCCATCGTCGAGTCCATCACCAAGCCGGGCGCCGAGATTCACGATTACCAGCCGACGCCGCTCGACATCGTCAAGGCGCAGTCGGCCGACCTCGTGCTCTGGAACGGCATGAACCTCGAACGCTGGTTTGAGAAGTTCTTCGACAACGTGAAGGACGTACCGAGCGCCGTCGTCACCGAAGGCATCGAGCCCATGGGCATCAAGGAAGGGCCCTACACCGGCAAGCCCAATCCGCACGCCTGGATGTCCCCCGCGAACGCGCTTCTCTACGTCGAGAACATCCGCAAGGCGTTGACCAAGTACGATCCGGCCAATGCCGAGACGTATGCCAGGAACGCCGCTGCCTATGCGGCGCAGATCAAGGCCGTCGACGAGCCATTGCGCCAGCGTTTGTCCGCCATACCTGAGGCACAGCGCTGGCTCGTCTCGAGCGAAGGCGCCTTCAGCTACCTTGCCCGCGACTATGGGCTGAAGGAGCTCTACCTTTGGCCCATCAACGCCGATGAGCAGGGCACGCCGAAACAGGTGAAGCGGGTTATCGATGCGGTACGCAAGGAGAAGATTCCCGTGGTGTTCAGCGAGAGCACCATCTCTGACAAGCCGGCCAGGCAGGTGGCAAAGGAGACCGGCGCGCGTTACGGTGGCGTCCTCTATGTCGACAGCCTGAGCGCCGAGAACGGACCGGTGCCGTCCTATCTCAAGCTCATCGAAGTCACCGTGCAGACCGTCGCCGAGGGCTTTGGATCGTGACCATGATGCCTCGAGCGTCCAACACCACCGCCGGCGCCGTGTCCGGTCTCGCCGCGTCGATCTCGGTCCGCGGCGTGACGGTGACCTACCCCAACGGCACGACCGCGCTGAAGAACGCCTCGTTCGAGCTCAAGTCGGGCACCATCTGCGGCCTCGTCGGCGTCAACGGGTCGGGCAAGTCGACGCTGTTCAAGGCCATCATGGGCTTCGTCACGCCGTCGGCGGGCGAGATTCGCATCGCCGGATTGACGCCCCGCGAGGCGCAAAAGCGCAACCTCGTCGCCTATGTGCCGCAGGCGGAGGACGTCGACTGGAACTTCCCGGTTCTCGTCGACGACGTCGTCATGATGGGCCGCTACGGCCGCATGGGATTTCTGCGCCGGCCCTCGAAGCTCGACCGCAGCAAGGTGGACGAGGCGCTCGAGCGCGTCGGCATGTCGGCCTACCGCCACCGCCAGATCGGCGAACTGTCGGGCGGTCAGAGGAAGCGCGTCTTCCTGGCCCGTGCGCTCGCCCAGGAGGGTCTCATCATCCTGCTCGACGAGCCCTTCACCGGCGTCGACGTCAAGACCGAGGGCGCCATCATCGACCTCTTGCGCGAGCTCAAGGCGCAGGGCCATCTGATGCTCGTCTCCACGCACAACCTCGGCAGCGTCCCCGACTTCTGCGATCAGGTGGTGCTTGTGCTGAAAACGGTGCTTGCAGCCGGCCCGACCACAACCACGTTCACGCAGGCGAACCTGGAGCGGGCGTTCGGCGGCGTGCTTCGCCACTTCCGCCTCGAAGGCCACGCCCTGCATCAGGATGACGACCGGCGCGGCATCACCGTGCTGACCGATGACGAGCGCCCCGTCGTGTTCTATGGCAACCACGGTGGCCGCGAGCAGCCTTTGCGCCGCAGCGGGGAGGACAAGCCATGATGGCCGAGCTCCTGACACCGTTCGCCTACGACTACATGGTCAAGGCCATGTGGGTTTCGGCCCTCGTCGGCGGCACCTGCGCATTTCTCTCCGCCTTCCTCATGCTGAAGGGCTGGTCGCTGATGGGCGATGCGCTGGCCCATTCCGTCGTCCCTGGCGTCGCCGGCGCCTATCTCCTCGGCCTGCCCTATGCGACGGGCGCCTTCGCCGCCGGCTTGCTCGCGGCGCTCGGCATGGCCTTCGTGCGCAGCCAGACGCGGCTTGCGCGAGGATGCCGTCATCGGCCTCGTCTTCACCTCGTTCTTCGCCGCGGGCTTGCTGCTCGTCTCCATCAACCCGACGTCGGTCAACGTGCAGTCGATCGTGCTCGGCAACATTCTCGGCATCGCCGACGAGGATGCCAACCAGGTCGTCATCATCAGTCTCGTGACGCTGGCGGTGCTGCTGCTCAAGTGGAAGGACCTGATGGTGGTGTTCTTCGACGAAGGCCATGCCCGCTCGGTGGGCCTCAACCCCACCTTTCTCAAGGTCTTGTTCTTCACGCTGCTGTCGGCGGCGGTCGTGGCCGCGCTGCAGACGGTCGGGGCCTGCCTCGTCATTGCCATGGTGGTGACGCCGGGCGCCACGGCCTACCTGCTGACGGACCGGTTCCCGCGGCTTCTCGTGCTCGCGGTCGCGATCGGGACGCTGACGAGTTTCATCGGCGCCTACGCCAGCTACTTCCTCGATGGAGCGACCGGCGGCGTCATCGTGACGTTGCAGACGCTGGTGTTCCTCGCCGCCTTCTGGCTCGCGCCCAAGCACGGCGTTCTCGCAGCCCGGCGCAAATCGGCCGCCGCGCTGGAGACCGCGACAGAGTCTCCGCTGGAGCAGCTGCCATGAGCACGCTTCTCGATCTCGTGACGGTGCCGTTGAGCTACGGCTTCATGCAGCGCGCCCTCGTGGTGGCGGTGCTGGTCGGCGCCGTCTGCTCGGTGCTGTCTTGCTATCTAGTGCTCAAGGGCTGGTCGCTGATGGGAGATGCCATCTCGCACGCCGTGCTGCCGGGCATCGTCCTTGCCTACGTGTTGGGTCTGCCGCTGGCCGTCGGGGCGTTCGCCGCCGGCCTCGGCTGCGCCGTGGCGACGGGCTACCTCAAGGAGAACAGCCGCGTGAAGGAGGACACGGTGATGGGCATCGTGTTCTCGGGCATGTTCGGCTTCGGCCTCGTGCTGTTCACCAAGGTCGAGACGGACCAGCACTTGAACCACATCCTGTTCGGCAACATGCTGGGCGTGACCGCGCGCGACCTGATCGAGACCGGCATCGTTGCCGGCGGCGCGCTGCTGGCGGTCCTCGTCAAGCGGCGCGATCTCTTGCTCTACTGTTTCGATCCGCAGCACGCCCGCGCCATCGGCCTGCCCGTGCGCGCCCTGCACTATGGCCTGTTGGTGCTGCTGTCGCTCACCATCGTCGCGGCGCTGAAAGCCGTCGGCATCATCCTGGTCGTGGCCATGCTCATCGCGCCCGGCGCCATCGCTTATCTTCTGAGCGACCGCTTCGAGCGCATGCTGGTCATCGCCGCCGCCGTGGCTATCGGCTCGAGCGTTGTCGGCACCCTCGTGAGCTTCCATATCGACGGCGCCACGGGCCCCTGCATCGTGCTGATCCAGATGGCGGTGTTCCTGCTCGCTTTCCTGTTCGGGCCGCATAGCGGCCTTCTGCGGCGCCATGGAGAAAAATCATCGGTCGAAAGGGAGCTTGCCGACGGTGACGCGCCCGATAAAGACGCCGCGCTTGACATCACCCCGTAGTCGGGCGGGCGCGTATACGTGGGCGCGGCTCTCGTCCCGAGATGATAGCCAAGGGAGTATTTCTCGGCGCCGGCAGTCCATGCACGTTGACAACTCCCCCCGCCTTGCTGGATGTTGCAGGCAGCGTGCTATGGGGCACCACCTGTCCGCGGCAAGGGAGCTGGCTCCCACCCATTCGAAACGATCTTCTTCGTTCGATCCCCCTTCTTCCGGCCTGTCTCAGCGGACATCAGGCGATACGGAAGGAAGGTCGCCCATGAGCCGCAAGCTCACCCCTGACTCCACCCTCGAGACATTCAAGAAAGAAGCGAAGCGCTGGCTCAAGGCGCTGCGGGCCGGCGACGTGCAGGCACGACAACGCCTTCTCGCCGCAACGCCGGCCGCGTCGGCCAATCCTGGACTGCGCGACGTGCAGCTGGCGCTCGCGCGCGAATACGGTCTGCCGGGTTGGGCCGCGCTCCGGCAGGCGCTCGATGATCTTGCCTTGGCTCGGCATTCGCACGAGGAGCGCGTCGAGATCGTGCTGCGTTCGGCGTGGGGTGGCGATCCGGTCGCGGCGGCGCGCATTCTCGCGCGCTGGCCGGAAATCGGTGCCGACAATCTCTACACGGCCGCAGCGACCGGAAACCTCGCCGAGGTCGAGCGGCGTCTTGCGGCCGATCCCGCTGCGGCCACGCGCAAGGGCGGGCCTCTCGATTGGGAGCCGTTGCTCTATGTCGCCTACGCCCGATTGCGGCGGCGACGAGCACGCGATCGATATCGCGCGCCTTCTGCTGGATCACGGCGCCGATCCGAACGCGCAGTTCGACGACGGCTGGGGCAACCCGTTCAAGGTCCTGACCGGCGTCATCGGCGAAGGCGAAGGCGACAAGCCGCCCCATCCGCGCGCAAACGAGCTCGCACTTCTTCTCATCGAGCGCGGCGCCGATCCCTACGACTCGCAGGCGCTCTACAACACCTCCATCACGCGCGACGACACGACGTGGCTCGATGTCCTTTGGACGCAATCCGGCGAGCGCGATCGTCTGGTGAAATGGCGGGAGGTCCCCGCGGCGCACATTGGCGGAACTGTTCCGCTGAACGCGCTCGACTATCTGCTCGGCAATGCGGTCGCCAACGACCACGTGGCGCGCGCCGAATGGCTCCTGCTGCACGGCGCGAACGCGAACGGCGTGCACGCCTATTCAGGACGCCCCCTGCGCGAGGAAGCCCTCATCTACGGCAACATGGCCATGGCCGACCTGCTCGTGCGGCACGGTGCGGCGGCGCCGCCGCTCGACGGGCAGGCCGCATTCCAGGCGGCGTGCATGCGCCTCGACCGTGATGCGGCCCGAGCCATTGCGGAACGGCATCCGGAGTGCCTGCGCGATGCATCGCCCATGCTGATCGCCGCCCGCCGGGGCCGTGCGGACATCGTCGCCCTGCTGCTGGAGCTGGGCATGGACGCCGATGTGGCGGATGCGACCGGGCAGCGCGGCCTGCACAACGCCTCCGGCAACGGCGCCATCGAGGTGGCGAAGCTGCTGATCGCGCACGGCGCCGACATCGACCGGCCCACCACGAAGTTCGGCGGTCCGTTGGGATTTGCCGCGCATTTCCAGCAGCGCGAGATGGCCGCCCTCCTCGCGCCACTGAGCCGCGACGTGCTCGAACTCACCTATCTCGGCATGAAGGAGCGGCTGCGCGAGCTGTTCGCGGCGGAGCCGGCGCTCGCGAACGCGGTCCATCCGCGAGCCGGCATCACGCCGCTGTTCTGCCTGCCTGATGACGAGGAAGATGCGGTCGAGATCGCGGCGCTGCTGCTCGCTTATGGCGCCGATCCGAATGTCACGAACAAGGAGGGCCTCACGGCCGAGCAGGCTGCGCGCCGGCGCGGGTTGATCGACGCGGCCGATCTGATGTCTGGCGGTTAGCCCGCCGCAGCCTCTGCCATCAGCCTCGCGATGGCCGCTTCGGCCAGGTCCTCGAGATCGGGCCGCAGCACCACGCTCTCCTGCTCGTTCGGGTCCGTGCGCGCGATCACCGCCGAGATGGGCTTGTTGCTCATGTTGATCGGCAGATGCGGCACGCCGGCCGGGATGTAGAACAGGTCGCCCGCTTTGGTCACGGCATGATGCTGCAGCCGATCGCCATAGAGCGCGATCGCCTCGCCTTCGAGGACATAGATCGCTGTCTCATGGTTCTCGTGCAGATGCGCTTTCGCGCGGCCGCCGGGCGGGATGGTGAGCAGATGCATGCAGATGCCCTTCGATCCGACGGTCTCGGCGGCGATGCCGCAGAAATAGGTCAGGCCCTGCTTGCCGTCGTAGGTGTCGTCGGGGCGTACGAGCCGGCACGTAGGTTCTGAAGATCCGGTCATTTCAATAAGCTCCAGGCCAAATGCTCCGTTCGGGCAAAATGCTTGCTTGGAAGCAATACTGTATCCGTGGCGCCGGATTCTACACGCAGCCCCAAAACCCATGGCGGCTCCACAGCTGATAGGCTTCTGCCGAGTCAGGAGAAAAGTCCGCTTTGGCCGACATATCTAGGACTATTTCGCTGGTTCTAAGGGATCGTTAGAGCTTGTATGCTTATTGTTCCGCCGTCTTGACGTGGGGAACCTTTCGGCGATGGCGAACGGACGGCCATGAAACGAAGAGAAGAACCGATCCCAGCCTTGTCTGCCGGCCTGTCGCACGCGCTGCTTGCGGGCGTGATCATCCTTGCCATTTTTCCGGTGCTGCACCGGCTCTACCGCGGCGAACCCGTGACATTTCAACGGTCAACCGTAGCGACCAGCCAACCCGCTCCAGCCGCATCCTCCGCAACGTCGCCCGCCGCTGTCGCGACCCCGGGTGCGCCGCCAGGTACACAAGGCGAGATACAGGAAGTCAAAGACGAATGGCCGGCGGATGAGATCGTGCGCGCCAAAGAGCAATGCATGCATTTGCTCTCGGCAACCGCCGCGGATGTCGAAATGCTGGAGCCCATCAAAAAGGGCGAATGCGGCCTCCCGGCCCCCGTGAGCTTGAAGAGCGTCGGCTCCTCCCCCAAGGTCGTCTTCGATCCTCCTCTCCAGGTCAATTGCGCCATGGTGGCGGCACTCGACAAGTGGGTGAAGACCACGTTGCAGCCTAAGGCGCGCGAGCGGTTCAAATCCCCCGTCGTGCGCATCCTCGGCGGCTCCGGCTATTCGTGCCGCAACATCTACAATCTTCCCAATGCGCGCCTCAGCCAGCACGCGCTTGCCAATGCTGTCGATATCGGCGCCTTCTCGCTGCAGAACGGCAAGACCATTGGGGTGCTCAAGGGATGGGGACTGACCGCGCGCGACATCGTCGCCCGGAAAAAGGCTCTTGCTGAAGCCAAGGCGAAAGCAAAAGCCAAAGCCGCTAAGGGCGAGGACGCCGATACGCCTTCGGCGGCTAAGGCAAGTGCCGCCTCAGCCAAGCAGGGCAAACAGGTGACGAAGGCCTCGCTGATTTCGCTTCCGAAATCGCCGCTGGGCCAGAGCAAAACCGCTCCTGCTGTCGACGTCGCCGAGCTCGAAAAGTCGATCAACCAGAAGCCGACCACCGAAGCCCTGTTCCTGCGCTCCCTGCACGATGGCGCATGCGGCCCATTCGGAACCGTGCTCGGCCCCGAGGCCAACGACCCGCACCGCAACCACTTCCACCTCGATCTCATCCCTCGTCGCAACCGCAGCGTCTGCGAGTAGGCTGAGACCGGCGGGCGTGCCTTCGCCCCCTCAAAATTCGACAAATCAATCCGTAGAATTGCAAGCAAAATAGGCAGTGGTGTGTGGTGCTGCGACAATTATAATCATATAACGGATCATTAATTTATCCCGGCCTAGTTTGGGCGCCTTCAGCCCAGGAGGTCAGGTCGATGTCCACTTCTCTCGCCGGAGCCGATGGGCAGGACATATCACTGTCCAACATCAGCTCGCTGCTGCGGACGAGATCGACATCGCTCACCAATGCCGCCCGCAGGCGCATCGGCGACATCAGATCGATCACCGGCACCAGCCGCATCCTGGCCATGAACGCCCTCATCGAAGCCGCGCGCGCGGGCGAGAACGGTCGCGGGTTCTCGGCAGTCGCGACCGAGGTGCGCGATATCGCGACACAGATCGAGCAGCTTGCGGCCGGCCTCGAGGGCGAGATCGGCTCCGAGGTGGAAGGCCTCGTAGCCGTTTGCGATCAGGCATCCCAAGCCGTCCAGAACGAGCGTCTGGTGGATCTTGCCTGCAACGCCATCGAGATCATCGATCGCAATCTCTATGAGCGAACCTGCGACGTGCGCTGGTGGGCCACCGACTGGCCCATCGCGACATGCGCCGCGGAGCCTACAGAGGAGAGGATCACCTATGCTCAGGATCGTCTCGCACTGATTTTGAAGGCCTACACCGTCTACCTCGATCTGTGGATCGTCGGTCTCGACGGCACAGTCATCGCCAACGGCAGGCCTGACCGTTACGCCGTCCGCGGCCAATCGGTCAGAAACGAAAAGTGGTTTGCAGAGGCCACGCGGCTGCCGAACGGATCATGCTTCTCCGTCGCCGATATCGCGACCAGTCCGATGCTGGCGGGGGCTCAGGTGGCGACGTACTGCGCCTCCATCCGCGAGAACGGTGCGGAAAATGGCAAGCCGATTGGCGTGCTGGCCATTCATTTCGACTGGGAGCCTCAGGCCCGCGCCATCGTCGACGGCGTCCGCCTGTCTCCCGACGAGCGCAAGCGCACCCGCGTCATGCTCCTCGATGCGACGAACCGGATTATCGCGTCTTCAGACGGTCAAGGCGTGCTGCGGGATAGATTTCCGGTCCAGACCAAGGGAGAGAAGAGCGGCGTCTACACGAATGCGAGCGGCACCACCGTCGCCTTCCATGTCACGCCGGGCTACGAAACCTACAAAGGTCTGGGCTGGCTCGGCGTCATCGCGCAGCAGGCGGCCGATTAGAGTTCTGCTCAGCTCGAACGCTACAGGCGACGAGGCTCGCGGCAGACGCCGCTGCGGCCCGCGGGAATGAACCGGCCGTGAACGGGCCGTTCAGCCGCCGTTCCAAGCTCCCAGCCTAAAACGGTAGGCGACAGTGGGTGGGGTTACCCACGTCTACGGGGCCGACATGGCCCGAGGGAGTGCAATATGAGAAACTCGACTATCTTGGCAGGCGGCTTCGCGGCTCTCGTGATGGCATCGGGAATGCCATCGGCAATCGCGGCCCCGCTTTCACCGGCAGTCTCCAAAGCGGAAGCTTCGTCCAATCTTCTGCTGCAAACTCACGGCTACGGCTACAACGACGAATATCGCGGACGCCGGTACGGGTGGTGGAAACATCAGCGTCGCTGGTGGGGCCGTCACGGACGCCATCGCGACTACTCGGACTATCGCGGCCATGGCCGCCGCGGAGACCGCGATAGAGCAGATCGTCACGACGACCGCGATAGGGATGGACGGCGCTGGCGCTAGGCGTCCCGTTAAATAAACGAGGGCGAACCTGTAAATGGGTTCGCCCTCTTTTGACGTCGCCGTTCACACGACCGATATCAATCGCTCGACTTCGGCGGAGCGGCGGACCCTTCCGCACCGGAGCCGCTTCCAGCGCTCGAGCTTCCCGAGACTGCTGAGCTCTTGATCAAGCCCTTGTCGCACGCCGCCATGAACTCGTTTTGCTCTATGGTGGCGTCGCCATCGGGGTTCGCGGCCTTCACGTCGGATATGAAGGGCTGCGCCTGCCCGGCGCTGATCTTGGGTTTCTTACCTGGGTTGGCTTTCGTCCAGAGCGCCTGACACTGATCCTGTGCCACCTTCACGCCCTGCTCCGTTCCCACGACCACTTCGCCGCCCTTGTTCTGAGCCGGTGCCTGCTGGGCCATGGCCCCTGCGGTCGTCACGGATAAGAACAACAGTGATCCAATCAGCCGTTTCATTGCCGCTTCCTCCTCGCATGTTTTTTCGAGAATGCGAGAGCTTGGCTTTGGTTCCCGCCCGCTACGGCAGCGGCCCGGTGCGGAACAGCGTTACGCGTAGCCCTCCATGCGACACCGGCGCGGCCGTCGGCGCGAAGGGAAGCCCCGTCGCGTGGGCGAGCGAGGCTTCACTCGCGATCAGTCCCACGCGCCAGCCGGAGAACCGCGTGAGCAGTGTCTGTCCGAGCGCGCGATAAAGAGGCTCGAGGTCCGTCTTCTCGCCGATGCGGGTGCCGTACGGCGGGTTGACGATGACGAGCCCGGGCGGACCCTCCGGCGCCGCGAGGTCGCTCACGGCATGCTGCCGAAACTCGGTCAGCTCGGAAACGCCTGCACGCTCCGCGTTGGCGCGGCTCATCTCTATCGCGCCGGCGTCGCGGTCGCTGCCGAAAAAGCGCACGCTGGGCTTAACAGTGCTCACTGCGTTCGCGCATGCGCTTCCAGGCCGCCCTGTCGAAGGTCGCCAGTTTCTCGAACGCGAATATCCGCGATCGGCCCGGCTTCAGTCCCGCTGCGATCTCCGCCGCCTCGATGACGAACGTGCCCGACCCGCACATCGGATCCACCACCGGCTCGCGGCCGTTATATTTGCATTGGCGCAGGAACATCGACGCCATCGTCTCCCGCATCGGCGCCTTGTTGACGGCTTCCTTGTGCCCGCGCTTGTGCAGGAGCTCGCCCGACGTATCGATACCGATGCTGCAGAAATTGTCGGCGATGTGCACCCTCACACACACGATTGCATCGGGCGATAGAGGCGCGCCGAGTTTCTCCTTGATCGCATCCTCGATCCGCTGCGCCGCCGCCCCCGAATGATAGATGCGCGAATCTTTGCACGACGCCTCGACGCGGAACGGCACGTCGGCGCGAAGCACCTTGCGCCACGCAATATTGCGCGCCCGCTTCTCGAGGTCGGTGAGATGCTCCGCCCGGAACGCGTCGATGCCGGCGATGACGCGGCCCGCCCCGCGCAGCTCGAGGTTGGCGCGCCACACCTCGGGCCAGCCGCCGTTGATGGTCACGCCGCCCGGCACCGCCTTCGCGCCTTTGAACCGCAGCACCCGCGCCTCCGCGGCAAGCACGGCCTCCAGGCCCGGAGGCGCAACCAGGAAAATCTCGAAATCGCTGTTTCTTGTCATGCTGGGTCCATATCGGGAACCGGCGCTCCTATCGACATATATTTCGCCGCGCAGGCCGTTTGGGTGCGCCCTTGCTGTAGCAAGCCGTCTGTGGCCTATGCTCCCGCAGGCATGGCTAATGACAGGACCGATCGGGGCTATGAGCGCGTTCACGGTGAAAGTGGCATCGGCAAATGACGCGCCCGCCGTGGCTGACCTTCTCGAGGCCAGCTACTCGGAGCTGCTGGTCGGCCACTACCCCGAGGAGTTGCTCGCACGCGTCCTGCCGCTGATGACGCGCGCCAACGTACGCCTGCTCACGTCCGGGACCTATTTCCTCGCGACCTCGGCCGATGGGTCCGCTGTCGGCTGCGGCGGCTGGACCTTGGAGCGCCCCGGCACCGGCGAGACCGTCGACGGCGTCGCCCATATCCGCCACTTCGCTACCCACCCCGACTGGACCGGCAAGGGCGTCGGCAGGGCGCTGCTGTCGCGCTCCATCCGCGAGGCCGAAGCCGTCTCGGTGACGACCATCGAAGTCTACTCCACGCTCAACGCCGAGAAATTTTATGGGGCCGCCGGCTTCACGAGACTTGGCGCCATGGAGCTGCCGTTCACGCCGCAGACGAAGTTCCCCGCCGTCCACATGACGCGCAAATCGGCCTAGGCCCCAGTCACGCCAAGTCGAAGCCACAAGTCGAACGAAAGGATGACACCATGGACATCAAGCGCGGCGGCTCGCAGCCTTCCGGCAAGGGCCCGGCGGACTATTTCACCGGCAGGTCCGCATCGATCCGCTGTTTACAGCGCCGGCGACCCGCACGCGTTGTCGGCGCCAGCGTCACGTTCGAGCCGGGCGCCCGCACCGCCTGGCATACGCATCCGCTCGGTCAAACCCTCATCGTCACGGCCGGCTTGGGTTGGGCTCAGCGCGAGGGCGGCCCGGTCGAGGAAATTCGCCCCGGCGATGTCGTCTGGTTTCCGCCCGGTGAGAAGCACTGGCATGGCGCCACACCGGCCACGGCGATGACGCACATCGCCATTCAGGAAGCACAGGACGGCAAGACCGTCGATTGGATGGAAAAGGTTAGCGACGACCAGTACCGCAGGTGAGCGGCACTCCTTAACCTGCGCAAATGCCGCGGGCCTCGGTAAAGCCTTAACCGAGCATGACATCAATGTTAGGCTGAACGCTGACGTTCGGCTTCATTGTTGATCTCATCACATTTTCATAGTGGTTCCGATCATGACTTTGTCACCAAGCGAGAATTTAGACGACTCGCGCTACGACTACGCGGGAAGGGTGCTTCAGGACATCGGGAAAGCTAAGCCGGGAGCCGTCGTCTTCGATATCGGCGCCGGTGTCTGCAAGATGAAGCCCGCCGCCGAAGCTGCCGGGCTCACGTGGTATGGCTTCGATCTCGTGCCCGCCAGTCCGGAAGTCAGCAAATGGGATCTCGTCGACCCCTGCCCCATTCGTGACGTCAAGGCAGACGCGGTGCTCCTGCTCGATGTTGTCGAGCATCTATTCAACCCGGGCATCGCCCTGGCCCATGTCGCCGAGGTCATGAAGCCGGACGGCGTGCTGGTGATGACCATGCCCAACCCGCACTGGAGCCGCAGCCGCATCCACCACGCCCTGCACGGTACGCTCGCGAACTTCACGCAGCACGATCTGGACTGGAACCATCACGTCTTTACGCCGCTGCGCCATGTGATGGTGCGCCTGCTCCAGGAGTCGAATCTCGCGGTCGAGCGCTACGTCACGCTCGACGGCAACGAAGCGCCCTGGCCCAAGGCACGCCTCTCCCTTTCCTACCCGCTGTTGTGCGCGGAGGCCGCCGGAAGAAAGCTGTTGGAGCGGATGGACAACGCGGCCTGCGGTATGAGCTACGCGTTGATCGCCAGGCCGGTCGACGGAGCGGCGAGCCCGAGCTGAGCCGCCTCGGCGGCCCTCGTTCCGCATCAGATCAAGGTTGCGGCGGGCCGGAGGCCGCGTGTCGCGCACATCGAGCGATGTCGTCGATCACGCAGCCTCAGGACAGATCATGATTGGATGAAGGCGAGCAGGTCGGGGTTGATGACATCCGCGTGCGTCGTGAATGCGCCGTGCGGAAATCCCTTGTAGAGCTTGAGCGTCCCGTTCTTGACCAGCTTGACCGACAGCACACCCGCATCGGCATACGGGACGATCTGGTCGTCATCGCCATGCATGACGAGGACAGGCACATCGATCTGCTTCAGGTCCTCGGTGAAGTCGGTCTCCGAGAACGCCTTGATGCACTCGTAGTGCGCGATCGTGCCGCCCATCATGCCCTGCCGCCACCAGTTGCGGATGGTGCCCTCTGACACCTTCGCGCCCGGCCGGTTGAAGCCGTAGAACGGGCCCGAGGCGACGTCGAGATAGAACTGGGCGCGGTTGGCGGCGAGCTGCTTGCGCAGATCGTCGAAGACCTCGATGGGCAGGCCGCCGGGGTTCTTGTCGGACTTCACCATGACTGGGGGCACCGAGCTGATCAGCACGGCCTTGGCCACGCGTCCCTTTCCGTAGCGGGCCACGTAGCGGGCGACCTCGCCGCCGCCGGTGGAGTGGCCGACATGGATGGCATTCTTGAGATCAAGCGCTGCAACCAGCTCGGCGACGTCGGCGGCATAGGTGTCCATTTCGTTGCCGGTAGCCGTCTGGCTCGAACGGCCATGTCCCCGCCGGTCATGCGCGATGACCCGGTATCCCTTCGCGAGGAAGTAGAGCATCTGGCTGTCCCAGTCGTCGGCGCTGAGGGGCCAGCCGTGGTGGAACACGATGGGCTGCGCGTCCTTTGAGCCCCAGTCCTTGTAGAAAATCTGCGTGCCGTCCTTGAGCGTGATCGTCGGCATGGCTTTCCTCGCGATTGCAATGTGCCTGTTGAAGCCACGTTCTTAGACGCAGAACGCAGGCCGCACTCTTGCTACTTCCTGCAAGCGGTGTTTCTGCATTCTGATCAATTCGTCGAAGCGCTGGTGATGGCCGGCGGCGCCGGAAAGATCCGGAAGGTGGTCAGCGCAACGCTGCGAACGATCCGATCGCCGGCAGCCTGATCGGCTAAGGAGCTGATCGGCACTCCGCATTGGCCAGCACTCGGGTGATGGGGTAAAAAAGTGCACCCGACCGAACAGCCGGGTGCAAGGTGATCCATGCCGGGCCGCCAGCGCGTGGTGGCAACCAGACGTTCCAGGGCCCGGCGTGGACATACGAAGAGCAAAGCCGCGCACCCTCCAGCCAGATGGGACCCAGATGGACATGGGGAGGGAGAAAGCGGACTGATCCGGGCTATTCGTCATCGGAGCGTGGAATTCGCGCACGCTCTCGCAGGCGCCGATTTCTCATCGGCGGCATCGTTTCGTTTTTTCCTCGTATCGACTTGGAGCAATCGCTCCTTGAGCGCGGATCAACTCCGCATTTGGCTCAGCCCAATTGTGCCGGGCCTCTGCGCGAAATATCGACCAATCAGTATAACGTTACAAATTAATTCGGCTTTATGTTCCGCTCCGATCGTCATGCCGGAGGCATGCATCCCGCGAGTGTCTCCTATCAGGCGCGGCGTGAATCGGCAGCAAGCCCATGATCGCTTCGGACCCTATCAGTCGCGAAGCGTGAATTCAGCGGTCTCAAAAAAGGCGTCTCCGATCGCCATGTCACAGACAGCATCCGGCGTGAGTTCCAGGCACGCGTTCCAGCGCGCGCTCCGATCGCCGCGTCGCCTATCAGGCGCGGCGTGAATCGGCAGCGCAGAAAAAGCGCCCATGGCGACGGGACATCGGCCGATGACTGACGTCCCGTGCGTTGCAGCATTGCCGCGTGACTACGGAGATCTAGCAGCGGTGACACCAGCGCCTGCACTGCCTGTTCCACGACGGGCCCCAGCAGCGGCGGTGGCAATGGCGATACCTCCTGCAGTGGACCTGGACCACCTCGGACTGCGTATACGCTTTGATATTGGGGACTGGCACTGCCGCGTTAGCGGACGAGGCTCCGACGCCGCTCGATACGGCAAAAGCCAGAAATGCTGAAACGGCCAACGGGCCTAAGCAGGACCGCGAACTCCACATAGTTTCCTCCACTCAACATTCGATGCGGTGCAGGTCAAGAGAGAGCGTGACGGCGTGAATGGACTGACAGAGTGCGGGTCGTCGCTCGCAATAAAAGCGCGCACTCATGCAGACAGCGCCACTCAACCGGCATCGGGAGCCAATGACAATTCGACTATTGGACGAAGCAGCGTACGCTCTACTCCTTCGCCCCCTGCTTGATCGCAGCGAACTTCGTCTTCGCGCGCACGAACTTGTCGTTGAACAGCCACATCGCATCGAGGATCTCGCGGTACGTGGCCGACGTCTTGGCGCGGTCCTTCTTGCCGAACGTGAACATGCTGTTGTTGCGCAGGAAGCCCATGATGCGGGCGCTGGAAATCCTGTAGCTCGCCACATCGCCCGAGGCGAGCGCCGCCAGCGTCGGCGTCGGCACGATCTGGATCAGCTCGAAAAATTTCATCTGATCGATCTCGTCCGGCAGCATCTTTACGATCGCCGGGATTTTCGGAAACAGCTCCGCGTGCGCGTTCATCAACCCGTTGCGCACCGCCGTCCAGTGATTGTAGCGCTGGTCGAGCTTCGCGGCCGCCGCCCGCGCCACCTCCCGTTCGTCGCGCGCCGCCACCGCCGGATCGAACCGCGCGACCTCGTCTTTGATCGCCGCCCACTTCTGTCGCCCCTTGCGGTCCTCCGCCGGTCCCGTCTGCAGGCTGCCCTTGTATTTCTTGCTGCGCGCGTTGCCGATGTTCTGCCGCCCGTTGGTTTCGGCAAAGAAAAGCCCCAGGCTGATGCGGCCTGCCGCGTCCGCCGTTGCCGCGTCGGCGCCCTTGGCGCGCGCGATGGCGCGGCCGAGATCGACCACGTCCTTCATCGGCGTCTTGGATGCCTGCGCGTCGGCCGGCGGCGCCTGCATGGCGCCGAACTGCGCCGCATACTCCTCGATCAGCGGCTCGATGTCGGCGTCGAAATACGCCGGCGGCACGCCGAACTTGTTCGGCCGGCCGATGCGCGACGGCAGCGCGTCGGTGAGATCCTTGTACGTGCTCATCACCGCGATGCGGGCGAGGTAGACGTCCTGGCCGGCCAGGTCCGGCAGCGGCTTCTTGGCGTCGATCTCGGCCCGCCGTTTGGCCAGGATCGCCTTGAAGCCGCGCAGCGCCTTGTCGTACGTGGCGAGCGCTTCCGCCTGCTCCTTGGTGAGCTTGGCCGGAGCGTGCTTCAGCGGCTTGGTCTGGTCCGGCTGCGCGTGCAGGGGCAGGGCCAGCGCGGGCATGAGCAACACAGCGGTGATCAGGGTGATGGCGGCAAGCTTGTGCATGTCGCTCTTATACACGCGCTGCCTCCGGCATGAACCTCCTATCAGGCGCGGCGTGAATTGGAGGCAGCGCTCCGATCGTCGCGCCAACTATCAGGCGCGGCGTGAATCGGCAGCGCAGAACGAGACCAGCAGCTCCGATCGTTCGCGACTCCTATCAGCCGAAGCGTGAATCATCAGTCGCAGAAAAAAGCGTCACGCCATCCACAGCCTTCAATTTCTTACGGATCAACGCGCGGGCGAATCCAGGTAGCGCTGATGCGTGCCCTGCGTCGATTGTCCACGTCGGGAGCTGATCCATGTCCGCAGCCTTCTTGAGAAGGTTCGTGAGCGTCGCCGCAATAGCCTCCCTGCTGATCGGGTGCGCGCATCGCCCCGAGCAGGTCGTCGTCGACAGCGAGCAGGGCCCGGTCATCGTGGCCGACGCGCGGCCGAAGAGCCGCATCCTCCAGTTCTGCGAGGATTACGAGATGGTCTGCATCCTGGGCGGCATCGCCGCGTTCGCCGGCGCCGCACTCCTCATCAAGGGCGCGAGCCCCGATGAGCACCCCGATCGCCGCACCTCCTACCGGGTGCGGCGTGAATTGGCGGTGCTAAACTAAAAAACTAAAAACTCCCCCCGCGATTGTACGCCTCCACCAGCTGATTGTAGTCGCGCGCCAGCCGGTCCGGCGAGCCTTCGACCATCCAGCCGCCGCCGCCGCTCTCGAGCATCATCCGGTCGCCCTGGCTGTACGGCACTTTATCGCGCACGCGCCGCATCAGCTGCTTCGCCGTGACCAGAAACTCCTTGGCATTGCTGATGAACATCGAGCCGATCTTGCTGCCCGGGTTGGCCTCGGCATAGCCCTCCGTCGCCTTGACGAGGCCTTCGTACACGGTGAGCGCTTCGGTGATCTTGGCGAGATCGGGCTTCTCGGCGGTCTGCGCCTTCGACAGCCGCTTGGCGCCGATCATCAGCGCCTGGATGTAATAGCGCTCCTTGCGGCCTTCGGTGCGCTCGATCTCGCCGAGCTTCTCGGCGGCATGCTTGTCCTGGATCTCGTCGATGCCGGCGCGCAGCCTCGTGTCCGCGCCCGCGAACGCCGTCCATGCTGCCACGAGGCGCGGATGCAGCGCCTTCCCCTTGGCCATCTTGTCGTCCTTGTAGTTCTCCTGCTCGTAGTAGTCGTCGGCCTCCTTGAGCAGCGGCTCGAGCGCGACGACCGCCTCCACATAGGCCGAGGCCGCGGCTTCGAGCGCGGCATCGCGCGGCTCGAGCCCGTTGGCCTTCTCGACGGCGGCCTTGCAGTCCGACGTGTCATAGATGGTGTAGGTGCCGTAGATGATGCGCTCTTTGCCGGTCGGGCCTTTCTTGGCGTCGACCCACTCGAAGTAGCGATTGCGCGAATCGTAGGACCGCTCCGACAGCCGGTTGATGCATCCGACGTAGGCGTTCATCTTTTCGGTAAATGACGGGTTCTCTTCCGCCATCGCCGCGCCCGCAGGCAGCGCGCCGAGAAGGGCGAGCGCGAGTGCGCAGTGCGCCAGGAATGTGCCGAGAGCCCAGACGACCGCGCGGGCCCCACTCACGCCGACGTGTTTCATTGCTCCGTCTCCCCTATACAGCTCCGATCGCGTCATGTCGCAGACATGCCTCCGGCATGAGCCCCTATCAGGCGCGGCGTGAATCGGCAGCGCCCAATAAAAAGTGCCGAAAAAGAACTATTCCGTACGCGGCAAACCAGGCAGTTCCGTGGGGAACATCGAACGCGACACCCGCCTACGGGCCATCGCCGCCCGCCTTGATCGCGGCTATCAATGCGACGGTCGACGGACCATTGAAGTACTGCTCCATCCGGCAGATCTTCTCATCACGAAACATGATGACTTGGCGGAGGCCGGACACAAAACTCTGCCCGCTCGCAAGGTTCTTCATCGAAAATTCGAAGTTGGCTCTGATGACGCCATCCTTGAAGGTGAAGTCGCGCGGGACGGAACGTGAACTCGATGGCGTCCCAGGTTCTTAGCCTTTGGCCGACTTGCTCCTTGCCGAACAAGATGAGGCCCCCGCCTGGGCGGTCGTTGATCCAAAAGGCGAGGTCGTCGACGCAGAACGAGAGGAATCTCTCGATGTCACGCGCGTTCCAGGCATCATGAATGCCGAACAGCGCTTCCTGCGCCTTTTCCTTTGAGATCTCGGCCGAAGGCTCGGGCATCAGTCTCGATGCGCCAACAGCCTCTGCGGCACTGTCGAACGATTGCCCGTCGAACAAATACTCATTCGCAACCAGAGTGCCGTCCGCGTCGGACCAGCGGGTCAGCTTGACCAGCAACGGCTGCATCCTCGAGCGGTATTGCTTCCAGCGCTCACCGGTTGGCTCGTCCAGGCCCTGACATTCGAAGTCCCAGCCTCCTGCAAGCACCTCGTCCAAGCTGGGCATGGCATGCGCCTCCGCCGGTTTCCACCTGTTGCGAAGATTGTACCGAACAGGGTTGGCGGATGTGAAGTCTCACGTTGGTCACAAGCCAGGACCGTGGCCATCGCTCAGATCGCCGCGCCTCTTATCGGGCGAGGCGTGAATTTGCAGCGCAGTAAGCGCAGAAAAAATCATGTCACCGGCGGGAGTAGCATTTGGTGTGTACCGGGAGATGCGGTCAGTTCGTGGGGAACAGCAACAGTGGCGCCTGGAGGGGCGTGGATCGCAAATTCTGTTAAGTGCCACATCCGGAAATCAGTCGACTCTGCGACCCGGCCCAGCATTGGGACCTGTAAGGGGCATTTTCATGCCTGCTTCATTGCGCGGGTTGACCGGTCTCAACCGGCAGTCCCGCTGCTCGCCATTCGGGTAAGCCATCCTCAAGACGGCGAGCGTTGAAGCCGCGTGAACGTAACGCGGCGACGGCCTCGAATGACAAGACGCAGTATGCGCCGCGGCAGTAAGCGATGATCTCGCGTGACCGGTCGAGTTTCTTGAGATGGCGCGTAAGAGCATTGAGTGGAATGTTGATCGCTCCGGGGACGTGCCCGAGCGCGTACTCGTCCTCGGGCCGGACATCCAGCACCGTGACGAGCCCATCCTTAAGCCGGCGCATCAGCTCCTTGCGTGACACGGCCTCCAGGCTGTCGCGATCGCGGAAGTAGGAACGGACAATGCGGTCGACCTCGGCGAGGTGCCGCTCGGCAATCGTCTGGAGGGCAGAAACCAGATCGAGCACGGAATTGTCAGAGAGCTGGTAAAGCGTGAACTTGCCGTCGCGCCGCGCCGTCACGAGTCCGCCACGCCGCATCTGCTGCAGGTGCTGCGAAGCGTTCGCGACCGAGAGACCGGTGCGGCTAGCGAGGACGTCGACGCTGCGCTCGCCCTGACCAAGCTGCTCCAGGAGTTCGAGCCGATGGGCGTGGGCGATTGATTTCGCCACGATGGCAAGCTGGTCAAAGATTGCGCGCTTTGGACTTCCGCTTGACATGGTTCGTCGCCCATCGTTAGATAATTCAATTGATGACTTGAATGTTGCGTTGCCGTAGGAACTAGTCAAGTGGCTTGTGCGGACTTTCAAGGAGGTGTGTCGTGAGGCTAGTGCTGGGTATCATAGCTGCGATCATCGGGTCCTTGGGTCTTCCAGCCATGGTCTGGGCGCAGCAAACCACTGATCCGACGCCGTGTGGGCCTTGGCAAATGATGCACAATTGGGGAATGGGTTGGGGGTGGGGCGGCATGGCTCTGGGTCCCTTATTCATGATCGCGTTGCTCGCGCTGCTGGTCGCCGTCATTGTCTTGCTGGTTCGCTGGCTAAGCGGCGGGAGCCTGGGCGTGAGCGGCGCAACCAGGACACCACGCGAAATCCTCGATGAGCGATTTGCGAAGGGTGAGATCGATCGCGACGAATACGAGAACCGCCGCAAAGCATTGGGCAGCTGAACCTTTTGGGAGGCAGCATGGAACCGACTATCCAACCCCATAATCAGAAACCTGCTTCCGTCTGGAATTCCGGCGGTGTGCGTTATGAGGACATCAGCCGCGGCATCGCCGATTCGATCGAGCACTGCGTGCTGCGCCTGAATCCGCGCCCGGGCGAGCGGATCCTCGATCTCGCGACCGGCACGGGCTGGACGTCGCGGGTGGTCGCGCGGCGCGGCGCGATCGTCACCGGCGTCGACATCGCGGCCGGCCTGCTCGAGGCGGCCGAGCGCCAGGCCGCGGCCGAGCAGCTGCCGATTCGGTATGTGCACGGGCGATGCCGAAGACCTGCCGTTCGACGATGGCGAGCTTCGATGCGATCGTGTCGACGTGCGGCGTGATGTTCGCCAGCCGTCCGGAAGCCGCGGCGAAGGAACTGGCGCGCGTCTGTCGGCCCGGCGGCCGCATCGCGCTCACGACGTGGACCTCGGATGGCAACCTGTTCAAGATGTTCCAGGTGATGAAGGCGTACATGCCGCGCGCCGCCGGTCGCCGGCGCCGCCATCACCGTTCGAATGGGGCGACACCGATCGCATCAAGCAGCTGCTCGGGCAGGACTTCGAGCTGAAGTTCGAGCGCGCGGTGTCGTACTACCGTGAGCCCAGCGCCGAAGCGGCGTGGGAAACGTTCTCGACCAGCTACGGGCCGACGAAGACGCTCGCCGATTCTCGACGACGCATCGAAGCGCGAGGCCCTGCGCGCCGACTTCGTCGCGTTCCACGCCAGCTTCCCGACGGCCCTCGGCATCTGCGTGCCGCGCGAATACTGGCTGACCATCGGCGTCCGTCGCTAAGGTCGGACGGAAGGATGAAAGACGTGAGCGACATCGACGTTCGATCCCATTGGGAGAACGTGTACCGGACCAAAGGCCAACGCGGCGTTAGCTGGTTTGAGGAGAGCCCGGGAGATCTCTCTCGATCTCATTCACGCAACGGGGTCGAAGACCGATGCATCAATCATCGATATCGGCGGCTGGGCATCGCGGCTGGCCGACGCTCTCCTGGATGAAGGTTTCGAGGCCATCACTGTCCTTGATCTCTCGGATGAGGCGCTTGCAATATCTAAGGCCAGGTTGGGTGCGCGAAGCGCCAAGGTGCGATGGATAGCTGCGGATGTCACCATCTGGGAACCGTCCCAAACTTATGACGTTTGGCATGACCGCGCGGCCTTTCATTTCTTGACCGGCGAGAAAGATCGCGATGCCTACGCCAAGCGGATCTTAAGGGCGTTGCGCCCAGGCGGCCACGTCATCATCGGGACGTTCGCCTTAAATGGTCCCGAGCGATGTAGCGAGCTGCCCGTTGTTCGTCACAACGCCGCGTCACTCGGCCAAATGCTCGGTCCGTCCTTCGAGTTGGTGGAGACCCGTTATCACGATCATCAGACGCCGATGGGAGTAACCTAGCGTTTCCAATTCAGCCACTTTCAACGTTTGAAATAGAACAGCATTGCGTTCTACCGTCAGAACGCCCCACTGCCGACCGCAACCCCCTCACTCCTTCTCCCGGTCGTAGTAGTCGACCGTCGTCTCGGCGCGGAACATCTTGCGCAGGCCGCGCTCGCCGCGCTTGCCCGCCGTGACGACCGATCTTCTGCGGAGTCCGGGTATTCGCACGTCTCGACCTCGGCGAGTGTCGAGAGCGCGAGATAGCGCATGGTCGTCGTGCCGGTGTTGATGATCTGGTGCGCCACCTCGGCGCCGCCGGTCGGGCAGGCGATCACGTCGTGCTTGCGGATCGGATAGCGCGCCGTCGCCGAAGCGCAGCTCGCCCTCGCCCTCGAGGATGAGGAACATCTCCTCCTCGCCGTGATGGCTATGGAAGGGGCACTGCGCCTTGCCGGGCGGGAGGACCGTCAGATTGTAGCCGAGCTGCCGGGCGCCGATGCGCGGCGCTGAACAGGGCGCGCTTCGACGTATAGAGGCCGTTCTCCTCCACGTCGTCGAACTCGGTGATCTCGTCGAGGTTGATGAAAGGCTTCATGGACAGGTGCTCTCCGGTTGGGGGTGCGCGCGGGGACATTGGCCGGCGGCTGTGGCAGTTCTAGGTTGCCGCGCGGCGATGGCGCACGCGCCGTGCGCTCCGGCGAAGGCTGCCAATCTTATCCCCTCTCCTCCCCCACTCCCTTATCCTGCCTCCATCCCACCTCTACGAGGGACGCGCTCGCGAGGCGTCGTCAGTGTGTGAGGCGGGAGCAGGTCAGGCAGGCGGCACGCGGCCGTGTTGTCTGAGGCTCGCCGGGCTCCTCCAGGTGAAATCCCTGGTACCAGTGAAAGGCTCAAGCCCGGGTATGCCGAAAATCCTTGCGCGGGGCCCTGGCGCCGTCAGTGCAAAATAAAAAATGAGGCGGCGCCGGCTAGATCCCGTCCCCTCGTCCTTATCCCTTCGGGCGTCACGCGCCGCGAGGCAACTATCAGCGTGCGCCGGAGCCACGAGACCACGATCGCTTCGGACTCCTATCAGTCCGAAGCGTGAATCGTCGGTCTCCAAAAAAGAGACGCGCGCTCCGGCCCGATCGTCCGGCTCCTATCAGCCGCGACGTAAATCGGCAGCGCAAAAGAATCAAAACTTGCTGCGCTGGCTGCTGTGATACTTGCGCGGAATCTCGCCCGCGTCCGCCAGCGAATCGAGGCAGCGCGACGAGATGTTGAAGCCGGCGCCTTGCATGCAATTCCTGAGCTCGACGCTTTCCAGCTTGTAGGACGGGCAGAACTTGTAGAAGTCCGTCTTGCAGGCAGACTTCACGCGCTCGCTGTAGCTGAAGGCGTGCGCGGCTCCGGCCGCGAGCAGCGTCCCGCAGACGAGGCCAAGCACCGCCGCGATTTTCTTCGTCCCCATGATGGGTCTCCCGCATCCCCGAATCATTTCGACAGCATAAGCGAGCTCTGCCCCGTCCGCACTGCCGTCGAGCCTTATCCCCTCCCCTTCGTTGTCACCTTATCCTGCCCCATCGCGTCTCATGGGGGCAGACCACGATCGTTCCGGGCCCTATCAGCCCGGAACGTGAATCGTCGGTCTCAAAACGAGACCACGATCGCGCCGATGCCTATCAATCGGCGCGTGAATTGTCGGTCTCAAAAAAGAGCGCGGCGTAAATCGGCAGCCCGCGCTCCGATCGTCGCGCCGTCTACCAGGCGCGACGTGAAATCGGCAGCGCATAAAAATGCAAAGTGGGAACGGCGTTCGAAGCTAATCAAATACTTGCTGCTGAACGCTTCATGTAAAATGACAGCGGATCAGCGTCGTGTTAACCGTTGTTGGCGAGGGGACCATAAGGGAGATGTGCAATGAAGCATTTCCTACTCGTGCTCTCACTGACTGCCGGACTTGTCATCCCGGCAACGGCTCAAGCAGCTGAGACGAGCAGGCGCCCCGCGGATGGCTTCATCATCATGAGCGTCCACACGGTCCGGTAATCGATAACACTGCCCGACGAGACGGCACCGCCGTCTACGGTTGGAGTTCTCGGACTCCAAACGTAGGCCGGGGTACCGTGTACGGCTGGCGAAGTTGTGGTGACTATCACTATTGGGATGGCGGCCAGTGCGTCGACGCGCGCCATACCCCGCCCAACTCGCCGTAACTCTGATCACGTCTTCGAAAATTAGAGCCGATCTGCGAGACGTGCGGAAGGTGCGCTGAAGAGCGTTCGGTCGCAGGCAAGCAGTCGCCCTGAAAATCGATCTGGAAAAAAAGTGTGCCGGCAGTCCGCCGTCGCAAACGATATCTATTGGAGGAAACAATGATCAAGTTGATTGCTGCCGCGACCCTTGCCTTGGGGTTCGCAACGTCCGTTGAGGCTATGCCGCGTGCGCCGCTGCAGCAGCCGGAAAGCATGGTCACGCAGATCCGCGAAGGATGCGGCGCTGGCCGAGTGCGGGTCAATGGTGTCTGCGTCTACCGCCGTGCCGGCTACGACGGCTACTACGGTGGCCGCACTTACGGCTATGCGATGCGCCCCTACAGGTACAGGTACGGCGCATATGGCTACGGCAATCGCCGCTATTACGGCGCTTACGGCCGGCCCTATCGGCCTGCCGTGAGAGCCCGTGCCTATCGCCGCTGGAACTGACGGCCCGATGGCCGAGCTCACGAGCGTCGGCCGCTCGGCGATGCTTCGACTTGGCTCCACGAGCGCAATAGACGAAGTGACGGCTGCGTGAGTGCCGCCGCAGCTCTGCGTTCCAACGCTCATGACAAAAACAGGAGTTCACCATGTCGAAACTGGTAGCCTACGCGATCACGGCCCTGTTCATCGCCACTCCGTCGCTGGCGCTCGCGCAAACAGCGCGGCCGTTGCAGGAGGCTCGAGAGCTGCAAGAGGCTCGAGTTCGAGGGTCGGGAGTTGACTGAAATCCGCATCGACGTCGTGAAGAACGCCTTGCAGCTATCACCTGAGCAAGCGAAATACTGGCCTGCCATCGAGGAGGCCATTCGCTCGCGGGCGGAAATGCGCCGCCAGAGGGTAGAGAATGTCGCGGAGCGGTTGGACGACTCCCAGCCCGACGTTGATTTCGTAAAGGTCATGCAAAATCACGCTGCGGTTCTCACCGAGCGCGGCACTGCACTGAGGAGGCTGGCTGACGCATGGCAGCCGCTTTATCCCACCCTCAATAACGCTCAGAAACAGCGCATGCGCATTCTTGCGGTCGTCGTTCTTCACGGCGTGAGAGAGGATATAGAGGATCGCCCTGGTCGCATCGAAGCTCAAGACCTCCGGGGAGGAGCAGCAATTGGTGCTGGTTCCGGCGAGGGTGGCTTGCGCTAAACAGCGCACGCTCGGTGGCGCAGGCAACTTAGGTACGCTTCACTGCCTGAGCCACCGCACGCCTCGTGCGGTGAAGTGACCGTCGGATGGGTCGTGTCGGAACATTGTCGGTATGCCCAGCCGTCTCATTTCCTCGCACACGATTTGCGTTTGAGGATCGTCCACATCACAGACGATGGCGACGGCGATGGCCTTGCTTCGTCCGACGGCGAGCGCCGCCTGCAACGAGCTCACGACGTCGACCTGGACGCCATCCTTCACGAGCCGGTCTCGGAGCTCCGCGCCCCGGCAGCAGTCGTGATCGACAATGAGAATGGAAGGCACTCGTGTTCTCATGGGTACCCCGCGGTGCTATGCTGCACATTCGCTTGGAGCCGGCTTTCACCGGCAGTCCCAAACATCGCGGACACTTCGCCCGCGGTTTATGTCAGGCTGCTTCACAGCCTTTGGAAATGCAAGCCGCAACGAGCCGAAGGGTTGAGATTGCTTGAATGAGCTCGGTTGAGGCGTGCCATGCCCAGAGTAGTCTGCATATCGTGGATTTTTTGTGCCGCGCTTCTTTCACCCCTCGAGGAAGGCCAGTCGTTTCTTGTCACGCCATCGAAGGTTGTGGAGCTCGGCACCAACGGGGACACGTTCGGGATAGATGAGCTTGTCGGCGATACGGCTTTTATTCTGATCCGGCCGAGGGGCGAGACCTGCACCTTGCGGTTTCCAATCCAGGTCGGAGACAGCCTTTTCATCCGCACGTCCGATACTGACGGCCGTTCGACGCTATGCGAAGCTAAACTTGTATCGATTGTCCAAGACGCGGGGGCACGGTTCACCACGCACTGTTCACGGCAGGACACCTCGACCGACCGCAAATGCCCCGACGAGACCGAAGACAGCAACACTAGACCATGATCGCTTCAGGCCCTACCAGCCTGAAGCGTGAATCATCGGTCTAGTCAAAGACAACCATGATCGCTTCAGGCCCGCTCGGGGCAAGAAGCGGACAATTCGTGCCAGCAAGGCGGGTAGGCGGCGGCGACGCCCTGCTGCCGGTGGAGAAGATGAAGCCTAAGCCTAAGCCGGCAAAGATACGGGCGCTGTCGTATGAGGCAGCGCCCGTTGTTCAACGTATGCGGTCGTCTTGTTCGGCCTAACCCAACAAGCGGTCAGTAGTCCCAGAAGACCGGTACCCAACGAAAGGCGTCGCCATCGACTGCCACCCGGCCGACGGACGGGAACGGCAGGTGAGTGGCCACCAGCATCTCGCCGGTCGAAGCCAGCTCCCGCAAAAGACGGATGCGAACGCGCGCCGCCTCCTCGGGGTCGTGTTCGAAGCCGTTATGCCAGTCGGGCTGGTCGAACCCGACCGCGAACACGGCGTCGCCGGCGAACGTCAGCGCCTCGCCGCCGGACGTCAGGCGGACCACGCAATGCCCGGGCGTGTGGCCGCCGGTGCGACGGGCGATCACCCCCGGCGCCACCTCGGACACGTCCTCGAACGGCCGCAGATTGCTGCGGTACATTTTCGCGAATTGCTTGGCGGCCGCCCGAAGCGCGTCCGGAAACCCTTGCGGCATGTTGGTCTGAGAGAAATCCGGTGCCTCCCAGAATTTGATCTCGGCGGCCGCCACGTGGATTCGCAGGTCTGGACGCAGCCGCTCCTTCACGCCGTCGACGATGAGCCCGCCGACGTGGTCCATGTGCATGTGGGTCAGCACCACGTCGGTCACGGACGCAAGATCGATGCCGGCAGCCTCCAGCCGCTTGATCAACTGCCCGGCCCGCGGCAAGTGCAAGTCCGGGTCGGACCCTAGCCCAGCGTCGATGAGGATGGTCTGGCCGCCGCTCCGCACCAAGACCGCGTTCAGCGCCCAGTCGAAAGCGTCCGGCGGCAGGAACATGTCGTGAAGCCAGGCCGCCCGGACAGCCGGGTCGGCATTATGCCCCAACATTTGGGTTGGCAACGGCAGCACGCCATCGCTGACCACCAGCACGTCGATCTCGCCGACCCGCACCGCGTAGCGCGACGGAACCAGCTCTTCGCGTCCCGATTTGTGGGCTGTGTGTCCTGACGTCCGGGCTCGTGTTTGTCTTTACGTCCAACATTGCAGGCTCTCCTTGCGCATCACGACGCCGCGCTCCGCTGGCGTCTTCTGTGCTTGGAGATTGCCCGTGGGATCGCCGAAAGGCTTTGCGGCGGCCTCCAAATACCCTTCGGTTGACCTTGAAATTACGTCCAAAGGACCCGCCGGGGGCCGGAGCCACGAAACCAAAAATTAAATGCGGAATCGCGAGCGTTGATTTTTCACCATCGAAATGAGTTCTCCTCGCCGAGATCGATGGTCGGGCGCACACTCGCCGACACTGGCCAGCAAGTCCAGATCTCGAGGAGGATTACCCCATGCCCCACAAGTCTCTGCTTGCGGCTTCGGCCGTCGCCACCCTTCTTGCCATCTCGCCTAGCGCCCAAGCCGATGATTGCCTTTTCAACCGGACCGTGGCTCGGACGTCGACGGCGGTTGAGCGCACCGACCGCATGTTCCTGCGTACCGACCGCATGTTCCGGCGCACGGGCGATGCGATCGTGCGCTCGGGAGATCGGATGTTCGGCTGGCTGAACAGACGGACCCGCGTCTAGTCTGTCGGCGCCGCACATACGCTCCGATCGTGTCATGTCGAAGACATGCCTTCGGCATGAGTCGGAGACATGCCTCCGGCATGGCCTCCTAATCAGGCGCGGCGTGAATCGGCAGCGCGCGCTCCGGTCGTCGCGCCTCCTAACAGGCGCGACGTGAATCGGCAGCGCAGACCCGCTCCGATCGTCGCGCCTCCTATCAGGCGCGGCGTGAATCGGCAGCGCATGAAAAGCGCCGCTCCGATCGCCGCGTCATGCCTTCGGCGTGCGCGAAAAACATGCGTGAAATTCAAATCCTCGGGCCTGAGGCATGCCTCAACATGCGCGCCGCGAGGTTATTGCCCGTGGCTCCGCGTGAATTTGTAATGCGCAGCATCGAGAAATCGCCACAAAGATGGGGCTTTCGGTACGCACATATATTCGCAGTTGCGCACATGTGGTGGAGCGCTCTCCCGCATAGACAGTGATCAATTTTGAGGGGAGTACGATGACGTATTTTTATGTCTTGCTGGCGTTGATCGGAGTGGCGGTGGCGGCGAGCACCGCTCGGGCGGACGCCGTGTCAGAGGTCCTCGGATGCCAGGGCGACCCCTGCGTCGTAAAATTCAACCCGGGCGGTGAAATCGGCTCGTTCAAGGCCGCCGCGCGCGAGCTGAAGCGCACCGGCCGTCGTGTCGTCATCGACGGCCCGTGCCTGTCGGCATGCGCCATTCTCGCCGATGAAGCGCGCGGCCGCGTGTGCGTGACCTCCAAGGCGCGGTTCGGCTTTCACAAGGGATATGTGCTCGATCAGCCGACGGCCGGCGGCGAGATGCATCTGGTCAAGCGCTTCACGCCTTCGCACTCACGCGACATTGCCGGCTGGGTGAAGAAGAACGGCGGTTATCCCAGCCGCGGCTTCAATGTCATGGGCGCGCGCGCAGCCAAGCAGATCTGGCGCCCCTGCTGAGGCGCTGGCAGCTGTCTGACCAACGGCCGATTGCCGGCTGCCTACTTCTTCCGGTTCCGCATCTCGAGCGTGCGTAGCCTGAGCGCGTTGAGCTTGATGAAGCCCTGGGCGTCCTTCTGGTCGTAGGCGCCCTTGTCGTCCTCGAACGTGACCAGTGTGGGAGAATAGAGCGACTTCGGGCTCTCGCGCCCCGTCACGATGACGTCGCCCCTCCCCACTCTTGTAATCCCCTGCAGCCCACCCCCAATGTAATAGGTCTTAACATTGACCAAGCGCGGGGAGCAGTGAACATGCCAAGACACATGATGATGATGTGGTTGCTTGCAGGCGGAGGAACCCTCGTCGGCGCCACCATGGCGTATGTGGCGACGCGGCCCGTGCTGGCCCCGTCGGCCGCGCGTGCACGCGCCGGATTGAGACGTCTCCGGTCCTCGCTTCCGAGGTTCGCCCCCAGGTTTGGGATGTCCAGCGCTCCGGGTGACTCGGACTACGGCTGCATCACGCCCGCGACGCGGACGGGCAGCTCGGCCTTCGATGCCTACCGCTCCGCCGAGCTCGCCAAGCTCCATGAGGAGGAGCGCGCATTCCAGGACTATCTCAGCGGCCTGCGCCTGGCGCGTGACCGCGAGGAGTTCAACGCCTTTCTCGAGCACGGCCGCGAGCGCAGCGGCACGGATTGATCCAACGACACACTGAACCATTCGCCTCGGCGCGGGTTCACTGATCCCAACAGATCGGAGAATTCATGAAAATCGCAGGATCGATCGTGGTCGCGGCAGGAATGCTTGCGGCGAGCACGAGTGGCGCCTTGGCCGACAAGGTGACTGTCACCGGAACGGTGACGGACACGTTCGGCCATCGCTACGTGGTCGATGAAGGTGGAAAGAAGTCGCTGGTCGACATCGGTCCCAAGGGGCGCGATCTGGTGACCATCAAGGATGGCGACAAGGTCACGGTCGAAGGTGAGCTGACGGATGCCGGCGAGGTTCGCGCCGCCGAGGTCGCGGTTGGCGGCGAAAAGGCGGTCGCGTTGCCGGCAGGGAAGTCGTGGATGGACAGGCTCACCGGAGGGAAGGACGATAAGGCGCCCTTCGGTCCCGTCGAAGCCAAGGCCATGGTGACCAAGGCCGGTTACGAGACCGTCGGCGAGCCCAAGCCGGAAAAGAAGCATTTCGAGGTGCTGGGCAAGAAGGACGGCAAATTCTTCGCCGTCGATGCGCACCGCAACGGCGAGATCAAGAAGGTCCACGCCGTCGATGCGTCTGATCCCAAGTGGGGCACGCTCGTCAGGTAGCGAGTGAGCAGCGGCTTCGGACCTGCGTCGCTCCGATCGTCATGTCGCAGACATGCCTCCGGCATGCGTCCCCCCTTGGGCGCGGCGTGAATCGGCAGCGTCGGGAGGGTCCGAAGCCTGAATCTCTCCGCTGGCCTTACGTCTTCCGGTTCCGCATCTCGAGCGTGCGCAGACGCAGCGCGTTGAGCTTGATGAAGCCTTGGGCGTCCTTCTGGTCGTAGGCGCCCTTGTCGTCCTCGAAGGTGACGAGTGTGGGAGAATAGAGCGACTTCGGGCTCTCGCGGCCGACGACGATGACGTTGCCCTTGTAGAGCTCGAGCGTCACTTCGCCTTCCACGTGCTCCTGCGATTTGTCGATCAGCGCCTGCAGCATCTCGCGCTCGGGCGAGAACCAGAAGCCGAAGTAGACGAGCTCCGCATAGCGCGGCATCAGCTCGTCCTTCAGATGCATGGCGCCGCGGTCGAGCGTCAGGCTTTCGATGGCGCGATGCGCGTGCAGCAGAATGGTGCCGCCGGGCGTCTCGTACACGCCGCGCGATTTCATGCCGACGAAGCGGTTCTCGACCAGGTCGAGGCGGCCGATGCCGTTGTCGCGGCCGAGGTCGTTGAGCGCCTTCAGCAGCGTCGCCGGGCTCAACTTTTGCCCGTTGAGCGAAACTGCGTCACCCTTCTCGAAGCCGACCTTGATCGTCGTCACCTTGTCGGGCGCATCCATCGGCGAGATGGTGCGCTGGTAGACGATCTCGGGCGCCTTCTTGGCCGGGTCTTCCAGCACCTTGCCCTCGGAGGACGAGTGCAGCAGGTTGGCGTCGACCGAGAACGGCGCCTCGCCTTCCTTGTCCTTGGCCACAGGGATCTGGTTCTTGCGCGCGAACTCCAACAGGTCGTCGCGGCCCTTGAAGCTCCACTCGCGCCACGGCGCGATGATCTTGATGCCGGGCTCGAGCGCGTAATAGGTGAGCTCGAAGCGCACCTGGTCGTTGCCCTTGCCGGTGGCGCCATGGCAGACGGCGTCGGCGCCGGTCTTGCGCGCGATCTCGATCTGCTTCTTGCCGATCAGCGGCCGGGCGATGGACGTGCCGAGCAGATAGACGCCCTCGTAGAGGGCATTGGCGCGGAACATGGGGAACACGTAATCGCGGACGAATTCCTCGCGCAGGTCCTCGATGAAGATGTTCTCTTTTTTGATGCCGAGCATCTCGGCCTTCTTGCGCGCCGGCTCCAGCTCCTCGCCCTGGCCGAGGTCGGCGGTGAACGTCACGACCTCGCAGCCGTAGGTTTCCTGCAGCCATTTCAGGATGATGGATGTGTCGAGACCACCCGAGTAAGCGAGCACGACCTTCTTGATGCTCGACTTGCCGTCCTTCGCGCTCATTGCTCGCCCTTTGGTGAACTTAGATGAATAATCAGAGAGTTAGACCCGCCGGATGCGGAGACCGGATGCGGAGAGATGCGGGCCGGAGGCCGTTCGGGCCTCCGCTTGCGCGGCACTATAGGCAGCGGCCGCTCGGCTGCAAGGTGCACTCCGTCTCAGCTAACAGCGCGTATGTGACAGAGGATCAAGGATTAGCGTCCATCTTCTCGCCGTGTTTTTTGCCGCTAGTCCCGCCTAAGGTGCGGGGAAACGTCCCGAGGGGAAGAAAAACGATGCTGCGAACAGGCACGAAGGCGCTCACCCCCATTGTCGCCGTTCTGGCGGTCACGATGCTGATGGGCCAGGGGATCGATTCCGGCTCGCCGACCATGGCCCCGCCGGCGGATGAGGCCTCACCAGCGGTCGACAACACGCCGCCCGCCACGCATCCGGACATCCCCTCCGCAACGGCCCCTTTGCCGGAAAACAAGTCCGTGGTCGTGCCCGTCACCAAGCTTCCTGCGGTGCCGGCCGCCAAGAAGGAGAAAACCGCGAAGGCCGGCAAGACCGAAGTCCTGCCCTGGGCCAACGCTCCGATCGTTCCTGCCGCGCCTGGAGCCGCACCCGATCCTACAAATGCGGTCGCCGCGGCGACTGCCGCTCAGTGCGCCGGCCTGTTCGAAGCTCCCTGCCGCGACGTCGCCACCTGCGCTTGGGTCGGAGACATCAAGCACGGGGACGGCACGACGTTTCCGGCCCACTGCGCCGGCCGCGGCACCGCCCCGCCCAAGAAGGCTGCGAGCGCCAAGCCGAAACCCAAGCCAAAGCCTGAGGCTACGGCTGCAGCCGCCGCTGCACCTGCCGCAACAGCATCTGCACCTATAAAGGTCAGCCCGCCAGCGTCTACGGAGGCACCGGCACCGGCCGGAGACGGCGCCGTCGTCGTGACGATGCCGACGCCGCAGTAATTATTGGGTTTTTAGAAGCTTGAGCCCGTGGACATGAACCACGGCGTAGCCAGCGCGGCCGCACCGAACGGCGCCAGGAAGGCCGCGAACATCAGGTTGTTGCGCGGCGAAACCACCTGGGGCGACATGGCGAAGCCGCCCTCGGAGCGATAGCTCGAGAACACCTGCGTTACCGAAGCGGTTGCGGCGTTGGCCGCATCCATGACCGCCACGTTTGCTTCCGCCGCCGGCAGGGCCACGTTGCGGGGCACGCCCGCTGTCATCATGGCGTGGGCCATCGGCCAGCTCATGGGATTGGTCTGGAACGGGGCCAGTCCCCACCATGCCGCGACAGGTGCGAAAGCGGCACGCGAGGCGTCGCTCCAGGGATTGGACATCTGGAAGAAATCAAAGGGCGTCATGGGGATAGACGGCGCAGCCATGCGGCGCGGAGCCGAGACGTAGTAGCTGGATGCCGGCGTGCTGCTCGTGGACCCCTTCGCTGCGGTCGCCCAGAAGTCCAGGGTCTGGTCGGCCATGGCCGCGTAGGCTGCCGAGGCCGCGCGTGCATACCCGAAAGCTGCGTCGGTGCAGCTACGAGCGAAACGCGTCTGGAGCTCGGTATTTACGGGGGCCAGCATCGGCGCAGTTCCTTTTGTGAGGTGCAATCCTGAATGCTTTGTGCACCGCAGCACAATACTCTGAAGACTGTGATAAAACAAACGGATTAAGGATAAGTCACGGCCAACGGCCCGACCTGGAGGAAATGAACGGTTAACACCACGCCTAAGGCGTCGTGGCGGCCTGACGCCCGCCCGCTCCCCGTCCCGCAACCCACCAATAGACGAGCCCGCCCACAAACCCCGTCGTGGCGTAGGCGGTGAGCGCATAGGTATTGACGATCGTTGTAGCGCCGCCTTCGCCCATGTACTGCGCCAGGAAGCCGGCCCCGGCCACCGCGAGGCCGAGCGCCACATAGAAGAGAACCGATCGGATCCGCTGCCATTCCGCCAGCGCGATGGCGATCAGTGCCAGCGGCGCGGAGAAGACGGCGCTCTGCGATGCCGCGAACAGCGCGAGAATGCCGGCTGCCTGCAATCGCTCGATCAGCGCATCCCAGCCGAGGCCCACCAGCTCCGCCGGCGTGATGACGAACAGCACCTGCACGACGCCGGCGACGAGGTTCGCTGCGATCAGGCCGAACAACACTCTGAAGATGGACGTCACCATGCTGAGCACCGGCCTGACGCTAAGACGTTGCTCGGACTTTAGCTACGTGAATGTGGCTCAAGCGTTGCGGCCGGCGATGATCCAATAGACGAGCCCGCCCGCGAAATCCCGCCGTTGCGAAGACCTGCCAGACCGTCGCCTCGGAAAGCGTCCCGACCCCGGAAGCGTTGATGCGCGCCAGCAGCGGAATGGCCGCCAGCGCCAATCCGCCGCCGACGACATAGTAGAGCCACGACCGGATGCGGGCCACTTCGCCGACGATCACCACCGCGATCGCCGGCAGGATGCTGGCGCCCGAGGCGAGCAGCGATCCCTGCCAGAACAGGTCGAACGTCGACTCGACGATCTCGGGTCCTGCCTCCTGGCCATGCATGGCGTGCGTGATCTTCTCGAGCCCGAGCGTCACCAGCACGAAGGCCGAGAGCCGCGAGCGCGAGCAGAAACCCGAGCGGCACGATGAAAAGGCGGCCGAGCGTCTTCCAGAACATATGGCGCTCTAGGCTCCGCTGTCGGCTGGAGAGGATGCGGGCTCTGCCGCCCGCTCGCGCGCGCGCAGCTTCACGCTTTCCGAGCGCGAACTGCCCGCAGGCCGCAAGAATGTCGCGACCGCGCGGCGTGCGCACCGGGCTCGCATATCCGGCCTTGTTCACGACGTCCGCGAAGCGCTCGATGGTCTCCCAGTCGGAGCACTCGTAGCTCGATCCAGGCCACGGATTGAACGGAATGAGGTTGATTTTGGCCGGAATTCCCGCCAGCAGCCGCACCAGCGCCTTGGCGTCCGGCGATGCTGTCGTTCACGCCCTTGAGCATCACGTATTCGAACGTGATGCGCTTGGCGTTCGAGACGCCGGGATAGTTGCGGCAGGCGTCCATGAAGCTCGCTGATCGGATACTTCTTGTTGATCGGCACCAGTTCGTCGCGCAGCTCGTCGCGCACGGCATGCAGCGAGATGGCGAGCATCGTGGCCGAAAGCTCGCCCCAGCGTGCGATCTCCGGCACGACGCCCGACGTCGAAAGCGTAATGCGCCGCTTCGAGAGCGAGAGCCCTTCGCCGTCGGAGGTGATTTCCATCGCCTCGCGCACGTTGTCGAAATTGTAGAGCGGCTCGCCCATGCCCATCAGCACGACGTTGGTGATCATGCGGTCGGTGGTCGGCAGCAGCCCCTGGTCGTCGGGACGCGACGCGCCCGGCCAGTCGCCGATGCGGTCGCGCGCCAACAGAATTTGCCCGACGATCTCGGACGCGTCGAGGTTGCGCACGAGGCGCTGCGTGCCGGTGTGGCAGAAGCTGCACGTCAGCGTGCAGCCCACCTGCGAGGAGATGCACAGCGTGCCGCGGTCGCTCTCCGGGATATAGACCGTCTCGATCTCGGGAGCGCGCGCCTCGTGCCCGCGTTTCGGCAGCCTCAGCAACCACTTGCGCGTGCCGTCGACCGACACCTGCTCGGAGACGATCTCGGGCCGGTCGAGCGTGTAGAGCTCTTCCAGCCGGGTGCGCAGCTCCTTCGAGACGTCGGTCATCTGGTCGAACGACGTCACGCCGCTGATGTAGAGCCAGCGCCACAGCTGGATGACGCGCATGCGCTGCTGCTTTTCCGGCACGCCGGCCGCGGCCATGGCTTCGCGCAGCCTCTCGCGGGAGAGGCCGGCAAGGCTCGGTTTGAACGTTCCCGTATTGGGAACGGCCTCCCGTTGCGGCGCAGTTTCGACGGCGGCGGACATATTGGCGGCCTTGAATGGGGCGTTGCTCCCGCCCTATCTAGCGATTTCTCGGGCTTGGTGAAAGGCTGCCGGAAGCGGCAAAGTGGTAATCTTTCCGCATTTGGACCGATCCGCTATAAGGCGGCACGCTTTAGCCCGCGCCGCCTGGCGCGTCGGACCGAAACGACCCGCGCAATCGTTCCCCCTCCCCGCTCATGTCGAAGGCCAGGCATGGCGAAAGTGCAGAGGCATTAACGGTTTGATGGGCGTTCGGTGTCGTTGCTGCAACCCTACTCGAAGAAGATTCCAAGCATGGCCAAGACCGACAAGGACGCTCCGACCCGCCCCGTGGCGCGCCTGCCCAAGGGCATGCGTGACATCGGCGCCGACGAGCTGCGCCAGACCAATGCCATGCTGGCGAAAATCCGCGAGGTCTACGAGCGCTACGGCTTCGAGCCGCTGGAGACGCCGGCCTTCGAGTACACCGACGCGCTGGGCAAGTTCCTGCCCGATCAGGACCGCCCCAACGAGGGCGTGTTCTCGTTCCAGGACGAGGACGAGCAGTGGCTCGCGCCTGCGCTATGACCTGACGGCGCCGCTCGCCCGCTACGTGGCCGAGAACTTCCAGGACATGCCGAAGCCGTTTCGCCGCTATGCCACGGGCTCGGTGTACCGCAACGAGAAGCCCGGCCCCGGCCGCTTCCGCCAGTTCACGCAGTTCGACGCCGATACCGTCGGCGCCGAGAGCGTCGCGGCGGATGCCGAGATGTGCATGCTCGCCGCCGACACGCTGGAAGCGCTCGGCATCGAGCGCGGCCAGTACGTCATCAAGGTCAACAACCGCAAAGTGCTCGACGGACTGCGTGGAAGCCGTCGGGCTTGCGGTAACGGACGGCGACGCACGCTGGCTCACCGTCCTGCGCGCGCTCGACAAGTTCGATCGACTCGGCATGGACGGCGTGCGTCTGCTTCTCGGGCCAGGCCGAAAGGACGAAAGCGGCGACTTCACGAAGGGCGCCGGAGCTCGATGCCGACAGCAGATCAGACTGTTGCGTGATCGCGATGTTCGTCGGCGACAGCGCAAATTAGCCTTAGCAGGCGGGACGTTTCGCTTCCAGCTCTGACAGCGGGCATCGGAACGACTTGCGAAGCTCGAAGAGCAAGTATCCGGATTGCACGACACTTGCGACGAAGGCCATCGAACGAGCTTCTCGAACTCAAATTTAGCAGCGTCCGCAGGATACGGCGCATGACCGCGATCCGTCATCGACCCATCCGTCGTCCGCGGCCTCGAGTACTACACCGGCCCCGTGTTCGAAGCCGAGCTGCTGATCGAAGCCAAGGATGAAAAAGGCCGGCCGGTCCGCTTCGGCTCCGTCGGCGGCGGCGGCCGCTACGACGATCTCGTCGCCCGCTTCACCGGCCAGAAGGTTCCGGCCACCGGCTTCTCCATCGGCGTCTCGCGCCTGCAGGCCGCGCTGAACCTCATCGGCCGCGCTCCCGCGCCTACGCTGGGCCCGGTGATCGTGACGGTCATGGATAAGGACAGCATCGCCGACTACCAGAAGCTCGTGCAGCGCCTGCGCGCTCCCGATGACGGCGGCGAGCCAATTCGTGCCGAACTCTTCCTCGGCAATCCAAAGAAGTTCGGCCGCCAGCTCGAATACGCCGACAAGCGCGGCTCGCCCATCGCCGTTATCCAAGGCTCGAACGAGCGCGAATGCCGAGCCACCACAGGTGATACTGAAGGATCTGATTGAGGGGGCCAAAGCTGCGGCTGCCATCAAGGACAACAAGGAATGGAAAGAATCCCGTCCCGCCCAGGTCACAGTCAACGAAGCCGATCTGGTGCCGGAGGTGCGAAAGATCTTAGCTCGCCACAGCTGAACTCGACGCTCTCCATCGCTTCGGCTCTCGCCCTGTAGGCAGGGGAAGAGAGACGACCGCCCCCTACCTGCCTGCCCGACACATCTAGCCCCGAAGAACGACGGGAATACAACCCGAGGACCGAGATGGCCGCCGAGACGGCAAAACAATTCGAGGCGCTGGAGGCGACCTCCCAGACCGTGATGTCCGTCTTCACCAAGGCGGGCTTCGAGGCGGTCGCGCCTGCGATCATCCAGCCGGCCGGCGTGTTCCTCGACGTCGTCGGCGAGACGCTGCGCGCGCGCACGTACGTGTTCACCGATCCCGACGGCGACGAGCTGTGCATGCGCCCGGACCTCACGGTTCCCGCCTGCCGCCTGCACCTCGAGCGTCACCCGAGCGGAGATGTCGCCGCCAGATATTCCTACAACGGTCCTGCCTTCCGCTTTCAGCCTCAGGGCGTGGACAGCGCGCACCCGCGCGAGTTTCGCCAGACCGGCATCGAAGCCTTCGGCGACGCCGATCGCGAGCAGTCCGAAGCGGAGATCGTGGCCACGATCGACGCTGCGCTCGCTGCGTCGGGCCTCGAAAACTACATGCTGCGCTTTGGCGACCTTGGCCTGTTGCGCGCCATCCTGCGCGCCGCCGACATGCCGGCCCGCTGGCGTCAGCGGCTGATGCATCGCTTCTGGGAGCCGGAAGCTTTCCACGCCGAGCTGAACCGGCTCACGGTGGAGCCGGGCTCGACCTCGAAGCACATTCCGAAAGCGTTGCGCGACGCGCTCGATCCGGCCGATCCTGCCGGCGCCGAGGCCGTCGTTGCGAGCTATCTCGAGAAGAGCGGCATCGATGTCGTCGGCGTGCGCTCGCCGGCGGAGATCGCCGCCAACCTTCTGGGCCGCGTCGCCGATGCCAGCTCCGATCCGCTGTCGCCGAAAACGGCAAAGCTGATCGCGAGCTATGTCGCCATCGTCGCGCCGGGCCGCTCGTCCACGCGCCGCGTGCGCGAGCTGGCGACGCTGATGGACATCGATATCGAAACGGCCCTCGGCCTCGCACGAGCGCCGGCTCGATCTCATGGCCGCGGCCGGCATCGATCTCGAGCGCGCCGAGTTCTCGGCTGAGTTCGGCCGTGCGCTCGAATATTACACCGGCTTCGTGTTCGAGGTCGTGTCGGCGAAGCTTGGCCGCGCCAGCCCCGTTGCCGGCGGCGGCCGCTATGATGATCTCATGCAAGCCGCAGGCGCACCGAGCCCCGTGCCGGCGGTCGGCGCCGCCATTCACACGCAGCGCTTTGCTCGCCGCTCTCAACGGAGGCGCCGCATGAACGGGAACACCGACAAGCTCATCCTCGCCGTGCCGTCCAAGGGCCGGCTCATGGAGCAGACGGCGGAGTTCTTTGCCGCCTCCGATCTCGTCGTGCGCAAGACCGGCAACGAGCGCGGCTATCGCGGCGAGGTCGTGGGCTTCGATGGCATCGAAGTCGCGTACGTGTCGGCGTCCGAGATCGCGTGGCATCTGAAAACCGGCCGCGCCCACATCGGCATCACCGGCGAGGATCTCATCCGCGAGCAGATGTCGGACGCCGATGACCGCGTCGAGTTCCTGAAGAAGCTCGGCTTCGGACGCGCCGACGTCGTCGTCGCCGTGCCCAACTGCTGGATCGACGTGCGCACCATGGCCGATCTCGACGAGATCGCGCTTGCCGTTCCGCCGCGCGCATGGGCGCTGGTATCGGGTCGCGACGAAGTACATGAACCTGACGCGCCGCCACTTCGCCCGTAAGGGCGTCACCGACTATCGCATCGTCGAGAGCTTGGGCGCGACCGAAGGCACACCCGCATCCGGCACCGCCGAGCTCATCGTCGACATCACGACGACGGGCGCGACGCTGGAAGCCAACGGCCTGCGCATCCTGGACGACGGCGTGATCCTGAGGTCGGAAGCAAACCTCGTCGCCTCCTCGGTCGCGGCCTGGGGTCCTGGCGCTCTCGCCGCCCGCCGCGAGATCGCGACCCGCCTCGGCCTCTGAGCATCGCGGTTAACGGGAAGCCGCCCGAGACGGACGCCCGCCTCTGTGGCGCCACTGATCCGCAATAGGAGCCGTGACAGGGGTTGATGTGAATGGCGCCCATGGGCCACATTCAGCCCGAGTTCATGACCAACGGACTATCACCGACGGAGTATCCGGGACGGATCGTTTAGGTCTCGGGAGCAGGCTGGCCCTCATGGAAAGATGGGGCCGCCCAAAAAGGCCTAGAGTGAGGGTGGGACGATGCTGACTATTCGGACGTGTGCTGCGGTGTCGCTGGCGGCCCTTGGGGTTGCAGGCTTGGCGTCGGCTGCGAGCGCGCAGGCCAACTGCGATATGTACGGCAAGCTGGCGCTGCAGCAGCAGAAGGAGAACGAAGCCGGCAAGTGCGGCTTCTCCGGCGCCGAGTGGAGCCCCGACCTCAAGGCTCACATTGCCTGGTGCAGCAGCGTCGGCCCCGACCAGTGGAAGGCGCAGCTGCAGAAGCGCAAGCAGCAGCTGGACACTTGCAAGCCGGCCCAGTGAGCGGGTCGCTCCGATCGTCGCGCCGCCTACCAGGCGCGACGTGAATCGGCAGCGCAGGAAAAGTCGCGTATCGGTAAATCCTCCGTCTCGTCAACTATCTGAAATGAATAAAGGCGGGTGCCCTTTCGAGCGCCCGCCTTTTTAATTGGGTCGGAAGAAGATTAGTGCAGGCTTGCCACCTCGAGCTCGCCGTCCATGGCGTGGCTGAGTGCAGCCTGACGCGTGTCGGTGAGCGCGATGGGCGTGCCATCAGCCGCATGCAGTGCGAAGAGGTTGATGCCTGCTGGCAATCCTTCGATCGCCGGAAACATCTTCAGCGCCTCATCCGAGGACATTGTTTTGATGTAGGCGACCTGACCGCCGCCGAGCCGTGCGAGATCGATCTCGCTCATGACCGGAACGACGGTAGCTGCCGCTGCACGACGTGATTTCGTGCGCTTAGTCGTATTACCATTCATGACGTCCTCCTCCTCTCTCGAGGTATTCCTGACCGTCATGGCCTGGGATCCGCACCCTCCACGGAGGACAAGACCACACCAGCCATAATCCTATGATTCGAAGCATTTGGCTGTAGCCGGGCGGCACCGCGCCCGGGAATACTGCAATGCAACCTGCGTCACTCGAACCCGATTTCGATCCGCCTCACTAGGCGCTCCGGCTCGTGGCGCATGAGATCGATGGCGAGCAGCCCATCTCTGAGATCAGCCGATTTCACCTCTATCCCTTCAGCGAGCACGAAAGTGCGGCTGAACTGGCGCGCTGCGATGCCGCGGTAGAGATATTCTCGGCCTTTGTCGTCCTGCTGCTTGCCGCGGATCGACAGCTGATTATCTTCCACCGTGATCTCGAGCTGATCGCGTGTGAAACCTGCAACCGCAAGTGTAATTCGAATGAGTTCTCGCTCGCTCTTCGTCGCTGCGATGCGCTCTATATTGTAGGGCGGATACCCATCGCTGCCGCCTTTGCCGGCGCGGTCGATGAGACGCTCTATTTCCTCGAACCCGAGCAGCAGAGGGTTCGACAGTACTGACAACCTGGACATCTCCGAAAGCCCTTTCAAAAAGCGACCTTCAATCATTCCGGGCAGAACCGTTTCTGGTCTCCGCCCGCCGGGCCGGCCCCTCATGGGCACCGGTTCCTTCACGATGAGATATGGGTAGCGCGGCGATCGGTTCAAGCGCCGCATGGCTGACCTGCAACCTGAGGATAAATCTCCCTGGCAGGACGGGCTTTTAGGCCGAGGTCGGGGCTTCCAGAAGCTCTTTTAGGCCTTCCACCTTGCGCTCCAGATGCCGCGTTACGGCGTCGAGCGTGTCCCGATCGCGGACCGGGCGCAGGGCTGCAACCAGGGCGCGTTTGAGGTCGTTCAGCGTGTCTTTGAGAGCCGCCTGCGTGCGCGCCACGGTCTCGTCGATGAGCTGGCTCGGCTCCTTGCCCGGAACCGCGACGCCGGCCGCCGGCCGCGTCCAGCGCACCGGTTTCCCCCCTTGGATGAAGCGGCCGAACGCAGCCATGACATACCGGCCAAGGGGCGTCAGGGACACTTGAGCCCTGACATGGCTTTGATCGGGAAGCGCCTGGCTCTTGCCCTCGGGGTTGTCGGTTGTCGCGGAAACCAGCCCGGCCTTCATGAGCGATTGCGCCGCCCGCCGCCGCGCGGCGCTGAGAGACCGGCTCATTCCCGTTTCCGTGACGACATAAATGTCGGAGCCTGCTGCGCCGAGAAGCACCTCGCGCTCGCGCTGGCCGAGCCTCAAGCCGCGGAGCGCCGATCGCTGGGCTTCGAAGTCGACGCGGCAGGAGCTGCAGGGCGCCAGTTTCCGGGCCCAGTCCTGCGCCGTTTCGCTCGCGATGGGACGATTGCCGAACAGGCGCGTCAGCGCCGGGCAGGGCGTCCCTGAATGCGGGCATAGGAGCGCATCCGGGCCGGGCTCGACATAAGCAGCAGGCGTGGTTTCGCCCGCGGGCCGAGGAGGCGGCACCGGATGATGCGATTCCCCCGGCACATTTGGCGCCACTGGCATGAGACGTTGCATGATGGATCGAGCCCCGCATCAAATGCTGCAGGCATCGCCGCTGGCGGCACCTCGTGATGCATGGGCGGTGCATCAGATGGTGCGGTTCGGATGAAACATCCGGTGCCAGGGCATGAAACGCTGCAGACTTACAATGCGTTACAGCCACGAGCTGATGCGAGGCTTACGCCGGCCTTCGCGCGGCTGTCATCCTAGCCCTTGTGGGTAGGACCCATCGCTCCACGTCGGGGCGAAGCCGTGAGGTGTGTAAGCGCGACGAGCCGGCGCACTCTGGAGCCGACAACATACTCCGCGTGCGGCACGGCTGGATCCTCGGGACAAGCCCGAGGATGACAGTGGGGCTGACGGACCTGATTGCCGATGACGATGGACTGCTCTGCCTCTCAGTTGCCCCTACATGAAGCGGCCGCCCTTCTCCAGCACCTCGATCTTGTAGCCGTCCGGATCGTCGATGAAGAAGAAGCGGCCAAAGGGCTTGCCCTCGTGCGTCATCTGCTTGACGTCGCGAGGCGCGAAGCCGAGACCGGCCAGCCGCTTATGCTCGGCCTCGAGGTCATCTACAACGAAGGCCACGTGGCCGTAGCCGTTGCCGAGGTCGTATTTGTCCGTCCGGCCCTTGTTAACCGTTAGCTCCACCTCGAAGGGGGCTTCCGGGTTGCTGAGGTAGATCAGCGTGAAGTCCGGAAAGTCGACCCTCTGTGCGATCGAGAGCCCGAAGGCCTTGGTATAGAAATCGACGGAACGGGCCTCATCCAGCACCCGGACCATCATGTGTATAGCCTTGGCCATGTGGTTTCCTCTAGCCATGCAGGAGCAACGACGGTGCGCAACGTAGCTCAGCTAGGGAGCCGTACCAACCATAGCTTGCAGGTGCCCGCCTCGCCGACCAGCGTGAGTTCTGGGGCGCGCGTTGCCCGCAAATTCTCCAGCCAGGAATAGTCCGGCTGCGACAGAACCAAAAACTCCGGATAGGCACTGAGAATTTCTGACGTAGTGCGGATGTTATCGAGCCCGCCCCATTCCCGGAGGCGTGACATGATGTTGTAATCAACCGCATTATTCACGCTTTTGTGCGGATATTTTTCTACCACGTCCCAATCAAGCGCCAAAAGGTACTGAGATCCCAAATAGTGAGCACGGGGAAACCAGGCCTGCGGTGATTCCGTGACGATTGGCAGTTTCGGAATATTGAGCGCGAGTTCGGAAAATTGCCGCCCCTCGTCGTCCATGCATGCCACGTTGCGCGGCGGCACGTCCTTTTTCGTCGCGTAGAGAGCGGCGTCACCAATCATCAGCACCGCCGCAAGCGCGAAGGGCGGAATGAAACGTACAAACGGCGATTTCAGGAAAAGGGCAGAAGCCGCGGCGACGATGGCGAAAGAGAACAGCATATTAGGTGTGAAGTAGCGGGATACGAAAACGGGATAAACCAGCTTGGAGGCAAGCCAGATCAGGACCGTCGCGCTGGCGAACAGGGCGCCGCACAGGATTATGGTCTTCGTCTCGCGGCTCCATGTGTGGATGTCGGCAAGACCTGGAGCCTGTCTCTTCCAATCGCCGGAAGCCAGGGCAAGGAACGGAATGGCGACGGCGCAAGCAATGGCCACCTTCGAAAGAAAGAATGCGCGCAGCAAATCTACGGCGGTTGGGGACTGGATCCACCCATACGGCGTGGCCAGGGTAGCCTGACTGAGTATGGCCGGGGTCCAGGCAGCGAACGTCACAATCGCGGCGGCGCCCGACCACAGTGACCGCCTGAAGCAATGTGCGATCGCCTTCTGCGTATCCGACAAGAGCCGCGCTGGCGGCCATAGAGCCCGCATAAACGATGCCGAGCGTGTGGCAAAGGACAAGGACGCAAAGGGAAATGGAGAACGCAACCCAATACCAGCGGCTGCGTGACGATACGAAATGCAGCAAAAGCAATAGCGAGAGGCTGAACACAAACAAGTATAACGTGTAATGCCGAGCCTCCTGGGTGATCCATATGAGGTTCCAGCCATACGCGCTAATGAGCAATGCTATGACGGTGGCCGGCAACGAAATGAAACGCCGCATAATCTTGAAAATAATCGCCAGCGACAAGAAGAGCAGGGCGATGTTTAGGCCGCGCAAAACCAGCTCCGGCGCAATGCCGGGAAAAATATAGTGCGTAATAAGCCAGGCGCTGACGATATAAACGGGGGGATTGCAGTCTATACCGATGACAATGCCCTGCCAAAGGTGCGGCAAGCTCGGAGCCTTCATAAGGGCGAGCGTAAAAAACTCGTCAAGCCAAAGAAGCTTGTCGCGAGTGCGCCAGAAAAATAGGAAGGCAAACAGGGCGGGCGGGACAAAATAAAGGAGCCAGCCGTGCTCCGCCCATTTGAGCGGTCGAAATAACTTCCAGTCCCTCCCAGCCTCGCCGCTTGTCACGCTATCCCTCGAATTGCATAGGTCTGGTCGATGCGACTGAACGACAAGCAAGTACCGTATTCCACGTGCCCGCAGCGAGGCAACCGATCGATAGAGCGAGCGTTTACGCCCGCCCCAGCACGGTAAGCGCCCTGCCCGGGAGGGGCGAAACCCTTCCCTTGCTCGTTACCGCCGTGCTAACAGCCAGAATTGGGAAGTTCATACGTCAGGTGGATCTCATGAAGGAAGTCATCGAGGAACTCGAGCGGCGTCGCGACAATGCGCGCCTTGGCGGCGGCATTCAGCGTATTACCGCCCAGCACAATCGCGGCAAGCTGACCGCCCGCGAGCGCATCGAGCTTCTGATGGACGAGAACTCGTTCGAGGAGTTCGACACCTTCGTCGAGCATCGTTGCACCGAATTCGGCATGGAGAAGACCAAGATCCCGGGCGACGGCGTCGTCACGGGCTGGGGCACCATCAACGGCCGTGTCGTCTATGTGTTCGCCAAGGACTTTACGGTCATGGGCGGCTCGCTGTCTGAAACGCACGCCAAGAAGATCACCAAGATCCAGGACATGGCGCTGAAGAACCGCGCGCCCATCATCGGCGTGTTCGATGCCGGCGGCGCGCGCATCCAGGAAGGCGTCGACGCACTGGGCGGCTACGGCGAGGTGTTCCAGCGCAACGTCATGGCCTCAGGCGTCATCCCGCAGATTTCGGTCATCATGGGCCCCTGCGCCGGCGGTGACGTCTACTCCCCCGCCATGACCGACTTCATCTTCATGGTGAAGGACACGAGCTACATGTTCGTCACCGGCCCCGACGTCGTGAAGACCGTCACCAACGAGACCGTCACGGCCGAGGAGCTTGGCGGCGCCAAGGTGCACACCACCAAGTCGTCCATCGCCGACCGCGCCTACGAGAACGACGTCGAAGCGCTGCTGCAGATGCGCCGCCTCATGGACCTGCTGCCGTCGAACAACAAGTCGGGCGTTCCGAACCTGCCGGTAAGCGACAGCGCCGACCGCGAGGACTTTTCGCTCGACACGCTGATCCCCGACAACCCGAACAAGCCCTACGATATGAAGGAGCTGATCCTCAAAATCTCGGATGAGGCGGACTTCTTCGAGATCCAGGAGGCTTTCGCGCGCAACATCATCACCGGCTTCGCGCGCATGGAAGGGCTCGACCGTCGGCATCGTCGCCAACCAGCCCATGGTGCTCGCCGGCGTGCTCAACTCGGACGCGTCCCGCAAGGCCGCGCGCTTCGTGCGCTTCTGCGACTGCTTCGAGATCCCGATCGTGACCCTCGTCGACGTTCCGGGCTTCCTGCCGGGCACGGCGCAGGAGTACGGCGGCCTCATCAAGCATGGCGCCAAGCTTCTGTTCGCCTTTGCCGAGGCCACCGTGCCGAAGGTGACGCTGATCACGCGCAAGGCCTACGGCGGCGCCTACGACGTCATGAGCTCGAAGCACATCCGCGGCGACGTGAACTACGCCTGGCCGACCGCCGAGATCGCCGTCATGGGCGCCAAGGGTGCAGCCGAAATTCTCTATCGCGCCGACCTCGGCGATCCGGAGAAGATCAAGGTGCGCATCGACGAGTACCAGAAGCGCTTCGCCAATCCGTTCGTCGCCGCCGAGCGCGGCTACATCGACGAGGTGATCCTGCCGCACGGCACGCGCCGGCGCATCTGCCGCGCGCTCAATATGCTCCGCAATAAGACGCTCGAGAATCCCTGGAAGAAGCACGACAACATCCCGCTCTGACGGCTCAGGCCCTGGCTTCCCGGGCTGTCGGTTAACAACCGTCAGCTCGCTTTGCCTCAACTCGGCCCAATCTCGACCCTAATGTTGAGATGTGCGGGCTGTCGAAGTTGGGGGTTGTCAGAGGGTGGGGCCGTGAAGCTGCATCAGTTTGAGTTGTTGGGCGTTGGTCGTGCGATGCAGGTTCATCTTGTCATCGGCGACGAGCCTGATCCGTCCAATTCCCGCCAATGGATGGAAGCGACCGTCGAAATTCCTCTCAAAGGCACGATGGACGAGGATGGTCTGCGTACGGCGGCCATGACCGTGCTGCGCGATGCCCTGAACGCCCAGATCGCCGCGCTGAGAAGCGGTCCCCTCGGCTAAGCATATCCCCCCGCGAGCGCGACGTAGAATCCCAGGAACTTCCGATCCAGGCACTATTTGCGCTCACCGAAGCTACCTTTCGGAAATTCCGAAACACATGGTGTTGACATTGCGTGCCCGGCAACCGACCTGCTGCAGTGAATTCAGAATCTCAGCACACGGTGGCTTCCCATGAAAATCGATCTCTCGGACAAGACGGCTCTCGTATCGGGCTCCACGGCAGGCATCGGCTACGCGATCGCCAAGGGCCTTGCCGCGGCGGGCGCCAACGTCGTCATCAACGGCCGCAAGCCCGAGACGGTCGAGAAAGCCGCCGCGGCGCTCAACGCTGAGATCGGGAGCAACCGTGTCCGCGGCGTCGCCGCCGATCTCGTCGACCGCCGCCGGCTGCGAGCCAGCTGGTCAAGGGCGCCGGCCCGCGTCGACATCCTCGTCAACAACGCCGGCATCTTCGAGCCGAAGCCCTTCTTCGACATTCCCGATTCCGACTGGACGCGCTTCTTCGAGATCAACGTCATGTCCGGCGTGCGCCTCTCGCGCGCACTGATGCCGGGCATGCTGGAGAAGAACTGGGGACGCATCGTCTTCATCTCCTCCGAGTCCGGCGCTCAACATCCCGAAGGAGATGATCCACTACGGCTTCACCAAAACAGCGCAGCTCTCCGTCGCGCGCGGCCTGGCTCAGATGACGTCCGGCACCGGCGTGACCGTCAATTCGGTGCTGCCCGGTCCCACGCGCTCGGATGGCGTCGAAACCTTCCTCGAGGCCATGGCGCGCGAGAACAAGACGACGCCGGATGCCATGGCCGAGAATTTCGTCAAGGAGTTCCGGCCGAGCTCGCTCATCCAGCGCTTCGCCACCGTCGAGGAGGTCGCCAACATGGTGGTCTACATCTCTTCGAAGGAAGCTTCCGCCACCAATGGCGCCGCGCTCCGCGTCGAAGGCGGCGTGCTGAGCTCCATCGCCTAGGTAAATCGCGTGCGCGAGCGCCCACCACTCGCCAAATCCTCGAGTGGTATCAGCACAGGGGCGCTCGCTCGGGGTTGTCCTGAGCAAAAGTCGGGCAAATCTCCAATAGATGCGTCACAATTGCCTTTACCCTCGCCCGAAAGGCCACTTGTCCGGGCGGGTCCAATCGGGCACAGCTTGGCTCGACCATCACTTGGAGAGACGACCCTAGATGCGCCTCGATGCCATAGCGATCGGGAACAACCCGCCACACGACGTCAACGTTGTCATTGAGGTGCCGGTCGGCGGCGAGCCCATCAAGTATGAGCTTGATAAGGCCTCGGGCACTCTGGTCGTCGATCGCTTCCTCTACACGCCGATGCGTTATCCGGGGAACTACGGCTTCGTCCCGCACACGCTGTCGGCCGACGGCGACCCCATCGACGTTCTAGTCTGCAACACGCGCGCTATCATTCCCGGTGCCGTGATCAATTGCCGGCCCGTCGGCGTGCTCGTCATGGAGGACGAGGGCGGCGGCGACGAGAAGATCATCGCTGTGCCGAGCACGAAGCTCACCAAGCGCTACGACAAGGTGAAGAACTATACCGACCTGCCGGAGATTTCCGTGCAGCAGATCGAGCACTTCTTCGCCCACTACAAGGATCTCGAGCCGAACAAGTGGGCCAAGATCCATCATTGGGGCGACGACGCGGAAGCCCGCATGCTCATCGAGGAAGCCATCGCCCGCGCCAAAGGCCTGGCGAAATCCGCCTGAGGGCGCAAACCTCCCGCACGATTTCCTCATAGACAGCGGCTGTGCCGGCGCGCCCGGGCGTTGGGCGGGTGTTGAAATAACGCGCCCCGCACCGATCTCTCTTTGACGCTCGCGGCCTTTACTGACCCGGCAGCCGATTGCAGCTTAACAAGCATTGCTCATGCATGATCATGAGTATTGGAGGAACGGACCATGCGTCTTGCTCTGATCGCCCTTACCGCCCTGTCGCTCGTAAACTTCGCCGCCGAGGCGGCCGAACCGCAAAAGCTCTGGGAGCTGACGGGCCTCAAGACGCCTGAATCGGTGCTGCCGGATGACTCTGGTCAGCTGCTGTTCGTGAGCAACGTCAACGGCGATGTGCTGACAAAAGACGGCAACGGCTTTCTGTCCAAGATTTCGCCCGACGGGAAGATGATCTCGGCCGAATGGGTCAAGGGCTTCAACGCCCCGAAGGGATTGGGTCTGGTCGGCGATACGCTTTATGTCGCCGACATCGACGAGCTGGTCGCCGTCGACGTCGCCAAAGGCGAGATCACGCAACGATATCCGGCCAAGGACGCGGTCTTCCTCAACGACATCGCCGTCGACAAGAACGGCCGCGTGTTCGTATCGGACACCGGAACCAACACCATCTGGGCGCTGGACAATGGCAACTTCTCAGTCTGGCTGAAGGATCCGAAACTCAAATCGCCAAACGGACTGCTGGTCGACGGGGACAAGCTGATCGTCGCCGGATTCGGCACGCTTCCCGACGACAAGCAATCCGGAACGCCGGCTAGCCTCATTCAGGTCTCGCTGGCCGACAAGAAGATCCGCAATCTCGGAGATGCGACGCCGGTCGGGTATCTCGATGGCCTCGAGCCGCTTGGTGGAGGTGCCTTTGTCGTTACCGACTGGTTCCAGGGTGTGCTGTATCGCATCCACGCCTCAGGCAAGTTCGAGCAGCTCATCGACTTCGCTCAGGGCAGCGCCGACCTGACCTACATCCCGGCGACAAAGACAGTCATCATCCCGCTCATGCTCGAGAACAAGATCGTCGCCTACAAGCTCGACTGACCGCTCCGATCGCCGCGTCTCCCATCAGGCGCGGCGTGAATCGGCAGCGAAAAAAAGGCCTGAAGCGTGGATAGCCGGTCTGATCAAGAGGCCAAGCCCGGCGCGCCGTATCTCGCCATGAACATGGCAACAGCCAATTCGACCACGGTGCTGATCTCCTCTTCGCTCGCAGGCTCCTGCACTACGGCGTAGAGGCGCTGACGAAAGATCGTAGCCTGCATCAGCTCGAACAGCTGCGCCGCGGCGAGACGGGTATCCTCGATTTTGAGCCGCCCTGCCGCCACGTGATGGTCGAGGAACGCTGCCATCGCTTCGCCCATGCGTATGGGCCCGGCTTCGTAGAACTCGCGTCCGATCTCAGGCATGCGTTCCGCCACGCCGATGACGATGCGGTGCGCGGCAACGACGAACGGCTGAGAAAGGCGTCGCATCGACTCTTTGCCGAACTCGATGAGCACCTCTTCTACGCGCCGGCTCCTGTCCAGCATCTGCATGAGTTCAGCGATATTGCGGTCTCGCCGCTCGGCACAGATGCTCGTGAACAGCTGTTCCTTGTTCTGGAAGTAGACATACAACGTCGCCTTCGAGACTTCCGCCTCGCGTGCCACGTCACTCATGCTGGCCGCATCGAAACCAAGCGCCGAGAAAATGCGACCGGCGCCTTCGAGGATCTGTTGCCGCTTGAGCGGGTCCGTACCGGCCGCGGGACGTCCGCCGCGCCTGGTTTCTGAAGGCCGTTTGCCCTCAATCTCGATCTGATCCATTCAAATACCCAATTGGTTTTCTGGACGTTTTCAGAGCCCGTCAGCGCGCCGGGACGCACAGGAACTAAACCGTACAGTTTGATATTGATATGCCGCGCGCTTTGCACTATGTCAATAGCGACTGAACCGTACGGTTTAGTTTGACAAGTTTGTAAGCTCCGCCAGGGGTGGGCGCCATGACCAAAATCCTTACGCATCGCAGGCTTCAGTCGTTCGACCGGGGTGTCCCCCCGTCATCCGAAACGGCATCCGAGGCGACCGCCTCGCAATCGCCTGCCGGAACGTCCGACGAAGCACTCAATTCCAAGGCCGCAGTTTCCGACGCTCCCCTGGCTCGGTCTGAGCCTATGGAGCAGCGCCGCGAGCAGACGACCAGCGAGCCGGCCGACGCGAAAGCCGCTGGCAATCGGCCGTCGCGCAAGCGCCTCTTGCTTGGAGCGGCCGGCATCGTCGCCCTCGCTGCAGCGAGCTGGTATGGCTACGATTATGTGACCGTCGGCCAGTACATCGTCTCCACCGACGACGCCTACGTCGGCGTCGATATGTCGATCATCTCGCCCAAGGTTGCGGCCAACGTCGCCGAGGTCCCGATCGTCGACAACCAGCACGTCAAGGCTGGCGACACGCTCGTGCAGCTCGATGATGGTGACTACAAGCTCGCCGTCGATCAGGCGGCCGCCAAGCTCGCGACGCAAAAGGCCCAGCTCCAGACGTTCGACGCACAGATCAATGCAGCGGAGGCGACTGCGAGCCAGACGCGGGCCCAGCTCGACGCGACCAAAGCATCGCTCGTGAAGGCCGAAGCCGACTTCGTCCGTACGGACGAGCTCGCGGCCCGTGACTTCTCGCCGAAGGCTTCGCTTGACGCCGCTCGCGCCGCTCGCGATTCCGCCAGCGCCCAGGTTGCGGCTGGCGGTTCCGCCATCCAGACCGCCGATGCCAATGTCGCGGTTCTCAAAGCCCAGCGTCAGGAGGCCGAGCGCGTCGTTCGCGAGCTCGAGGTCGCTCTCGCCAAGGCCGAGCGCGACTTGTCGTTCACGGTCATCCGCGCGCCCTTCGATGGCGTCATCGGCAACAAGAGCGTCCAGGTCGGCGACTACGTCACGCCGGGCAAACGCCTCGCGGCCGTCGTCCCGCTCGACAAGATCTACATCGATGCCAACCTGAAGGAGACCCAGCTCGCCGACGTTCACCCCGGCGAGCCGGCGAAGATCCGCGTCGACGCCTTGGATGGCGCCGCGATCGAAGGCACCGTCGAGAGCATCGCTCCGGCTTCGGGTTCGCAGTTCTCGTTGCTGCCGCCTGAGAATGCCACCGGCAACTTCACCAAGATCGTGCAGCGCGTGCCCGTGCGTATCGCCGTTCCGGCCGCCCATGCCGACGGCAAGCTGCGGCCCGGCCTCTCGGTCATCGTCGATATCGATACCAAGGGCGCGCAGGCAAAGCCTGCGAACGTTGCAGCGAACTAGTCGCTCCGATCGTCATGTCGAAGACATGCCTCCGGCATGGTCCTCCTATCGCGGCGTGAATCGGCAGCGATGGAAAAGACCAAAGTTGAATCAGTGGACGCCAACTATGTCCCAGTCCTCGACATTCGATGAAGTCCCGCGAAAGGCCTCCGACGTTCCGCCCGGAACGCTGGCCTGGATCGGCGTCACGCCGCGCCAGCTGTTCGGCTTCCTCGCCATGGTCTTCGGCATGTTCATGGCGATCCTGGACATCCAGATCGTCTCGGCTTCGCTCGCCGAAATTCAGGCCGGCCTTTCGGCAAGCTCGGACGAGATCTCCTGGGTGCAGACCTCCTACCTGATCGCCGAAGTCATCATGATCCCGCTGTCGGGCTTCCTGGCCCGCGTGCTGTCCACGCGCATTCTGTTCACGCTCGCTGCCGCCGGCTTCACGCTTGCGAGCGCGCTGTGCGCCACTGCGACCAGCATCGATCAGATGATCGTCTACCGCGCCATCCAGGGCTTCATCGGCGGCGGCATGATCCCGAGCGTATTCGCGGTCGCCTATTCGCTGTTCCCGGCGTCGAAGCGCGGCATCGTCTCGCCGCTCATCGGCCTCGTTGCCACGCTGGCCCCCACGATCGGTCCGACGGTCGGCGGCTACCTGAGCAACGCCTTCTCGTGGCACTGGCTGTTCCTGGTCAATGTCGGCCCGGGCATCCTCGTCACCATCGCCGTCTTCACGTTGGTGGATTTCGACAAGCCCGAGCGTGGGCTCATGAAGCATTTCGACTTTGTCGGTCTCGCCTCCATGGCGGTATTCCTCGGGTCCTTGGAATACGTGCTCGAGGAAGGCCCGCGCTACGACTGGCTGGACGATCGGACCATCGCGACGTTCTCCGCGCTTGGCGACCTTCGCCGGCTTGGTGTTCTTCTGCGCGCGTGCTGACGGCCCGGGAGCCCATCGTCGAGCTGCGCGCCTTCAAGGATCGCAACTTCGCCTTCGGCTCGGCCTTCAGCTTCGTCATGGGCATCGGCCTTTACGGCCTCACCTATCTCTATCCGGTCTATCTCGGCCAGGTGCGCGGCTACGATGCGCTGATGATCGGCGAGACCATGTTCGTCACCGGCGTCGCCATGTTCCTGACCGCGCCCATCAGCGGCCGCCTGGCGCAGGTGCTCGATCCGCGCGTCATGATGCTCATCGGCTTCGTGGGCTTTGGCGCCGGCACCTACTGGGCCTCGAGCATCACGTCGGACTGGGACTTCAATGAGCTGCTGATCCCGCAAATCCTGCGCGGCTGCTCGCTCATGATCTGCATGGTGCCGATCAACAACCTGTCGCTCGGCACGCTGCCGCCGGCGCAGCTCAAGAACGCCTCGGGCCTGTTCAACCTGATGCGCAACCTCGGCGGCGCCGTCGGCCTCGCCCTCATCAACACGCTGCTGAACAAGCGGCTCGATCTGCACTTGGCCCGCCTGCACGAGAACGTCGCTTGGGGTCGCCCGGTGGCGGAGGATACGCTGTCGAGCATGACGCAGAACATGACGTCGATGATGCCGGACGGAGATCTCACTGCGCTGAAGCAACTCAGCCACCTGGTGCGCACGCAGGCCAACGTCATGTCGTTCGCGGATGTGTTCTATGTGCTGACGTTCCTGTTCGTCGGGCTCGCCTTCTTTGCGCTCATGATGAACAAGCCCGCCGCGGCCGTCCGAGGCGGCGGCATTAGCACTTCTCCCTCTCCCCGAGAGGCGGAGGCGGGGTGGGGGAGGCCGCAACGATCTCCACGCCAGATGATGCGGCAGGCTCGCCGCAGCGTGGCCTTCGGAGGCGATGCGCTTGACCTCGTCTCGCGCCCAGTCGTAAGCGGCATCCATGGCTTGGCGATGCAGACGCCATTCGAGAAAGCCCATGCCGGCCGGGATGGGCGGCACCAGCACCGCGTCGTCGGGCGTCGCGTGGCGCATGAAGTCGTCGCGATTGGCCATGAGGCTGCGCATCAGAACACTGATCATGCTCGGCGCCTCCGGCAATGCGCGCCGCCACTGCGGAATGAGTGTGCTGGCGATGAGCCGCCCTCGCGACGGCAGTGAGCGATAGTCGACCGTGAAGCGCTCGAGCTCCGGCAAATTGAAACTGATGACGACGTTGGGGCCGTGTTTCATCTGCTGCATGGTTCTGATCGGCACATTGTCGAGCAGGCAGCCGTCTACCAGCATCTCGCCGTCGTCGGTGTAGACCGGCGGCAGCAGCGCCGGGATCGAGGACGAGGCGCGGATCGCGGCCCACAGGTCTCCGCTCGAATGGCAATGCACCGTGCCGCTCGAAAGATTGGTCGACACCGCGAAGAACGGGATCCACAGATCCTCGATGTTGATGCCGCCGTAATGGCGCAGCAGCTGCTCGTCGAAGTGCGTGTGGTCGAGCAGGGAGTAGCGCGGCCACGTGTAGCGGCGCATGGCGGAGTTGGCGACGAAGATGTCGTGGACGCCGGCGTCGATGTCGTCAGGGCTGCGGCCGACGGCGAAAGCCGCGGTCATTGCAGCGCCAGCGGAAGTGCCGCCCATGATGTCGAAGCCGAAGCCCGCTTCGAGCAGGGCCTTGTAGACCCCGATATGCGCCGTGCACAGCGCTCCGCCTCCGCAGGCGACGAGCCCCACGGCCGTCCCGTCGATGAAGCGCATGAGCCTCGCCACGTCGGCGTCATCCGTGAGCGCCACGTGATGATGCATGGCGATGTCTCGCGACGCGAGCCACCGCGCCGTGCCGGCCGCCTGACCGCGCGCGTCATGAATGAGCACCAGCCGGCGCGCGTCCGGCGTGAGGTAGTGCTCGGCCATCTGCTCGAGGGCATTCGGAGCCGGATCCGCACCTGCTTCGGCAACGGCGAGCACCAGGTCGGCATGACGGATCGCCTTGGTCGAGAAGGGCGTGAGTTCCGCGTCGGCAAGGAGAACGACGCAATCGTGCGCGGCCTCGAGCGCATTGAGCGCTTGCGTTCCCTCGGTGCTGTCGGGGTCGGCACCGGCCGGCAGCAGCGCCGCCATCGTCGCCGCATCGACGAACGAGACATCGCGCGAGCCTGTGAGCACACGTCTCAGGGCCTCTATGAATGCCGGTGGCACCGCGCCCTGGCCGGCGCGGATCACCACGATGGTGCGCGGCGCGTGATGCTCGAGCGGCGCCGCCGTCCCCGCCTGGGCCCCGAGCCGTTGCGCCAGCGTTGTGGTGAGAGATTTCCAGATCTGCGGCCGTGTCTCGGCCAGCTTGTCGAAATCGGCGCGATCGAGCTTCAGGACCAGCGCGTCGCGCATGGCGCGAACGGTCGCCGTTCTGAGGCCGCCCGTCAGGAAAGCGATTTCGCCGATTGGCTGATCAGGCCCGATCTCCGTGATCGGCTCCTTGTGCCCGTCGAGCAGCACGGCGAAGCGGCCCGACACCACGACATAGAGCGCGTCCGCCGGATCGCCCTGGCGGACGAGCGCTTCGCCGCGCGTCACAGGCACGATCTCGAGCTCGGCTGCGAGAGCCGTCTTCTCGGACGCAGATAGATGCTCGAAAATACCGAGCGCATCGAGGGTCGGCTGCGGAGCATTGGGCGGCATGATTGTAGCCGGCTTGTTGTTATCGCCTGAGACTATATCAGCCGCGGCCGCGGAGCGGCTTCTATCTCACCGCTTGAGGCGGTGACGTTCAGCGCGGCGAGGGTTCAGGGAAAAGCAGCTCGATCCAGCAGCATGAGCCGGAAAGCCGACGCCTGGAGAACACCCGACTGCTGGTGTGGGTGGTACCGCCTCCCTGGCTTGAACAGGGGACCTCTAGATCCACAATCTAGCGCTCTAACCAACTGAGCTAAGGCGGCACAGGCCGGAGACCCTGGAAGCAGGGTTATATGTTGCCGGCACAATCTAGCAAGACCCGGCAGTCATCGCGCGGCCGGAACTGGGAAAAACACGTTCTCACGTGCCTCCGTCAAGCGAAAACAGCGGCGATGCGGTCAAGGCCGGCCTCGCGCACCCGCTGCCGGGCCGAAACCCGCGCGCAAATGCCATCTCCGCTCGGATTTCCGGGCAGTCGCCTTCTACTTCACCTTCTGAGCCGCATCGGCCAGCAGACGTCCGAGGTCCTGCGCCTGGCGCGCATAGTCCTGCATCTGCTTCTGGGCGTAGCGCGACTGGATCTCGATATATTCCTTGAGATCGCGGGCGCGAGCCAGGTCGGCTGCGAACTGGAAGCTGGCGTTGATGTTCTGCTCGGCGTACTGCATCGCCTTGGACTGAACGTCGAGCGCCCCGGCCGTCATCGCGCCCTGAGATTTGCTGACCGCGTCTTGCGCCTTGCGCGCCATGTCCATGAACTGTGTGTAGGCACTCCGGGCCTGTTCGACATTCCGCTCCGCCATGTCTCTGACGGCCTCGGGGATCTCGAGCTGCGGCTTGTCGTACATGGACCGGTCTCCTTATTTGGCAAGCGGGTGCGTTGCACGGAGCGCCGACGAGGCGCGGGACTGACTGCGACACTACAGCTTATGACGCCCGTCGAACAGTATGCGCGTGCACCTGTTTCTGTGGCGCCGCCTGGGCCCGCAAGAACGGCGTTGATATGTGTGTGAGGCGCCTCGCTCTAAACCATGAGCCGAGTTAGTGTTTCCTGAAATGAATAGGAAGCCGCCCCTCGTGTTTGAAACCGCACTGCCTGAGGCAGTGCGAGCCACGCTCGGAGACATCCGCGGCGCGGCGTGGGTTGTCGATCTCGAAAAGGGACGGATCGCCGCCGCGACTGCGGAGGGCGCCCGCCGGCTCGGTCTTTCGCTGGAGATGACCGAAAGCGCGGGCAAGCGCGCCGTCGCAGCGCCGGAAATCGCCAAGCTTCGGAAAATAGCGCATGAACGATCCGCGCCTCCAAGCGGCGGCACGCTGGAAGCCGAGCAGCTGACGTTTCGGACTGCCGCCGGCCCGCTGCCGCTTTCGTGCGAGTTTTCGATACCCTTGCAGGATGCCGCCACGCCCTACGTGGTCGTCCGCCAGCGCGGCAAGTCGAGCGGCACCAAGTCATACGGGATGACGCGTGCCGAGCCCGCGAAAGCGCAGCCCATCGGCAATGGCGTCCGGTCTCTGTCGTCCGAGCTGGCCCATGAGCTCAGGACCCCGCTTGGCGCCATCGCGGCTGCCGCCGAGATCATGATGGACGAGCGCTTCGGGCCAGTGGGCGACAAGCGTTATGCCGCGTATGTGGCAGGCATCCACGAAAGCGCACTCCATGCCATACGCATCGTCGAGAGGGCCTTGGCCGAGAAGCCCTTGATGCAGAGCGCCGCCGTTGAGCCCGGCGAGGTGGATGTGAACGCGATCTTGGAGAACGTGGCCCTGCAGGTCCGACCGCTTGCGGAGAGCGCCGGGTTGGAGCTTGCGCTCGATCTGGCCGAGGACTTGCCCCACGTCACAGCCGATCCGACCAGCCTGCGTCAGATCGTGATCAATCTTCTCACCAATGCCCTGAAGTTCACGCAGGCTGGCGGCCGTGTGAGCGTCTCGAGCGCGGTCGCCCGCGACGGAACGCTCGTCATCTCAGTGGAGGACAGCGGCTCGGGCATGTCGCGGGACGAGATCGCCGAGATCATGCAGCACGGCGACGCGCCGTCGCCGAAGCGGCGAGCCGGCGGCGGCCTCGGGCTCGGCTTGCCGCTGGTGCGTGCATTGGCCGAAGCCAACGGAGCCAGCCTGTTGCTTGAGAGCGAGCCAGGACGAGGGACCAGGGCGAAAATCGTCTTTACGGGGAGTCGGATCAGATCGGGCTGATCGCCGCAGGTGAGAAACGCGAATGGCGACGAATGGAGCGTAGCCGGCCCGTCCACCTCGGAAATACCCTAGCCTTTGTCATCATTAGATTATTTCTAATCTGATCTGCCTCTGCGCCTTTCTTGACGGAGGGCGGCAGCATTGCTTTATGTGCAGAGCTTTTTGCAGGCGCGTCAGGCAGGCCCTCTGCCCGAATGCAGCCGGCCGATAGCGGGACCTTGAACCCCGATTATTGGAGAGTCCGAACGATGTTTGTACGCACTGTCTCCCTGCGCATGAGCGCCGGTCTGTTGGCGTCGCTGCTGGCGCCGATAGCAGCCGCAACCGCCGCTGAATCCGTGAACGTCTACACTTATCGCGAGCCGGCGCTGATCGAACCGATCCTCAAGGGCTTCACCGCCAAGACGGGTATCGCCGTCAACATGGTGTTTTCCAAGGATGGCCTTGTCGAGCGCCTTGCCGCCGAAGGCAAAAACAGCCCAGCCGATGTTCTGATCACGGCCGAATCCGGACTGCTCGTGCAGGCGAAGGCCGCGGGCGTGACCCAGAGCCTGAAGTCCGAGGTGATCGAAGGCGCGGTTCCCGCGTCGCTGCGTGATCCGGAGGGCCATTGGTTTGGCCTCACGCGCCGCGCCCGCGTCGTCTACGCTTCGAAGGATCGTGTGGCCCAGGACAGCATCACTTACGAGGAGCTCGCCGATCCCAAGTGGAAGGGCAAGATCTGCATCCGCTCTGGCCAGCACACCTACAATATCGCGCTCGTCGCCTCGATGATCGCCAACGACGGCGAGGAAAAAGCCGAGCAGTGGCTCATGGGCGTGCGCGACAACCTCGCACGCAAGCCCGCGGGCGGCGATCGCGAAGGCGTTCGCGACGTGCAGGCGGGCCTCTGCGACATCGCCATCGGCAACACTTACTACATGGTTCAGATGCTCAAGAATCCGGAGCAGAAGCCGTGGGCCGATGCGGTCAAGATTCTGTTCCCCAACGCCGACGGGCGTGGCACGCACGTCAACGTCTCGGGAGCGGCAATCGCCGCCAATGCTCCCAACCGCGCCAATGCCGTCAAGCTGATGGAGTACATGGTGTCGCCCGAGGCTCAGCACCTCTATGCCGAGAAGAACGGCGAGTATCCGGTCGTTCCCGGCGTCGTGGAGTCGGAGACGGTGCACAGCTGGGGCCCGTTGAAGCCCGATCCAATTGAGCTGTCGAAGATCGCGGGTTTGCGCAAGGCGGCGTCCGAGCTTGTCGATAAAGTGAGGTTCGACGCCGGCCCGAGTTCCTGAGTGCTTCCGAGCCTGGGTCGCTCGGCGCGGCCCGGGCACGAAGCGAGGACGTCTGAATGGTAGGTACGCCCGCCACCCACCCAGTGCAGCTTTGGCTCCGCGACGCCGCTGCCTACGCGTCGGCCGTTCCGGAGCGCGTATCGCGGTGGAGGGCGCGCCGTAGCTCATCGCCCGCCTGGACGGCAGGCGTCGGCCTCATCCTCGCGATCATGGCGGTGCCTGTCGCCGCCGTGATCTATCTGGCCCTGAGCCCGGCCGACAACGCCTGGCCCCATCTTTTGGCGACGGTTCTACCGGAGTCGCTGGCACAGACGATCTGGCTCGCGGTCGGCACGGGTGCGCTGACGTTGACGGTCGGCACGGGCGCGGCGTGGCTCGTCACCATGTACCGGTTTCCGGGCCGCGCGCTGCTGGACCGCCTGCTCGTCATTCCGCTCGCCGTGCCGACCTACATCATCGCCTACTGCTACGTCGAGATGCTCGACTACGCAGGCCCGGTGCAGACAGCGCTGCGCGCCTGGTTCGGCTGGACCAGTGTGCGCGACTACTGGTTTCCGGACATCCGCTCGCTCGGCGGCGCCATCTTCGTGCTGTCCGCGGTCCTCTATCCCTACGTCTACCTCGCGGCCCGCGCGAGCTTCGTGCAGCAATCCGTGTGCGCGCTCGAGGTCGCGCGCACGCTGGGGCGCACGTCGATGGGCGCGTTCTGGTCCGTGGCCCTGCCTCTGGCGCGGCCGGCTCTCGCGGCAGGCACCGCGCTGGTGGTCATGGAATGCTTCAACGACCTCGGAGCCGTGCAGCATCTCGGCGTGCAGACGCTTTCGGCGAGCATCTATTCCACATGGCTGCAGCGCTCCAACCTGGGCGGCGCCGCGCAACTCGCAACGGTCATGCTGACGCTGGTCGTCGTCATTGTTCGCGCTCGAGCGCCTGGCGCGCGGAGGGGCCAAGATCCACCACACCACCGGCCGCTACCGCGCCATTCCGTTCCAGGACATCAAGGGCTGGAGGGGCTACGCCGCAGCAGTTCTGTGCGCGCTGCCGTTCTCGCCGGCTTCGTGCTGCCCTTCTCCGTGCTCGTGAGCGACGCCATGGGTCACGCCAATGTCGCCCTCGAGGGAGGCTTCCTGCTGGCGGCCTGGCACAGCCTGCTTCTGTCCACGATCACGGCGATCGTCGCCGTCGCGCTGGCTCTGCTGCTGACCTACGCGCGCCGCGTGGCTGCGAACGGCTTCACGCGTCCCGCGGTGCGCATCGCCGGCCTCGGCTACGCGTTGCCGGGCACCGTGCTCGCCATCGGCATTCTCATTCCGCTGGCCGGCCTCGACAACCGCATCGATGCCTTGTTCCGTAGCCTGTTCGGCATTTCGACCGGCCTCCTGATCTCGGGAACGATGGCCGCCCTCATCTATGCCTATGTCATCCGCTTCCTGCGGTGTCGCTGTCGGCGGCATCGAGGCGGGCCTCGAGCGCGTGTCGCCCAATCTCGATGCCGCAGCGCGCGCGCTTGGCGAGACGGCGCTGTCGACGCTTTGGCGGGTGCATCTTCCGCTGCTGCTGCCGGCTCTCGGCGCGGCAGGGCTGCTGGTGTTCGTCGATACCTTGAAGGAGCTGCCGGCAACCTTGCTGCTGCGCCCGTTCAATTTCGAAACGTTGTCGACGCACGTTTACGGCTTCGCCGCCCTCGAGCAGATCGAAGGTGCCGCGCTGGGCGCCCTGACTATTGTTTTGGCCGGGCTCGTTCCCCTCATCCTGCTCCATCGCGCCATAGCCGGCGGACGTGCGGGCAGCCTCGCGGCCTGAGGATCTGCCGTCCGTGGACAACGCGGCGCGTTGGCGAAGCGGTGTCTTGGGGATGAGTAGGTAGCGCATTGATTTTGCACAAATTTAGGGCCGTCTGCCCTGGGCAATGTCATGCCAACAGGTGTTGCGCGAATGCCAACCCTTCTTTAAAAGCGAAGGGCATTCGTGTGCTGCGACGAGGGGAGGACAATCGTTGCGCCGCGAAGCCACCACATTGAACAGGGCTCAACCGTGAGTCAGCAGGCCTCATGAACGCTGGAGCTGATAGGCGCCGACCCTTCGTTGCGGCCTTGGCGCTGTGTGCCCTTATCTGCGTCGGACTGGTGATCCCGCTGCTGCTCGCCGGTCCGGACGGAGACCTCGCGTCGGGCGGCAAGGTTCGCGCCGCGTCGCGCGACAGCATCACGCTGACATGGCCGGTCACGCTTCTGAATGAGCCGAGCATCGTTCTCGAACGGGGCACGGTGACGCTCGCCGATGCCGGTAGCAGCAAGAGCCGCGGCGCCAGGCTGCTGGCTCTTTTGACTGGCGATGGCGCAGACCTCATTCTCGACAACGCGAAACTCACCATCGGCCGCTCCGAAATCGAGCCCGCCGGGACAGCCGCGTCTTCTCTTCCTCCGTCCATGGAGCCGGTCGTTGCCGCGCTGAAGGGCCTCAACTTCCAAACGCTCTATTTGAACGACGTCTCCGCAGTCGTCAGGAGCAAGGGCCGGGCGGACGAAAGCCTGGAAGGCATCACCGGCGAAATCTCGAAGGACAGTAACGGCGCCGTCAAAGCCAAGCTCAAGTTCGTACTGCGCGGGGAAAAGCTGTCCGCCGACATGGCCATGGCCTCTCGCATCGGCGCAGCCGACGCGCCCGTGCCGCTGCGTTTCGCCCTCAAGGGCAAGCACCTGGATCTCAAGCTCGACGGCCGGCTCGTGTCTGGAGAGCGTCTGCAGATCACAGCGCAAAATGCCGAGCTGAACGTCCCCAATTTGCGTCAGGCGGCGCGCTGGCTCGATCCGGGTTGGCCCGCAGGCCAGGGCTTGGGCGCCTTTACGGCCCAGGGCCCGGTCGTCATCGAGGAAAGATCGATGGCGTTCGAGAATGCGCATTTTTCGTTGGATGGCAACGCCGCCACGGGAGCTTTGTCGCTGACGCTCAACCGCGACAGGCCCTCTTTGGAAGGCACGCTTGCCTTCGATAACCTCGACGTCGCGCCCTACATCACTACGCAGAAGACCGACGTCCTTTCGCTCGCGGGCGGATGGTTCGCCAACCTCCGCATCCCGGGCTCGGCGTCTCCCTCTCTTGTTCGCCAGCTCGATGCCGACCTGCGCATCTCGGCGCGCTCCGTTGCCGTGGGCTCCGACCGCTTCGGTCGCTGCGCTGCGAGCGTGTCGATCAAGGACGGCAAGCTGCTCGGCGAGCTCGCAGAAATGGAGCTCGAGCAGGGCGGCACCGGCGAAGGCCAGGTCGGCGTGGATATGACCACGCCGGAGCCCCGCTACACTCTTCGCGCCAGCCTTCAGGACGTGGACATGAAGGCCATCGGTACGCATCTCGGCGGCCCTGCAATTGAGGGTTCCGGTGATCTCTCGATCGACCTCGCTGGCGAAGGCGCAACGGCCGCTGAGATTGTGTCGTCGCTGAGCGGCAATCTCGCTTTGGAAATGCGCGAGGGCGCACGGCTCGGAATGAGCGTCGATGCTCTCGCGGCCATGTCGGATGCCGCCCCGGATTCAGCCGGCTGGGGCAACGTCATGGGGAGCTCGACCGCCGTCGATACGCTGGTCGCGCGCTTTACTGCCACGCGTGGCGTCTTCACGGCCGGCGACATCGAGGCTGCGAATGCCGATCGCACGATTAAAGCTCTCGGCACCTTGAGCGCGAGCGATCGTTTGATGGACGTAACGGTCTCGGTCGTGCCGGGAACGGCCAAGGCGCCGCCAAGGCCGGCGACCCGGCCCAGCCTCCCGCATACCGCGTTCAAGGCCCGTGGGCGGCTCCGTCCATCAGCAAGGTTCCCCCACCCGGAAAATCGGCTCTCCCGCTCCCGCCCGGCGAACTGCCCGATCGTAGCCGCGGTTAATAGCGCCTCCTTCGCGCGTCTATGCCCGCCCCTTGTGGCTGGACCGCAGGCTCCGATATTGCGGTATGACAGGGCATGACAAATACGGAACCCCCGGCATGGCGCTGACACCCGAAGAGATCGAGCGTTACAAGCGTCACCTCGTTCTGCGCGAGATCGGCGGCCAGGGTCAAAGCCGCCTCAAGGCCGCGCGCGTGCTCGTCGTCGGCGCGGGCGGGCTCGGCAGTCCCGTGCTGCTTTATCTGGCGGCCGCGGGCGTCGGCACGCTCGGCGTCATCGATGACGACGCCGTTTCGCTCAGCAACCTGCAGCGCCAGATCGCTCACGACACGGCGGCGCTGGGCCGTCCGAAGGTCGAAAGCGCAGCCGACAGCATTCGCCGCATCAATCCGCTCGTTGCCGTCGAGACGCACATGCTGCGGCTTGACGCGGACAACGCCGCCGCGATCATCTCCAACTACGATCTCGTCGTAGATGGTTCGGACAACTTCGCGACCCGCTATCTCGTCTCGGACGCCTGCTACTTCGCCAGGAAGACCCTTGTCTTCGGCGCCGCCGGCCCCTTCGACGGCTATGTCACCACTCTAAAGCCGCACGAGGCGGCAGCTGATGGTTCGCCGTATCCGTCCTACCGCTGCATTTTTCCTGATCCGCCGCCGCCCGGAACAGTGGCGAACTGCGCCGAGGTCGGCGTGCTCGGCGCCATCGTTGGCGTCATCGGCACGCTGCAGGCTGTGGAGGTGCTGAAGGAGATCGTCGGCACCGGCGAGACCCTTGCCGGACGATTGCTCATCTACGACGGCAAGGACACGCGTTTCGAGACCATCCGCGTCGGCTGGGATCCGGACAATCCCCTTTCAGGGCGCAATCCCACCATCCGGGATCTTTCAGCCCATCACGTGGAGGACCCTGTTACGGAGGGAACAGCAACTGCCTGCGGGCCGATCGCATAGATACCGGGAGAGCGCGCCCCTAGGGGGCCGGCTCAGATCACGTCCCGGGGTCTGCCATGTCTTTCGTCACCTATACGGCACTGATAGCCGGCTGTCTTTTGCGCGCTGTCCTAGATGCGTTGCTCGGGCGCCGCCGCAAGACTTATGAAGCCTCCATCGTCATCGACGCGCCGCGCGACATAGTGTGGAAGACCACTACGGCGCATGACGTGAAATTCGACGGATTGGTGCCGGTCGAGATCAAGGTCACGCCGCGCCCGGACGATGCAAGCTTGGTCGAGGGTACGGTGACCATGGGCCAAACCGCCATGCCCATCGCCTATCGCGAAATATCCAGTAAGCCGGACGAGGCCGGTCTGATAGAGATTCTACCGTCGGGCACCGATCCCCGCATCGTGGCGGGCCGGGACTATTACGTTGCCTACACGCTGACGGACGAAGCCCTGGGAACGCGCCTTTCGGTTCGCCACGAGCTGACGCATACGAGCTTCTTCGGTCGCATTGCCGTACCGGTCGGCGCCTTCCAAAACGTGCGGAGCATGAAAGCCCATTGCGAGAAGCTCGCCGGCAAGCCGCCGCAGCCTGCCGCGAGCCGGGTCACGGCCGCGCTCGTCACAGGCGCCCTGACCTACGCGAGCTTCCTCTATCTGTTCGGGTGGCAGTCGGCGGCGGTCCTTCTGGTGCTCATATTTCATCCACGAGGCCGGTCACGCGCTCGCCATGCGCATGGTGGGCCAGCCCGTGCAGGGCATCTATTTCATACCCTTTTTCGGCGGCGTCGCCGTTGCGGGCGCTCCGCACGCCAGCCAGGCCGAGCGCGGCTTCGTCGCCTTGATGGGCCCTGGCTTCAGTCTCATCACCACGGCCGCTTTCTATCTGCTCTGGCTAGAGAGCGGCGGCGATCCCCTATGGGCGGAGCTTGCGCTCGCGAGCGCCATCCTGAACGGGCTCAATCTCGCGCCCGTGCTGCCGCTCGACGGCGGGCAGATCGTCGATGCGATCCTGTCCCGTGCCGATCCCGAGGTGACGGCGTTCCTGAACTTTCGGCGCCCTGCTCGCGGGCGTTGGGGCGTCTCGATCTATTTCGAGTGGCACATTCTCACGGCGCTGTTGCTGCTGCAGGCGGCGTTCACCGTCATGGGAAGCCGTTCGCAGCGGCCGGCCAACCGAATCTCGGCCATTGGCCAAGCATGGCTGACCGCCGCCTATCTCGCCACCGCCGCGTTTTATGTGACGATCGCAGCCAAATTTCTCGGCTGAGCTGAGACGCGCAGCGCGCGCCTCAGAACATCGCCGGGTGAACCTTGTCCGGCGGCGCGTGGCCGTCGAGGAACGCCTTGATGTTGATGATCACCTTCTCGCCCATGTCGACGCGGCCTTCGATGGTGGCCGAGCTCATGTGCGGCAGCGCGACGACGCGCTGGGAGGCGAGCAGCTTCGGGTTGACGGCCGGCTCGTGCTCGAACACGTCGAGACCGGCGCCGCCGATCGAGCCCGCTTCGATCAGGCGCGCGAGCTCGTTCTCGTCGATCACCTCGCCGCGCGCGGTGTTGACGATATAGGCCGTGGGCTTCAGAAGCTTGAGGCGTCGTGCCGACAGCAGATGATACGTCGCCGGCGTATGCGGACAGTTGATCGAGACGATGTCCATGCGCATGAGCATCTGGTCGAGGCTTTCCCAATAGGTCGCCTCGAGCGACTGCTCCACATCCGCCGCGACCCGCTTGCGATTGTGATAGTGGATCTGCAAGCCGAAGGCCTTGGCGCGCTGGGCCACGGCCTGGCCGATGCGTCCCATGCCGACGATGCCGAGACGCTTTCCGAAAATGCGGTGGCCCAGCATCCACGTCGGCGACCAGCCGGCCCAGTGGTTCTTCGGGTCCTTGAGGTAGGCCGCGCCTTCGGCAACCCGGCGCGGCACTGCAAGAATGAGCGCCATCGTCATGTCGGCGGTGTCTTCGGTCAGCACGCCCGGCGTGTTGGTCACGGTGATGGCGCGGTTGCGCGCCGTATCGAGGTCGATGTTGTCGACGCCGGTGCCGAAGTTGGCGATGAGCCGGAGCTGCGGCCCGGCCTGCGAGATCACGGCCCGGTCGATGCGATCGGTGACCGTGGGGACGAGCACGTCCGCGACCTTGACGGCCTCGGCGAGCTGCGCCTGCGTCATCGGCTTGTCATCGACATTGAGGCGGGCGTCGAACAATTCGCGCATGCGCGTTTCGACCACATCGGGGAGCTTGCGCGTCACGATGATTACGGGCTTCTTGGCACTGCTGGGCATATCACTTCCGCCGGCGGGTTGGGTTTTATGGAGTGTCTAACAGAAGGTCACGGCGATGACAAAGTAATGGATTGTCTGTATGTCGGTCCGGGCATGAGTCCCGCCAGACGTCCAAAACCCAGGTTCGCCAGGAAGATAATCGCCCGATGAACCGTTTCGTTTTAGGGGCATAGCGATGCACGTGTCGAGGCGAGGCGGGGCTGGGTTTGCCCCTCTCTCAATGATGACCGTCGCTGCCCTGTTTGCGCTCATGAGCCTGGGCGGCCCGAGGGGGGCGGCGGCAGCCGACGCGGCTCCGCCAGCGGGGACGTCCGCAAGCGGACTGCCCGTTCCACGCTTTGTCAGCCTGAAATCCGACCGCGTGAACCTCAGAACCGGTCCCGGAACGGACTATCCGACGTCGTGGGTTTTCCGCCGCGCGGGGCTTCCGGTGGAGGTGCTGAACGAGTTCGAGAGCTGGCGCCAGGTGCGCGACTCGGAGGGAACGACGGGCTGGGTGCTGCAATCCCTGCTGTCGGGCCGCCGCACGGCACTCGTTTCGCCATGGGAGATCAAGGCCGGCAATCCGCCGCCGCAGGTAACCGTTCGCAGCGACGACAGCGACAAAGCCCGTGCGGTCGCAATCGTGGAGGCGGGCGTGATCGCGAACATCAGCAAATGCGACGGCCGCTGGTGCCAGGTCACGATCGAGCAATTCCGCGGCTACCTGCCGCAGAAGCAGCTCTGGGGCATCTATCCGAACGAGATCGTGAAGTGAGGGGCTGATTTAGCGCTTGGGAACGAGCCGCACGACGACGTCGATATGGCTGATGACCATGCCCTCGGGCGGCTCGGGACGCCGTCGACCCGGATCGAGTCACCCGGAATGTCCATGAGCTCGCCGTGCTCTTCGATGAAGAAGTGGTTGTGGTTCGACGTGTTGGTGTCGAAATAGGCCTTGCCGCCGTCGATCGCGAGCTCGCGCAGAAGGCCGGCCTCGGTGAACTGATGCAGCGTATTGTAGACCGTGGCGAGCGACACCTGCTCGCCGGCTGCAGACGCTTCGGCGTGTAGAATTTCCGCCGAGACGTGGCGATCGCCCGAGCCGAACAGCAGCGTGCCGAGCGCGAGGCGCTGGCGCGTCGGCCGCAAGCCAGCGTTGCGCAGCCGCTCAGCCAACTCGGCGTTCATTTGCAATGCCGCGGCCTCGCGGACGCAATCGCAATCGTCGCCGAAAGGTGTCTGGCCGTCTTTAGGGGCTGTATCGCTCATCTCTTCAATCGCTTTAATGGCTGGGACGAACGACTGTCATCCCGGCAATTATGGTCCCCGACCCCGAAGCGCAAGTATAGGGGCCGCCAGCCAACGCCGCAACTGCCCCTGTCTAGGGCATTTTTGACGTAAATACACCTTCCGGCGCCCGAACGCCGCACCCTTTTGCGTGATGTGGGCATTTCGGAGCGGTCCACGACGCGCCCAAAACTGGTTATTGGACGACGTCCGGAGCGCGCTGCTTTCATGACTTGACGCTGCCTCCGATTATCTTTTGAACGTCGGGCGAGTGTGGTAGGACCTCGCGCGCGTCTTTTGGCTGCGCCTGGGGCCGTCTCGCAAGACCTGACTAGGGAAGAAAACAACGCAATGGCCGAGCGCCGATCAAGCTACGATTTCAATGATCTGCTGTCATGCGGACATGGCAAGCTTTTCGGCCCGGGCAATGCGCAGCTTCCGCTGCCGCCGATGTTGATGTTCGACCAGATACCCCACATATCCGAGGACGGCGGGGCGCATGGCAAGGGGCAGATCGTGGCCGAGCTGGCCGTCGCGGGGAACGAGCGGCTCGATTGGTTCTTCAAGTGCCATTTCGAAGGCGATCCGGTAATGCCGGGATGCCTTGGGCTCGATGCCTTGTGGCAGTTGACCGGATTTTTTCTTGGCTGGCTGGGAGCCCCGGGCCGCGGCCGCGCTCTCGGCGTCGGTGAGGTGAAATTCACCGGCATGGTGCTGCCAACTGTCAAGAAAGTGGAGTACGTCGTCGACTTGAAACGCGTTATTCTGCGGCGCCTTAAGCTTGCCATTGCCGATGGAACGCTCAAGGCCGATGGCGAGGTGATCTATACGGCGACCGATCTGCGCGTCGGGTTATTCGAGACCGGCGAAGCACCGGCATCTGCCGCCGGGTGATCTTTCGGGTGGGGAGAGCACCTCGGGGCTTTGAAAGAAGGAACTGTCGATGAGGCGTGTAGTCGTCACCGGCATGGGTATCGTGTCCTCGATCGGGAACAGCACTCAGGAAGTGCTGGCCTCGTTGCAGAGAGGGCAAATCCGGCATTGGCCGGGCCGAGAAGTACGCCGAGCTTGGTTTTCGCAGCCAGGTCCATGGCGACCCGAAGCTCGACTGGGAACCCCAGGTGCCGCGCAAGCCGAAGCGCTTCATGTCGGCCGGCGTTGGCTGGAACTACATCGCCATGGATCAGGCGATTCGCGACGCCGGTCTCGAAGCAGAGCGATATCGTCAACGAGCGCACGGGCATCATCATGGGCTCCGGCGGGCCCTCCACGAGGGCCATCGTCTGGGCGGCCGATACGGCGCGCGAGAAAGACCCGAAGAAGGTCGGTCCGTTCGAGGTGCCGAAGGGCATGTGCTCCGGCCCCTCGGCCAACTTGGCCACGAGCTACCAGATCAAGGGCATCAACTACTCGATCTCGTCGGCCTGCTCCACGTCGGCTCATTGCATCGGCAACGCCACGGAAATGATCCAGTGGGGCAAGCAGGACGTCATGTTCGCTGGCGGCTGCGAAGAGCTCGACTGGACGCTGTCCGTGCTGTTCGACGCCATGGGCGCCATGTCCACGCACTTCAATGACCGGCCCGAGGTCGCGAGCCGCGCCTACGACAAGAACCGGGACGGATTCGTTATCGCCGGCGGCGCCGGCGTTCTGGTCCTCGAGGAGCTCGAGCGCGCCAAGGCCCGCGGCGCCAAGATCTATGGCGAGATCGCTGGCTATGGAGCCACCTCGGACGGCTTCGATATGGTCGCTCCCTCCGGTGAAGGCGCCAAGCGCTGCATGGAGATGGCGATGAAGGGCTTCGATGGGCGCGGCCTCGGTTGCGACATCGATTACATTAACCCGCATGCCACTGCGACGCCGGTGGGCGATCTCAAGGAAATCGAAGCTATCCGCGAAGTCTTTGCCAGCAAAACGGTCCCGAAGATTGCTGCAACGAAGTCCTTGACCGGTCATTCCATGGGCGCGATAGGTGTGCAGGAGTCTATCTTCTCGCTGCTCATGATGAACAATGGTTTCATCTGCGAAAGCGCGAACATCGAGGAGCTGGATCCGGCCTTCGAAGATATGCCGATCGTACGTAAGCGGCAGGACAACGTTGAGCTTAACTGTGTCATGTCGAACAGCTTCGGTTTTGGCGGCACCAATGCCACTCTCGTGTTTCGCCGCTTCAACGGATAGGCAAGATTGAGCTTCGGCTCCCGGGAGCGCGCTGAGGGTTCCCGAGGTCAGCCGGTATGCGAGTTTACAAGAACGGCCAGGGCTGGTTCGAGATCAGCAGCCGTCAAGGATCTGGTGCGAGTAAGAGGGCGACTATGGCCGATTTCGATATAGCCAAACCGGGGCCGCTGATGGCCGGCAAGCGTGGCCTGGTCATGGGTGTTGCCAACGATCGCTCGATCGCCTGGGGTATTGCCCGCGCGCTGGCTGGTCAGGGCGCCGAGCTTGCGTTCACCTATCAGGATGGTGCTTTCGGCCGCCGCGCCTTGCCGCTGGCCAAGTCGATCGGCGCCAAGATCATCGAGCCCTGCAACGTTCTCGATCTGGCGACCGTGGACAACGTATTTGCCAAGATCAAAGAGGAATGGGGCAGCTTGGACTTCGTGGTCCATGCCCTCGCCTATTCTGATCCGCGCGAGCTCGCCGGCCGCTACGTCAACACCACACGCGACAACTTCACCAACACCATGGTGATCTCCTGCTTCTCGTTCACCGAGATCGCGCAGCGTGCCATGAGCTTGATGCCGAACGGCGGCTCCCTGTTGACGCTGAGCTACGGCGGCGCCACGCGCTCGGTGCCCTCTTATAACGTCATGGGCGTAGCCAAGGCCGCGCTCGAAGCGTCCGTCCGTTATCTCGCCGCAGATCTTGGGCCGCAGAACATCCGCGTGAATGCGCTTTCGGCCGGTCCCATGCGCACGCTCTCAGGCGCCGGCGTGTCAGATGCGCGCGTGATCTTCAACTTCCAGAAAGAGCACTCGCCGCTCAGGCGCACGCCAAGCCTGAACGACGTCGGCGGCTCTGCGCTCTATCTGCTGTCCGATATGTCGGCAGCCGTGACCGGCGAGGTGCATTTCGTCGATTGCGGCTACAGCACCATTTCCATGCCGACGCTCGATGCGCTCAAGGCCGCCGAGCAAGAGGTCGCCGGCAGTGGGCGGTCGCCGTCTGAAGCTGCTGAATAGCGAGCAGAATGCTTGCCGCCTCGGCCGTCGCCATCAGGCGACGGCGGACTTGCTGTCCATGTCCGAAAAGCGCGCAATCAGGTCCGGCAGATCTGCTGCCGGGACCGGCTTCGAATAGAGATAGCCCTGCGCCATCGTGCAGCCTAAGGCCTTGAGCGCCGCGGCGTCGCGCTCGGATTCTATGCCTTCCGCAATCGTCGGAATACCGAGGCTCACGCCGAGCCCGATGATCGCCCGCACCGTGTTGTTGGCCTGGCGGCCCTCGTGGAAGCCCTTGATGAACGACCGGTCGATCTTGATCTTGTCGAAGGGCAGATCGGAAAGATGGCCGAGGCTCGAATAGCCCGTTCCGAAATCGTCGAGCACGACCTGGATGCCAAGTTTCTTGAGCGCCAGGATGGCTTCCCGCGCACCTGCGAGGTCGTTGACGAGAGCCGCTTCCGTCAGCTCGACCTCGAGCCGGCTCGGCTGGAATTTGGTCTTGCTGACCACCGCCAGCACTTTGTGCGCGAGCTGCTCGTCCGTGAGCTGTCGCGGCGCCACGTTGATGGCGAGCGTGAGATTGCCCGGCAGCGAGCGGGTGTCGAGACAGGCTTTTTGCAGCACGCTGAGCGTGAGCTCGTTGGCCAGCCCGGTCTTCTCGGCCAGCTTGATGAAGGTGTCCGGCATGATGAGACCCTTCGTCTCATGATGCCAGCGCGCCAGAACCTCGAGCCCTTCGAGCCGCCCCGTCGAGAGATTGATGATCGGCTGATAATAGGGAACGATGGCACGCGACTTGATCGCCTGGCCGAGTTCGGATTCGAGCTCGACCCGCGCCTTGAGATCGCTTCCCATGGCGCTGTCGAACGAGCGCACCGCCCCGCGGCCGTCGCTTTTGGCTCTGTAGAGTGCCATATCGGCCTTGCCGACCAGCTCCTCGCTGTTCGTGGCGTCGCTCGGATAGATGGCGATGCCGACGCTGCCGCCGATCTCAACCGTGAGACCCTGCAGGTACATGGGTTCGGCGAGAGACTTGACGAGGCGTTCGCCGACATTGCGCGGGATCGCGTCGTCGCTGTCGTATTCGACGATGGCGACGAACTCGTCGCCGCCGAAGCGGCCGCGCAGCTCGCCGGCACGGCCGACCTTGCGCAGACGCTGAGCCACTTCCTTGAGCACGAGGTCGCCGACGAGATGCCCGTATCGGTCGTTGACCGGTTTGAAGCGATCGAGATCGATCATGAGCACGGCCAGTTTCGTTTCCTGGGCGGCGGCCCGCTCCATCGCCTCTTGCAAGGCCTGGCGGAACCACATGCGATTGGCGAGCCCGGTCAGCACGTCGTGCATGGCGAGCCGCTTGATCTTGTTTTCGGCCTCGACCTGGGCGTCCTCGGATTCGATCAGGCCGGCGTTGAAACGCCACCAGAGAACGATTGCGCCGATGATCGAGATCGCGATAGCGCCGGTCATCGAAGCGATCTCGACGATTTCGACCTTGTGCAGGTCGGCGCGAGCCGATGCGATCAGCTCTTCGACAAAGCGAGCTGTGCCGTCAGCGACGATCTGCTTGTGATACTGGTAGACCGGGTCGGCGATGATGCTGCGGGCCGATGCCATATTGTGGTCGCGCACCGCATCGAAGACTTTCCGATCCAACTCGACAAGGCGGTCGTGAGAGAGCTTCGTCTCCGCCTCGAAACGCTGGGCGATATCCGGGCGAGCCATCTCCAGGGCATTGCGGATGGCATTCTCCGCCTCGGGCAAATAGGTGGCATAGCTGTCGATCCAGCCCTGCTCAGCCGTAACGGCGGCCATGTTGGCTGCGAGCGTAAGCCGCTCGTGGGCGAGGGCGATCTTGTTGGTGACCGCGTGAGCCTCCAGCATACGCTCCGACGCGGCGTAGCTGTAGCGATCGAAGACGCTGCGCTCGATTAAAATGAGCGAGACAATGATGGTGGCGCCCGACAAGGCAAACACCACAGTGCGACGCGCATACGCCGTCGCCTGCCCCACAATGGTCGTCATAAGAAATAAATTCCTGAAACACTCAGCCGCACACCCTAGAAAAGGCAGAATGTCATTAGAGATCCGTGAAGTGACAATCCGCCCGCTGGGGGGAATTAGGTATGCGTCGTCAACGTTCTGTTTCCATGTGTTTCGAAGTGGGATTGGGTTGACCCGCTAGGGCATTGCACGCAACAAGGGGCTCAATGATAGGCGTATTCGATTCCGGCCTCGGCGGTTTGACCGTCCTCCACGCGCTGACGCAGCGTTTTCCGGGGCTCGCATTTACTTATTTGGGCGATCACGCCAACGTCCCCTACGGCAACCGTCCGTCCGAGGAAATCGTCGCCCTGACGCGGGCCGGCATCGAAACGCTGTTCGGGCGCGGCTGCAAGCTCGTGCTTCTGGGCTGCAATACGGCAACCGCCGTCGCCGCTCGGGCCCTGCAGCGCAACTGGTTGCCTGCCAGCCACTGGCGAACCGAGGGCCATAACGTGCTCGGCATCGTCGCCCCCACCGTCGAGGCAGCGACGCAGACACCATGGGCTGTGACGACGCCGCAGTACCCGCAGAAGTATCTGACCGACCGTATCGCCGTGTTCGGCACCACGCGCACCATCGCCTCCAACGTCTATGCCGAGGAGATCCGCAAGCGCTGCCCCAAGGTGACGGTCATTCAGCAGGTCTGCTCAGATCTCGCGGGCGCCATCGAGAATGAAGCCCCCGAAGCCGAGCTCGACCGGCTGGTGCGCGAGGGTATCCAGGGCGTCATGGATCAGGCCGGCGGCCTGCCCCCGCATCGCGCCATCCTCGGTTGCACGCATTTTCCGCTCGTCGAGCACCTGTTTCGTCAGCACCTGCCGCCTGCGACGCGCATTCTTTCGCAGCCGCAGATCGTGGCTGACAGCCTCGAGGATTACCTCGTTCGTCGTCCGCGCTTTATCCGCGAGCAGCACGAGCAGGATCTCGTCTTGCTGACGACCGGCGAGCCGGACACAGTCAGCGCCCGCGCTAAGGTTTTCTGGCCCAACGGATTGTCTTTCGAGCACGTCGGTGTCCGAGGCCCAGTCGCCTGAGTCGCAGTCGCGTCTAAGATCGTCGCAGATTATCCCGCCACCGCGGGCGCGGTCTGCTGCTGCGCCGTCTTGCGCAGACAGCGGGCAACCTCTGGACTGGTCGTCTCGAGGCGATGAAAGTCTTCCCGGTGCAGCTTGAGCAGCCGGCAACGTGTCGTTGTCACGAACGAGCCCTTGTGGGTGTCGTGCTCGAGCATCGCGGTGACACCGAAGCAGTCGCCTTTGCCGAAGGTCTCATCGCCGGCCGCCGAACGCATCGTCACCTTTCCCGCCGCGATGAAATACATGGCGTGCCCCTCGCCGCCCTCCGCCAGAACCTCGAAGTTTGGTGGCAGGTTGTGGGCGTGCAGCAGCGGCATGATCTGCTCCACGTCCTCGGCGTCGAGATTGGCGAGCATCGGGATGCGCGACATCAGCGACCAGGTCACCACGAAGTCCCGGCGGTTCACCTCCTGCGAAAAGCCCGCAGCGATAATGGCGACCGGCAGCGCCAGGATGCAGAGCCCAACCACCATGACGACGGCGCCAAAGGTGCGGCCGAGCGTGGTCACGGGCGTCACGTCACCGTAGCCGACCGTGGTCAGCGTCGCGATGGCCCACCACGCCGCTTGCGGCACGCTGCCGAACCTGTCGGGCTGCGCCGCGCTTTCAAGAAAGTAAATTCCAGTGGAGGCAAACAGCACCGCGGTCATCAACAGCAGACCGGCCCCGATCAGCGCTCGCCGCTCGCTGACCAGCACGCGGATCAGCGAATGCATGGCCGGAGAGTAGCGCGACAGCTTGAAGAAGCGCAGCAGCCTCAGCGCGCGGAGCGCGCGCAGGTCGAGGCCGATGAGAGAGCCCAGATAGAACGGCGCGATGGCCAGAAAATCGATGATCGACGATGGACGTCCCGCGAAGCGCAGCCGAGCCGCCCAGGGGCTGAGGCGCGACAGAAACGGAACTTCGACGGCGGTCCAGAGACGCAAGCCGTATTCGATCGTGAAGACTGCCACCGAGAAGATTTCGAACGCATGGAAGGCGGCGTGATGCTCCCGTGCGATATCGGGCACCGTTTCGGCCACGAACGCCGCGATGTTGAGCAGGATCAGCGTCACGAGAAACGTGTCGCAGAGCTTGCTGGCGCGATCTTCGCCGTGCCCGAGTTCGAGGATCTCGTAGACGCGCCGGCGCCACGTTCGCCGCGAGGGCTGCGATCGTGCCCATCTGGTCCGGGCGGTTCTGGCGGCCCGCAGCAGGGCCACCTCGGCTCTGGTTGCTGTTCTGCCGGGCGCCTCGTCGCTGACCGGCTTCCGCTCGGATGGCTCTTGCACGATCGACACGGCCAGCTCCCCCCTATTTTTGCTCCGAAGTCTAGACCCCCCATTGGGCGGTGTCTTGGCATCGTGTCGCGAGACGGCCAGGCAGTGTAAACGTGAGCCGCGCCGCACCATTTAGAGGGTGGCCGGATAACCTAGGAGCACGTGCCCAACATGGCGGCATCGACCCCAATCTGCGATTTCGGCCTCAAGGCGCCGGACTTCCGTCTTCCGGCGACAGATGGGCGAACATACGCCTTATCCGATATCAAGGGTCCGAACGGCACGCTCGTCATGTTTATCTGCAACCATTGCCCGTATGTGCAGGCCGTCCTCGACCGTATCGTCCGTGACGCGCGGGAGCTGCAGGGGCTCGGTATCGGCTGTGTCGCCATTTCGTCAAACGACGCCGAGGCTTATCCTGAGGACGGCTTCGAAGCCATGAAGCGTGAGGCCGAGGCCCACGCGTTGCCGTTCCCCTATCTCTATGACGAAACGCAAAAGGTTGCAGAGGCTTACGGGGCCGTCTGCACTCCGGATTTCTTCGGTTATAACGCCGCCCTCGAGCTGCAATATCGCGGCCGGATCGATGCCAGCGGCAAGGCGCCCGCGGCCCCCGGCGTCCGCCGCGACCTTTTCGAGGCCATGAAGGAGATCGCCGCAACCGGACGTGGCCCGAAGGATCAGATTCCGTCCATCGGCTGTTCCATCAAATGGAAGGCCGACTGAGCTAAACGCCCCGGTTGGCCCCCAAAAACGGCCAAATCCGTTGACCCCGCTTAAGGGCGCGGCTATAGACCAGCCGCATTAGCCGCTCGGAACCCGTGTGTTTCGGGCGGTCATCGTGTTTGAGCCATGCTCATGGCATTGGCCAATTCAGATCCGCGATAGCGCGGCCCCATGTCGGCGCGCTCGAACGAAAGAGGATAGCGTTAATGGCTAATACGAGTTCGGCTAAGAAGGCGGCGCGGCAGATGGTGCGCCGGACGGAAGTCAACAAAGACCGCCGCTCGGCAATGAGGACGGAAGTCCGCAAGGTCGAGGAAGCAATCGCTTCAGGCGACAAGACGGCCGCAGCGAGCGCTCTCAAGGCAGCGCAGCCGGTGCTCGTCCGCACGGCGCAGAAGGGCGTGGGCCATCCGAAGACCGCAAGCCGCAAGGTCTCTCGCCTCGCGCAGCGCGTTAAGGCGATGGCCTAACAGTTATTCCGGTGCATGGATGCGAACTCGTCCCCAATTGTGACATGTTCGCAACAAGGAAAGTGCCAATGCGGAATCATCCGCGGCGCGTTTCGAACTCCTAAGCTGCGGATTCATCGGGGAAGGCCTTCGTCCGCCTCCCCGCCGTCGAGCCTCTGAGCTCCTCCGCCCCCGTCCCAATCAAGAAAAAAACATACCCGCGGCGCTCGTCACACGAGCGCCGCAATTGTTTTGGGGTCCGTTTTGGGGGTCGACTGAATCCGCATTGGACTCAAGGAGGTTGTCCCCTGCTGCTGTGGATAGGACTCAAGTTGTCCACCGGCCGAGGGCACGTTTGGAGGCGTCCGCGTTGAACGCTGCACACGTTGTCCGCCGCTTGCTAAGAGGTTACCAACCCGTTAAGAGAGTCCTTGTCAGCGCCGACCGAGCCGCATGTGTGCGTAGGGCGAGTTCCGGGACGCTGAAATACCAGGCTTTGTAATGCTTATCAGTCCTGGGTTCTTCAGTAATCAGTAGCGTAAGTCTATTCGGTCCATATTATTGGATCGACGGGCTACTATATACTCAGTTCATCTTGATAAATACTTGAGGGTTACAGTCGCCCGCTTTTCGAAGCAGCAGCTGTTATTCGCGAGTTTAAGTCAAGGGCGGAGTTAAGGTTAAGTGGACGGAGTTGTAACCGAAGCAGTCGAAGTCGAGCACTCGCCGTGCGGCAATTGCGGTGAGAACCTCTTCAACGACACCGGCGCTCTCTCTCTGATCGAGGTGCGGACCTTGAAAGGATCGGAGCGGGAAACGGTCGGGCTTTCGGATCGGCAATTTCTGTCCATGACGAACGCAAGCCGAAAGGCTGCGGCGCCGCTGGCGGACGGCTTAGGGAGCCCTCTCAAGCTTCCCCCGCCGAAAGGGTCAGGTCTCCGGACGGAGGAGCCATGGCTACAAGGATAGATACGATCGATTGATGGTCGCTGCCGTTTGGGCGAACGGCGGCACCGGGGGTCATCCTGTCAGCAAACGCTGCAGGTCAACAGTGCGGGGTAAAAATCATGCAAGCTATTTCCAAGGCGGAGCTGTCTTTTGCGAAAGCGGACCGGCCGGAGCGCGTTCCGGCCATCGCGAGCGGCACCACGGCGGTCAACGTCACCAGCGCGGCCGATGCACCGGCACCGGGGGAAATTCGCGGCGCGAAAGTGCGCGTCACCCTGCGCGCACGCCTTGGAGATGACATCTACACGAGCTGGTTCAACGCCCTGGAATTCGACGAATTCGATGGCAAGACCGTCAAGGTCTCGGTTCCCGTCAAATTCCTGCGCAACTGGATCCAGTCGCATTATCTCGACGACCTTCTGACCTGCTGCCGCACCGAGTTCAAGACCGCCGAGCGCGTCGAGGTCGTGTTGCGCCAGCCCGGCGGCAACAGCGGGCGGCCTGCCGTATTGAACGCCGAGCCGATCAAGGCGCGCGAAGTCCTCCGTAAGCGATATGCGCTCTTCAAGCTCTATCGAGCCCGTCCGCTTGGCATCCGTGCGCCCCGCTCCAGCCGGCCGCACCAGTGTCGGCGGCTTCGAAGGCTCGCCCCTCGATCCCCATCATACGTTCGACAACTTCGTTGTCGGCACCTCGAACCGTATTGCCCACGCCGGAGCGATCCAGGTCGCGGAAACCATCCTGTCCGACAGCCCCGCATTCAATCCGCTCTACATCTATTCGTCGGTCGGCATGGGCAAGACTCACTTGCTTCACGCCATCGCCTGGGAAGTGAAGCGCCGCGCCCAGAATGCGCAGGTGCTCTATCTCACCGCCGAGCGCTTCCGCTATCAGTTCGTCGAGGCGCTGCGCAATCAGGACCCGCAGTCGTTCAAGGAGAAGTTCCGCTCGATCAATATTCTCCTCATCGACGATCTCGAGTTCATGCAGGGAGAGAAAACCGAGCAGGAATTCGATCACATCATCAACGCATTGCTCGATGGCGGCCGTCAGGTTGTCGTGGCCTCGGCCCGCCACCCGGCTCAGATCGACCGGCTCAACGAGCGCATGCGCTCGCGCCTGCAGCGCGGCCTCGTGGCCGAGCTCGGCACCTTCGACTATGAGCTCAGGACCCGCGTGTTGGAGCAGCGCATCGCCGAGAAGCGCGCCATCGATCCCGCGTTCGAGCTGTCGCGCGATGTCGTCGATGTGCTCGCCAGCCGCCTGACGGAAAGCGGTCGCGAGCTGGAGGGTGCTGTCAACCGCCTCTACCTGACGTGGCAGCACATGCGCTCGCCGCTGACGCTCGATATCGCCGAGACGGTCGTGCGCGACCTGTTCCAGGGCGTGGAGCCGCGCCGCATCAAGATCGAGGACATCCTTCGCATCGTCTCGCGCCACTTCGGCGTGTCGAAGGGCGATCTCCTGTCTCAGCGCCGCCACCGCTCGGTCGTCTGGCCGCGCCAGATCGGTATGTATCTGGCAAAGCAGCTCACGCATCGTTCGTTGCCTGAGATTGGCCGCCGCTTCGGCAACCGTGATCACACCACCGTGCTGCATGCCATTCGCAAGATCGAAGGCGTGATTGCCGGCGACGCCGGCCTGCGTGACGAGATGGAGGAGCTGAAGAAGATGCTCTCCCACTAACTCATACGATTGATATACAAAGATAATTTTGCATTCGAGATCAGTGTCGCTAGGGCGGTTTGACATCTGGACTCGAGCGGGGCGGGGGCAGCGTTTTTCAGCGCTGCTCCCGAAATTTTATCCTCGCCGCCGCGGCCGCGCCTGGGTTATCCCGCTTGCGCGTGATTTGTCTGGCGCACGCCCCTTGAAAAGCCCCTTGTCTCGGGTCAAGTTGTGCGTCCCGCCTTTCCTTCCATCCCAGACCAGAGCGAATGCATTGCTCCCCAGGGCGTCGAGGGAAGGTCAGCTCAACTCTTGTCCAATCTCGATCTCGCCACACCTGAGAGGCGGCGGGATCCCGAACGCCGAGGCTATCGATGCGGCTTGTGATCGAACGCGGTGAACTTCTGAGGGCGCTCGGCCACGTGACCAGCGTCGTCGAACGGCGCACCACCATCCCCATTCTGTCCAACGTGCTGCTCAAGGCGTCGGGCCAGACTCTCGAGCTCAAGGCCACCGATCTCGAGCGCGAGGTCATCGAGGAGGTCCGCGCCGAGGTCGGCCAGGCCGGCGCCGTGACCGTTCCCGCCCACATGCTGCACGACATCGTGCGCAAGCTGCCGGAAGGCAGCCAGGTCGATATTCGCCGCGACGCCGAGAAGGAGCGCCTGACGCTCGCTGCCGGCCAGGCGCGCTTCGCCCTGCAGACGCTGGGCCCGGAGGATTTCCCGGACCTCAACGCCGGCGATCTCGGCCACACGTTCGAGATCGCGTCCGGCGACCTGAAGCGCCTGATCGACAAGACGCAGCTTTGCGATCTCCACCGAAGAGACGCGCTACTACCTCAATGGCATCTATTTCCACATCGCCGAGAGCGGCAAGAAGCCCATGCTGCGCGCCGTCGCCACCGACGGCCATCGCCTCGCTCAGGCCGAGCTGCCGCGCCCGGATGGCTCTGGCTGACATGCCGGGCGTCATCATCCCGCGCAAGACGGTGCACGAGCTGCATCGCCTGATCGAGGAAAGCGCCGGCAGCGTCACCGTAGCAGTCAGCACGTCGAAGGTCCGCTTCGAGATCGGCAGCGTGACGCTGACCTCCAAGCTCATCGACGGCACCTTCCCGGACTATGGCCGCGTCATCCCGCAGGGGAACGACAAGGAGATGAAGGTCCAGAACGCCGACTTCATGAGCGCCGTCGATCGCGTCTCGACCATCGCCAGCGAGCGCGGCCGCGCCGTGAAGCTCAACATCACCGCCGACAAGCTGGTGCTTTCCGTCAACAACCCCGAGGGCGGCAGCGCCACGGAGGAGATCGCGGTCGGCTACAGCTCCACGCCGCTCGAGATCGGCTTTAACGCTCGCTATCTGCTGGATATCACGGGCCAGCTCGAGGGCGACGAGGCCCGCTTCATGCTTGCCGATGCGGGCTCGCCGACGATGATCAAGGGCGGCGGCGACGACAGCGCGCTGTACGTGCTGATGCCGATGCGCGTGTGACGGCATGCTGATACCCTCCCCGGGGGGGAACGGAGAGCGCCACGATCAGTCCATCCCCCGTCTCTGGGTCGAGCGGCTGTCGCTGACGAATTTCCGCAACTATGACGCGCTGACGCTCGGGCTCGGCCCCGAGCCGGTCGTGCTCGTCGGCGCCAACGGCTCCGGCAAGACCAACATCCTCGAGGCGGTGTCTCTGCTCGCGCCCGGCCAGGGCCTGAGGCAGGCGCCGTTCCCCGATCTCGCCCGTAACGGCGGCGACGGCGGCTGGACGGTGGCGGCCCGCGTGCATACGAGCTTTGGCGCTGTCGACATTGGAACGGGCCTTGTCGCCGCCCAGTCGAATGCAGCGGACCGGCGACCGGCCGCATCGTCCGCATCGACGGCGAGGCCAAATCCGGCTCCGGCGCCCTCGCCGACTACGTCGAGATGGTCTGGGTCACGCCGGCAACGGACGGCCTGTTCACCGGCCCCGGCACCGAGCGGCGGCGGTTCCTGGATCGCCTCATCCTCTGCTTCGACACCGCCCATCGCACGCGCGCCGGCAAATTCGAGCGCGCCATGGCGCAGCGCAATCGCCTGCTGTCCGACGGCGTCACCTCCAGCGCCCAGCTCGACGGGCTTGGAGATCGTCATGGCGGAGACGGGCATCGCGCTGGCTGCCGCCCGCGCCGAAGCCGTGGCCGCGCTTGCTGCCGTGACGACGCGCCGCCGCGAGCGCAATCCGGAATCGCCCTTTCCCTGGAGCAGCATCGCTCTCGAAGGCACCATCGACCGCGATCTCGCCCAGCAGGCCGCCGTCGACGTCGAGGATGGCTACGTCGCCGAGCTGCGTGATACGCGCGTGCGCGATCGCGGGGCCGGCCGCACGCTGTCGGGTCCCCACCGCACGGACCTCATCGTCAGCCACGGCCCGAAAACGATGCCGGCAAGGTTGTGCTCGACGGGAGAGCAGAAGGCGCTGCTGCTGGGCCTCGTGCTGGCCCATGCCGAGCTGGTCGCCGAGCGCCGCAACGGCGTCGCCCCGATGCTGCTGCTGGACGAGATCGCGGCCCATTTGGACGTCGGCGCGCAGAGCCGCTTTGTTCGCCGAATTGCTGCGCCTCGGCACGCAGGCCTGGATGACTGGGACCGACCCGGAAGCTTTCTCAGCACTCGTCGGATCAGCCCAATTTTGGAGCGTCGAGGCAGGCCGCGCCGCGCCCGCCGGATGATCCTGCCAACGCCGCTCTGCGACGTTTATGTAATCAGCTAATTCGCAAGAGAAATTCGCCGTGGACGGAGGCGCGATTTCCGCACCTTTTTCGCCCTTTTCCAGGCCGTCCCGTGGTATAAGAAACCTTCATGTTTATGACATCTCCGGACAGGATCGAATGAGCGCTGAACCCGCCAAGAAAATACCTGCGCCCGACGACTACGGCGCCGACAGCATCAAGATGCTGAAAGGCCTCGAGGCCGTGCGCAAGCGCCCCGGCATGTACATCGGCGACACCGATGACGGCTCGGGTCTGCACCACATGATCTACGAGGTGGTCGACAACGCCATCGACGAGGTTCTGGCGGGACACGCGACACACTGCGAGGTGACGTTGAACCCGGATGGGTCCGTCACCGTGCGCGACGACGGCCGCGGCATCCCGACCGGCATCAAGAACGACGACGACCAGGTGCCGAAGCGCTCGGCCGCCGAGATCGTCTTCACCGAGCTGCATGCCGGCGGCAAGTTCGACCAGAACTCCTACAAGGTCTCGGGCGGCCTGCACGGCGTCGGCGTCTCCGTCGTCAATGCGCTCTCGACATGGCTGCGCTGCCGCATCTGGCGCGACGGCAAGGAGCATTTCATCGAGTTCAATGACGGCGTTGCCATCGCGCCCTTGAAGGCGGTGGGTGACGGCAAGGGCGGCCGCGGCACCGAAGTCACGCTTCATGCCGAGCCCCAATACCTTCACGCACATCGAGTTCAGCTATGCGACGCTGGAGCATCGCCTGCGCGAGCTGGCGTTCTTGAACTCCGGCGCCAAGGTCGTGCTGACGGATGCGCGCCATGCCGACATCAAGCGCGAGGAGTTCGTCTACGACGGCGGCACCTCGGCCTTCGTACGCTATCTCGACCGCTCGAAGCAGTCGGTCCTCGCCGAGCCGATCATGGTCCGCACCGAAAAGGATCGCGTCGGCGTCGAGGTCGCGCTGTGGTGGAACGACAGCTACCACGAGAACGTGCTGTGCTTCACCAACAACATCCCGCAACGCGACGGCGGCACGCATCTCGCCGGCTTCCGCGGCGCCCTCACGCGCGTCGTCAACAAGTACGCGGTCGACAGCGGCATCGCCAAGAAGGAGAAGGTTGATCTCACTGGCGAAGATGCCCGCGAAGGCCTGACCTGCGTGCTGTCCGTCAAGGTGCCCGACCCCAAGTTCTCCAGCCAGACGAAAGACAAGCTGGTCTCCTCCGAGGTGAAGCCGGTTGTCGAAAGCGTCGTGTTCGACCAGTTGAATGCCTGGTTCGAGGAGCACCCGAAAGAAGCCAAGGCCATCGTCGGCAAGATCGTCGAGGCGGCACTCGCCCGCGAGGCTGCCAAGAAGGCGCGCGAGCTGACGCGCCGTAAGAGCGCGCTCGACGGCATGCGCCTGCCCGGCGGCCTGGCCGAATGTCAGGATCGCGACGCCGCCAACACCGAGCTGTTCATCGTCGAGGGTGACTCGGCCGGCGGCTCCGCCAAGCAGGGACGCAAGCGCGAGTATCAGGCCGTGCTGCCGATCCGAGGTAAGATCCTCAACGTCGAGCGCGCGCGCATCGACAAGATGCTGTCGTCCGAGCAGGTGACCAATATCATCGGCGCCCTCGGCACCGGCATCCGCGATGACTTCGACGTCACGAAGCTGCGCTATCACAAGATCATCATCATGACGGACGCCGACGTCGACGGCGCTCACATCCGCACGCTGCTGCTGACGTTCTTCTTCCGCCAGATGCAGGAGCTGATCGAGAAAGGCCACGTCTACATCGCTCAGCCGCCGCTTTATAAGGTCGCCCGCGGCAAGAGCAGCACCTACCTCAAGGACCAGCGCGCACTCGAGGACTACCTCGTCGACACCGGCCTCGAGGATACGATCCTCGTCGCCGGCGGCGAGGATCGCGGCGGCAAGGATCTGCGCGAAATCGTCGACCAGGCGCGCGGCATCGTTGGCCTCATCGACCAGCTGCACTCGCGCTACACACGCTCGATCGTCGAGCAGGCGGCCATAGACGGTGCCTTCGATCCGGTTCTCGTGCAGTCGTCCGAAGCGGCCAATGCCGCCGCCGCGAGTGTTGCCGCCCGCCTCAACGAGGTGGCCGAGGAAACCGAGAAGGGCTGGGAAGGCCGCTACGGCAACGACGGCTTCATGTTCAAGCGCGAGGTGCGCGGCGTGACCGAGGCGCATGCGCTCGACCGCGCACTGCTCGCGTCGCTCGATGCCCGCCGTTTGAACGAGAAGCGCCATCACCTGGCCGAGGTCTACGCCCGTGGCGTCAAGCTGCGCCGCAAGACCGAAACGATTCCGATTTACGGCCCGCGCTCGCTGCTCGACGCCGTCTATGAAGCCGGCAAGAAGGGTCTGTCGCTGCAGCGCTACAAAGGTCTGGGCGAGATGAACCCGGAGCAGCTTTGGGAGACGACGCTCGACCGCGACGCCCGCACGCTGCTGCAGGTCAAGATCGGCGACCACTCCGAGGTCGACGAGATCTTCTCCAAGCTCATGGGCGACGTCGTCGAGCCGCGCCGCGAGTTCATTCAAGAAAACGCCCTCACGGTTGCGAACCTGGATGTCTGAGCAAGCTTCGCCCGTCCTCCGGCCTTTCGACGCAATCATGCTGTCGGTCGGGGACGGGCATTGGCTTTACGTCGAGGAGGTCGGCCGGCCGGACGGAATTCCGGCGATCTTTCTGCACGGCGGTCCAGGAAGCGGCTGCCAGCACGCACATCGTTCGCTGTTCGATCCCGAGCGCTTCCACGCCATCCTGTTCGACCAGCGCGGCGCCGGCCGCAGCCATCCTTATCTTTCGCGCGATGCCAACACGACCCAGCATCTCGTCGCCGACATCGAGCGTATTCGAGAGCATTTCCAGATCGACAAGTGGCTCGTCGTCGGTGGCTCGTGGGGCTCGACGCTGGCGCTGGCCTACGCCGAAGCCCATCCCGAGCGCGTCGCGGCGGTGGTGTTGCGCGCCATCTTTCTCGGAACCCGGGACGAAGTCGAATGGGCTTTCGTCGGCGGGCCGCAACGCTTCCGGCCTGAGCTCTACGACGCGTTCTTGAATTTTCTGCCGCCCTCCGAGCGGCACGATCCCATCGCGAGCTACTGCGCCCGGCTACTGAGCCCTGATCCCTCCGTACAGGCACCAGCAGCACACGTATGGAATGCGTATGAGCGAGCGCTCTCCGAGCTGGCACCTGGCAACGCGAAACTTCCGGCCGCCTTCGACGCGGGCGCCCGGCTGCCGCCGACGCCGGTCATGGAAGCCCATTACATCGCCAGCGACTTCTTCCTGCCGCCGGGGGCGCTGCTTGATCGCGCGCATCGCTTGAACGGCATTCCCGGCCACATCGTCCAGGGCCGCTACGACCTGTTGTGTCCACCCTCTGCAGCCCAAGCGCTTGCCGCACGCTGGCCGACGTGCAGCGTCGAATACATCGAAAGCGCGGGACATTCCCTGAGCGAAGCCGGAGTAGTGCCGGCCATGAAGGCTGCGATCATGCGGCTGGCGGGCGCGTCTCGATAGAGCCGGCGTGACGTGTCATTCGTCGTCTTCGCGCGAGCCCACATCGATAATGCCTCGCTCGATCATGTCGAGAGCGAGATCCGCCACCGCACGCCGCGCTTTGTTCACATCCTTGGTCTTCGGTGTTGGACCGGTCGTGAGATCCTGCTCGATCATGCGCCTTGAGCGTGCGGGCACGGCCTGCAGGATCATTTCCTTGAGCTGAGCCGGTGCGCCATGCAGCATTACGGTGACCTTCTCCGCCGGCACGCTGTCGAGAAGAACGGTCAGGGCCTCGGGCGCGAGGCGCGCGATGTCATCGAACGTGAACAGCAGCTGACGTATCAGCTCCGCATCTTTCGGCGTGTTCTCGTCGAACAGTTGCAGCACGCTTTCCGAATCTGTGCGGTCCATCTTGTTGATGATATCGGCAAGCTTCGAATGTATTGAGACCGATGCGTTGCGCCCTGCGTTCACGAGCAGGTCGATGGCTATTGTCTCTTCCAGCATGCGCACAGGCTTTTCAACTGGCGGCCTCATCGCCAGAATGCGCCGCGTAATCTCCTTCTGCAGGCTCATCGGAAACTGCTTCAGCACGGAGGCCGCAAAGGCCGAAGGCGTCCGGGACAGCAGCAGGGCAGTTGCTTGAGGATGTTCCTTGACGAAGTATTGCGTGAGCGTGGGCAACGGCAGCTCCACAAGTCGCGCCCATACCGGCCCAACTCCGTTTTTGTTGCGGATGCCGGACATGATCTCGTGCAGCCTGTCTGGAGGGATGATCCCCGAGAGCAGGCCCTCGACTTGCTCGGCCGTCGCATTGAGGCCACTGCCGGATTTAAGGGATGCGCCGAATTCTTCTATCAGCGAGTCGATCGTGGCTTTCGGAATTGCTCCGAGGTCGGTCGCCGTTTGCGCCATCAGCTTGATGTCGTCCGGCTCGAAGAGCTTGAGAATTCGGGCAGCCGTCTTCTTGTCCATGGCAAGCAGCAGCGCGGCGACCTTCTCCACGCCGGAGAGCGTGCGCGTCTCCGCGAATTCGAGAGCTGGTCTCGCCAGTAGCACTTGCGGTAGTGGGCGCGGGCGAGGCCATAGCCTGCCTCAAAAGATATTGATTTAAGAGAAGCTTAGGACATCAACAAAAGCAGCAAAGCCTCGCCGTGCGACGAGTTTGGCGCTAGGCCTGGGCTCCGCAAAAACGCACAATATGAAAGCATAGAATGGGTAATCTATAGCACATAATCCGCGCGCTGAGTGAAAAATGCGTTCGCGTCGATAACGTGCTGAAAGCGTGGGACCGCTCGGTTTACGTGTGCTCGAAATGAGCCAAACGGAGTTAAGCGAATAGTGACGGCGCCAATTACAGTTTCTGCATTCTACAAGTTCGTAGCCATCGATGATTGTGGCGCCTTGCGCGATGAGTTGATCGCTATTGCGGCGCAGCATGAAATCAAAGGCACCATTCTCGTTGCTGAGGAAGGGATCAACGCCACGGTGTCGGGAGCGGACGCTGGCGTCGCCGCGCTGCTTTCCTATCTGCGCAATGATCCGCGCTTCGCGACGCTCGTGAGCAAGGAATCCTACGCCAGCGAGCATCCGTTCAAGCGCCTCAAGGTGAAGATCAAGCCCGAGATCGTCACCATTGGTGCGCCCGAAGCGAACCCGGCCCGCCATGTCGGCACGTATGTCGCTCCCGCCGATTGGAACGCACTCATCACCGATCCGGAAGTGATCGTCATCGATACGCGCAATGCCTACGAGGTGGACATCGGCACGTTCGAACGCGCCATCGATCCGCGCACGTCGTCGTTCGGGGAGTTTCCTGCTTACGTGAAGCAGAACCTGGATCCGGCGCGGCACACGAAGGTCGCCATGTTCTGCACCGGCGGCATCCGCTGCGAGAAGGCGTCTGCCTATCTACTCTCGCTCGGCTTCCCGGAGGTCTATCACCTCGAAGGCGGCATCCTGAAGTATCTCGAAACGGTTCCCGAAGCCGAGAGCTTGTGGAAGGGCGAATGCTTCGTGTTCGATGAGCGCGTCGCGCTGGAGCATGGCGTCAAAGTGGGCTCGCACACTCTCTGCCCGGAATGCGGCTATCCGGTGCCAAAGGCGGCGACGGAAAGCGAGACGGAGGCCTGCCCCGCTTGTGCTCCTCAGTCCTCGCCGGGCCAAGCCACGCGATAGCGGATGTCGAACGCGTCCTGGGGCCCGGCCATACGCGGGCGATTGTCACCTGTATCGGCTACGTGCGTAACATGCTCCCAGTCGCGGAACTCCTTGTCGTGACCGGGCCGTGACGCGAGCTTGAGAACAAATAGCCGATCGGGTTCGCCAGGCAGTTTCAATTCAAGTAAGCGCCAGCTCGAGCGGAAATACATCTCCACCGAGCCTGTGATGACGGGCCGATCACCGTCCATGCGATCCTCGCCGGCGACTAAGGCGCCCGGCATCGTATTCTTCTCTGTCGCGAGGTTGATGCCGATGGCATCGCGCGAAGCGGGAAGCTTGGTGCCGGCCGGAAGCTTGATTTCGAACAGCAGACGCGGCGGTGCCCCATTTGAGTTGAGGTCCGGGCGCATTTCCCAGGCGATCCAAAAACCGCCCGCCGTCAGCGCTGCGATGCCGCCAATGACGAGCGGCATGCGTATGGCGGTCGCGGTGAAACCGCGCACGCCGCGAGCGCGCAGCACCAGCCATATGCCGCCGATGAGACCGACGAGACCCGCCGATCGGGCCGAAGCCCCAAATCGCCCCCATGGCGCGCGCGCCTTCGAAATCCGAAACGCCGAGGTAACCGGAAATGACGAGGGCTGCGAAGGCGGCTGCGGTCCAGCCGAGGGCTGCGCCGAGGATGCCGCCGAGAACCGCAAGGATGAATGTCATGGGAGTTGTGCTTTGCGTGATGGAGAGGCGTTACTGCCCTGTATAGCGTCGGGCAGAGGCGTACCTGTTCCCCAAGGAACATAAAAGAGAACGGGCGGAAACGCTCGCGCATTCCCGCCCGTTCGGTAATTCCGACGCAGCCCGTAAGTTACTGCTTCACGCCTTCAACTTCGAGCGCCAACTCCACCTCTTTCGAAGCCGGGCCCAGATCCATCGGCACGCCGAAGTCGGCAAGCGTCAGCTTGGTCGTGCCCGAGAAGCCTTCGCGCTCGCCGCCCCACGGATCCTTGCCGCCGCCGATGCGATGAGCGTCGATGACGACATCCTTCGTCACGCCGCGCAGCGTCAGCTTGCCGGTGATCGTGGCCTTGTCGTCGCCGTCGAGCTTCACCGACGTGCTTTCGAATGTCGCCTTGGGATACGTGGTGACGTCGAGGAAATCCTTGCCGCGAAGATGCTTGTCGCGCTCGCCATGGTTCGAATTGATGCTCTCGGTATCGATCTCGACCTTCACCGTCGATGCAGCCGGGTTGGCCTTGTCGAAAGCGAACGTGCCGGAGAACTTGTCGAAACGGCCTGTAAGCCAGCTGAAGCCCAGATGCTTGATGCGGAAATTGATCGACGCATGCTGGCCCTTCGTATCGATGGTGTAGTTGGCAGCCTGCGCCGGTCCGGTCAGAAGAACCGCTGCAGCCGCAGCCAGGGAAATAAAGCCAAGTCTCATCGTTTGTGCTCCGTGGGTTGGGAAGGCTCGTCGCTGGGGCCACTCCACATCCGGGTGAGGATATGGCTGTGGTCAGCGAAGTGGTGTTTGAAAGCGCCGATGGCGTGAACCGCCGCAATGGCCATGGTTACGTAGGCGAGAAGCCAGTGCACATAGCCGGCTTGGTCCTCGAGCCCTTCGCGGGCATAGACCGACGGCACGCTGAACAGGCCGAACACATCGATGGAGCGTCCGTCTGAGGTCGAGATCAGATAGCCGCTGATCATCAATGCAAACAGCAGCGGATAGAAACCCCAGTGCACGATATTGGACGAGATCGCCTCGAGCCGGGTCAGCTCACTGTCATCCGGCTTTGGATTGACGAGCCGCCAAGCGAAGCGTGCCACGAGAAGAATGAGAAGAAGTATTCCCACGCCGCGATGGATGTCCGGCGCCAGCGTGTAATACGGGCTGTAGTAGTCGAGCGTGCGCATCCACAGCCCAAGCACGAACATCGCGACGATTGCGAGCGCCATGCCCCAATGCAGGAACCGGGTCACGACGCCGTACCCGGCTTTCGTATCTCTGATAAGCATATGTGGACGTGACCCTGCGCAGTCTGACGATTGCAGCTCGTCATGTGGGGCGCACCATGTACATGTCAAGCTGCGGCGGCAGTTCCGCAAGGGACGGTAACAAACAGGGAACCTTCGTATTTGCGCCGCTTTTGAGTGGCTGACAGGCCCATTGTCCTCGAACGAGAAACACACTGGTGCTCAAACAAAGCTTCGCGCCCTTCGTCGACACTCGCGCCCGCATCCTCATCCTCGGCACACTGCCGGGCGAGGAGTCGTTGCGCCTGCAGCGCTACTACGGCAATCCGCGCAATTTGTTCTGGCGCGTGCTGGCCGATGTCTTCGCGGAACCGCATGTCGTCGAATATGAGCAGCAGAAGGCGCTATTGAAGCGCAACCGCATCGCGCTGTGGGACGTGCTGCACAGCGCCGAGCGCATAGGCAGCCTGGACTCCGCCATCCGCAACCCGGTGCCGAACGATATCGCGAAGCTATTGGTAGACTATCCGCGCCTGCGCACGATCGCGTTCAACGGATTGCGCGCGCAATCTCTGTTCCGCCAATTCATAGCGGCGACGCTGACGATCCCACCCGACAATCTACGTCTGTCTGCACTGCCCTCGACCAGCCCGACGCCGAGCCGCAAGGCCGTCACCTATCAGGAGAAGGTGGCGCGATGGGGCGCGTTCCTGAACGCCGAAGGCCGCATCGAAACTAAAGAATAAACTTCGACAGATCGGCGTTCTTCGCCAGCTCGCCGATGCGATCGGTGACATAAGCCGCGTCGATGGTGACGCTGTCGCCGTTGCGGTCCGAGGCCTCGAACGAGATCTCGTCCAGCACGCGCTCCATCACGGTCTGCAATCTGCCGGGCGCCGATGTTCTCGACGGTGGAGTTGACGAGCACGGCTGCGTCCGCGAGTGCATCGATGGCATCCGCGGTGAAGTCGATGCTCAGACCCTCGGTCGCCATCAGCGCCACATACTGCTTGATGAGGCTTGCTTCAGGCTCCGTCAGGATGCGGCGGAAATCCTCGCGCGTCAGCGCCTTGAGCTCGACGCGGATGGGAAGGCGCCCCTGCAGCTCCGGCAGAAGGTCGGACGGCTTCGCCACGTGGAACGCGCCAGAGGCGATGAACAGCACATGGTCGGTCTTCACTGGCCCGTATTTGGTCGAAACCGTCGTCCCCTCGATGAGCGGCAACAGATCGCGCTGCACGCCTTCGCGAGAGACCTCCGCGCCTGAGCGCGTGGCGTCGCCGCGCGAGCAGATCTTGTCCATCTCGTCGAGGAACACGATGCCGTTGTCCTCGACCGCGCGGATGGCGTCGCTGGTGATCTGCTCGCTATCGATCAGCTTGTCGCTCTCTTCCTGAATCAGGAAGCCCGTAGCTGTCCTTCACCGTGACGCGGCGCGGCTTCGGGCGAGACCCGCCCATGGCCTTGCTCAGCATCTCGCCGAGGTTGACGGCTCCGGCTCCGCCGCCCGGCATGCCGGGCAAGTCGAACATCATCGGGAACTGTTGCCCGCCGTCGGCAACGTGGATCTCGATTTCCTTGTCGTTGAGCTCGTTGTTGCGGAGCCGCTTGCGGAAGGTTTCGCGCGTCCCTGGCGAAGCCGTGGGTCCGACGAGCGCATCGAGAACGCGCTCCTCAGCGTTCTTCTCCGCCGTCGCCTTGACGCCTTTGCGCTTGGCTTCGCGCACGAGCGAAATGCCGACCTCGACCAGATCGCGGATGATGCTGTCGACGTCGCGGCCGACGTAGCCCACTTCCGTAAACTTCGTCGCCTCGACCTTCAAGAACGGCGCCCCGGCGAGGCGCGCGAGCCGCCGCGAGATCTCCGTCTTGCCGACGCCGGTCGGGCCGATCATGAGGATGTTCTTCGGCAGAACTTCCTCTTTGAGCGGGCCCTCGATCTGCTGGCGCCGCCAGCGGTTCCTGAGAGCGATGGCGACGGCGCGCTTCGCCTCCATCTGGCCGATGATGTAGCGGTCGAGTTCGGAGACGATTTCACGCGGCGAGAAGTTTGTCATCGTATGGATCATTCACTCACGAACTTGAGGCCGACGACGGCGGCGATGATAATTCCGATAAGCACGAGGCGCGGCACCTCGACAGGCTCCTGAAATGCGAAGATGCCGACGAGGACTGTGCCGACGGAGCCGAAGGCTCCCCATACGGCATAGGCAGTGCCGAGGGGGATCGTCTCGGTCGATCGAGCCACGAGGTAAAAGCAGACCACAGCGAGAACGAGTACGATCACAGTCGGCACCAGCTTCGTGAAGCCCTCCGAATAGCGCAGCGCCGTGGTGAAGCCGATTTCGAGCACACCTGCGATAAGAAGATAGAACCAGCCCATGCTGAACTCCTAACGAGAAACGGCGGTTCGCCGCTGGATCTGATTTCTGACGGTGGACGCTGAAGTCCGCTCCATAGCCGCGCTCATGGGACGAGCACCGGATCGGCGGGCGGAATGTGCTGGCGCAACTGGCCAAGTGGCAGAAGTGGCAGCACAGCCCGGCGCAGCGATCGCCATCCGGCGGAAAGGCCGAGCACGACGACGGCGAGCCCGAGCAGCGTCAGCGACACGCCCAAAGCCTTTTCGACGCTCTGGGAGAGAAGATAGCCGATCGCGATGCCTGCATAGCTGAGCCCAGAAACGAGTAACGCGCGCCGGTCGATCACCAGCGCGACGAGCCCGAGCAGGACAAAGAGGACGAGAATTCCGATCGCCTGCGTCGTGCCAATTCCGGTCATATCGCCAGTGACGAGCGGGATCAATGCGTGGACGATCATCGGGGCGGCGAGCATATGCAGCCAGAAGGCGACATCGGCGCGGCGCGTGCGCGCGCTCGGGATCAGTCGCATCCACTCGCAAGGCCACAGCGAAAACGCCGAGGCCCAGGAAGGCGACGATCGCCGCCCAGTTGTTCGCTTGTCCAGTCCGGCGCCAGCCACGACAGGACGCCGCAAACAGCCCCGAGAATACCCGCCGCCGCGATGGCAGCTGTCGATCGGCACATGGAAGCGCCGTTCGTGCACCCTGGCAGCAATGGCGGCGCCAAGCCCCGCGAAAATCATCATTGGAGCCGTGTTGAAAGCGGTGCGGCTTCCGACGGCCTCTCCCGAGGGAAGTGCTCCCAGGAGGCCGAGCACCATGTTGCCGAGATCGGCGGCGAGGAAGGCGGCCGAGCCTGCGAACATCAAGGCCAGCACGATCGAAGGCAGCGCCAGCCGCATGCGGCGGGAAAAGAACTCGGCGAGGCCCCACGCGGAAACCAGCGCGATGACGCTGAAGCCCAGAGTCGAAGTCGACACGTGCGCGAAAGCGCCGACAGCGCTGCGATCAGCAGCAGCACGCCGATGGTCACGAACACGTCGTTGAAGCCGCCGATCAGCCGGAACTTTTCGTCGTCAGGATCGGGCTGGCGGCTCTTCGCGCGACCACGGGGCTGACGCTGGTCCGCGCCAGATCGCGCAGCCGCGCCGCTTGGCTCTGGTCGATGATGCCTTGGGCGACCGCCGCATCGAGTACTTCGTCCCCGATCATTGCGACTCCAGGCTTTCGACCACGATATTGTTGTTTGTGTAGACGCAGATGTCGGCCGCGATGGCCATGGCCTTGCGCGCGATCGCCTCGGCATCGAGCGGCTGATCGAGCAGCGCGCGCGCCGCCGAAAGCGCATACATGCCGCCGGAGCCGATGCCCATCACGTGCTGCGCCGGCTCGAGCACGTCGCCGGTGCCGGTCAGGACCAGCGTCGTTTCGCGGTCCGCGACGATCATCATGGCTTCGAGGCGGCGCAGGAAACGGTCCGTGCGCCAATCCTTCGCCAGCTCGACGGCCGCGCGCATGAGCTGCCCCGGATACTGCTCGAGCTTGCCTTCGAGGCGCTCGAACAGCGTAAAGGCGTCGGCCGTGGCGCCGGCGAAGCCGCCGATGACGCCGCCTTTGCCGAGCTGGCGCACCTTGCGCGCATTGGCCTTGATGATGGTGGCGCCGAGGCTGACCTGCCCGTCGCCCGCGATCACCACGCGGCCGCCTTTGCGCACAGTCAGGATCGTGGTGGCGTGCCAGGATTGAGGCTGGCCTTGAGGCGTGCTGGGGTCGGTCATCATGCCTCGCAGAGGTCGGCTTTGAGCCGCCGTTATTCAAGGGCTATGTCGCGGCGGAGCCGCGCCAGGATTGGCGGAGCCGCCTTAGACTGCGGAGCCGCGCCAAGATATTGGGGCGAGCCGCACTGGAAGTGGGGCTGGCAAGCTGATAAACGCTTGGGTCCGTGAAGGCAAGAAATGGCGGGCGCGGCGTCTCAGCCCCCTCGTTAACGAACGCCCAGAAAACGAACGTCTAGAAAGTGATACCCGTGAAGCGGCAGGCAACCATATCCCGCAAGACCAAGGAAACCGAGATCACGGCCACCGTCGATCTCGACGGCTCCGGCACGTTTTCCATCTCGACCGGCGTCGGCTTTCTCGACCACATGCTGGAGCAACTTGCCCGCCACGCGATGATCGACATCAAGCTCGAGGCCAAGGGCGATCTGCACATCGATTTTCATCACACGACCGAGGACGTCGGCATCGTGCTGGGACAGGCCGTGGCCAAGGCGCTCGGCGACAAGCTCGGCATTGCCCGCTATGCGGACGTTCACCTCCCCATGGATGAGGCATTGACGCGCGTCGCCCTTGATATTTCGGGCCGGCCGTACCTCATCTGGAAGGTGCACTTCTCGCAGCCGAAGCTGGGCGAGATGGATACGGAGCTGTTTCGTGAGTGGTTCCAGGCCTTCGCGCAGAATGCCGGCATCACGCTGCACATCGAAAACCTCTACGGCGATAACAACCACCACATCGCCGAGACTTGCTATAAGGGACTGGCGCGCGCGCTGCGTCAGGCTTTGACGCTCGATCCGCGCCAAGCCGGGCGCTCGCCGTCGACCAAAGGAATGTTGGCCTGATGCTCGGACTGCGTTGGCCTTTTTCGGAACGCCTTGGAATGGCTGTCTACACGGTGCACGAGCCGCCGAACGCACCCGCTTCTCGCATCGAGAGGGCGGAGCAGCTGCTGTTCATCAAGGACGGCTTTTCCTGGCCGGCACTGTTTTTCACGCCGCTGTGGTTTCTGTTCAAGGGCGAGTGGCGCGGCCTGCTCGGCTATCTTGTCCTGGCGGTGCTGCTTGCCGTGCATCGTCGATTCCGAAGCCCATCCCGCTGCTGCGCAAACGCTGATGCTGGCGCTGAGCGTCATCGTCGGCTTCGAGGCCAACAACATCCTGCGCTGGTCGCGAGCGCGGCGGGGATGGCGCGAGATCGCGACCGTCAGCGGCGCGAACCGCGACGAGTGCGAACGGCGCTTCTTCGATGCCTGGCTCCATGGCGCTGACGCTCCCGCGACTGCCGGGAGCTACGCCGAGCCCGAGCCGGATGCCGCCGATCGCGTCAGGCAAGCGCTCGACACGCTGTCTCAGCGTCTGCGCCAGCGCTTCGCCCCTAAGACGTAGGCGAGCGACTGATGCAGCGCGTCGTCATCATCGATTACGGGTCCGGCAATCTCCACTCGGCCGGCAAAGCCTTCGAGCGCGCCGCGCGCGAGGGTGAGAGCCAACGCGTCCATCCCATCAGCTCCGATCCCGCCGACGTGCGCGCCGCCGACCGCGTCGTGCTGCCGGGCGTCGGCGCCTTCGCCGATTGCAAGCGCGGCCTCGAGGCCGTGCCCGGCATGCGCGAGGCGCTCGAGGAAACCGTGCGCGGCAAGGGCCGCCCGTTCCTCGGCATCTGCGTCGGCATGCAGCTCATGGCCGAGCGTGGCCTGGAGTTCGAGGTCACCGACGGCCTGGGCTGGATCGGCGGCGAGGTGCGCGCCATCGCGCCGAGCGATCCCGCGCTCAAGATCCCGCACATGGGCTGGAACACGCTGAAGATCGACACGCCGCATCCGCTGCTCGACGGCATCGATACCGGCCCCGACGGCCTGCACGCCTATTTCGTGCATTCGTATCATTTGGCCGCCGAAGAACCCGCGCGACGTGGTGGCCGAGACCGACTACGGCGGCCCGGTCACATCCATGGTCGCCAAGGACAACATCGCCGGCACGCAGTTCCATCCCGAGAAGAGCCAGACGCTGGGATTGAAGCTGATCGCCAACTTCCTCACCTGGCAGCCGTCCTGAACGGAGCATCGGACCCATGGCCCTTGATCAACAGAAGGCCCGCGCGCGCCTGTTCGACATCATCAAGTCGAAGTCGTTCGTGCGCGGCCATGTCGTGCTCGCCTCCGGCAAGGAGAGCGACCACTACTTCGATATGAAGCCGTCGATGTTCGATCCCGAGGGCGCGGAGATCCTGGCCGACCTGATCGTCGCCCGCATCGAGCCGTTCGACGCCAGCTGCGTCGGCGGCCTCGAGATGGGCGCCGTGCCGCTGATCACGCCGATTTCCATTGCGGCCCGCCGCGCCGGCAAGGGCCTTCCCGGCTTCTTCGTCAGGAAGACCGTGAAGGATCACGGCACCAAGAAGCTGGTCGAGGGCCTCGCCGACGTGAACGGCAAGCGCGTCGTCATCGTCGAGGACGTGACCACCACGGGCGGCTCGGCGATGAAGGCGGTGAAGGCCTTGGAGGAAGGGGGCGCCAAGATCGCGCTCGTCATTTCCATCCTGGATCGCGAGGAAGGCGCCGACGCGCTCTATGCCGAGGCCGGCATCCCGTTCCAGTCGCTTTTCAAGGCCAGCGAATTCCTGAAATCCTAACGGCTTAAACGCCGGGCCGTTATCCCCCTCACCCGCCGCTCGGCCCAAGGCCTCGCGTCGACCTCTCCCCACCGGGGAGAGGTGAAGGGTGCGGCTCGAATCGGCACGCGTAGTTCTCATTGCAGCATATCTTACCTCTCCCCGGAGCATGGCTTCGCCATCCGGGAGAGGTCGCGGTCCGCGTAGCCGGGACACGCGGTGAGGGGCAATCGCACGAAATGCGAAACGTGATCGAGGGAGTGACCCTCCCCCCGCCATGCACGGACATGGGCGGGGAGAGGGTAGAGCGGCAAGCTAGCGGGGGGAGGAACCCTGAGGAGGCGCGGGGGGGGGGGGAGGCCTCGACAGGGGGGTGTGCTAACTCAGAGCCGCGTACAGTGGGATCAAACACTTTCGTCGCTGAACCGACGATGAACGTGCTCTTGACCCTGATTAATTCTTAGCAAGCTTCGGCGAACGGCAGCTCCGGCTCGTCCGAAACCGGCCGGGCGCTCGGGAAGGCGATGATGTTCGTGTCGCCGCCCGTCTCGACGCCGCCCTGACGCTGGCGGAACCAGCGCACCGACGTGTTGGTCATGACGGCCTCGTCCTTCACGCGCTGGACCAGAAGGCCGTCTTCCGAGTCGAGCATGCGGGCGAGGCGGGCCTCGATGGCTTCGTCGGTCTCCTCAGAGCGCACGTACCAGGTCTGCTCGAGCGGACGCGCCCAGCTATGGCCGATCGCCATGATGGCCTGGGCAACGACGTGCTTGAGGAGGTGGGGCTTGGCGAGGTCGTAAGAGATCAGATAGGTGCGCATTTGGGCTCTCCGTGGGGCGGGGGAAGAGGTGTCGAACGCGGGTGAGAACATACGAAGAACATGCATGAATCGCTCACCCATGTCTAGCCTCTGTTCGAATTTTGTTCTCATGAGGGAGACAGGGCGGATATAAGGTGGCGGGGTTGCCGTTACCAGCCGAAAACAGGGGAGAAATGAGCAATCCGCCCGTGGCAAATGCGGCCAAACCGGGCCGTAAATGCCGTATTTTGGCCGCGTGCAGGTTCTCGCCTGCTGCCTACTTGAAAAGGGCGAGCTGGTCGGGGTGGACGGCGCGGGAAATGCGCCGATGCGGGCCGGGATCGATGCGATCTTCAAGGCCTGGAAACCGAGCCTGGAAAAGCTTCATCGCCTTGTCCCGGCTGCCGGCGAAAGTGTCTTCCTGCCAGATCTCGTAAAGCCGCCGAGGGTCGCAGCCGTAGCGCTGGATCAGGTCCCGCCGCCGCACCTTGAGCCAACGCGCGATCCAGATGTCGACGGCGTCGGCCTCGGTCAGAGGACGGCGCTGAATGGACGGCGGAGGTGCGGAAACAAAAGCGGTGGCCATGTGCTGCACTTGACGCGGAGAGACAAACTCGATTGATCAGGTCGCTCGATAGATAGTGTTTTACGTGACGAAGTACAAAACTAGAACACGAACGTAGCAAAGTGATGGCGGCCCGCCCGGTCTGCGGCGAGACCGGCCACAGCGAGATGAAGCGTGATCCTCTTCCCTGCGATCGACCTCAAGGACGGAAAATGCGTGCGCCTGAAGCTCGGCGAGATGAGCGAGGCCACCGTCTTCAACGATGATCCCGCCGACCAGGCGCGGACGTTCGAGGCTCAGGGCTTCAAGTATCTCCATATCGTCGATCTGAATGGCGCCTTCGCCGGCAAGCCCGTCAACGGCGCGGCCGTCGATGCCATCCTGAAGGCTATTTCCATCCCGTCGCAGCTCGGCGGCGGCATCCGCGATCTCGGCACCATCGAGACGTGGCTCGCCAAGGGCATTCGCCGCGTCATCCTCGGCACCGTCGCCGTGCGCGATCCGGCGCTGGTCAAGGAAGCCTGCAAGCGCTTCCCCGGGCGCATCGCCGTCGGCATCGATGCCAAGGGAGGAAAAGTCGCGGTCGAAGGCTGGGCCGAGACCTCCGAGCTTTCAGCCATCGATCTCGCAAAGCAGTTCGAGGATGCCGGCGTCTCGGCCATCATCTACACCGACATCGAGCGCGACGGCGTCCTGAAGGGGCTCAATCTCCCGGCCACGGCCGAGCTCGCGCGCGCCACGGCAATTCCGGTCATCGCCTCGGGCGGCCTCGCCTCCATCGACGACGTCATTGCGCTGCGTAAGCCCGAATACGCCATGCTCGAAGGCGCCATCACCGGCCGCGCGCTCTATGACGGCCGCATCGATCCCAAGGAAGCGCTTGCCGTGCTGGCGGCGAGCTAGAAAGCATCACACACATGCTCAAGACCCGCATCATCCCCTGCCTCGACGTCAAGGACGGCCGCGTCGTCAAGGGCGTCAACTTCGTCGATCTCGTCGATGCCGGCGATCCGGTCGAGGCGGCGGCCGCCTATGATGCGGCGGGCGCCGATGAGCTTTGCTTTCTCGACATCACCGCTCGCCATGAGGCTCGCGACGTCATTTTCGATGTCGTCGAGCGCACGGCCGAGCGCTGCTTCATGCCGCTGACGGTTGGCGGTGGCGTGCGCACGCTGGACGACATCCGCAAGCTGCTCGAAGCCGGCGCCGACAAGGTCTCGATCAACACCGCAGCCGTCAACAATCGCCAGTTCGTCAAGGAGGCGTCGGAGAAGTTCGGCGCCCAATGCATCGTCGTTGCCATCGATGCCAAGCGCGTGTCGGCGGAAGGCGAGCCGCCGCGCTGGGAGATCTTCACCCATGGCGGCCGCAACCCGACCGGCATCGATGCCGTCGCCTTCGCCAAGGAAGTGACCGCGCTCGGCGCGGGCGAGATCCTGCTCACCTCGATGGATCGCGACGGCACCAAGGCGGGCTTCGATCTCGAGCTGACGCGCGCCGTGTCGGATGCGGTATCGATCCCCGTCATCGCCTCGGGCGGCGTCGGCACGCTGGATGATCTCGTCAACGGCGTGAAGCAAGGCCATGCCAGCGCCGTGCTGGCCGCCTCGATCTTCCACTTCGGCACGTATTCCATCGGCGAGGCGAAGGAGCACATGGCCGCCGCCGGCATTCCCGTGCGCCTCGACGGCTGAGATGCTCAGAAGCCGGTCCTGGGCCAGCTTGGCTTCGCACAGGTCCAGTGCCTGCTCGATGCCTGCGAACGGCACGGGTGGGCTGAAGTAATAGCCCTGCACCTCGTTGCAGCCCGCGCTCGTGACCTGCGCAAGCTGCTCCACCGTCTCGATGCCCTCGGCGACGGAACCGATGTCGAGCGCCCTGGCGAGCCCGGCCACGGCCGTGACGATCGCCATGCAGTCCTGCCGCTCCGACATCTCGGAGACGAACGAGCGATCGATCTTGATCCTGTCGAAAGCGAAATTGCGCAGGTAGCTGAGCGAAGCGAACGCCGTGCCGAAATCATCGAGCGCAATGCGCACGCCCTGGTCGCGCAGCTTGTGCAGGATCTCCTTGATGCGCGCCTCGCTGCGCAACAGCACGGTTTCCGTGATTTCAAGCTCGAGGCGATCAGCCGGCAGCCCTGACGCTGAGAGCGCAGCGGCGACGACCTCCGCCGGGTCCCCGCTCTCGAACTGCACCGGCGAGAGATTGACCGTGACTTTGACCGGTCGCTTCCAGCGCACGGCGTCGGCGCAGGCCCGCTTGATGGCCCAGGCGCCCATCTCGACGATGAGGCCGTTCTTCTCCGCCATCGGAATGAACTCGAGCGGGGCAATGAGGCCGAGCCTCGGATGCCGCCAGCGCATCAGCGCCTCGCAGCCCGCGACCTCGCGCGTCCTGAGGCTTACGATTGGCTGGTAGTGAAGCTCGAGCTGGTCTTCGAGGACGGCATAGCGCATGTCGCTCTCGAGCTGCATGCGCTCGAGCGCAACCTTCTCGTCTTCCTGCCGATAGAAATTGTAGTAGCCGCGCCCGCCGGATTTGACGCGATAGAGAGCGATGTCGGCTCTGCGCAGCATGCTGTCGGCGTCTTCGGTTCCGTCTTCGGAGAGCACGACGCCGATGCTGGCACCCACATTGGCGGTGTTGCCGAGCACTCTGTAGGGCGAGTTGAGCACCCTCATGAGGCGCTTCGCCAGCGTCTCGGCCTGGGAGGCATTCGTTATGCCCGGCTGGACGACGACGAACTCGTCGCCGCCGAGCCGCCCGATAAGATCATGGTCGCGGACGGTAGAGCGCATTCTTTTGGCGACGGCCGCGAGCAGGGCGTCTCCCGCTGCGTGTCCGTGGGTGTCGTTCACCTGCTTGAAGCGGTCGAGATCGATGAGGTGCACAGCGACCTTGTTATCGTCCTTCGCCTTCAGGATCTCCTCGTTGAGGAGCTCGCGGATATGGAAGCGGTTGGCCGTCTCGGTGAGCGAGCAGTGGTTGGCGAGCCACGAGATGCGTTCGGCGGCCTGCGTCTTGTCGGTGACGTCTTCCTGGATATCGACCCAGCCGCCGTCCGCGAGCGGCTGATTGGTGACGAGAATGATGCGTCCGTTCCTGAGGTGCTGCGTGTGCGTGAAAGTCTTGCCGCGCTTGAGCTCGGAGACATGCCACTCGATCCAGCGGCGTTGCTGCTCCTTCTCTTCGGGCGAGTTGCGGCCACCCTCCTTGAGGGCATGATAGGAGACGAGCTGGGCGATGTGCGTGCCGGGATGCGTTAGTTCCTCGGGCAGCTCGTAAATTTCGCGATAGACCGCGTTGCAGACGATGAGGCGGCGCTCGGCGTCGAACATGGAAAGTCCGCGCGCCATGTTGTTGAGGGCGATCTCGAACCACGAGTTGAGCTGGGCAAGCTTCGCGCTTTGAGCCATCAGCCTTTGCGTGTCGGATTCCGCCAGAGTCTGCAATTCCGCAACGCCAGCGGTAAGCGGCAATGGGCGTTCACTCATAGAAAAATGGTCCCTGACCCCGGAAATGGCCCGTCTGTCGCGGATTTGCTGGAAAGAGTACTACCGTTCTCCAGTTAGGTGCCCCTTAACGAGGGCCGGAGGTCGGCAAGGAAACATGGTTCAGTTCATAATAAGTTAAGGGCAGTCCTATTGGGAAACAGTGTCGCATCAAAGAGTTACGGTATTGCGAACACGAGTCAGAAACTTCAGGTCAATGTTTTGCCCTCGAACGGGCAAAGATCCTGCACCAGGCACGTCGGACACTTGGGTTTGCGGGCGACACAGACATAGCGGCCGTGCAGGATCAGCCAGTGGTGTGCATGCACTCCGTATTCGGGCGGCACGAGTGCGAGGAGATCCGCCTCCACTTCGAGAGGATTTTTTCCGTTCGACAACCCGAGGCGGTGCGAGACGCGGAATACGTGCGTGTCGACGGCCATGGTCGCAGCGCCAAAGGCCACGTTCATGACCACGTTCGCCGTCTTGCGGCCGACGCCCGGAAGCGTTTCGAGCGCGTCGCGATCCTTGGGCACCTCGCCGCCATAAAGATCGATCAGCTTCTGCGACAGCAGGATCACGTTGCGGGCCTTGTTTCGATAGAGCCCGATGGATTTGATATGCTCGCGGACGCTGTCCTCGCCGAGTGCGACCATTTTCGCAGGCGCGTCGGCCTGCCGGAACAACGCCCGCGTCGCCTTGTTGACTCCCGCATCCGTGGCTTGGGCCGAGAGGACCACCGCCACGAGGAGTGTAAATGGATTGGTATGCTCGAGTTCGCCCTTTGGGTTCGGATCTGCAGCCGCAAACCGCGCGAATATCTCCGCCACCCGGGCAGGATTCGGAGGCGAGAATTTCCCTCCCTTGGCCTTGCGCGCCCCGGACGCTTGTCTTGCTGGCCGCTTGACGGGTTTTTTCGTACTCGGCGGCTTCGGCTGCACCATGGTCTTTAACAACATTTGCTGAGGGTTTAGTCTCGCACCCATGGACGATAACGGATCAATCATGCACGGGGCGAGCCCCTTCCGTGCCGTGCTACATCCTCATAGGTCTCTGGACCCCAGGGGCTTTCTCATTCTCATGCTCGCGCTGGGAACGGTGAGCTTTGTCACCGGCCTCGTCTTTCTCTCCATGGGCGCTTGGCCGGTGATGGGCTTTTTCGGCCTCGACGTTCTGCTCGTCTATCTGGCTTTCAAGCTCAACTATCGCGCCGCGCGGGCCTACGAGCTGGTCGAGCTGACCCCGGCCACTCTGAAGCTCACTCGGGTGACGCCGTCCGGCCGCAGCAAGGAATTCGAATTCAATCCCTATTGGGTGCGTGTCCGCTTCATCGAGCATCCGGATGGCAGCAACAACCTGAAGCTCACCTCGCACGGCCGCGAATTCGAGTTCGGCCGGCTGCTCAACGATGAAGAGCGTCGCGACTTCGCCCGTGTCCTCGAGGGAGCTCTGGCCACGGCCAGAACATCGCCGGGAGCCTGAAGGCCCCGCGATTTCCACCTACTGTTGATCGCGGACAAAAAAATGAAGGCCGGACGCGCTCCCCCGAGTGCATCCGGCCTTCCCCCGCTTCAGCTCCCCGCCGAAACTTTCGGACCATGATCGCGTCAGGCCCTATCAGCCTGACGCGTGAATCATCGGTCCCATCAAAACTTAGACGTCTGCCGGCTCCTTGCCGGATGCCGTCACCGTGCCGACTGCCGGCACCCGGATGTCGGGCATCTCGCGATCGCGCCGGCGCGTCTGCGGCGGCTGGAAAGCGCGACGCGCGTGAAATTCGCAGTAAGGCAGACCGGTGACCTTCTGCTTGCCGCAGAAATGGAAGTCCGCCATTTGCGGGTCGCCGATCGGCCAGCGGCAGCTGCACTCGGTCAGCGTCTGAATGGTGCGGCGCTCCTTGAGCGGAATGACGAGTTCTTCCGCGGTGGGAACGAAAGGCTCGGCTTCGGGCTGATACAGCGCGCGGACTGCAGGATTGCCGGTCTGTCCGAAACGGCCTCCAGCAGCCGGCTTGGCAGCCAGGCGGCGTGCCGTGGCGGCGCGGGCGCGCGGACGATGTGATTTCATGCGCGAAGTCGTGGCGCGCCCCGAGAGACCGAGCCTGTGGACCTTTCCGATGACGGCATTGCGGGTGACACCCCCGAGCCTACCGGCGATCTGACTTGCGCTTAGCCCTTCGGCCCAGAGCTTCTTCAGTAGCTCGACGCGTTCATCGTTCCAGGCCATCAATCTTGCTCCTCAAGCAAAGCGCGCCGGACCTTGGGGTCCGGACGGGTTCGCGTGCCGAGAGGCAGGGCCATCACGCGCTAAGGAGCATGCACAAAGGCATACACGCGCAAGCGAGGCGGAGCCGGCTCGGGACACACATGACTACGGGGATGACGCAGGACTATCGCGGGCTCACCGTCCCAAACACAGGGACGCCATACGCGGAAAAAAGTGGCCCGAACGCAGGCCGGACACGCTACAAACAAGGTCGCACTACAACGCGACATCTCGTGGCCGGGTGACCTAAAACTACAATAACTTGAATTTCTTGTACAAGCGCGGCCATCGCTGTTTCCAGGCATTGACAGGAAATCGTGGCGCTGCCGCAACAGAGTGAGTCGCCGCCCCCCGTCTGACGGGCCGCGCGCCGGCCTGTCCCCGAAATCAAACACACTGTCCACGTGATTCTGGGTCCCGGGGCCTCGCCAAGGAGCCGGTTATGCGGGTTGGGGGAACTTTTCACCCCCCGGGGCGGCATGGACCACTGGGGCCTGGGCGCCCTGACTCCCTGTTATCGTTGCGTTGACAGCTGAAAGCCCCACGCGTATCACGGCTCCTCCAACGGCCGCCGGGAAGGCGGCTTTCTTTATTTAGGGAGCGGGATGGGCGCCATGTCCAAACCCCTCGCAGCCACCGGGCCAAAGGGCTCACCGGTCTCAAAAGGGCCGTCACCAGCGGTGATGGCCACCTACGCACGCCAGGACGTGGTCTTCGAGCGTGGCGAAGGATCGTGGCTGCTGACCGCCGAAGGCGACCGTTATCTCGATTTCGGCTCGGGCGTCGCGGTTAACGCGCTGGGCCATGCCCATCCCCGGCTGGTCGCCGCTCTGACGGCCCAAGCCCAGAAGCTCTGGCACACATCGAACCTCTATCGCGTCGCCGGGCAGGAAGCCCTGGCTGAGCGGCTTGTTGCAGCAACTTTTGCCGACAAGGTCTTCTTCTGCAACTCGGGCGCCGAGGCCTGCGAAGGCGCCATCAAGGCGGCGCGCCGCTATCATTACGTGTCGGGCCAGCCCGAGCGCTGGCGCATCATCACGTTCCTCGGCGCCTTTCATGGGCGCACGCTTGCGACCCTCGCTGCAGCCGGAAATGAGAAATATCTCGAGGGCTTCGGCCCGGAGCTCGCGGGCTTCGATCATATTCCCTATGGCGATCTCGAGGCCGTAGCTGCCGCCATCGGCCCCGAGACGGCAGCCATCATGCTCGAGCCCATCCAGGGCGAGGGCGGCGTGCGCGAGCCATCTCCCGAATTCCTGAGAGGCCTGCGCGACCTGTGCGATGAGCATGGCCTGCTGCTGGTGCTCGACGAGGTTCAGACCGGCGCGGGCCGCACCGGCAAGCTGTTCGCCCACGAGTGGGCCGGCGTCACGCCGGACATCATGGCCATCGCCAAGGGCATCGGCGGCGGCTTCCCGATGGGCGCGGTGCTCGCAACCGAAGAAGCCGCGAAGGGCCTCACGCCCGGAATGCACGGCTCGACGTTCGGCGGCAATCCGCTCGCCATGGCTGCGGGCGCGGCTGTGCTCGACGTCGTGCTCGAGCCCGGGTTTCTCGAGGCGGTCCAGCTCAAGGCGCTGCGCCTGAAACAAGGTCTCGCACGCCTCAAGGATCAGTTCCCGGATATCGTGCTCGACGTGCGCGGCCAGGGCCTGCTGACGGGCGTGAAGCTCGGAGTTCCCCCGGCGGACGCCGTCGCGGCTGCGCGTGCCGAGAAACTGCTGGTCGTCGGCGCCGGCGAGAACGTCATCCGCGTGCTCCCGCCGCTCAATGTCGAGGACGATGAGATCAGCTGAAGGCATCGATCGTCTCGCGCGCGCCTTCACGCGCCTTCAATCGAAAACCTAAACGAGAAACCATTCATTCGGAGCCGGCCGAAGCGCCATGGCCAAGTCGAACGCTATTAGACATTTCCTTGATCTCGATGAGATCGACGCCAAGACGCTGCGCCGCATCATCGATGCTGCCCATGCGATGAAGGCTGCCGGCAAGCGCCTCCCCGCGAAATACAAGCCCAAGGGCATCGCCAACGATGTCCTCGTGCTGATCTTCGAGAAGCCGTCGACGCGCACGCGCGTTTCCTTCGATGTCGCCATGCGCCAGCTCGGCGGACAGACCATCACGCTCAACCAGAACGATCTGCAGCTCGGCCGCGGCGAGAGCATCGCCGACACGGCGCGCGTTCTGGCGCGTTATGCCGACGCCATCATGATCCGCGCCAACTCGCACGCGACGCTGCTCGACCTTGCGAAGTACTCGAGCGTGCCCGTCATCAACGGCCTCACGGACAAGACGCATCCCTGCCAGATCATGGCCGACGTCATGACGTTCGAGGAGAACATCGGACCCATCAAGGGCCGCTCGATTGCCTGGGTCGGCGACGGCAACAACGTCGCCGCCTCATGGATGCAGGCCGCCGCCCGCTTCGGCTTCGAGCTGCGCGTCGCCTGCCCTGACGAGCTGCGCCCCTCAGACGACATCATCGACTGGGTCCGCCGCGAGAAGGCCGACGTCACCATCATGAGCGATCCCGCCAAGGCCGTGCGCGGCGTCGACTGCATCGTCACCGACACCTGGGTCTCCATGGGCCAGACCGATGGCGCGCGCCGGAAGCAGCTCCTGAAGCCTTACAGCGTCGACGATGCACTGATGGCCAAGGCGGCCAAGGGTGCGATCTTCATGCACTGCCTGCCTGCCTATCGCGGCCATGAGGTGACCGAAAGCGTGCTCGAGGGCCCGCAGTCGGTCGTGTTCGACGAGGCCGAGAACCGCCTGCATGCGCAGAAGGCCGTCCTAGCCTGGTGCCTCGGCGCGGTCTGATCGGCGTTTTCAACGCATCAACAGCTCTTGTGATCGCGCGCCTGCTCGACGTGCGGTGCTTCGGTCTGCTGCCATTAGTAAGCAGGCGCCCGATTACAACGGGATTCATGACTTTTTATATAGACAATCAAGCCAGGAATCACATTTGGTGCGGCATGGTCCGCTGGCCATGTACTCGCGTTCACTTAGCTGGCGTTACAAATTATTTCAGCCGGGTGGTCGAGGGGGACTTGAATGGGGAAGCTCGCGCGCGATTGCGCAGCAGTTGCAACGTCCGTGCTGGTCAGTGGGATTTTGACGAGCGCTGCGTACGCCCAGCAGGCGGCGGAGCCCGCACCAGCCCCGGTGGAGCTACCGCCGTTGACCGTCGAGGCCTCGCAAAAGAAAAAGGCTGCCGCGAAGAAGCCGGTGAAGGCGCAATCCGCGCCGCAAAATGCTGTCGCGCAACCGGCTCCTGTTCAAGAGGAGCCGACCGGGCCCGGCAATGCCAACGCCAGTGACAAGACCCCATACGGTCCGGTGAAGAACTACCTTCCGAAGAACACCGAGACCGGCATCAAAACCGACACGCCGTTGAAAGAAATCCCGCAGTCGATCTCGGTGGTCGGCGCGGAGCAGATCCGCGATATGGGCGCGCAAACTCTGCAGGAAGCGCTGCAGTATGTTCCGGGCGTCGTCGCGGACGGCTATGGCCTCGATAGTCGCACCGACAGTGCGTTCATTCGCGGCACCGAGGCCGCGGAGTTTATCGATGGCCTTAGGCGTACGTCCAGTTACTACTCCTACAACTACCGCATCGATCCGTATTTCATGGAGCGCATCGAGGTCCTGCGCGGACCCGCGTCCGTGCTGTACGGTCAGGCACCAGTGGGCGGCATCATCAATTCCGTCTCGAAGCGCCCGCAGAAGCGAGCGGGGCGGCGAAGTCACCGTCGAATACGGCACGTTCGACTTCAAGCAGGTCAAGTTCGACACGACCGGCCTGGTCACTTCGGATGGCAAATGGTCCTATCGCCTGACGGGCCTCGCGCGCGATGCCGATACACAGGTCGATTTCGTCGATGACGACCGCTATGCGATCCAGCCCGCGATCACCTTCCGCCCCGACAGCGACACATCGATTACGCGTGCTCGGCCATTTCCAGAAGGATCAAACCGGATCGACACAGCAGTTCTTGCCCCACGTCGGAACGATTTTTCCCAACGTCAACGGCCGACGCATTCCGTTTGACCGTTTCGTGGGTGAGCCCGGCGATCATTACGATACCGACGTCGCCTCCGGCACGGTGATTGCGGAGCACAGGTTCAACTCGGTGTTCAAGCTAAGCCACGTCTCGCGGTATGCGGACATTCATAACGATTACGACAGCACCTATGCCGGTGCATATATTGACGCGGCTCAAGAGGAGATGAACCGTACAAGGTGGAAAGCGATCACCGATACGCAGATCTTCAACCAGGACACAAATCTTGAGGCCAAGTTCGCCACCGGCATCCTGAGCCACAAGGTGCTGGGCGGCGTCGACTACATGAACTTTCAGAGGCAGCCAAGCGCTCGAATTTCGCCTACTGACGACAATCCGTTCAACGTCTACGACCCGCACTATGGTCAAGCGCAGATGGGTCGGCACTGATTGCAATGGTGTCGAGCGTGACGGCTCGCCCGGAGTGAGTTACTTGCCGAGCTTGGACGTCTGCTCCTTTGCAGACCAGAGGTCGCGCAGACCGGCCTCTACGTTCAGGATCAGATGCGCCTCGGAAACTGGCTCGCTATTCTCGGCGCTCGCAAGGATTGGGTCGAGAACGAAGCCGACGGCAGCGACACGCAGAAGGACGACGCTATGTCCTATCGCGCCGGCCTCATGTACGAGTTCGCTTCTGGCTTCACGCCCTACGTGAGCTATGGGGAGTCGTTCGTGCCTGTCATCGGCACAACCTCACCCGCCAGAGGTCAGACCCCGTTCTGCTCCGCAGCAGGGTCGCATGTATGAGGTAGGCTTCAAGTACCAGCCCACAGGCGCCAACTTCGCGATCAACAGCGCCATCTACGACATCTCGCGAGAACAACCGGCTGGTGCCCGACGTAGACCCGAACTACAACGTGCAGATCGGTGCGGTTTCGATCAAGGGCTTCGAGATCGAGCTGACAGGCAAGGTCACAGAGAATCTCAAGGTCGTCGGCGGCTATTCCTACACCGACGCGGAGTATGGTGACGGCACCGCTATTTTCGATTACTCCACATCCACGCCATTTTGGTCGCTGGCAACCAGATCGAATCCGTCCCGAAGCACTTGGCATCGCATGTGGGGTGTTTGGGAGTTCGATCAGCCGTATCTCAAAGGCTGGTCGGTCGGCGCCGGCGTGCGCTACATCGGCGCTTCGTGGGACAGCACCAAACGTCATCGAAGTGCCGGCCGTCGCACTGGTCGATGCCATGATCGCCTACGAGGAGGAGGATTGGCGCTGGTCGATCAACGCCAAGAACCTCGAGGACAAGGAATACGTCATCGACGTGCCTTCAGCGCGGCGACTGTTTCCTCGGCACGGCGCGCACCATCATCACGGGCCTGACCTACAAATTCTGAGGTCTTGGCACGACCATCAGGGGTGCGTTTCGTCCGGCAGCGCCGGAGCAGAAACGCACCCCAATTTCTGCCCAAGTGAGTTGTATTCTCCCAGAGTCATGTTTACTCAGAAGTCTGGGCGAACTCTGGGATATCGATGCGAGCCACCTTCACCGTCATTCATCGCTGGGCCGGTCTTTTCATCGCGGTCTTTCTTGCCATCGCGGGACTGACCGGCGCCGTGATCTCATGGGATCACGAGCTCGACGAATGGCTCAATCCGCATCTCTACGATGCCAAGGCCGAAGGCGCGCCGCTCCCTCCGCTCGAGCTCGTGAAGAAGGCGGAGGATGCCGATCCGCGCGGCAAGGTGACCTTCTTCCCGCTGCAGTTCGAGCAAGGCCACAACGCTGAGTCTCTTCGTCGAGCCGCGTGTCGATCCCAAGACCGGCGAGCTCTACTCGCTCGACTACAATCAGGTCTTCATCGACCCGGCTTCGGGAGAGATCGCCGGCAAGCGCTACTGGGGCGCCGTCTCGCTCGACACCGAGAACATCCTGCCGTTCCTCTACAAGCTCCACTACTCGATGCACATTCCGGACTTCTGGGGCATCGACCGCTGGGGCATGTGGTTCATGGGCCTCGTCGGCATCGTCTGGATGTTCGACTGTTTCGTCGGCTTCTACCTCACGCTTCCAGCCCGTTTGCGCAGAGGCGCGCCGGGAGCACGCGGCAGAGAGGAAGCGATGCTGGGCATGACGTCCGAGGCTCCGGCCGGCGCCACGCCGAAATCATGGTGGGATCGCTGGGCCCCGGCGTGGAAGATCAAGCGCGGCGCCTCGAGCTACCGCCTCAACCTCGATCTGCATCGCGCCTTCGGCTTGTGGCTGTGGATCATGCTGCTCATTCTCGCCTTCACCTCCATTTCCATGAACCTCAACAACGAGGTCGTGCGCCCAATCCTCAGCCAGATTTCCATCGCTCACGCCCGATGCCTTCGACGACAGGTCTCCGGCCCCGCTCAACAAGCCCATCGAGCCCAAGCTGAGTTACACCGACGCCATCTCGGTTGCGCGCGCCGAGGCCGAGAAGCGCGGCTGGGACGAGCCTCTGGGCAGCGCCTTCTATGGTCTCCACCATGGGCTCTACGCGATAAGCTTCTTCCATCCAGGCGATGACCACGGCTCAGCCGGCATGGGCGTCAAGATGTTGTTCGTCGATGCCATGAATGGCTCGCTGCAGGGCGGGCGAGTGCCCTGGGAGGGCACCGCTGCGGACATCTTCATGCAGCTTCAGTTCCCGCTTCATTCCGGGCGCATCGCCGGCATTCCCGGCCGCGTATTCCTGTCGTTCATGGGGCTCGTCGTTGCCCTGCTGTCCATTACGGGCATTGTCATCTGGTTCAAAAAGCGGGTGAACAGACAGCGCGTCGCCCTGCGCGCTCGTTATGACCAGTCCGATGCGTTGGCTGCTGGTGGCTCGCGCGCGCCGGCCGAGTGATGCGTTAGCTCGGCCCTTTTACTTTGAGCCGGTGCGAGGTTAATGAGTTGACGTCCCCGCATACGCGGCTAAGCTCTTCCCTCATGCCTGAAAAGATGATGTAACGGCCCCTCGCATCCGTTGCTTGGACGCCTCAGGGGGAACCGCTACGAATGGGTACGCACGCTTTGATCGCCTGGGTGTTGATTGTCGCCTTGGGTCTGGCAGGAGTTTTTTTTGCCGCCAAGACCGTCGAGCCTACGGCTCTGCTTGCGGCAACCGGCTTCGTAAGCCTGCTTGCTGCCGTTGTCGGCATTCGCGAGCGTAGCCGGCTTCTGGCGCCTGAAAGCGGCGCATCCAGAAGCCGCGTCGAGAGCGTAACTGCACTTTATATGGCGCTGGTCTGGCTCTGGGGCGCCACCGCTCTGTTGCTCGTCTACACCCTCGTCCTCGACTGGCGCGAATGGTGGCACTTTTGCGTCGGCTTCACGCTAGCCGGCGGCCTTTCGCTGGGTTTTTCAGCCCTGCTTGGCAAGGATGCCGACGCGGGACGCGACGACGAGACCATGCTCAAGCTCGGCCGCAATCTCGCCATCGCCCAGTTCGTCGCCATGCTGGTGACGATTGTGGGTTTGATGATCGATCCCGACAAGGAGTTCCTGTTCATCAAGGAGGACGATTGGGCGGGCAACGGCATCTTCCTTCTCGGCGCCATAGCGCTTGCGGCACTGTCGGGTCACGCGCTGCTCACGGCCAAGAAGCAGGCCTCGTGAGCGGACGCCGCACATGAGCATGAACGCTGAGGACGGTGTAGACGGCGGCGGGCATTCGCTGGTCCCTCTGTTGCCGTGGCTTTTGCTCGCCGCAGCGCTAAGCGTGACCATGATGGTCCTCGGCGCAGGGCGCGGCGATCGCCTGCTTCCGGCTTTGTCGGCGGGGCTGTTCGCGTCTCTCGTTGTCGGCACCGGGCTCGGGATTAATGCGCCGTTGTGGTCCAGGGCCGCGGCTGCACTGAAGGGACCGAACCTCGTGAGATCGGCGCTTCGCTGCAACGTATGGCTCGCCGCGCTGATCTACGCCTGGGGTGCATCCGCGATGTTCGGCATGTACTCCCTGTCGGACCTCGTATGGCGGCACGCCTTCCAGTATGCGGGCGGAGCCTCGATCTTTGCCGCTGGAATAGCGCTCTACGGCTTCTCGCTCGGACGATCTGGAGGTGCCGGCATTCCGCCCATCGTGCTGACGGCGCTGCATGGGCTCGCCGCGGCCGGCGGCCTCATCTACCTCTTCGGCGCCGAAAAGCTTTCAACGCTGAAATCGGACTGGGCCGCCAACGAGGTCTTCCTCTGGGGCGGCATCGCCGTCGTGGCGCTCTGCACCATGTCGGCGCTGACGCAGTGGCGCGTCACTCGTTCTTGAACTGCGGCCCGGCGCTTTTCGAGAAACGCCGCCATGCCTTCCTTCTGGTCGTGCGTCGCGAACAGCGCGTGGAAAGTGCGCCGCTCATAGCGGACACCTTCGGCAAGCGTCGTCTCGTAGCCGCGATTGACGCAATCCTTCGTCATCATGACGGCCGGAAGCGACATCGAGGCGATGGCTTCGGCGGTCTTGAGCGCGTCCGCGAGCAAATCTGCCGCCGGCACGACGCGCGCCACGAGACCCGAACGTTCGGCCTCCGCCGCGTCCATCATGCGCCCCGTCAGGCAAAGCTCCATCGCCTTGGATTTTCCGACCGCGCGAATGAGGCGCTGCGTGCCGCCCGCTCCCGGCATGATGCCGAGCTTGATCTCCGGTTGGCCGAACTTGGCGGTGTCGGCGGCAATGATGATGTCGCAGCTCATGGCGAGCTCGCACCCGCCGCCGAGCGCGAAACCCGCGACTGCGGCGATCACCGGCTTGCGGCAGCGCGTGATGCGCTCCCAGCTGGCGAGGAAGTCGGATTTGTAGTTCCCGATGTAGGTCCTGGCCTGCATCTCCTTGATGTCGGCCCCGGCCGCGAAACGCCTTCTCCGATCCCGTGACGACAATGGCGCCGATGCCCTCGTCCGCCTCATAGGCATCGAGAGCCTGGTTCAGCTCGCCGATGAGCTGATCATTGAGAGCGTTGAGCGCCGCCGGACGATTGAGCGTGATGAGGCCGACGCGCCCCTTCGTCTCGGTAAGGATGGTCTCGTAAGCCATGGGACGCGCACCCTTTCAGCGTTGGCACACCGGACAGTAGAAGGTCGAGCGCCCCGCTTGGACGCTGCGCTCGACGATGCCCCGGCACCGTGGTCGAAGGCAAGGCTCGCCTTCGCGGCCGTAGACGAAGAACGTGTTCTGGAAGCCGCCGCTGGATCCGTCCGCCTGCCGATAGTCGCGCAGCGTCGAGCCGCCGGCCTTGATGGCGTCGCCAAGTACCGACCGGATGGCCTCGACCAGAGCTGTCGCCTCCTTCGTTGGCCCGCCCCGCTTGTTGGCCAGCGTCGAAGCACTGCGCGACGGCCTGAGCCGGGCCCGGAACAGCGCCTCGCACACGTAGATATTGCCGAGGCCCGCGATCACGCGCTGATCCATCAGGAAGGCCTTGAGGTCGCGCCGCGCTCCCGCAGCACGGCGAGCCAGATATTCCGGCGTCAGCTCCGTGCCGAGCGGCTCGACGCCGAGCGCGCGAAACAGCGGATGCTGCTGAAGCTCGGCCTCGGGAATGAGCAGCATGTAGCCGAAACGGCGCGGATCGCTGTAGGTGATGACGCTGCCGCCCGACATGCGGAACACGGCATGGGCGTGCTTGGCGTCGCCCGGCTGTCCGTACTCGTAATCGCCGATCTGATGCGCCTCGGCCTCTCCCTTGCGCTTGATCGAGAACCGGCCCGTCATGCCTAGGTGCATGACGAGCGTCTCGTCCGGTCGAAAGGCCGGCCACCAAGATACTTCGCGCGGCGCGACAGGGTTTTGATCTTGGCGCCCTTGAGCCGCGCGGCGAAGCGCTCGGGGAACGGAAAGCGCAGATCGGCGCGCCGTGTCTCGACGTCGGTGAACGTATGCCCCGTCATCAGCGGTTCCAGGCCGCGTCGCACCGTCTCGACTTCTGGCAGCTCAGGCATTGGAACTCCGGCCCTCAGGCACCGCAGGGCGCTTGAGCGACCCTTGTGATGCCATAGCCCATGGCGCCTGTGAACTGCGAGGCAAAGCTGGAAAATTCGCGCTGCGGCTGCTCAGCGCACGAGAAACAACGGACACTCGAGAAGCCCAGCCGGGCGGCCGGGGCTGCAGAACTCGGGCGCAAGCCGCCCCCCGAAGCGCGAGATGACAAATCCGGCGGCTTGGTCTCTGAGCAGGTCCGCGAGCGTGCCGGCGGCGCCGTCCACATCGTTGCCGTCGACGATGAAGCCTTCCATGGTGGCCGGAGCCGCGAGACCAAGGGCAAGGCGCGCCTGGCCATCCATCCAGTCGAGCTCCTCCGCGTCATTGGCAATGAGCCACAGCTTGGCTTCCCCGCCTGTCGCGCTCGCAAGCCGCTCCGCCGCACGCAGCATCGGCGGTACGCGCTCGAGGTCCTCGATGATGGCGATCACCGGGCCCTCGGTGCGCAGCGCCTTCGGCCCGGTAACGACGAAGCCCGTAGTTCCCTCGACGCTATAGAACAGCTCCTGAAGCTCCTCCGAGCCCTCGGCGTCCAGCGTGCGGCCCAGCGTCACCACGTTCCAAGGGCCACGCTCGGAGCACGCCTTGGCGAGCGCGGGCAAAGGCTCATCGCGTACCACGCGCGCATATGTTCTCACGTCAGCCGCCCGAGCCACGGCGGCAACGCGCCGGTGCAGGGCCGCCGACTGGAGTTTGAGGTCCTGCTCCATGTCGATTGCCGACAGCTGCCGCGATGTGCGGCCGGAATGCGAGATCTCGCGCGCGAACGGAAAGCTGGCGAAGTCGACGAGCTGCTGGTCCTCGACCACGAGCGTCTCGATCTCCGACTGAAACGCCTGCGCGATCCGTACGGCCGCATTGATCGCGACATCGGCGACATGGCGTCCGGCGCCGAGATGCAGCACCACGCGTCCGCGGTGCTCACCCACCTCGGCGACATGCGCGATCATGAGCCGGGCTTTCCTGGCGCGCCGTTGAAATAGCGTGCCCTGTCGGCGAACGTTTTAAGGCGGGCCTGGACGCGGCCGTTGAGGCTCGCAGCAGGATAGGAGCCGTCGGCCTGGCGCTCGCCGGCCGCAACGCCAGTCAGAAGCGCGATGCCTTCGTCGATCGTCGAGACGGCATGGACGGAGAATTTCTTCTCCTTGGCAGCCTCGACGACATCTTCCCTCAGCATGAGGTTCTGTACGTTGGCGCGCGGAATGAGCACGCCTTGCGTGCCGGTCAAGCCGCGTGCCTTACACAGATCGAAAAAGCCTTCGATCTTTTCGTTGATACCGCCGACCGCCTGCACGTCGCCGCACTGATTGACGGAGCCGGTGACGGCCAGGCCCTGCCTGATCGGCGCCTCGGCCAGTGCTGAAAGAAGTGCGTAAAGCTCGGCCGACGCCGCGCTGTCGCCTTCGACGGTCGCATACGATTGTTCGAAAACGAGCGACGCCGCGAGAGAAAGCGGACTGTCCTGGGCGAAGCGGCCGGCGAGATAGCCCCACAGGATCATGACACCCTTGGAATGCAGCGCCCCGCCGAGCTGCGCCTCGCGCTCGATATCCGTGACCCGTCCTTGTCCCACGTGCACGCGTGCCGTGATGCGGCTCGGACGCCCGTAGGAGATGACGCCCTCCTCGTGCAGCGAAAGCCCGTTGATCTGGCCGATCTTGTCGCCATCGGTATCGACGAGGACGATGCCGCGCGTGACGCTGTCCTGCGCGCGGTCGCGCGACCGCGCCGCCCGGCCCGCGTAGCTCTCGATGGCGCGCTGGATGTCGTCGCGCTTGATGGTGTCGTGCTTGGCTTCGCGGGCAGCGTGGTCGGCCTCGCGCGCGATGTCGGCCATGCGTCCCACGTCGAGCGAAAGCCGGTCGCGGTCCTCTGCGAGCCGTGCGGCTTCCTCCATGAGGCGGGCGACGCCGGCGGCTTCGATGGGCTTGAGCTTGTGAGAAGCGACCACCGACGCGATCAGGCGTGCAGTAGTCTTTGTCGGTCTCTTTGCTGCGCACCACCGCGTCATCGAACTCCGCCTGCACCTTGAACAGGCGCGCGAAATCCGGGTCGCTTTGCGTCAGGCGTTGATACAGGTCGCGGTCGCCGATCAGAATGACCTTCACATCCAGAGGGATCGCTTCGGGTTCGATCGTTCGCGCGAGGCCAGCGACAGCGGGCTCGCCTGCAGGTTCCATGGCGACAGTGCCCGAAGCCAGGCTGCGCTTCAGCCAGCTCCAGGCCGCAGGCGCGGAAGTGAGCTGGGTCGCATCCACAATGAGGTATCCGCCGTTGGCGCGATGCAGCGACCCCGGCTTGATCTGCGTGAAGTCCTGCACGAGCGCGCCCTGCTGGGCAACGTGCTCGATGCGGCCCATCAAACTCGAGAGGGTCGAATTGGCGTCCTCCACGACCGGCGCGCCTTTTTCGTCCTCATGCGCGACGACGACATTGACAGAATAGCGCCGCAGCAGGCTCGTGGCCGCGTCACCTCCGGCGCGAAGAGTATCGCGGCTCTGGGCGGCATTGCGCACGAGATCATCCTCGGCAGCGGCCAAATATGCACCAACCTCGGTCAGCTCCGAAAATTGCGTGCTGACATCGTCGAGCGCCGCCTCGACCGCCGCCCGCGCGAAATCCTCGTCCAGATCCGCGATGTGCTGACGCCTCAGCCTGTTGGCCGCCGGTGCCTCGGCGAGATTGGCTTCGAGCTCTTTCTGCAGGCTGTCGATGCGGGCTTCGACTTCGCGGCGCATGTTGTCCGGAAGCTGGTTGAACACCTCGGGCTTCACCACCTTGCCGCCGTGCATGGGCGCCATGCCGAAGCCTAAGGGCGTCTTGACGATGGCGATGTTCTGCGCCGCGGCTCTCTGGTGCAGCGCCTCGATCACGTCGCTCTGGCCTGCGTGATACTGCTCGTCGATGGCCGTCCGCCGGGCGCGATATTCCTCGCTGTCGAACGCCGCCGGCAGCGTCACGCTGAGCTCGTTCATGGCTTCCGCCATTGCGGTCCGAAGCTTTCGGCCCTGCCCGTGCGGCAGCCGTAATGCTCGCGGCCGGTCCGGATCGGCAAAGTTATGGACGTAGACCCAGTCGGATGGCGCCTCGCGGTCCTTTGCCGCTTTCGTCAGCGCTGCCTTGACGCTGGTGCGCCGGCCGGAGGATGGAGGCCCGAGCACGAACACATTGAATTCGGGCCCAGACATAGCAAGCCCGAAATCGAGCGCCTTGAGCGCACGTTCCTGTCCGATGAGAGTATCGGTCGGCTTCAGTTCGGCCGTGGTTTTGAATCCGAGCGCCTTGGGATCGATGACGGCGCGTAGATCGCTCGCGGATAGCGCCTCTGGCGCTCCAGCGCTGGAAACGCTTTTGCTGGCTTCGGTTTTTGGGATTTCGGTGGTTGGCGCGGACGCGGGAACGGACTTGTCTTTGCTAGGGCGCTTGAAGAACATGCGTTATCGCCTCTCGGCAGAGCGTGCCACAATTACCGCGATGCGGCTCGGTAAGCTCATGTCGAGCACGTGCATCCGCAACGCGCCCGAAACATGTCGAAGGTAGGACCAGTGTCAGTGCCTGGTGGCAGTTCCATGACCGATACTAATGTGAATGTGGACAAGATCGAGGGCGTTCTCGCGCCGGGCCGCCGAAACATGGGCGGGCCGCAGTCGGCCACGGCGCTCGAAATATGCCGCGGCGTCACGCGCCTGCTGGCGTCCCTGAATGTCTCGTGCGTGTCCGAGCTGGGGCTGCCCAATGGCCGCCGCGCCGACATCATGGGGCTTTGCGTCGACGGCAGCATATGGATCGTCGAGATCAAATCCTCGATCGAGGATTTCCGCGCCGATAATAAGTGGCCTGACTATCGCGATTTTTCCGACCGGCTGTTCTTCGCCGTACGGCCGGACTTTCCGGCGGAGATCCTGCCGGAGGAGGCAGGCCTCATCGTCGCTGATCGCTATGCCGGCGAGATCATCCGCCCGGCGCCCGAGCTTCGCCTTCCCGCGCCGCGCAGGAAGGTCATGACGCTGAAGTACGCGCGCGCCGCCGCCTCGCGCCTCGCGATCACGCTCGATCCTTCGCTTGCGGTGAACGCGGCGCTTTTGGCCGCGGAAGTCTAGGCAGGACCGCTAGACACGCGCCGGTTACTTCGGCGCGCGCTTCGCGAGAATGCGCTGCAACGTGCGCCGATGCATGTTGAGCCGCCGTGCCGTCTCCGACACGTTGCGATTGCAGAGTTCGTAGACGCGCTGAATGTGCTCCCACCGCACGCGGTCGGCCGACATCGGATTGTCGGGCGGAGCGGCCTTGGCATTGTGGGGCGCGAGCAGGGCGTCGGTCACATCGTCGGCATCGGCGGGCTTCGCGAGATAGTCGACAGCGCCGAGCTTCACCGCCGAAACGGCCGTCGCGATGTTGCCGTATCCGGTCAGCACGATGATGCGCGTGTCGGGGCGCGCGCGCGTCAGCTCGGCGATGACGTCGAGGCCATTGCCGTCTTCAAGCCGCATATCCACGACGGCGAACGCCGGCGCCTGAGCCCGGATGAGATCGATCCCTTCCGAGATCGAATGCGCACTCCGAACCTCGAAACCGCGAAGCTCCATCGCCCGGGCGAGCCGTTGCAAGAACGGGCGATCGTCGTCCACGATAATTAGCGAGCGATCCTCGGGCAGTTCGTCCTGCCGGAAAGAAAGATCCTCAGTCATATCGCGCACCTCCCAATAGTCCTGGGATTTATAGTAGCTGATGATGCTTAGCCAAGAGCATATTCACTGCGAGTGATAGCTAATTGGCCTGTTGCTTCAGCAGCGAGTAATTATGGTGAATGCGCCGCTAATACTAGGGAGGTCTTAGATTGCATCTGAAACTGGCCCCGAAGGCGGCGGCGGATCTCGTGTTGGACGCGGAGGCGGCTCTTCGGTTGGGCTTCGTCCCGGCAGGCTCGCCTCGTAGGCGTAACGTGGCCATACAATCCGAACGACCGCGCCATGCCGCGGCGCAGCGTGGTTTTCCAGGCTGAGCCTCGCCCCGGAGCGTTCGAGTAGCGTTTTGGCGATGAAGAAGCCGAGACCGAGCCCGGAGGCTCTGACGTCCCCGGTCTTGCGCGTGCCCGACGGCCGCGTCGTGACATAGGGCTCCCCGAGGGCGTCGATGACCTCCGGCTTGAAGCCCGGGCCGTCGTCGGAGATGACGACATTCACGGAATTGGCGTCCCACTCGGCGTCGATCTCGACGTTGGTTTCGGCGAAATCGACTGCGTTTTCGATCAGATTGCCGAGACCATAGATGACGCCTGGCCGGCGCGATCCGACCGGCTGGCGCGCCGCGGGACCCAGTGTCCCCGCTGCCGGATTGGCACGGATGCGCACGGCCTTGGATCCGCTGAGATAAGGCACCGCCGCCTCGTGCAGCATTTCCTGAACGGTCAGGCTGGCATGCAGGGGGTCTTCGTCAGGCGGATGCCGCGTCAGTTTCTGCAGGATCTCTCGGCAGCGAATCGACTGCTCTTTCAATAGGATAACATCGTCCCAATGGGGGTTGTCCTTGCTCATCTGGCGCGACAGCTCATGCGTGACGAGCGTGATGGTCGACAGCGGCGTGCCGAGCTCGTGGGCCGCGGCGGCCGCCAGGCCGTCGAGCGCATGAAGCTTCTGCTCACGAGCCAGAATGAGCTCGGTCGCCGAAAGGGCCGCGGACATCTGCCGGCCTTCCTTGGTCAGCCGCCACACATAGAGTGCGAGGAACGGCATGGAAGCGCAGACCGCCGCCAGCACGCCCAGGCGGTAAAGCAGCGGCAGCTGCAGCGACATGGGCGGGTACCACGGCAGCGGCATGGACGAAAAGACGAGGAACGCCGTTGCGGCGATAGCGAGTATGCCGAGCACGATGGTCTGCCGAAGCGGGAGCGTAGCCGCCGACACTGTGACGGGCGCCACGATCAGCATCGTGAAGGGGTTATCGATGCCGCCGGTCAAATAGAGCAGCGATGCAAGCTGCACGATATCGTAGGCGAGGAGGGACGTCGCGAATGCGATGGAAAGTCGGTGCCGGCCCGGGTAGCGCACGGCGAGGTAGACGTTCACCCACGCCGACATGGCGATGCAGATGAGGCATGCGCCCACAGGCAGGTCGAAGCCGAGAACGAGGTACACGGCTCCGACGGCAAAGATCTGCCCGAGCACGCCCAGCCAGCGCAGCCGGACAATGGTGAGCAGCCTCAGCCGGCTGTCGGTCCCGAAGTTGAGCTGAGTCTCGTCCCTGAGCTTGAGGTTGCGCATCGCGGTTATGGTCATGTCTTGAGTTTGACGGGCTCCCAATCCCGTGTGACACGGACTGGGTGGCTGAAATAATTCGGCCTAAGATGGTGATTTAACAGAGACTTATGCAAGCGCATGCCTGCGGGACGGTATCAAAGTGCGGCCAAGTAAATAAGGGTAGCACAGCCTCCCAGATTTTCAGCAAAGGCTCTCGCTTTGCAACCAAGGCCGGTCCCTCGAGCCCGAATGCAACTCCCCGACGGTGTTCGCCCCGGCGGGCATAGGTCACGCTCCTCGCACCGAAAGTGGTCCGCCGGGGGGCGTTTGCATGGGGTCACGCTTCAAATCCGTGATTTTTGTCCTCGCGGGAGCCATTGCCACTGCCGCGCTGGCGGTCGCAATTTTTGGTGTCTCCACCGATCTAAGTGCAGACGATAAGCGGTTTGCGGCCCTGATCATGACCGAGGCCGGATACGAGCCTGATCACTTGAAGAAGAGCGATGGCGCCGATTTCGAGGCCGAGGTTCGCTCGATCGTAGCCGTGCAGGACGCCGTCCTCAAGGCCGCCCCAGTGGATCGCGCCATTCCGTTCGGGCGTGAGCGCGAGCCCAAGGATATTTACGAGCTTAAGTATGGCCTCTGTTACGACCGCAGCCGCGTGATCGAAAAAGTGCTCGCTTGGCTCGGCTTTCAGACCCGTCATGTGTCCGTCTATTCCACGAAAAAGCTGCCCTGGTTCTGGGCCCTGTTGAAGCCGCAGGTGGACTCCCATGCCGTGACGGAGGTCCGCACGAGCAAAGGTTGGATGGTGGTCGATTCCAACAAGCGTTGGATCGGGCTCGATGCCAGCCGCGACGCCGTATCGCTGTCAGAGTTGCAGAGCGGGGGCGTCAATACTTGGGCGCCCGAGGCTCGAGATAGCATCCACCCCATATTCACCCACTCCTTCATTCAGATCCGCGGGCTGTACTCCCGTCACGGGTACTTCTATCCGCCCTACACCCCAGTTCCGGATTATGATGTCCGGCAGCTAGTGGATAATTTCCGCGGCTGAGGCGATATATGCGGGCGCAGCCATCAGGCCTGCCTAGGCGCTGACTTGCCATGGCTTTGCATCGATGGCCGCGGACCGATCACAACCGATACAGAGCAGGTAGAGCATGACCACGAACGACACCGGCAAGCGGCGGAGGCTACTGCTGCTCGCTGCTCTGATCGGATTGGCAGCCGGCGTAGCGACGGCAGTCATGCTGGCGGTCATACCGGCCGGCGGTCCTCAACAGGCGTCGTCAGGCAAGGCGCTCATCGGCGGACCGTTCACCTTGCTCGAGCCCGACGGCACGAACGTTACCGATCAGACTTTCGCCGGCAAGCCGATGCTCGTCTATTTCGGCTTCACCAATTGTCCGGATGTCTGTCCTTCGGGCCTGCAAGTCATATCGGCAGCACTCGACAAGCTAGGCCCCAAGGCCGACGGCATCACGCCGCTTTTCATCACCGTCGATCCGGAACGCGACACGCCGCAAGTGCTCGGTGAGTACGTGAAGAGCTTCAATCCGCGCATCATCGGCTTGAGTGGCTCGCCGCAGGACATCGCCGCGGTGACCAAGGCCTATCGCGTGTATGTGAACAAGGTGCCGAACGACAAGGAGCCGGAGCGCTATGGGGTCGACCACAGTTCGTTCATGTACCTCATGGATGCCAAGGGCGAGTACGTGAAGCACTTCCTGCACACGGTGGACGTTGATCAATTGGCAAATGAATTAGCCAAGGCGCTGTGAGCACTGCTCACCCTTTAGCCATCTGACTCGAATCAGTGCACACTTCGTAATCGAGGGAAGATTCAAGCGTGCTCGTGCATTGGCGGCGAAGCGCCGCAGATCTCGCGGCGATGTGGGTGCCGCGAGTGAACGACGGGCCAATAAGAAACGACGAGGCCCTGTCGATCGAGCACCAAAGGCTGGGGGCATTCACGGTGCTGTATCACTGGTATGAACTTGCGCACGCCGCAATGCGCCCTGCGCGCGCGGCCGCCAAGGGCTGTCACTATTTCTTCCAGAATCCATTCAACCCGATGACCAACACGCCGATGGGCCGGCATACGGCTGCGGCTTGCGAGGTCTTCGAGCGCACGACGCGGCGCTACAGCAAGCCTACATTCGGGCTCTCGACCACCACGGTCGACGGATGCGAGACGGCGGTTGCGGAGCAGGTGATCTGGGAGCGCCCCTTCTGCCGCCTCATTCACTTCAAGCGCGACATCCCAGCTTCGCGCGCCGGACGCGACCCGCGCATTCTTCTGGTCGCGCCCATGTCGGGCCACTTCGCGACGCTGCTGCGAGGAACGGTCGAGACCTTGCTGCCCGATCACGAGATTTACATCACCGACTGGCAGGACGCCCGCGCCGTTCCATATTCGGTGGGTGCATTCGGTCTCGATGACTACATCGCCTATGTGCGCGAGATGCTCGAGCTGTTCCAGGGCGACGTGCACGTGTTCGCAGTTTGCCAGCCGGCTGTGCCCGTGCTCGCGGCCGTCGCGCTGATGGAAGAGGAAGGCGATCTGAGCGTGCCCACGAGCCTCATTCTCGCGGGCGGCCCGGTGGATACGCGCATCAATCCGACCGTCGTCAACAACGTCGCTGTCAGGCGCGGCACGGCTTGGTTCAAGCACAACGTCATCACGTCGGTTCCCTGGCCGAACAGGGGCTCCGGCCGCGACGTCTATCCAGGCTTCCTGCAGTTGTCGGGCTTCATGTCCATGAATCTCGATCGCCACGCCAACGCCCACAAGGATCTGTTCATGCATCTGATCCGCGGCGACGGTGACTCCGCTCTGAAGCATCGCCAGTTCTACGACGAATACCTTGCCGTCATGGATCTGACGGCGGAGTTCTATCTCGACACCATAGAGACGGTATTCGTTCGCCATGCCCTGCCGAAAGGCGAGATGACTTCGCGCGGCCGGCGCGTCGATCCAAGCGCAATCCGCCGCACGGCGCTCATGACAATCGAAGGTGAGAAGGACGACATCACCGGCCTCGGCCAATGCCGCGCGGCTCATGATCTTTGTCGCAATCTGCCGGACGATCGAAAGTTCCATTACGAGTGCAAGGGCGTCGGCCACTACGGCACCTTCAATGGCTCGCGTTTCCGCACCGAGATCGCGCCGCGCATCGCCCAGTTCGTGCGCGAGTTCGACATGCGCGCCAACTTCATCCCCGTGACGGAAGCTGCGGGGGACCGCTACGCCGCGCCGGCAAGGGACGCCCGCGGTTCTGAGCCGGCCGTCGAAGCTTTCGCCTTCCGCTGAACTTTCTCCCGCCACCCTATGGAGCGAAGGGCGGGGTGAGGGGCAGTCGAACGCCGTAGCGCACGCGGTGAGAATTGTCATCAAACTCCAAAGTTTCTGGGCCCCGACCTCCGTCGGGGTGACGGAGAATTTGAGGCATTCCCGCGCCAGAAAACCAACGTCATCCCGGCGAAGGCCGGGATCCAGACGCATCTCAATTGGGCGCTGAGCTTCGCGACCAGGGACTTCGCCGGGCAGGTCTCCTTCTGCCCGGTCATGGCGAAGCCATGCTCCGCATGGACCGGAGGGAGGGAATTAAGGGATCCAGCCCTTGTCGAGATCCATCGCTTGCTTCGCGAGCGGCTTGTCGTTGCCGTCGAAGTGCACGGCCGTCCAGCCGAGATGCGTGCCGGCTTCCTCCGACGATCGCGACCGCAGCGTCAGCAGGATGCTCTCGCCGGCCTTCGCCTTCATCGGCTCCAGCAGCGGAAAATAGAGCTGCTCCCAATGCGTGCGCGGCGCATCAGGCGCGGTCGAAATTGAAATGCCCGGCACCAGCTCCGCTTCCCACCAGTAGGCGAACCCATAGATGGTCGCATCGGACGAAAGCTTCCAGCGCATCTCGCCGTTGCGGTTCGCATTTCGTCTCGCGCGTGAGATCGACCGTATCCCAAAGCTGCGCGCTCGTTGCCGCCGTCGAGAAGGTCGGCGGACTCGAAGCGTGCGCACATAGGCATTGTTGAGGCTCATGGCGCGGGCCACCGAGAGGTCGATGCCGAAGCCCACCTCGTCCCACACCGTCAGCTCGCGATGGATACGGTCGGTGACGACAGGCGCTGCGAATTGCCTGATGCGGCTCGGAATGACGACGCCACCCTTGTTGAGGTGCCGCGCCCGCGCATCCGCCAGCGTATCGATGATGTTCTCTTCGAGCGCATAGTTGCCGAGCGTTTCGGACACGACGACATCCACGCGCGGCGGATCATCCATCTCCGTCGAATGGCACGGCATGAGATGGCAAGTCTTGACGCGGTTGCTTTTGATCGTCTCCGCCGCGACGCCGGCCACTTCCGCCGCCTCGTAGAGGAACACGTCCTTGCGCGCCGAGCTTCGCCGCCATGACACCGAGCAGCCCGGTGCCCGCGCCGATGTCGGCGACGACAGTCTTGCCGGGCGTGATGACGCTTTTCAGCGCCTCATGGAAGGCGGCATTGCGGACGCGGTCGGCGATGAGGGTGCGGTGATATTCGATGCGCATGCGGTCTGCTAAACTGTGGGCGAAAATCCCGCAACCGGTTTTCCGCCAACAGGCTTACGAAGCCATCGCCGCAAGCCCCGGCGCATTGGCAGGGATCGGCGTTCCGGCGCGCACCTGGGTATCGAAGCGCAGCCCATGCTCTTCCGCGAACAGTATCATCGCGCGTTCCGACAGCGCCGTGATGGTGAGCAGCGGATTGACGCCGAGCGACCGCGGGATCACCGAGCCGTCGATAACGTAAAGCCCTTCGTGCACGGCGGTGTCGCCGGCGCCCGCCGAGGCCGAGAAGACGCGGCACTTGTGATCGACGACGCCGCTCGAGCGATCGCGTCCCATGCCGCAGCCGCCAAGCGGGTGTGCGGTGGCCGGCTGATGTCCCATGACGCTGCCGGCAAGCGGGTTCTTGACGTAGTCGCCGCCGCTTTCCTTGACGAGCTTTTCCAGGATGGCATCGAGCCGCGCATAGACCGGCTGGTCCTTCGCTCCGGGCCACGACAGCGTAAGCCGGTCGTCCTCGAGGCTGAAGCGTCCCGACGCGCTGTCGTGCGAAACGGCGAAGAATGTCTGCAGGCTCGCGAACGGTCCCTTGTAGACGCCGTTGATGAGGCTTTGCAGCGCGCCGAGCAGCCGGCCGTTGGGCAGGAACATCACCGGCAGCACGGATGCAAATGCAGAGGGGAGCGCGCCTTCCTGAACGTGCAGCTCGTTGGCGAGGTTCTCGGCGTCTTGGATATCGATCTGTCCCGACACCGACGCGCCGATTTCCATGCCTTCGACTTTCGACGGATAGCCGACGCCGACCGCGTTCACCGGAGTCCGAGCACCGTAGCCGAAGGCGATGATGTCGCCATTGGCCGAGAAGCGCTTTCCGAGCTGGTCTGAAACGGCAAGGCCCATGTCACGCGAGCGCAGCAGGATCTCCGTCGAGCCGAGCGTACCCGCTGCCAGCACCACGACCGGCGCTTCCAACACGAAGCTCTTTCCCGCGGAGCTGGCATGAACACGCCAATCACCGCTGGCCGTCTTGTAAACATACTGCACGCTGATCTCGGTGAAGATCTCGGCGCCATGCCGTGCCGCGTCGGGCAGATACGTGAGCGCGACGGTGTTCTTGGCGCCCACGTTGCAGCCGCCGCAGCAGTCGCCGCAGCGTGTGCAGGCTGCCTGCTCGATGCCGGCGGCATTGACGCCGCCGTCGAAGTTGACGGCGATGCGCGGCGCGACCACGGTGTGCCGGTACGGCTTCGCGGCCTGCTCCAGCACTTTGTATTTCGTCATTTCGGCTGCGCGCGGATCGCTCATCGGGCGCACCCACTGCTCGGCGCGGCGATAGCCTTCGTCGATCAGTGCGTCCTGCGCCACCTGTCCCGGCCACACGTCGTCGGCGAACACGCGCGGGTCGGGTCTGAGCGACACGCCCGCATTCACGAGCGAGCCGCCGCCGAGGCCGCTGGCGACGAGCACATGCATGTCGGCGCCGATGCGCACGTCATAGAGGGCGGTCTCGGGTCCGGTGCTGAGGCTTTTGCCGCGCACGCGGAACTCGTTCTTCAGCGCTGGAAACTTGGTCGGAAACTCGCCGGTCAAAACCTCGCGCCCGCGCTCCAGCACGGCCACGCGCTTTCCCGCGCGCGAAAGACGCGATGCCGTGACACCGCCGCCGTAGCCCGAACCGACGACGATGACGTCGTAGCGGTTCTTGAGCTCTGCCAAAGATCGGCTCAGTCGTGCCATTGGTCGTTCCCGTCAGGCTAGGTCCAAGCCCTTTTGGTGTTGAGGCGTAGCCCACGTCGGAGTTGGGCCGGAGCAGCGTATCCGCAAGGCGCGGGGAGAACTGTTCCCTCAGAACGTGCCTAGCGCGAACGGGAGAGAGCGGGCAATGGTTGCGGGCGCCACAGGGTGTGTTTCGTCGCGAGATCGTTAATTGACTGTGGCTCAAGCGCCAATGGCGACATCGAAAAGTAGCTTCACGTTGAGCGCCACGATGACGGCCGCGACCACGGCCGCAATGGCCGTGAGCCAGCGCGGTGCGACAAGGGCGCCCATCTTGGCTTTGTTCGCCGTGAACATAACGAGCGGGATGACCGCGAAAGGCAATTGGAACGACAGGACCACCTGCGACAGGATCAGGAGCTTACCTGACCCGCTGTCACCATACATGATGGTAACCACCGCAGCAGGCACGATCGCAACCGCACGCGTCACGAGCCGGCGCAGCCAAGGCGGCAGGCGGAAGTTTATGAACCCTTCCATCACGGCCTGACCCGCGAGCGTCGCGGTAACCGTGGAGTTCAATCCGCAACATAAGAGCGCGATCGCGAACAGCGACGGCGCGATGGACGCTCCGAGCAGCGGCATCAGCAGCGAATGCGCTTCGCCCAGTTCGGCAATCTCGGTACGGCCAGTCTTGTGGAATGTCGCTGCCGCGAGGATGAGGATCGACGCGTTGATGAGCAGCGCGAACATCAGGGCGAGCGTCGAGTCGATGGTGGCGAAGCGCAGGGCCTCGCGCTTTTCAGGAAGGCTCGGCCCGTAGGCGCGTGTCTGCACGATCGCCGAGTGCAGATAGAGGTTATGCGGCATGACCGTCGCGCCGATGATGCCGAGCGCGAGATACAGCATGTCCGGGTTCTTGACGATATCGATGGTCGGGGCGAAGCCGACGATGACGGCGCGCCAGTCCGGATCGGCGAGCGCGATCTGGACGGCGAAGCACACGCTGATGACGCCGAGAAGCGAGATGATCAGCGTTTCGATCCAGCGGAAGCCCAGGTTCTGCAGCCAGAGAATGAGAAACACGTCGAGCGCGGTCAGAATGACGCCGATCTCGAGCGGAATGCCGAACAGAAGGTTGAGACCGATGGCCGTGCCGATCACTTCGGCCAGGTCCGTGGCGCAGATCGCGAGTTCCGCGAACAGCCACAAGACCCACGCGACGGGCCGCGGGAAGGCGTCACGGCAGGCCTGGGCCAGGTCGCGCCCGGTAGCAATTCCGAGCCGCGCGCAGAGCGACTGCAGGATGATCGCCATGATGTTCGACAACAGCGCGATGAACAGCAGCGCGTAGCCGAACTTGGAGCCACCAGCGAGCGAGGTCGCCCAATTGCCAGGATCCATGTAGCCGACGGCAACGAGGTAACCAGGCCCCACGAAGGCCGCCAGCTTGCGTACGTTCGAGCCCCCGCCTGGCACACGGATGGTGCGGAAGATCTCCTGCAGAGGTGGATTTTCGGAAGAAGCGCGCCACCCGCGAGTTTTATGGGCTTCGTTGGCTGTCTCGGCTAGAGGCGCTCGTGTATCCATGGTCGAGCACTAGTGCAGTTGCGAATTATTCGCAATTAAAAAGACTGCAATGTCCCAGCCTGCGCCAATTTTGCCCAATTACTGGTGCTCCGTAGACGTCCCGTTGGATCGCCGTGTGTCCGGGCTCGTTGAGACCTGGCTGGCGCGCACTGCTTTGCGGCAGCGTGTTCCGCGTTCCGCTGGGACCAAAACGAGGCTGTAGCTCAGGGGTAGAGCGCCCGCGGTCCGCGGGAGGTCGGGGGTTCGAGTCCCTTTAGCTTCTCCATGATGGCTAGCTCATTGGGTAGAGCACGAGACTGTTAATCTCGCTGTAGTTGGTTCAAATCCAGCGCCAATCGCCTCCAAGCGATTTCCACTCAAGGGAAGCCGGTCGTTGCTCCCGCCCGCTATCGGCTCCAAGGCTTCGGCCGAGGAGACGGCGGTAGGGCAAGCGTCGATGCGCTCCGCGCTGCTGCGGATACCGCCTCGCCGTCAAGCCGGAGCCTGAGGTTTCGCGTGGCGCCACTCCGCAAGGAACAGCGTGGCGCGGACCTGAGGTGCAAGGCCGGAACGGCAAGGCTCAAGCAGCAGCCCGCGTCATCGTCGTGGTGCGCGGCCGGTGACCCGTTTGGCCATCGGCAGTTTGATGTTGTGTGAAGTCATGAGTTTAGGAGTTTGCAATGAGCCGGCAGGGCGTTTGGACCACCATCGTCGTCAAGGATGACGAGCGCGCACTGTTGTCGCGAAACGGTCGCTTCGAGCGCCTGTTGTCGCCGGGCCGGTTTGCGGAGTTCGACCCCTTCAGCCAGTTGTCGGTCGAGGTCATGAAGGTCGTGCGCACCGAGGTCGCTGCCGACAAGGCGCTGCTGTTGGCGAAAATGGATCCGGCTCTTGCGGCCGAAAACTTCGCCATCGTGCAACCGGGGCCGGATCAGGTGGCCATCGTCTCCATGGACGGCGAGCCGAAGCACCTCGTGCTGCCCAACACGACGCGCGCCTTCTGGAAGGTCGTGACGGCCGTCGATGTCGAGATGATCGACACCGCCGAGAACATGCGCATCGACAAGCGTCACTTGAATAAGCTCGACGTCGCGCGCGGCGGCCCGGCCGTCATCTCGACCGTGGTCGAGTCGCACGAGGCTGGCCTCCTCTATGTCGACGGCGAGTTCGTGGAGCGCCTGAAGCCCGGCCGCCATGCCTTCTGGGGCGTTGGCCGCACCGTGCGCATCGCCAAGGTGGACTTGCGTCCGCAGCCGCTCGAGGTCACCGCGCAGGAGATCCTGACCAAGGATCGCGTCGGCATCCGCGTCACGCTGACGGCCTTCGCGCGCATCGTCGATCCCGAGAAGGCGGCGCTCGCCTCCAGCGACGTCAACGCGACCTTGTACCGGCTGATCCAGTTCGCCATTCGCGAGGCGGTAGCCGCCCGCACGCTCGACGAGATTCTCGCGGCCCGCGACACCATCGATGCCCAGGTGCGCGCCTACGTGAGTGAGCGCGCCGCAGCCCTCGGGGCCGAGATCGGCGAGATCGGCGTCAAGGACATCATCCTTCCGGGCGATGTGCGCGATCTGTCTGAACAAGGTCGTCGAGGCCGAGCGCGTCGCCAAGGCCAACCTCATCCGCCGCCAGGAGGAGACGGCCGCGACACGCTCGCTGCTCAACACCTCGAAGCTCATGGAGAACAACCCGCTGTTGCTGCGCTTGAAGGAGCTCGAGGCGCTGGAGAAGCTGGTCGAGAAGGTCGGCCGCATCGACCTGCATACGGGATCGAGCGGCGGCGGCTTCGAGGCGCTGTTGTCGAACCTCTACAAGTTGAACGCCGGCAAGGATGAGAAGTAGCCGCCTCCGGCGCTTTGCTTTCGTCATCGGCGCGATGGCTCTTTGCGCAGCCGTCGCGCCGTTCGCCTATTCGCGCCTGGAGCTGGCGCCGCTTTGGTATCCGGTCGTCGGCATCGACGTGTCGAACCACCAGGGCGTCATCGACTGGCCCAAGGTGCGCGCGAGCGGCGTCGCCTTTGCCTACATCAAGGCCAGCGAGGGCGGAGATTTCCGCGACAAGAGCTTCGAGCGCAACTGGCAGGAGTCCGCCAAAGCCGGCATCCCGCGCGGCGCCTATCACTTCTTCACGGCCTGCAAGCCCGGCGCCGAGCAGGCGAGGAACTTCATCGCCGCCGTTCCACGTGAATCCGCCGCCCTGCCGCCGGTCATCGACGTCGAGCATGACGGCCCGTGTCGCGAGGGAGCGGTCGTTACCGACCTCGTCGGCGAGATCGAGCGCTTCATGACGGACGTCCAGAGGCACTACGGCGTCCGTCCCCTCGTCTACACGACCGCCGAATTCCACGCCGCCAATCTTGAGGGAAAGCTCGCCTCGGAGCTGTTCTGGATCAGAAGCCTAGTCATCAAGCCACAGTTCCGCGAACGTCGAATGGCGTATCTGGCAGTACCACAATCGCGGGCGCCGCCCCGGCATCGAAGGGCCCGTCGACCTTAACGTCTTCCGCGGCTCCGAAGCCGAATTCGCGGCGCTTTGCGGCCGGTTCTGCGGTACGTGACTGAAACCTGCCGCCGTGCCTCAGCACCCTGAAAAACCGTCTCACCGTACCATATTGAAATCGCGTGCTAGCTCACACGATATGTGCCGTCCCGCGGCGACGCGATGACTTTGGAGGATTAAGAACATGCACGTTACAATCAAAGACGCTGAAAAAATCATCGCCGCAGCCGTCAAGGAGGCGGAGCGGACCAAGACCCAGATGTGTATCGCTGTCGTCGACAGCGGCGCGGACTTGAAAGCATTTTTCCGCATGGACGGCGCGTGGGTCGGCTCCATCGATATCGCCATCAAGAAGGCCAAGACGGCCGTGTTCTTCGGCATGCCCACCGGCGCAATCGGCAAGCTTTCGCAGCCGGGCGGTCCGCTGTTCGGCATCGAGCATTCGAACGACGGCTTGATCACGTTTCCGGGCGGCCTGCCGATCGTTGACAACGAAGGTGTGCTCGTCGGCGCCATCGGTGTCTCGGGCAGCTCCGTCGAGAACGATCACATCGTTGCGACCGCGGGCGTGAAGCCGGTAGGCGTCTCCGATCTGCCGGAGCATCCCTGGCGCACGTAAGCGCTTGGGCGTCTGACCTGAAAGAGGCCGCGTGAACCGGAAGGCACACGCGGCCTTTTCACGTGCAAGTCCAATCGATATCGAGACCGGCGCACTCCTGCTTGAACTCGTCGAGCGTGACGAGGCCGAAGCAGGCCATGGCGCCGCGCCGTTGTCTCGCTTCCGTTCGCGAGCCGTCGCGCCAGCGCCACCGATGCGAGGGCCGGAATAAAGGGACCGTGGCCACTCCTCGCCGTAAGCCGCCAAGTGAGCCGCTTCGGCTGCTGCGCATGGTCGAGCCCTTCCATCACCACATACATGCCGCCTTTGTCGCTGCCGAGGAAAGACAGCCACTTCTTCGCAGCCAGCAGCCGGGACGCGAAATCTTTCCGGCTTTTGCAGAAGCCCGCCGCGCACCAGCCACGAACCGCCCCAGAGGCCGAGATGGAACAGGCTTACTTCCAGCCCCGCCTGAAAGCGTATCGTCTCGAGGTCGGGGTAATGATGCGCGAAGAGGTCGAGATCGGGCACGTCGACATAACCCACGAACCGCCGGCCCGCCTCTCCGAAGTTCTGTAGGCGCAACCCTTGCCAGCCGTGAACCCTACGCCAGCCGCCGCCGAGCTTCATGGCGAGCGGTGCGCCGACCCCGCCGAGCACGGACTCCACTGTTCCCACTCCGGGATCGAAGCTGTTGCCGGGCGCGATGCCGATGTCGAGCGATGTGAGGCTGCTGAACTCCGGCGCATAACTGCGCACCACTGCCGATGACAGGCCCGGCACCGAGCTCGCCCCGCTGACGACGAGGACGTCCGCGTTTCGCGCCAGGGTGTCGAAAGCCGGTATGCCGGCGACGAACCCACGAGCATCGGCGAGATCGATGTAGTGACACCCCGCGCCAATGCAGGCTTCCGCCAGCGCATAGGTTCCCTTCTGAAAGGGACCCGAGGCATTGATGACGACGTTGGGCGCGAGAGCGGCGACATCGCGCGCTGTGACGGCGGAGGCATCGAGAGCAGCGCTCTCGACAGTTGAGCGCGCCGTCTGGCGTAGCTCGACCGCGGCGTCTGCGGCACGAGCCGGGTCGCGCCCGGCGAGAACAAGCCCCAACGATGGGTCGCTTGAGAGCAGGCGCGCGGCTCGCCAACCGAACGCGCCATAGCCGCCGACGATCACTATTCGGGTCAGACGGCTTGTGGCGGATGTCATGGTCGGCCTGTTTGACTCGAAATGAGTGAGCTAGTTACCACCTCCTAACCATGAGGAGGAATTCTCCGCGGTCACGCGACTGCTGAAACAATTGGCACCGGGAAAACCCCGGGAAATATTGCGGGATGATTTTGCGCCTCAGGCGGCCCTTATGCTCAAAAAGCTGCACAGCCTCGCGGCACCGTGTTGGCAACTTCTGAGCGACTGTTCCGGTTTAGAGCGACAGCATGCCGCTTAAAGCGAGCAATTGTTATTAATTTTCAGATAGTTGGTGTGAAGATCATCGAGGCGGCGGAAACCTGGAGTTAAGCACCGCTCGGCACTCTACCGGGAGTTAAGACGCCGGGAGTGGGCTGAATGCCGCGCCAACACTTGAAGAGCCTCGCAAAAAAGCGGCGCTCAGCCGACATCATGGGCAAACGCCTTATGTTGCGTGCGCCGACGAAAGTCCTGCGAGCCGACGGCCAGCCTGCCGCCTGGAGTGCGCACTCGCACGTGAGCGATCTCGATCGCGCCAAGGAGGAAGCGCGCGCCGCGCATGCCCGCCTGCGCGAAGCCCTCGAAATGCTGCCTCAGGGCATCGTCTTTCTCGATGCGGAAGGGCGCTACATCCTTTGGAACGAGCAATACGCCAAGATTTATCATCGCAGTGCCGACCTGTTCAAAGTCGGCGCGCGCCTCGCCGATACGCTGAGGATAGGTGTCATGCGCGGCGATTATCCCGCCGCCAAGGGGCGCGAGGAGGAATGGCTTGCAGAGCGCCTTACCAAGCTGCACCGGCCGGCCAATCGTCATGAGCAGTGGCTCGCGGACGGACGCTGCATACTGATCGAAGAGCGGCGCACCAGCGAAGGCGGCATCATCGGCTTGCGCGTCGACATCACCGAGTTGAAGGAGCGCGAGGCTTCATTCCGATTGCTGTTCGAAGGCAATCCCGTGCCGATGTTCATTTTCGATCGCGCGACGAAAGCCATCCTGTCCGCGAACGAGGCAGCGCTGCAGCACTATGGATATTCGGCCGAGGAGATCGCCAAGAAGAGCCTCTATCACATCCACGATAGGCGCGATCACGGAGAGCTTGACGATCTGTACGGTGGCCCGGACGAAGCGCTGGCCGGCCGCACGTGGAATCATCTGAAGAGCGATGGCACCGCCATCGATGTCGCCGTCTATTCCCGCGATGTCGTGCACGAGCGCACACCTGCCGTGTTGTTCGCGGCCGTAGATATCACCGAACGAAAGAAAGCCGAGGCGCAGGTGGCCTACATGGCCGACCATGATGCGCTGACCGGCCTCGCCAACCGCGCGCGCTTCAATGCGCACACCGATGAGCTGCTGACCGCTGTGCGCCGCGGCGGGAAAATGATCGCGACGCTTTGCATCGGCCTCGACAACTTCAAGAGCGTCAACGATGCCCTCGGCCACTCGGCCGGTGATCTCCTATTGAAGTGCGTGGCTCAGCGCATCTCCGAGATGCTCCGCCACGGCGACCTTGCCGCCCGCGTCGGCGGCGACGAGTTCGCCGTTGCCTTGGCCAACGTCAATGGCCCGAGCGATGTCAGCGCCATCGCGCAGCGCATCAATGCGGCCATCAGCACCAGCTACAACATCTTGGGCAACCGCGTAGTCATCGGCTCGAGCATCGGCATCGCCGTGGCGCCGGGCGATGGCGACGACTCCAAGACGCTGCTGAAGAACGCCAACATTGCCCTTGCCCAGGTCAAGGACGAGAACAAGGGCACCTTCCGGTATTTCGAGCCGGCCATGAACGCGCGCGTTCAAGCCCGCTGCAGGATCGAGAACGATCTGAGGGCCGCGCTCGATATGGAGGAGCTCGAGGTCCATTACCAGCCGCTCGTCTGTCTCAAGAGCGGCAGCATCATCGGCGCCGAGGCGCTGGTGCGCTGGCGTGATCCGAAGGGCGGCTATTTCTCGCCGGCCGAGTTCATACCTGTCGCCGAGGACGCGGGTCTCATCTGCCAGCTCGGATCATATGTGCTGCGGCGCGCCTGCGCCGACGCCATGGCATGGCCGGATCACATGCGCGTTGCGGTCAATCTGTCGCCGCTTCAATTCCAGTCGGGAAATGTGTTTGCGACCGTGTCGGAGGCGTTGCATCGCTCCGGCCTGCCGCCGCAGCGTCTCGAGGCCGAGATCACCGAGACACTCTTCCTCGACAAGTCGGAGGTTCTGACCTCGACGCTGAACGCCCTGCGCGCCCTTGGCGTCCGTATCGCCATGGACGATTTCGGCACCGGCTATTCCTCGCTCGGTTACCTGTGCCGCTTCCCGTTCGACAAGATCAAGATCGACCGTTCGTTCGTGCAGTCGATGGACACGAACTCGGAACAGCAGGCGATCGTCAAGGCCATCGTCACGCTCGGCGCCGTGCTCGGCAAAACCATCACCGCCGAGGGCATCGAGACCGAGGCCGAGCTGGCGTGCCTCAGGGCCATGGGATGCGACCAGGGCCAGGGCTTCCTGTTCAGCAAGGCACGGCCCCAGGCCGAGCTTCTGAAGATGCTGGAAACGCCGCATTTGCTGCGCGTCGCCTGACGACCATGATCGTTCCGGACCCTACCAGTCCGGAACGTGAATCAGTCGGTCTCACTAAAGACCACCACGATCGCGTCGGGCCCTAGTCGCTCCGATCGTGTCATGTCGGAGACATGCCTCCGGCATGAATCGAAGGCATGCCTCCGGCATGCGCCTCCTATCGGGCGCGACGTGAATCGGCAGCGCAGGAAAAGTCCGGAACGTGAATCATCGGTCTCATCAAAGCGCTAGTGTCCGCCGCCATTGTCGGTCGTGGCTGGGGCCGACTTCCCGTGTCCGCCGGTTCCGCTGGCGATGCGATCCGAAAGCGCCAGCAGCACGCTCGAGGTCACGAACACGACGTGGATGATGACGAGCCAGAAGATCTCGCGCTCGCTGATCTTGCCGATCGACATGAACTGCTTCAGCAGCTGAATGGCGGAGATCGCGACGATCGACGACAGCAGCTTGAGCTTGAGCGCGCCGAAATCGATCGTGCCCATCCACTCCGGCCAGTCGCGATGGCCGCTGTGATCGATCTTGGACACGAAGTTCTCGAAGCCCGAGAAAATGACGATGATGAGCAGTGAGCCGGTCAGCGTCAGATCGACAAGGGAGAGAACGCCGAGGATGACGTCGCTCTCGGTCGACGAGAAGGCGTGGCTGGCCATGTGCCACAGCTCGGCCATGAACTTGACCAGCAGAATGAGGAGCGAAACGGCGAGACCGAGATAGAACGGGGCCAGGATCCAGCGGCTAGAGAAGATGAGGCTTTCGAGAATCCATTCCGCTTTGTCCAGCAGCGACTTCTGCATAAAGGTCTCCGGCTCCTGTCGATTATGTCGTGTATGACATGTGGCCGTCGCTGCCGGCAAGCGCAAGGCGACTACTGCGGCGCTGCGGCAGGGCGCTGTCGCGCCGGACGCAATCGGAGTCTGCGGCCCACTACCTGTCTTTCCTTCGGCTGTTGCCATTTGCGGCTGCGGACAGCCGTCGCGCAAGGCACCGAGCATGAGATCGCTGCGGTCCTTCTTGCGTCCCTTCCCCTTCGGCTCTGGCTCCTCGACGGCTTTCGCCGGAGCGTCCTCCACGACGTACTGGCCCTTGCACACACTGATGCGCGGCGGCCTGCGCGTGCGCTCGAACGATTGATATCCGCGCCTGAGGTCGGTCCAGAACTCGCCCCACGGACCGCTGGCGTGAGCGGCCAGGTTCTCGTCGGTCATGCGGAACGGAAACACATGCACCGGCATGTAGCGCTGTCCGTTGCTGACAGCCGACTGCGCCAGCCCGTAAACCTCTCCGATGACGGGGTTCGTCATGGCGAAGCAGCCGACGGACGAGCATCCCCCGTGCATCAGGATGTAGGAGCCGTCGCGCTTCTGCGCGCGGTCGAATGTATTGGGAAAGCCGAGGTTGATGGAGCGCGGCCAGCGGCCGTAGTGATAGAGCTGGCGCCGGGTCACCGTGTAGAAGCCTTCGGGCGTCTGCTTGTCGCCCTCGCGCAGTTTTGGCCCGAGCGTGCCGGACCAATGGCAGATCGGGTAGGTCGCGAACAGGACGTACGCGTCGCCTTTCTCGATCCAGAGCTCGAGCTCCGACGTTTCCTTGAAAATGCGTAGCATGACCGGCGAGCCCCGCGTCACGCCCGCATCCTTGAGGCGCTGATCGAGCCGCGACGTATCTGGCGTGTTCGGCAGAGGCAGCCGCCCCTCGGTGGCGGCGCGCTGCCGTTCTATGCGATCGGGCGCCACGTCCTTGAGCTCGATGGAGATGGCCAGGGCGTCGCTTGCGCAGGCTCCGCCCCACACGGCAAAAGCGAGGCCTGCCGCCCGGAGTGCTCCAATCGAAATCGGGCTCCGCATAGACTATTACCCCGTGGACGGATGACGCGCACAAGAACAGTAAACACAACTCTCAAGGGAGCGGAACGAAGCTTATGCAATATACGTAAACGCTTATTGACGCGTCACCTCTGCGTCTCGTCCGGCGTGCCTCACGTGTGGATAAGGGAAAAGGCGGTGCGCCAATGCACCGGTTGCAGAAGCCGCTCTCAGACGCCGGGCTTGGATGAGGCGCAACGCGCCTCGATGAGGCCGCTTCCGTCGGAGCCCGCTCCGCCCTCCTCGAACGCATAGCGTCCGTCGCACACGCTGACCTTGGGCGGGACCAGGTCGGCTTCGAACATGTCGTATCCGGGCTTGAGGCTTTGCCAGAATTGCGCGTCGGGTTGGTCCGCGTGCCGCGCCAGTTCCTCCTCGGTCAGGCGGAATGGCAGCACCTGCACCTGGAACCGCTTCTGCCCGCCGCGCAGCGCCGCCGTCACCAGTTTCCAGATTTCGTCGATGACGTCATTGGTCATGGCGTAGCAGCCGATCGAGCCGCAACCGCCGTGCACCATCAGAAATGAGCCCGTACGTCCCTTGGCTTTGTCGAAGGCGTTGGGAAAGCCGAGATTGAAGGAGCGGTGCCAGCGGCTGTTCGGATTGAGCTGCGTTTCGTCCACCGTATAGACGCCCTCGGGAGCCTGGCGGTCGCCTTGCGCGATCTTAGGTCCAAGCCGCCCGGACCATTTGCAGATGGGATACGTCGCAAAGCGATGGAAGCGGCCGTCGCGCATCATCCAGAGTTCGAGCTCGAACTCGCGTTTGAAGACGCGCATGAAAATGGGCGCGCCGAGCGCGACGCCATTGGCCTTGAGGCGCCCCTGAAGATTGCCGAGATCGGGCGTCCCTGGAAGCGGGAGGCCGAAGCCGGCCATCGTCACTCGGAAATAGCGCTGGGCGCGGATCCAATGGTGTTCGGCGCTTGCCGGCCAGAATGCTTCGAACGCAAGTGCACCCACGGCCACTGCAACAAGCAGCAGAAACAGCGGCGGTCTCAGCCGCAGCTTCTTCCCCGCGCGTGCAGGCGCCTTGTCTTTGTCGCTGGTTTTGTCGGCTGGCATCGGGTCAGAAAAGCCGCTGAAGCGGCCGATTGCAAGTCGAGTTACTGATTGAAGCCGAGCGCAGACGCGGTCGGCATCGGCGTGGAGCCTGTTGCGGTCTGCATTTGCTGCGCAAGGTTTGCCGCTGCCTCGACTTCAGCCGGGCTGCGCGTCTTGGGCCCCGGTACCGTGATTTTCTGGAAGGCTACCGTACCTTCCATAGGTTTCGGCGCGAAGGGCTGGAGGACAGGGCGCTGGAAGCGCGGGCACCGGCCCGCAGGATCGAGACGGCCGTAGGCAGGCGGCACGACATTCACCACATAGCGGCGCTCGCACACGGCGATCGAGGGCGGAACGCGATTGACCTCGAAGTACTCATAGCCCTCTTTCAGTGTCCGCCAGAAGGCATACCACTTGTGCTTCTCGAAGCGGGCCAGCTTCTCGTCCGTCATGCGGAACGGGAACGCGTGCACGTCGAAGCTGGTCTGCCCGCCGCGGAAGGATTCGCGGGCAAGCGCATAAATTTCTTCGGCCAGCGCGTCCGTCATGGCGTAGCAGCCGGCGGACTTGCACTTGCCATGCACCATCAGCGCTTCGCCGGTCCGGTTCCAGGATCGGTCATAGGCGTTCGGATAGCCGAGGTTGAACGCCAGATAGAACTTCGAATTCGGGTTCATCTGCGTCTGCGAGATCGAATAGAAGCCCTCCGGCGCCTGCCGGTCGCCCGTGGCTTCCTTGGGACCGAGATCTCCGGACCAATTGCAGATGGGGTAGGTCTTGAAGTGGTAGAAGCGGCCGTCGTCGCGCGCCTTCCACACTTCGAGCTCGGATTCTTCCTTGAAGATGCGCACGAAGATGGGCGCGGTCGGGTTCATGCCCTTCTTGCCCAATAGCATCGTCGTCTCTTGTGAGAGCGGCGCTTCGGCGGCTGGAATTTCGGGAAGACTGCCGCACGCCGCCAGGATACCGGTCGCGAGCACGACAAAAAGCGCCGATTGAAGGCGCGAGATGAAGCTGTCGCTGAGGACGTTTAAACGCATACGCAATCCCCCTGGCGCATACGAACGAGCATCCGGCTGAACCCGTAAAGATTCCATTAAGGTTATAGAATCCCTGACGTTGTCGGTCTGACCTGTCAAGCAGGCGTTATGGTTGCCGATTGCGGCACCGCTGCGGCGCGGCAGGAATGCAGCACTCCCCCTGTGGGTAACGGGGAAAGGGCGCCTAGAGGGTCCGGCCGATGTCGAGGAAGCGGTCGTGGCGCATGCGGCGGATTTCGGCCGGCGGCTTTCCATTGAACTCCGCCAGGGCCTCGGCGATCGCCTCGCCCACGAGCTCGATGGCCGCTGCCCGGTCGCGATGAGCCCCGCCGACGGGCTCTTTCACGATGACGTCGATGACACCAAGCGTATCGAGGTCCTGGGCCGTGATCTTCATGTTGGTGGCCGCATCGATGGCCTTGGCTGAATCGCGCCACAGGATCGAGGCCGCCGCCTCGGGCGAGGCCACGGTATAAATGGCGTGTTCGAGCATAAGGATGCGGTTGGCCGAGGCGATGGCCACCGCGCCGCCCGATCCGCCCTCGCCGATCACCACCGTAATGATCGGCACGCCGATCTCGAGGCACTTGTCCGTCGAGCGGGCAATGGCCTCGGCCTGTCCGCGCTCCTCGGCGCCGATGCCGGGATAGGCGCCGGCCGTATCGACCAGCGTGATGACGGGAAGGTTGAACCTGTCCGCCATGTCCATGAGGCGCACGGCCTTGCGGTAGCCTTCCGGCTTCGCCATGCCGAAATTGTGCCGGATACGCCCTTCGGTGTCGGAGCCCTTTTCATGGCCCATGACGATGACGGGCTGCCCGCGGAAACGGCCGAGCCCACCCACGATGGCTTCGTCCTCTGCGAAATAGCGGTCACCCGCGAGAGGCGTGAAATCTTCAATAAGAGCAGACACATAGTCGAGAAAATGCGGCCGCTCGGGATGACGGGCGACCTGCGTTTTCTGCCAGGGCGTCAGCTTGCCGTACGTGTCGAGGAGAGCCGCCCGGGCCTTCTGCTCGAGCTTCTTGACCTCATCCGAGATCGACACACCGTCGTTGCCGAGGGCCTTGAGCTCCGAAACCTTGCTTTCGAGCTCGGCGATCGGCTTCTCGAAGTCGAGATAGGTGCGCACGGGTACGCTGCGGTCGGACTTTGCTGGTTCCAAATCGGAGGCCTCTAAGTGGGCGCAGGGCACGTGGCCGCTGGAATTCTGCTCATGCTTTCGGGGTTCAGGCGGGCACGATGGCCATCTCCCTTCCGCCCTGTCAAGGCCGGAACAAATCGTCGTAAATTCAAGGGCCTGGAGGGCGCCTGCCGGCGCCTGGGGTGTGCCGTATGCTGACCTTACCAAAGTGTATGCTGCCGGTAACGCCAGGGACAGCTTAGCTCGGTAGGGTTGCGGTGTCTCTGATACCCGCAGCCTCCTCTCCGGCAAGCTTCGGGAATCATGCCAAGTGAGTCAGGGACTTGCGGGTCCAGCTGCAGCGTCCCCCGCAGCGGATCGGACTGGCCCGGGGAGGTGACCTCACCCCGGGCCAGTAATCGCAAGAGCGGTGTTTTGGGTGTATGGTCTGGTCGCAGCAGTCTCAAGAGTTCGGGTAACGCGGCGGACATGCGCATACTTCTCGTAGAAGACGATAAGGATACCGCCGCCTACATCAAACGCGGTCTTGAGCGCGAGGGTCACTCAATTGATCACTGCTCCGAGGGCCAGGAAGGCGCGGTTCAGGCGCTGGGCGAGCCCTACGACCTCGTGATCCTCGATCGGATGCTGCCGGGGCTCGATGGCCTTTCCATAGTGCGCTCCATGCGCGGTGCTCAGCGCAAGATCCCAGTCCTTTTCCTCACGGCCCTTGGCGGCGTCGACGACCGCGTCAACGGCCTCGATGCCGGCGGAGACGACTATCTCGTCAAGCCGTTCGCGTTCTCCGAGCTGCTTGCCCGCGTCAACGCCTTGGCCCGGCGACCGCACATGAAGGACGAGGAGACGCGCCTGCGCGTCGGCGACCTGGAAATGGATCTCATCGCCCGCCGCGTCACGCGTGCCGGTGAAGAGATCGAGCTCCAGCCGCGCGAGTTCCGTCTGCTCGAAGTTCTGATGCGCAACAAGGGCCGCGTGGTGACGCGCACCATGCTTCTTGAGCGCGTCTGGAATTTCCATTTTGATCCCAAGACCAGCGTCGTCGAAACGCATATCTCGCGGTTGCGTGGCAAAATCGACAAGCAGTTCGGGCGTGATCTGATCCACACGATCCGCGGCAGTGGCTATAGCGTGCATGACAGCCTATGAGCTGCTGAAGCGGACGCCCGTCCGTCTGGCGATCGCCTTCACAGCCCTGTTTGCCGTCACCGTCATTGCCATTTTCAGTGGCCTCTACGGCAGTCTCGCCAATGAGCTCGAGAAGCGCATCCGCTCCAACGTGGAACAGACGACGGAAGCCCTGCGCGCCATCGACAGGGAGCGCGGCTTCGACGATCTGCAAGCCGTCGTCAGCAGCGAAAGCAACTCGGTCCGCGACATCGGCACCATCTTCCTTTTGCTCGATGAGAAGGGTGCTTACCTCGCGGGCAACGTGCGCAATATCGAGAGGTTCGAGGACTGGCGCCTCATCAAGCGCGATTCACTCGAGCTTCTGAGCAACGGCAAAAGGCACTCGGGCGACCACTTCCACGCCATATGGACGCCGGTGTCGAAAGGCGCGCTGCTCGTCGGCGGCAGCGATCGCGAGATTCGCGCCATCCAGCACCAATTGCTGCGCGGCCTGGCCTGGGGGCTGGCCGCGACGGTCGCTTTGGCAAGCGCAGGCGCGACCATGCTGGCTTGGCGCACACAGCGCCGCATCAACATCATAGGCTCGACGCTGTCCGCGGTGGCACGGGGAAAGATCGAAAGCCGCGTGCCGCTGACGGGGTCGGACGACGACATCGATCATGTCGCCGCCCAGATCAATCGCACTCTCGGCCAGCTGCAGAACCTCATCGAGAACGTGAGCCAGGCCTCGTCCAACATCGCCCACGATTTGAAGAAACCGATGGGCCGGCTGCGCCAGCGTCTGGATCAGACGCGCCGCGAAGCGACCAGCATGGACGAATTCCGCGACGCGGCCGACAAGATGCTGCTCGAGATCAACTCCATCGTCGATACGTTCGAGGCGCTGCTGCGCATCGCCGAGATCGAGGCCGGCACCCGCAAGGCGCGTTTCGCGATCCTTGATCTGCGCGCCGTTCTGCGCGACGTCGCCGATGTCTATGAGGCAGTCGTAGAGGACGCGGGCGGCAGCTGGAAAAGCGATTTTGATGGCCGGGGCGACGCCGACATCTGGGGCGACCGTGAGCTTCTCGTCCAGCTCTTTGCCAATCTGATCGAAAACGCGATCCGTCACGGTCCGCCGCAGATCAAGGTCTCTCTGGGCCTCATCGAGGGCCATGATCACATCACTGCCACCGTTACGGACAACGGGCCGGGCATTCCTCCTCTCGAGCGCGAGAAGGTATTCCGCCGCCTCTACCGGCTCGAGCAATCGCGGACGACCGAAGGCAGCGGGTTGGGTCTCACGCTCGTTGCCGCGATCGCCGATCTTCACGCCGCAGAGGTTCAGCTTGGCGACAACGAGCCGGGTTTGCGAGTTGAGATCCGCTTCCCGCGGCCAGTGGCGTGAGATGAATTGAGCGTGAGGCCGCAAAATTGTCGCTCCGCGACGGGGCTAAGTCCGCTTCGAGAGCGGGTGGTGATCGACGACGATCTTCTTGAGCCGCTCTTCGAGCACATGCGTGTAGATCTCGGTCGTCGAGATGTCGGCATGACCGAGCAGGCTTTGCACGGCGCGAAGATCCGCGCCCCGGTCGAGCAGATGACTGGCGAAGGCATGACGCAGCACATGCGGCGACACGCGCTCGGGATCGAGCCCTGCGGCGATGGCCGTTGCCTTGATGTCCTGGGCGAAACGCTGGCGCGTCAGATGACCTTCCGCGCCTCTGGACGGGAAAAGAAACTTCGTCGCCACCATGGGCGCGACGCCGTCGGCGGGCGTGCTGCCGAGACCGAGGTATCGATCGAGCGCGCGCCGCGCACTCGTGTTGAGTGGCACGAGGCGCTCGCGGCCCCCTTTGCCCTTGATCGTGAACACGCGCGGGTCGCCATGCAGGACGGCGCGCGGCAGCGACACGAGTTCTGAGACGCGCATGCCGGTGGCATAAAGAATCTCGACGAGGCAATGGTGGCGCACCGCGCGCACGAGATCGCGGCCCGTGAGCCCGTCCGTTGCTTGCGCTGCCGTCTCGATCAGCCGGTCCACCTCGGCAACGGATAGCGTCTTAGGCAAAGATCGCGACTTGCCGGGCGCGGGTTGGCCCGTAACCGGGCTGTCGGCGATGAGACCTTCGGCCTCGAGAAATTTGTACAGCTGGCGCAGTGACGACATCCGGCGCGCCCGCGACGAGGGTTTGAGCCCCTGCGTCGTGAGGCCCTGCAGGTACCGTGACACATGAGGCTTGCCCGCAGTCAGCACCGCCGCACCTTCGGCGTCGAGGAATCCGCAGAAGTCTGCGAGATCGCGCCGATAGGCGTCGAGTGTATTGGCAGCCGCGCCCTTCTCGGCCGCAAGCATCTCGAGGAAGGAATCCACGAGGGCTTGGTTGCGCGCGGGGACCATCTTTAGTGCCCCGCCGAGCGTGGCCAGTTGGTGAATATGCCTTCGAGCGCAAGCTGGCGGGCTTCGCGTTCGAGGCCGGCCCGTTTCAAGGCGCGGATCGTATCCCCGAGAGCGATGATATGGGCCCCCTCCGCGCCATCTGAGCCAATCGCACGCATGGCAAGCACGACGGTGCGCCCGAACTCTTTCTTCTTCGACGCATCCGCGAGCTCGGTCAGAACGCCGGTATCGGGGAGGTGCCCGCCCGCGGGTTGCGGCGTCCGGTTGGCCACATCCCAAAGCGGAATTGGAACATTGATGTCGAGCGCATCGAGCACGGTCGCCAGCCGATACAGAACGACACCATCGAATTGGCCGCTGATGGCCATGTCCTCGACCGACTTCAGATGCTCCGAGCCGCCCGTCTTGACCGCGGGATCGGCGATGTCGGCGAGCGCCAGCCAATGCAAAAGATTGCCGGTCCGCGGTGCGGCTTCGTCGGGCGGGGCATCGAGCGATGAGCCGAACTGCGCCCATAGGCGCGCCCGCTCGAAATTGCCGGAGGCGATATGCACTTCGACCGCCGTCTCGGCGAACCATCCGATCTCGGCCACGGGCTCCAGTGTCAGGACCGGCTTGTCCATGAGCTGCAGCGCCGGCCAGTAAAGGCCGGCTCGTCGCGCTTCGTCGAGGAACGAGCGAATGATGCGCGCTTTCTTGAGCGGCGTCCGTTCCGCCTCAGCAGCCTTGAATAGGCTGGCGCGCTCGATGGTTCCGGCATCACCGCCCGCGTCGGGCGCGCTGTAAAGCATGCCGAGTTCGTCCGGCGTGATGGCATTGACCGCGGCGGCCTTTTCGCCGGCCGCGAGCTTTTGATCTGCCGGCGTCGAGGGATCGCGCGCCAACGCTGCGAGCATGGAGGCGGGCAAGGTTGCGAGCTTCAGGCTGTCCTGAAAACCGCCCTTCAGCGCGGCGATGCGATAGTCGAGCAGCGTGACTTTGCCGTCCTTCGGCACATGCGGCTTGGCGCCGTTGGCGACGGCATCCAGGATGTCGGCACTGACGGAACTATCATCGAGCTCGCGCGCGAGCCCGGCCTGAAGCGACGCGGCGGTCATGTCGTCACGCGCTGCCGCGCAATAGCCTCCGATGATGATCGCCGTGCCCTTGAGACCCTTGGGGATCTGCGCCTCGGCCGCAAGGAAACGCTTGGCCGTCTCGCAGCCTTCGTCGCGGCGCCCGAGCTCGATCTGTGTTTGGGCTGCAAGGACCGCGATGCGCGCATCCGTGCCTGCAGCGGCATCCTTTGCAAGCGTGCGCGCGGCGTCCTCGGGGAGGGCGGACATGTTGAGAGCTTCGGCGCGGAGCGCCGTGAACTGCGACGCGCCCTCCGCTCCTGCTGGCGCCGTCACGTTCGAGGTGATGAGCCGCTTCCAAAGAGAGTTGAGGGTAGGCGAGCGGGGCGGCAGGGGGAGTGTTCCGATGGCTTCGGCAAAGGCCGTGAGCGTCAGCCCGCGCCAAAGCTCGTAAGGCACGCCCGATCCGTCGGGCGCCATGACAGGATCGAGGTCGGTCTTCTCCACGGCCCGGCCCTTCTCGTCGATGGGGCCGAACGGGATGTCGTTGGCTTCGGGTTTTTGCTCATCCTCGTCGTCGGAAGAGTCGCTTTTGCTCGGGCCGCCGAAGGGGTTGAACCATTTCTGCGCCGCGGCCGGAGGCGCGAGCGCTGTGACGGCGAACAGGAAAAGGAGGGCGAGGCGGGGAGCAGAACGGGTCGGGGAGGCCAGGACGGAGCGCATCAGGATCTCACTGTTTGCGGATCTTCACTCCGGGCACGGCCTTGGACACCTCGTGGCTCTCGGGCTCGAATTTGACGGATAGGATGTACAATCCACCACAAACGATGGCAGCGATCGTACCTGTTGTCAGAAGAAACCGGAAGAGGCTCGGCATGTCCCTCGATCCGCACGGACTTGGCGAATTTGCCCAGATCCTTACCAGGATTCTGTCGTGAGCTGCAGATTGCTCTGCGAACCCGCTGTCTCAAGGCTCAAGGTGGCACGAATATGGCCCGAACCCCGCAATTGCTGGCCTTTAGGGATATTTACCCGGCGTCATCTTCGCTTCCGGTGGCTATGCTGGAATGTCGCGGCCGTCGCACGGGGACGCTGGAATATGACGTGGGTCCCGTGTAGACAGCGGCGTAAGAAAGCTGGACGCACGACATGCAGATGCAGGATAGCGACACTGCGGAGCGGCTGCGACGCGCCCTCGGAGGGCGCTCGATCGTCATGGTCGGGCTCATGGGCTGCTGGAAAGTCGTCCGTCGGCAAGCGCCTCGCCAACAAGCTCGGCTTGCCCTTCATCGATGCGGACGAGGAGATCGAGCGCGTCGCCCAGAAGTCCATCAACGAGATTTTCTCCGATCACGGCGAGGCGTTCTTTCGCGACCGTGAGAGCAAGGTCATCGCCCGGCTGCTGGCCTCCGGGCCCCAGGTGCTTGCCACCGGAGGCGGCGCCTTCATTAATCCGGAGACACGCGCTAAGATAAAGGGGAGCGGCATTTCCGTCTGGCTGAGGGCGGAGCTGCCGGTGCTGATGCGGCGCGTGGCCAAGCGCGACACGCGTCCGCTGCTGCGCGATGCCGATCCAGAGGCGGTGATGCGCAAGCTGATGGATGACCGCTATCCGGTCTACGCCGAGGCCGATCTGACGATCGACAGCCGTGAAGTGCCTCACGACAGTATCGTCGTCGAGATCATTGAAAACTTGAAGAAATTCCTGGCCTTGGCGCAACCGTCCTCGATCTGATACTTGTGTGCGCCTGAGGATTGGCCCCAAAGGGCCTAACGGAGATCGAAGCCCGACCGATGCCGACAATCGTCCACTCCCTGGCCGGAACCACCCGCGCGAGCCGCACGGTGCCGGTGCCGCTCGGTGGCCGTTCTTACGACGTGCTGATCGGTCCCGATCTTCTGGCGGAGGCGGGGCGACTGATTGCGACGCGTCTCGGCAAAGCCCGCTGCGGCATCGTCACCGACGCCAATGTCGCCCGCCATCACCTTCCGACCGTCGAGGCCAGCATCCGCGCCGAGGGTCGTCTCAAGGGTTCCATCGTTCTGCCGGCTGGCGAAGCCACCAAGAGCTTCCGCGAGCTGGCGCCACTGTGTGAGCGCCTGCTCGAGCTCGGTTTGGAGCGCGGCGATCTCGTCGTGGCGCTCGGCGGCGGCGTGATCGGCGATCTCGCCGGCTTCGCCGCCGGCGTGCTGCGCCGTGGCATCCGCTTCGTGCAGATTCCGACCACGCTGCTGGCTCAGGTCGATTCCTCCGTCGGCGGCAAAACCGGCATCAACACGCCGCAAGGCAAGAATCTCATCGGCGTCTTTCACCAGCCGAGCCTCGTCATCGCCGACACGAACGTTCTGAAAACGCTTCCCGTGCGCGAGATGCGCTCCGGCTACGCCGAGGTGGCGAAATACGGGCTGCTCGGCGACGCTGGTTTCTTCTCGTGGCTCGAGAAGTTCTGGTCCGACGTTTTCGCGTTCGATGCCGATGCGCTCGAAACCGCCATCGAGACGAGCGTCAAGGCCAAGGCCGCCATCGTCGCTCGCGACGAGCACGAGACCGGCGACCGCGCACTTCTGAACCTCGGCCACACGTTCGGCCACGCCCTCGAAGCCTGGACGGGATATTCGGACCGGCTGCTGCACGGCGAAGGCGTCGCCATCGGTACGTGCCTGGCATTCCGCTTCTCGGAGGAGCTTGGTCTTTGCCCGGCCGGAACCGCCGAGCGCGTCACGCGTCACATCAAGGCCGTCGGCTTGCCCGATAGCATCAATGACATTCCGGGCGGCAAGGCCGATGCCGGTGAACTGGTCCGCCTCATGGGCCAGGACAAAAAGGTCCGCGACGGTCAGCTGACGTTCATTCTTGCGCGCGCCATCGGCGAGGCGTTCGTGGCCCGCGACGTCGAGCAGGGCAAGGTTTTGGCCTTCCTCGAGCGCGAGATCGCGCGCGCCTGAGCCGCAAAGCGTCCCTCGATGCCGGCCGTACTTGCCTGATACCGCAGGCGATTTCCTGGAATCCGGCACATACCCTATAATCCCGCTGCCCCGATTTCCCGTTTAGGAACCCCAATGTCTCTCGAAATAGGACTTCTCGTTGCGGCTATCGTTTTTCTGATCGCGGCCAGCGCCTTTTTCAACATGAGCGAGACCGGGCTCACCGCCGCCTCACGGGCACGCATGCACTCGCTCGAGCAGGAAGGCAGCACCAAGGCGGCCCTTGTAAACAGGCTGCTGTCCTCGCCGGAGAAGATGATCGGCGCCGTCCTGCTCGGCAACACGCTGGTGGACGTGCTCGCGGCCTCGTCTGGCGTCTGCTCTTGCCATTCGCCTCATAGGTGATGTCGGCGTCGTCTACGCCACGGGCATCGTGACGATCCTGATCGTCATCTTCGCCGCCGTGCTTCCAAAGACCTATGCCCTCGCCTACTCGGATGACGTCGCGCTGTTCGTCGCGCCCATCATGCGCGTCATCATCGTCATCCTCAGTCCGGCGACGCGCGCCATCGAGTTCGTGGTGCGCTGGATTCTGAAATTCACGCCATCGAGCAAGGACGACGCGGCCAATATTCTCGCCGCTCACGAGGAAATTCGCGGCACCATCGATCTGCAGACGAAGGAAGGCACCGTCGCCCGTCACGACGCGCACATGCTGGGCGGCGTTCTCGACCTCGGCGAGCTTCAGGTCGCCGACATCATGGTCCACCGCACCAAGATGGAAACCTTCGACGCCGACGATCCGCCTCAACGGATCGTCGATGAGATCATGCGCTCGCAATATTCCCGAGTGCCAGATCTGGAAGGACGAGCCCGAGAACATCGTCGGCATTCTGCACACCAAGGATATGCTGAGCGCGCTCGCTCGCGTGCCCTGGGACGTCTCCAAGCTCGATATCATGAGCTTCGCCGCCGAGCCCTGGTTCGTGCCGGACACCACGAGCCTCAAGGACCAGTTGAGCCAGTTCCTGAAGCGCAAGGCGCAGCTGGCGCTCGTCGTCGACGAGTACGGCGAGGTGCAGGGCCTGGTCACGCTCGAGGACATTCTCGAGGAGATCGTCGGTCAGATCACCGACGAGCACGACATCGCCGAGCTGCACATCCGGCCGCAGGCCGACGGCACCGTCAACGTCGATGGCACTGTCGCGATCCGCGATCTCAACCGTCACATGGACTGGGATCTGCCCGACGAAGAGGCGACCACCATCGCCGGTCTCATCGTCCACGAGGCGCAGATGATCCCCGAGCCCGGGCAGATCTTCACTTTCCACGGCTACCGCATGGAGATCCTGCGCCGCAGCCGCAACAAGATCTCGGCTGTCCGCATCAAGCGGCTCGGGGCCGAGGCCGGCGCGGACCCGAGCGAGCCTGATCTGTTCACGGCCGCCGGACGCGTGACCTCGGCCGAGCGATAACGGACAGAAAGATCCGCAAACGGGCATTCTCCACGGCGTGAGGCACGCCACAATCGCTCGGCCATTCTTCAGCGCTCATCGAGCCGGAGAGCAGCGATGTCGGAAACAACTCGCCCTTATGATCTTGCCATCGTCGGCGCCTCGTTCGCCGGCCTTGTTGCCGCGCGCACGGCTGCCATGCGCGGCCTCAGCGTCGCCGTGCTCGAAGCCAAGCCTGAAGCCGGCCACCGCGTCGCCACCACCGGCATCCTGGTGAAGGAAGCGGCGGACGAGATCGACATTCCGCACACGCTGACGCGGCGCGTCCACGGCGTTCGGCTCTACGCGCCGAGCCACGAGCCACGTCGATCTGTTCGCGCCCGGCTATTTCTTTCTCACCACCGACACGGCCAATCTGCTGCGCTGGCTGGCGCGCGAGGCCATGCGTGCCGGCGCCAAGATCCTCTATCGCGCCCGCTTCGAAGGTGCCGAGCGCGTCGACGGCCTGTTCCGCTTCAAGGGGCTCAATATCGCCGCGCGCTACATTCTGGGCGCGGATGGCGCCCGCTCGGCCGTGGCGCGCGCATTTCAATCTCGGCCGCAACACGCGCTTTCTCACCGGAATAGAGGTCGAGTACGAGGGGCTCGCCTCAGCCGATCCGCGTTTCTTGCACTGCTTCCTCGATTCCAAGCTCGCGCCCGGCTATCTCGGCTGGGTTGCGCCTGGCCCGCTCGTCACGCAGGCCGGTTTGGCCGTGGGGCCGGGCCGCACGCCCGATCTCAAAGCCTTCCTCGCCGCCACAGAGCCCTTGTTCGGCTATTCGAAGGCGCGCATCGTCGAGCGCCGCTCCGGCCGCATTCCGGCCGGCGGGCTCGTGACGCCGTGGGCCTCGGACGGCGTGCTTCTCGTTGGCGACGCGGCCGGCCAGGTTTCACCTGCGACGGGCGGCGGTATTCGCTTGGCGTTCGAGCTGGGGCGCCGCTCTGCGCAAGCCATTGCGGATCGCCTGCAGAACCTTGGGCCGCCGCCCGAGGTGGCTTTGGCGCGCACAGTGCCGAGCTTCGGCTTGAAACAATGGATGCGGACGGCCCTCGACCTCGCCCCGCCGAACCTGCTCATAGATCTCGCGCTCAAAACGGCAGCCATGCGCCGCCTTGCGCAGCATGTCTATTTTCACAAGCGCGGAGCGAGCGGCCTTTCGTTCGCCGAGTTCGAAGCCCGCCTCGCCGCACAATCGGGACGCGCGGAGCTAGGCGCCGGCAAGCCGAAGCTCGCGCGATGAGGGGCCCATATTGAAGGTACTGGCGCAGCGCCGCGCGAACGCCTATTTTATCTCTTCGCCGGGGGCGTAGGTCGAAAGAGCCAGGGCGTGAATGCGCCCTTTGAGTTCGTCCGCGATCACATCGTTGACCATGCGGTGGCGCGTCACTCGGGTGGCGCCAGAGAACTTCGGCGACACGATCATGATGCGGAAATGGCTTTCGCCCGTACCGGGTGTCGAGCGATGTCCGGCATGGAGCTCACTCTCGTTCACGATGTCGAGCCGCGTCGGCTCGAGGGCGACCATAAGTTTTTCACGCAGGCGGGCTTCGGCGGACATTGACGTTCCTCTTACGATGTTCGTGATTGAGTATTGGCTTGCCTATGTCGGTGAGGCAACGGCGCCGATTTGCCCCGCCGGTTTGGCTTGTCTGCTTTCGAGCGAGGGATCATACTTAGAGCCATGAAGCTGAACTCGAAATACTTCGATTCGATCCGCGTCGGTGCCAAGCGCACGACCGACGAAGACAAGAAAGGAAAAGCCCCGCGCTGCCAGTGGAAGGGCTGTGACCGCCCCGGCCCGCATCGCGCACCCAAAGGCCGCGGCCGCGATGGCGAGTATTTCTCGTTCTGCGTCGATCATGTGCGCGAGTACAATGCGTCCTACAACTATTTCGACGGCATGAGCGACGAGCAGGTTTCCGACTTCCAGAAGGACGCCATGACGGGCCACCGGCCCACATGGAAGGTCGGCGCCAATTCCTGGGCCCACGGCACCAAAGAGGGCAGGACTGGAATTCCCGGTGTCGGCAGCGATGACGGCGCCTTCCGGGATACCGCACGGCCTTTTTGCTGAACAGGCGCGCGCAGGCCCGCGAGGAGCCGTTGGAGCAGCGCCGCCGGCACTTGAAGCCGATCGAGCGCAAGTCGTTGGAAGCCCTGCACTTGACCGAGACGGCGACGCAAGACCGAGATCAAGTCCCGTTTCAAGGAGTTGGTTAAGCGCCACCATCCTGATGCCAACGGCGGCGATACGCGCTCAGCGGACACATTGCGCGAGATTATTCAAGCCTATAACTATCTGAAACAAGCGGGTCTGGCCTGATCCAGGCAGGAAAGCCCGTTGGCCACGGCCTTGCCGCCGGGCAACTTGGGACGTGACATGCCGTTGCCGGCACCGCATATCCAGACTTCCATTTTACGAGCAGCCGAACTCTTGACGCCTGTTCGCCTGCAGCAATGGTACGGCTAAGGACGAGGAATTGAGTTTGGCTCTCTTGCCTGCGGTGAGGCGCGGGCGGGATGCTCTCCCAGATAAAGGTTTTCATGCGCGCTCAAACCAGCACTGCTGCGCCCCAGGCACCGGGGCTCCCCGATATGAAGCTTTCGGTTCGTCAGGTGTTCGGCATCGACAGCGATCTCGAGGTTCCGGCCTATTCGAAGCCGGACGAGCACGTGCCGGATCTCGATCCCGACTATCTGTTCAATCGCGAGGTCACGCTCGCCATCCTCGCCGGCTTCAAGCACAACCGCCGCGTGATGGTCCAGGGCTATCACGGCACCGGCAAGTCGACCCACATCGAGCAGGTCGCGGCGCGCCTCAACTGGCCGTGCATCCGCGTCAACCTCGACAGCCACGTGTCGCGCATCGATCTCGTCGGCAAGGACGCGATCGTGCTGAAGGACGGCAAGCAGGTGACGGAGTTCCGCGAGGGCATCCTGCCCTACGCGCTGCAGACCAACACCGCTCTCGTGTTCGACGAGTACGACGCCGGCCGCCCGGACGTGATGTTCGTCATCCAGCGCGTGCTCGAGGTGTCGGGCAGGCTGACGCTGCTCGACCAGTCGAAGGTGATCCGCCCGCATCCGGCGTTCCGCCTGTTCGCGACGACCAACACCATCGGCCTCGGCGACACGTCCGGCCTCTATCACGGCACGCAGCAGATCAATCAGGGCCAGATGGACCGCTGGTCCATCGTCGCCACGCTGAACTATCTGCCGCACGATGACGAAGCCAAGCATCGTGCTGTCGAAGGTGAAGAGCTTGGACCAAGACCGAAGCCAAGCGCAAAGCCGTCTCCAACATGGTGCGCGTCGCCGATCTGACGCGTCAGGCGTTCATCAACGGCGACCTGTCGACGGTGATGAGCCCGCGCACGGTGATGACGTGGGCCGAGAACGCCGAGATCTTCGGCGATATCGGTTTTGCCTTCCGTCTGACCTTCCTCAACAAGTGCGATGAGCTCGAGCGTCCCATGGTCGCCGAGTTCTACCAGCGCTCGTTCGGAGAGGAGCTGCCGGAGAGCGCGGCGAATGTCGCGCTCGCATAATCTGAAAGTGAGGGAGCGCGGCGAATGTCGCGCTCGCCTAGTCAGGGTCACCCCTTCATCTTACGCAGCAGATCGTTCCACCGGCCCAAGCCATGGACAGCATTCCAGAGATCGACAAAGAACCGAGTGCGAGTGAGCTGAAAGCGGCTGGATATACGCCGCCTCGCACAGCGGCTGTTCTTTGTTTGGTCGTTGGAGCTATCGGTGGCGCCCTGGGTTCGGTCTATCTGGCGATCGTGCTGAATGCCTTGCTCGGGCCCGAGATGGAGACGTTTAACAAAATAGCGGGTGCAGCAGCCGGCGCGTTCGCAGCTGCCGGGATCCTTTTGGTCAAGATCCGGCAAGGCAATATCGACGCGCGCGAAAAGATCCAAGATGTGGAGTGGCGCAAGCTTCTGCTCACTCTGCATCGGAGACCCGGACTGGAAGTCAGAGGAAATAGGCCGGGCGGACCATGACACAACAACCGAAGCGCCGCGAAGCGCCCTGCGATCCCCTGAAGCGTGCCATCGGCCTCACCGTCCGCGCCATTGCCGGCGACGCCGATGTCGAGGTCGGATACGGCCCGCAGAAGCCGGCCATCGAAGGCAAGCTCGTGCGTCTGCCGGAGCCGTCGCGCGTTCCGACCGCGGGCGAGATCGCCGTCATTCGCGGCTGGGCCGACAGTCTGGCGCTGACCGCGGCCTGCCACGATGAAACGGTTCATCGCAAGCTTGCTCCGGGCTCCGGCGCGGCGCGCGAGGTGTTCGAGGCCATCGAGCGGGCGCGTGTCGAGGCCGTCGGCGCCAACCGCATGTCAGGCATGGCCGACAACCTTGCCGCTAAGTGCGAGAGCGAATATGCGCACGGCCGCTTCCAGCACATCAAGTCTCGCGACGACGCTCCGTTGAGCGACGCGCTGTCGCTTATGGTGCGCGAACGGCTGACTGGCCGCGCTCCGCCCGAGATGGCAAAAGCTCTCGTCGATCTCTGGCGTCCCGAGATCGAGGATCGCGCCGGGGACGTGCTGAGCCGCATGGCCGGCCTCATCGAGAACCAGGAAGGCTTCGGCCGGCTGGCGCGCGATCTGTTGAAGGAGCTCGACCTTTCCGAGGACTTCAACGAAGGCGAGTCCGCCGAGTCGGAGGACGAGAACTCCGAGACGCCGGACTCAGGCGAGTCCGACGGCGAGACCGAGGACAACGAAGGCGACAAGGGCCAGGATCAGGATCGCGAGGATCGCCAGTCCGAGGGCGACGCCGGCGAGGCCAAGGAAAGCGCTGAGACCACCGACCGCGACGACTTCGAATCCGAGGACGACAGCACCGAAAGCATCGAGACCTCCGAGCCATGGCGTCCGAACCTCTCCGTTCTCGATGACTCCGGAGGCATTCGGATATTCGGTCTTCACCCGAGCCTATGACGAGGAGGTCGCGGCCGACGAGATCTCGACACCCGACGAGTTGGAGCGCCTGCGCACGTTCCTCGATAAGGAGCTCAAGGCGTTGTCGAGCGCCGTCGCCCGCCTCGCCAACCGTTTGCAGCGCCGCCTCCTGGCGCAGCAGAACCGCGCCTGGGACTTCGATCTCGAGGAAGGCACCCTCGATGCGGCGCGTCTCACGCGCATCGTCACCGACCCGATGCAGCCGCTGTCGTTCAAGCGCGAGCGCGACACGGAATTCCGCGACACGGTCGTCACGCTGCTGCTCGACAACTCGGGCTCCATGCGCGGCCGGCCGATCATGGTCGCGGCCTGCTGCGCCGATATCCTTGCCCGCACGCTCGAGCGCTGCGGCGTCAAGGTCGAGATCCTGGGCTTCACCACCCGCGCCTGGAAGGGTGGCCAGTCGCGCGAAGCCTGGCTTGCCGCCGGCAAGCCGGCGTCTCCCGGCCGTCTCAATGATCTTCGCCACATCATCTACAAGACGGCCGACGCCCCCTGGCGCCGCGCCAAGCGCTCGCTCGCGCTGATGATGCGCGAAGGGCTCCTGAAGGAGAACATCGACGGCGAGGCGCTGGCCTGGGCGCATCACCGCCTGATGGCCCGGCCCGAGCAGCGCCGCATTCTGATGATGATCTCCGACGGCGCGCCGGTCGACAACTCGACGCTGTCCGTAAATTCCGGAAGCTATCTGGAGCAGCATTTGCGCAAGGTGATCGAGGAGATCGAGCAGCGCTCGCCCGTCGAGCTGATCGCCATCGGCATCGGCCATGACGTCACGCGCTACTATTCGCGCGCCGTCACCATCACCGATCCGAGCGAGCTCGCGGGCGCCATGACCGACAAGCTGGTCGAATTGTTCGAGGAGCACGCCAAGGAAGATGCCTCCGCTGGAAAGCGCGGGCGTCCTTCGCGGCGGCAGGCAGCGCAAGCGGCACGCTGAATCTTACTGCGGCGAATTCCAACGCATATCGGGGTGCCTTCGTGCCACTTTCGCGGAAGAAGATTGCGGTCGTCGCCCTCGGCGTGGCGCTCCTTTCAGGCGCCGCGTTCGCGCGTCTGAAGCCCGACACCTCCAGCCTCGCCGTCGAGGACGTACAGGTCCTCGCCACCAAGATCGGCTCGTTCGAAAAGGTCGCGTCGTCCGCGACCACGTTCGGCAAGCTCGAATGGCGCGGTGGCGTCGTGCTGACGTCGCCGTCGCCGAGCTTCGGCGGTTGGTCGGGCCTCGTACTCGATCCTGACGGCAAGCGGCTGCTGGCCGTTTCCGATGCCGGCACCTGGATGACGGCCGACATCGCCTATGAGGCAGGCCGTCTCGCCGGCCTCGATCACGCCCGCATCGGCCCCCTCAAGGCGCGCGACGGCAAGACGCTGCGCAAGGAGCGCGACCGCGACTCCGAAGGCGTGGTGCTCGTCAACGGCGATCTGACCAAAGGCTCGCTGCTGATATCATTCGAGCAGAACGATCGCATCGGCCGCTTTACGATCGGCAAGGGCGAGATCTCTCCGCCGCTGTCGTTTCTGGAGATGCCGCCCGAGGTGAAGCGCATGAAGGCCGACGGCTTCGAGGCGATCACGGTGCTGCGCGGCGGTCCGCTCAAGGGCTCGATCCTGGCGCTGGCGGAGCATCCTCTGCGCGGCGACAAAGAACACCTCGGCTGGCTGTGGAGCAGTAGCGGCAAGAAACCCAAGACCTTCACGCTCGCCGGCATCGGCGACTATGGCGTGACCGACGCGGCCAGCCTTTCGGACGGCAGCCTGCTCGTGCTCGAGCGTCGCTATCGCGTCTTTGACGGCGTGCGTATGCGCCTGCGCAAGATCGACGCCAGTGCCATCGCGGCCGGCGCCGTCGTCACCGGCGAAGTGTTGATAGAAGCCGACATGACAAAAGAGATCGACAACATGGAAGGCCTGGCCGTGCGCGAGGAGCCCTCCGGCGAAATCCTGATCACCATGATCTCGGACGACAACTTCAATCACCTGATGCAGCGGACCATCATGCTGCAGTTCGCTCTGCCCGCCCCGTCTCCGCTCGCGGCCGACAACCAGCCGTCGCCCAAGCCGCAATAAAGCCGGCCTGTATGGACGGCGTGGCCTAGAGGCGCTGAGCGATCCAGTCGGCGAGGGACGTGGGCAGCACGCGCTTGGCAACGGCGGCGACATAGGTCGGCACCGTCACCATGTAGCGCGTCTTGGGCCGCGCGCTTTCGACCGCGTGCACGAGTTTCCAGGCCACGGCCTCGGGCTCGAGCTTGAAGGTCTGCTTGCCGCCCTGCTCCATGGCGGCGAGGCGGGCGATGTAGGCCTCGCGGTGCGGCGAGCCCTCGATATCGACAGTGGCGCGGAAGTTGGCCAGCGCCGTCTCGACGAAACGCGTGCGGATCGGCCCCGGCTCGATGATCGAGACGCGGATGTTCGTGCCGGCGAGCTCGTGGCGCATGGCGTCGCTGAGTGCCTCGAGCGCGAATTTCGAGGCGCAGTAGGCGCCGCGATACGGCACCGAGACCAAACCCAGCACGGACGAGCATTGCACGATGCGCCCCTCGCCTTGCCTGCGCATCGCCGGCAGCACGCGCCGCGTCAGGTCGTGCGTTGCGATGACATTCACCTCGAGCTGGCGGCGGAGAACGTCCGCTGAAAGATCCTCGGCCGCGCCGACCTGGCCGTAAGCAGCATTGTTGAAGAGGGCATAGAGGCGGCCCTCGGTGCGCCGCAGCGCCTCTTCGGCACAAGCTGCAACGGACGCGGGCTCGGAGAGATCGAGCCGCAACGCCTCGACGCCAACTTCCTTTTCCAGCATGGCGAGCGCTTCGGGCGTGCGCGCCGTGGCGAGCACGCGCCAGCCGCGGGCCTTCATGAGGCGGGCCGAAGCCAAGTCCGATGCCTGACGAAGCGCCGGTAATGAGGATCGCGTGTTGCATCAGCCCCCTGAGTGTTCTTGTGATCGCGCCAAGCCCCGCACCAGCAATTGGCTGGTAACTTCTCGTTAACCGGTTCTTTAACGGTATCCTGTAAGCATGCGTCAACACTAATGGGGGAACCGGCGGGGAAGGCCGCGCACGGTTCGCGAAAGCACAGCGGAGCTTGCCAATGGTATCGCCGATTTCGACCGCCGGTTCGCAGTCGATGCAGACCGGCCTGAGCCTGCTGTCGCAGGTGGTCGCGCCGGGCGCCAGCGAAGCGACAACCACGCCCGCATCCGCGCCCGCGCTCAGCGACTTCCAGACCATATCGCCCGACACCAGGAAAATCCTGTCCGCGATCATCGATCTCTTTACCGGCAAATACGGCAGCCGCTTCGACGTGAGCTATGAGAGCGCCAGCGGCAACTCCGACACCGTCTCGCGCCAGACTTATCTGCCCGGGCGCCTGGAATTTACGTCTGATGACACCGACACCGATGTGACGGCCTCCGGCCGCGGGCCCAACTCCGAGCTCAGCATCACGACGCTGTCGGGCAACGACAATATCTCCGCCAACGGCAACACCGTCACCATCAACTCCGGCGGCGGCACCGACGTCATCAAGGCTACTGCGGCTTATCTCGACTTCGTCGGCTCCGGCGACGGCGAAGACACGCTGTCGCTCGGCGCAGCGACGGTCGGCTACGTGCAGGCCGGCGACGGCAATGACCTCGCGACCGTTTGGGGCTCGTTCGTTGCCTCCGTAGATGGCGGCGAGGGTGACGACACGCTCGATATCAGCGGCAACAAGATCTGGTATGTGGCCGGCGGCAGCGGCAACGACACGATCTCCGTTTCCGGCACGACTGTCGGCTCGGTCGAGGGCGGCGACGGCAACGACATCATCACTGTCTCATCCAAGACCGGCATCACCGGCCTCGGCGGCGATGCCGCCGTTGTGACCGGCGGCGCCGGCGACGACAACATCACCGCCGACGGCCCGGCCGAGCTGCGCTTCGGCAGGGGCGATGGCCAGGATACGGTCTCGATGCTGGGCGGCGGCCGCATCGTGCTCAGCGACGAGCTGACGAGCGATCCGTCCATGGAGATCGTCCGCGAGGGCAACTCGCTGCGCATCAGCTTCGCAAACGGCGAGGGCATGATGGTCGACATCGGCTCCGAGGACGAGATGAAGGTCTCGTTCGACGGCAATGTCATCAGCCTGACGCGCGTGACCCAGCCTGAGGAGCAGGAGCCGGCTCCGGAGGAAGTCCAGGATCTGGACGAGGTCCCGGTTGAGGGCGAGGTCGTGGCTGAAGACGAGGTTCTGGCTGAAGACGCGGAAGCCGCCCAAGGCTAGCTATTGGCAATTGTGGTCCTAGCACTACGCGTTCGCCAACCGATAGCTCAAAGCACGCACAGTGATTTCAGAGGCTTGACGGATTTTCATCATTTCATGCGAGCTTATTGGGCGCTTAATCCCGATATCGCTTGCGAAATGTGACGTTGCCCGCGTTTTGACGATGATATAGGTTCGAGGCCTCAGCGGGGTACATCGCCAACAGGGGGGATCCCATGGCATGCGCTGAACCGGCCCATAGCGCGACGCTCGCTGTCGCGTATTCACCGCAGCTTGAACAGCAGGTGCAGAGTGAGCGGCAGTCGCCGCGTCCGCAGCATTGGCTGTTTCTTCTGTTCGAACTCGGGGCGATAGTCTGGCAGCATCGTGGTGGCCGCAAATGCGGGCCCAACTGTCGTTGTGAGGACCATTTCTAAGGCCGGGCTTCTTGCCGAGACCGGCGGCCCAAAGACGCCGCGCTATTCAACTCAATCGAACTTCGATCCGCTTTTGACGGTACCCTCCCCCATCGCACCTGCGACAGGAGAGGGCTTCTAGTCAGCGCTTCTCCTTGAACTCAGGGCCCGTGAACGTGCGCACCGGTTTGCCGCGTTCGAGTGCGTCGTGCTGAGCCCAGCGGTCGCGCTCGGCGCCGGCCTTCACCGCTTCCGCGCCCGCCGCCAACAAACCCGCTAGACGAGCCAGAGCCAGCTTCTTGTTCATGACCTGCGAACGCTCCTCGCGCGCCACGGCCACGAGGCCGGTCGGCTTGTGCGTGGCGCGGACGGCGCTTTCGGTCTTGTTGACGTGCTGGCCGCCCGGCCCCGAGGCGCGCATGGCCTCGAAGACGACATCTGACGCTTTGACAGAGCCAGCCGTCGCCGAGGTCTGGCGGGTTCAGCACATCGACGCCGACGAACCAGTTCTTGCGCTTGTGCGTGGGCCGCAACGGCGACGGGCACACCCACAAGACGCTGCCTTCGTAACGCCGTGCGAACGAGGACGCGCCCTCGCCTTCGATGGACAGGAGCGCCGACAGCAGTGCGCCACGCTCCGATCCTTCGACGGCATCAAGCAGCTCGCAGGCGAGACCGACCGCGCGCGCCTCCTTCTCGACGACGCCCGCGAGCTTGGCGACCGCGAGCTGGCATTCCGCCGGTCCGCGGCCCGAGGTGATCTGCAGCCAGAGGCGTTGGGCGTTACTCATGCTCCGCCCTCCCCTCACGCTCCGCCCGACGCACCTTGTACGTGAGCACGGGCCGGTAGACGGCGATGGTGCGCACGAGGCCCAGGTTCTCGAGATCGGCGATGACCTGCGCGATGTCCTTGTAGGCCTGCGGCGCCTCGTCATAGAGAAGCTCGCGGTCCTCGCAGATGACGCGGCCGCCCAAGTCCGTTCGCACCAGATCCTCGACGCGGTACTTGTGCGACAGCCGCGACTTGGCATAGCCGCGCTGCCAGCGCCGTCCTGCGCCATGCGCAACCGACCAGGCCGCCCGCTCCGTGTCGCCCGAGACACGAACCAGATAGCTCGGCGTGCCGCGCGAGCCCGGGATCATCAGCGCGCCGGCCGCCTGGGCTTCGAGAGCCGAAGCCGCACCTTTGCGATGGATCCAGGCGGGCTCGCCCTCGAACCTCTCGCGCGTCACCATGTTGTGCGCGACGTCCGATACAAGTCGAACCTCGGCTCCAAGCTCACCTGCGAAGCGGTGCGCCAGCAGCGCCCGGTTGGCGAGCGCAAAGCGCAGGGCGTGGTCGTGCCGCGCGAGGTAGCGCGCCGCCGCGTCGCTGCCTTCTTCGAGCGGGTTGGCGCCATGCTCCGCCAGAAGATCCTGGAAGATCGCCTGCCCCAGCCCGCGGCTGCCCGAATGGATCAGCAGCGCGGCGGCATCACGATCGAGGCCGAGGCCCTCGAACGCCGCCTGCATCGCGTACCTCGTCCACCACCTGCAGCTCGGCGAAGTGATTGCCGCCGCCGATGGTGCCGAGGCCCGCATCCGACAGCGTCGGCTCGAGCCCATAGCGTTCACGCCACGGCGCGAGGTCGCCATCCCACGGCTCATCGAGGCCGGAGATACGCTTCTCCAGCCGGTCGAGCTTGAGCTTGCGCGCGGAGAGGTCCGTCGCCCAGAAGCTCATGCCGCAGCCGATGTCGTTGCCGGCAAGCGTCGGATAGAAAACGCCACGCGAGACGAACGCGGCGCCGACGGCGATGCCCTTGCCCGGATGCAGATCGGGAAAGCCAGCCGCCAGCACCATGCCCGGAAGGCGTGCCGTGGTTTTCAGTTGTTCGAGAGCTGCGCCCTCGATCCAGGATTTATCGGAAGTGAAAAGCCGGACGTTATTGGATGCCGCTGCCGCGTTCGGCGGCTCAGTCGGCGTCCCGTCCGTTCGTGAATTGCCCATTGGGATTGCTCAGGAGAATGAGTGTGTCTCTGCCCGCGATGAAGCCACCGCGGACGGCTGATGTCAGCGTCTCTGGGGTGGTGGCTCGCATGTGGGCAATCTCCTTCTGGCAAGTCGCTCACGGTCGTCGGACCTATCAGGCCGGCTGAATTCGCTTCGCGAATGACGAGGCGCGGCTGATACTGAGGAATTGCGCCGAAAACAAGCCAGTCTCAGCGCACGAGTGCGTGAGCGCTTCTCCCTCTCCCCGTTTTCACGGGGAGAGGGTCGATGGCGAGAGGCAGCTCCGGCATGACGTGAGGGGCAGCCGCTTGCGCTGCGGTTTGTTGCTGCCCCTCACCCGTCTTGGCGAAGCCAAGCTACGCTTGGACCCCTCTCCCCATCGAAGGCGATGGGGAGAGGGAATGTGTGGCCCCGCATCCGGGCGCACAATTATCCACAGGCTCCGCCTTCAGGCAGCCACCCGAATCGGATGACTTCTGTCGGCAACTACAACTCCGCGGAGACGACGATGACCGAGCGCGCCAGCGAGCGTCACGACAAGGCAGAGGACGATGCGCCCGCAAGCGGCGGCCAGTCCCAGCACGGCTCCTCGCACGGCACTTCGCATGGCAAGGCGAAGAAGAAAGCCAAGCCCGCCGCCCCAGGCACCGACAAAGAGACCTTCACAAAGAAGACCATCGCGCTCGTCTACGACTTCGACGGCACGCTGTCGCCCAAGCCCATGCAGGAATACTCGTTCCTGCCGCAGCTCGGCATCGAGCCCGCCGCCTTCTGGGCCGAGTGCGGCCGCATCGCGCGCGAGCAGCAGGCCGACCCGCTCATCACCTACATGCACCTGATGTACAAGAAGGCCAAGGAGAAGGGCCTCGTCATCAACCGCGAGCAACTGGTCAAGCAGGGCCGCGACGTGGAGCTCTATCAGGGCGTCGTCGAGTGGTTCGACGAGATCGCGCAGTACATCAACATCCGCGCCGAGAGCCAGGGCGTGAGCCTGCGCCATTATCTCGTGTCGTCGGGCCTCACCGAGATCATCGAGGGCACCAGCATCTACCCGCGCTTCCACAACGTGTTCGCGTCGGAATACTGGTTCGACCCCTACGAGCTGCCGTACCCGAAGCGCGTCATCACCGACACCGGCAAGACGCAGTACCTGTTCCGCATCAACAAGGGCATCGAGGACATGGGCGAGAGCATCAACTCGCACATGCCGGAGGCGCAGCGGCCGATCCCGTTCTCGAACATGATCTATTTCGGCGACGGCGAGACCGACGTGCCGTCCATGGCGCTGATGCGCAAGAGCGGCGGGCACGCGATCGCCGTGCATACGCCGGGGCTGTCAGATGCGAAGTGCGTGGAGCTGTTCAAAGCCGGCCGCGTCGACTTCTTCGCGCCCGCCGACTACCGCCGCGGCAGCGACCTGTTCAAGCGCACGTGCTTGCTGCTGGACCGCATCCTCGCCGACATCCGCGTCCAGGAAGAGACGTGGGAGGTGGGGAGGGGTGTGGGGTAATCATGAAAAATTGCCCACAGGAATTGGAGGCAGTCCTTCACGAGATCGAGAAGGCGCTCGAGGGGAAGCTCTATTATTTGGCTATAGCCGTTACCCTGTCGGTTCCGGATATTTGTGCCTGCCTCGAATTCGATCCGGACAAGCCGAGCTGGGCCAATGGAAAAACCTATAGCGCGTGGTGGAATGAAAACGTTGGAACAAAGTTTCAGAATATCGATGGGACGGAAGTGTACTACATAAGGGGAGGCACACTGCATCGAGGAAACTTCGAGCACGACAAGTCCAAATTCAATCGTGTGATGTTCATTGGACCAGAATCCGCAATTAAGCAGCATGATGTCGTCATTACTATTGGAGCCGACGTCTCGTTTGGCGGAGAGACGGCTGAGGACCTTAGATTGGCAGGAAAAGTCTTGGTCCTTGATGTCCAGCTCTTCTGCGATGCCGTAATGGCATCTGCGCGTGCATGGGCAATATCAAAGCGCTCCGATCCTTTTGTTCAGCGCAATTTGCCTAGATTGGTTAGGTATCGCCCGGATGGGCTGCCACCATTTTCTGTTGGCGTCCCGACAATTGCTTGAGTATCGCTGACATTCTTCGGTAAGGGGCGAGATCCACGACAAGATGCAAGACGCCCCACCTTTGCCTCTCCAAGCCGTCGCGCTATACTCCCCAAATGAGCGAGCTTCTGAAAAAGGCCCTCGAGGCCGTGACCAGGCTTTCCGACGCCGACCAGGACGAGGTGGCGCGGATGATGCTCGCGATGACGGCGGACGACGAGACCGTCGCAGTTCCGCCCGAGCATATGGGTCGTCTGACGGAGGGGCTGGAGCAGGCCAGGAGCGACCGCCTCGCCTCGGATGAAGACGTCAAAGCCGCGTGGCGCCGCTTCGAGACGTGAAGGCGCGCTTCACGCCGCGCGCGGTTTCAGATCTCCGCGAAATCGCTGACTACATTCGCCAGAAGAGCCCGGCTTCAGCCGCGAAAGTGCGCGATGAAATTCGACGCACGATCGAAATGCTGGAGAGGTTCCCCTATTCGGGCCCGCGCACCAGCCTCGAAGAGGTGCGCCGGATCGTCGTCCATCGGTATCCGTATATCGTCTATTACATCGCCGACGCTGTCCGCCGCGAGGTCGTGATCGTCACCATTCAGCACGGATCGCGTAGGCAGCCTTTCGAAGCCGAGTGAAATTCGCCCGAGCGAAGGCTTGCGATACTCGCGCTTGATGCTCACATCGACGAGCCGATCACCAGCGTCCAGAAGGATTTGAATTCCGTCTTCGGGTCCTGCACCAGCGCGAGGCCCATCTCCTGCGCGTCGCCGAGCAGCAGGTTCTTGTTGTGGCCGGGGCTTTCCTTCCAGCCGCGCAGCACTTCGTCGAACGACACCTGGCCCGTGCCGACGTTCTCGGCTGCGAGCCGCGCCCTGTAGCCGGAACGCTTGACGCGGTCCCAGGGGTTCGAGCCGTCGGAGCCGTAGTGCGAGATGCGGTCCCATTTGGCGAGATCGCGCGAGTGCTCTTTCGCAGCCGCGGCGAGCTCGGCGTTGAGCCGCAGGGGCTTCAGGCCCTTCTCACGGCGGTACTGGTTGACGAGGTCGCGCGCCCGCTCGGGATTGAGCGAGGTGCCGGTGTAATCGCGATCGGCGAGAGCGCCGGCAGGCGCCTTCTCGAATGTGCCTTTGGGAGCTTTGTCGGGAGTGAGGGCCGCGAGCTGCACGTTGCTCTTGGGGCGCGATGCCGCCGATGTGCCGGAGTCGCTGTTCGAAAGCCCCGAGCGCGTTCCGCCGAGCGGCTCGATGGAGCCGGTGATCGGAGAGCTCGACGACGAAGAGTCCGCAAACCCGGATGTGATGGCGCCCGTGTTGAGGCTGCAAGCCCCAAGCGAGACGGCCAAAGCGGCTACGAGGGCGACGCGATACATTCCCTTAGACTCCGCAGTAGGACGCGCGGTAACGAGCACAAGTCTCGCAGAGACCTGTTAACTCGCCGTTAACACTACGAAGGGGTTGAAAATTATGCTCAAATTCCCCCGAAGTGCCCGCCGTCGAATTTAGTCGTTGGATGCGCCTTAAATCCCCGCCGTCCGCGTACTGCACTTGGACGTCCCTAGCTGGCATTGAAGCATCCCCCGAACCCCATTAGGCATTTTGCCGACGAACGTGTCTTGATTTTGGCGGGGCGGGGGTCTCGAGCGCATTTCGTTGCAGCGGCGACCGAATCAAACGGTTGCGCGTCGAACCCGAAGCGGCAGCGCAAGCCACAGCAACAGAAAAAGGGCGCTGTCAGGTGGGCAAATTCCCTTGGATCGCCACCATCTCTCCCCCAGACTATCCAATGTTTAGCCGGTGATTCGCGCGTACGGCTTGAGAACAATTTTGCCCTGATGGTGGAAACGCCAAGGGTCTGTTGGCTCGAGAGGGAGACCCGGCGGATGTCGGCTCTTGGACATGCGGCGCCGCACGCCCGGGCTCAGAAGAGCATCTCGGGTCCGGCACAGCTCATTCTTGTCCGCGTCGGCGCCGACGGCGGCGCGACGCGTGCCGAGCTTGCGAGCGATCTCGCACCGCTGTTCACGCACAAGCTTTCTCCTCAGGATTTCCGCCGGTTAGCCGAGAAGGAGACCGCCGCCCTGGTCGCGGCAGGTCTCGTCGCCGAGACGAAAAACAGGCTCTCCCTGACCGGAGCAGGCGAAACCGCCTTCGCGCGTTTTTTCTCCCAGAAGGCCTATGAGGCGCGGCCCTGGCACGAGCTTCGGGACCTGACGCTGATCGCCAAGGGGCTCGGCTGCGAGAAGGAGGCGTCGGCGCGCCTGAAGCCGCTGCTGCGCGTCGAGGGCCTGCGCTCGCTCATCGTCCAGAAGGCCTTCGGCCTCCCGACCAGGAAAAATCAGCCGCCGACACGGCAGAGGGCGCAGCTCGCCGTCGTCGCGCTCGAGCGCGCCTTCGGCAATCGCATCAAGGCAGGCTTCGGCAAAGGCTCCGCGCTGTCGTCCAAGGCGGGCCGGCTGCTGGCCGGACAGCTGTCGCGCACGCCGCGCTCGTTCTCGACGGATGCCAAGCTCATTGCCGCGCTTGCCGCCGAGCACGTCGGCGCCGTCGAGACCGATCTCGACGCGTTGCGCATCGCCATCCTGCGCGGTCTCGGCACGCGTGCACTGGAAGCCGGCGACAGCGGCGAGGGTCAAGCCTCCGCCGCGCCCAGCTCCGGTTCAGATTTCGGAGCGGCCCGCACCTGCCGCGCCCGCCGCCAACGATCGCATGCCCGCGGCGACGGTCGCGCCCGCTCCCGACGTTGCCCGCCCCGACTTGGGAGAATTCTCGCGCGCCGTGAAGGATGCCGCCTCCCAGCGTGCCGAGGGCTGGCCAGGCAGCCGCAAGGCGTATATCTCCCAGGTGTGGGATGTGATTCGCGCCGCCAAGCCGCGCTGGGAACTCTCCGAGATCGAATTCAAATGCATGCTGGCTGAGGCGCACCGACTGGGTGCCATCGCACTCGCCAATGCAGATCTCAAAGACAAGAAAAGCATCAAGGAGCTCGAAAGCTCCGCCGTTCCTTACAAGAATACCGTCTGGCATTTCGTTCGCGTCGAAGAGTGATGAAGTGATTGGCGGCGTTGGAGATCGTTGACTTATGCATCAGGAAGCCGTTGCGGGCGCATCACCAGACAAGCTGTCTCAGGCTTTTGAGCACAGCATCACCTGGGAGGACGATATCTGGCGGGCCGATCCCGTCGATGTCGCCGAGGTGCACATCAAGGCGCGCCGGAAATTCAACGAGCTCTTGACGGCGGTCACCTCCGGCCGTGGCGCCACCGCGCACTCGCGCATCCTGTTGTTCCACGGCCAGTCCGGGGCCGGAAAGACGCATCTTCTGCGGGCGCTTCGCACGTCCGCCCATCGCGAGGGCAAGGCCTATTTCGGCTATGCCCAGATGACGCCCGACGTGGCCAACTACGCCGACTATTTTCTGCGCCGCATCGTCCATTCCCTCGAGAAGCCCTACGACCCCGACAACGAGGGCGTGAACGGCTTGCAGCGTCTGACGGCGCATCTGGTGGGCGACACCGAGGTCCTGCCGAAAAAGGATCTCACCGAGCTGCGCGACGGATCGCTGTCCGAGGACGAGCTGGCGCGCCTCGTGCTGCGCCTCGCCGACGACGTCGTCTCCAGCCCCAAATTCCGCGAGCTCGAGCTCGACATCAATATCGTCCGCGCGCTTCTCTATCTCGAGCGCAAGGATCCTCGCATCGACCAGCGCGTGCGCCAGTATCTGTTCGGCCGCCAGTTGACGCCGCTCGCGCATCAGGCCGTCGGCGCGCTCGATCCCAACACCGGCGAGGACCGCGCCTTCGAGATCATCACGGCACTCGGCGTGCTGATGTGGACCGTGGAGCGCGCCGCGTTCGTGTTCTCCATCGATCAGGTCGAGGACCTGCGCTTCTTCGACGACGCCGAGGAGCGCTTCCAGAAGGCGGCGCGCGATCTCATCCAGATCGCCAATCGCCTGCCGAACGCCATCATCATCATCTCGTGCCTCGAGGACTTTTACGGCCAGGTGCGCGGCGTGCTCGCCCAGTCCTACGTCGATCGCATCGAGAAGTCGGGCCCCGTGGCCCTGCTCGAAACCCGCACGCCCGAGGAAGCCCGCCTCATCATCGCAAAGCGTCTCGAGCACATCGCCGAGACGTCGGCCGGAGGATCGAGCTTCCCCGATCCGGCGCAGTTTTTCGGTCCCCAGTTCTTCGAGGAGTTCGGCGGCCTTTCCACCCGCCGCCTGCTCGAGCACGCCCAGAGCCGTCTGCGCGACAAGACCGCGACGGAACCCGAGGAGGAGCGGGAAAACTCATCCACCTGGACGTCGACGCTGGCGTCCGTGCTGGGTGGCATTTTCGGCGGCGGCGGCGAAAGCGAGCCGAGGAAGTCGTTCGGTCCGTCCGTCGATTACCGCGAGGCCTGGGAGCGTTTCCAGAACGCCTCCGAAGCCGAGATCCCGTCCGACGAGAACGAGCTGATGGAGGTTCTGACCGCAGCCTTGTCGCTCGCCAAGGAGGAATGGGACGGCACCATCAAGCTCGCCATCGATCGCCTGGAAGTATCCGACGACGTCCCCGCGCTCGACATTCGCGTCAGCCACAAGGCCGGCCACATGAGCGAGACGCGCGTCTTCCTGTGCAATCGCCCGACGCAGGGCGGCGGCCTGAAGCGCCAGCTCGACAAGGTGCTGCCGATGACGGCCGGCAAGAGCTGCGTCATGCTGCGGGCCAGCGACTATCCGCCCAACAAGAAGAACCAGACCGCCCAGGCGTTCCGCAAGTTCCGCGACGGCGGCGGCCGCCAGTTCCTGGTGCCGATCCCCGAGTGGGAGCGCATGATGATGGTGCGGGAGTTCCACGCCCACCATCGCAACGATCCGGGCTTCGCCGCTTGGTTCGAAAGCTCCAAGCTGCTCTCGAACCTGATCTCGATCATCCAGCTCCTGCGCCTCGACCTCCTTGGCCGCACTATTCCGGGCAAGGCCCGCGAGGTCGTTCCGATCGCGGATGTCAGCAAAAGCTATGCTGCCGGCGAGGTCGATCCGGACACCGGCACCACGGCATCTTGGGGCACCGACGCTGGGCAAGGATGCGGTCGAGCCGCTTCCGGCCAACGACGACGAGCTGCCGCTGTCCGTCATCCTCGACGAGACCGGCGCCAACGGCACCAGCATCCTCGCGGGCCGCGAAACCGGCGGCCGTTCCAGGCCCGTGTCGCTGAACATGAACGTGCTGAAGCGTCACGCGGCGGTTCTCGGTGGCTCAGGCTCGGGCAAGACCACGCTCGCCCTGTGTCTCATCGAGCAGCTCCTGCTGAAGGGCATTCCGGCGGTCCTGATCGACCGCAAGGGCGACCTCTGCAGCTACGCCAACCCGGATGTCTGGCGCGCCAACGAGAATGAGTTCAACGAGCGCCGCGGCGAGCGCGAACGCCTCGCCGACGCCATCGACGTCGCGGTCTATACGCCGGGACGCTCCTCGGGCCGCCCGATCTCGATCACGCTTCTGCCGAACGGCATCAACGAGTTGCCCGATCACGAGCAGCAGCTTCTGGCCAACCTGTCGGCCGCCGCTCTCGGCGACATGCTGCATCTGAAGAACTCGGCCACGCATCAGAAGCAGTCCGGCACGCTGTCGGTCGCGCTCCGCATTCTGGGCTCACGCCATAGCCGCGAGGTGACGCTCGGCGACCTCATTCACCTGCTCGAGGACGAGGACGCGGAGCTCACCGACCTGACGCAGCGCATGGACCCGTCGGGCAAGATCCGGCGCGACCTGATCGCCCAGCTCGACAGCTTGCGGCACCGCAACGCCGCGCTGTTCGAAGGCGGCGGCGAGAGCCTGACCATGGAGAGCCTGCTCGGCCTCGGGTCCTATGCCCGTGAAGGCCGCACGCGTCTTTCAATCATCTACACGGGCTTCCTCGGCGACAACGAGAACATCCTGTTCTGGGTTTCGCAGTTCCTGTCGGAGGCGCTCCGCTTCTGCCAGAGAAACCCCAACGAGGAGCTTCAGGCCGTCGTCATGTTCGACGAAGCCGATCTCTACATCCCGGCCAACGCCAAGCCGGCGACGGCCGAGCCGCTGCAGAGCTTGCTGAAGCGCGCCCGTTCGGCGGGTCTCGGCCTCATGCTGGCGACGCAGTCGCCGGGCGACCTCGACTACAAGTCGCGCGATCAGATCACGAGCTGGTTCATCGGCCGCGTCCGCGAAGATACCGCCCTGCGCAAGCTGAAGGCCGCCTTCCAGAGCGAGAGCGGACTGGATCCGGCCGCCGTCCTTCCCGGCCAGACGGTCGGCGAATTCCATCTCGTTCAGGAAGGCCTGGTCCGCAGCATGAAGGCGCAGCGCTCGCTGATCGAGGCCGAGCAGGTGCCGTTCGACCGCATCGAGCAGCTCGCCCACGAGACCAAGGGTCAGGACGAACGGCAGCTCAGGCTGTTCGATGGCCCGGCCCGCGCGCGGCGCGCGAGCGAGCAGTGACCGCTTCGGCCAGAGCATCCGGCATGTAAACGCGGCCGTCTCTACTTGAGTAAAATGCGGGATTATTCCGCAGGTCGCAGATAAATGCTGTGGATAACTTGCTGCGCCGCCGTTGCGGCGGGCGCTTATTTGTCCAGTCGGCCGCCTGATTCGGACTCGCTCGCGCGGAGCATCGGCGCCGCGATCAGGTATTTGAATTTTCAAAAATTTATTGGGGAACCTTCTTCGGCCGCCCAGGTTGCAGGATTGCTGTTTTTTGCCCGTGGCGCGGTCGTTTCGCAAAGGCGAAATAAGAATATGGCCGAACTGGGAATAAAACGTGTGGAAACTATTCGCATAGTATAAAATGCAAGTGCGATCAGGGATGGGGCGATCCGTGTTCGCGTGTTGGATGAGGGATTGAGTGGGCGCATTCCCTCATCGGCGAAGACAGTGCGTATGCGGGGTTTGTGTAATGGTCGGCAAGTCATTTGTCATGATGGTCGTGGCTACCCTATTAGGGCCAGTTGTCGGCGTCGGTCTTTTCGTAATTCTTAACACGATGTGACCGTCGGGAGCAGGCCGGCGGTACGACTTGGGGGGTAGGTCCTTCAGGGCGCGCATGTCGGCCGCGAGTTCGCCGCGGTGAGCGGTAGGGCCATTTCGCCCTATCCCGCCGCAATTTCCTCCCGCCTTAAGCCATAATAGCTCGCTATGCGCGTGACTGAGCGGCGTCTCGTGCGCCCGCCGGGTGTGTGCCCGCTGCACGCAAAGTTCTTCGCGCGCAATGCTCAGGCTATTCCGCATTCTTGCGCTTGTCCCCGAGCTGGCGCTCGGTCTTTCCGCGCAGCTGACGCGGGCAATCACCGATTGGGTCATCTTCAATCCCCGGCTCGGCGCCTTCCGATATGTGATCTTCGCCGCTTTCGCCTATGTCGCCTTTGCCGTCCTGCTTGTTTATGTCGTTGCGCCCGTTCGCGGTTTTGTCGGTCACTACTTTCTCGCCGATAAACTTCGCTACGACGCCGAGCGCTGGCTGGCGACGGCGATCTACGACCGGAACGGAAACTTCGCCGGCACCTTCGACGCCCGGCTCGATAGTCTTCGCGACGTCAACTACACCGACCGCGCCATCGACGTCGGCGACTACACCGCCAACCCCGACCACAAGTCCATTCCCGTCCGCGAAACGCCGCCCCTCTACTGGCAGTGCCTCGTCTATCAGGAGGACCGCTACCTCGGCAGCTGGCTGAACCCGTTCGGCATCGATCTCCTTGGCGTCCTCAAGATCCCCTACTCGACGGTCGTCCGCTCGCTGGCCCTTCGCCGGCCGAGCCTCGGCGTCGGCGGCTCCACGCTTCCCATGCAGTTCGTGCGCGTGATCTACAACACGCCGCCGCACAGCAACGAAGGCGGCCTCACCAAGCTGCGCCGCAAGCTGTCCGAATGGTGGCTGGCGCCGGTCGTCTATCGTGAGCTGACGCGCGGCGACGACACACCGATGAAGCAATGGGCCGCCAACCATCTGTGGCTGGCGCAGCGCACGGGCGGCGCACCGCTGCACGGCGTCGAGCTTGCGAGCCGCGTCATCTTCGGCAAGGACGCGGGCGAGCTTTCGGTCGCCGAGCAGTTCGTGCTCGCCTCCGCCGTCAACAAGCCGATCATCCTCTTGAAGGGCAGCGACAGGCTGAACGAGGTCCGCCTCGACCGCTGGCGCTACATCACCGAGGTCCGCGCCCGCATCTGCGCCGAAAAGCTTCTCACCGACGAAGCCGAGAAGAAGAAGGTCGTGTTCGAGCTCATCGCCATGGCCGGCGGGCCGCCCGATCCCAAGGTGAAGCCGAAGCTGCAGGCCGCGCTCGAGCGCTATGCGCCCGATGTCGCCAAGCGCGCCGAGGCCAATCCGGTCGTGCGTGCCAATGCCCTGATGCCGTCGGCGCGCTTCGGTTTGCGTGAGGAGATGAAGCAGGCCTACGGCTTCGCCTGGCGCGAGCATGTCCGCGGCGTCACGGCCACGTTCGAAGCCGCCGGCAATCTGGCCTTCGGCGAGAAGGTCAAGGCCGAGCTGAAGGCGCTCGATCAGGCGCTGAAGCCCAAGATCACGAGCGGCTATACGCTCGATACCGCGCTCGTGAGCGCTGAAACGAAAATGCCGAACATCGTCGTCGTCGCCGCCAACGCACGCGGGCGAAATCGTCCGCTACTACGAGGCGGGCGAAACGGCGCCCTACTTCGGCTCCCCGTTCGCGCGCGATGCCGCCACCGGGCACTACAATCCCGAGCGCGACCCGCGCATGATCGCCTCCACCGGCAAGATCATCTCCGCCATCGCCATCGCCAACTCCGGCCGCGACAGCGCCGCCTCGCTCTACGTCGATACACAGGCGCCCGAGCGCGGCCTCGAAACCTGCGCCAGGGGCAATGGCCGCTTCGGCCGCCGCGCCATCGTCAGCTTCGCCTGCTCGCTCAACGCGCCGCTGCTCAATCGCACCGCGCTTGCGGGCCAATCACGCGTCAAGGCGCTGATCGACGGCTTCGGCTTCAACATGCCGAGGCCCGATGCGGAGGGGCATGGCACGCCGCCGTCGACGGCCGCCGTGCTGGGGCAGATCTCGGGCAGCCCTCGCCGCGTGCATCACATGTCGGCGGTCGTTCTCGCGGCCATGATCGGCCGGGGCTCAACGCCGGTACGAGAGCCTTCGCTGGTCGCCAAGTATGACTTCACGGCCAAGAACGCCGCTGCAATCGTCGGCAACGCGCCGCGCATCGTGCCGAACCGCCTCATCAAGCGTAGCGCCGTGCCGCTGCTGAAAACGCTGCTGCAGGCTCCGCTGTGCTATCAGGCCGGCGGCGCACCGGCCGGCACGCTGAAGTCCCTGTCGCAGTGGTGTGCCGCGCGCCGTGGAGACCTGCGGCTGCATTTCGCCAAAACCGGCACGCAGGTGACGGCCGATCCCAACGCCACTGTCGATGTCTGGATCACAGGCGGCCTGCAGTTCACGAACGGCGCCGCCTATTCCTACGTGGTGCTGGTGGGCACCGGCTCGGCATTTGAGCCCTGGGGCACCAGCATTCATGCGGCGCAGATCGCGCCGCTGCTCGATGTGCTGCTCGGCGACCTCGCCGCCCACGCCAAGGCCAATCCCATGCCGTCGCTGCTGCCGCAGCGCGCTGCACCGAGGCCCCTCGCCGAAAATGCCGTGGGTACGAGGATCGGCTTCTAAAGCCCGTAAACGATGGCGCCGCCGACGAGGCCTGCGCCGGCCGCGGTCATCAGAATGCGATCGCCCGGCTTATAGACGCGCTCGCCCGCCGCCATCGAAAGCGAAAATGGGATAGTCGCCGCCGAGCTGTTGCCGTAGTGCTCGACGGTCGAGATCATCGCGCCGCCGTTGACGCCGGTCCCCTTCTCCACCGCACTCATCATGCGCGAGTTGGCCTGGTGCGGTACGAAGTGGTTCATGTCGCCGGCTCTGAGGCCGGCGCGGGCCAGCGCTTTCTCCGATGCCGTGATCATCAGCGATGAGGCTTTGGCGAACACGGCCTTGCCGTTTTCAATTCTCATCAGCACGTCGCTGGCTTCGAGAGACGTGTCGAAGGGCTTGCGGCTCCCGCCCGCCGGAATGTTGATCAAGCCATAGCCCGATCCATCAGAAGCGAGGTGCACGCCGAGGATGCCCGTGTCGCTCCGCTCCGAAGGTGCAATGAGTGCTGCGCCCGCCGCATCGCCGAACAGCACGGCGCTGTTGCGGTCGTCCAGGTTCATGCGCCGCGACAGGATGTTCGCCGCGATGACGAGCACCGGCACGCCCTGCGCCCGCGCGAATGAATCGGCGAATGTCAGCGCATAGAGGAAGCCGGCGCACGCGCCCGCCATGTCGATGGCGCCTGCGCTGCCGAGGCCCAGCCGATGCGCCACCAGCGGTCCCGTGGGCGGCAGCAGATGATCCGGCGTGGAGGTCGCGAGGATCAGCAACCCGACGCGGCCCGGATCGAAGCCGGCTCTCGCGAGTGCCATCTCGCCGGCCTTGACGGCCATGTCGCTCAACGCTTCGCCGTCCGCGGCGAAGCGGCGCTCGGCGATGCCGGTGCGGCGCAAGATCCAGCCCGCCTCGAGCCCGAGGCGGGTTTCGATCTCAGTATTTGTCACGCGCCGCTCGGGCGCATAGTGTCCGAGCGCGAGTATCGTTGATCCCATGGCCCTTCATTAGGCGCGGCCCTGCCCCGCTACAAGGTCGAAAACACCGCATGACTAAGCCCATACTCCTCGTCGCCGCGGCGGCGTTGATCGATGCTGACAACCGTGTGCTGATCGCCAAGCGGCCCGAGGGAAAATCCCTGGCCGGCCTGTGGGAATTCCCGGGCGGCAAGGTTTCGCCCGGAGAGACGCCGGAGGAGGCCCTGCGCCGCGAGCTCAAGGAGGAGCTCTCAATAGACGTGTGCGAGACCTGCCTCGCGCCGTTTACCTTCGCGAGCCACGCCTACAAGGACTTTCACCTGCTCATGCCGCTGTTCATTTGCCGCAACTGGGACGGCGAGATGGAGCCGCAGGAAGGCCAGGAGATCAAATGGGTCCGCGCCACCCGCCTCGCCGATTACCCCATGCCGCCAGCCGACGCGCCGCTCATCCCCTGGCTGCGCGATCTCCTGGGCTGAGGCTCACCACTCGTTCGCGAAATTTGGCCATTCCGACGAGGGTCCGAGTATCTCCGCCGACTGACGTCATTAGGCGAGAATTTCAGCTTCGAGCTAAGGTGCAATCAGCTTTAGCTGCACCGCGCGTACCAGCGCCTGCTCGCGAGTTTTGGCTTTGAGCTTGCGACGTGCGGTCGAGAGGTGCAGCCGCACGGTCGAGCGAGAAATGTTGAGCCGCGCTGCTATCCGATCGTCCTGGAACCCGCGTGCTACCCACTCGAGGCATTCAATCTCGCGCGGCGTCAGGGCGATGCTGCGAGCCTCGTTCGCCGGCAGTCTCCAGCTCTCAGGGTCTGTGCCGCTCTCATCGCTCGGGCGTGCCGGCCCGCCCCCTGCGGCCGTGACGTTCTGTCTGCCATTTTTCCGGTCAGAGTTCACATGACTCTCCTCTCGGCAAACCTGAAGGCTTGTCGTTCCGCCTAGGCAGGCGAACGAAGTGGTTGCAGCAATGGGGAGTATGCGTGTCGTCTAGCTAGATCCGGCTTCCGGTCTTCGAAGTGGGCTCGTCCGATATCACGGGAAAGACACCCGACCACTCGGGCACGAGGCCCTTGAGTACGGCTGCCGCCGCATCGAGGGCTTCACGCTCATCGAAGCTTTGCGGGTCGATGTGCGCGTCGAGCCAGAGACCGAAAACGAGGGCGTTGAACGCGCGCGCCTTGGCACGGGATAAGCGCGATTTTCCCTTCGGGTCGCCGGTCAGGGCGCCGAAGGCCTGGGCCAGCTCGGTAACATAGGTGCGGTCGGCCTCGCGTGTGCTGGTGCGGTAGATCTCTTGCGAGCGGGCCTCCCCCCAGGTCGTGTACCAGAGGCTGAGGATCGCCGGGTGGCGGCGCACGAAAGTGACGTCGTGAGCGATCACTGTGGCGAGACGCTCGGCAGGAGCAATCGCCGGACTGCGAACGTGCGTGTTCCAGCTCGACTCGTAGGTCTGCGCGGCCAAGTCGAGCGCAGCTGTTATCAGCTGTTCTTTGGTCTTGAAATGGAAAGTGACGAGGCCGCGCGACAGTCCGGATTGCTCGGCTATTGTCGCGAAGGTCGTACCTTCAAGCCCGCGCTCGGCCATCACGATGATGGCGCTCTCGATCAACGTCCGGCGTGTCGCCTCGCCCTTTGCGCGTCGCAAGTCCACGACATCACCGCCACGTTCAGGAATCGTCATCGCATCCTACCATGAAGACCACCACCAACCACAATATTGGTTGGCCAGATAGCCAGTTTAGATACACTAATTAGTTATACAGTCAACTAGTTTGTTTGACGGGGGCCTGCGAGGGTCCGAGCAAGATGGAGATCGCGGACCTGCATTTGCGCGCCTCACCCTCATTTGGACCGAGCAAAAATTGATCACATTGCGAATGGAAATTGCCGCTGAAGACCCTTCGCGGCACGCGGCGCGGCCTGTGACTTTTGCCAGCTATGACTTTCGCCAGCTATTTGCCCGCCGCGGCGCAGGGCATGCTCCCAGGGTTGAACATTCCGTGCGCCGACCAGCATGGGTTCGGGTGTTGCGACAATGCTTCTGGGGGGGGGCCTACGATGACTGCAGTACCGAGGCGCAGTTCGTTCGATCGACGGGTCATGGGGCTGCTTGCTGCTGGAGTCCTGGCAGGGGGTATTGCCCTGGCGCCGGCTCCCGCATCGGCACAGTTCGTGTGCCAGGACGTAACATTGGGCACTGGCGACGGCGCAACAGCGACAGGCACCAATTCGGTCGCCTGCGGCACCAATGCGAATGCAAGCGGCTACAACTCCACCGCAACGGCAATGGAGCTATGGCAGTTAATAACAACTCCACCGCAACTGGCAACTTCGCCCAAGCCGGTGGCACTGGTCGATGACAGGCTCCGGCTCGATAGCGTCGGGCGATAACTCCACCGCCAACGGTGGTGCCGCGAACGCCAGCGGCCTCGCCTCGACGGCAACGGGTACGTTTTCCCAAGCGACGGGCGACAACTCGACGGCAACGGGTAGCAGCTCGGTGGCGAGTGGGGACAACTCCACCGCTATGGGCCAGAACGCGCAAGCGACAGGGGAGGGTACGACCGCTGTCGGCGTCGGCTCGTTGGCCACCGGATTAGGTGGCACGTCTGTAGGCAATCTCGCAGGGTCCGGCAGCTCGGGAAATGCCAACACCGCGGTCGGCGAACTCAGCGGCAACAACATCGTCGGCGATCTCAACGTTTCGCTGGGCAGGAACTCAGGAAACGGAGTAATCGGCGACGCAAATGTTTCGATCGGAGCAAGCGCGAATGTCGGCGTCGACGCATCGAAGACGGTCGCAATCGGCGGCCAATCCGTGGCTTCGCAAGACGAAAACATAGCGATCGGCTTCAAGGCGTCTGCCACGCACGTCAACTCGGCCGCTTTCGGCGCCAACGCGAAAACGACGGCGGCAAACCAGATGATGTTCGGCACCGCGTCGAACACCTACACGATGGCCGGCATCACTTCGGCGGCCAGCAAGGCGGCGCAATCCGGGCCGGTGCAGGTCGTGACCTCGGATATCAACGGCAACCTAGCCACGATGGACATTGCCGCGCTCGGCGGGACCGGCCTGTCTGAAATAAACTCCCGTCTCGATCAGCACGACAAGAAGATCTCCAAGAACACCGAAGGCGTCGCCATCGCGCTCGCCATGGCCGGCGTACCGACGCTGACTGCGAGCGAGAAGTTCGCCATGAGCGCCAACTGGGGCACGTTCGAGGGTGAGAACGGCTTCGCCGGCGGCGCCGCCGTTCGCCTCGATAGCAACATCCAGGTCAACGGCGGCATCGGTTTCGGCGGCGAAACGGTTGGCGGCCGCGCCGGCGTGCGCATCGGCTGGTGATGCGGTCGTTCCATGGTGCTCTATGCGGAGCACTCATGCTCTACGTCCCGCTCCTGGTCTCGCCACACAGCGCCTGTGCCGGAGAGAAGGACAAAGCCGGGCTTGCGGCCGCATCCGCCAAGGCCGGGCCCGTTCTGCCGGATCCGGATAAGATTGTCCTTCTCATCCGCACGTCGCTGCTGACCGTCAACGATGCCGTTCAAACCGGTAATTTCACGGTGCTGCGGGACAAGGCCGCACCGAGCTTCCGCGACGGCACGACATCGGCCTCGCTCGCAAAGTCGCTGGAGAGCCTGGCGCAGCAGCGCATCGATCTCTCGGCTGTTGCGATCATCGCCCCGCAGCTCACGGATCTTCCGCTTCTCGATGCCGAAGCGCCGCCTCAAGCTGAAAGGCTACTTCCCGGGCCAGCCCGTGGGCATCGCCTTCGACCTCACGTTCGACGCGGTTCATGGAAACTGGCGGTTGTTCGCTTTGAACATCGGCCTCGCCAAGTCTCCAGTTGCGTCAGGAGCAGCCGACGCCAGGCCCGCCTCGGCGAGGCCTCCGCCGCCGCCATCAGATAAGAAGAAATAGCTCGCCTGCCTGCGCTCAGTTCGCCGCCTGCCGCTGCAGGTGGTCGGAGATCATGCGTGCGACCGCCTGATAGTCGCCATCGAAGTGGTGGCCTCCGGGACGCTCGAACCGGTCCGACACGTCGATCTCCGGGTCCGTGCAGGCCGTATCGCCGTCCTTTTTCTCCGTGGTTCCGAAGAAGCACATCACTTTGCCTTTCGGGAGCCCGGCGAGGTGGGGCCGCACGTCGATCTCGGTAGTGGAGGAAAGTCCGAGCCAGCCCGAAACGGTCACCTGCAGGTCTGCGGTGGTCTCGAGCCCCAGAAGCACGATGGTTCCGATTTTGGCTTGTATCTCGGGGTTGATGTAGGGCCACGCCAGCGGAATGGCTCCGGCGCCGAGCGAATAGCCGCCGATGCCCGCGCTGCGGATATCCCAGTGCTTGGTGTAGTGATGAACGATGCGTCCGATGTCAGCCGCGACTTGCTTTGGCTCTTTTGTGCTCCAGAAGTAGCGGAGCAAGTCCACACCGATGACCGAGATGCCGTGCTGTGACAGGTATTCGCCGATCTGCTTGTCGATGTCGCGCCAGCCTCCATCGCCGGACATGAGCACGAACAGAGCCGCGGGCCGCCCCTTGGCCGGCAGCTCGATCAGAGGCAAATCCGCGAGGTCGCCCACGGGTGCTGAGGCGATGTCGAAAATCTCATCCGCTGCTGCGTTGAATCGCGCCGCGTCACTGTCAGGAACTACGACGGCCTTCGATCCGGGGCTCGCGTTGGTAAACTCCTGCACGTCTGCCGGCGGCGGGCTGCTCGTCACCAGCGTCCACCGCCCGGGAACCGTAGGCATGGGCGAATACGAGTAGCCGTCCTTGTCCTTCGACTTCTCGGGCGCGCCGGGGCAGAACGGGAGCTTGGACTTGAGATAGGGCTTGAAGCCGATGCTGACAGAGCCCGCCGCCGTGTTGACCGGCGCCTGAGCAATGGAGAGATAGGCCACCGTGCCGCCGTCGCCATAACCGAGCATGATCGGCTGCCGCCATGTGGTCATGCCGAGCTGGCGTTCCGCCACGCGCGCCGCATCCTCGAGGTCACCGAAGGCATAGTGACAATCCACATCGTCGCTCGCTGCCTGCTTTGCGATGAATTTGGCCAGATCGACCAGCGCCACGGCAGCGCCGCGCGCCACCAGCGCCTCGGCATCGGCCACGCGCTGCGCCGTCACGCCGTCGCTATCCGAAATGAGAAAGACAAACGCCTGCGGCTCGCCCTCAGGTGCGAGCACTCGGATATCGCCGATGAGATCTGCGGTGAACGTGAAGGATCTGGTCGCCGCGGCGGCCGGCTGCGTTGCTAGACCGGCGAGAAGCAGCACCGCGCCCAATAGGCCGGACGTTAGAAGTTTATGTATGAGTATTTTCATTCCACATCCGCCAGGGCTTGAGCAGCACGCTTGGGACTAGAAGAGATCAATGTCGTCACATCGAGGAGCACCTGCGGAAGCGAGAGTCCGCCAGGATACGCAAGATATTTTGCCCGCCACTCCGGCTTGAACTTGTTCTTGAAGGCTCTGAGGCCCTCGAAATTGTAAAGCCTGTCCGCATGCCGGAAGAAGAACGTTCCGGCCCGGCTCCAGATCGAGGCGAGGCGGTGCTGCGGCAGACCCGAAAGCGGTGCCATGCCGAGGTTGAACCAGCGATACCCGTTCGCCTTTGCGTGCTCCATGAGGCCGATGAGCAGGAGATCCATCGTTCCCTGCGGCGCATCCGGCAGGTGGCGCATCAGGTCGATGGAGAATTCCTCCTTCTGTCCGGTGGTCCAGAGGTTGGCGAACGCCACGATGCGCCCCTCGTGGCGGATGATCGCCAGGTCGCAGCGGTTGAGATAGGTCTCCGACCAGAAGCCGAGCGAGAAGCCCTTCTCACGTTGGCCCCGTTCTTCGATCCAGGCATTGGAGACGCGCTCGAGTTGCGGAATGAGCTTGTCGACTTTCTCGGCCGGCACGAATTCGAGCGTCGCGCCCGATCGCTCGGCCTTGGATTTCGTCTGCCGGAGCTTGCGGCCCTCGCCGCCTTCGAGAGTGAATTTCGCGAGGTCCACCCAGGCTTCCTCGCCGAGCTTTACCAGCGAGAAGCCGGCATCGAGATAGACCGGCAGCATGGGCGTCGTCACCTGATAGAACACCGGCACGCCCCGGTGCTCGTCCACCAGCTCCTTGAACTGCCACACGAGATCAGCGGCGACGGCCGGCGACCGCGTCACCGGATCGCCCATGGCGATCCAGCTCGTGCCTTGCACGCCATACATGACAAAGCCTTCGCCGCCGTCGTTGGCGAACATGAAGCGCTTGTCGCCCAGTGTCGCGAGGTTGGCTTCCACCCGGTCGTTGGTCGCGACAATGGCGCGCGCGCGCTCCATTTCCTCAGCCGGAGCAGGAGTGCGCATGCGCGGAGCCCGGTGCATGAGCCGGTAGGCGGCGAGCAGGAATATGGTCACTGCGATGCCGAGCGACGCCCGGAGGAAGCGCGGGGCATCTCCATGATAAGCGAAATCCCACCACAGCGAATTGTCGTAGGCGACCTGCCGGTAGACCATGAAGCCGATCCAGATCGACGCGCAGGTGGCGACCGCAATGGCCAGAAGCTCCTGGGGCGCGAATGGCCCGGAGAGAAATCCGCCCTGGCGATAGAACCCCCGTCGCCCGGCGTAGAGAAGCCCGGCAACGGCAACGCAGATGATCGCTTCCTCGAAGTCGAAGCCCTTGGCGACGGAGAACACGGCTCCCGAGAGCAGCAGCGCCATCGCCAGCGTCCACGCGGACTTGAGACGCCGCAACAGGCCATGCGCAACCACCAGCAGCAGAGCTCCCACGACGCTGGCGATGAAATGCGACGTCTCCACGAACGGCAACGGAATGAGCCGCCGAAGCGCCGCGATGCGATCCGCTTCCGCTGGCAGAGCGCCGGAAATGAGCAGCACGAACCCGCCGAGAAACACCGAGACCGCCGCCGCCGCCGGCAGCAGCGGATTGGCGATCTGCGCCAGCGCCGTAAAGCCTTTGTTGACCGGCGTGTCCTTGCGCGAGATTTCGTAGATCGAAAGCATCAGACCCGACAGCGCCAGCGGGCCCACGTAATAGACGAGGCGGAACACGAGCAGCGACGCGAGCATCGCGGGCTCGGGAACCTGCGGCAGGCCGAGGAGGATTGCGGCATCGAAAATGCCGAACCCGCCCGGCACATGGCTCAGCACACCCAGCACGGTCGCCACGGCGAATACGACCAGAAACGCCGGGAACGTGATGTCGGCGCCATCCGGCAGGATGAACCACAAGGCCAGTGCGGCAGCCGCCGTGTCAGCCGTGCCCACAGCGATCGAAGCCAGCGTCGCTCCCGGGCCCGGCAGCGACAGGGTCCAGTCGCGGAACTCGATCGTACGCGGCTTTATGGCCGTGTAGGCGATCCACCCCGCAACGGCAGCCAGCACGAGGGCACCGGCCGTTTGCGCCGCATAGGGGCTGAGGCCGATCTCCGTCACCGTCACGCCCGGATCGGCAATGAGGCAGGCGCCGGCAAGCGCGGCGAGCCCCGTCCAGAACGTGAGTGAGCACAGGATGCCAACGGCGATGATGCGATCGGCGTCGAGGCCGAAGTTTCTATAGAGGCGCAGCCGAACGGCCCCGCCTGTGAGCACGCCGAAGCCGAGCGAGAACGTGAACGCTTGCGCGATGAACGATGTCAGCGCGATGAAACGGAGCGGCACGTTCTGCGCCCCCACTTGGCGCAACGCGAGAAAGTCGTAGCCGATAAGCGCGATATAGGAAACGGCGGTCGCCGCGATCGCGCACGCGACGTCCATCCAGCCGATCTCGCCGATGGCGGTCTGAACCTGGGCCCACGTGACGCCAGCGAGCTCGTGATAGATGACATAGGCAACGGCGCTGAAGAGACCGAAGGCGACCACGGCACCGATCGTATGCCAGGGCAGCGCAGCCAGGGCGCGACGGAAAGGCGAGCTCTGCGCAGTTTCGTTTGCCGCCGCCTCGAGCTCCAGCGCATTGCTGCCGTGGAGGGGAACCTCCTCCGCGTTGCCGAGAAGGGCAGCTTCACCGCGATCGCCCTTGAGGCGCGTGCTGGACTGGGCCGGGTTCATGACGCCTCTGCGTGTGCATTGAATGGATAGGAGCGTCGTCAGCCGAGACCACCAGCATGACGGACCGCGGTGCTTTCGCCACGCGGTACGTGCTGAGGAAGTGATGAACCGACCGTACGGGCACCCTGCTTGATAGCCGCATACAATGATGGGAGTGCGCCGCCGAAGTTAAAGATCATCCACAATCAGCTTACCGCCCATTCGTCCACGACCGCAGCGCCAATTGCCCCAGAAAAGCAACGTTTTTCGGCGATCTTCAGCGCCGGGACAACGGTTGTTTACATGGCCGTAATAATGCGGGCCGCCTGCTCCATCGGAAGGGCCGGAATGGGACGCCCAGGTCTCACGCCTCTGCGAACGCCGCCGGCTCCGGCCTGCCGGTGTTCGCTCCTAGGCCGAAACCGGAAGACGGAGTCCGCGCGAACGAATTCCGCCTACGAAACGAATTTAAGACGAGAGCACCAGCCAACAACAGCACCGCCCGCGACCTCAGGCACGGAGCACAGAGCGCCAGCTCCAACCATAAATCATAGGTATCTTGACGGATGTTATAACATCCGAATATGGTCATCCTCTCACCGCCGCGAGGGAGGAACGCTCTATGGACGATCGCCTCAAGTCACATCTGAATTCGAGCGCCGCTCGAGCCGATCGCCGCCTGCCGGTGACGGTGCTGTCCGGCTTTCTCGGCGCCGGCAAGACGACGCTGCTCAATCACGTCCTGAACAACCGCGACGGGCTGCAAGGTCGCGGTCATCGTCAACGACATGAGCGAGGTGAACATCGACGCTGATCTCGTGGCGCAAGGGCGGCGCCAACCTGTCGCGCACCGACGAGACGCTGGTCGAGATGTCGAACGGCTGCATCTGCTGCACGCTGCGCGATGACCTGCTGAAGGAGGTGCGCCGTCTCGCCAGCGAGCGGCCGCTTCGACTACCTGCTCATCGAATCGACCGGCATCGCCGAGCCGCTGCCCGTGGCCACCACGTTCGAATTCCGCGACGAGGACGGCCACAGCCTGTCCGATGTGGCGCGGCTCGACACCATGGTGACGGTGGTCGATGCGGCGAACCTCCTGAGCCGATTATTCCTCGCAAGACTTCCTCAAGGATCGCGGCCAGACCGCTGGCGACGAGGACGAACGCTCGCTCGTGTCGCTGCTCGTCGAGCAGATCGAGTTCGCCGATGTCGTCGTGCTGAACAAGGTCGACATCGCGACAGCCCGCGCAGCGCGACGCCGCCCGCGCCGATCATCCGCGCGCTCAACGCCGACGCCCGCATCATCGAGACCAGCAACGTCACGCGTCGACCTGTTCGACGTCCTCGACACCGGCCTGTTCAGCTTCGAGGCCGCCCATCGCCATCCGCACGTGGTTCAAGGAGCTGCACGGATTTCGCGAGCACACGCCGGAGACCGACGAGTACGGCATCTCGAGCTTCGTCTATCGCGCGCGCGGGCCCTTCGAGCCGGCGAAGCTGCACGCGTTCTTCAACAAATCGTGGCCCGGCGTCATCCGCGCCAAGGGCTTCTTCTGGCTGGCGACGCGGCCCGCAGTGGGTCGGCGAGCTGTCGCAGGCGGGCGCGCTCGTGCGCAACGAGGCCATCGGCTACTGGTGGGCGGCCGTGCCGAAGGACAACTGGCCGGAGGACGAGGATCTGCTGGCGCGCATCGACAAGACCTGGCATCGCCTCTGGGGCGACCGGCGCCAGGAGCTGGTGTTCATCGGCACGCGCGACATGGACAAGGCCGCGCTGACGGCCGCGCTCGACGCCTGTCTGCTGGAGCTTCCCGCCGAAGGTAAAGCATCGAAACAAAGGGCTGGGCGGCGCTGCCCGATCCCTTCCCCGAGTGGCGCCGCGACGCCGCCTAAGTTCGTTCCCTCTCCCCGCCTGCGGGGAGAGGGCTAGGGTGAGGGGCAGAAACTCGCCGCAGCGCAAGCGGCTGCCCCTCACCCCGGCACTCTCCCCATCGAAGGTGATGGGGAGAGGGGGGGCAATCTAGTGCCCGCTCGCTCCCGCCGCCCCGATGCCGATCTCGGCGCGCACGAACTGCGCCTCGTAGGCCGCCTTCTCGGCCGCGCCGCGCGCGCTGCTGTCGAGACGCGAGCCGATCCAGATGCCGAGGAACGCGAGCGTCATCGAGAACAGCGCCGGATTGTCGTAGGGGAATATCGCGGCCGCGAAGCCGAACGTCTTCACCCACACCGCCGGGCTCAGGATGACCATGACCACGGCCGATACAAGTCCGAGGTAGCCGCCCAGAACCGCGCCCCGCGTCGTCATCCCGCGCCAGAAAACGCTCATGAGCAGCACCGGGAAATTGCAGCTCGCGGCCACGGCGAACGCGAGGCCCACCATGAACGCCACGTTCTGTTTTTCGAAAACGTAGCCGAGCATGATGGCCACGATGCCGATCACGACGGCGGCAATCTTCGACAGTCGCACTTCCGTGTGCTCGGACACCTTGCTGGGTGCGAGTGAAGCATAGAGATCGTGGCTGATGGCGGAAGCGCCCGCGAGCGTCAGCCCGGCGACGACGGCCAATATGGTCGCGAACGCCACCGCCGAAATGAACCCGAGGAACAAGTGAGCCGCCCACGGCCTTGGAAAGATGCACGGCCGCCATGTTGGCGCCGCCGAGAAGGCCCGTGACCTTGTCGTAGGTGCCTCCCTCGCCGAGCTTGAAATAGGCGGGATCGTTCATCAGCAGCGTGATGGCACCGAAGCCGATGATGAACGTCAGGATGTAGAAGTAGCCGATGAAGCCGGTGGCATAGAGCACCGATTTCCGCGCCGCCTTGGCATCCGGAACCGTGAAGAAGCGCATCAGGATGTGCGGCAGCCCGGCCGTGCCGAACATCAGCGCCATGCCGAGCGAGACCGCTGAAATCGGATCGGTGACGAGCTTCCCCGGCGCCAGGATCGAGCCGCCGCCCGGATGCACTTCCGTCGCCGTGCGGAACATGGCTTCGAGCGAGAAGTCGAAATGCGAAAGCACCATGAAGGCGATGAACGAAGCGCCGCCGAGCAAGAGACACGCCTTGATGATCTGCACCCAGGTGGTGGCCACCATGCCGCCGGCCGCGACGTAGGTGATCATCAGCGCGCCGACCAGGATTTCGGCATAGAGGTACGGCAATCCGAACAGAAGCTCGATGAGCTTCCCCGCGCCCACCATCTGCGCGATCAGGTAGAACGCCACCACCGTCAGCGTGCCGGTGGCAGACAAGATTCGAACCGGCCTCGCGGCGAGCCGGAATGCCGCCACGTCCGCGAACGTGAAGCGTCCGAGATTGCGCAGCCGCTCGGCGATGAGGAACAGCACGATCGGCCAGCCGACGAGCCATCCGACCGAATAGATGAGCCCGTCGAAACCCGATTGGAACACCAGCGCCGAAATGCCGAGGAACGATGCCGCCGACATGAAATCGCCGGCGATGGCGAGGCCGTTCTGCAATCCGGTGATGCCGCCGCCTGCCGCATAGAAATCGGCGGCCGAGCGCGTCCGGTTCGCGGCCCATTTGGTGATGCCGAGCGTCGCCACCACGAACAGCAGGAACATCGCGACGGCTTCGATGTTGAGCGCCTGCTGCCCGCCGCCCTCGATAGTTCCGGCGGCGTTCGCGGTGAAAGGTGACAAGCCGACGAGCGCGGCGGCAACTATGCCGATCCCCCTCATTGCTTCGCCCTCTCGATGACGTCCTTTGCCATCGCATCGAACTCGGAGTTCGCGCGCCACACATAGATGCCCGTCAGCACGAACGCGGTGAGGATCACGCCGAGCCCCAGCGGAATGCCGAGCGTGATGATGCTTCCGTCGAGCGGCTGGGCCATGAGCGCAGGATTAAAGGCAATGAGCAGGATGAAGCCGAAGTAGATCGCGATCATCGCCGCGGTCAGGCTCCAGACGAAGCGCGAGCGCTTCGCCACCAGCGCCTGAAACTCAGGATCGCGCTGAACACGCTCGATGAGCGTGCCCGGATCGGTTGCCATGGATTCCCTCCCCCGGTGCCTTTGATCGTGTCAGATCCTATCAATCTGACGCGTGAATCATCGGCCAAACTAAGATAGCCGCTCTGAAGGCGGTATTTTTCCGTCACCTTACCAGAGCGCCCCGCCGCGGGAAGGCATCGCTGCGCCTTAGACCTTCTTCTCAGGCACGCCGAGCGCATCCGCCAGCCGGGTCTGGGCCGAACCCGGCTTAAGCGGCTTCTGCTGGCTCTCGTGCGGCACCCAGGCGGTCAAGGTCAGGATCTCGAATGTCGCGGGAATCCGGCCGTCCGGCCCTCCGAAGCGCTCGCTGTAGATCTCGCACGCCCGCGCCAGCAGCCCGCGCGTCACCGGCACACGCCGCCGCTCCGCCAACATATTGGAGGCGCCCATGGCTTTGATCTCAGCCATGAGGGCCAACGGCGAGGCATAGGTCACGGTGACGAAATCGGCGTCGGCGACCGGCAGTGCGAACCCGGCCCGCTGCAGAAGCCCGCCGAGATCGCGGACATCCGCAAACGGCGCCACACGAGGCGAGGCGCCACCCAGAAGCTCGTCCTCGGCCAGGAGCCAGCTCTCCCGAAGTTCATTGAGCGTCGCGCCGCCGAGCAGGCGGCCAGGAACAGGCCGTCCGGCTTCAGCGCGCGGCGGATCTGGACCAGTGCGCCCGGGAGATCATTCACGAGCTGCAGCGGGAGCCCGGACACGACGAGATCGAGAGACCCGTCAGCGAAGGGCAGAAATTCGGGTGATCCCTCCAGGCGGGGAGCCGCGGCCTGAGCCAGCAGGCGCTTCGAGTCGTCCATGGAAATGACGCGGCCGACGTTCGGCAGCTCCGCGATCCGCCGCCCGATGACGCCGTGATGGCTGCCGAGATCGAGCGCGAGCGGAAAATCGCGCTTCACGATCCCGAGCCGCTCGGCAAGGTCGTCGGCCACGCGCTGCAGCAGGAAATCATGCTCGCCCGCCGCATGCGCCACGCGTTGCGCCGCTGCCGAAGCAGGGCCGTATCGAAAATCTCGGGTGCTGCCGTCATCTCACTTGCCGGAACGGTGCCGCCGACGTCTCTCGCGCCGGGGCCTGGACATGGGATACCATGAGGAGATCGGGGAAGGGAGCCATGGCGGAAACGCGGTTCGAAAGCAATGCCGAGGTCACCGACGGAGCCGGCACAGGCCCGGCTCGGCCCTCGTTGCTGCGCCGCTCGTTTGCCGCCCTCAGCGATGTCATCATGCCCCCGGTCTGCCTCGCTTGCCGCGAGCCGCTGGCCGGCCACGACACGCTGTGCCCGTCCTGCTGGTCCGGGATCGACTTCATCCGTCCCCCGCTTGTGCGACCGCCTCGGCCTGCCGATGCCTTTCGATGCCGGCGGCGTCATGGTTTCCGCCGCCGCGGTCGCCGCCCCGCCCCCCTACGGCCGCGCCCGCGCCGTGGCGGCCTACTCGGGGCAAATGCGCGAGCTGGTCCACGGCCTCAAGTTTCACGACCGCCATGACGTCAGGCGGCTGCTCGGGCGATGGCTCGTCGAAGCGGGCCGGGACCTCATCCCCGAGGCCGAAGTCGTCATCCCGGTGCCGCTCAGCCGCTGGCGGCTGTTGCAGCGCCGTTTCAACCAGGCAGCGATCCTGGCCGCCGAGGTCGCGCGCCTGACGGACCTCCGGTTCGAGCCTCTCGCGCTGCGCCGCACACGCGCCACGCCGAGCCAAGTCGGCCTGACGCGGCGCCAGCGGCAGGAGAATGTTACCGGCGCGTTTACCGTTTCGCAGCGCGACAGAACAAAAATCGCGGGCAGGAATATTCTTATCATCGACGACGTCATCACGACGGGGGCAACGGTCGGGGTTTGTGCCGAGGTCTTGAAGCGCGCCGGGGCCAGGAATGTCGACGTCCTGGCGCTCGCTCTCGTCACCGACACGGCCTTGATGCCGCTTTAACGGACGCGATTGTTGGGGAAATACGCGGGAGTGCGTCATAAATCCCCCATTCCTGTAGCGCACAAACCCTTGCGATCGCGCATCATGCCGTTACGTTGGGTTGGGAGAACGGCCGGCTTTTGAGGAATGACCGGAGCGATGTCCAAGGTCACGATATATACAACGTCCCTTTGCCCCTATTGCCACATGGCCAAGGAGCTGCTGCGCGCCAAGTGCGTGGCCTACGATGAGGTCGACGTGACTGGCAAGGCCGAGAAGCGCGCCGAGATGCGCGTCAAGGCTGGTGGCCGCAATACGGTTCCGCAGATCTGGGTCGGCGATCACCACGTCGGCGGTTGCGACGACCTGATGTGCCTCGATCGCGCCGGCAAGCTCGATCTCGCTGCTGAGCACGAGCGTATGACCCTATGACCGGCGCGGGACCTGCCGCGAGCTTTCGCGCGGCCTTGGTGCAGATGTGCTCGGGCCGCGACCTCGAGCGCAATATGCGCGACGCCACGGCCCTTATCCGCGAGGCGGCGAGCGGCGGCGCTCAGTACGTCCAGACCCCCGAAGTCACCACTCTGATGGAGCTCGAGCGCGAGCGGCTGTTTGCTGCCGCCGAGCCCGAGGAAGGCAATCGGGCGCTCGCAGAGTTCAAGCGCCTCGCAGCGGAGCTCGTCCATCTGGCTGCACATCGGCTCCATGATCGTGCGGCTGAGCGACGACAAGCTCGCCAACCGCGCGTTTCTCATTTCGCCCGCGGGCGAGGTTACGGCCCGCTACGACAAGATCCATATGTTCGACGTCGATCTGCCGAACGGCGAGATCTACCGCGAGAGCACCAATTACGCGCCGGGCGCCCACGCCGTCGTGGCAGATCTGCCCTGGGGACCGATCGGCTTCTCGATTTGTTACGACCTTCGCTTCCCCTATCTCTACCGCGCGCTCGCGCATGCCGGCGCCCGCTTCCTGGCCATCCCGGCAGCCTTCACGCGGCTGACCGGCGAAGCGCACTGGATCGCGCTGCTGAGGGCTCGCGCCATCGAATGCCAGTGCTACGTCTTCGCTGCAGCGCAGGGTGGCCGGCACGAGCATGGCCGCGAGACGTTTGGCCACAGTGCCATCATCTCGCCGTGGGGGCAGGTACTGGCTGAAGGGGGCATTCATCCTTCAGTCATATATGCTGATGTTGAATTAGGGATGATTGAGGACGTTCGGACACGTGTGCCGTCGTTGCGGCATGATCGGGAGTTCGACGTCATTCGCCCCGGCAGTGAGGCCGCGGCAAAGGTTACGCCATGATCAAGTACCGCTTAGCCTGCAGCGCAGGCCACGAGTTCGAAGGCTGGTTTCAGAGCAGCGACGCTTACGACGTTCAGGCCGAGCAGGGACACGTCACCTGTCCGCATTGCGGCAGCCCGCACGTCGCCAAGGCCATTATGGCGCCGAGCGTTTCGATGACCGCGAAGCACGCTGGCAGCGAGCCCATGCCGCCAGGGGTAAAGCTGTCATCCCAGGAGCTTCAGGGCCTGATGCGCCGGCTTCGCCGCGAGATCGAGGCCAAGGCCGATTACGTCGGTCCGCGCTTCGCCGAGGAAGCTCGCAAGATGCACGAGGAGGAAGTCTCCGATCGCGGCATCTATGGCGAGGCCACACTCGACGAGGCTGCGTCGCTGGCGGAGGACGGCATTCCGTTCCTGCCGGTCCCGCGCCTGCCCGAGGACTTGAACTAAATTCGCGAAAGTGCCGCCCGGGCGGCGCCCGCTTCCGTTCGACGAGGTCGACGCGATGATCCCCCTCGCCCGGCATCCTCGCTGCGCTCGGAAGCCGACCTCTCCCCATTGGGGAGAGGTAAAGGGTCGTCTCCTCCACAACCTCTCCCGTCCATGCGGAGCAAGGCTACGTCATGATGGGATGAGAGACGAACATGCATCGCTCTCTTCACCTCTCCCCGCTGGGGAGAGGTCGGCCCGCAGGGCCGGGTGAGGGGGACAATCATTTCATCTAAGTCGAACGACGCTAGCCTCGGCGGGCGAAGGCTGCGGCCAGCTCGCCTACGCGGCCACTGAGCGCCACTCGGTCCGAGCCGATGAGCCGATCGAGACGCTGTGTGGCGATTTCAGGAAATCGCACCGTCGGCGCATCCGGCACCACCGATACGGTCGCTCCCGTCGCGGCGGCCACCGCTTCCATGAATCTCGCCATGGGTGGTGTTGCGCCCGTAGGCGACGTTCGTGATCGGATCGCTGCCTTCGCGCGCGATCGCCTCCAGCGCCCGCACCACGTCCCCGATCCACACGTAGTCCTTCTCCGACGCGAGGCTGGTCCTGAGATGCACGGCCTTGCGCGGGTGGCATCGCTCAGCACCGACGTCAGGAAGTTCTGCGACTCGAGATCCTCGCCGAACACATTCGAGAGCCGCGCGACCCGCGCATTCGAAAGGCCGGAGCCGAGGCAGGCGGATTCGCCCATCAGCTTCGAGATATTGTAGAGGTCGTCGGGATCGCCGGGCACGACCGGGATCGCGGCGGCTTCGTCGGTCGAGCTTGCCCGCGCATAGACGCGCGTCGACGACAGGTAGACGAACGACGTGAACCTTGCGCCGGAAAGAACTTCTTTCAGAAAACCGCAATGTGCTTCGATGGTCTCGAACGGCCGCGAGCGGAAGTCGGCCGTGAGCCCGATGCAGTAGAAGGCATGCCCGAGATCGGCGCCGCGCCACGTGGCGTCGCCGCGCACGACCTCACGCACGTCATAGCCTTTGCCGCGCAGGTAGCTGACGAGGGCACGCCCGACGAAACCGTTGGCGCCGAAGACCGTCGCCTTCATTTCCGCCATGAGACGGTCCTCGCCGGCGAGCCGACGTTGATCGAATATTCCGGCAGCTCCTCGCGCACGACCGAGCCCGCGCCGACGACGCATCCGCGCCTCAGGATGGCGCCGTCGAGCAGCACCGAGTTGGCGCCGACCCAGACGTCGTCCTCGATGATGATGCCGCCGCGGCTCGGGCTGAAGCCCTGCTCGCGGATGAGGCGGGACCGATCGCGGATCTCGTGGTTGGTCGGCGCCAGGGTGCAGTTGGCGGCGATGAGCACATTGGCGCCGATGCGGATGCCGTGGCCGGTGTAGAGCACGCATCCGGAGTTGATGTACGAGCCGGCGCCGATAATGACGTCCCCGCTGCCGCCCGCCGGCTTGATCTTGACGAAGGCATCGATCATCACGCCGTCCTCGATGACGATGCGCGTGCCGCGCGTCGAATCTTCGATGTCGGCGAGCTTCGAGACTTTGGCCGTGGGCGAAACGATCAGCATGTCACGGGCTCGAAGTTGGCAAACAGCGGCAATCCGGCGTCGCGGTCGGAGATCGTCACGGAAGTTGGCGCGGGCCAGGTAATGGCGAGTTGGGGATCGTTCCAGCGAATGCCGGACGCGGCCTCGGGCGCATACGGCACCGAGATGTGATACGCGACCTCGCTATCGGCCGCGAGCGTCTGGAAGCCGTGCGCGAAGCCTTCCGGGATATAAAGCTGCCGGCGGTTCGCTGCGCTGAGCTCCGACCCGAACCAGCGCCCGAAGGTCGGCGAACCCGCCCGCACATCCACGATGACGTCGAAAATCGCGCCCGCCGTCACGCGCACCAGCTTGGCTTCGGCATGCGGCGGAAGCTGGAGATGCAACCCGCGCAGCGTCCCGGCGCGGGCATTGTAGGACATGCTGATCTGGTCGAGATGCGGGTTGAGGCCCCGCTCCGAGAATGCCTTCGTGCAGAAGAGACGCGCGAAGAAGCCGCGATTGTCGGAGACCGGCTCCGGCTCGATCACGAAGGCTCCCGCGAGCGGCGTCTCCTCGAACCTCATGCAATGATCTCTGGCAGCGGGCAGCGGAATGATGAAGCGTCCGCCCCAGGCGCGAATGCCGGTGCATTGCGCCATGATCTCGTCCTTGAGGTTCCATGGCAGGATCAGGACGTAATCGGGCTTGGTCTCGAAGATGCGGTCGGGCGCATAAACAGGGAGCGCCGTTCCCGGCAGCAGCAAGCCCTGCTTGTGCGGGCTCGCATCGACGGCATAGTCGAGCATGTCGCCGCGGATGCCGCAGTAGTTCAGCAGCGTATTGCCCTTGGCCGCCGCGCCATAGGCGACGATGCTCGCGCCCTCTTCCTTGAGCTTGATGAGGCACGAGAGCAGCGCGCGCTTGGCATGGCGCACCTTGCCGGCGAAGGCCGCATAGGCCGGAATGTCGTCGAGACCCGCCGCAGCCTCCCTGGCGCGGAATGCGAGAAGCCGCTCGGTGGCCGCAGGCACCTTGCCGTCATGTCCGGCGAAGATGCGCAGGCTGCCGCCGTGCGTCGGGAGTTCTTCCACGTCGAACACGGTGAGTCCGTGCCGCGCGAACAGCCGCTCGACCGACAGCAGCGACAGATACGAATAGTGCTCGTGATAGATCGTGTCGAAGTAGCTGGCCTTCGATGAGCCGCAGCAGGTGCGGAAACTCGATGGTGATGACGCCGGTGTCCTTGAGCAGCGCCTTGAGCCCCGCCACGAAATCGTTGATGTCCGGCACATGCGCCAGCACGTTGTTGCCGGCGATGACGTCGGCCTTGCCGCTTGGCCGCAACCTCAGTCGCCGTCGCCTTGCCGAAGAAGCGCACCAGCGTCTCGATGCCCCGCTCGCGCTGCGCCACCTCGGCGCAATTGGCGGCCGGATCGATGCCGAGCACGGGAATGCCGCGCGCCTTGAAATACTGCAGCAGGTAGCCGTCGTTGCTGGCGACCTCGATGACGCGCGACTGCGGCCCGAGCTTGAAGCGCTCGGTCATCATCTCCGGCGTAGCGTTCCGCATGCGCGAGCCACGACGCCGAGTAGGACGAGAAATAGGTGTAGTTGCCGTGGAAGTGCGTCTCGGCCGGCTGCACGTCCTCGATCTGCACCAGCTTGCAGTCGCCGCACACGAAGGTCTTGCAGCGGATAGAACGCCTCGGCATCGCGCGCTTGCGACGGGTGGCGCATGGCGTTCGAGACCGGCGACATGCCGAGATCGACGAACACATGCGAAAGCGGCGTCCCGCACGAGCGGCAGCATTGCGTCCCGGGCGTCTCAGCCATGGAGATACTCGTCGATCTGCTTCAGCGTGAAGTGCCTTCATGTCGTGACCTTCATAGTAGGCCTTGTACCAGTCGACCGTGCGGTCGAGAGCGTCTTTGAGCCGCCAGCGCGGCGTCCAGCCGAGAACCGAGCGCGCCTTGGCGCTGTCGACCTCGAGCAGGCGCGCTTCATAGGGCTGAACGGACGTATCGTGTTTCCATGCGGCGCCATCCTGCCAGCGCGCCACGATCTGATCCGCGATCACGCGCACCGGCACGGCATCCTCGGCGCTGGGTCCGAAGTTGAACGCCAGCGGTGCAGGCGGCGGTGTGCCGCCGGCGAGAGCTTCCGCGAGCCGCAGATAGCCCGACAGCGGCTCGAGCACGTGCTGCCACGGCCGCACGGCCGACGGATTGCGCACGATCAGCGGCTGTGCATCGGAGAATGAGCGCATGGCATCGGGGATGAGCCGGTCCTCCGCCCAATCGCCGCCGCCGATGACGTTACCGGCCCGCGCGGACGCGAGCTGAACCTTGGAGCCTGCGAAATAGGAATAGCGGTAGGCCTCGACGACGATCTCCGTGCACGCCTTGCTGGCGCCGTAGGGCTCCTTGCCGCCCGAGCCGGTCCGTTTCACGGTAGGCCCAGGGCCATTCGACGTTGTCGTAGACCTTGTCGCTCGTGACGACCACGCACGCCGTGACGCTCGGTGCCTTGCCGCACGGCTTCGAGCACCTGCGCCGTGCCGACCACATTGACGGAGAAGGTTTCGACCGGCTCGGCGCGCGCTGGCCTGACGAGCGCCTGGGCGGCGAGATGCAGCACGATATCGGGGCTCGCGGCCGCCATGGCCGCATTGAGCCGGCCGTCATCCCGAATGTCGCCGATGGTCGAGGTGCCGAGATCGGCGATGGCCGCCGCTTCGAACAGGTTCGGCTGCGACGGAGGGGCGAGCGCGTAGCCCGAGACCTCAGCCCCGAGCCGCTTGAGGAGGGCGGTCAGCCACCCTCCCTTGAACCCCGTATGACCGGTAACGAAGACGCGCCGCCCGGACCAGAACTGCTGTGAAAGCGGCGCCGTCATTCCGTCAGTTCCACACCCGCCAGGGTGCCTTGCCCGATTGCCACAAGTCGTTCAGGAGCTGCATCTCGCGATAGGTGTCCATGCACTGCCAGAAACCGCCGTGCTGATGTACCGCGAGCTCACCCATTTTGGCGAGCCTTTCCAGCAGGCCCGTCTCGAGCGGCTCGTTGAGGTCGGGGTCGAGAAGATCGAAGGCCTTGCGGTTGAACACGAAATAGCCGCCGTTGATCCAGCCCTGCGTGACCTGCGGCTTCTCGTCGAAGCTCGTGATCATGCCGGAATCGATGGCCAGCTCGCCGAATCGCGACGACGGATGCACGGCCGTCACGGTGGCGAGGCGGCCCATCTGCTTGTGCGTTTCCAGGAGCGCGTCGAGATCGACGTCGGCGACGGCGTCACCGTAGGTAGCCAGGAACGTGTCGCCTTCGAGATGCGGCAGCGCCTTCAGGATGCGCAGGCCCGTCAGGCTGTCCTGGCCCGTCTCGGCCAGCACGACGCGCGCGTCCAGTCGATCTGCATTCGACGCGCGCCGCGTCTCGATATCTCCACGGCTGACGTCGATCTCGATATCGCGCGAGCGGTGATGATAGTTGATGAAGTAGTCGCGGATGGCATCGCCCTTGTAGCCGAGGCACAGCACGAAGCGGCCGACGCCGTGATGCTGATAATGCATCATGATGTGCCAGAGAATCGGCCGCCCGCCGACCTCGACCATGGGCTTCGGCTTGAACTCGGTCTCCTCACGCAGGCGCGTGCCGAGCCCGCCGCACAGTATCAAAGCTTCCATCGTTCTGTCCCCAGATGTCCAAGTGGACTGGTTCGTCACAGTGATTCGTGAAGTCTCTCACTCAGTGCTCGCGCAGGCCGTGACGCAGGGACATGGACAGCGGCTCCAGGAAGTAGTCGAGCACTGTGCGCGATCCCGTCGGGATGATGATTTCGACCGGTGTGCCCGGGACGAGCTTTACGTCCTCGAGCATGCGCACTTCGCCGTCGTCGAGCGCGACGTCGACGTCCATGTAGGGCGCCTGTGTTGTGGGATCAGCACGCGAGTCGGCCGAGCGCTTGGTCACCACGCCATGCACCATCGGCAACCTGCGCCCTTGCGCGGAGAGGATGCGCAACTCGGCTCTCATGCCTGGCTGCACCTCGATGCCGTCGGCGGGCCTGAGCCGCGCCTTGATGATGGCGTTGGCGCCAGAAGGCACGATTTCGAGCAGGCGCTCTCCCTTGCCGATGACGCCGCCGATGGTGTTGACCGCGAGGCCGAGTACCGTCCCGCCGACGGGAGCACGAATGACAGTGCGGTCAAGGATGTCCTGGGCGACGCGCTCGCGCTCCTTGGCGTCGGCCAGCTTGTTGCGCGCGTCCTCGAGCTCTTGAGCCATCTTAAGCCGGTAGTCGCTCTGAATCTGGTTGATCTGCCCTTCGAGCTGCGTGACTTGATATTCGAGTCGCGCGATATGGCCCATGAATTCCTGCTTCTGGCCCTCGAGCGCTGCCGCCGCGCGCTTGAGTTGCAGAACCGGAGAGTTCGTCGCGTAGCCCTTGTCGTAAAGCATCTGCTTTGGACCGAGCTCTTCCTGGATCATGTTGTACTGGCGTTGCGCAGTCTCGGCTTGGCCCTTGTAGATCGCGGTCTGGCTCTTCGATTGCTTGATCTGCTCCTCGATCGTGGTGATTTGCGCTGTGATGGAGATGCGCCGGGTATTGAAGAGCTGCTCTTGCGATTCGAGTAGAGATTTGATGTCGAGGTCGGTCTTTCGTGCCAGCAGCGATGCCGGGAAGTCGATCTTGTCCCTTCCGGCATTCTCAGATTCGAGGCGCGCGATAATCGCGTTCTGCGTATCGACCGCTGCGCGGAGAATCTCGAGCGCTGCGCGCGGCTGAATCTGGTCGAGACGGATGACCTCCTGCCCTGCGGTTACGGTCTCGCCTTCCTTGACGAGGATCTTGTCCACCACGCCGCCATCCAGATGCTGCACGGCCTTGCGGTTGCCTTCCGCCCCGACCGAGCCATAGGCGATGGCGGCGCTGTCGATGGGACTGAGCGCGGCCCACACCCCGAAAAGGCCGACAAAGCCGACGAGAACGTAGATGCCGCTGCGGACTAGGCGCGCGGCTTCCGCGGTACCCGATGCGTCGATCTCGATGGGCTGGTTGAGCGCAATTGCTCCGCCCGATGCGGCGACGGGAGTGGGACCGGAAACGATCTTTCGTGAACTCCTGCTTGAGGAGCTCGAGCTTAGCCAGTGCGTTCATGCTTGCCCCACTATGCGTTTCGGCACGACTGAAAACCCAGGTGCGATGCGCGGCATTACGCGATCGATCGGGCCGAAGTCGCTAACGGCACCGCCGCGAAGAACGAGTACTTTGTCGAGCGAGGCAAGGATGCTCGGACGATGCGCGATCATGAGCACCGTCGTGCCGCGCGCCTTGAGAGCCACAAGCATGGCGTGCAGCGCCGCCTCGCCCTCTCCATCGAGGTTCGAGTTCGGCTCGTCGAGCACGATGAGCTTTGGATCTCCGAATACGGCGCGCGCCAATGCAATGCGCTGGCGCTGTCCGCCCGAGAGCGGCGCGCCCGTAGCTGTGAGCACCGTCTCGTAGCCCTTGGGAAGCGCGAGAATCATTTCATGCACGCCTGCGAGGCGCGCGGCGGCCACGATGGCCATCGAGTCGGTTGTCTTGAAGCGGGCGATGTTCTCGGCGATCGTTCCCGCGAAAAGCTCGATGTTCTGCGAAACATATCCCGCGAACAGTCCGAAATCGGCTCTCTCCCATGCCCAGGTCTCGGCCCCGTCGAGGCGGACGCTGCCGGTCGTTGGCCGCAAGGCCCCGACGATCAGGCGCGCCAGCGTCGACTTTCCGGCTGCGCTTGGCCCCACGATTCCGAGCGACTCTCCGGGCTCGACGAGGAACGACACCTTGGAAAGGGTGGGCACCTGGGCGCCCTGAATGGTGTAGGTCAGCTCCTCGGCGGCGACCCGTCCGAGCGGCCGCGGAAGCTTCATGGTTCTGGGCGCTAGCGGAGTGGCGAGCGAGGCCTCGACCCTCCGCAGGGCTTCGAGACCGGAAAGGAGCTGCTTCCACACGCCCACGATCTGGTCCACGGGGAGCATCGCGCGCGTACATATAAGAGAAGCGGCAAACAGAGAGCCCGGAGAGATCTCCCGGCTGACCGCGAGCCACGCGCCGACCGCCATGATCGCAATCTGCAGCGTATAGCGCAAAAGCTTGATGACGCTCGAGATGGTGGCGTTGCGCGCGCTCGCCGAGGCCTGGCTCGAGATGGCGTGGGTCCTGACCTCGGACCAGCGCCTGGAAAGCTCGGGCAGCATGCCCATGGCCCGCACGGTTTCCGCGTTGCCGATAGCACCTTCAGTCAGACGATAGCTCTGCTCGGTGGCGCGTGCCGACTGTGACAGCGGCCCGGAGACGATCGATTGGTTCAGAACGGCGAGGCCCAGCACCAGGATCACACCGAATAGAGTGATGCCGCCGATCAGCGGATGCAGATAAAAGCATGCCGCGATGAAAACCGGGGTCCACGGCAGGTCAAAGAGAGAGAGTGTGCCGCTGCCCGTCACCACATGCCGGACCGTATCGAGATCGCGAATCGTTTGAGCCCCGCCCGGCGCTGAGTGCGACTCGATCTGGCGCTCGAAAAGCTGTGTCGCGAGCTTCGAATCAAAATTGACGCCGAGCGCCACGAGCAGCCGCGCCCTGATGTCCTCCAGCATGGCCGAGGCCACCATGCCGCCAAGTACGGCGATTGTCAGAACCGTAAGCGTCGCGCCGCTGCCGCTCGAAAGCACCCGGTCATAGACTTGAATTGTATAGAGCGGAATTGCCAGCGTCAGAAGATTGACGCCGAAACTAAAGACGGCTGCCCACGCGAGGTAGCGTTTATAGCCGATAAGTCCAGCCTGCAGGACGGGGGAAATGGCTCGCGGCATGTGATGGTGTGCTCTCTAGCTGGCACGAATCAAACGAACGCGAACTATGCGGAACGCTAACCCATTTTTCTACGCCTTGCACGCAAAACTCGAAGCGCTTTTGTTGTGCCCACAATTGTGTGGGCAGGCGGTTTTGCAGCCAAAAATGAACTGCAAATAGAACTCGAATAGGAATGCTTTTATTATTGCTGTAGCAACCAGAGGAAAAGCTGCTGAAGTCAGTGAGATGTGGCGGGAAGATAAACGAATTAGAGAGGATTGCGTATTAGCTGCTTTCGATTAGCCGATTTATTTCTTAGGAGTTTTTGTGTTGTTTCCCGTAGTTTACCAAATAGCAATCCTATTGGCGCAAAAAGTATTGTGCCTAAAAAAAGATGTCAAAGAACGACTGCATTTTAATGGCGGCCAATACAAGTCAAAAACAGGCGCCGCCTGAAATGCAAAGAAGCCGGACTACAGGGGTCCGCTAGAATTTGGTGAGGCGTGAGCTAGGTCGGAATTTAGGGTCGAGCACAGAAATTTAATCCGGGGTCGAAAATGTCCGTCACGCTGCCAAATGCCACCAAGGCAAATAACTATACGACTGCCACCGTCGATACGTTGATAGGTGGAGCCGCGGTGGACACGGTCCTGGTGACCGACGGCATCGCCAATGCGAGTATCGACCTGCTAGCAGGTAGCGATAAGCTCACATTGTCCGAACTCCGATAACTCGGCGACGATATCCAACGTCGAGACAATCATCGGCGGGGCGGGCGGTGATACGCTCACCATCGGCGCGGCATTCTCCAAGGGAACGATCAACCTCGGAGGTGGAGCCAACTCCCTGACGATGGGGAACTTCACCAACACCCTGACGGCCACGGGCGTCGAGACGCTTACGGGCGGTACCGGAACGGACACGATCTCGCTCGGCAGTGCCCTTGAGGCCGGCAACTCCATCGACCTCGGAGCCGGCAAGGACAAGCTCACGCTCGGCGCATTCGCCAACACCGGCACGATCTCGAACGTCGAGACGCGTGATCGGCGGCACCGGCGCCGACACCATCACGTTCGGCGCGGCTGTCACCAACGCGACTGGTTGACCTCGGCGCCGGCATCGATTCGATCACGTTCTCGGACCTCGGCGCGAACATCGCGACGGTCGCGAACGTCGAGTCGATCCTCGGCGGTTCCGCCAACAACACCATTACTCTGTCTTCTATCGCCTCCAAGGCGACCATCGACCTCGGTACCGGCGCGGACAAGCTGACCCTGGGCAACTACGCCAACGTCGCGACCGTCACCAATGTGGAGACGCTGACCGGCGGCGCGCTCGCCGACAACATCACGCTCGGTTCGCAGTTCACCACCTCGACCGTAATCGACCTCGGCGCGGGCACCACCGACAAGCTCACCCTGGGTGACTTCGAGAACACCGGCACGCTGAAGAACGTCGAATCGGTGATCGGCGGCACCGACGCCGACACCATCACGTTCTCGGCCGCCATCTCTAAGGGATCGGTGGATCTCGGCGACGGCGACGACACGCTTACGCTCGGCGCCTACTCGAACACCGCCACGGTTTCGAATGTCGAGACCCTGACCGGCGGAGCCAACTCCGACACCATCACGCTCGGCAGCGCTCTCGCAAGCGACGCGACTGTTGATCTCGCCGGCGGCAAGGACAAGCTGACGCTCGGCGCCTTCGCCAATGCGGGCTCAATCTCGAACGTCGAGACCCTCATCGGCGGCACGGGCGCTGATACGATCACGTATTCGACGCAGTTCACCAACGGCACGGTCGATCTTGGCGCTGGCCTCGACACGCTGGTTCTGTCCGATACCGTCAACAAGGGCACCCTGTCGAACATCGAGACCCTGGTCGGCGGCTCGGCTAACGACACGATCACTTTCGGCGCACTTGCATCGAATGCCTCGATCGACCTGGGCTCGGGCTCCGACACCCTGACCTTCGGAAAATTCTCCAACGTCGCGACCGTGACGAACGTTGAAACCATCACGGGCGGCGCACTGGCCGACAAGATCACGCTCGGCAACGCTCTTGCAGGTGTCAAGATCGATCTCGGCGCTGGCGCCGACGTTTTGACTCTCGGTGACTTCGCCAACGCAGGCACGCTCTCTAACATTGAGAGCTTGATCGGCGGCACCGGCGCCGACACCATCACTTACGGTGCGTCCGTTTCCAAGGGCCTCGTCAACCTCGGTGAGGGCAACGACACACTGACGCTCGGCAACTACGCCAACACACTCACCGTTGCCAACATCGAAACTGTGACAGGTGGCAACAAGACCGACACCGTCACGCTGAGCGCAGAGTTCACGAGCGCCAGCAGCATCGATCTTGGCGCCGGCAAGGACGCGCTCACCCTCGGCGCCTTCGACAACGCAGGTTCACGCTGTCGAACGTCGAGACGCTGACCGGCGGCACCGGCGCCGACACCATCACATTCTCGACAATCATCACGGGCGGCTCGGTCAACCTCGGCACGGGCCTCGACAGCGTCACGCTGGCCAACGCTGCCAATACCGGTACGTTCTCCAACGTCGAAACCATCATCGGCGGCTCCGCCGCGGACGTGATCACGCTCGGTGCGGCAGCATCGAATGCCTCGGTGGACCTCGGTTCCGGTAACGACAAGCTGACGCTCGGCAACTTCGCCAACGCTCTCACCGTCACCGGAGTTCGAGACGCTCGTCGGCAACAAGCTCGCGGACACGGTTACGCTCGGCGACGCCCTCACGGGCTCGATCAACATCGATCTCGGCGCCGGCAACGACAAGTTGATCCTTGGCGACTTCGCCAACACCGGCTCGGCTTCCAACGTCGAGATCGCTCGATGGCGGCACGGGCGCCGACACGATTACCTTCGGCGCCTCTATCTCCAAGGGCCTGGTCGATCTTGGCGAAGGCACGGATTCGCTCACGCTCGCCAACAAGGCGAACACCCTTACGGTCGCCAACATCGAATCGGTTCTGGGCGGCTCGAACGTCGACATCGTGACATTGAGCGCTGAGTTTACCAGCGCCAGCACCATCAATCTGGGCGCCGGCAAGGACGGCCTCACGATGGGCAACTTCCAGAACGTCGGCACGCTCGCAAACGTCGAGTCGGTGACTGGCGGCACGGATTCCGACACCATCACCTTCTCGACCATCGTGACCAGCGGCTCCATCAACCTGGCCGCCGGCGACGACACGGTGACGTTCGGCGACTTCGCCAACGTCGCAACCGTGTCGGGTGCCGAATCGATCGTTGGCGGCTCGGCTGCCGACACCATCACTCTTGGCGCAGCCACGTCCGACGCGACGATCGACCTCGGCTCGGGCAACGATAAGCTGACCCTCGGCAACTTCGCCAACGTCGTGAGCGTCTTGAATGTCGAGACGGTCATGGGCGGAGCTCTGTCCGACACCGTAACGCTCGGCAACGCTCTTGCCGGCGTAAAGATCGACCTCGGCGCCGGCAGCGACAAGCTCATCCTCGGTGACTTCGTCAACTCCGGCTCCGCGTCCAACGTCGAGACTCTGATCGGCGGCACGGGCGCCGACACCATCACCTACGGCGCGGCAGTCTCGAAGGGCGCGATCGATCTCGGCGATGGCAGCGACACGCTGACTCTCGCCAACCTCAACAACAACGCTACGGTATCGTACGTCGAAACCCTCACCGGCGGCAGCAAGGTCGACAGCATCACGCTCGGCTCGGAGCTGACCACGTCTCAGAGCATCAATCTCGTCGGCGGCAATGATCTTCTGACCCTCGGCGCCTTCGACAATACGGGTACCGTCTCGAACGTCGAATCGATCATCGGCGGCACGGCTGCCGATGCCGTCACCTTCGCAACGCAGGTGCTGAAGGGAAGCATCAATCTTGGCGCAGGCGAAGATACGCTGACCCTCGCCGACACCATCAACTCGGCGACTGTCTCCAACATCGAATCTCTGGTCGGCGGCTCGCTGGGTGATACGATCACGCTCGGCGCCGCCACGTCGGACTCCACGATCGATCTGGGATCCGGCTCGGACGTCTTGACATTCGGGAATTTTGCAAACACCGCTACTGTCTCGAACGTCGAGACCGTGACCGGTGGCACCGGTATTGACAAGATCACGCTTGGAACCGCGCTCACGACCTCCACCAAGATCGACCTCGGCGCCGGCAACGACATCCTTACGCTCGGTGATTTCACCAACACCGGCTCGGCTTCCAACGTTGAGAACTCTGGTCGGTGGCGAGGGCACTGATACCATCACCTACGGCGCAGCTGTTTCTAAGGGTTACGTTGACCTCGGCGATGGTAACGACAAATTGGTCCTCGGTAACTTCGCTAACACCCTGACGGTCTTGAACGTCGAATCGGTCGTAGGCGGTACCGGCATCGACACCGTGACGCTCGGCGCGGAACTCACGGGCGCGAGCAACATCGACCTGGGTGCAGGCAAGGATAAGCTGATACTCGGCAACTTCTCCAACATTGGATCGGTCTCGAACGTCGAGGACCTTGCCGGCGGCACGTTGGACGACACCATCACGATCACGACGATCGTCACGAGCGGCTCCATCAATCTCGGCGCCGGCGAAGATCAGCTGACGCTGGGTGACTTCGCCAACACGGCGACCGTCTCCGGTGTCGAGTCGCTGGTCGGCGGTTCGCTCGGTGACACCATCACGCTTGGCGCTGCCCTCACCTCAGCGACATCGATCGAGCTCGGCGTGGGCAACGACAAGCTGACGCTCGGCAACTTCGCCAACTTCGGAACAATCTCCAACGTTGAGACGATCATCGGCGGCTCGCTCGCTGACAACATCACGTTGGGCGCGGCCCTGACGAACACCATGACCGTTGACCTGTCGGCAGGCATCGACACGCTGACCTTGGGTGATTTCGTCAACACGGGCTCGGTCTCGAACGTCGAGAGCCTGCTCGGTGGCACGGGCGCCGACACGATCACATTCAGCAGCGTCATCTCGAAGGGCACCGTCGATCTCAGTGACGGCAGCGACAAGCTGGTGCTTGGCAACTTCCTCAACAGCGCCACCATCTCGAACGTCGAGACCATCGTCGGCGGCAACAACAACGACACCATCACTCTCGGTGCGGAGCTCACGGCTCGAGCAGCATCGACCTCGGCGCCGGCAAGGACACGCTGACGCTCGGCAACTTCGAAAACACCGGCTCGGTCTCGAACGTCGAAACCATCACCGGCGGCACGGGTGCTGATACCATCACTGTCGCCACGCAGATCGTGAACGGCTCTATCGACCTCGGCGCTGGCGACGACAAGCTGACACTCGGAGACTTTGTCAACTCGGCCACGATTTCGGGTGTCGAGACGCTGATCGGCGGCTCGCTGGGCGATACCATCACCCTCGGCGCAGCCCTCACGTCAAACGCCTCGATCGACCTCGGCGCCGGCAACGACAAGCTGACGCTGGGTGCATTCGCCAACTCGGGTACGATCACCAACGTCGAGACCATCGTCGGCGGAGCCTCGACCGACACCATCACGCTCGGCAACGCGCTGACCAACTCGATCAGCATCGATCTGGGCGTCGGCAACGACAGCCTGACGCTTGGTGAATTCACCAACACCGGCTCGGTCTCGAACGTCGAGACGATCATCGGCGACACCGGCGCCGACACGATCACGCTCAGCACTGCCATTTCCAAGGGCTTCGTGAACTTCGGCGACGGCAACGACAAGCTGACGCTCGGCAACTTCGCCAACACCGTCACGGTCGCCAACATCGAGAGCGTCGTCGGCGGCACCGCGGCCGATACCATCACGCTGACGGCGGAGCTCACCGGCTCGAGCAGCATCGATCTCGGTGTCGGCGTCGACAGCCTCACGCTCGGCAACTTCGACAACACCGGCTCGGTCTCGAACGTCGAGATCCATTCTCGGCGGCACGGGCGCCGATACCATCACCTACGCAACGCAGGTCGTGAACGGCGACCATCAACCTCGTGGCAGGCGAAGACACCCTGACTCTCGGCGACTTCGTCAATAGCGCGACGGTCTCCAACGTCGAGAGCCTCCTCGGCGGCTCGCTGGGCGACACCATCACGCTGGGTGCGGCGGCCTCGAACATCACCATCGATTTGAGCTCCGGCAACGACAAGCTGACGCTCGGCGCCTTCACCAACGTCCTGACGGTCTCGAATGTCGAGAGCCTGGTCGGCGGTGCTCAGGCTGATACTGTCACTCTCGCCACAGCGCTCTCGGCCTCCAACAGCATCGATCTCGCCTCCGGCGCCGACAAGCTGTACCTGGGTGACTTCGCCAATACCGGCACGATCTCGAATGTCGAGACCATCACCGGCGGTACGGATGCCGACACCATCACGCTCGGTGCAATCATCTCGAAGGGCTCGGTCGATCTCGGCGACGGCACCGACAAGCTGACGCTTGGCAACTTCGCCAACACTGTGACCGTCGCCAACATCGAGAGCATCGTCGGCGGCAACGTGGCTGACAGCGTCTTCCTGACGGCAGAGCTCACCGGCTCGAGCAGCATCGATCTCGGCGCCGGCGTCGACGGCCTCACGCTCGGCAACTTCGACAACACCGGCTCGGTCTCGAACGTGGAGTCGATCCTCGGCGGCACCGGCGCGGATACCATCACCTACCAGACCGTGGTCGCAGGCGGCACGATCAATCTCGCCGCCGGCATCGACTCGGTCACCCTTGGCGACTTCGTCAACTCGGCGACAGTCTCGAACGTCGAAAGCCTCTTGGGCGGCTCGGCTGCGGATACCATCACCCTCGGCGCCGCGGCCTCGAATGCCGCCATCGACCTGGGAGCCGGCATCGACAAGCTGACGCTCGGTACCTTCGCCAACGTGGCCACGGTCTCGAACGTCGAGTCGCTGACCGGCAGCGCCCAAGCCGACACCATCACGCTCGGTACTGCGCTTACGACCTCCACCACTGTCGATCTCGCAGGCGGATCTCGACAAGCTGACGCTCGGTGATTTCACCAACACCGGCTCGGTTTCGAACGTCGAGACCATCTCCGGCGGCACGGGCGCGGACACCATCACGCTCTCTACGGCCAGTCTCCAAGGGCTCGTTCGACCTCGGCGACGGCACCGACAAGCTGACCCTGGGCAATTTCGCCGCCAACGTCGCCACCATCTCCAACGTCGAATCCGTGATTGGCGGCACGGGCGCCGATACCATCACGCTCGGTGCGGCGCTTACGCCCGACGAGCTACATCGACCTCGGCATCGGCAACGACACGCTGAACCTCGGCAACTTCGACAACGTCGGCTCGGCTGCCAACGTCGAAACGCTGAACGGCGGCACGGGCGCAGACACCATCACCTTCGGTGCTCAGGTCTCCAACGCCCAGATCAACCTCGGAACTCGGCGCGGACACACTGACGCTCGGCGATTTCGCCAACACGGCCACGGTAGGCGGTGTCGAGACGATGATCGGCGGCTCGCTCGCCGATACCATCACCTTCAATGCTATCGCCTCCAATGCCTCGATCGACCTCGGCGCGGGCAAGGATGTCCTGACGTTCGGCAACTTCGCCAACGTCGCCTCGATCTCGAACGTCGAGACGATCGTCGGCGGCACGGGCGTCGACACGCTCACTCTCTCTGCTCAGATCTCGAACGGCTCGGTCGACGGCGGAGCTGGTCTGGACAAGTTGACCCTCGGCGACTTCGTCAACACCCTCTCGGTGTCCAACCTCGAGACGGTGATGGGCGGCACGGGTGCCGATACGGTCACCTTCTCGAACCAGGTCACCAAGACCTCGGTCGATCTCGGCGACGGCAACGACATGGTCGTGTTCGGCGACTTCGCCAACACCGCAACGGTCGGCAACGTCGAGACCGTCATCGGCGGCACGGCAGCTGACTCGATCACGCTGGGAGCTGCCCTCACGGCCTCCACGATCATCAATCTCGGCTCCGGCAACGACACGCTGACGCTCGGCGCCTTCGACAACACCGGCTCGGTCGCGAACGTCGAGTCGATCCTCGGCAACACCGGCGCTGATGCCATCACGCTTGCCTCTCAGGTCTCGAACGTCTCGATCAACCTGGGTCTGGGCAGCGACACGCTGACTCTCGGTGACTTCATCAACACGGCCTCGGCCTCGAACGTCGAGACCGTCATCGGCGGCTCTACGAGCGACACGGTCACCCTGCAGACCATCGCTTCGAACGCCTCGATCAACCTTGGCGCCGGCACGGATACGCTCGTCCTGGGTGACTTCCTCAACATCGCCACTGTCTCGAACGTCGAGACCCTGACGGGCGGCACGGGCGCGGATACCATCACGCTCGGTGCGGCACTCGTATCCAACAGCCTCGTCGATCTCGGCAACGGCACGGACAAGCTGACCCTTGGCGACTTCGCCAACGCCGGCTCGGTCTCGAACGTCAAGTCGCTGCTCGGCGGCTCGTCGACCGACACGATCACTCTGTCGACCCAGGCCGTCAACGCCTCGATCGATCTCAGCTCTGGCTCCGATAAGCTGACGTTCGGCAACTTCGCCAACTCTGCGACGGTGACGAATGTCGAGACGCTCGTCGGCGGATCTGCCGCTGACACGCTCACGCTCGGCTCGGTGCTGACGGGCTCGAACATCATCGACCTCGGCTCTGGCAGCGACACGCTGACTCTCGGAGACTTCACCAACACCGGCTCGGTCTTCAACGTTGAGACCGTCATCGGCGGCAACTACAACGATACCGTCACGCTCGGGACGCAGGCTTCGAATGCCTCGGTCAATCTGGGATTGGGCAACGATACGCTGGTCCTCGGCGACTTCGCCAACACCCTGACTGTCTCCAACGTCGAGACCGTCACCGGCGGTTCGACGATTGACACGGTGACGATCGCAACCCTCGCCAACGGCAGCATCGATCTTGGAGCGGGCAACGACACGCTGACCCTCGGAAACTTCGCCAACGAGGCGACGGTCTCGAATGTCGAGACCCTGATCGGCGGCTCGCTGGCTGATATGATCACGCTCGGCGCTCAGGCCTCGAACGTCTCGGTCGACCTCGGCTCCGGCTCCGATACCCTGACCCTCGGCGACTTCGTCAACGCGGTCTCGGTCTCGAACGTCGAATCGGTTGTCGGTGGCTCCGCCGCAGATACCGTCACGATCTCGACCGCTGCATCCAACGTCACCGTCGACCTCGGTGTCGGCTCTGACAAGCTGATCCTCGGCGACTTCGCCAACACGGCCACGGTCTCGAACATCGAGACAGTCGTCGGCGGCTCCGCAGCCGATACCATCACGCTCGGTGGCGCTCTGTCGGGCTCGGCGCTCATCGACCTCGGCGCCGGCTCCGACAAGCTGACGCTCGGCAACTTCGTCAACTCGGGCTCGGTCTCCAACGTCGAGACCCTGATCGGTGGCACGGATGCCGATACCATCACGCTGGCAACGCAGGTTTCGAACATCACGGTCGATCTCGGCTCCGGCTCCGACACGCTGACCCTCGGCAACTTCGCCAACACGCTCACGGTGTCCAACATCGAGACGCTGGTCGGCGGCGCGACGACGATACGGTCACGATCGGAACGGTCCTCAACAACGCTTCGATCAACCTCGGCTCCGGCACCGACAAGCTGACCCTCGGCAACTTCCTGAACTCGGCCACCGTCTCCAACGTCGAGACGCTGATCGGCGGCTCGCTGGCTGACACGATCACGCTCGGCGCTCAGGCCTCGAACGTCTCGATCGACCTCGGCTCCGGCTCCGACACGCTGACCCTCGGCGACTTCGTCAACGCGGTCACGGTCTCGAACGTCGAATCGGTTGTCGGTGGCTCCGCCGCAGATACGGTCACGATCTCGACCGCTGCATCCAACGTCACCATCGACCTCGGTGTCGGCACCGACAAGCTTGACCTCGGCGACTTCGCCAACACGGCGACCAGTCTCCAACGTCGAGACGCTTGTCGGCGGCTCCGCAGCCGATACCATCACGCTCGGCGCGGCTCTGTCGGGCTCGGTGCTCATCGACCTCGGCGCCGGCAGCGACAAGCTGACCCTCGGCGACTTCGCCAACTCGGGCTCGGTCTCCAACGTCGAGACCCTGATCGGTGGCGTCGGTGCCGATACCATCACGCTGGCGACGCAGGTCTCGAATATCACGGTCGACCTCGGCTCCGGTGCCGACAAGCTGACCCTCGGCAACTTCGCCAACACGCTGACGGTGTCCAACACCGAGACGCTGGTCGGCGGTTCTGCCGCGGATACGGTCACGATCGGAACGGCCGTCAACAACGCTTCGCTCAACCTCGGCGCCGGCAACGATATCGCTGACGCTCGGCAACTTCATGAACTCGGCCACCGTCTCCAACGTCGAGACGCTGATCGGCGGCTCGGACGCTGACACGATCACGCTCGGAGTTCAGGCTTCGAACGTCTCGGTCGACCTGGGCGCAGGCACCGATACCCTGACCCTTGGCGACTTCGTCAACACGGTTTCGGTCTCGAACGTCGAGACGATCATCGGCGGCTCGCTCGCCGATACGGTCACGCTGTCGACCGCTGCGGTCAACGTCAGCATCGACCTCAGCTCCGGCTCCGACAAGCTCGTCCTCGGTGACTTCGCCAACACGGCGACGATCTCCAACGTCGAGACGGTCGTCGGCGGCTCCGCGGCCGATACCATCACGCTCGGTGGCGCTCTGTCCGGCTCGGCCATCATCGACCTCGGCTCTGGCTCCGACAAGCTGACCCTCGGCGACTTCACCAACTCGGGCTCGGTCTCCAACGTCGAGACCCTGGTCGGTGGCGCGGGTGCCGACACCATCACGCTGGCAACGCAGGTCTCGAACATCACCGTCGACCTCGGCTCCGGCTCGGATACGCTGACCCTCGGCAACTTCGCCAACACGCTCACGGTGTCCAGCACCGAGACGCTGACCGGCGGATCTGCTGCGGATACGGTCACGATCGGCGCCGCGCTCAGCAACGCCTCGATCAACCTCGGCGCAGGCAACGATATCCTGACGCTCGGCGACTTCATGAACTCGGCCACCGTCTCCAACGTCGAGACGCTGACGGGTGGCATCGACGCCGACACGATCACGTTCGCAACTCAGGTTTCGAACGTCTCGATCGATCTTGGCGCCGGTAGCGACTCTCTGACCCTCGGGGACTTCGTCAACTCGACTTCGCTGTCGAATGTCGAAACCCTCCTCGGCGGCTCGCTCGCAGACACCATCACGCTGTCGACCGCGGCGCTCAACGCCACCATCGACCTCAGCTCCGGCTCCGACAAGCTGGTACTCGGCGACTTCGCCAACACGGCTACGATCTCGAACGTCGAAACCCTCACCGGCGGCTCGGCTGCAGACACCATCACGCTCGGCGCGGCCCTGTCGGCCTCGCAGATCATCGATCTCGGTGTCGGCTCCGACAAGCTGACGCTCGGCAACTTCACCAACACCGGCTCGGTACAGAATGTCGAGACGCTGATCGGTGGTGACGGTGCAGATACGGTCACGCTGGCTTCGCAGGCATCGAACAGCGTGGTCGATCTCGGCTCCGGCGCCGACACGCTGACCCTCGGCAACTACCTGAACACGCTGACGGTCTCGAATGTCGAGACGATGGTTGGCGGTGTCACGGCCGACACGGTCACGATCGGTGCCGCGCTCAGCAACGCCTCGATCAACCTCGGCTCTGGTGCAGACGTCCTGACGCTCGGCAACTTCCTCAACACGGCCACAGTGTTGAACGTCGAAACTCTGGTTGGCGGCACTGACGTCGACATGATCACGCTCGGAAACCAGGTCTCTGATATCTCGATCGACCTGGGCGCCGGAATTGACAAGCTGACCTTCGGCGACTATGTCAACACAGCCACGGTATCCAACGTCGAGTTGATCGTCGGCGGCTCGCTGGCCGACACCATCACGCTCGGTGTCGCGGCAGTCAACGTCAGCATCGACCTCAGCTCGGGCTCAGACAGGCTCGTGCTCGGCGACTTCGCCAACACGGCCACGGTCTCGAACGTCGAAAGCCTCACGGGTGGCTCGGCTGCCGACACCATCACGCTCGGCGCGGTCCTGTCGGCCTCGCAGATCATCAACCTGAGCTCCGGCAACGACACGCTCATCCTGGGTGACTTCACCAACATCGGCTCGGTCACGAGTGTCGAGACACTGATCGGCGGCACGGGTGCTGACACGATCACGGTATCGTCGCAGGTCGTGAACGGCTCGCTGGACCTCGGCTCGGGCAACGATACGCTGACCTTCGGCAACTTCACCAACTCCGCGACGGTCTCGAATGTCGAGACGCTGACTGGCGGCACGGGTGCTGACACGGTGACCTTCGGCGCGGCTCTGAGCAACGCTCAGGTCGACCTCGGCTCCGGCTCCGACGTGCTCACGCTCGGCAACTTCATCAACGTCGGTACGATCTCGGGTGTAGAGACGCTGACGGGTGGCAGCAACACCGACACCATCACGGTCACGGCACAGATCTCGAACGTGTCCTACGACCTCGGCGCCGGTGTCGACAGCCTGACCCTTGGCAACTTCGCCAACACGGCTACGGTGTCGAACGTCGAAATCTCTGCTCGGCAATGCCGGTGTCGACGTAATCACGCTGGGTGCCATCGCCTCCAATGCCTCCATCAACCTGGCCGGCAGCGGCGATACGCTGACCTTCGGTGACTTCGCCAACGTTGCCACGGTTTCGAGCGTCGAGACGCTGATCGGCGGCTCTGCGGCCGATACCATCACGCTCGGTGCGGCACTGGCGGCCACCGACAGCATCAACCTTGGCTCCGGCAACGATACGCTGATCCTCGGCAACTTCACCAACACCGGCTCGGTGTCGAGTGTGGAATTGCTCTTGGGCGGCACGGGTGTCGATACGGTCACTTACGCCACGCAGCTCTCGAGCGGCACGGTTGACCTGGGTGACGGCTCGGATGTCCTCACTCTCGGCAACTTCGCCAACACAGGCACGATCTTGAACGTCGAAAGCGTCACGGGTGGCAACGTCGTAGACACCATCACCTACGGCTCGGAGTTCACGGGCAACATCGATCTCGGGGTCGGCAACGACGTCCTCACCCTCGGCGACTTCGTCAACACGGGCACGGTCACGAGCGTCGAAACGATCACCGGTGGCGCCAACAACGACACGATCACCTTGGGTGCTCAGATCGTCAACGGCTCCATCAACTTCGGTGGCGGCTTCGATACGCTGACCTTCGGCACCTTCGCCAACTCGGCCACGGTTGGTAACGTCGAATCGATTGTCGGTGGAGGCGCCGCCGATACGATCACGCTCTCGACGCAGGCGATCAACGCTTCGTTCGATCTCGGGGTCGGCAGCGACACTCTCAACTTCGGCAACTTCGCCAACACGGCGACGGTATCGAACGTCGAGACCATCACCGGCGGTACGAACACCGATACTGTAACGCTCTCAACGGCCATCTTGAGCGGCAGCATCGACCTCGCCGGCGGCAACGACCAAGTGACGCTCGGCAACTTCACCAACACGGTTTCGATTGCAAACGTCGAAACGATCCACGGCGGCACGGGCAACGACACCATCACCGTAACGGGTGCCGGTTCGACGGTTCACGGCGGCGGCGGTACGGATGAGGTCACGGGCAGCGCAAGTGCGGATGTCTTCGTCTTCGAGCACGCAACTGCCGGTAACACGCTCAAGATCAACAACATGGCGGGTACCGACACCATCGCTCTCGACACCGACCAGAGCTCGACCCTCACGGGCAACGCGTTCAACCTCGGTGCGGCGCTGGCGAACGGAGTGAACATCACGTCGTCGGCCACCTACACGACCGTCGACCTCGGCCAGGCCGGTTTCGCCTACGATACGACCAACGGCAACCTCTACTACAAGGCCGATGGCGACTTCTCGAGCGGCTCGGTTCTGGTGGGCACGATTACGACCAACGGCTCCACCGCCTGGACCTACGACTTCACGAAGTTCACCTCGATCTAATCTCCGCGACGACGGAGAGGGACGATACAAGTCGAGCGGCTGCATCCCCCAGGATGCGGCCGCTTCTCGTTTTTCCCGCAGGAAGTTCAGGTTGAGACAAGCCAAATCGTCGGACAACTGCTTCTGACCCGATAGCGGCAGAGGCAACTGATGCTCAAAATTGATGAGGCTAACGGCGTTGTCGTCGCTGGCGGCCCTGACGGCGAGGTCGTCCATCGTCTGGACAGCCCCGAGGCCTTCCGCTTGGTATCTCAAGCCTGGGTCCGCTGCGGCTGGGACACGAAATATGTCTATTCTTTCAGTTGGATGGGCCGTCCGGTCATCCAGCTGCCGGAGGACATGATCCGCATCCAGGAGGTCATCTACGAGGTCAAGCCGGACGTCATCGTAGAGACCGGCGTGGCGCACGGCGGCTCCCTCATTTTCTATGCCAGCCTGTTCAAGGCCATGGGCAAGGGCCGCGTCATCGGCATCGACATCGAGATCCGGCCGCACAATCGCAGCGCCATCGAGGCGCACGAGATGAAGCCGCTGATCACCCTCGTCGAAGGCAGCTCCGTGGATCCCGCCATCGTGGGCCAGGTGAAATCGCTGATCGCTCCGGGCGAAACCGTGCTGGTGCTGCTCGACAGCAATCACACCAAGGCCCACGTCCTCGCGGAGCTCGAAGCCTACGGGCCCATGGTGACGCCGGGGTCCTACATCGTCGCCACCGACGGCATCATGAAGCACGTTGTCGGCGCACCGCGCTCGAGCCCCGATTGGGATTGGAACAACCCGGAGGATGCCGCGGTCGAGTTCGCGGCGAAGCATCCCGAGTTCAGCCTCGAGGAGCCGCCGTTCCCGTTCAATGAGGGCGTTGTCACCGAGCGCGTCACCTACTGGCCCCGAGGCTTCCTGAAGCGGATCTAAGTTATGAAGCGCGCGCCCGTCACCGCAGCAAGCCCTGAATCCGCCCAGACCCTGGTTCAACGGGCGATCGAGGCCCTGGATCGCGGCGATGCGGTGAGTGCGGCGGCGTTGGCCCGTAGCGCCACCTCGGTTGCAGCGAATGAGGCGCTGGCCTGGGAGGTCTTGAGCATCGCCCTGCAAAGGACCGGCGATCTCGAATCCTCGATCGAAGCCGGCCAAAAAGCCATCGAGCTCAATCCCAAGGCAGCCGATTTCCATGCCAACCTGGGCGTGGTGTTGAAAGCTGCCGGTCGCCCCCGTGACGCTGAGCGCGCCTATCGCGCCTCCATTGACGCCAATCCAGCTTTTGCGGCCGCCCACCACAATCTCGGCAACCTCCTCCGCGACGAGGGACGCAGTGCCGATGCCGAGCAGTGCTATTTGCGGGCTGTCGAGGCCAATAAGACATATGTCGAAGCCTGGCAGGGATTAGGCACGGCCCTGCAGCGGCAGGGGAAGTTCGACGAAGCCAGCGCCGCGTTCGAGCGCGCGCTCGCGCTGCGTCCCGACAAGGCTGACCTGATCTGCGATCTCGCCATGTGCAAGCTGTCGCAGGAGGAAGGCGCCGCAGCGCTGTCGCTGATGCAGAAGGCGGTCGCGCTCGATCCAGACCTGGCCATGGGCTGGGGCAATCTTGGCGCCGTGCATCTGCGTGCCGGCAAGCTCGTCGATGCGGAGCGCGCCACACGCCGCGCCATGGAGCTGACGCCGCAGGAAGCACGCTGGGTCAGCAACCTCGCCGTCATCGCCAAGGACCTTGGCCGCTTTGACGAAGCCGAGGTTCTGTTCCGCCGCGCTTTGGCGTTGCGGCCCGGGTATTCGCTGGCGCATGCGAACCTGTTGTTCTGCATGAACTATCATCCGCATAAGACGGCGGCCGAGATCTTCGCCGAGTATGGCCGCTTCGATGAGGCGCACGCCAAGCCGCTGCTGCCGAAGACGATCGCGCACGCCAACGATCCGGCTCCGGATCGCAAGCTGCGTGTCGGCTACCTGTCTCCCGATTTCCGCGAGCATGCCGCCCGCCATTTCCTCGAGCCGCTGCTGGCCCACTACGACCGCAGCAAGGTCGATCTCTACTGCTACGCCGAGGTGGCCCAGCCCGACGCCGTGACGGCGTCGTTCAAGGCCATGGCGACCGAGTGGCGCTCGACCATCGGCATGAGCGATGAAGCGGTCGCAGCCCAGATCCGTGCCGATGCCATCGACATCCTGGTGGACTTCGGCGGTCACACGTCGTCGAGCCGCTTGCTGGTCATGGCGCGGAAGCCGGCCCCGATCCAGATCGCCCATTACCTGGGCCATGGCTATACGTCGGGCCTGTCGGCCGTCGATGTGTTCATGAGCGACGCCGAGATGGCGCCGGAAGGCTCGCGAGCACCTGTTCTCCGAGCGCATCGTGCGCCTGCCGCGCATTCCCGTCGCCTATGTGCCGCCGCAGGGCATGCCGGAGGTGGCGGAGCTTCCGGCCCTCAAGAAGGGCCACATCACCTTCGGCTACTTCGGCCGTCCCGAGCGCCTGAACGAGCGCGTCGTGGCCTCCTGGGCCAAGATCCTGAAGGGCGTGCCCAACAGCATCCTGATGCTGAACTCGAAGGCCTTCGCGGAGGAGGCCTTCTGCACGCTGTTCGCGGAGCGGTTCGGAGCCCACGGCATCGGCCGCGAGCGTCTGCGCATGGTCTACACGAGCCCGCAGCCGCGCACGTGGGCGGCCTATGGCGAGGTCGACATCGCCCTCGACCCCTATCCGCACAACGCCGGCACGACGACGATCGAGGCCATGTGGCTGGGCGTTCCTGTCGTGTCGGTCCTGGACCGTCCGTCGGTGGGCCGGTTCGGCATCAGCACGCTGGGCGCCGTGGGCCTGAGGGACTGGGTTGCGGCCGACGAGACGGGCTACGTGGCGCTCGCCATCGCCAAGGCTCAGGACGTGACCGCCCTGGCCGCGCTGCGCCGCGGCATGCGCGATCGCGTCAAGGCCTCGCCGCTGTACGACGGCAAGGGCCTCGTCCGCGACATGGAAGCCGCCTTCCGCAATCTCTGGAAGGAATGGTGCGCGACCAGAAACAGCAATCTCGCGTCAAGCGCGATCGAGCGCAAGCGCAACGTCGTATCGAGCCAAGCGCAAACGCTCGACGAGCAGGGACGCCGCGGAGAAGCGGCCGAGCTGCTCAGCGCATATCTGCGCGAAGATCCAAAATTCATGCTGGGTTACGGCCAGCTGTCCGACATTTATCGCCGTCTCGGCCGCCTGCCCGAGGCTGAAGCGATTGCACGCGAAGCTCTGAAGCTCGATCCCAACGATCCTGGCGCAGCCAATGCGCTCGGCAATGCCCTGGCAGCGCGCGGACAGCTCGGCGAAGCTGAAGCCGCTTACACGATCGCCATCGACGCCAAGCCCGGCAACGGCGAGGCCTACAACAATCGCGCCCTCGTCCAGATGCGGCGCGGCCAGCTCGTCGCCGCCGAGCGAGATCTGCGCAAGGCCCTCGAAGTCCGGCCGGATCTGGCCGAGATCGGTTTCAATCTCGCCAACGCCATCCAGGATCAGGGCCGCGCCGCCGATGCAGTAGCCGAATTCCGGGCCACGCTCGACAAGGTGCCGCCGCATCCGACCGGCCATGGCATGATGCTGTTCGCGGTGACATATGATCCGGGGCTAACCAGCGAGGAGATCTTCGCCGAGTTCCGCCGCTGGAACGACACGCACGCCGCGAAGCTGGCTCCGAAGGATCCCGTCTGGCCCAACCCTCGCACCGGCAATAGACGCCTGCGCGTCGGCTATGTGTCGCCCGACTTCGCCAACAAGTCTTCGCGCCATTTCATCGAGCCCATTCTTGTCGGCCACGACCGCAGCAAGGTGGAAGTGTTCTGCTACGCCGAGGTGCCGGCGCCCGATACCGAAACGGTTCGGCTCAAAGCCATGGCGGACCATTGGCGCGCCACCGTCGGCCTTTCGGATGACGACCTCGCGGGCCTCATTCGCCGCGACGGCATCGACGTGCTTGTCGACCTCGGTGGCCATACGGCGCGCAACCGCTTGCTGACTTTCGCAAGAAAGCCGGCCCCGGTTCAGATCGCCCACTTCCTCGGCCACGGCTACACCTCCGGCCTGACCGCGATGGACGCATTCCTTGCCGATGATGCCTTGGCGCCGGCGGGCTCGGAGCGACTTTTCTCAGAGCAGGTCGTGCGCCTGCCGCGCATTCCCGTGGCCTACGCGCCACCGGCCAGCATGCCTGACGTGGCGCCCCTGCCCGCGCTGAAGAACGGCTACGTCACGTTCGGCAACTTCGGTCGCGTCGTCCGCCTCAATGAGCAGGTCATCGCGACGTGGTCGCGCATATTGAACGCGCTGCCCACGTCGCGGCTGGTGCTCAATACCGTTGCTTTCACTGATGCCGAGATCACTCGCCGTTATCGTGAGATGTTCGCTCGCAATGGTGTGAACCCCGACCGGGTCGATTTCCAATTCACATCGCCGCAGTCCAAGACCTGGGACGCCTACGCCGACATCGACATCGCCCTCGATCCGTTCCCGCACAACGGCGGTACGACAACGATCGAGGCCCTGTGGCTCGGCGTGCCGTCGATCTGTCTGCGCACGCGGCCGTCCGTCGGCTGCCTCGGCGCCACCATCATGGGTTCGGTCGGGCTTGGGTCGTGGGTCGCGAGCGACCAGGACGAGTATGTCGATCTCGCGGTGCGCCGCGCGCGCAACATCGAGTCGCTCGCTACATTGCGCTCGAATTTGCGTTCGCACATGGCAGCCTCCCCGCTTTGCGACGCGCGCGGTCTCGCAGTCGAGCTCGAGCGCGTCTATGGCAGTCTGTGGCAGGACTATTGCGACCGCGAATCCAAGATAGAGCGCCTGCAGGCCGAGGCGGGCGAAGCCTATGCAGCCAGGAAATCAGAGCTCGCCGTAGAGCTGTTCAAGGAAGCCTTGAAGCTCTCGCCGCGCGCCGGCGGCTATTCGAACCTCGGCGCAGCCTTGCGCGCCTGTGGCCGGGCGCAGGAAGCTGAGGCAGCGTATCGCGAAGCCATCGCCCGGGCGCCCGACTTGGCCAATGCCCACGGCAACCTCGGCAATCTTCTCAATGGTCGCGGCCGTGCCGCCGAAGCCGAGGTCGCCCTGCGGCGCGCCTTGGAATTGGCGCCCAATGATGTTGCGGTCATGCGCAACCTCGGCCTGTGCCTGATGACCCAAGGCCGCCTCGCCGAGGCCGAGCCTCTTATCCGCAAAGCCCTGGTACTTCAGCCTCGCGACGGTGACATCTACGATAATCTGGCCCAGCTTTTGAGGCAGAAGGGCGAGCCCGTCGCCGCGCTGCGCGTTTACGAGCAGGCCAGAGATCTCATAACCGACAACTGGCGCGCCATCGGCAACATGGCTCTGCTGTTGCAGGACCTCGGCCGCTTCAACGAAGCCGAGGTTCTGTTCCGCCGCGCGTTGGCGTTGCGGCCCGGGTATTCGCTGGCGCATGCGAACCTGTTGTTCTGCATGAACTATCATCCGCATAAGACGGCGGCCGAGATCTTCGCCGAGTATGGCCGCTTCGACGAGGCGCACGCCAAGCCGCTGCTGCCGAAGACGATCGCGCACGCCAACGACCCGGCCCCGGATCGCAAGCTGCGTGTCGGCTACCTGTCGCCCGATTTCCGCGAGCACGCCGCCCGCCATTTCCTCGAGCCGCTGCTGGCGCACTACGACCGCAGCAAGGTCGATCTCTACTGCTACGCCGAGGTGGCCCAGCCCGACGCCGTGACGGCGTCGTTCAAGGCCATGGCGACCGAGTGGCGCTCGACCATCGGCATGAGCGACGAAGCGGTCGCAGCCCAGATCCGTGCCGACGCCATCGACATCCTGGTGGACTTCGGCGGTCACACGTCGTCGAGCCGCTTGCTGGTGATGGCGCGGAAGCCGGCCCCGATCCAGATCGCCCATTACCTGGGCCATGGCTATACGTCGGGCCTGTCGGCCGTCGACGTGTTCATGAGCGACGCCGAGATGGCGCCGGAGGGCTCCGAGCACCTGTTCTCCGAGCGCATCGTGCGCCTGCCGCGCATTCCCGTCGCCTATGTGCCGCCGCAGGGCATGCCGGAGGTGGCGGAGCTTCCGGCGCTCAAGAAGGGCCATATCACCTTCGGCTACTTCGGCCGTCCCGAGCGCCTGAACGAGCGCGTCGTGGCCTCCTGGGCCAAGATCCTGAAGGGCGTGCCGAACAGCATCCTGATGCTGAACTCGAAGGCCTTCGCGGAGGAGGCCTTCTGCACGCTGTTCGCGGATCGGTTCGCAGCCCACGGCATCGGCCGCGAGCGTCTGCGCATGGTCTACACGAGCCCGCAGCCGCGCACCTGGGCGGCCTATGGCGAGGTCGACATCGCCCTCGACCCCTATCCGCACAATGCCGGCACGACGACGATCGAGGCCATGTGGCTGGGCGTTCCTGTCGTGTCGGTCCTGGACCGTCCGTCGGTGGGCCGGTTCGGTATCAGCACGCTCGGCGCCGTGGGCCTGAGGGACTGGGTTGCGGCCGACGAGGCGGGCTACGTGGCGCTCGCCATCGCCAAGGCCCAGGACGTGACCGCCCTGGCCGCGCTGCGCCGCGGCATGCGCGATCGCGTCAAGGCCTCGCCGCTGTACGACGGCAAGGGCCTCGTCCGCGACATGGAAGCCGCCTTCCGCAACCTCTGGAAGGAATGGTGCGCGAAGGAGAAGGATACGCGTCCGTCTTCGCGCGCGGCGTTCGGGTCGGCGCTCGCCGCCCTTCAAAGCGGCGATAACGAAGGCGCTATCCGCTTTGCGACCGAGGCCCTCGCCGCCGACACGAATGACAACGATGCCCTGCACATACGCGGCATCGCAGCTTACCGGCTCGGGCGCTTGCCCGCGGCCATCGACGATCTTTTGCAGGCCACGCGCAAGCAGCCTAATCGCGCCGACTTGAGGTGGAACGTCACGGCCATGTTGCGCCTCGTCGGCCGGCTCGAGGAGGCTGAGCAGCAAGGCCAGGAAGCCGTCCGTCTCGCGCCCGAGGCACCGGAGGCTCACAACAACCTCGCGTCGGTCCTAAAGGATCGCGGCCGGGCCGCAGAGGCGGAAAAACATTTCCGCCGCGCCATCGAGCTCAAGCCCGACTACGCCGACGCCTGGTGCAATCTCTCCTGGTCGCTGTCGCTGGCCGGCAACGCGCGCGAGGCAGAGACCGCCGCGCGCCGCGCTTTCGAGCTCAATCCGAAAGATGCCAACGCGCAGAACAACCTCGGCACGGCGCTGATGCATCAGGACCGCCTGCGCGAAGCCGGAGAGTGCTTCGAGAAGGCTCTGGCCTTGAAGCCCGACTTCGCCATCGCCCATTCTAACATGCTGTTCTGCCTGAATTATCGCACGGACTTGTCGGCCGATGAGATCTTCGCCGCCTACAAGCGCTGGGATGCGGCACACGCCGAGAAGCTGAGGCCGAAGGCGCCTGTCTACACAGGCACCAAGGACCCGAAGCGCCGTCTCAAGGTCGGCTACGTCTCGCCCGATTTCCGCTATCACGCGGTGAGCTTCTTCATCGAGGCGCTTCTCGCCGCTCATGATCGTGCCGAGGTCGAGCTCACCTTTTATGCCGAGGTTCCGAACCCGGACGCGGTCACCGAGCGGTTCAAGATGTATGCCGCGCACTGGCGCTCTACCGTCGGTCTTTCCGACGAGGAGGTTGCGGCAATGATCCGCGCCGATGGCATCGATGTGCTGGTCGATCTTGCCGGCCACACCGCGGGCAACCGCCTGCTCACATTCGCGAGGAAGCCGGCCCCCGTCCAAGTCGCGCATATGGTCGGGTCCGGCTCGACGACGGGTCTCAGCGCCATCGATGCAGTTCTGATCGACGAGACGCTGCTGCCGCGGAGCGACGAACGCTATTTCTCCGAAAGATCGGCGCGCCTGTCGCGCATGCCCCTCATCTACACGCCGCCGTCAGGCATGCCCGGGGTGGGTCCGCTTCCGGCGTTGCGCAAAGGCTACGTCACCTTCGGCTGCTTCAGCCGCGCCGCACGCATCAACGAGCACGTGCTCGCCGCCTGGGCCCGCATCCTGCGCAGCGTTCCGGACTCGAGGCTCCTGCTCAACAGCAAGCCGTTCCGCGAGCCGGATGCGCGCGAAACTTGGCTGAAACGCTTCAAGGCGCTCGGTATCAGCGCCGACAGGTTGGATCTCGTCTACACCACGCCGCAGCCCAGGACCTGGGAAGCCTATGGCGACGTCGACATCGCGCTCGATCCGTTCCCGCACAACGCCGGCACCACGACGATCGAGGCCTTGTGGCTCGGCGTTCCTGTTGTTTCGCTCGCGGGGCGTCCGCCGGTCGGACGCTTCGGCGCGTCGATTCTCGGCAGCGTCGGATTGGAGTCGTGGGTGACGGACGATGTCGATAGCTATGTCGCGCGCGCCGCGACTGCTGCGAGCAACCTCGCATCGCTTGCAGCGTTGCGCGCATCGTTGCGCGACAGGTTCCGCGCTTCGCCGCTTGGCTGTGATGCGAAAGGTTTGGCGCGTGAGATCGAGGGCGTCTACCGGCGCCTGTGGCTTGAATACTGCAGACACTGAGGCAGAGGATCGAAGCGTCGAACAGATTTCAATTGGGACAGCTTGGTGCAAGCTTTCTGCCTTAGCCCTAGATGTACTGAACATGAAATCTCTAAAACGCAAATATTAGAAAGACGACGCTGGAGAAAGGCGCATCCGGGTGACGACAATACTTGAAGAACGGACAGCAGTTGTAAAGCGGCGCGATATCCTGACGCGCCGGGAACGCGACTGTCTCGTGCTCAGCGGGCGCGGTCACTCGGAGAAAGAAGTCGCTCAGCAGCTCGACATCAGCCCCAACACGGTGCGTGTCCACATCGAGAACATCAAGCGCAAGCTCGGCGCCTCGAACAAGAGCCACGCGCTGATACTCTCGCTTCTAAGCGGCGAGACGGAGCTCAGTGATTTCGACGAGCAGATCCTGGAACTCGAGCAATTAGACCATGATCGCTTCGGACCCTATCAGTCCGAAGCGTGAATCAGTACGCGGACTCTCACTATGAGCAGACCACCATGATCGCTATCGGACCCTATCGAGTCCGAAGCGTAAATCATAGGTCTCACTAAAGACCACCATGATCGCTTAGGACCCGCGTCGCTCCGCGATGTCGTTGCGCCTCCTATCGGGCGCGACGTAAATCGGCAGCGCAGCAAAAGTCCGAAGCGTAAATCATCGGTCTCATCAAGCCTTCAGCAGCCGAGAAACGACCTGATACGCGCGCCGATCTGGTCAAGCGGCAAAACCTCGTCGGCGCCCCCGGCTTCCACCAAAGAGCGCGGCATGCCGTAAACGACGCAGGAAGCCTGGTCCTGCGCGATGATGTGCCCGCCGAGCTTCTTGAGTTTGACGAACTCGCTGGCGCCGTCCGCGCCCATGCCCGTGAGCATCACGCCGAGAATGTTTTTGCCGAATGCCGAACGCGCGCTCTCGGCCAGCACGTCGACAGACGGCTTATAGAGGCTCTCGCCCTGATCGGCTGAAACTCTGATGCCGCCCGCCGTGACCCGCGTCTGCATGCCGCCGGGCGAGATGTAGACGACGCCTCTCGTCAGGGCATCGCCGTCGGCGGCCTCGACCACCTTTGGCTTGCACAGCTCGTTGAGACGTTGCGCCAGCGCCTTGGTGAATTGAGGCGGCATGTGCTGCGCGATGACGACAGGCACAGGCATGTTCTCGGGCAGCTGCGTGAGAACGGTCTGCAACGCCTGCGGACCGCCCGTGCTCGACCCGATGATGCAGATCTTTGCCGTGGCCTTGGCGGCTCCGGCCGCGCGCATTGGGATCGGCGATGGGCGCGGAATTGTCGACCGCACTTGCGATTGGCGCGACCGGTTGTACTTGGCTTCGGCGGCTGCCAGAAGCTTCTCTATTATGTTTTCTGTGCCGCGGGATTTGGGGATGAAATCGACGGCGCCCAGAGACAAAGCTTCAAGGGTTATCGCCGCGCCGGCTTCCGTCCTGGCACTCACCATGAGTACCGCCGACTGGCTCAGACGGATAATCTCTTTCAAGGCCTCGATGCCGTTCATCACCGGCATGTCGACATCGAGCGTCACGACGTCGGGCTTGAGGGCCAATACCTTTTCGACGGCCTCGCGGCCATTTGCGGCGGTGTCGACAACCTTGAAGCGCGGGTCGGATTCGACCTTGCGCACCAGGACTCCGCGCATGAACGCTGAATCATCCACTACGAGAACTTTGATCGGCGTGGACATACGCGCTCTACTCTCTCAGTCGGGGCCGATGTGCCGAAGTGCCCGCAATGCCAGGGCAAGTCGATAAAAATCCGGTCGGATACAGATGCTTCCATACGCTGGTTAACAGGAAACGATTGCCAATCTGTTACGAAAGCGCATCCCGAGGGCGCCCGCAGGCGGCGGCGGCGCCATCTATCCCTTCTGAAATCTTAACTCTCGCCACGTCGGCATGATTGTTCATCGCCTCGCGCCCGCAGTTAATAATATGGCAATTAATATGCCCGCATAGTCAGCTTTATCAGCGGGCGCTACGGGAGCGGGGCTGCCTGCGGCAAGTCAGATTTCCGTTTTTTGATTTGGGTCAAAGGGGACTAGAGTTATGAGCGCGAACAACATGCCTGTCCTCGTCGTCGACGATTACAGCACCATGGTTCGGATCATTCGCAAGCTTTTGAAAACGATCGGTTTCGAGAACGTTGACGAGGCGGCGAGCGGCCAAGCTGCACTAGAGAAGATTAAAGCTAAGGAATACGGCCTCATCATCTCCGACTGGAACATGGAGCCGATGACGGGTTACGAGCTTCTCAAGGTCGTCCGCGCCGACCCGGCTATGGCCAAGACCCCCTTCATCCTGGTCACTGCTGAATCGAAGCAGGACAACATCAACGCCGCCAAGACGGCAGGCGTCAGCGGCTACATCATCAAGCCCTTCAACGAGAAGGTGCTGAAAGAGAAGATCGACGCAGCCCTCGCGGCCCCTGTTGCCGCCTAAGGGCAGCTAAGGTATAGACGTCGCAGATCGGAATTTGAGCTCACCGGGCGGTTCTACCGTCCGGTGAGCTTTGTATTTGGCGGCACGCGAGCCTTGAACTTCCTCATGGTGGCCATCGTTTAAGGCGATGCTAGGGGCGGCGCTCGCGGACGCGATGGGCAGGTCGATGGACAATAATTCAGTGGCGGGCGACGCCGCGCGCGATACATCCGCGGCGACAGCGACGGCAGACAACTCCCTTGTGCGCGAGATCAAGCGCCGGCGCACGTTCGCCATCATCTCGCATCCCGACGCCGGCAAGACGACGCTGACCGAAAAGCTGTTGCTGTTCGGCGGCGCCATTCAGCTTGCCGGCCAGGTGAAGGCCAAGAAGGACGGGCGCAACACGCGCTCGGACTGGATGGCCATCGAGAAGGCGCGCGGCATCTCCGTCGTCACCTCGGTGATGACCTTCGAGTACGGCGGCGCCGTCTTCAACCTGCTCGACACGCCGGGCCACGAGGACTTCTCCGACCACACCTATCGCACGCTGACCGCCGTCGATTCCGCCATCATGGTGATCGACGCGGCGAAGGGCATCGAGGCGCGCACGCGCAAGCTGTTCGAGATCTGCCGCCTGCGCGACATCCCGATCATCACCTTCATCAACAAGCTCGACCGCGAGGCCCGCGAGCCGCTGGAGCTGCTCGACGAGATCGAGAAGATGCTGGCGCTCGACACCGCGCCCATGGTGTGGCCGATCGGCCAGGGCCGCGAGCTTCCGCGGCACCTACGACCTCTATCAGCCGCGCATCCGCCGCCTCGACGAGGAGCCCGAGGGCCAGCCGGTCTCGGGCCCGGACGATCCGCTGTTTCCGAAACGCTGCTGGAGCCCGAAGGCGCTGCGCAGCGCTGGCGCGAGGAGATCGAGCTGGTGCGCCAACGCCTGCGGACGCTTCGACCTCGAAGGCCTTCCGCGACGGCACGCTGACGCCGGTGTACTTCGGCAGCGCGCTGAAGAATTTCGGCGTGCGCGACATGCTCGACGCGCTGATCGCCTACGCGCCGCCGCCGCTGCAGCCGCAAGGCCGCCGACGCGCACGATCGAGGCGACCGAGCCGGCCATGACCGGCATCGTCTTCAAGATCCAGGCGAACATGGACCCCAACCACCGCGACCGCATCGCCTTCATGCGCGTGTGCTCGGGCAAGCTGACGCGCGGCATGAAGGTGAAGCACGTGCGCACCGGCAAGACCATGGCGCTGACGGCGCCGCAGTTCTTCTTCGCCCAGGACCGCTCGCTGGCCGAGGAGGCCTTCGCCGGCGACGTCGTCGGCATCCCCAACCGCGGCACGCTGCGCATCGGCGACGCGCTGACCGAGGGCGAGGACATCACGTTCCTCGGCATCCCGAGCTTCGCGCCGGAGATCCTGCGCCGCATCCGGCTGGAGGACGCCATCCGCGCCAAGAAGCTGAAGGACGCGCTGCGCGAGATGGCCGAGGAAGGCGTGGTGCAGCTGTTCTCGCCCCATCGACGGCACGCAGCCGATCGTCGGCGTCATCGGCGCGCTGCAGCTCGACGTGCTCGCCGACCGGCTGACGCACGAATACGGCCTGCAGACCGGCTTCGATCCGGCGCCGTGCGATGCCGTGCGCTGGATCACGGCCGACGACCCCGCGGAGCTGACGCGCTTCATCGAGAGCAACCGCTCGTCGATCGCCACCGATCTCGACGGCGACTACGTCTACATGCCGGCGTCGGTGTTCAGCCTGAACTACGCCAAGCAGAAGAACCCCGACGTCGAGTTCCTGGAGATCAAAACCTAAGGCGGACCTTCACTTGACCACATCCGTGACGATGTTGGCTTGCCGCAGCTCGTCGAGGGTTGGAAACCAGACGCTGTCCGACGGTGTAGCGAAGACGTGGCTGATGAAGTCCTCGGGCACGTTCGCCTGAATTCAGGAACTCCGTCGCGTGCGCGGTTATCGCAGCCAGCACGACAGGCGTATTCCCCGAGGGCGCGTGATAGCCGAGCTTCGCGCCTTTCTGCAGGAACCTGCGATTGCCGGCGAGAAAGGCATACGTGCATGCGCTGCCACACATCTCGGTCGTGAAAGTGTCGAGTCCACGTTCCTTGATCAGGGCGCCGATCCGCCGGCCAACGGCATAGTGTCCGCCGGGACTGTTCAAGACGACGGTCTGGATATCTCCGTTCTCGCTAAGGGCTTTCGAGAAAGCATCGTACATGCCCCAGGACATGTATCCCGTGACAATGACCTGGTCGCCGTCGACGGTTACGTCGTGGCCCTGCAGCCCGATGGGGTCGGTGTCTGTCGCTTCGGCATAGTACCGCGACAGATTGCCGGGCAGCGTCGAAAGCGCGAACAGCGCCAGCGCGAAGGCCGCGATTGCGAAGAGCCGCCCCGTCCAGCGAGTGATCCACCAGCGGCCGGGTGCTTCCTTCTTGGAGCTCGCCCGCCAGGTGCCGACGAGCTGCCACAGACCGATGGCGCCGATAAGCGATAAAACGAGCGTAGCCGACAGCATGACACGATAGGGCGTCTTATCGATCGTGTAACTGCTGAGCAGGCTGATGCCGCCGAACGTAACAGCCCACGGCACGAGCAGCGAGAAGATCAAAACACTGGTCCAGAAGCCGGCTTCGCCACGCCAGTGCCGTCCGATGAATTTAAGCATGTCCCGCCAACTCGACCGAGATCGTCAGACCACAAGCATATATGAGGGAGGCGCTACGCGCTTCCGCTTTCGTCTCGTGTCTTGGTCCTAGCGTTAGCGGGTTCGGTTAGCGGTGACGCAAGCGCTACGCTTCAGCCGCTGCTGCGACGAGCGCCATTTTCTCGGCTCGCGTCAGCCCCTTGATGCGGGCCTCTTCCTTGAGGGCTGCGGATCGGGTTGCGAAAGCGGCGCGGTAAACCAGCGTGACGGGGCGCCGCGACGCCGTATAGCGGGCGCCCTTCCCCTTTTCGCCGTTATGCTCCATGACACGGCGGTCCGCGTCACGTGCGATGCCGGTGTAATATGTGCCGTCGGCACACACGACGATATAAAGGGTGTAGTCCATGTCCTGGGGCTACATCGCCCTGCCGCCTCCCGCAACCATCCCGAGCGAGACGGTTGGGGACGAGATGAAGCCGACCAAACCGGAGTTGCAAACGCGTGCTGCGCCTGACCGAGATCAAACTGCCTCTCGATCACGCTGAGGACGCGCTTCCTGCGGCCATCCTGGCGCGCCTCGGCATCGAGCCCGCCGACCTCATCGGCTACACGATCTTCCGCCGCGCCTGGGACGCGCGTAAGAAGTCGGCGATCTCGCTCATCTACACACTCGATGTCGAGGTGCGCGACGAGAAGGCGGTGTTGAAGCGGCTGTCCGGCGACAAGCACGTCTCCGTCGCGCCCGACGTCTCCTATAAATTCGTCGCCAAGGCCCCGAGCCAACTCTCGAGCCGCCCGATCGTGATCGGCACCGGCCCGTGCGGGCTGTTGGCGGCCCTGACGCTGGCGCAGATGGGCTTCCGCCCCATCATCCTCGAGCGCGGCAAGGTCGTGCGCGAGCGCACCAAGGATACCTGGGGCCTGTGGCGCCGCTCGGTGCTGAACCCGGAATCCAACGTCCAGTTCGGCGAAGGCGGCGCCGGCACGTTCTCGGACGGCAAGCTCTACAGCCAGATCAAGGACCCGAACCACCACGGCCGCAAGGTGCTGACCGAGTTCGTCAAGGCCGGCGCGCCGGACGAGATCCTGTACGTCGCCAAGCCGCACATCGGCACGTTTCGCCTCGTCACGATCGTCGAGAGCATGCGCCAGACCATCGAGGATCTGGGCGGCGAATATCGGTTCAGCTCGAAGGTCGTCGATCTCGACATCGAGGAAAGCGGCGGCGAGCGCCGTGTGCGCGGTGTCGTGCTCGAAAACGGCGAGCACCTCGCCTCCGATCACGTCGTGCTCGCGGTCGGCCACAGCGCCCGCGACACGTTCGAGATGCTGCACAGCCGCGGCGTCTTCATCGAGGCCAAGCCGTTCTCGATCGGCGTGCGCATCGAGCATCCGCAGTCGCTGATCGATCAGCTGCCGCTTCGGCGCCGAGCGCCGGCCATCCCATCCTGGGCGCCGCCGACTACAAGCTCGTGCATCACGCCTCGCAACGGCCGCTCGGTCTACAGCTTCTGCATGTGTCCCGGCGGCACGGTGGTTGCGGCCGCGTCCGAGCCCGGCCGCGTCGTCACCAACGGCATGAGCCAGTATTCGCGCGCCGAGCGCAACGCCAACTGCGGCATCGTCGTCGGCATCACGCCGGAGCCGACTATCCGGGCCATCCGCTCGCCGGCATTGCCTTCCAGCGGCACTGGGAGGAGCGCGCCTTCGAGATCGGCGGCGGCACCTATGCCGCGCCCGGCGCAGCGCGTCGGCGATTTTCTCGCCGGCCGCCCGTCGACGACGCTCGGCGACGTCGTCCCGTCCTATAAGCCCGGCGTGACGCCGGCCGATCTCTCGCTGTGCCTGCCGGACTACGCCGTCGCCGCCATTCGCGAAGCGCTTCCCGCCTTCGATCACGACATCAAGGGCTACTCGCTCGCCGATGCCGTGATGACCGGCGTCGAGACGCGCACGTCGTCGCCGATCCGCATCCGCCGCGATGACCACTATCAAAGCATCGGCCTCACGCGGCCTCTATCCGGCCGGCGAAGGCGCGGGCTATGCAGGCGGCATTCTTTCGGCCGGCGTCGACGGCATTCGCGTCGCCGAAGCCGTGGCCCTGAGCATGACGCAACGCCGCGACGAAAGCCGATCCCGTATCATGAGCGACACCATGAATTCCGAGACCCAGCCCATCGGCGAAGCCCTTCCCGGATGGACGCCGCGGCAGCGCCCGCCCGCGACGCCGATGAACGGCCGCTATTGCGTCGTCGAGCCTCTGAGCGTCGAAGCGCACGGGGATGCCCTATTCGAAGTGCTGTGCACGCCCGAAGCCAAGAGCGGCTGGACTTATCAGCGCGACGAGCAGCCTGAAGGATCGCGACGCCTTCCAAGCCTGGCTCGCCGCGAACGCCGCCTCGCAAGACCCCATGTTCCACGCCATCGTTGATCGCGAGACCGGCAAGGCCGTCGGCGTCGCCTCGTTCATGCGCATGGATTCGCCAACGGCGTCATCGAGGTCGGCCACATCCACTACGCGCCGGTCATGCGCCGCACGCCCGCCGGCACCGAGGCCATGTTCCTGATGATGCAGCGCGCCTTCGACGAGCTTGGCTACCGCCGCTACGAATGGAAATGCGACAGCCTCAACGCGCCGTCACGCCGCGCGGCTGAGCGCTACGGCTTCACGTTCGAGGGCATCTTCCGCCAGGCCCTGGTCTACAAGAAGCGCAACCGCGACACGGCCTGGTTCGCCATCATCGATCGTGACTGGCCGGCCATCAAACGCGCCTTCGAGCAATGGCTCGACCCCGCGAACTTCGACGCCTCCGGCCGCCAGAAGCGCCCCCTCGCCGATTTCAGGCGAGCTTGAGTTTGTCGCGGCTAAGTTGAGTCTGTACTTCCACCGTTTTTCCCCCTCACCCGCGCTCCGGCTATCGCCGGACCGCGACCTCTCCCCACTGGGGAGAGGTGAGGTTGGCACCGACGACACGTTTCTTTGCTGGTCTCCAATCGATGTGAAGGCCGGTCCGCTTTTACCTCTCCCCGTGGGGGAGAGGTCGCGCGAGCGTCCATGCGAAGCATGGCTTCGCCATGACCTCGCGCGGGTGAGGGGGACAATCAGAGGACGTAAGAAGATCTACCGCGACGAGACGATGCCGACGCGCGGCTTGCGCGTGCTTGGAACGTCCTGAAGCCACTCCGCATGATCGCGCAGCAGCACGGACAGCTTGAAAAGCTCGTCCATGGCATCGGCCAATCGATCGCGAAGCTGCTGCGTGAGAGCGCCGCCGTCGAAAAGCTGCTTCGAGACATCCGCCACCGCAATCTGCCGCGACGTGGAATACATGCCGAGCGAGCGCCCTACGCGTTGCATCTCGTTGAGTGCGTTTCCGGAGAGCTGCCCGCCCGCGACCTGCATGAGGCACAGCGGCTTGCCGCGCACGCCCGAAGTCTGCTTGCCCGACGGCAGATAATCGATGATGAGCTTCATGACGCCCGACATGCTGCCGTGATGCTCGGGCGAGCACCACACGTGCCCGTCCGACCAGTTCGTCAGCTCCGCAAGCTCGAGCACCTTGGCGTGTGACGACGAGCCTTCGCTGTCGACCGGCAATCCCTCCGGATCGAACAGCTTTGTCTCCGCGCCAAGCGCCGAGAGCAGGCGCTCGGCCTCGACCGTGAGCTGGCGGCTATAGGAGCCCGCGCGCGCGGAACCGTAGAGCAGAAGAATGCGCGGACGCTGTTGCGTACCGGAGGACGTCGTCATGGACGGGAAGTTCCTGAAATAATGCCCGGCGGCATCGATGCTGGTCGGGAACATAGCACGTCGCGGCCCAAAAATCCGTGAAGCCATGAACCCGGAATACGCCCGGCGTAGAGCGGCGGATCAGCGACCGGAACGTGCAAAGCCTCCTCAAATGACGCGGAGTTAACGCCTGCGTGCGGAGCAAACTCGCGCCTTGTGCCGCCGCGGACGTGGCCTGAACACTTTTTTCACCATCTGAAACGGCGGCTATCAACGAGCGCAAAAGTTTAGACGAGCATTAAGCCGGATGCGCGACCCTCGGCAATCATCAGAGAGCGTCCAATTTTACGGGATTTTCTCAGATGTTGGATCGACATCCAGCAGGCTGGCGCACGCGGCGGACATCGGGACGCGCAGCGCTGGTTCGGGAAGGCCGCGAGACGGCAGCAGAGGGAGCTAACTAGTGCAGAATTCGCTCAATCAGAAGATCCGCGAGCTTCTTGAGGCGCAGGAGACGCTTGAAGCGGCCAACCTCGCCGACGACAGCGATCTCTATGACGCTGGCCTGACGTCCTTCGCCTCCGTGCAGCTCATGCTCGCCATCGAAGACACCTTCGGCATCGAATTCCCCGAGCGCTTCCTCAACCGGCGCACCTTCTCCAGCATCGCCAACATCGAGCAGAGCCTTCGTGAGCTGGTACCGGCAAAGGCAGCCTGATCATGAACTATATCGACCAGGTTTCGCCGCGCGCGAAAATGAAGGCGCTCTGCCAGGAGGCGGCAGCCCCCAACGCGCAAAGCGTCGACAAGGACTCTCGCTTTCCCGCCGAGACGTTCGCCGCATTGAAGCGCGAGCGGCTGATGGGCCTTCTGGTCCCCGTCGAGCTTGGCGGCAAGGGCGCTTCGCTGACCGAGGTCGCCGACCTCTGCTGCGTGCTGGCGCAGAGCTGTGCCTCGTCCGGCATGATCTACGCCATGCACAACATCAAGCAGCACAACCTTGTCGCCGGCGGCGCCGGCAGCGCCTGGCATCGCGATTTCATGAAGCGCGTCGCGGCCGAGCAGCTACTGCTTGCGTCCGCCACCACTGAAGCCGGCATCGGCGGCGACCTGCGCAACAGCGTCTGCGCCATCGAGCAGAAGGACGGCGAGGTTTCGCTGGTCAAGGACGCCACCGTCATCTCCTACGCCCGCTATGCCGACGCCATCTTCCCGACCGCGCGCCGCAACGCCACCGCCGCTTCCGGCGATCAGGTCATGGTCGCCTTCACCAAGGACCAGTACGAGCTGAAGCCGAGCACGACGTGGGACACGCTCGGCATGCGCGGCACCTGCAGCGAAGGCTTCATCCTTTCGGCTCGCGCGCCCGAGGCGCAGATTTTCCCGCAGCCATTCGCCGAGCTTGCCGCTCAGTCGATGCTGGCGACCTCGCACATTCTCTGGGCCGCCGTCTGGTACGGCATCGCCGTCGATGCCATCGGCCGCGCCCAGGCCATGGTCCGCGGCGAGGCGCGCAAGAAGCCGGATGTGAAGCCGGCGTCGGCGCTGCCGCTCGCGGAAGCCAACATCAAGCTGCAGCAGCTGCGATCCTCCATCAAGGATGCGCTCGAGCGTTTCGAGCGCGCCAAGGACGACCCCGATCAGTTGGGCTCGGTGAGCTTCGCCGCCGCCATGAACAATCTCAAGGTCACCGCTTCGCGCCTGGCCAACGAGCTTGTTCTCGAAGCGCTCCGCATCTGCGGCATCCAGGGCTATCGCAACGACAGCCCGTTCAGCGTCGGCCGCCATCTGCGCGATGTGCTGTCCGCCCCGCTGATGATCGCCAACGACCGCGTCGTATCGAACCTGTCGAGCCTCGTGCTCATGACCAAAATGGACGCGAGCCTTTCGGAGTAGAGTATGGACACGCAACTCAATCTTCTCGAGCACATGCTCTCACACGGTCTCCTGATCGAGACCGGTGTCGACGGCCTCTATGGCCGCAGCGGCATGTTCGAGGATGTCGTCTCGGGCATCGAGGAGCTGGTCATCGCCTTCGGCGGCGCCGACAATCCGGAAGTCGTTCGCTTCCCGCCCGGCATGAACCGCACGCACTTCGAGGCCAGCGGCTACCTCAAGAGCTTCCCCCAACTCGCCGGCACGGTTCATTGCTTCTGCGGCGATGAGCAGGCCCATGGCCGCCTCCTCAGCGACCTGGACAAGGGCGAGGATTGGACCGGCGACCAGAAGGCCTCCGACATCGTCATCACGCCGGCGGCCTGCTATCCGCTGTATCCCCTCATTGCCAAGCGCGGCCGCCTTGCCGAAAAAGGCGCGCTGTTCGATCTCTGCTCCTACTGCTTCCGCCACGAGCCCTCGACCGATCCGGCGAGAATGCAGATGTTCCGCATGCGCGAATACGTGCGCATCGGCTCGCCCGAGCAGGTCGTGGAATTCCGCCAGAGCTGGATCGAGCGCGGCAAGGAGTTCGTCGCCAGGCTCGATCTCCCGCATACGGTCGACCTCGCCAACGATCCGTTCTTCGGCCGCGGCGGGCGCCTCGCCGTCAGCAGCCAGCGCGAGCAGGGCCTGAAGTTCGAGCTGCTCGTTCCGGTCAACAGCGTCGAGAAGCCGACCGCCTGCTTGAGCTTCAACTACCACCAGGATCACTTCGGCAAGCTGTGGGGCATCGAGCAGCACGACGGCGAGACGGCGCACACCGCCTGCGTCGGCTTCGGGCTCGAGCGCATCACGCTGGCGCTGTTCCGCCACCATGGCTTCGACGCGCGCCGCTGGCCGAAGGACGTCCGCGCCGCTCTGGGGCTTCACGCATGACAGCGGTGATCAAAGGGCTCTCGTCCGCGGGCTATCGCCGCAACGGTCTTCACGACCTCGCCCGCGATTGGCCCGAGACCAACTGCTACGTCGATCTCTGGATCGAGATGCTGGCCTCGGCCGGCATGAACCCGGTCGCAGGCCTGTCGTTCACGGTCATGCAGGATTTCGAGGGCGACCAGTTCACGTTCTTCAAGTTCCCGCTCGCCGATCTCGAAGCGCCTCTACGGCACGGTCGTGCAGGAGCTGGCCATCTATGACGACCTCGCGGGCCACTGCGAGGAGCAGATCGCGCGTGGGCGCATGCCGCTCGTGGAGGTGGACGGCTTCTATCTGCCGGATACCAAGGGCGTCTCCTATCGCGCCGAGCACACCAAGACGACGATCGCCATCAACAGCATCGACGCCGCCGCGCGCTCGCTCGATTATTTCCACAACGCCGGCTTCTTCACGCTCCAGGGCGAGGACTTCGACGGCCTGTTCCGCCGCCTCCCCGAGCAGCAGGGCGTGGCCGATGCCCTGTTCCCCTATGTCGAGTTCGTGAAGTTCGCCGCCGCGCCCATCAAGGGCACGCCGCTCGAACGCGCCCACCGGCTCATGCGCCGCGCACGTCAGGAGCATTCCGGATTCAAACCCCATCCGCGCCTATCATCGCGCCTTCAAGGATCACGCCGCTCGCCTCGCCATGAGGCCGCCCGCGTTCTTTCACAAGTACACGTTCAACACGCTGCGCCAGCTCGGCGCCAATCACGAGCTTCTGTCGAGCCACCTCGCATGGCTGGATGCGGTGGGCCTCGCCGGCCTCGATCGCGCCATCGAGATGACGCGCGTGATCAGCCAGACGGCCAAGTCGATGCAGTTTCAGCTCGCGCGCTCGGCCGCCCGCAAGACATTCGTCGGCTATGACGCCCCGTTCGAGAAGATGGCCGAGGCCTACGACCTCGCCATGGCCGACCTGAGATTCTGCTTTGGAGAAGGATCAGTCGTGAAGACCCAGAAACGGGTCTTGGCGACGCTTTAGTTCAGGCCAATGGCAAACGATAAAGTCCATCACCGGCACCATCGTCGTCCCGCTCCGCGAGGGCTGGGAAGTCGCGTCGACGGAGCCGGGCGTGGCTTCGACGCCTGCGAACCTGTCGCGCCTTCTCGCCTGGACGCCGGCCGCCGTACCCGGAACCGTGGCGAGCGCGCTCGCAGCCGCCGGCAAGTGGTCGTTGGACGATCCCACGCCTCTGCATGGCCAGGACCACTGGTTCCGTGTCCGCTTCCACGGTCACGGCCACGGAGACACTTGCGCTTCCATGGTCTCGCGACACTCGCCGAGGTCTGGCTCAATGGCCGCAAGATCCTGAGCTCCGAAAACATGTTCGTCTCTCACGAGATGGACGTGGAGACCGAGCGCGACAACGAGCTGTTCATCTGCTTCCGCGCCCTCGATCCAGTGTTGGCCAAAAGCGGCTCTGCCGGCCGCTGGCGCCCACGCATGATCACGCCGTCGGGCCTGCGCAATGTTCGCACGACCGTTCTTGGACACATGCCGGGTTGGTGCCCGTCAGTGCACGCGGTCGGTCCCTGGCGTGCTGTCGAGCGCGTCAGGCAAGGCCCCGTATCTGTCGCCTCTGCCGACGTGCGCGCCACGCTCGAGGGCACGACCGGCGTTCTGAACGTCAGCCTGACGCTCGCCGAGAAGTCAAAGCACGAGGCCACGCTGTCCTGCGGCGGCCAGCACGCATCGATGATGACGGTCGACGGCAAGACCTTCACCGCAACACTGGCGCTGCCGGATGTCGCCGCCTGGTGGCCGCACACGCACGGCACGCCGGCACTGCACGAAGTCAGCGTCAGCATCGGCGCCACGACGATCGATCTCGGCAGAACGGGCTTCCGCCGCATCGAGGTCGATCGCGGCCCCGACGGACGCGGTTTCGGCCTCACGCTCAATGGCGAACCGATTTTCTGCCGCGGCGCCGTGTGGGCGTCGGCAGACATCACGGCGCTTCCCACTGGCCCCGCAGCCTTCCGGCCCTGGCTGGAGCTCGCCCGCGACGCCGGCATGAACATGCTGCGCGTGCCGGGAACGACGATCTACGAGGATCAGAGCTTCTACGAGCTGTGCGACGAGCTCGGCATCCTCGTGTGGCAGGACTTCATGTTCGCCAACTTCGACTATCCCGCCGACGATGCCGAGTTCACGGCCTCCGTCCGCCGCGAAGCCAGAGAGTTTCTCACCCGCACGCAGGCCTGCCCGTCGATCGCGGTTCTGTGCGGCGGCAGCGAGGTCTATCAGCAGGGCGCCATGCTCGGCCTGCCGCCGCGCAAATACGTGAACCCGCTGTTCGAGGACGTGCTGCCGGGTGAGGTTGAGGCGTTGCGCCCCGATGTGCCCTATGTCGTGGGCTCGCCGTCCGGTGGCAGCCTGCCGTTCACCGTCGATGCAGGCGTCGGCCATTACTACGGCGTCGGCGCTTATCTGCGCCCGCTCGAGGATGCCCGCCGCGCCAATGTGCGTTTTGCTTCCGAGTGTCTGGCGTTCGCCAACGTGCCCGCCGACGTCACGCGTGCCGAAGCGATGTCCGCCATTCCGGCCGTCCACGATCCGCGCTGGAAGGCCCGTGTTCCCCGCGACGCCGGCGCGAGCTGGGATTTCGAGGACGTGCGCGATCACTACGTCGAGCTTCTGTTCGGCGTCAGCGCGGCCCGCCTGCGCTACGAGGATGCCGATCGCTATCTGGCTCTTTCGCAGGCCGTCACCGCCGAAGTCATGGCGGCGACGTTCGCCGAATGGCAGCGCGCCGGGTCGCCGACGCGCGGCGGCCTCGTGCTGATGCTGCAGGATTTCCGGCCCGGCGCCGGCTGGGGCATCATCGATTCCACAGGCCGAGCCCAAGTCGCCCTGGTACGCGCTGAAGCGCGCTTTCGCGCCGCTTCGCGTCACGATCACCGACGAAGGCGTCAACGGCCTCGCTCTCCACGTCGCCAACGAAACCGCATCCCCGCGCGACGTGACGCTCGAGCTCACGGCGCTGCGCAACGGCAAGACGCCGGTCCTGAAGGCGAAGCGCAACATCGAACTCGCGGCCCGCGCCAACGAGACCATCAGCGCCTACGATCTGATCGGCAGCTTCTTCGATATCTCCTACGCCTATCGCTTCCAGGCGCCGCAGCACGACGCGACCATTGTTCGTCTCATAGATCGCGCCACGGGCGAAACGTTGAGCGAAGCGTTCCATTTCCCCCTCGGTCTCGCCCGTGCGCCGGAGCCAGCCGAAATCACCACCGCCGTCGAGATGGATCGCGACGGATGGCTGCTGCGCCTCAAGGCGAGCAGCGTCGCGCGCTTCGTCAACATCGTCGACGAGAGCTTCCGCCCGTCCGACAACTGGTTCCATCTTTCGCCACTGGCTGAGAAAATCGTGCGCCTCACCCCGCGCCGCGCCGACGGGGCCAATGCCGTGCCATTCGGCAGCGTGCATGCCCTCAACCTGCGAGCACCGGCGCCCTTCAGGTCCCCACCCGTAGAATGCAGGGTGGCCTCATGATTAGCGTCTCATTCGCCCGCTGCGCTGGATGGCTGCACAAGGCTGATGGAGCCCGCGGCGTCATTCTATGCAGCCCGCACGGCTTCGAGGAACTATGCGCCAGGAAGAGCTGGCGCGCTCTCGCTGACAAGCTCGCCGCCGCAGGCATGCCGACCCTGCGCTTCGATTACGACGGCACAGCCGATTCCGACGGATCGAGCGAGGATCCCGGCCGCGTCGACGCCTGGCGCGCCAGCATCCGCGAAGCTATCGTCTGGCTCGAAAACAACCTCGGTGTCTCGGAAGTCGTTCTCGTCGGCCTGCGTGCGGGCGCCTTGCTCGCCGCCATCGAGGCCGAAAAACACGGCAACATTGCCGGCCTCGGCCTTCTCGCGCCGGTTCAAAGCGGCCGCCAGTACGTGCGCGAGCTGAAAGGCCTCGCGCGCATCATGTCGCCGCCGAACAGCCATTTGGTGAAGGAACGCGAGACGCGCCCGGGCATCGACGTATGTGGCTTCGAGGAGCGGCCGGAAACTCTCGCCGATCTCGAAGCTCTGAACCTCGCAAGCTTCGAACGCCAGCCGGCGCGCGACGTGCTGCTGCTGTCGCAGAAGGGCGCGAACCTCGCTAAGCTTCGCGAGCATTTCACCGGGCTCGGCTCCCGCGTCACCGAGGCGGAGTTCGGCGGCTACGAGCATATGATCTGCGATCCCACGGCCTCGCGCGTGCCCGAAGCCGATCTCGCCCGCATCGTCGAATGGGCGTCCTCCCTCACACCCATGTTGGCGCGTCGCGCTCGCTCGGTGCATCGCCAGCAGCTCGACGGAGACAGTTGGATCGAGACTGGCGTGTGCTTCGGCCCGGGCCGTGCGCTCACAGGTGTCCTGTGCCAGCCACAGTACCGCCACGCCGTCGAACCGCCGGTCATCTTCCTCAACGCCGGGATGAGCTATCACATCGGCTGGGCGCGCATGACCGTCGATCATGCGCGCGCTCTGGCGGCAGCGGGCATCCCGTCGCTGCGCATCGACTGTGCCGGTGTCGGCGACAGCGGAACCATATTCTCCTCGGATGAGCTGCCGCTCTACGGCGAAGCCGCCGAGGCGAGCCTCACCTGCGCCGTCGATTGGCTCGAGGCACACGGCTACGAGACGCCGACCGTCGTGGGTGCCTGCAGCGGCGCCTACACGGCGTTTCACGGCATTCGTACGGACGCGCGCATCAAGCGCGCCGTCATCGTCAACCTGCAGTGTTTTCAGTGGAGCCCGTCCGTCGGCTACGAGCTGGAGAGATGGAAGTCTCTGCGCCGGGCCGAGGCCAACTCCAAAAAGACCGCGAACGACGGCAGCACGGATCTGCTCTCGATCATCAAGGCACAGGCGCGCGCCACGGCGATGGCTTGCGTGCGTCGCGCCGGGCGTGTCGTCAAGAGCGTGGTCCGCCGTGGCCGCCTGCACGTCAACGGCGGCGTGGGTCAGGACGTCAGATCCTGGTTCAGGGGTATCTCGGAGCGCGGTTGCGAAGTCATGCTGGTCTATTCCGCCGGCGACACGGGGCTTGTCGAGTTCCAGCACTGGACGGGCCCCATGGGCAGCTACGTCACCCGCCTGCCCGGCATATCGCTGCGCTTGATCGACAATGCAGACCACAACCTCACGTCCCCGGACGCGCGCGCAGCCCTCCTGCAGCATCTGGTCGGCTTCTTGGGGGCAAGAGGCAGCGGAACCCTATGCGCGCGACTTCGCTCCGGCGCGGCAGCACTCCGGGGTCCGCTATGAGATGCTGGGATCCGGCATCTGAAGTCGAAATTCGCCTTAAATTGAGAAATTTCGCCTTAAACTGAGAAACAAGGAACGCTGGCATGAAGCCCACCATGCAGCCCGTTAGCCAGGCGTCCTCCGTGGAGGTGGCCCTGAGCCCGGCTCCGATCCCGGCCGACTGGGTGCTGCGCGGCAATCCCGAAGCCCGCGCCGCAGAGCTGTGGCGTAGCCTCGACGGCACCATGGTCACGAGTGCGTGGGACTGCACGGCCGGCGCCTTCGAATGGCAGTTCGGTTGCGAGGAGACGGTGCACATCGTCGAGGGCGAGGTGCGTGTCATCGAGGCGTCGGGCCAGGAGCGCGTGCTGAAGGCTGGCGACGTAGCCGTCTTCCACGCCGGTACGGTCGCCACGTGGGATGTCGAAAGCTACGTGCGCAAGATCGCCATGTGCCGCCACCCCGTGCCGGCCTCAGTGGGGTATGCCGTGCGCGCCTTGCGCAAGGTCGCCTCTCTGATGCGGCGGGCGCAGGCGGAGGGGCCGGCGGCGCTCCGCGCCGAACGTGTCTGATCTCGCGCTAGAACCGGAAGTCCGCTAGGTTTCAGGGCTGAGAGCTCGCCGGTGGTCGCGAGCTGCATTAGCCCTGGAACGCGCCGTTGGAACTTCACCTTCGACATCACCCAGTTCATGCTGCGCCTCCTCGGCGCCTTCTATGCTTTCGCGGGCTACATCGCCGGCCGCGCCGCTCTCACGTCGCGGGTGATGGACCAGGCCATTGCCGCTTTGGGCGCGAAGGCGCCCGATCCACGCGAGACGCGCCAATCGCTGTGGCTGTTGTGCGGTTCGCTGATCATTCTCGCTGGCGGCGCGGCCCTGATGCTTCTTTTGGATGTTGCGCCATGGTTCTTCATTGCCTCGTCCATCGGCCAGGCGGTCTATCTCTTCGTCATCGCTCCGCGCTATTTCGACCCTGTGGACCCGCCTGACGAGCGCGGTCGCCGGCAGACGACGAACGCGTTCGTGATCTACGTGGCGGCCACGGCGCTTGTGCAATGGGCTGCCGTAACCGACCAGCTGGTCTCCTGGCGCGAAGTGCCATGGCCGCTCGTCGCCGCCGCGGCGATCACCTTGGCCGCTTACACCGTCTACCTGTTTCGCGGGTTCTATCGGCCGCTGAAATCGAGCGGGTCCATCAGCTATGTCGGCGGCCCGGCCGAGGCATGGTCCGAGGATCCTGCACTGTCGCGCTCGATCAAGGTCATGGCGGACTATGACTGCCATCCGTTGTGGGCGCTCGACCCGGGTGTCGTCGGGAATTTCGCACCGGAAGATCTTGGGCTGTCCGAGGAGCTGGCCCGCGACCTGAACGAATGGGCAGCGGCGTTCAATTCATTTCTCGATCGCGACAATCCGGCCGAGAGCCTCGCGAGCCCGCAGCAACAGTCCGCCCACGAGGCACAAGGCCGCCAGCTCGCGATCCGCCTTGCCCGCGAACGCCCCGATCTCGAGATCACGCCTATGAAACCGGTACCGGCGTGGTGCGCGTATATGCCGAGGACGCCCTCTAGAGCCTATCCCTACAGCGCAACTGACGCATGACGCGCCGCAACCATGACAAAGGCGCCGGACCGTGCTTAGGTCCGCGCGTCGAATCTTAAGATGTGGATGATGCAGAAGAAAATCGCAGGACCGGAGATCGAGCGGCTCGTTCAGCTCCTTGCCAGATTGCCGGGTCTCGGTCCGCGCTCTGCCCGCAAGGCCGCGCTCACTCTGCTGAAAAGGCGGCATGATCTGCTGATGCCGCTGGCCGACGCCATGAAAGTCGCGGTGGAAAGCATCGTCGAATGCCCGGATTGCGGCAGCCTTGATACTGTCGCGCCCTGCACCATTTGCCGCGACGAGCGCCGCGACAAGACACTCATCGTCGTTGTCGAGGAGATGGGTGATCTGTGGGCGCTCGAGCGTGCCTCGGTCGTCAATGCCCAATACCACGTGCTCGGCGGCCACCTTTCGCCGCTGGACGGCATCGGCCCGGATCGCCTCAACATCGCCCGCCTCGTCGAGCGGGCCGGCACGGGCGTCGTGAAGGAGGTCCTGCTGGCTCTTAATGCCACGGTGGAAGGTCAGTCGACGGCGCACTATCTGACCGAGCAACTGGCGCCGACGGGCGTCGCGGTCTCGCGTCTGGCTCAGGGCGTGCCGGTCGGCGGCGAGCTCGATTACCTCGACGAAGGCACGCTGGCCGCGGCCATCAAGGCGCGCAAAAGAGTTTAGCCGAAACCTCGCGCAAAGCTGGGATGCCGATTTATGGATGCCTTGCCGGACGCGCCTCTGATTGCGCACCCGCCGCCCAAGTTCGTGACTGGATCGTTGCTACGGCACATCCTGGTCATGTCGGGTGCGGGCGGCATCGGCCTCGTCGCGATCTTTCTCGCCGACCTTGCCAACATCCTGTTCCTGTCCTGGCTCAACGACGAGGCTATAGTGGCCGCAGCCGGCTATGCCAGCTCGATCCTTTTCTTCACTACGTCCGTCGGCATCGGCCTGTCGATTGCCGCCTCCTCGCTCGTCTCGCCGGCGTTGGGAGCTGGAAACCGGGCCGCCGCGCGCCGGCTCTCGGTCAATGCCCATCTGGCGGCTCTGGTGGTGTCCGTCGTCTTCGCCATCGTCATATGGCTCGCCATACCCTGGCTCATGACACTGCTCGGCGCCACGGGCCGCGCGCACGCGCTTGGCACGAGCTATCTGTCCATCCTCATGCCGTCCACGCCTCTGCTCTCGCTCGCCATCACATCCGCCGCAGTGCTGCGCTCGGCCGGCGACGCAGGCCGCGCCATGAGCGTCACCCTCTGGGGCGCCGTCGCCAACGCCATCCTTGATCCGATCCTGATTTTCGGCTTCGACCTCGGCATTGAAGGCGCCGCCTACGCCACTACGATAGCGCGCTTCGTGTTCACGGGCGTGGGCCTCTACGGCGTCATCCGCGTGCATGATCTCATGAGCCGCCCCAGGCTGCCGTCCTTCCTCGCCGATGTCCCCCCGGTGATGAAGATTGCCGTCCCCGCCATCCTCACCAATGTCGCGACACCCGTGTCGAGCGCCTACGTCACCGCCGCGATCGCTGTCTTCGGCGACGGTGCCGTGGCCGGCTGGGCCATCATCGGACGCATCATGCCTGTGGCCTACGGCGCGGTCTACGCGCTGTCCGGATCGATCGGTCCCATCATCGGCCAGAACTACGGCGCCGGCTCCCGCGAGCGCATGCGCCAGTCCTTCACGTTGGCGCTCGTGGTCACGGGCGCCTATTCACTCGCGGTTTGGCTGGTGCTGGCTCTTGCCGCCGGCTGGCTGGTCGGCGTGTTCCGTGTCACCGGCGAGGCCGCGGCGCTGGTGCGCCTCTTTTGCGTCTGGCTGGCGCCGCTGTTTGCTTTCCTGGGCGCCATGTTCGTCGCCAACGCGGCCTTCAACGTGCTGGGACGGCCTCATTACTCGACCCTCCTCAATTGGGGCCGTGCCACGCTCGGAACAATTCCGCTCGTCCACGCGGGCGGTGCGCTCGCGGGCGCTCCGGGCGTCCTCACCGCGCACATGCTGGGCAGTATTGTGTTTGGTGTCATGGCGGTATTTCTTTGCTACCGCTTGATCGACGGCGTCATGATTAATGCCATGCCGGATGCGAGCTTTGGAACTAAGGCGTTGGAACGTATATAAAAGTTAACTATGTGATTGCGGCCGGGCGATATGGTAGTCTTTCTACAACTACCGCGCGAGGGATCGGGGATTGACAACTGAGCCTAACAAAGAGGATTGGGGCGCTCGTTGGCGCGGCTGGATCTTGGATCTGCCGCGTTATCATAAGCGTGCCCTGCTGATCCCTGCCGACTTCCTCCTTCTTTGCGTCGCCCTCTGGATTCCGCTCTCGGTCCGCTACGGCGAATTCTACATTCCGGCCAAACACTCGTCGCAGGGCCTGCTGATAGCGGGCCCGCTCATTACGCTGTTCACGCTCTGGCGCACGGGCCTCTATCGCATGGTCACGCGCTATATCGGCTATCGCGGCGCAACGCAGATCATCCTGAGCGTGGGCTCGTCGGTTCTGATCTGGTCGCTCCTGGTCTTCATGTCCGGCCAGCTTGGCGTGCCGCGCACGGTCGTGATCTCCTACGGCGTCATCGGCGCCATGTTCATCATCGCGAGTCGCTACGCCATCGGCGTCGTGCTGTTGAGCGCCGGTATCCGCATTCCGCTGATGCCGCGCGAGCGGCCCCGCAAGGCGGCGCTGATCTACGGTACGGGTCCCATGGGCGTCGCGCTGCTGCAGGCTGTGCAGCGGGCCCGGGACCGTGATGTCGTGGGCTTCATCGATCATTCCTCCACGGTGTGGGGGCAGTACGTCGCCGGCCGCAAGGTCTATCCGCCGCAAAAGATTCAGCGCTTGATCGACCGTTCCTCCGTCCAGGAAATCCTCATTGCGCTTCCGGGGACCAAGCACCGCGAGCGCCGCCGCATCCTGCAGGACCTCGAGAAATATCCGGTCGAAGTGAAGGTCCTGCCCGGCTACGAGGACCTTGCGTCCGGGCGCGTCGGCATCAACGATCTGAGACCCGTCGATGTCGAGGATCTCCTGGGCCGCGATCCCGTCCAGCCGAGCAAGGAGCTGTTGGCTCGCAGCGTGCTCGGCAAGTCCATCCTCATGACAGGAGCGGGTGGTTCCATCGGATCGGAGCTGGTGCGTCAGATCCTCCGCCAGTCGCCGCGTCTGGTTGTGCTGCTCGATAGCTCCGAGGTCGCCCTCTACCACATCGAGCTGGAGGTCCGGGAAGCCCTGGCCATCCGTCCCGCGGCAATGCCGAAGCCCGAGATCAAGGCGGTGCTCGGTTCCGTCCTCGACGAGGCCCTGGTGTCTGAGATTATCTCCGGCAACGCCATCGAGACCGTGTTCCACGCCGCCGCATACAAGCACGTGCCCATCGTCGAGCAGAATCCGATCGCGGGCCTCACCAACAACGTATTCGGCGCCCGCGTGCTGGCCGAATGCGCCTGCCGGCACGGGGTCGAGCGCGTAGTTCTCATTTCGACCGACAAAGCGGTCCGCCCGACGAATATCATGGGCGCGAGCAAACGCTTGGCCGAGCTGGTGCTGCAGGCGAAGGCCGCGAGCGGCAGCTCCACCATTTTCACCATGGTCCGCTTCGGCAACGTGCTCGACAGCTCGGGCTCGGTCGTGCGCCGCTTCCGCCAGCAGATCCAGGCCGGCGGCCCTGTGACCGTGACGCATCCGGATGTGACGCGTTATTTCATGTCCATTCCCGAGGCCGCAGAGCTGGTGATTCAGGCCGGCGCCATGGCCAATGGCGGAGAAGTGTTTGTTCTGCACATGGGCGAGCCGGTGAAGATCAACGATCTGGCCCGCCTGATGGTCCACCTTTCTGGGCTCGAGGTCCGCGACGACAAAACCCCGTCCGGCGACATCGAAATCACCTACACCGGCTTGAGGCCCGGCGAGAAACTCTACGAGGAGCTTTTGATCGGCGTCCACACGTCGACGACGGAGCACCCGCGCATCTTCAAGTCTGACGAGCCGTTTTTGACCGCGGCTGCGCTCGAACGCGAGCTTGAGCTGCTCAAAACTGCCATGGAGGCACGGGACAAAGCCGCGATTCAGGCTATCCTTGCCCGGAACGTCGAAGGATATGGGGATCACGCGGCACCTGACGAAACCGAGGATGCCGCGCGTCCGAAGTGGGCACCCGCCTTGCAGACCATGCATTGAGATATGACGGCTAAGTTGTCGCCTCTGGCCAGATCCGAGCGCATCGCCTTCGTGGCCAATTCGGCCGAGGCGATAGCAGGTCCGCGCTCCGGCCTAACCTTTGATATCGTGAGGCACGGCCACCGCGTGCTCTGCATCACGCCCCCGGCCGCGGGCAAGCATCTGCGTGCGCTGAAGGAGCTTGGTACCCAGCACCGCGCCTTCGAGCTGGAGCCGAAGGGCCTCAGGCTTCTGAACGATTGGCGCGTGATGAAAGGCCTCATTGAGATCTTCAAGGACTGGCAGCCGAACGTCGTCATGGGCTTCGGATTGAATGCCATGGTGAGCGCCGCCATTGCCGCCCGCCAGGCAGGAGTGCGTCGCGTCGTCAGCCTCTGCAACGGCTTGCCGAACGACGGCGTCGAAGGCATCGGCCGCCGCAGGTTCTTGCAGGCCATGAAAGCCAGCGACGCCATCGTCTTTCACAACCAGGACAATCGCCGCTATCTCGCCGATCAGGGCTTGTTGCCGCCGGGTGTGCCGGTTGAGGTCGTCCCCGGCGCGGGCGTCGATCTTCGCCATTTCAAGGCGGCGCCCCTGCCGTCGTTGGAAGCCGGCCTCGTCTTTCTCATGCTGGCCCGGCTCGAGCGCTCGCGCGGCGTCATGGATTATGCGGCCGCGGCAGCCAGGCTGAAGTCTGAGGCTCCAGGCGCCCGCTTTCTGCTGGCCGGACCACCCGGCCGCGGCGCCGACGCGATCACGCCGGAGACCTTAAAATCCTTCGGCACAGCCGTCGAGCTGCTCGACGCGCAGGATGATGTGCGGCCCGCGCTCGCCGGCTGCCATGTGTTCGTCTACCCTTCCCACGTCGAAGGCATGCCGCCGGCCGTGCTTGAAGCCTTGGCCACCGGGCGTCCCGTTATTACGACCGACACGCCGGGTTGCCGCGAGACCGTGGACGAGAAGGTGAGCGGGTGCCTGGTCCCCGCGGGCAACTCCGAGGCTCTGGCGCAGGCGATGCGGAGCTTCCTGAAGCGGCCGGACATCATTCCAGCCCTGTCTCGCGCAGCTCGCCTCAAGGCGGAACGGCGCTTCGATTCGACCGACGTGAATCGCACGGTCGAGTCCGTGCTTGGCCTCGCCTAGATCGCTTCGGACCCTAGTCGCTCCGATCGCCGCGCTCATCATATCGGGCGCGGCGTGAATCGGCAGCGCAAGAAAAGTCCACCGTCAGCTGCGATAGAGCTTGGCGCTGAGCTTCGGCTGCAGGAACGAGTTGGCAGGATCGACCAGCATTCCGGGCCGGATGGCCTGCCGGCCGAGCAGCATGCGATTGGTGAGGCCATCCCTGTTGGTGAGGCCGAGCTCGATGAGCCAGTCGCGATTGCCGATGCGGACCCGCGTCTCGATGATGTAGCGGCTTTCCGTGTCGCCGCTCGAACTCGTGATATCGCGGTTGCACAGCAGGTTGGCGACGCACTCGACCTTGATTTCCGGCTTTTCCAGCACCGGGTGAACGGTGAACCGCACCCGCGGCGCTTGGGGCGAGCCGAACGGCTCGATGTCGTCGGCATGCAGAGCCGACGTACGCGCGCCCGTATCGACCTTCGCCTTGATGGCGAAAATGCCGAGTTCGGGCAGGGCGACCCATTCCCTGCGGCCAAGAATGAACGCGCTCAGAACCTTTTCCATCGCTTGTCCCGGACGGCGACCGAGCCAATGCTAGCTCAAGCTTAGGGTTTGCGCCGCAGTAATGTTGGGTGCATACGCCACGCGCTAAAGCTTGCGGCATTAACGAAATGCAGGCACGACGTGTGGTGAATGTTCGCTGCGGATTGACCCGGAAGCGAGACTTTCTTATTTCACGGGCATGGCAATCCTTCCCATCATCACTCTTCCTGATCCGTTGCTGCGCAAAGTCTCGACGCCCGTCGAGCGCGTGGACGCCGAGATCTTGAAGCTGGCCGACGACATGCTGGAAACCATGTACGACGCGCCGGGCGTTGGTCTCGCCGCCGTGCAGGTCGGAGTCCTGAAGCGGCTCGTCGTGCTCGACGTGTCTGATGAAGGCGAGCCGCCGCATCCACTGACACTGATCAATCCCGAAATCCTCAAGACGGGTTCCGAGGCGCGCGTGCACGAGGAAGGCTGCTTGTCGATCCCGGACTTCCGCCTCGACATCGAGCGTCCGGCGCTGATTACGGTCGGCTACGTCGACCGTGACGGGAAGAAGCAGGTGATGGAGGCTGACGGGCTGCTCTCGACGGCGATCCAGCACGAGGTCGACCATCTGAACGGCAAGCTCATCATCGACTTCCTGTCGCGCCTCAAACGCGACATGGTGGTGAAGCAGTTCAAAAAACAGGCCCGCGGCGAGGCGCCGCTCTGACCACTGCCTGTGCGCGCCAACCCTCACCTCTCCTGCCCGGTGGGGAGAGGTCGAGCCACTAGGCTCGGGTGAGGGGAAAAACCGCCGCAGGATGACGTTCATGCCTCTCAAAATCGTATTCATGGGTACGCCGGATTTTTCGGTTCCGGCGCTGGAGGCCATCGTCGCCGCCGGCCACGAGGTCGTCGCCGTCTATTCGCAGCCGCCTCGTCCCGCCGGCCGCGGCATGGCCGAGAGGAAATCGCCCGTCCACGTTTCAGCCGAGGCAAAGGGCATCCCGGTGCGCACGCCGCTGAATCCTCAAGACCGCAGCGGATCAGGAGGCGTTCGCCGCGCTGGGCGCCGATGCCGCGGTCGTCATTGCCTACGGGCTCATCCTTCCCCGCGCCGTGCTCGAAGCGCCGCGGCTCGGGTGCTTCAACGTCCACGCCTCGCATCTTCCGCGCTGGCGCGGCGCCGCCCCGATACAACGCGCCATCATGGCCGGCGACACGGAGACCGCCGTCATGGTGATGAGGATGGAGGAAGGGCTCGACACCGGCCCCGTCGGCGCCACGGCGCTCGTGCCGATCTCACCCAACGTCACGGCGGGCGAGCTGCATGACGTTCTCGCGCGCGCAGGCGCTGGGCTCATCGTCGAAGCCCTGGCGCGCTCGAAGCCGGCGAGCTCAGCTTCACGCCCGCAGCCGCAGGAAGGCGTGACCTACGCCGCCAAGATCGACAAGAGCGAAGCCCGCATCGATTTCATCGCCCGCCGCCGAAGTCCACAACCACATCCGCGGCCTGTCGCCGTTTCCGGGCGCCTGGTTCGAAGCCGCACCCGAGGGCGGCGCCGCCCGAGCGCATCAAGGTTATCCGCATCGAACCTCGCCCAGGGCAGCGGCACGCCCGGGCACGGCGCTCGACGACACGCTGACGATCGCCTGCGGAGAAGGTGCCGTGCGCCTCGTCGAGGTCCAGCGCGCCGGCAAGAAGGCCATGAACGCCGGAGAATTCCTGCGCGGATTTCCCGTGCCCAAGGGCCGCGCGCTGGCCATCGGCTAACTACGCTTCTCGTCGTTAAACATTCCGGCCGATCACGGACAGTAAACGGCCCGTCCCGGCATAGCATTTGCTCCACGAAAGTCGGTTTTGAGCCCGGCGTGCAGGAGTAAGTGACCATGCGTATTTTGACCGCGATCGGCATGGCCGCCGTGATGGCTTGGGGCGCCGCCACGATGGCATCCGGCGAGGACGCCTACACGACCCGCATCGAGCCGCGTTCCACCTATGGCGCGACAATTACGGTCGAGGAAGGCGTGCGCGTGTTCCGCCCGCTGCCGTCAGAGCGCCATGTCATCGTCAACCCGGGTTCGCTGTCGCCGCTGAGCCTCGGCTACTATGGCATTGGCAATGGCGCCCCTGTCGTCGTTCCGGCGCCGCGCTAGACCAATCGCGTCAGATCCTATCATCTGACGCGAATGCTCCCAGAGATCGGCGCGGTCGCTTGCGCTTGAGGCTGGGCTCGATTGCAGGGTAGGGAAGGCGCCCGCGCCGCATTCGAAATGAGCCCATGCCCCGTTACCGCATCACCATCGAATATGACGGCACGCCCTTCGTCGGCTGGCAGATCCAGGCCGAGGGCGCATCCGTGCAGGGCTCACTGAAAGACGCTATCCTCGCGTTCTCAGGCGAAAGCGTCACCGTCAGGGGCGCGGGGCGCACCGACTCGGGCGTTCACGCGCTGGGGCAGGTGGCCCATTTCGAGCTGTCGAAGGAGTGGCCCCCGGATCGCATCCGCGAGGCGCTCAATTACTTTCTGAAACCGAAACCCGCGGTCGTGCTCGACTGCGCCTTAGTCGGCGGATGACTTCGACGCGCGCTTCAGCGCCACGGCCCGACACTATCTTTATCGCATCCTGTCGCGGCGCGCCCCGCCTGCGCTGGACAAGAACCGCGTCTGGTGGATTCCCCGCCCACTCGATTGGGAAGCCATGCGCGAGGCCGCGCGCGTGCTTGAAGGCACGCATGATTTCACCACGTTCCGGGCCTCGCAGTGCCAGGCCAAGTCTCCCATTCGCACGCTCGATCACTTGGGCGTAGCGATGGAGGGAAATGAAATCCGCATCACGGCTTCGGCGCGCTCATTCCTGCACAATCAGGTCCGCTCCATGGTCGGCAGCCTGAAGCTGGTCGGCGAAGGCAAGTGGACGGTGGGAGATCTGAAGGCCGCGCTCGAGGCCCGTGACCGCACGGCGTGCGGGACCGTGGCGCCGGCTCCGGGGCTTTATCTTGTGGCTGTCGACTACGGTCGCCCGGCGCCTGTCGATATCGACGACGCGGACGACGAGTAGGCGTGATCGCGTCAAGGCGTCACCACGCGTTCATCATGCGCCGCACGCCGCGCACGTAGAGATTGCCCGGTACGAGACCGCGCAAATACATCAGGAACGCGCCGTTGGGATGATAGCGTAGCCGCGGCCAGATGCTGGTCGAGGCCTTCCAGATGCTTTTTGCCACCACCGAAGGCTCGGCTCCGGCCGCCTCCCACGCCTGGACGTTGGGCCACACGAGCGAAACGAAGGCGTCGTAGGCCGTTAGCCCGGGCTTGGTGGCCACTTCCTGAGAGCGTTCGAAGAAGTCGGTGCGGATCACGCCCGGCTCGATGATCTTGACCTTGATGTTCTGATGCCGGAGCTCGAGCCAAAGCGCTTCCGAAAATCCCTCCAGCGCCCACTTCGTCGAGCAATAGGCGCTATAGAGCGGAATGGTCATGCGCCCGGCGATGGAGGCGACGTTGACGATGCGCCCGGCCTTGCGCTCGCGCATATGCGGCAGCACCGCGCGCGTCACGTTCATGACGCCAAAGAGATTGGTCTCGAACTGACGGCGGATCTGCGCGTCCGTTTGTGCTTCGAACGGGCCGACGAGGCCATAACCGGCATTGTTGACCACCACGTCGATGCCGCCGAACTCGGCGATCACGTCAGCGACGCAGGCTTCGATCGAGCTCGGATCGGTCACATCAAGCCGGAACAGCCGGATGGCCTTGGATTTCGATGCCAAATCGCTTTCGTTCGGCGAGCGCATCGTCGCCGCCACGTTCCAGCCGCGCTCCGCGAAAAACTCGGCCGTAGCTTTGCCGATGCCGCTCGAGGCGCCAGTGATCAGGACGGTCTTGCTTGAAGACAAAAGACGAAACTCCTAACGCGTGACAAGTCCGGGGCTGATAGAGCCCCGGATGATAAACTGCGATATTCAGCAATAGTGCCGAATGGGCGCCAATTGGTCTCAGTCGACCATGGACAGGAATTCCTGCCGAGTAAGCGCATTGTCGCGGAACGCGCCCAGCATGCGGCTGGTAACCAAGTCGGTTCCGGGTTTGTGCACGCCGCGCGTGGTCATGCAGTGGTGCTCGGCCTTGATGACCACCGCGACACCCTGCGGCTGCAGCACCTTCTCGATCGTATTCGCGATCTGAGCCGTCATCTTCTCCTGGATCTGCAGGCGCTTCGCGAAGGCCTCCACAACTCGGGCGAGCTTCGAGATGCCGACGACGCGGCCGTTCGGAATATAGCCAACCCAGGCATGGCCGATGATCGGCGCCATGTGGTGCTCGCAATGGCTTTCAAAACGGATGTTCCTGAGCACGATCATCTCGTCGTAGCCCTCGATCTCCTCGAAGGTCTTCAGAAGGATCGCCTCGGGGTCCTGCTCGTAGCCCTTGTAGAACTCCTCATACGAGCGCACCACGCGCGCCGGCGTCTCGCGCAGGCCGTCGCGTTCCGGGTCGTCGCCGGCCCAACGCAACAGCGTGCGTACGGCCTGCTCGGCTTCGGCGCGGCTCGGGCGAACGTGGGCAGGTTCTGGCGTCGTGATGAGCTTGGATTTCATGACAGTCGGGGAATGCTCCATGGCGGGCCCTCGTAATGACGCAACAGCTACGTGACCGCAACCGTCCTGGATCAAATTGGCAAAGACCTCCGGCACGGATCGGCCGGGTCCGGACCCCGCTGCACCAGGAGATTTAGGGAGCAAGGGCCGGGATTTCCAGGCACCGGACGCCCACCCATGTTGCAGTGCCGCAGGCTTGGTATCGTTAACGTAGCCATGGACGGAGCTGGCAATCCTGGGGATTTTCCGCCGCCAGCAGCAAAAGAATCAGGCACCATGCCCCTGGGGACGCATGCAGCTTGGGGGCATCCATGCAAAACAACAAGGTCAGCTACTTCATGATGGGGCTGGGCGTAGCGTATCTGGTCCAATCCCTGTTCAATCGCATGTCACAGGCGTCGGACGGCAGCAGCCAGGTTCGGAGCGCACAGGGTAGCAACGTCATCGATCTGGTTGCTTGGCGCCGGGATATGCAAAACTAACGGCTCGCTCGAGCGGCACTGCCTTTGCAACTTCGTCCGGGGCCGGAGCCGACGATGTTGCTTTCCGGCGATACTGCATCTGCCCGACCATCGCCATCGCCGCCCCGAAAATGAGCCAGAACACGCGCTGATACATCATTTCGTGCACGGTCGACATGACGCCGAACGCGACGATTGCGAGAATGAGTAAGAAGCGCGCATCGTCGCCCGCGCGCCGCCGCGAGATCTCGTTCAGGAAAACCCGCCAGATCGGCAGGATCATCACGATGGCACCTACGATGCCGAACTCCGCCAAGAGCCAAAGCGGTGTCGAATGGATCACCTGCACTTTGCCGGACTCGCGGAAGTAGTCCGACACAAACGCACCAAGACCCGCTCCGAAGACAGGGTGTGCGAGAAAAAGATTCCATGCCCCGCGGAGCGTCATCATGCGCTCGGCATTGGAGACCTCGGAAGATATCGTGAGTGTGGTGGCGAGCTTCGGTGCAGAGCGAACGACGGCTGCAGGCGCTGGCGGTCTCATCAGGGATAGGACAAGTGATAAGCTATGAATAAGGATCACGCCGACGACTGCAATTGCAGCCGCGATGATGATTGGAGTGAGCAGTCTCGGGCGTAAGGCGACAGCTGCCAGCACAATGGCAACGGCACATCCGAAACCGGCCCGCGAGGCGCAAAACCAGATTGCCACCATGATCACCGCGAGGATGGCGATCAACGCTTGGCGACTGAAGACGATGAGCGCTGCCGCGAAGCACATGCAGAGCTGAAAGACGAACGCATTCGGATTCATGGCGAATCCACTGATACGGGGCGTAAGAAGCCCGAGATTGAAGCCCGACTGCTTCATCGCCAAAAGCAGGAGTTCGCCCAAGGCCACGACCACACCGGTCGCCACGAGGGTGCGAAGCAGGGTTTTAAAGCCGGCGGCTCTGCCGTGCACGACGATCAATGCGCCCGTTGCTCCATACCCGAGCAGCACGAACCATCCGAGCAAACGATTGGTCGTCGCCCAATCGGTGATGCCGAATCGCGCCCAGCCGATCAGGAAGGCGACGAGCATTGCACCGGTTGCCGCAATTATGTGGGCGTTGAACCCCGACAGCCGCCAGCTGGGCCATTGCCGATCACGAATGGCCCATATGACGAACAGTGCTCCGCCGACGACGGCCGCCGGATCGGCGAAATTGACGTTGATCCGGCCCTCGTTCCCCGTCGGCAGGTAAACCTGAAAGAAGACGGCGGTGGCTGCCACGATCGGCAGGATCCATGAAAGAAGTGCGCCGTAATCGATGGCTTCCGGCAAGGCCGCAGCGGCAGGAACGTCGGAACTGCCCCGCCATGAGGACGCAGTGAAGATCGACAACAGAGCGACCACGAGCAGGGAGGCGATGCCGACCGCCACTGCAACCACGAACGCTTCTTCCGCCGGCATCCCGATCGCGCCGAGCGTGAGAACCGCGCTCATCTCCCTCACGCCCCAACCCGCGAGGCTGATCGGAAGGCTGGCGGCTAGCATCACGACAGCCGAAGCCGCGGCGACATAGGTGATCGGGATCGCGGGCTCGAGAGCATGAGCGCCGATGACATAGGCGGCCATTGTGCAGATCTGTGTCGCCGCACTCAGCGTGGCTGCCCGCCCGAGCCTGTATGCGACATGGGCTCCGAGCCGCGGTGATAGGGCGGCCATGAGTGGGCGCCCCCAGACGAACATTGCGCCGACGATAGTCACGGCCGTGGCTGTCACGGCGAGCTTGGCGAACTCGGCGCCGCCAGCTCGAAGATCGAGCGCAACTCGGCCGAAAACGAACCAGCCGCCGATCAGGGCCAAGGTCAGCGAGACCGCGAGTGCCATGAGCCGCTCGTAGGCTGTCATGACGACGGTTGCCGAGACTGGCAGCCCATGGCGTCCGAGAAGGGCGCTTCTGGCAACGAGCTGGCCGACCAACTGGAAGAACAGGTTGCCAGCAAGCTGGCCAATGCTGAGTGCGGCTACAGCCTCGCGGAAATGCAGGGGATGGCCGACATCCGCGGCGATTGCCGCCAGACGTACGCTCGCGAGAACCGCGCCGGCTAGCATAAGCGCGATCATCCAGAGGACGGCCGTCGGCGGCAGGGCGGCAAGGGAATGGGCGAGAGCGGCACCATCGGTCTGTTGCAGTACGAGTATCAGCGCCGCGGACACCAGCCCCAGGGTAAGGGCAACTCGCGCGAGCTTGACCATTCGGGCACCCATAATCTTACAGCGAGGGCGGCTTCCGGACTGCCCCTCTTCCCGCCAGAGTTGCGCGGGGGAGGAGAACCTCGGCTTCTCGCAAAATTGTGTAAAAATAGAAATACAACTTAAGCGGGAGTAAAATTCAATATCAGTGCACTGCCGGTCAAGCAAGCGTTGGGATACGGGCCGTCATCCGGCTTCGAAAAAAGCCGTAAGCCGCTAATTAATCGGCAGGAATTTCTTTGAGGAACAGCAGGTGCCCGTTCGCAGGGGCGGAACCGAGTGAGCGTATGTTGCAATTATGCGCCACGCTGTGACGTCATTGCAGCCCGGCGAGCGGGTCTTGGGGGAGAAAGCTAGGACGTGATGAGTTGGGAAAAACTGGTGCTGCCGGCGAGGATTGAACTTGCGACCTCTCCCTTACCAAGGGAGTGCTCTACCACTGAGCTACGGCAGCTTTCCTGTATCCGCAAAACACTCGCTGCGGACCCGAGTCGACGGGCGAAACCGGGCTCAAGATGCACCGGAACGACCTTTCAGGAAACGTCGCCTGCTCTATCCTAACCGGCGCAGCCACGCAATAGGGTCCGGCCCGGCGTTGGGAGAATATCGGCAAGTGTTGGATCAGACGCGATCTCGTCCCTGCGCCACGCCGGAGCCTATCGCGGCATCGAGGGCATCGACGACGCGAGATAGGCTGTCGACGAAATCACGGGCGCGGCTGGGTGAAAGCGCGGAAAGTATGGCTCGGTCCACGGCATCTGCGATCGGGCCGCCGGCTTTGACGAAATGCTTGCCGAGACTGGTGAGATAGACGGCATAGGCGCGCCCGTCGTCCTTGGCTCGCCTCCGCTCGATAAGCCCTTTTCTGAGCAAGCGCTGCGTCACATCGGCGAACGTCGAACGGTCCAACGCCGTCGTCGCGACCAGCTGAGTCTGGCTCAAGCCCTCGTTGCGCGAAATAGCCGAAAGCACCTCGAACTGCCGCGCCGTCAACTCGTATTGACTGGCGTGTTCTTCGAACATGCTGGTTGCACTTTGGTTGGCTCGATAAAGCAAACAGACAGGAGATTTGCCGGTGCGTGGGAGCTTGGCGCGGTTTGCCATTCTTTGACCCGCTTTTTGCGACGCTCATCGCACGCCTAAAAATTCGCACGGGAGTTTCCCGAGTGGCGCGCGATAGAACGTCGACCTCATAGAAAATGAATTTAGAATAGTGCAGGTGAAGTTACCAATAAGATTTGATAGGGCCTTTCCGCGCCAATGTCTGTGCGGCGCGAGCGCACAAGGGCGGTACCCTGAGCTGCCTACGAACCATCCTTGTAGAAACTGAGCAGGGCAGAAAGCGTCTGCTCGGCCCGCTCTTCTGGCAAAAAATGCCCACAATCAAGCGCTTCACCTGTCACAGACGCTTGAGAGCTGTCACGCCACGTAGCGATGACATCGAAGAGCCGACCGACTGTGCCCCGCGATCCCCATAGCGCCAGTAGCGGCATGGCTAGGCGCCGGCTGGCTTGCTCATCAGCAAGATCGTGCTCGAGGTCGATTGAGGCAGCGGCGCGATAATCCTCGCACATGGCGTGAATGGCGCCGGGCAGGCAAAAAGCCTTCTCATAATGCCTCATCGCTTCCGCTGTCAGCGCGCCATCTGTTTTGCACCACGATTCGAATGTGCGGCGGAGAAAGTAATCGGGCTCGGCACCGATCAACCGCTCGGGAAAATCGAACGGCTGAATGAGAAAGAACCAGTGATAATAAGCTTCTGCAAAATCGCGGTTCGTCGCGGCATACATGATCGATGTCGGCACGATGTCGAGCACGGCGAGACGCTCGATCGCATGCGGATGGTCGAGCGCCATGCGATGAGCTACGCGGCCACCCCGATCATGGCCCGCTACGTTAAATCGCGCAAAGCCGAGTGCGTGCATGACGGCCACCTGGTCGTCCGCCATGGCTCGCTTCGAATAGGTGGCGTGATCGCCCCCGCCCGCGGGCTTGCTGGAGAGGCCGTAGCCCCTGAGATCCGTGGCGACCACGGTGTACCGCTCCGCCAAGGCCGGCGCGATTTTGTGCCAGCATATGTGGGTCTGCGGAAAGCCATGCAGCAGGAGAAGGGGCGGCCCGGATCCTGCCACCCAGGCTGCGATCTCAATGCCGTTGCCGGTTGGGATCGTGTGTGATGTAAAGCTCTCGAACATGGCCCTGCCCCGGCGTCAAACAGGGTGGAGCCTAAACAATTCGACGACGTTCGGGGAGCTTGCGATGAAGCTAGTGCGGTTTGGTGCCAAGGGCGCGGAAAAGCCCGGTCTCGTGGATGCGGACGGCGCTGTTCGTGATCTCTCGGCCCACGTGGCCGATATCACGGGCGAGACACTGTCTCCCGAAATCTCTGGCCAAGCTGCGCGCCATCGATCCGAAATCGCTGCCGCTTGCGCCAGAAGGTGTCCGTCTCGGCCAGCCCGTGGCGCGGCCCTGGAGCTTCATCGCCATCGGCCTCAACTACGCCGACCATGCCAAGGAGGCCGGCCTCGAGATCCCGTCCGAGCCGATCATCTTCAACAAGCTCGGCAACACGGTCTCGGGCCCGTTCGACGACGTGATCTATCCCAAGAACTCCGACCGTATGGACTGGGAGCTCGAGCTGGCGTTCGTCATCGGCAAGCGCGCGCGCTACGTCGACGTGAAGGACGCCATGGACTACGTCGCGGGCTACGCCATCTGCAACGACGTATCCGAGCGCCGCTTCCAGATGAAGCGCAATGGCCAGTGGTTCAAGGGCAAGGCGGCGGAGACGTTCGGTCCCCTCGGTCCGTGGCTCGTCACCACCGACGAGATTCCGGACCCGAGTAAACTCAAGATGTCGCTCAAGGTGAATGGCGAGGTGAAGCAGCAGGGCTCTACGGAGACGATGATCTTCTCGATCCCGTATCTCGTCGCCTACATCACGGAGTTCTGCGTGCTCGAGCCGGGCGATGTCGTGACCACCGGCACGCCGCCGGGCGTCGGCTCGGTGATGAAGCCGCCGCAGTACCTGAAGGCCGGCGATGTCATGGAGCTGTGGATCGAGGGGCTCGGCACGCAGCGTCAAACCGTCGTGCCGTTTCCGGGCTGAGGCTGCGCTAGAAAATATTCACGCTTCGGACCGGGACGGTCCGAAGCGTGATGCATGGTCTCATTGCACGCGAGAGAGCGGCGCTTACTTGAGGTAATAGCTGAGACCGGCGCGGATGATGTTGGTCTCAGCTTCGTCATCGCCGAGCTCGTCTTCGTTTCCGCCCCAGTAGTGCAGCCCCTCGAGGCGTGCGCTGAACGCGTTCGAGAATTTGTACTCGACGCCGCCGCCGAGGACCGCTCCGCTAAGATCTAGGCTCTCGTTTGCAGACCCCAATCCGGAAGCGGAGATTTCGACTTCGATCTCGCTCCAGCTATAGCCGGCCGTAGCGTAGAACAGCGTGCGGCTCCCATAGAGCCAGCCAAGTCGGGCGCGAACGCTCGCGAAGTAGCTCAGGCTGCCGCTATAATCGACGTCGGTGCCAAGAATGTTTTCACTTCTCTCGTAAGAAACATCTGACCAACTGTAATCGCCTTCGATGCCGATCAGCATCGCGCCGGTGACGTAGTTGTAGCCGCCATGAAGGCCGCCGATGCCGCCTTCCACATCTTCGCCCCCGTCGTTGTCGACTTTTCCGTAGCCGCCATGGGCGCCGACATAGAAACCGTCGAATCCGGATGCGTTTTGAGCGCTCGTGACCGATGCACCCATTACCGTCGAGAGTGCCACCATTGCTGCGATTAAGCCCGCTTTCCGCACAGCCCCGTCCCCCTATTGCGAGTTGATATGAATCGCTGCCCGCATTCACGCACATAGGCTTAGTCGCATCCGACCGTACTCAAACTATCGGATGGCGCTCGATTCTCGGTTGAGGATGCCGTGCCTAGCTTACGTCTGGCTGAATTCTGTTCATCACGGATAGCGGCACTGTCTGCCGATACCCGCTGAAGGCGCAGGAATCGTGGATTAGCGCACCGTGAACCGGAACGGCACCGAGACCACCATCGGCTCGTTCTCTGACGTCGCTCGGCATGGGCGGGAACGGCGCCGCGCGGTCGATGGATGCGATCGCCGCATCGTCGAGAATTTTCGAGCCAGAGCTGGTTGCGATCTCGCGGGAGACCAATTCACCGCCCGGCCCCACGGTGAACCGCACCACGGCAATCCCGGCGTCGCGCGACCGCGGGTTGAGCTTCTTGCCGCTGATGTGGCTGAACAGTTTGCCGCGATAGACGGACATCGCCGTCGCGTCGCCGCCTTCCTGCTTCTTGCCCGAGGCCTTCAGCTCGTCGACGGCCACTTCCGTCTGCTGCACGGTCGCGACCTGCTCCGGCTTCGGCTGCTCCTTGATCTCCTCTGGCTCGGGCTCGCGCACGATCTTTTCCTGCTCGGGCCCAGCCTCCGATCCGATGACGTGCTGCACGTCCTCTTCGACCGGCTTCACCTCCTCGACGGGAGGCGTCGTTTGCAGCACTTGCGGCGGAGCTTCCACCGCCTCGATGGACACCTCCGCCTCGCCCACGCGCGAAAGGCCCTCGATGGCGATACCCTGCTCGATGACGAACGTATCGTCGCCAGTGCCGCTGTCGAGCGACGCCCCGCCCGGCGTAGCCAGGAAGAACGCCACCACGCCGCCGTGCAGCAGAAGCGAAATCAGGTATGTGAGAGCACGCAACGTCATCTCGGGTGCAGCGATCCTGTGCCTCTGGACCATGATCGCTCCGGACCGTAGTCGCTCGATCGTTGCGCCGCCTATCAGGCGCGTCCGAAGCGTAAATCATATGGTCCAATCGAAAAACCTACGGCGAGCCTTTGGGCTTCGGCTGCGACAACAGCGAGACGCGTCCGTAGCCGCTCTCGCCGACGCGGCCGAGCACTTCCATCACATCGCCATAAGGGATTTTCTTGTCCGCGCGTACATAGACGACCGTATCGCCTTCCTGCGAGCGCAGCTCCCTCAGGCGGGGAACGAGCGCCTCGCGTGCTAACCTGCTCCTCGCGGATATAGAGCCCGCCGTCTCCGGCCATCGAGACGACCATCGCCTTCTTCGACTGGCTGACGCGCGCGGCCGATGTGTTGGGCAATTCCAGCGGCACACCTGCCACCATCAGCGGCGCCGCGACCATGAAGATGATGAGCAGCACCAGCATCACGTCCACCATGGGCGTGATGTTGATCTCGGCGACAGGGCGATAGCCGCCGTCGTCTTCGTCGCCGGATGCACTACTGGTGCCGACCGACATGCCCATCAGAACGACTTCCCGGCGCGAAGGGGTTCCGCCTGCGCCTTGCCCACGGCTTCAGGCTGCGCCCGCGACAGGCGCTTCGCGAGCTCGACGATCGACGTGTTGGCGCGGTTCGAGCCGCGGCCGAGCGAAACCGCGATCTGGTTGTAGGCGATGACCGCGGGAATGGCGGCCGCGAGGCCGAGGGCCGTCGCAAACAGCGCTTCGGCGATGCCGGGCGCCACGACGGCAAGGCTCGTGTCTTTCTGCTGCGCAATGGACGTGAAGCTGTTCATGATGCCCCACACCGTGCCGAACAGGCCGATGAACGGCGCCGCGGATCCGACGGTTGCAAGGAACGGCAAGCCGACCTCGATGCGCTGCAGCTCGACTTTCATGGCCGAGCGCATGGCGCGTTCGAGGCGAGCCCGCAGATCGCTGCGGTTTTCGCCGCGGCTGGCTCCATCCTCGGCCTCGTGATGCGCTGCATTGAGCAGCTTCTGCACCAGACCGCGCGGCAGCTTCCGAGCCTGTGGGCTCCGTTGCCACTTTCTCGAGGGTCCGGAGATTGCGTCCGAGCCCGAGGAGGCGGATGGTCTTCTCGAAGATGATGGCCCAGCACGCGACGGACGCGAGCGCCAGGAGGGCCATGACCGACTTCACGATCGGATCGGCCTGCATGATCATGCCGTAGATCGAGAAGTCGTGGGCGGCGGCGGTAACGATCTGCTCCACGGGAATACCCTTTACTTCGTGAGCTGGACGTTTGTGAGCGACTTGACCGTAATCCCCGCGAGACAATCGTCGAGCGGGCCTTCGGCGGACTTGCACTCCACCACGTCATTGATCAACAGGCTGCCGATACGGTCGCAGGCGAGGCCATCGAGGTCGAAGAGCTTGACGGTCCGCTTCTGCGGCTTGATCGGTGCGAGGTCGATGGCGAAGCGGCGCCCGATGACGCCGTCCTGCTGGAACAGCACGAGATCGAGCTTCACCGTTTGGAATTGTGTCGCGCTGTCGTTCTGCACGACCACGTAGGCGCGGCACCCGTTGCCCTGGGGCTCGAGCTTGTTGAGCTCCACGGTGAGCGCGGTCGGTGCTGCGTTGGCGGCGATAGAAAACAGTGGCGCGGCGAGAAGGCCGAGCAACTTGAGGTGCTGCGGCTTACGCGGCGAGAGCGAAAATCGCAAATAGAGCCTCCTTGGAACCGGCGTCAATTCACCGACGACGCAGCGGCCACGTCCCTGGCCTGCTCGATCTTCTTAGAAAAGCGCTTCTTTATAACCTGACATACAGGCGGCGTCCTCGGGGCGGTCGCTTGGTTTTTTTCCTTGCCGCCGGGGACTTCTCCCTAATCTTGATTAGCGGTATGGCGCAGCGTTCGCAAGAAATTGCCATCTCTGAGGCGAAGCCAAGCCTAATGACAATGCGCGCCTCCTGCTGGGTCGACCCACCTATCTTCCCTGTGATTTAGGGACCAGGACCGCGAAACACAGCGGGATCGCAAAAGGTTTACCGCCCCGTGAGTCAACCGGACGGGCGTTATGCGGCACACGCATATGCAGCTTTCGAAGCCACGGCCGAGAGACTCGCTACCGAAATCGGGAAAATTTCCCTAACATAATCGGGAAGTATTCCCGGTCCATGTCGCTCACAAAGCCCGGGAACGGAGCATCGAATGTTACCGCGGCCTGACTCGGGGGAACGGGGCGCATGACGGATCGGCAATACGCGCTACAACTCGTGGCGCTCACGGCTATGGCTTCCGCCACCCACGCCCAGCAGGCAGCACCGCCTGCGCCGCAACAGCCCCGTCGCCTGCCGCACTCGTGACCTAGGCCCCGTCGCGCTCGAATTCCACCGTCACGTCCGAAGGCCGGTTTCGGTTGGTCAGACGCTCGTAAAGCTCCACGGTCTTGCGGCCCACGAGATCGCCAGAAAACTCCTGCTCGACGAGCACGCGTCCTTCGGCTCCGAAGCGGCGTCTCAGCTCTGGATCTTTGATCAGGATTTCGAGCGCGTCTGCGAGTGCCGCGGCATCGCCGGGCGGCACGAGCAAAGCGTTACGATTTGCACGCGCGATTTCGCGGCATCCGGGAACGTCGGTGGCAACGATGGGTCGGCCGCAGGCCGCCGCCTCGAGCAGAGTTTTAGGAACGCCTTCTCCTCCGAGAGACGTCAGCACCGCGATATCGGCCGTCTCCCAAAGCTTGCGCACATCTTTCTGATGGCCGAGCCAAGTGATGCCCGGCTCATTTGCCCCAGACCCGCAACGTTTGCTCGGAAATTGCTGAAGGATTGCGTAGATCCGGCGCGCCGGTGAGGATGACTTTGTGGGCGACGCCGCGACTGCGGAGCAGGCGCGAGGCCTCGACGAGGTACTGCACGCCTTTGATGGCCAGCATGCGCGTGGCGATGCCGATGACGGGCACATCGCCGCTTGGCTCCGGCAGAGGCGTGAACGCCTGAAGATCGACGCCGGAGCTTCCGATCAGCTCGATACCGGATGGGTCCAGCCCAATCCGCTGCAGAAGCTCGCGGTCGTCGGCATTCTGCACCAGCACGACCGATCGCTCCGAGGCGAGACGGCGCAGGATGGGAACCAGAAAGCCGCGCAGCATGCGCGCTTTCAGCGACGTTCCCGTGAACACATAGCCGAGTTCCTGCGAGCGCATTTACACGTGCCATGGGCATGCCGAGAGCGGCGATGCTTCCGATGACTGCCGGCTGGAGCGCTACGTGATGCACGAGAGCCGGATCGACCCGGCGGTAAAGCGCCCGAATTTGGGAAAGCGAGGTTGCTATGGAAAAAATATCGAGGCTGCCGCGCTTCCAGCCCAGCTCATGCAGCGTGAAGCCCTCGGCTTCGATGTCTCGCCCATGCTGGTCCACTCGCGTCGCGACATGAACTTCGTATCCGGCATCACGTGCTGCGCGCGCCATCGGAAGTCGATGCGAGATGAAATACCAGTCTTCCGTCACGAGATAGAGGAGCCGTGGGCGTGGGCGGGGCATGCTCAGCGGTCCGTTCACCGTGGTAGAGGCCAAGCAGCGCTTCTCTCGCTTTCCCGTACCGAAGCCTCTGCGGGTTTCGGATGCGATGGGAGACGGGTCCGAGCAAATATATGGGCTGCATCCCGTCAGCGCGTGCCGAATTAAAGTTTTCCCAGAGTTAGACCACACCGCCCAATCTCTATACAACTTAAGATTGAAATGCAATGTCGCCTACGCTAAGAGATTGGCATTAGCCGGGGTGATCGAGCGCAACCAGGCTTGGAACATGAGCACGGTCCACAGCTGCTGCTGCAGATTGCGCCGCCCGCTGAGATGCTCACTCCAGGCCGTGCGCACAGCGCCGGCATTGAGCATGCCCTCCTGAGCCAGCCGCTTCTCGTCAAGCAGGTCTTCGGCCCAGTCCCTGAGGTCGCCGCGCAGCCAGCGGTCGATGGGGACCGAAAAGCCCATCTTGGGCCGCTCGGTCAGTTCGCGCGGCACGTGGCGATGAAGGATCTGCCGCAGGATCCATTTCGATTGCCCGTCGCGGCGCAGAAGCGCGTCCGGCAGCGTCAGGCTGAACTCGACCAGGCGATGGTCGAGCATCGGTACGCGGCCCTCGAGAGCGACGGCCATGCTGGCCCGGTCGACCTTGACCAGCACATCGTCCTGCATGTAGCCGGTGAGGTCTGCGAGCATCATGCTCCGCGTCAGGCTCGACAGCTGCGGCAGAGCCCGACCGCCGTTGCTCTCGCGCATCCCGAGCACGATCGCGCTCGGATCAGGCCACTGCGAGACGAGGGCCGTATAGAGATCGTCCTTCGCTGCCGGCGCCGACCACAGAGCTGGACTTGTGCAGCTTGTCTCCGACGCGGCTTGGCCGCAGCTTCCGAGGCACCACCTTCGCCGCGGCATCCCACGCGCCGGGTGAAACAGCTCTGATGGCCTGCGCCAGAGCCCGCCGGGCTGGCGACGGAATTTTTCCGAGCCACGGCCACATGTCGTGAGCCACGGCATAGCGCGTGTAGCCGGAAAAAAGCTCGTCGCCCCCGTCGCCCGAGAGCGACACCGTCACGTGCTGGCGCGCGAGCTTCGCGACGAGATACGTCGGAATTTGCGAAGCATCGGCGAACGGCTCGCAGTAGATGTGTGGCAGCCGCCCGACAACGTCGAGCGCCTCGCGTTCCGTGACGTAAAGCTCCGTGTGATCGGTACCAAGATGCCGGGCGACCGCTTTGGCGTGCTGCGCTTCGTCGTAGCCTTCGGCGTGAAAGCCGATGGTGAACGTGCGCACCGGCCGCGTCGACATCGACCTGCATGAGCGCGACGACAGTCGATGAATCGACACCGCCCGAGAGGAAGGCCCCCAGCGGCACGTCGGCGATCATCTGGTCCGCGAGCGAAGCCTTGAGCAGTGTCTCGGTTCGCTCGACGGCTTCTCCTGGACTGCCGGTAAAAGGCTGCGCCACTCCGCGGCGCGCGTAATCAGCCGCATCCCAATAGCGCTCGACCACGGTTTTTCCCGTGCCGAGATCGAGCGTGAGGTAGGCGCCGGAGTCAAGCTTGCGGATGCCGGCATAGATCGAGTGCGGCGCCGGCACGTTGCCGTAACGCATGTAGAGACCGAGCGCCTCGCGATCGATCTCGCCCGTCCAGGCGGGATGCTGCGCAAGCGCCTTGGGCTCGGAGCCGAACAGGAAGGTGTTCCCGACGCGGCCGTAGTAGAGCGGCTTCTCTCCCAGCCGGTCGCGGGCGAGAAAAAGCCGGCGCTCCTTCTGGTCGAACAGCGCGACGGCGAACATGCCGACGCTGGCCTCGAGCGCACGCACGAGACCCCAATGTTCGATCGCCTCGAGCAGAACCTCCGTGTCGGACGTGCCGCGCCAGGCAGGCGCCGCACCCTCGCGCTCGAGCGCGGCCCTGATCTCACGGTGATTATAGATCTCGCCGTTGAACGCGATGACAAAGCGCCCGGAGTGGGAGTGCATGGGCTGATGGCCGGCAGGCGACAGGTCGACGATGGCGAGCCGGCGGTGAGAAAGCGCGACTTCAGCCGAGGCATCGATCCAGACGCCGGAATCGTCCGGGCCGCGATGGGCGATGGCGTCGCCCATGCTGCGGGCTATGGCGGCGGGCTCCCCCTTCAGATCCTTGAACCCGGCAAAGCCAGCCAATCCGCACATGAGATGACGTCAACTCCTGGGGCAGCGTGCCGGCGGCGCCCTCTGTTCAAACCTGCTTGCTCAAATCCGATAGTAGTCCCTGTACCATGCCACGAAGCGGCGCACGCCGTCGTCGATCGAGGTCGAAGGCTGGAAGCCGATGTCGCGCGCCAGGTCCTCCACGTCGGCGAAGGTCTCCGGCACGTCGCCTGCCTGCATGGGCAGAAGGTTCTTCTTCGCCTCCTTGCCGATGGCCTTTTCGAGGCTTGCGATCAGCGTCATGAGCGGCACGGGCGTGTGGTTGCCGATATTGTAGAGCCGGTAGGGGGCCTTGCTGGTCCCGGGATCGGGGGATGCGCCGTCCCATGCTGCATTGGCTTCGGGCACGCGATCCGCAACGCGGATCACGGCTTCGGTGATGTCGTCGATGTAGGTGAAATCGCGGCGCATGTTGCCATGGTTGAACACGTCGATCGGACGGTCCTCGAAGATGGCCTTCGTGAACAGGTACAGCGCCATGTCGGGACGGCCCCACGGCCCGTACACGGTGAAGAAGCGGAGCCCGGTCACAGGCAGCCCGTAAAGATGGCTGTAGCTGTGCGCCATCAGCTCGTTGGCCTTCTTCGTCGCCGCGTAGAGGCTAAAAGGATGATCGACGTTGTCGTGCACCGAGAACGGCATCTTCGTGTTGGCGCCATAGACGGAGCTCGACGAAGCAAAGGTGAGATGACGCACGTTGCCGTGTCGGCACCCTTCGAGGATGTTCAAAAAGGCAACGAGATTGGAATCCACAGTAGGCGTGCGGATTCTCGAGTGAATAGCGAACGCCGGCCTGGGCCGCGAGATGGATAACGAGCTCTGGGCGAACCGTTTCGAATAGGGCCTTGGTGCCGGCACGGTCTGCGAGATCGAGCTTGTGGAATGTAAAGCCGGGCAGGCGCGCAAGCACGGCGAGGCGCGATTCCTTGAGCTTGGGATCGTAATAGCTGTTGAGACTATCGACCCCCGCGACGGCGCGTCCTTGCGTCAACAGCGCCCGCGCGACGTGAAATCCGATGAATCCCGCCGCCCCGGTGACCAGAACCGGCTGATCCGGCTTCGTCGCCGCCGTGGATGCCATAGTCCGTCCTCGTGCCTTCTGCGGTGACGCGGCGCGAGTGCGCCTTGCCCTTGGCGTGCCGGCCGCGCCATGATGCGCCGCGGCCGACCTGGGTGTCGCATGCAGCGCGCGCGCATATCAAGCGCGGAGAAACGAAATAAGGTGAAAAGGCATGCGCGTTGTCGTCACCGGAGCAAACGGCTTCGTAGGCCGTCCCTGCTGCAAGGCGCTGACCGAGGCGGGGCACCTTGTGACGGCGGTGGTCCGCACCCCGGCACGCGGAGAAGGCCTTGCCGCTGAGCGCGTCGTCCCGCTCGGCGATCTGACGGCGCGCACGGAATGGGCGCATGTGCTGGCCGGCGCCGACTGTATTGTGCACCTCGTCGCGCGAACGCATGTGCTGAGTGAAAATAAAGCCGGGGCCGACGCGGTCTACAACGCCGCCAACGTCGGCGTGCTTGAGGGCTTGGCCGAGGCCGCGCTGCGTGCGGGCGTTTCGCGGCTCGTATTCGTGAGCTCGATCAAGGTTAACGGCGAGGCCACGCATGGAAAGCCCTTCACCGCCGCCGACGCACCGGCGCCCGAGGACGCTTACGGCCGGAGCAAGGCCGCGGCGGAGCAGAGGCTGCGCGAGATTGCTCACGCGCGGGGGCATGGACTTCGTCATTCTCCGCCCGCCGCTCATGTACGGGGCGGACGTGCGCGGCAACATGGTCCGCTTGTTCGGTCTCGTTGAGAAGGGCGTCCCGCTGCCGTTCGCCAGCATTCGAAATGCGCGCGACATCCTCTCCGTGTCCGCGTTCGCCGATCTCATCGCCTTGGCTGTCGCAAGTCCTGAAGCAAAGAACCGCGTCTTTCTCGCCCGCGACGGCGCGACGGTCTCGACGCCCGCTCTTGTGCATGCGATCGCCACGGCACTCGGGCGCAAAGCCCGGCTGGTCCCGTTCCCTCCCGCGGTGTTGGCTGCTGCTGGCCGATGGACGGGTCACGAAGGCGAGGTTCAGCGCTTGATCGGTGATCTCGAGATCGACGATACGGAAACGCGTACGCGCCTCGGGTGGAAGCCGAGGCTCGGCATGTCGGAGGCTCTGGCCGAGACGGCAGAGTGGTTCAAGATGCGAAGACCATGATGCTTCGGACCCTATCAGTCCGAAGCGTGAATCATGGGTCTCACTCAAGCGCTGACGTGCTCGGGCGGCGGCGCTTGTTGGCTGCGCTCGAAGTCCGCCCACCTCTGGTCGATGACCCACATGCCGGCGCCGTAAATGGCAAGCCAGGTCACGATCAAAAGGACGACAGCCGCAACCGGCCACGCCCGCGCAGCGAGCGCGCTTCCCGAAGTCGCGAGCATCAGCACGTAGGCTGCGAGCGCCGTGCCGCGATGGCCAAGCCCCATGCGCAGGACGCGCTGATAATAGTGCGATCTATGCGCCTGCGACAGCCGCTCGCCGCGAAGATACCTTTTGACCAGCGTCACCGATGCATCGGCGATGAAGGGCGAAAACACAAGCACCGGGAACCACATCGGCCACACGCCCTCTTGCCAGCCGAGCAGACCCAGGGCGGCGGCGAGGAAGCCGAGCGGCACCGAGCCGGAGTCCCCCATGAAGATGCGCGCCTTGTGGAAGTTCCAGATGAGAAATCCGGCGGCAGCACCAGTGAGCGCGGCCGCAAGCGCCGAAAGCTCCATCAGGCCTCCTCCATAGGCGGCCACGGCATAGGTGCCGAACCCGGCGATGGACATGCCGCCTGCGAGGCCGTCGGAGCCGTCCATGAAATTGTAGAGATTGATCATCCATACGATCGCGAGCAGCGCCGGCAGCAACAGGAACCAAGGTCCCTGATAGGCAAGGGCCAGAAACAGCGCGGCCACACTTCCCTGCACTAATAGGCGCGCGCGGACCGACAGGCCGCGCGCATCGTCCAGGAACGAGACGGCAGAGAGCAGCCCTGCCGCGACCACCGTTTCGGCATAGCTTCCGGGCGAGAAGAGAACCCACGTCACCGCCGCCGCTGCCATAAGGCCGAGGCCGCCCGTTCTCGGCACTGGCACGCTATGCGATGAGCGCTCGTTGGGAATGTCGATGATTGTGCCGAAAACGCTGTTGCTGACTAGCACGCGCACGAAAACGGCAGCCAATGCGAATGACGTCAGCGCTGCCAGCAAAGAGCCCACGGTGCTCGCTCCCGCGTTCGAAGGATGGCGCTAGACGGAGCCGCGGCCGGATTCCCCTCGAGACATGTGTAGCGTCACCCAGCGGAGGGCGAGGACCAGCATCACGGCGGAGAAACAGATAAGGGCGAAAAACCAGCGTTGCCAGATGTCCCAGCAAAGAGCGAGCTCAAGAGACGCAGAAGTGAGCATCGCCAACGAGAACGGCGCGGTAAATGCCGGGAATCTCAAAATCTGTGTGAGTGCCACGAGCCCGGCCACGCCGAGCAGGATGGCTCCCACGCCGCCAAGCTCGTACCAGGCCTGCAAGTAAACGTTGTGAGGGTGACGCCCGATCTTCCTTTCCTTCTCCGCTTCGGGCTGCTTGAGCGAGGCCGTACCGAGGTCGTTGAGCTCGTTGGTCGTCCTTGCGCCAACTCCCAGGAGCGGGCGTTCGAGCGTCCGTTCCGCAATATCGGCCCAGATCACGATCCTGTCGCGTCCCGACGCCTGCACCCAATTCGCTTCGTGCAGTTGCAGCCCGTTATAGGCTTGGAGCGCCATCGGAACGGTCCCCAGAATCGCGACGACCCAAGCTGCAATCAAAAGCCCCTTCACGGCCCGCACGGACAGATGCGCGAGCAGGAATACCAACGACGCCACGATAAACGCCAGCTTCGAGGTTTCATGATTGGATACGAAAGTGCAGACTGCTGCGGCGGCAAAAAGCACTGCCAGAATGATCGTTTTCTTGCTGCCGCTCCACAAAAGGCTCGCGCACATCAGAACCGGCCATAGCAGCAGGTTCACAGCGGCGACATTGCGGTTGAGATCTGACAGCGTCAGCCATACATAGCCGTTCTCCGTCGATGCGATAGTGCTTGTTTTCCGTCTGCGGCCGCAGGAAATCGAAGCCATTGACGAACCATCTCTTTATGGCCTGCTCCGCCAGAACGTCGAATGTGAGCCACATGAGCGCTAAGCCGAACGCGACGGTGATCCAAAACACAATGTGCCGCAGGCGCGGCTCCTGTTGCTCGCCGATCCACACGCTGATCGCATGCGCCGACGCGAGCAGAGTGATGGCGATAATTACATGCGGAATTGAATCTTGCGGCGAGACCCCCCAGCTTGTGCTGAGAAGTGCGTAGGCCAGAAGAATGCCGAAAGCAGCCGTGGCCGGAGCTGCGCGGGTGAAAATTCTAAGTGTTGCCTGCTCATAAAAGGCAAAAAGCACCGTAAGTCCGGCGAGCAGCGGCAGCAGCACCGCAATTCCCCGCGTGGCCACGACAGAAACCCCGACAACGATCAGGAAAGCTGTGCCGAGAATACGATTGGACTGAGTAATAGGATTGAATCCGACAATCTCTCGCTGCGCCAAGCTTTGCACATAACCCCCCGTAGTTCGGTGCCGGCAGGTAAAATACTCCTGTACGCACACTCGATCGCTTCGCCGGCTTGGCCCATTCGGGCCTTTCTTTCATGGCCGGTAGCTTGCTTCACGCTTCATGGAGCGATGAGCAACACACAAAAAAACCGACCCTCCGCTCCGGGGTCGAGAACCAAAGTCTAAAGAGTGCCGCACGGTGGCGGCGAGTTCAAGGCCCATGCAACGTTGTGTAGTGGGTAAGTTGCAAGCATGCCGTGTCATCAAGCGACGACGCAAATAATCACAATGCGGAGTGCTCTCGCGACACTGCACACGAGGCGAGCACGTGAGAAACGTAGGCGGTAGTTTTTTCTGTCGCGAAGTTGCGGACGGGCTGCGCTGTTAATATCGTACGGATTTTTTGGCCGACGTCATGTCTTCGCTTGTCTAATCTCCTGGAGTGAACGTATTGGCGTTGTTCGGACCAACGGCCGTTAGGCGCTGGCAGCGCTCACGATTTTTTGGTCCTCACAGGCGTGACATAATGATCAACGGATCATCCGGCAGCAGATGTGGCATCTAACTCCCGATGAGCTCGTCGCAATACGGCTCTCACTTTTGGTGGCGACTGTTGCAACGCTGCTGAGTGTGCCGTTCGGGGTTCTTGCTGCGTTCGCGCTGGCGCGTGGCCGCTTCCCCGGCCGAACATTTCTCGACGGTGTGGTCCATCTGCCTCTCGTTCTGCCCCCGGTGGTCACGGGCTACATCTTGCTGGTCCTTTTCGGCAAGCGCGGACCGATCGGTAGCTTTCTCTATGACTACTTCGGCATCGTGTTCTCGTTCCGCTGGACAGGGGCGGCGCTCGCGGCCGCCGTGATGGGATTTCCGCTCATGGTGCGCGCCATCCGCCTCGCCATGGAATCGATCGACGACCGCACCGAGCAGGCGGCCGCGACGCTTGGGGCTTCCCCGCTGTGGGTATTTCTCACCGTCACGCTGCCGCTGTCGCTGCCGGGCATCGTCGCTGGAGCCATGCTGTGTTTCGCCAAGGCGTTGGGGGAATTCGGCGCGACGATCACCTTCGTCTCGAACATTCCGGGTGAAACGCAAACCATTCCGGCCGCCATCTACTCCTATACGCAGACCCCAGGCGGTGACGCAGGCGCCTTCCGTCTCTCGTTGGTTGCCGTGACGCTGTCTCTCGGCGCTCTCGTCGTGTCGGAGTATCTGGCCCGGCGTGGCGACCGGCGCGGGGTGCGCCTCGAATGATTGTCTTCGATTGCGCGCTCTCTCGCGGCCGCTTCAACCTCGATGCCGCGTTTTCCGGCTCGGAGGGCATCGTCGCCCTGTTTGGTCCGTCCGGCTCCGGCAAATCCACCATCGTGCGTCTCATTGCTGGCCTCGAACGGCCGGAGCGCGGCTTGATCCAGGTCGGGCACCGCACCCTGATCGATACGTCGCGACGCATCGCCGTGCCCGTGCACAAAAGGCGCGTCGGCCTGGTGTTCCAGGACGGCCAGCTTCTGCCGCATCTCACCGTGCGCCAGAACCTGCTCTATGGCCGCCACTTCAGCACTCCGGATGCCAACGCCATTAGTCTCGACGACGTTGTCGGCTTGCTTGGGATCGGTCACCTTCTGGGGTCCGTCCCGCGCACGTTGTCGGGCGGCGAGCGCCAGCGTGTCGCCATCGGCCGGGCTTTGCTGGCGTCGCCGGAAATACTGCTGTTGGACGAACCCCTCGCCTCCCTGGATACCGAGCGTAAGCTCGAGATACTCCCCTTCATCGAACGCCTGCGCGATGAGACGGCCCTTCCCATAGTCTATGTCTCTCATGCCATGGAGGAGGTGGCCCGTCTCGCCGCCAAGGTCGTCAAGCTCGCCGAGGGCAGGGTGGTGGCGTCCGGAACGCCTTCAGAGGTCCTGTCTCCCTCGCTCATGGATGCGTCAGCGGACAGGTTCGAAACCGTGTCCATGATCACGGGAACCTTCGCACGTGCGCTGCCGGAGTTCGGCGTCACGATCGTCGCTCACCCGGCGGGTGAGATCGTCGTGCCGGGCCGCGTCGAGGCCACGTCGGCCACTGTGCGCATCTCGGTGCGGGCCACCAACGTCGCGCTGGCGCTTGGAAAGCCCGAGCAATCCAGCGTTCGCACGGTGCTCGCCGGTCGCGTGACTCAGATCAGAGCCGGAGAAGGCCCGTTTGCCCTCGTGGAGGTCGAGCTTGAAGGCGGAGATCGCATCGTTGCCTCCGCGACTCGCCTAGCCGTCGCCGAGCTCAATCTGCAAAACGGCAGCGAGGTTTTCGCTTTGATCAAGGCCGTGTCGATGGACGAGCTCGGTATAAGCGGGCTGAGGCCGAGCGGCCTCATCTGAGCATCCGAGCCGAAAACGAAAACGGCCCCGGCCGTACGTCCTGCTGGGACGCCGGTCGAGGCCGATCGATAGCCTCGAGGGATTGCGCTATGCACGCAGCCGCTATCGGTTATGCAGCTTCCTTGTTGAGCTTGCTTTCGGCGATCTTCGTCAGCTTGTCGTCGGCCGCGTACTCTTCCTTGAGGGTTGCTGAAAGAAGCGCCACGGCGTCCTTCTTGCCAAGCAGCTTGCCCCACGAGACGAGCGTCCCGTAGCGCGTGATCTCGTAGTGCTCAACGGCCTGGGCCGCAGCGATCATGGCCGCGTCGCGCGTGTCGGCGTCCTTGATCTCCTTCATCAGCTCGTCGGCTTCCTTGATGATGCCTTCGATGGCCGGGCACTTCTCCGCCTTGGCCTTCTCGCCGAGCAATTCGAACACCTGCTCGAGACGGGTCACGTGCTCCTTGGTCTCTTCGAGATGGGACGACAACGCCTTGCCGAGTTCTTTCGAATCCGCGGCCTTGATCATCTTGGGCAGAGCTTTGAGAATCTGGTTTTCCGCAAAGTAGATATCCTGCAAAGTGTGGAGGAACAGATCCTCGAGATTGGCAACTTTCATCGGCGTTTCTCCTGCTTGTGGTTTCGGCTGTGCAACGCGCTTTGGGCCACTTCGTTCCCACGCGGAGAGTTCACAAGGCCAAGCCGACAGGCAGATTTTATCCGCTGTTCACCATGCGCGAGGCGCAAATGGCCAGGTCTCCCAAGGGCAGCGCGTCGAAAGCTTCAGAAACCGGTGGGCAGCCGGACTGCGCAGTGCTTCGCCGCGAGATGGTTAGCGAGCAGATCGTCGCGCGCGGCGTGACCGCGCCCCGCGTGGCGGCCGCCATGTCCGAGGTCGCGCGCGAGGATTTCGTTCCAGCCGACCTGCTCGCCTTCGCCTATGACGACCGTCCGCTCCCGATCGGCGAGGGGCAGACGATCTCGCAGCCCTACATCGTCGCGGTAATGATCGATGCGCTGAAGCTCGAGGGCGGCGACAAGGTGCTCGAGATCGGAACGGGCTCGGGTTATGTCGCGGCCCTATTGTCCAAGATCGCCGCCGAGGTCTTCACCGTCGAGCGCATCGAGCCCCTGGCCAACGCGGCCGCAAAGAGACTCAAGGATCTCGGTTATGCCAACGTGCACGTTCTCCACGCCGACGGCACTCGGGGTTGGAGCGAGCACGCACCCTATGATGCGATCCTGGTCTCAGCCGGCGCCCCCGAGGTTCCGCAGTCGCTGAAGGAGCAGCTCGAGATCGGCGGCCGATTGGTCATTCCAGTAGGCGATCAGACCCATGCCCAGGAGCTTGTGCGCCTGGTTCGTGTCAGCGCGCACCAGTACCAGGAGGAGAGCCTCACCTACGTTCGCTTCGTGCCGCTCGTGGGCGAGGAGGGCTGGGACGAAGACAAGCGGTGAGGCGCCTGCTGCCTCATTCCCATTCCAGCTCGGCGAAGGCTGCCGTCACGTTGCGCGCATGGAAATCGTCGAACAGCTTCCACTTGTCCCGCTCCGAAAGGCCGACGGTCCGGGTCGCCTCTTCCAGCGTCTTCCCGTTCTTGATCAGCTCTCTGACTCCGGTGGCGATGGTCGAAAGGTAGTGCTGCTCGGGCTCGATGGCTCCGGGAAGCTCCATGGCGTGTGGACCGTGGCCCGGTACCACGCGCGCCGCTTTCGTCTGGGCAAGGCCGTCCAGTAGGGCGAGCCAGCCCTTGATCGAGCCGTCGAGCGTCGGGATGTGCACTGAGAACAAGAGGTCCGCCAGGATGAGCGTGTCCGTCGCCGTATCGCGGATGGTGAGGTCGTTGTCCGTGTGAGCGGTCTTCTGTGCCTCGCAAATCAGCGACCGGCCGCCGAGATCGAGCGTCATCGTCGACTCGACCGGAACTGTCGGCAGCACGATCTCCGTGCCCTCGAACGCGTCTGGCCCGAGGGTCTCCTTGTTGGCGGCCATGTAGCGCTCGGCTCGCGCGGCTAGCCCGCGGCCCATCTTGTGATGCGCCACGAAGGCAGGATTGTCCGCCTTGAAGGCCGCGTTCCCGAACACATGGTCCGGATGCATGTGCGAATTGATGACATAGCGGATCGGCTTGTCGGTCACGGCGCGGATAGCGGCATGAAGCTCGCGACCGGCCTTGGCGCTGCCGAGCGTGTCGATCACGGCCACCGCATTGTTGCCGACGACGAACGTCGCGTTTGCGATGTCGCCGTAATTCTCGGGCGACTGCAGCTCGTAGCGGCCCTGATGCACGAACACGCCGGGTGCGATTTCGCTCACGGCCAGCGAGACGGCGGCGCGCGCCGGAATGGTGCGTATCAGCGGCGTGGCCGAGAGCGCCAAGGCCCCGCGCAGAAAAGTCTGCCGGGTCAATCCAGGACGCGCATCGCTCTTGAGGGGCAATCCCCCTTCGTTCGAACGTATCTCGCGCATCCCGGATGCATCCATTTTCTTTTGGTTGAGGCGTGAGCCTGTCACGTCTGAAGAGGAACGTCTGAAGTCATGTGCGATTGGACAGCGAGCGCCGCTTTGACAGGGATCAAAATCTTACGAGGCTTGGAACGAGACTGAACCAATTGCCAGTCGCTCGCCAGCGTGGAATTCCTCCGGCACCGGGTCGTCGCGGTCGCGAGAATATCGGAAATGCGGCCCGAGCTAGCGCGCCAAATCCTGAGCCAGATAATAGCGATTGACCCAGCCGGAGACGTTGCGATGCCGGATCGGACACCAGTCATCGCGGCAGCGGCCGGTAATGACGATGCCCCGGCCTGTCGGCGGAATCATGCCGACCGAGTTATGGTCCTGTGACGGTCCGCTGCGGATATAGAGCACGTCATAGTCCTGGACCCCGGCGACCTTGAAGGAGAGAGGCTGGGCCCAAGGCGGAATTGGCTTCTGTGGTGGGGGGCGCGCGCATGGATATTGACGAGGCCTGAGCGACCTTCTGCTCGGCAGCAGGGGCCGGGACGAGGCGCTCGGCTTGAACCGGCGGGCGCTGGGCAGGCTTCTGGGCGGGCGCTTTGTGTTGAGCGATGCGGCGGGTCGGCAGCAGGTTCTCCTTCACGGGATACATCGAGGAGGCTGCGGCGGCGGACGTTTGCGGGCGCGGAGCCGTGTCTGGCGCGACTTCAACCGTGGCGGGGCTCGGCGGTTCGGGGGCTGCATTGGCCGTGACGAACTTCTGCGGCGGAATGGGTTCGCCTCCGACCGCCTGGGCCTTGCCCGCCTGCGCGCCAGCCGAGGCGGTGACCGTCTGAGATGGCGGCTTTGCGGCCCCGCCATTGCCTTGCGAAACGAGCGTCGCAGTGCCCGGTCTCGCCGTCGTCCTTCTGCCAGAAAATGCGCGTGCCATCGAGACTGATGGTGAGTGCAGTGCGGCTGGGCCTCGAACCACCTGAACCACTTGGCGCACAATTTGATTGTCCGCGATCCACCAGCGGCCGCGGTCCTTGGGCGATCCCAGCAGCGAGGCAAGCTCGCCGGCCTCGCCGGACATGAGGCCGTCGCTGTTGAAGCGGATGGGTACCGTTGTTCCGAGCGGCGTGTCGATCTCGACGACCGAGCCGGTCACAGTCGCCTTGAGGGCGTCCCCGTCAAGCCGAACCGGCTCCGCGGCCGCCACCCGGACGCCGACGAGGCAAGAGAAAAGGATGATTAGCCGGAGCAAAACGGTGATCCTGCGTAAGCCGAACGGACGCTAACTAAGTAACTTAAGAGAGCGTCACTGCGACATCAGTGTGGCGGCGCCACGACTTATCGCCGAAGTGCAGGCCTCGCTCTCCGTGTCGTCTGGCCAAAGACCACTTTAAGTCCAAGTTAGTGAACGAAGAATAACCAAGACGGTTATAGGAGCTGCTGCAACTTTGCAGTGCCCGGATAATGCCAGCGTGCCGAATTCGCGTGACGACGGCTGGTGCGCAACCGCACGTTAATTGTCCTCCGTTCTATCTGGAGTTGACGAAAGGCGGAGAGCACCTAGTGTGCGTCGCGACGAAAGCACAAAATGACAGAATTGAAGTCGACCAGCGCCATAACGTGGCTCTTACTTGAGGATGCTGCGGAGCGACCGATCTCGGTCAGCGAGCGGTTCGTGATTAACGAAGGGCACTATCGCGGCGTGATCGAGCGCCTCGAAGTCGGCGATACGCTCGTCGTTTACCTCGGGACAGTGGACGTCCTCGCACCCTGCGTCGTCGAGCCCCGGATAGTGGAGAGCGAGCCCTGGCTGGCCAGCAATGTGGCTGTCAACGGGCATGTTTCGATCGTTCTCGGGGATGGCGTCCGCGGCGCCGTCGGCCCGGACCAAGCGGTGATGTTCCGCACTGTAGATGGCTGGGCTCGGTACGAGCATCCACCACAGCAGAAGCTGCGTCTGGCCGGATACCGGCTCCGTGGCGACCGCATTGCCCAATATTTCGACGGCGAAATCCCGGAGTTTCTCAGCGGCCTCCTCGATCCCGGCATGTCGCGCGGTCAGCTTTTAGAAATACCGGCCTCGCCAAAAATGCGCCGTGTCGCCAGCGAGCTATTTTCGGAGCAGTTCAACGGAGCCCTCCGTCGCGCCTTTCTGGAAGGGGCGGTCCTGCAATTGTTCGCAATCCAGGCCGCCGCGGCCTCGGGCAGCCAAGTGAAGCTGATCCGGTCGGGCCGCGACAAGGCGTCGATCGAGGAAGCGCGGGCCCGCCTTCTTGCCGATGTGCGCAATCCGCCGAGCGCAGCTGAGCTCGCTCTGGCCGTGGGCATGAGCGAGAAGGCGCTCAACGCCGGCTTTCGCGAGCTTTTCGGCGCCACCGTATTCGAGACGTTGCGCAACGAGCGCCTGGAGCATGCGCGCATCGCGCTGGAAAATACCGATCTGTCGCTCAAGGAAATCGCGAACCGCATAGGCTATAATCAGGTGACGAACTTCACCACCGCGTTCGCGATGAGATACGGGATGCCGCCGCGCCGCTACTTGCGCGCTCAGGCGCGCGCGCGTCCTAGCCGCGAAGCCGGCGGGTTCACATTGACGAGCGCCCGGCAATCGAAGCATCCTTGAGGCGGCCCGCCGTCCGGAACTCCAGATGACCCTTGAATCATGCGCCCTCGTGTTGCTCGGCGGATTTCTCGGCGGCATCGCCAGGCTTTTTCTTGCCGAAACCATCGGCCGCAGCATAGGCGAAACGTTTCCCTGGGGTACGCTGGCCGTCAACGTGAGCGGTGCCTTGGCCATCGGCGCCTTCTTCGGCGCGTCGCGTTCCGTGGGTGGCCCCTTTGCCAGTGAACTTCTGCGCGAGTTCGTGGTCATCGGTCTTCTGGGCGGCTATACGACGGTCTCCTCGTTTTCCTTGCAGACGCTGAACCTTGCGCTCGGCGGCGAGGCGCGGCAAGCGGCCATCTATGTCGCCGCCTCGGCGAGCTTGTGCATCGCCGCTGTCGCCATCGGCTACTGGTCTCTCATACGGATCTTCGCGTGAGGACCGATGCAAAAAGACGATAAGCGGGCCGCTATCGCCATGGCGCGGCTCTATCTGGCGGTGGGATGCGGCGCCGCGTTGGGCTCGTTGCTCCGGTTTCTGTGTGCCGTCGTCATCGTTTCCATGCTCGGCCAAGCGGTCTTTTTGGCGACGGGATTCGTCAATGTGGTCGGCTCGTTCGTGATCACGTTCTTCGCCACAGTGACGGGTCCGCACGGACGCATCGCCGTCGGGCCGGCCAGCCGCCAGTTCGTCATGGCCGGCATATGCGGCGGTTTCACCACGTTCTCGGCCATGAGCCTCGATACGTTCATGATGCTGCTCGACGGCGATGAGGTTTTCGCCGCCGCCTATCTCGTTTCGGTGCTTGGTATGTCGCTGCTCGCAGCCTGGATCGGCTACATCGTCGCCGCTCGGCTCAACCGGCCTAGACCATGATCGCGTCAGGCCCTATCAGCCTGACGCGTGAATCATTGGTCTCACTAAAGACGACCATGATCGCGTCAGGCCCTATCAGCCTGAGCGTGAATCATCGGTCTCAAAGGCAAATACGCTCTAATGAGCCATCGACTGGCTGGCGTCGGCGCGCCCTGCGCCACGCGTCTTTCCGCTCAGCAGCAGTACGAACGGAATGAGCGCAAGGAAGCTCAGGGCCACGAAATGAAACGCGCTGAGGAAGCCGAGCATCGTCGCCTGACGCGTGATCTCCCGGCCGAGAACGGCAGCGGTGTTGGGATCTGAGACGCTCAACCCCGTGGTCTCGAGCCACTGCGCCAGCGCGGGATCGTAAGGATTGATGCGCGCCCCGAGCACCGACCAGCTAGCCTGGCTTTCGCGCGTCAGTACCGTGGCCGAGATGGCGATGCCGATCGAGCCGCCGATGGTGCGCGCGAGATTGAAAACGCTTGCGGCCTGGTCGGTCGCTGCGGCCGGCAATGTCTGATACGCGAGCGTCGAGAGCGGCACGAAGATCATGCCCATGCCGATGCCCTGCACGATGCCGGGCAGGATGATCCACTTCAGATCGATATCGAGATTGTACCACGTCATCGCGTAGCTGCCGGCGGCGGAAAGTGTAAGCCCCGCCAGCACGAGCACGCGCGGCTCGATGCGGTTGATAAGCACCGCCACGGAAGCCATGCCGACCGCCACGGCGATGCCGCGCGGTGCCATGACGAGCCCGGCAGTGCTCGCCGGATAGCCGAGCAGGTGTTCTAGAAAAATCGGTTGCAGCACGATGGTGCTCATCATGCCGATGCCGAAGGCCATGATCATGAACGTCGCCGCGGCGAGGTTACGGTCCTTGAGAAGGTCGATCTGCAATACCGCGGTGGGGCGGTTGAGGCTCCGTCTCACGAACAGTCCGAGTCCGAGCAGCGACGCGAAGGCCATGAACAGGATGAAGTTCGAATGCAGCCAGTCCTCGCGATTGCCGCGATCGAGCAGCGTCTGCAGGCAGCCGATGCCCACCGCGAGCTGCAGCGCGCCGATCCAGTCCGCCGTGGCGTCGCGCCGCGGCGAGGGAAGGATATAGGCCAGAATGAGCGCCAGGTTCGCCATCCCGATCGGCACGTTGATGTAGAACACCCAACGCCAACCAAGGTGATCGGTAATGAAGCCGCCGACCGTCGGTCCCAGGATCGGCCCCATGAGAACGCCGATCCCCCAGATCGCCATGGCCTTGCCGCGATCCTTGGCGTCGAAGGTATCGACCATGATCGCCTGCGAGACCGGGATGACACTGGCGCCGAACACGCCCTGCAGAAGGCGCGAAAAAACCATCTGCGTCAGTGTCGAGGATTGGCCGCACAGCGCGGACGCGAGAACGAACCCGCCGACGCTGACCAGCATGACCTGCCGCCGGCCGAAGCGTTCGGCCAGATATCCGCTCAATGGGATCGTCACCGCCGAGGCGACGATATACGAGGTCAGAACCCAGGTGATCTGGTCGGATGTTGCGCCCAGGGCGCCCATCATGTGGGGCAAGGCGACGTTCACGACCGTCATGTCGAGAACGACCATGAGCACGGCCAGCATCACGGCCGCCGCGGCGAGTACGCGTTCCGCCTTGGTGGTTGGGCGCTTATCAGCGAGCGCCATTTGAGCCCTTGCCCGTAGTGTCGACGGTAACGGACGCCGAAGCCCCCACCCTCATCGGCACGTCGGCAGGCGGCGCGTCGAGCGAGATGCGCACCGAGAAGCGCTGCGGCACCTTCACCCAGTTGCCGCTGGCGTTCTCCGCCGGCAGCAGGGAGAAGGCTGTGCCGCTCGCGGGGCTGATCGACTCCACCTTGCCCTTGAGAACGTGTGACGGGTCGATATCGAGCGTCACCGTTGCCTCCTGGCCGGGGGCGATGCGCGCCAGCTCAGTCTCTTTGAAATTGGCGTCCACCCACCATTGCCCAGTGTCGACGAGCGGGAACAGACTTGCGCCGGCCTGCGCGAGTGCACCAGGCCGGATGCGAACGTTGCCGATGGTTCCGGCGACCGGCGCTTTGATCGTCGCATTGTCGAGGTCGAGCTTAGCCTTGGTGACTGCTGCCTGAGCCTGATCGGTGTTGGCCTTGGCCGTCGCGCCCTGTGCGCCGCCGCCGGCGCCCTTCTGCTGCAGCTGAGCCAGATCCAGGCGAGCTTGCGCCGCATCGAGGGCCGCCTGGTATGGCGCCGGGTCGATGCGAAGAAGCTCGTCACCGGCCGCGACGCGCGCGTTGTCCTGGACCTTCACCTCGATGACTGGCCCGCTCACGAGCGGGGCAATGCGAACTACATTGGCCTGCACGTAGGCGTTGTCGGTCGACGGATAGAGGACGGAGTTGCGCCAATACCAGTAAGTGCCGCCGGCCATCGCTGCCACGACGACGAGCGTGGCGATCAGGCGGCGCAATTTGGCGCTTGGCATTCGCAAACGGCTCGCCGCGGGCTCGGGGGCCTTGCTGCTCGGAACCGCCTTGATCTTGGAATTCTGCCGTTGGGACGGGGTGTCGTCCATAGTCGCCCTCCTGGGGTGTCCCGCCCGTGTTGACTTCCGAACCTCGCAAAACGCGGGAGGCGGCCATGGGGTTCGGGCGTGGCGGACAGTCTCTTGCACAATAGCTGCCGCAAAAACAACTTACGGCGCATTATCGGTAAACCGCAGCGGCCTCGTTGGGTCGCCGTTGGGGCGGAGCCCCATTTTTACTGCCCTTTCGCATAGGTTGGGCCGGCCTGGGATGTGACAAACCTGTAGGGCCGTGCCCCAGTTTGCGCGACATCCCGCCGCCGGGCCTGAAACGCGCCGATGCGCCCTCACATGGGGCCGGACTGCGCCTCCGTGCAATTGGCTGGACCGGGAAGTGAAACGCGAGCGCCGCGCGCGCCCTGTTCGCGGGACTGTCATGATTTCAGCCGATCATTGATGAGTTACGACGTTTCGCCGCAAAAGCACCGGAATGGTGCTTATTTCGAACGTACGCATGCCGAGCAATTTCGGGTAGGGGACATCACAATGCGCGGTCCGGCATCCATGGCCGTCATCTGCCTTCTGATCTACCCGCTCTGGGTTCCCATGGACTGGTCCGACGTCAAGGATCACATCCTGCCCCTCGAAAAGAACTGCACCTCCGCCACCGACGGCTGCCGCGTGTGCAAAATTGCTGAGGGGCGCGTCATCGGCTGCTCTTTTCCCGGCATCGCCTGCACGCGCGCAGACTGGCAGTGCAACGAATGGTCCATGGAGACCCAGTCTCACCCTCCTCAAGAAAAGCGCTGACGCGAGCCGCAAGCCGGAGGTAGCCAGGGCAGGTCGCCCGGCGCTTGTGAGCGCCTGCCGCCTGGGCTAGCCTCGATGCCACGGGGTATGGGCATTCAGTGCGGTTGAAGCCATGAGCACCACTCCTGTGGAGGCGCGAGCCTTTGACTTTATCGAGAAGGTCGGAGCAGCCACGACCGTCGACGAGGTCTACGACCTCCTGGCCGTCGAGCTTCGCAACTTCGGCTTCACCGATTTCATCATCACCGACATGCCCCCGCCCAGTCTGCGGCTGGAAACCCACCTGATCGTCAACGGCTGGTCCAAGCCCTGGTTCGAACGCTACGTCGACCAAGGCTTCTATCGCTACGATCCCATGGCGAAGCACACGCGCGAAACCACCCTGCCTTTCTTCTGGCACGAGGTCGAGGTCAGCCGCGAGCACACGCCCGAGGCCCGCCAGGTCATGGACGAAGCCTCCGAGTTCGGTTTGAAGGACGGCTTCAGCGTGCCGATTTTCGGACCGGAGGGCGATCAGTCCTGCGTCACCATGGGTGGCGAGAAACTCAGCATCCCGCCTCGCGGACGTCAGGCGATCTACATCATATCTCTCTTCGCTCACCAGCGAGCGCGGGCACTGAGGCGCGATTGGGCACAGAGCCCGAACGGCGAAGAGCGGAAGGGCGGTATCCTGAGCGCCCGCGAGCGCGAGGTGCTCAAATGGGTCGCGCTCGGCAAGACGGATGCGGAGATTGGCGAGCTTCTCCATATTTCCGGCGAGACCTCATTCGCCCACGTGCGCAATAGCTGCCGCAAGCTCAAGGCGGCGACACGCACGCAGGCTGTGGTGCGGGCGCTGTTCCTCGGCGAGATAAACCTCTGATTTTCGGTAAGACATCGCGGACGCGCCACAGTTCCGGTTTTCCGGAATTGTGTGACGCATCTCTCATGATGCTGGTGTCGCCCTGATACTGATGCGCCCGGCCATTTCAGCGCCAAGCCATCGGACCGTTCAAAGCGGCGATGTCAAAAATACGAGGGTTCGGCGAGGCTAGCGCCGGACCCATTTTCTTCGGGCGGATCGACCGACAAACCGACGCCCCTAAGCCCCTTTCCCAGCCCCAGGCTTCCGCGGCAAGCTCGAAGCGATCAGCGCCGCCTGCGTCCTGCTCTTGACGTTCAGCTGCTTCAGGATCGCCGACACGTGCAGCTTGACCGTATGCGGTGAGCGGAACAGCTCCTTGGCGATCTCCGCGTTGGTCTTGCCCTCCCCGAGCAGTTCCAGAATTTGCATCTGCCGCTTGCTGAGCTTGAGATGGCTCTTTTTGTCCCGTCCGCGTTCGGATGTCGCCGCGCTTTTGGACGGGCCTTGCATCATCGCCGCCAACTGCGAGGCAAGGCTGTTGGAAACGGAGGCTTCGACCGTGTCGGCGATCCGGCTCATCAGGCCCGAGGCGTCCTGCTTGCCTTTCCGCGCCAAAGTGCTCGGCTGGCCGGGCAGCGGCAACAGCTTCGTCAGCTCGGCATGCAGGATTGCGACCCCGGACACCGGCTTGAACGAGAGCGGGAAGCCGATCAGAAAGAACCACCGCTGCACCGTGGGCGAATGGCACGGATAGGTCGTCGTCACCATGTCGCGGCGTCCGGCTAAGAGCTCGCGAAGATCCTGAGCGAGAGTGGGCGCCGCCCGCTGCTCCGTCCCGCAGTAGGCCAGATAGTTGGCGCCGATGCCGTATTTCGGAAGGCGGAGGCCGTTGCGCCTGCCGAAGCTCTTCCAGGCATCGTTGACGCCGACGATCTTACCGGAGCGGTCCAGCACGACTGCGTTCACCGCAAGCGTCTCGAGCCGTTCGAATTTGTCTAGCGCTTCGATCATGGATGCCTGATGTCCGGTGTCTTGGTGTTGAAGACACCCGACCCTCGCAGCAAGCCCTACCAAAGGCTTATCCCAAACTGTCCATTCGGGCTATCGCCTCGTTGATCGCCTCACCCTATTCCTTGGGGTGTCCGCGATTGCGGAAATCCGATCGCATCGCCGCACTCAATGCCACAGGGGGCATGCCGGAACGCGATGAACGTTCGAGTCTCAGGGCAAAACCCGCCGCCCTGGGGCCGGCGGTCACAGGCGCGATCTTATCCGGAGATCGCGTTTGTGACCGCTAGGGGCCTCTGAGCAAACAACGGTTCTGAGGGCGGACGGTGCCAAGGGCCTAAGCCGGAGCGCAGTCAATTGCGCGGCGTCTCCGTGCTGGGCTCCGAACGGCCGAAGCATTGCAACTAGGACCAGATCATCGCGCTTGTGATCGAGGTTCAGGTCCGAGCCATTTCAGCGCCAAGCCATCAAGGCATGCGAAGCGCGATGTTCAAAGGCTCGTGGAGCGAGTGCCGGAGTTGTGGCCGTTTGATTTTGTCGAGATCGACGTCCATGCAAGGTCGATATGACGTCATCAGCCGCAGCGAAACATGCCGCTCGTCACTGAAGAGCATCTGGTTTGGCGCTCACGAAAAACTGACCGTTCGGGCTATCGCTTGCCTGTCCGCATCACCATATTCTCGGTAGTACGCGCTGCATTTAAGTGTGGCACGCGTTCGCGGGCGGAAAGCGGTTTCACCCTTCATGACTGTCATCCTGGTCACCAGCTTCATTGCGATTTTTGCTCCCGCCTTAGCGGGACTGGTATGGCTGCTCAACCGGGTCGCGGATATCGACGGCGCCACGCGGATGACGGGTGCTCAGTCGTTCTTTCAGCGTCCGGGCTCAGGCACCTGATCGCCCACGCCCGCCTCGCCCCCCAAGAGCATGAATTTCACACGTGTCGAGGAAGGCCGATCGGCCCTTGCCATGGCTCTCGGCGTTGGCGTGGCGGCTGCGCGTAAACGAAAGTGGTGCAGGTGAGGGATTTCCTCGAACCGGAACCATAGCGCGCAGGGTTGAAGTGGCGGCTGCGCGCAATGAAAAAAGTGGTGCCCAGGGCCGGAATTGAACCAGCGACACCGTGATTTTCAGTCACGTGCTCTACCAACTGAGCTACCTGGGCTTTTGCTTGGCGGAGCGTAGCGCCTGACGCGAAGCTCGGGTCTTATAGGGGCTCAATCCGCCCCTGTCCAGCATTCCATCCGGGTGCGGAACGGCGCCCTGCTGCGGCCCAATGGCAGGCCTCACAGGGGTCAGGCGTCGTTCTCCGCGTCCTCGTCCGGAGCAGGCCTGCGCCCGCCCTTCTGGGCCTCGCCAGCGGCCGTATCGTCGCCGTCCTCGTCCGCGTCGGCGGCTCCCCCGGCAATGGCGTAGCTGCCTGAGAGCCAGCGGGCGAGATCGATGTCGCCGCAACGCTTGGAGCAGAACGGCCGTGAGGCCGCCATGGCCGGCTTGCCGCAAATGGGGCAGCGTCCGCCGGTCGGGGTATCTGGTTTCTGTTCGCTCATAAGGTCAGAGTCGCGATGCTACTCGGCATCGTCCTCGGCGGCGCGAAGCCAGTTGAAGTGCACCGGGAAGCCTTCGCCGATCAACAGGGCGACGACCTCGGTCAGAGGTAACCCCACGACGTTGGTATAGGATCCCACGATCTTGCGCACGAAGCAGCCGGCGAGGCCCTGGATGGCATAGCCGCCCGCCTTGCCGCGCCACTCGCGCGAGGCGATGTAGGCCTCGATCTCCGATTTCGACAGGTGCTTGAAGCGCACGCGCGTATCGATGATCTTCATGCGCACGCGGTCGTCCGGTGTGATGAGGCACACACCCGTCAGCACGCGATGCGCGCGCCCTGAAAGCCGCTCGAGATGAGCGATGGCCTCTTCCATGTGCTCCGGCTTGCCGAAGACGCGCCGGCCGACGGCGACGATGGTATCCGCCGCCAGCACATAGGCGCCGGCGATCTCCTTGTCGTTGGCGATCTGATCGCGCGCCACTTCCGCCTTGGCCCTGGCCAGTCTCGAAACGAGCGCACGCGGCATCTCGCCCATGCGCGCCCGCTCGTCGATGCTGGCCGGCCGCAGCGCGTCCGGCTCCACGCCTGCCTGCGACAGCAGCATGAGGCGGCGCGGGCTCGCGGAGGCCAGCACGAGCTTGGGCTTTTCGAGCGGCCCGTCCTCGCGGGCGCGTTCGCGCGCGAGCTCCCGCCGCAGCGTCTCGCGCCTCGGACTGTCGGTCCGGCTGAAGGGTGTGAGGAAGGCGGCCTTTACGGAGCTCATGAGGATCGCATGGAATTGTTGGATGCGGGCTGAGCAATACGACGGGACATGGGCCGCTACAAGGCTGCGTATCGAATTCGGGGCATCGTGGGTGAGTCGTCTTGGATAAGCCATGGAAAAAGGGGAATTCACGGGCTCCCGGCCCCAGCCGGAAGCCGGGCGAACCGGCCGGGGGCGTTACCCCGGTAACTGTCTGAAGCCTCCATTCATCTCAATAGTGTACAACCAGTTGCCATATTCCCCGCTTCCCGTGAAAATTGCGCAGCTTGCCGCCTGACCCCATTTTTGAAAGATCACGCGCGATGATGTCGAAGGATGCAATTGCAGACATGCTTTCCAAGACGGCGCTGTTCGGCACCCTCGAGGATGCCGATCGGCGTGCCGTCGTCCAGGAGCTGCGCGAGATCTCATTCGACGCCAGCCAGGTCATCTTCGGCCGCGGCGATGAGGGCAAGGATATTTTCATCGTCTGCGCGGGGCGCGTGCGCCTGTCGGTGCTGACCTCCGAGGGACGCGAGCTGTCGTTCGCCCATGCCGAGCCCGGCAAGGTTTTCGGCGAGATCGCCGTGCTCGACGGTGGCCTCAGAACGGCAGACGCCACGGCCGTGACCAAGGTGACAGCATTGACATTGTCGCGGCAGTCGTTGATGCGGCTGATCGAGACCCGACCCGTGGTGCGCGAAGCTGTCATCAAGTTTCTCTGCAATCGTGTCCGTGACGCCGACCACCAGCTCGAAGGCATCGCGCTCTATCCCATCGAGGTCCGCTTGGCCCGCTTCTTCCTGGCCACGGCGCGCCAGAAGGGCGAATTGAAGCCTGGAACAAAGGTCGTGATCGACCTGCCCATCTCGCAGAGTGAGCTTGCGCTGCTGATCGGCGCCAGCCGTCCGAAGGTCAACGCCGCGCTCGTCCTGCTCGAGGAAGGCGGATCGATCGAGCGCAACGAGGGTCGTTTCACGTGCGACATCGATGAGCTCGAGGACATCGCCGGCGCCTGAAATTGCCCCTTAAATTCTACGGTGCTTGTGCAATGGCTGCCCCTCCCCCAAAATACGGGCTGCGTTCGCATGGCCGGCCTTTCCGGGGGCGCATCTGCGCAGGGCCGGCTGAGGATTGACCATGGAGTGGAGCAGTGAGCTTCTAAACCGGCTCGCGTCCCGGACCTTGTCGAAGGTCAGGGAGGTGAAGCTGTCGCGCTTCGCCGCCGCCGTATCGTTGATGCTCGCCCGCCTCACGGCTGCAGGCACCTCCGGCTATCCGCCCGAGGTCAAGCGCCGGCTCATGATCCTCAACATGATCGCGTATCTGATCGCGGTCACGACGCTCGTCTACACGCTGCAGCAGATGGTGGTCGACGACGCCAAGTACCGGCCTATCGTCCTCATCAACGCCGCCCTCGTCGTCGTCATGTTCGCGGTCCCGTTCATGCACCGCTTCGGCGACATCGCGGCCGCGATGCTCATCGTCGTGTCCGAGTACGCCGCACTTCTGGCGTTGACGGCCTACCTGGGCAATTCTTCCGGCCTGCATATCCAGATCATCGTCATTGCCGCCGCGGCGTTCGTCGTTCTCGGCCTCGACCGGCTGTGGTTGATCCTTCCGGTCATCGTAGCGGGCCTCGTGCTGCACCTCATCATGTGGTTCCGGTTCCCGCCGAAAAGGCCCTCATCGCGGCCGACCCGAGTTCTCTGAACGCCTTATACTCCCAGGCGGCGATCACGACCTTCGGCCTCATCGCCGCCTCCGTCTTCTATGCCTTCCGCCTCGCCGAAGCAGCCAAGGCCGAGACCGACGCCCTTCTTCGCAACATTCTGCCCGACAGCATCGTCGAGCGGCTGAAGGCGAAACCCGCCGATGCCATCGCCGACAGCTTCGCCGAAGCCTCCATCCTGTTCGCCGATATCTCGGGGTTCGTCGCGCTGGCCCGCCGTCTCGGCGCCGGCCCAACCGTCGAGCTTCTGAACAGCATCGTAGTGCGTTTCGACGCCCTGAGCGAGCTGCATGGCGTCGAGAAGATCAAGACCATCGGCGATGCCTACATGGTGGCATCGGGCATCCCGGAGCCGCGACACGATCATGCGGCGAGGCTTGCACGCATGGGCCTCGACATGCAGACGGTGATTGCCGAGCTGCGAAGCGAGCGTTCTCTCGATCTCAACATCCGTATCGGCCTCGCCGTCGGGCCGGTCATGGCGGGCGTCATCGGGCGGCAGAAATTCACCTATGACGTCTGGGGCGATGCCGTGAACCTCGCCGCCCGGCTCGAAAATCTCTCGCTGCCGGGCCGTATCCACGTCTGTCCGCGAACACGCAAGGCGCTCGAATCCGAATTCGATCTCGAAAGCCGCGGCATGATCGAGATCAAGGGCGTCGGCCTCGAGGAGACCTGGTTCCTCCTCGGCCCGCGCGGAGAAAGCTTGAGAGCGTCGCTCGCCTCCTAGCGAGCTCTTCGGCCGCAAGCAACGCGCACGAAAAAGCCGGGACCCGCGAGGGTGCCCGGCTTTTTCTGTTCGATGGAACGAGTGCGGCCGATTACTGCGCCGCCGAAGCCTGCGTATCGTTGCGGAAGAACGCGTCGACGCGCATGCCCGTGAGCAGCGGCGGGTTGCCGTCGAGCGAGATCAGGACCTCGAGAACCTCGACGTCGTTCGGGCGGCGTGGCCCGCGCGTAGTGATGCGCGGCGGGCCGAGCGCCTGCGAAATCTCGGACACGACGCCTTCGAAATCTTTCTCGGGATACGCATCGGCGCGAACGACGACGCGCTGTCCGACGCGGACCTTGGGCACGTCGCGCTCTTCGACTTCGGCGCGCACGCGCAGGCTCGAAAGATCACCGAAGAGCACGAGAGGCGATTCGGAAGAGGGCGTACCCGACTCGCCGAATTTGGCCCACACGTTGAGCACCGTACCGTTGGACGGCGCACGCACGCGCGTTTTCTCGATGGCGTTCTCGATCTGAGACACGTCCATGCGTGCCGCCGTCAGCGACGACTCGAGGCGCGTCGGCAGCGGCATGTCGGCCTTGGCGCTGGTCTGGGCCAGCGTGTCGCGGTCGGCGGCAAGCTTGTCTTCTGCCTTCTTCAATTCGTCGCGGGCCTGGGTGAGTGCATTGGCGTCGGCTTGTCCGGCCTTCGACTTGCGATACACCTCGTCGAGGGCATTGCGAGCCGCGAACACGGCGCGCTCGGATGCTGTCGCCGCATCTTCCGCATTGCGCCGCTCGAGGGCGAGACCCTTGACCGGCTCTTCCTCGCGCTCGCGCTCGCGCACTAGTGCCTCGGCCTCCGCCGAGACGAGCTTCGATTGCAGATCCTCGCTGTCGAGGCGCACGAGCAGGTCGCCGGCGGAAACGGCATCGTTGTTCTTCGCCAGGACCTCGACGATCTTTGCCGGGACCTCGGCGACGAGACGGATCTCGCTGTCCTTGGGTTCCACGCGGCCCGTGGCGGAAGCAGCCCACTGCGGGCGCGGCGTCGTCGCATCCGCGGCCTGAGCCGGGGTCGTCGCAGCCGAAGCGGGCGTCGTCGACTGGCCGATCGACGGCGTGAACTGATTGAGCAGGACACTCGTGGCAACCGCCAGAACTGCCGCCGCAGTTACGGTTGACACTGTGGGATCGAGCTTAGCCATGTGCTTTGCGCCTCTTGGTGAGATCGGTGATTTCGGGTGCGTCGAGCCCCTGCGGCCGACGCTCCTCGCCAACGATTAGTCCGTCCTCGATGCGCACGACCCGGTCGGCATAGCCGAGCGTTCTGGGATCATGCGTCACGGCGAGGACGCAACGGTTCTGCTCCTTGGCAATACGGGCCAACAGCGCCATGACGGCGTGTCCGTTCTCGCTGTCGAGAGCGGCGGTCGGCTCGTCCGCCAGCACCACCGACGGCGAAGCCGCGATGGCGCGTGCCACGGCGACGCGCTGCTGCTCGCCGCCTGAGAGGTTGGCTGGGTAGTTCTGCAGCCGGTGGCCGAGGCCCACGTCGCGCAGCACTTCTTCCGCGCGCTGCGCCGCCGGATAGCCCTTGCGGCCGATGACGTCGAGCGCAATGCGGACGTTCTCGAGCGCGGTCAGCGTCGGAAACAGGTTGTAGGACTGGAAGATGAAGCCGATGTGCTTGCGGCGCAGGTCCGCGAGCCCTCCGGGCTTAGCCCCGTGGTCGGCTCTCCGACGCATGCGAACCGTGCCGGACGTCGGCGTCAGGATGCATCCGAGAATGGAAAGCAGCGTGGTCTTGCCGCTGCCGGAGGGGCCCATCAGCAGCGTGAGCTCGCCCTGCTGAGGGACAGGTTCACTCCCTTGAGCGCCACGACCTTCCGGCGCCCTTGCCGAGCTCCTTGACGACATTTTCGGCTTCGAGGACGGCTGTCGTCATCTGTTGAATACCGTTGCTGGGTCGATCTTGGTGACCTTGATGATCGCCGATATGGCGGAGATCGCCGACATGAACACCGTGAGCCCGAACAGCGCCGCCGGCAAGCCCCGGCGTCATGACCAACGGTAGCGGCGTATTGCGGCTTACATAGAGTATGCCGAGTGAGATCAGGATGCCGAGCACATAGCCGATCACGGCGCTGAGGCCGGCCTGCGCCAGGATCACCTTGTAGATGTAGCCCGAGGAGGACCCGAGCGCGCGCAGCGTGGCGAACTCGTTCAAGTGGTCCTTGGTGCTCGAGTAGAGCGTCTGAGCCACGATGACGGTTCCGACCATGATGCCGAGCACGCGCGCCGCCGATGAGCGCAAGGCCCGCGCCCGTGCGGAACAGCCACTGCCGCAGGCTGCGGTCGCGGAATTCGGTCTTGGTCAGCACCTCGGCGCCGTCGAGCCGGTTGACCAGCTCCTGGCGCACGGCCTCGGCATTGGCACCGGGCTCGAGCTGCACCAGATAGAATGTCGCCTTGTCGCTATCGACACCCATCAGCGTGCGGGCACGCGACAGGGGGGTGAAGACGTAGGGCGACTGCGTGAACGAGCGGATACGATGCGTCAGCGCTTTGATCTTCACGCGGCCAGTCGCGATCTGCGCCGTATCACCGATCCCGTTGATGCCGAGTGCGTCGAAATAGGTGTCGTCGGCCGAGATTGCATCCGGCGAGCTTTGATGTCCTCCCAGGTGCCCTGGACGAGCGACCAGGGCTCGAGGGCACCGTCCTCGGCGTCCGTGCCGACGAGGACGACGCGGGTCGATCCGCCTTCAGGCTTGCGCCACTCGGCGAACGCGACCACGAGCGGGATGACGGCTTTGACTCCGGGAGTGGCGAGGGCCTGATGACGCTCGCGCGGCGTACAGCAGAATGCCGCCTTCCTCGAAGCTCTTGGCGCCGAACGCCGTGATCCAGAGATCGCTGTTCGAACGCTCGATCATGGCCGTGATCATGCGGCTCGAGCCGAGATACATTCCGAGCTGGATCGCGACGAGCACGATCGAGAACAGAATCCCGACGAGCGTCACGGCAAGCCGGATGCGATCATGGAACAAATTCCGGAACGCGAGAGTGAGAATCATTGTTTCTGTAACCGATCGATTGCCCAGCGTTGGGCAGTTTGCGAGGCCAAATATAACGAAAACCCGTAGCTCACATCGGAGCCGGGTTGGCCATTTGCTGCACAAGCAGCCCTAAAATAAGGCTTCGCTATGTCCTCCTAGCGAGGCTAATTCGCTAAACCCGCTCATATATAGGTAGTAAAGCCGTGGCACACTACCCTTGTAGTCTTAACGCCATCGCGGGAGAGTGTTTCCCCGCATAATGGTTAGTCTTTAAACCACGTTGAGGTATGCAGGAAACGAGCTGGCGTAACCGCCCGTGTTTTTGCCGTTTTTCCTTGCATAGTCCACAGCCTGCGACGTCTGGACACTTCCTCTGCACCCCCAGGGTCCGAACATGACAAAGAGAACATTCCCCATTTCACGCCGCGTCCGGTTATTGGCGCCCGCCGTTCTGTCGGCTTTGGCTTTCGCGTCCGTCACGGCCGAAGCGCAGCAGCCATCGCCGACGCTCCAGGAGGCTGGAGTTTGGGTGAACGACCTCGGCGACGGCGCTGTCGAGATTTACATCTGCCAGGATAAGGCGAACCGCCTGTGCGGCCGCATCGTCTGGCTCAAGGAGCCGCTGAACGCGCAGGGCGTCCCGAAGCGCGACCGCTATAACCCCAAGGAAGCCATGCAGAACCGCCCGATCTGCGGGCTGCCGGTGCTCGGCAACCTTGCCCGCGAGTCCGACGGCGGCTTCGACAGCGGCTGGATCTATGATCCTAAGGCCGGCAAGTCCTACAGTGCCGCTATCCGCCTCGCTCAGCGTGACCAGCTCGTCGTCACCGGCTATCTGGGCATGAAGTTCATGGGCAAATCGTTCACGTGGACTCGCGCTCCCGCCGATCTTCCGCGCTGCGACGGAACGCCTCCGGCTCAGCCGATCAACAATGGCGGGGCCAAGCCGGCAACGCCGCCGGGCAGCGCTGCCGCATCCGCGGCCCCGTCGAAAGCCACGAAGCCTGCCGCGTCTGCGACATCCACGGCAAAAGCCGCGACCACCAGCAAGACGACGGCAGCAAAGACAACCACGGCTACTCCGGGGTCGGCCGCGAAAGCCGCAACGGCCCCCGCCAAGGCAACGGCAGCCAAAACAACGACGGCAAAGGCGACGACGACCACGGCAGCTGTGCCAAAGCCCAAGCCCGCTCAGAAGCCTGCAAATGCGGTAGCGAACGCGAATTCGGGTTCATGTCCCGCCGCCACAGCAGCCGGTTCCCGAGACCTCCGCGCCCAAGACCATAGAAGCCAACTCCGCGACGTCCTGGTCGAACTGATAGCCGGCGTCCTGATCGCATAGAGAAATGAAAAAGCTCCGGATCGTCTGATCCGGAGCTTTTTTGTTTCGGTCGTTAGGGCCGCGGAGTTTACTCGGCCCAGTTTTCTCTACTCGGCGAGGCCCTTGCCCTTGATCAGGCGGGCGACGGCGGCCTTCTCCTCGATACGCGCAGTCAGCCGCTGAGCGAAATCGACGGTGCGATCGACGACGACGGAACGCTGCCGGTCGAGCGTGACCATGTGATAGCTGTCGTCGAGAACGGTCATCTCCACCATGCCACCGAGCTTACGCTGCAGCGTGAAGGCGTTCTTGATGTCGCTCTGATCGTCCTCACGCGGATGGATGATCGTGGTCGGCTGCTTGATCTCTCCGAGCCGGCGGCGCACTTCTCTGACGAGGTGATTGAATTCCCAAACCAGTCCGCCGCCGCGCCCGAACAGATCCTCGATCGGCCGGTCTTCCGACTTGAAGGAACTCGATGACGAAGTTGCGGATGCGCTCGTCCTTGATTCCGAACGGCGCGCGCTGGCGCAGATGCATGAGCTTCGCCACCCACTTGTGGTAGACGAGCTTGAAGAACACGAAATGACGCGGAATGGACCAGCCATTGGGCCAGAGCGTCGGCGCGAACAGGATGAGGCCGTCGACCTGATCGGCGCGCTCGCGTGCAAGGCGCAGCGCCAGCATGGAGCCGGCAGAGATACCGCCGGCGATGACGACATCACAATGGGCCCGGAGCTCGTCGTGAGCCTGCTCGAGCGCAGCATACCAATCCTGCCACGAGGACAGTCCGAGCGAATCCGTGCCGCCGCCGAGGCCCGGCAAAAGCGGGCAATAGACCGTGTAGCCGGCGCGTGCGAGTCCCTGTGCGACGAACCTCAACTCGACGGGATTGCCGCCGAGGCTGTGCACGAGAAGAACGCCAACCCTGCCGCCAGGAATGACGAGACTGCCGCGGTATGCATTAATTTTATCGTTCTTCTTCATGCCGTTAGGTAAACCCGCTATTACGCCGTTGGAACGAATTAAGCCGATTGCGCCGCAAAAGCCAAGACCCGTGTTGGCCCTCTTCCGCATTGCAGCATGTCAGGATGTCTCCACAACTGCCACCGCATCGCCCCAATCCCGCACTGATTGCCGCCTGTTTCGGAGCCGTGAGTTGCTGAGTGCAACCAGAACATTCGCACTCACCCACAACCGCCGAGCCCGCCAGCTGGCCTGCCCCGCATCCAACGTGGTCCCACGTTGACGAAGTCTTCTTACCTGCAACTCATGCCAACACTTGACCATGGGGCAGTGTGCCGCAATGCAAAAAAACGGGCAAGCCTACGTGCTTGGCGGTGAAAGTTATCGTTTAATATCAACAAGAGTGGCGTGACTGGCCATTCTTGGGGCGCCGTTCCTGGGTCCAGGATGCGGCCGAAGTGTGGCCAGGAGATCAACGTAAATGAGGTCCAAATGAACGGCCGACACCAACTTTTGGCCGCTCGTACAATGACTTTGAAAGCTCTTCAGTCCCTTCTACGGCGTTCAGATAGAGGCGGAACGCCGCAGGCGAAACCGGGAACAAATGCACTTGGATGCCGCCGCTAATGCTGCGGCTCAAGTGTGGAAGCGCATCGATCTGAATTCACTAAACAACAGGAGACGCCATCAAGCTTTCCAAAAAGCTACTATTCACGGGGCATTCCTCGCCTATAGTTAAAGTGCGCGTGCTCGCGGCGAAGTTCCATATGCCTCGCTGCCAGGCGCAAAGTTGATCAAGGCGCCCCGCGGGAGAGCTGCCGTTGCCGTCGTTCATGCGTTCCGCCGTCTCTGCGCTCGCCTCGCTTTCGCTCATTGCTGGCTACGTCCCCCCCGTTCACGCCGCCGGCGCTCAGACCACGACACCCATGACCCGCGCGGGCTACGAAGCCTGTCACGCTGGCGACGAGCAGGCCTTTCGCGCCGCTGTCGAGGCGATCTCCGCCAAAGCCCTCCAGGATGGCACCAAGGGCATTGATTATGCAGCGCTCGTCGCCGACCAGTGGCGCAACATCGGCATGGACGAGATCCTCGACAAGCGCGTCGATATCGCCGTCGAAGAGGTGCGCTCCGAGACGAGCTGGTCCGGCCTCGCGCAATCGCTCGTCAGCAAGGAAAAGGCCCAGGCGCTCGCGACCAGCGTCGCCGAGCGTGTCTATCGTTCTGATGCCGTGAAGGACGCCATCGAGGCGCTTGCCACCGGTGTCGGCAAGGACGTTGGCCGCGCCATCGAGGCCGCGAGCAAAGATGCGGCGGGCCCCGCGCTCGAATGCCTGCGCGCTTTCCTCGGCCCCCGTTATGGCTCGACCGTCGCGGGTGTCGTGACCTCGGAAGCCGAGCGCGATTTCGGCCTCCATGCACCCGAAGGCGGCGCCGATGTCTCGTCCGGCGCGGTCCTGAAGAACTCGACGGAAGGCATGACGGGCGCTGCGATTCTTCTGTTGCGCCGTCAGCTCGCCAATATGGCTTCCCGCATCGGCCAGCGCCTGGCGGGAAGCGTGCTGTCGCGCCTCGTCTCGGTCGTGGCCGGCGGCGTTGGCCTCGTGCTCATCGCCAAGGACATCTGGGAGTTGCGGAACGGCGTTCTGCCGATCATTGCGGACGAGATGAAATCCGCCGCCACCAAGGACAAGGTCAAGGAAGAGCTCGCTAAAACCATCTCCGAGCAGATCAACGAGCACATCCACGAGATCGCGGCCAAGACCGCACGACCGCATCGTCGAGATCTGGCAGGGCTTCCGCAACGCCCACGTGAAGGCGCTCGAACTTGCCGAGCGTAATCCGGGCTTCAAGAGCTTCCTCGACACCGTCTCGCCGGACAAGCTGGCGCGCCTGGATGAGGTGACGGCGCTCGTGTTGGCATCGGGCGGCGAGCAGGCCGTCCTGCGCCGTCTCGACGATGGTACGCTCAACGAGGCCGTGCGCTTCCTGCCCGAGCCGGCAATGACCATTGCCCGCGATACCCGCTCGATCGACGCTGCCCTCAAGTGGTCCGCGCTTGCGGGCGATCGCCTCGACAAGGTTCTGGAATTCGAGGTCTACCGCCGCGCCGAGCCTGAGAGCTTCACCCGCTCGTCGCTCGCCGCCCTGCTTCGCGCTCGACGACAACCTCGCCATCACGCGTCTGTCAGGCGCTGGATCGGGAAGCGCGCGAGCGGCTGTTCGATTTGAAGCCCGACGAGCTGAAACGCCTGGCCCGCAACTTCTCCGAGGCTGAGCTGGCCACGCTGTCGAGCTATCTCACCGGCCTCGACAAAGGCCCGCGCGAACGCGTGCTGGCAGCGGTCGCGAACACGCCCGGCAAGATGAAGTTTCTGTCCTCGGCCCGCGTGCGCGACGCTGTCATATCGAGCAGCGATCAGGCCCTCGCCGTGGACATGATGCTGCGCGACGGCCCCGGAGGTCCCGAGGTCATCCTGGCCGATTTCCGCGCCGCCTACGACGGCCGCGTCAGCCCGCTGTTGATGTGGGAGAAGCACCCGCGTGGCCATCGTCGGCCTGGCGCTTGTCCTGCTGCTTCTGCTGCTGATGCTGCGCCGCCTGCTGCGGCCGCCGCGGTCGCGCCGGAGGCGCGCACGTAAGTCCTGCCGAAGGCAGACCCGCTTAGGTCGTGCCGAAGGCAGGCCAGCGCAAGTCCTGCCGAAGGCGGGCAAATAACAGAGCGCCGGAGGCGGCCCGTCGCGCTTTGGGCTTCTAAGTCTCAGCCGGAACGGCTTCCCTCTCGCGCGGCGACGCTTTAGGTTGCGCCGAACCTTCCCGAATCTCCGCTTCTGCAAGCGAAAGCCCGATCATGTCCGTTGCCACTCTCGATTCCGCCCTCGAAGCCGCATTGTCCGACGCCAAGGCCTGGCCGTTCGAGGAGGCGCGGCGGATCATCAAGCGCATCGAAAAGCGCAAGAGCGGCAACGACACCGTGCTGTTCGAGACCGGCTACGGCCCCTCGGGCCTGCCGCACATCGGCACCTTCGGCGAAGTGGCGCGCACCACCATGGTGCGCCGCGCCTTCGAGCGCTGACCGGCGGCAAGATCCAGACGCGGCTGCTCTGCTTCTCCGACGACATGGACGGCATGCGCAAAATTCCGGAGAACGTTCCGGACCGCGCTTTCTCGAGCCGTACCTCCAGAAGCCGCTGACCGCCGTGCCCAATCCCTTCGGCGGCGACTATCGCGAGCTTCGGCGACCACAACAACGCCATGCTGCGCCGCTTCCTCGATACCTTCGGCTTCGACTACGAGTTCGCCAGCGCCACCGAATACTACAAGGCCGGCAGCTTCGACGCCGTGCTGCTCCGCGCCGCCGAGCGCTATGACGCCATCATGGCCGTGATGCTGCCGACGCTCGGCGCAGGAGCGGCAGGCGACCTACAGCCCCTTCCTGCCGATCTCGCCCACCAGCGGCCGCGTGCTCTACGTGCCGATGAAGGAGGTCGACGCCAAGGACGGCACCATCACCTTCGCCGACGAGGACGGCGCGCGACGTCACGCTGCCGGTCACCGGCGGCCACGTGAAGCTGCAGTGGAAGCCGGATTTCGGCATGCGCTGGGCCGCGCTCGGCGTCGATTTCGAGATGTTCGGCAAGGACCACCAGACCAACGCGCCGATCTACGACAAGATCTGCGAAATCCTCGGCGGCGTCGCGCCCGAGCACTACGTCTACGAGCTGTTCCTCGACGAGAACGGCGAGAAGATCTCGAAGTCCAAGGGCAACGGCCTCACCATCGACGAGTGGCTGACCTATGCGTCGCCCGAGAGCCTGGCGCTCTACATGTTCCAGCGGCCGCGGAGCGCCAAGAAGCTCTACTTCGATGTCATCCCGCGCGCCGTGGACGAGTATCTGCAATTGCTCGCCGCCTATCCGCGCCAGGATGGCAAGGCCAAGCTCGACAATGCGGTGTGGCACATCCACGGCGGCGAGCCGCCCGCGGTCGAGCATGCCGCTTACCTATGCGCTGCTGCTCAATCTCGTCGCCGCGTCGAACGCCGACGACAAGAGCGTGCTGTGGGGCTTCATCCGCCGCCACGTGCCGGGCGTCAGCCCCGGAAACGCATCCGCTGCTCGATCAGCTCGCCGGCTACGCGGTGCGCTACTACGCCGACTTCGTGAAGCCGCGCAAGAAGTTCCGCCCCGCCGACGAAGTGGAAGCAGACGCGCTGCGCAAGCTATCCGATGCCCTTGCAGCGGCCCCGCCCGGTGCCACGGCGGAGGACCTGCAGACCGTCATCTACGACGTCGGCCGGGCCATTCCCCGCTATCAGGACCTCAACGCCAAAGGCGCGACGCCGGAAAGACCCGGCGTTTCCAACGCTTGGTTCAACGCCATCTATTCGGTGTTGCTCGGTGAGGAGAAGGGGCCTCGCTTCGGCTCGTTCGTGGCGCTCTACGGCGTGCCCGAAACGCGCGCGCTGATCGACAAGGCCCTTGCCGGCGAGCTTCTCAAGACCGCCTGAAGATGTGTTTTTGGCAAGCTGCCGTCACTACCTCAACTGTCATCCTACCCCTTGTGGGTAGGATCCATCGTTCCACAAACTTGAAGCCAGGGTGTGAAGTGCTCACCCACCAGAATTCTTCCGAGGGGACATCTGGATCCTCGGCATATAGCCGAGGATGACAGTAGAGGGAGTACGCTGGCGTTCGAGGGCGCGCGGCGCCGCGCCTTTCAAGGCTTCAGATCCCACGTCTCGAACAGAATGCGGATCATGTCCTCGGTCCGGCTCGTGATCGATTGCGCCGTCCAGTCGGCCGTGGCCCCGAGGCGGTTCGCCAGCACGAGCTTCGAGCGCGCGTAGATGGGCCGCTTGTCCTGCCCAGTCGAGCGTATCCGCAGTCTGATTATCGGCCGCCGTTAGAAACGTCAGGTTGCCCAGCTTGTGGGAGTGGGCCTGGACCACCTTCTTGCTCGGGAAATGCCGGCGCCATCCGCTTTTCTGCGCGTAGCCGCGCGGCAGGATATGCTCGACAGTGACAGAAGTCGCATTCACCGGCCCCGGGTCCTGGCCGAGCGCCACGCTGATGCGCCTCAAAACGCGCGCACTGTATTGCTTGGCATCGAACGTCTTGCTGCGCAGGTTGGTGAGCGCCGCCTCGCGCATGGCGTGCGGAATTTCGAGCTCGCGCATGGCATCAGGTTTCACGCCGCGCTCGATCTCTCCCGCGAGCTGGATGACGCGCGTCTGCTGCTTGGCGGGATCGAGCCCCGCGATCCGCATGATCCAGACCAGCCGTTCGAGCCGCTTGAAGAAAAAAAGGCTCTCGGCCGCAGCTCGCTCCCTGGAAAGCCACAGCAGCGCTGCCGGCATCCAGAGGTGCGGAGCAATCCAGTTCAGACGTTCGCAATAGTCTGCGATGGCAGAGCCCGGCTTGCCTTCTATGCTGGCCGGTTTGCGCAACTCCGCCACGATGTGCGCCGCGGGCAGCACGTCCTGCACGAAGAATGCCAGGCCGCGCCCCGTCGCGTCCAGCTTGAAGAGCTCCGCGAGATCGACCTCGAGCGGCCGCTCCGTGCGTCGCCGCAGTTTAAGCGTTCTGAGGTGCCCGAGCAGAGCGATCATGTCGTCCGCGCCGAGAAGCGCCTCGCAGGTTTCCCAGTGCTTCTGGCACTCAGCACGCTCAACCTGGTGAACGATCGACAACAGGCTCGCCTTGGCGCGGTCCGTGGCGTTGAACTCGACGCGCGTGTCTTCCTCGGTGCGCAGAAACTGCCAGGCCTCGTCCTCGTCCTCGACCGACGACACGATCACGCAGCAGCGCGTTGCGAGATACTGCGCCAATGCCTTGCGTGTGTCGGGTCCGTACTCGGCCGTTGAGAGTTCGGCCCGCAGGTGGTTGCGGTTCTCTATGATGTTGCGCTCGGTCTCCGACAAATCGGAGAGGTCGTCTTCCGGCTCGACGTCGGTCGCCCCGGGAGCCTGAACCAGCTCGTACAGGAATTCGCGGATCGTCTCCTGCGGACTAAGCCGCGTGACCGATCCGGCGATAAGGGTCTCAAGACGCGCCTTGACGGCCGTATCGTCCTCGAGATCTCGCAGAACCGCGAACAGGATGGTCAGCGACATGATGCGCTGATGTCCGTCGACCAGCGCCGTTTCGGGGCTCCTGGGCGATTTGGCGAGCGTCAGCTTTCCGAGACAATAATAAGGCTTGTTCGCCGCCATCGCCGTTGTGACGTCGGCCAGAAGGCGACCCGCCGCTACTGTGTGCCAAGCATAGGCTCTTTGAAAATATGGGAGCCTGAAATGGTAGGCATCGGAAAAAAGCTGTTCGAGACTAATGACGTTGACGGAAATAAACTCGTGCACTCGCGCCTCGTAACTCTCGGCCCCCGCTGTGCGCAAATTTGCTCGCGTGGTCGGATCGTCTCGGTCAAGAATGGACCGCCCTCGAACTTTTACCCTCGCACGCTCCCGCAAGATTGGGGAGAGGGAACTGCACGCGCCACTAAAAATCCGAGTCGACCGTGCCGCGCGGGTTGCACGTCTTGCTCTCGACAGTTCGGCGAAGCAGCAATATGAAGCGTGACGAGCGGACACCCGGCGTTGCCGTCGGAGTTTTGCTCCCGCATTTGTGCGAACATTTGTGCGAAAGTGTCCGGAAAATCGGCCTTCCCACAAAGGATCAGGAAGGATGCGCCCATGATCTTCAAGATCGCGACGCAAAGCGCATGGGACGAGGCTCTCAGCGTCGGCGCATTCCGTGGCTCCGACCACGACCGGCGAGACGGCTACATCCATCTTTCGGCCGCCCATCAGGTCGCGGGCACGGCGGAGAAGTATTTTCGCAATCAGCCGGACCTTCTACTCATCGCTTTCGCCGAGGAAAAGCTCAGGCCGAATCTGAAATGGGAGCCGGCCCGCGGCGCAGATTTCTTCCCGCATTATTATGCGCCGTTGCCGACAGCCGCGGCTCTGTGGACCCGGCCTCTGCCGCTCGACAGCGAAGGCGTTCCAATCATTCCCGAGGATATTGCCTGATGATCGGCGCGATGTTCGACTTGGCGCGGCCGGTTCTATTTGCGCTTGATCCCGAGACCGCGCACGAGTTGACGTTGAAATCTCTCGAGATGGGCGTCTATCCGCGCTGCGCGGCGCCCGACAATGCTGCGTTGGCGGTTTCACTGTGGGGGCTCACGTTTCCGAACCCGCTCGCCATCGCCGCCGGCTTCGACAAAGACGCGCGCGTGCCCGATGCCATCCTCGGCATGGGATGCGGATTTGCCGAGATTGGAACCACCACGCCGTTGCCGCAACCCGGCAATCCCGCCCCGCGCATCTTCCGGCTCGTCGCTGATCGCGGCGTCATAAACCGGCTCGGATTCAATAATGCCGGCCACGACGCGGCACTTGCGCGCCTCGCCGCACGCCCGCGCCGCGGGATCGTCGGCGTCAACATCGGCGCCAACAAGGACAGTGCCGACCGCGCCGCCGACTATGTGGCGGGCATCGAAAAGTTCTACGACGTGGCGAGCTATTTTACCGTCAACATTTCCTCGCCCAACACGCCGGGACTGCGCGACCTCCAGGCCCCGGCTGCGCTGGAAGAGCTCCTGTCGAAAGTTCTTGCCGCACGCGCAGCACTCGTCGCGGCCGGCAAGCCGAAGCGGCCGGTTATCGTGAAAATCGCGCCCGATATAGCGGAGGAGGACATCGCGCCCATCGCCGCGGTTCTGCTCGCGCTCGGCGTCGATGGCATCGCAGTTTCAAACACCACGCTGGCGCGGCCCTCGCTATCGTCGCCCGAGGCCCGCGAAAGCGGCGGCCTGTCGGGAAGGCCGCTGTTTCATCGCTCGACGGTCATGCTCGCGCGCATCTATGAAGCGACGGGGGGCCGCGTGCCGCTCATCGGCATCGGCGGCGTTGACAGCGGCGCGACGGCCGCTTGCGAAAATCGAAGCGGGCGCGAGCCTCATTCAGCTTTACACGGGCCTCATCTATGAGGGGCCGGGTCTCATCGGCCGCATCAAGAGCGACTTGGTCAAAGCCGCCAGATCCAGAGGCGTCGCTTCGATCGCGGCGCTCACCGGAACCAAAGCCAAGGACTGGGCGGCGAAGCCTCTGAGCTGAAATTCCGTCCCGGCGGTAAGCAGCCGGCTGACAATGCTGCGGAGGGCCTATTCCCGTGGACGCGTGGCGCGGAAAACGCGTCCGATGAACCAGATCGGAATGACCACGATCGCGCCCAGCAGCAGCGGTTCGAGCACCCATTGGATCGCGCCCAAGCCCATGTCGTAGACGTTGCGTAGCAGCTCGTTGATGCGGTCGAAGAAATTTCTGAGGTCGATGCCGAGAGCCTGGAGCACGATTCCGACCGCGATCGAGATCAGCGTCAGGCGAATGACCACGCCGAGCAGACTTCCGCCCAAAAGTGAATTACGGTCCATGAGGTTAGGCTCCTTGAGCACGTCCTTTGCGGCATAGGCATCCTGCCGCGCTTTTCCTTGCCGCCACGGCCTATCATATTGACAATGTCACCGCGAGCGAAGAGCAGGCGAGCCACATAGGAAACATGACGGGAAAACGCCAGCGCGTGCTCCTCGAACGCGTCGCGCCGGTCAGCCGGGCGGGCGGGCGGAATAACGTGCGCCGCGCCCCTCCGGCCGAGCCGGTGCTGCCCGATCCGTTTTCGGCCTGGTTCGCGCGCCGCGGATGGACTCCACGGCCGCATCAGCTCGCCCTGCTCGCCAAGGCGAAGGCCCGCCGCTCGACATTGCTGATTGCCCCGACCGGCGCCGGCAAGACGCTGGCCGGCTTCCTGCCCAGCCTCGTCGCGCTCTCGCAGGCAGGGCCGAGGAGGCGCGGCGCCGGCAAGGGCGCGGGCCTGCACACGCTCTACATTTCGCCGTTGAAAGCGCTCGCCGTCGACGTGGCGCGCAATCTCATCGCCCCGATCGAGGAAATGCAGCTCGGCATCAGCTGCGAGACGCGCACCGGCGATACGTCAGTCGCAAGGCGCAGCCGCCAGCGCACGAAGCCGCCCAGCATCCTGCTGACGACGCCCGAGCAGGTCGCGCTGATGCTGAGCCATCCCGATGCGCACTACCTGTTCGCGGACCTCGACACCGTCATCCTCGACGAGCTGCACGCGCTCGCGCCGTCGAAGCGCGGCGACCTGCTGGCGCTCGATCTCGCCCGCCTCGACACGCTCGCGCCGGGCCTGTTCAAGATCGGCCTGTCGGCAACCGTCGCCAGGCCGACGGAGCTCAGAGCCTATCCTCACGCCGCAGGCCACGCCAGAGGACGCCATCGGCCTCGCCGACATCGTCGAAGCCGGCGGCGGCGCCAAGCCCGACATCTCCATTCTGGAGCTCGAGCAGCCGGTGCCCTGGTCCGGCCATTCGGCCCGCTACGCCATGCACGAGATCTACCGCGCCATTCAGAACCACCGCACCAGCCTCGTGTTCGTCAACACGCGCATGCAGGCCGAGCTGGTGTTCCAGGAGCTTTGGCGCATCAACGAGGCCGAGCTTCCGATCGCGCTGCATCACGGCTCGCTCGACAAGGCGCGCCGCCGCAAGGTCGAGGCCGCCATGGCCGAGGGCCGCATCCGCGCCGTCGTCGCCACCTCCACGCTCGATCTCGGCATCGACTGGGGCGACGTCGATCTCGTCATCAACATCGGCGCGCCGAAAGGCGCGTCCCGCCTCATCCAACGCATCGGCCGCGCCAATCACCGCCTGGACGAGCCGTCGGACGCGCTGCTCGTTCCTGCCAACCGCTTCGAGGTGCTCGAATGCCGCGCCGCGCTCGATGCGGCGGAAGCCGGCGAGCAGGATGCCGTGCTCTCGCGCACGGGCGCGCTCGACGTGCTGGCTCAGCATGTGCTCGGCATGGCCTGCCACGGCGCCATTCGAGCCGCAGGCGCTGTTCGACGAGGTGCGCTCGGCGCTGCCCTATTCGGGGCTGACGCGAGCCCGCTTCGACCGCATCGTCGATTTCGTCTCGACCGGCGGCTATGCGCTCCGGGCCTACGAGCGCTTCGCCCGCTTGCGTCCCGACGGAAGGCGGCAAGCTGCGCATCGCGCACCCGCGCATCGCCCAGCAATACCGCCTGAACGCCGGCACCATCGTCGAAGCGCCGATGATCAAGGTGCGCCTCGTGGGCCGCAGGAGGCCGCGCAAAACAGGGGCGCCGGAGGTCAATCGCGCGCTGGTCGGCGGCCGCGTGCTGGGCGAGGTCGAGGAATATTTCGTCGAGCAGCTTTCGCCCGGCATGACGTTCATCTTCGCGGGCGAGATCCTGCGCTTCGAGGGCATGGTCGAGACCGAGGCCTTCGTCTCGCGTGCGCCCGGCGTGGACGCCATGATCCCGAGCTACGACGGCGGCAAGTTCCCGCTCTCGACGCATCTGGCCAAGCGCGTCCGCGCCATGCTGGCCGATCCAGCCCAGTGGCGCACGCTGCCGACCCCTGTCGCCGAATGGCTGGGCTTCCAGGCGGAGCGGTCGAGCCTTCCCGGCCGCGACGACATGCTGGTCGAGACGTTTCGCGCGCCGCGGGCGGCACTATCTCGTCGCCTACCCGTTCGAAGGGCGGCTCGCCCACCAGACGCTCGGCATGCTGCTGACGCGCCGGCTCGATCGCATCGGCGCCCGCCCGCTGGGCTTCGTCGCCAACGACTACGGCCTCGCCGTGTGGGGCCTCGAGCGATATCTCCGCCCACATCGCCGCCGGCACGCTCGAGCCTCGCCGACCTGTTCGCCGAGGACATGCTGGGCGACGACCTCGACGCCTGGCTCGCCGAAAGCAACCTGATGAAGCGCACGTTCCGCAACGTCGCCATCATTTCCGGGCTTATCGAGCGCCGCCATCCCAGCCGGGAGAAATCCGGCCGGCAGGTCACGATCTCGACGGACCTGATCTACGACGTGCTGCGCCGCCACGATCCCGGCCACATTCTGCTGGAGGCCGCCTGGGAGGATGCCGCGACGGGCCTCTTGGATATTGCTCGTCTTGGTGCATTTCCTGGCCCGCATCGAAGGCCGAATCAGGCATCAATCGTTGGACGGCGTTTCGCCGCTGTCGGTGCCGATCCTGCTCGAGATCGGCGTCGAGGCCGTCGCCAAGATGACGCGAGAGGATCTTTTGCGGGATGCGGCGCGCGAATTGATCGCCGAGGCGACGGGACAGCAGTAGGCCGGAACAGTTAGAATGGCGTAACGCGACACGGTCGGGGACAGCGGGGGAACGGCGTGCGATCAGGTACACAAATGCTCGAGCTCAAGCCCGAGCGTCTCGATATCGGCGAGTTCAGCCAGCATCAGGTTTCGATCTGCGGCCGCTCCTTCATCGCCGATGTCTCGGGCGCGCTCTATTGGCCCGCCGAGGACGCGCTGATCGTCGCCGACCTGCATCTGGAGAAAGGCTCGCCGCTATGCCTCCCGCGGCATCATGCTGCCGCCCTACGACACGCGCGCCACGCTTGAGCGCCTGGCCGATGCGCTCGACCGCTTCCGCGCCCAGACGGTGATCTGCCTCGGCGACAGCTTCCACGATGTCGACGCCGCCGCCCGCATGGGCGACGAGGAGCGCGATATCCTGGCCATCCTGCAGGACGACCGCGAGTGGATCTGGCTCGCCGGCAACCACGACCCGTCCATTCCGGCCGACATCGGCGGCGAGCGCTTCGACCGCCTCGATGTGTCCGGCCTGACGTTCCGCCACGAGCCTGCGGGCAGCCCGGTGACGCACGAGATCGCCGGCCACCTTCACCCGGCCGCGCGTGTTTCCTTCCACGGCCACGTCATTCGCCGCCCCTGCTTCGTCGGCAACGGCACGCGCCTCGTGCTGCCGGCCTTCGGCACCTTCACGGGCGGCCTCAACGTGCTCGACGAGGCCTTCGCGCCGCTGTTCGGCTACGAGGGCGTCTCGGTGTGGATGCTCGGCCAGGAGGGGCTTTACCCCGTGGCGACGCGGCTCCTCAGGGAAGACTGAAGGTCTCAGCCCGCGTTACCGGCGCGGGCGGAACAGCATCGCGGCCAGAAATCCCGCCGCCACGGCCAGCACCACGGACGAGATTCCGTAAGCTACCGAATGCCTGAAGGCGAAGCGGTAGAGCCAGAGTTCGAGGCCCTCGCGTTCGAGCTTCACGCGCGTCGAGTAGGTGCTGAGCAGCTCGCCCTCGCGGAACAGGTACACGCGCGCCGTCAACGGCCCGACAGGAACGTTCGGCGGCAGCGCGATGGTGCTGCGGAACAAGCCCGCGCCCGACGAAGGCCACCGCATAATCCGTCTTGAGATAGATGCCCTCTTTCTGCTTGAGGCGCACCACGGCATCCTTGAAGGACTTGAGCTCCTGCGGCGAGAGATCGATGGCGGTCTTGGCGGCCGGCGCAACGCGCACGTAATCGAGGCCGATGGCGTTGCGCTCGAGCACGGCGGCGTCGGCGATTTCCTCGATCGGCCGCGTCGAGGCGATGGCGTAATAGCTCGGCACGCCCTCGAAGGCGGCGGACGCGGTGTTGATCCAAAGCCCCGCGACGTTGGATTTCCTGCGCGCGAGCAGCGGCGTCGCCGCGCCTTCGACGCACCACGGCGACATCGTAATAGCCGGCTTCCGCGCTCGTCTGGCGGCTGTGCTGCACTGAGCCGAAAACGATGATCTCCGTCCCCGTGAATCCCGAGGTCACCGCGATGGACCGCGCCGAGACGTCCGCCTCCACCTTTTCGCGCGGCATGACCGGCGCATCGGCTTCGCGCGGGGCTGGGTCGACAGTCGGCTGAGCTGGCTTGCCGGGCACCTCCTGGCCGGGCCGGCGCTTGCGCTGGACCTCGCGAGGCTTGGGAACTTCGGCGGGCGGTGCAGCCTCCGCGCTGAAGCCAAATTGAGCCGGACGCAACATGCCAAGGGCGGAGCAGGCCAGCAGGACCACCAGAAAAGCCGTGAGTGCCGAAAGAGTGTGTCCCGAATTGGCCATCACGAACCTCCGAGAGGCTGAGCGATGGAATAGAGCTCGCGCGGCGTCACCACGAGGTCCCAGCCGATGCGGAAGCACACGAGCAGCACGAGCGCAGCCAGCAGGAAGCGCATTTGCTCGCCCTTGAGGCGCGCGCCCGCCACCGTTCCGTACTGCGCTCCGATGACCCCGCTGACGATGAGCAGCATCGCCAGCACCACGTCGACGTTGTGGTTCTGGATCGCGTGCAGCACCGTCGTCAGCCCGGCCACGAACACGGTCTGGAACAGCGTCGTGCCCACGACGACATTCGTCGGCACGCGCAGGAGATAGATCATGGCCGGAACCATGATGAAGCCGCCGCCCGCGCCGATGCAGCGCACCGAGCAGGCCGACGAAGGCCCCGATCATCAAGGGCGGGATGGCGCTGATGTAGAGCTTCGAGCGGTGGAACCGCATCTTGAACGGCAGGCCGTGGATCCAGTTGTGCTGCCCGGAGCGGCGCTCGACCAGCGCATGCCCGGTCGCCGACTGCTTGAGCGCCGAGATGCTTTCGATCAGCATCAGAGTGCCGATGACGCCGAGGAACGTGACATAGCCAAGGGCCACGAACAGATCGAGATGTCCATTGAGGCGCAGGATCTTGACGACATTCACGCCGATGACGGACCCGACGCGCCGCCCGAAAGCAGTACGGCGCCGATTTTGATGTCGACATTGTTGCGGCGGTACTGGCTGACCGCTCCGGACACGGACGATGCCACGATCTGCGCCATGCCCGTGCCGACCGCGACCGCCGCCGGGATGCCGGAAAAAATGAGCAGCGGGGTGATGCAGAAAGCCGCCGCCGACACCGAACAGGCCGGATAGAAATCCGATGGCGCAACCCATGGCCAGGAACAGGAGCACGTTCGCTGGCATCTCGGCGATAGGCAGATAAATATACATGAACGCCGTTTGTGACGCGGAGGTCGCGCGCGGTTAGTTATCCCTCCGCCTTTAATGCCCTGTGACGGCGGCCCTGACCAGACCTTTGCGCCAGACTTCGGCCTCTTGGCGGCCGAACCGCGCCCTCCGGGTCACGCTCGGCAGAATTTCCGCCGGCGAGCGCCTGTTGGCCGTCGGCCTCAGCCGTTGCCGTCCGAGTTGGCGCGCTTCTTCCAGTCCTCTCCCGCCGCCCGCGCGTCGTTGGCGAGCGGATCGGCCGGTTTGGGAGCGAAGCTCGAGACGAGTGCTTCAGCCTTCTTGAGATCTGCGGGGCTCAGTGCGGCCTTGACCGCATCGCGGCGCACGATGGCATCCTTGTCACCACCGCGCGCGGCAAGCGCATACCATTTGTAGGCTGTCTTTGTCGTCTTGCGGCACGCCGAGACCGTTCTCGAACAGGACGGCGAGATTGTACTGGCTGTCGGGCAGGCCATGTTCGGCCGCCTTGATGAACCAGGCCGTTGCGCCGGCATAATCGGGACCGCCACCCTCGCCCCCTGCGCTGAGCACCGCCAGATTGTGCATGGCCTTCACGTTGCCGTGCTCGGCGGCGCGCTGATACCAGACGCGGGCCCGGCCCAGGTCCTTCTGCACGCCGAGGCCGCGCTCGTAGAGCGTGCCGATGCGATACTGCGCCTGGGCAAAGCCCTGCGTGGCCGAGCGCTGATACCAGCGGATGGCTTCCTTGAAGTTCTGGTTCGTGCCTTTGCCTTCGGCGAGCCTCGACCGCAACCTCGAATTCCGCCGAGCGATCGCCGGCAGCCGCCGCGAGCCTGAGCGACAGCGGGCCGACGGTCGGGGCGGAAGGTCGAGTTTGCTCGAACGCGCGCCGTCGTCAGAGGCGTCGGAAGGCTGAGAAAACTCGGGAGGCGTGTAGGCGGCCTCTGTGCTGGCGGTCTGCTCGGGTGCCGTGGAGCTCTGCGCGGCGCGCGAGGCCGCGTTGCCGAGATTGGCGGAAAGCCCTGCAAGCACCTGCTGCTGATAAAGGGCCGCCAGCGTTTCGTCGGTGACGGCAACCTGCGGTGTGTCGACGGTCGTGCCGCGCGGAACGGCAGCAGGAGCAGGATCGGCGGAAGCGGTCTCGACCGTGGTTTCGGATGCGGTCTCATACGGATCGCTATCCGCGGCACCGGATGCCATTTGTTCCGTGGGCGTCGAGATCACATCGTCGCCTGGCGTATCGAGCTCGTCGTGCGCCTCGAGCCTGCCGCCCTGCTTTGCGGCCGCCCGCTCTCCGTAATGCTCGGGGACTGCAGTCTCGGCATCCGAGGCGGTGCTGGAGCGCTCCGCCGGGAGGGAAGCCGTGGGTTCCTTCATGCCCTCGACTGCGATGGGCGGAGCCGGCGTTTTGCGCGACATGAGCAATAGGCCGCCGTTGATGGCGACGATCAGGCCGAGTGCGGCGGCCAGAAGCTTCGGCGAAACGCCGAACAGCCTGTTGCGCAATGACGCCACGGAATTGGATGCGGCCTCGGCCACGTCTGCAGCCATGGGGCGGCGGCCCTTTGTCGTCTCGCCCTTGGCCCCGTCGGCCCAGCCCGAGGCGGCCTTGAGCTTGGCCCGCTGCGCATCGGCGATGAAGTCGCGCCGCATGCGCTCGACGGGCGAGAGGTCGGCGTCGTCCGCATCGGTGGCGGCCTGTGATGGTTGCAACGGCGCAGCCGGAAGCGAAGGGATATCCCATGCCGGCGGGCGTTCCGCCTTGGCGGCGGGAGCCTGAGGCGCGTCCCGTTCGGAGGGCTGCGGCGCGGGGGCCATGGGAGCCGCGGAGATCGGTATTTCGATGAACGTCGGTGCATCGGGAACCGCTGCAGCGGGAGCGTGCAGATCCTCGAGCTGCTCGATGCGGTCGAGCACCTGCATGAGCGCCTGCTGCACCGTATCCAGCACGGCCATGGCGTCCTGCTCGCCCTTGCGCCGCTCGTCTATGGAGCTCTCGACCAGGGCCTTGAGATCGGACAGGTGATCGGACTGCAGCTCAGCCGTCGAGCCGATGCGGCTCACCACGGTCGACGCGCTCGCTTCTGCCTGACGCTGCTCGATGATGGCAGTCTCGATCAGCGCGCGCAGCTCGTCGAAGCGTCCGCCGTCGATCGCCGAAATGGCGTTGGCCTCGGCCATGCGGGCGTGCATCTGCTCGGCCGTCCTTTGAGCCGTCACCTCGATGACGTCTGCCAGCACGTCCTGGTGCTCGTTGAGGCGCACGAGACGTTCGCCCGAGACCTCGTCCATCACCGTGCGCAGATCCGCTTCGATGTTGTCGAGGCGCGAGAGCTGCGCCTGCATATCCCCAAGCTTCAGGCCGAGCTCGGTGACATGCGCTTCGATGAGCCTGAGGCCTTCCACGTCGGAGCGCCGGGCCACGTCGTCGAGCGCGTCGTGGACGCGCATGTGAAACTGCTCGATGCGCTCGCCGAGCGCCTGCACCGCGGACTGCGGGCGCATATCCGAAAGACTGCGCGCCAGGTGCTGCGAGATATCGACGAAGCGCGATTGCAGCCACGATTTGCCGCTGTCGCTGTCACCGCCCGCATGTCCGTAGGCGAAGTTGCCATCGGATCCGTGCCCGTAGATGTCTGCGAAAGTGCCCGCGCTTTCCGCGTCCCAAGCCTCGTCGCTGGCTCTTTCCCGTCCGGAATCGTTCTCGCCGCTCGTGGAGGCGGATTTCCCTGCCTCCAGCGCGTGGAGCTTGCGTTCGATCTGAAGCAGAGCGTGGCTCTGGCGGCGGCGGCTGTCATCGATCTCGCCCGCGAGCTCGGTCAGCAGGGACTTGATCTCGATTGCAGCACCGGTGACGCCAGCGACGGGCTTTTCTGCCCTAGGTGCGCCATGCGAAATATGCCGGTCTGCATTCGACATGATAATCCCCGCGACTGTAACCGCGCTCACGCGCCGGCGACCGATAGACGGGGCAGGGTGGACAGAGAGGGTCCACCTCGGTTTCGCCAGGCTGAAGCGCTATTGGAGGTTCAGACGAGGCACAATCCAGGAACCGAATGGACCGAGGCTCGCAGGGTCCAGTAAACGATCAGTTAAGTTCCGGGTTTTTCTTGAAAAATCGAGCCGTTACGGGACCTTCGGGACACAGCCGGGAGGCATCCCGGGAAACCGATTCGCACGCCCCTCCCTGACGCGGTTTCGCCCCGGTCGACCGCTATGCGAGAGCCCGATGCATCACCACATGCCAGTGGTAGGATGTGTCGGGACGGCGCTTGGTGCGCTATCGCAGTTTAGTTGGAGACCACCCCCGTGTTTATGAATTCGAGCAAAGGCACCGCCGCCATGCTGGGCGGCGGCATTGCGGCAGCGCTGTTGGTGGCGGCCGCGGCTCAGGCTTTTGCGGCCGGCGAGGAGCCTGGCCGCTACACCATGACCCCAGTCGAGGGCGGCTTTGCCCGCCTTGATCGCGAGACCGGCGCCATGTCGATCTGCACCGGCAAGGAAGGCGACTGGGTATGCAAGCCGATCGCTGAGAAGCAGCAGGAGATGCAGCGCCGCATCGAGCAGCTCGAAGGCGAGAACAAGCTGCTCAAGACCGAGAAGTCGCCGTCCGCCGAGCCGCCGCTGTCGAGCCCGGAAGGTGCCCCCATGCCGGGAGAGGCCGCCCCGCACGGAGATTCGGTGCCGCCTGCCCCGCCCGGCGACTTGGACATGCCGACCGAGAAGGATGTCGACAAGCTGTTCGATTACGTCGAAGGCATGGTGAAGAAGTTCAAGGAGCGCATCGACCGCCTCGAGAAGGAAGCCAAGAAGAAGGAAGAGACGCCGCTCTAGACCACGCTCCGATCGTCGCGCCTTCTATTGGGCGCGACGTGAATCGGCACGCGTAGGATCGCTCCGATCGTCGCGCCTTCTATTGGGCGCGACGTGAATCGGCAGCGCAGGAAAATCCGAAGCGTGAATCACGCTCTAGAATTGGGCCGCTGCTCGCTGAACCCGCGGCTTCAGCGGTGCCGGCTTGCCTGACACGATCTTGAAGCGATCCGGCCGTGTGAACAGGAAGCCGAGCGGCGTTCCCTGGACCAGGCGGCGCAAGATGAGCGAGCCGGCAACGCCGGCAAATGTCGCCGCCAGCGCCACGAGTGCGCCATGCTCACCGTCGGTGATCTTCAACGCCACGGCGCGAACGGGGCCCATGAAGAGCGTGAAGGCAAGATAGATGGCTATGGAATGGAGCCCGCAATAGCCGAGCACGCGGCCCGAAGCTGTGCCGGTAAGCACGACACTCAACGCGACGACGGCGCCGATGCCGATATACGAAACAACGAGCTCCAAGACCGGCATATCCGCGACGCCTGAGTAGACAGCCGCGGCTTCTGCCGCCGCCCACACCAGCAACGCTCCTGCAACAAGGGCCCGCGGACGCGAGGCGATGTCGCTCGCGAGGCGGAACACGAGCGGCGCCAGCGCATAGCCCGTGTAGAAGAATACGAACCTGCTCGCGAATTCGTCCGGAAGCGTGAAGCCGGTCTGCGGCGCCAGCATATGCAACGCCGCCGCTCCCGCGAAAACGAGCCACGGCGCCACGCCGCGCATGAGCTTGGTCGCCACGAAGAAGACCGCAAGCAGATAGATGAACCACAGCGTGCCGAACGGTTCGATGAAGCTCACGAGATAGCTCTCGAGAGTTTGAACCGCGCCCTGCTCGGCGACCATCCCCGGCGCCTTCAGCGCGAACTGGATGGTGAGCCAAAGCACGTAGAAATAGGCGAAATGAACCACCTTGGTGTCGAGGTAGGCGCGCCAGGGCCGGTCGATGCGGGACGCGAGAAACAGCCCCGAGATGAGAAAGAAGTCCGGCATCCGGAACGGCCGCGCCCAGTCGATGAAGGGATGGAGCCAGGTCTCGCTGCCGGTTGCCTTCTCGACGCCGAGCGTCGAGTGCATCAGGACGACGAGCACGATGCAGATGCCTTTGGCGACATCCACCCACTCGAGCCGCTTGTCTGCGTGCTGCACCGGTAGCTACTCCCGACATGCCGAAGGGCCCCGGTCGCGCCGGGATGGCGCGAGGGCGAACCTCCCCGGGGCAAAGCGAAGGCTTTCAGCCGAGGATCGGGCAAGTGTGCGCGGGAAGGCCTAGAGGATGGTGAAACCGCCGCCGAAAAGGCGGACATCGGCGCATGAAGTCGCTGGCAGCGTAAACGCATCGTAAATTATCGCGTCGGGCGGCGCTTCGTTTGGAAGCGGAGGGCCCGAAACGGAACACGGCGGCCGCATGAGCGACCGCCGCGCCAAAGACCGAAGTGACTTGATCGTTAGATCAGGTCGATCTCAGCCGGGAGATAGGACGTGACCTCGAGGCCGACTTCCTGCTCGCGAACCGAAGGCTTCATCCAAGCTTTCATGATCATTCCTCCTTAGACTTAAAATCACGTGGGAGTATCTGCCCCCGTGTGCACTATAGGTAGGCATTTGCCCGCATTAGTACCAATCGTATTTTCATTTCGCAGCCATCAGTCGAGCTGATGCTATTGTGTAACGTTTGCTTCAGCAGCAGCCGGATGAATTGCCTAAATCCTTATAAATACTTGCCTTGCGGCGGGGCATCGGTCGGGAACAATTCTGTAAGACTCCGGGTTGTCGGCATGGAGTGAATGACAACTCTTCCCGGAGGCTACGCATGAAGCGTACACACTCAATCTGTATACTGCTGACTGGCGCGGTCCTGGGCTTCGGCCCGGCACAGGCGCAGGGCCCGGATACATCAGGCGACGACCCCGGCCAGGTCGCTTTCAACACGCACTGCCGCAATTGCCATTCGATCAAACCGGACGACAATCGCCTCGGGCCGTCGCTGCATGGCGTCTTCGGTAAGCCGGCAGGGCAGGTCAAGGGCTTCGCCAACTACTCGGGCGGCCTGACCCCGGACATCAAATGGGATGAGGCGACACTCGACAAATTCATCACCGATCCGACGGCGATGGTCTCGGATACGACGATGAAGCCCTTCCCGGGGGTGGGCGACGCTGCGCAGCGCAAGCTCATCATCGAGTATTTGAAGGCCAACAGCAGCTGAGCGGGCGGCTGCGGCGCGCGTTCTCAAGCTACAGGATTCCCAAAAGAAAAGGCGGCGGCCGCTATCTGCGACCACCGCCTTAATTCTATAGCGTGAGGATCGATTTAGATGAGATCGATCTCAGCCGGCAGATACGAGGTAACCTCGAGGCCGACTTCCTGCTCACGAACCGAGGGCTTCATCCAGGTCTTCATGGTCAATTCCTCCTTGGAATTTATGATCCAGCGGGTCGCCACCCGTCTGGTGATGGCCTGTATATAGCGCTGAGCCCCGATAACGACAAATCGCAAGTGCGTGATCAGCGCATAAGGCGAACTTATCGGCGCTTAAACTTTACCTTATCGGTCCACTAATCCCGTGCACGCGCAGCTCTTATGCCGTCAGCCACAGCCCATAGTTGACCAGCGGCGCTACCAGCACGAGCGCCAGCGCCAGCGGAATGTACCGCCACATCCAGGCCAGGTAGAGTGCCGGTAGCGCCAGCAACGCGATCGGCGCGCCCATCAGCATCGTCATGGCGCTGCCGATGGCTGATCCCATTGGGTCGGACGACGACAGCATCAGACCGGCGTAGAGCGAGAAGGCGATCACCTCCGCTCCGCCGATGGCCAGCACGGCGAGCCGCATGAGCGACTGCGCCAGAGATGGCGCCTCCAGGTCATCGGCATCGAACGTCATCAGGAAACGGTCTCCGGGCAATGGGAAAAAGCGGCAGGCGCGGGCACCGTTTTAACTGCCGCTCTCGCTCCCGTCAGCCCGCGTCGCGCACGTCGCTGGCAAATTCTGCTTCGAGCGCGGTTTCGAGCTGCTTGAGGTCGTCAGGAATGGGCATCCCGTAGGCCTTGAGCTCGTTGATCTTCTCCATGAGCTGGAGATAGATCTCGTGGCGGTCCGTCGGTTCGTTCTGCATTCGCGTCAGCAGAAGGCCGATTTCCGCTTTCACTGCATCAAAGGCCATGTCGGTCTCCGTCGCCTGTTGCACTTGCGTCCGCGGCTAGAGCCTATCACACATGGCGGCCCCGGATCATGACTTCTGCTCGCGGGGAATAACGTGCCGAAATGCAAAAGGGTTGCGCTGGCTCCTGCAGGCCGGGCAGGATAGGGCGTATGCGCATAACCGTGTTCGTCATTGCCGGATTGCAGGCCGCCGCGATCCTGGCCGCCTTGATGTCGGTTCTGTTCGGCGACAACGATCCGGCAGGCCGCGCGCTCGGCTCCGCCTATACGACATTGGCGGCGCTCGCCTTCGCCGCCGTCGTGGGCCCAGCGCTTATGCTCGCTTACTGGAATAAGTGGCTCGGGCTTGCCCTGGGGCTCGCCCTGGCGGGACCTGTCGCTATTACGGTGCTCGTCGCCTATGCGGTGAGCTGAAGCGCCGCCGCACCTTAACCATCAATCTCGCTTGCAGGCGCGGGCGTCTCCGGTTGTCATAACGGCGGCACATTTCTTGGCATTCTTTTGCGCCCAGGAGCCGCCGGGGGGCAGGCTCGAGTTCATGCGTATGACGGGGGAATCCATGGAGGAATTCAACACGCGCCGCATCGCCGGCCGTTTTGCGTTAGCCGGCTTGGGCTCTGAGCATGAGCCTGCTGGCAGGCGTTGCCTCAGCCAACGACAATGACGCCGAGCCCGCGAAATACTGGGCCGTGACCGGCGTTGCCAGCAATGACGTCTTGAACATGCGCGACGTCCCCGACGGCGACAGCAAGAAGCTCGGCGCCATCCCGCCCAACGCTCACGGCATCAAGAACATCGGCTGCATGACGCCGACCCCCAGCCTCGATCGCTGGATGGTGATGACGCCGGCGGAGAAGGCCAACTCCAAGCTGGAGTGGTGTCGCATTGAGTACAACGGCAAGCAGGGTTGGGTCGCCGCGCGCTTCCTGAAGCCCGATGGCGGCGCCAATGCCAACGCTGGCGCCAGCACTGGCGTTAGCGGGAACTGAGCCACAGGATTTTCCACCAACTTCCGCCGAACCTCGCGCCCCGATCCAATGGGCGTGTTCGCCACGCCTCACCTGACCCGACGAATGCAGCCGCGCAGCAAGCCAGCCCGTGGACAGGCTGCCGTGCAGTACGTCCATTGCTCCAAGCTGTGCTAAACTTCGTTTGAACGATGGGACGGGATCCAGGAACTATAAACACGGCTTGAACGTTGTGTTCTGGGTCTGGTGGGTGGGGTGGCCTTTATGCAGTTGGACGTTGCAGCGCTTCGGCAGCTCATTTCGACTCACGCCTCTCCTCTCGCCACAATCGCCGCCGCCGCAGGTGGAACGCTAGTGATCCTGCTCGCGCTCGGGAGCGTTTGGGCGTTCTGGCCCGAGTTCCACGAAATGCCTGCCGACGCGATCGCCGTGGGCGGACCGGCCTTCACGCCGGTCGTCATGTCTCCACGCACGGCCACGGCCGCAGCGGCTTTCAGTGAAAACGGCGAGCCGGTTTCGACCCGCTACGACGACCTGCAGCGCCAGGATGACCGGTCCCTGGCCCGCGCCGTGCAGCGCGAGCTGAAGCGCGCCGGCTGTTACGATGGCCCGGTCAACGGGGCCTGGAGCCCCTCGACGCGCAAGGCCATGGGCGAATTCACGGGCCTCGTGAATGCCCGTCTGCCGGTCGATCACCCGGACCCCATTCTTCTCGTGCTGCTCGAGACGCACGACAAAGTAAGCTGCGCGGGTGCGGCTCGCACTGCGCCTCCCAGCCCGAAAGGTGAGACAGCGAGCATCGAGGACGACGATCGTGGTCCCGATGCGCGCGCGGGAGCCGGGTACGACGTGCCTGAGCAGGCGACGACGAGCCGGACTGCATCTGCCGAGCCGGAGGAGGCGAGCGCACCAAGCGGCACTATGGCTGTGGGCGCAGCCGGTGCAGCAGCATTCACGGCCGCCGCCGTCGCGCCCGGTGACAAGAGCTCACTGGACGAGCCCGGAGCAACGGAGCCGAAGCGCACGACGCGCAAATATCGCAAACAGTCGCTGTCGCGTCAGGTGTCGAAGGGTTTCAAGAACATCCAGCGCAGCCTGAATAAGATTTTTTGGTGATCGCTTCGACTGTGTGAGCGCTTCAGTCGCGCTCAGCTCGTCTTCCTGGCCCAGGCGCCGAACACCATCTCCCAGATGCACGTGCCGTTCGCCTCCCGCCTCTCGGCGGCGAGCCGCTCGTCGAGCGTTTCGGCGTCAAGGTCGTCGGCAGTCGCCACGCCGGCGCCGACGATGCGCCCGATCATGGCGCGAACGATGGTCCCGATCGTATGCGGCTGATCCCACGTGAGCACGGTCGCCTCGGCACGCACCCGCTCCACTGCGAACCCGGCCTGTTCGAGAGCGGGCCCGAGGTGAAGGCCCATGTGCACGTCGGCCCCCTCGCGCTTCACCGTCTCCCAAAGCCAGCCATGCACCTGCTCATGAAGCGGCATGGACGGAAGGCTGATCGGCATCGATGTCGAATCGTGCTCCTGCAACACGATGAGCCCGCCGGGCACGAGCACGTCTGCGAGACGCTTGAGGCACGTCACCGCGTCGGGCTGATACATCAGCACGCGCCGCGCGACCACGGCATCGAAAAGGCCAAGCTCGTTTGATAACGCACCCAGATCCACGCGAGCGAAGCTGACGTTGTCGAACACGAGATCGCGCGCCCGCGCGCGTGCGGCCTCGAATGGTGCGTCGTCGCGGTCGATGCCGAGAACCTTCCCACGCTCGCCGACGAGCTGCCGCGCCAGAAACGTCACGTCGCCGCGCCCACAGCCGATGTCGAGCACACGCAGGCCTTCGCGCACGCCCGCGTCGACCAGCAGCCGCCGCGTCAAGTCTTCCGCCAAATCGCTCATGAGTGTCATCCCCCGATAGCGCTTCCGGCTTTATCAAGCCTCGACCGCTAGATGGAGCTATCGAGGCGTCCGCACAACAGCCGAAAGCTCGAGAAGCGCCGCGCCGATGCCGCCCCGAGCCGCGACAAAAATAAAAAGGGTCGGCTCCTTCAGGAACCGACCCTCTTCTTCTCCAGGTGCTGGTTAGGCCGAGAAGTTAAGCGGCGACTTTCGCCCGCTTGACTGCACGCATGCGCTCCGGCGCGACCTTCTTGGCCGCGGCTGCGCGCTGCTTCGGCGGCTCAAGCTCCGTGCCGCGCAGATGCGTCTTCACGACGACATCGTCGGCCTCGAAGGCTTCCTTGAGCACGGGAACCGCGAGTTGCGGGTCTGCATCGCCGCTCATGAAAACGTCGAGCGCTGCGTAGCCCGTCTCCGGCCAGCTATGGATCGAGATGTGGCTCTCCGCCAACACCGCCACTCCTGTGACGCCGCCAGTGGGCTTCAGGTGGTGGAGATGAATGTGCAGCAGTGTAGCGCCTGCGGCTTCGACGCAGCGCTTGAGCGTACGCTCCACGTGCTCGAGATCGTCGAGCCGCCGGGCACCGAACAGGTCGATGAGTAGATGTTGTCCGGCAAAGCGAACGCTCGTCGCGCTCGTTAGAGTCTCAGTGCATCGGCGCGCACTACACGCGCAGTTGCATTCAAGATCTTCCTTTTGGGCGGGGCTTGAACGAGTCAAGTCCATCCCCAATTGGAAGAGGGTGTCATTAAAGGCCATATGACCCTCCCCAACCAGCAGATAGAGGTGACCCGTCCGCTCCTTACCTTGGGGGTTTGGGGATTGAGGTCCTTGACCTTAAGGGCAGGTGGACGAACGGAGACGACGCATATGAGGCATACGCCCCCCCTACGCAAGAAAAAATTGACCCCTAGCCAGTAAAAAAATCTGCGCTGCTTTCACGCAGCTTTAACATTGGCATTCAACGCTCTCTCGACGACGCGATGAGCGGGCTCACTGCGGCCCGAGAAACTGCTTCAGAAGATCCTTCGCCTTGGATTTTTGAGTCTGTCCGTCAGCGCTGTTCCCGCTGCCGAGCAGCTCGTTCGCGATCTCGCCCGCGCTCTTGCCTTTGAGCTGCTTGCCGATCTCTTTGATCGTCTCGGTGGTCTTCGGATCCTTGAGCACGCCCTTGAGGTCGGGCGCGAACTTGGGCTGCTCCCAGGGACCCGTGACGCGGACCGGGATCTCGATGCCGCCCGTATTCTGCTGCGCCACCCTGACCCTGCAGGTTCGCGACGATGCTTGAGGTTTCAGCATGTAGTCGAGCTCGCGCTGCGGGCAGCATGACCGAGCCGGAGCCGGTGAGCCGCATCAGCGGGCTGACGAGCTTCAAGTCCTGATTCTGCGCCACGCCGTTGGTCACCGACCACGTGGATGTCATCTCGCTGAAATCGGTCTTGTCTGTCGGGGCGGTGCCGGCGGAGAAGCGGCCCTGGCCGATGCCGCGGATCATCTGCGGGATGTTGATGCCGATGATGGCGCCGTCGGCGAAGGAGGCCTCGATCTTGCCGTTCAAGGTCTCGACCAGCTGGCGCTCGTTCTGCCCCTGGCCCGCGAGCGCGAAGGCAAGACGGCCCTTGCCGGCGAGCTTGTCGATGTCGGCGGCATCCTTGAGCAACGGCTGGCCGGAGATGTTCTCGAGCGTGATGTTGGCGCCGATATTGGCGCTGGCCTGCTGCGAGCCGTCGAGCGTGACGGTGCCGCGCCCGCGCCCGTCATAGAGGCGCATGTCGTCAATGGTGGTCTTCATGACGCGGTTCTTGAGCGCGACCGTGAGCTCCGACTGGCCGACCTTGATGTCGCGCACGAACAGGCGCGCGACGGAAAGCTTCGCGTCGGCATCCACGAGGCCGAGCAGATCGAGGTCGTACGGTTCGTCGCTCCAGCCTTCGCGATGCGTATAGCCTTTGACGCGCGGTCCGGGCTCGCGCGGGATCGCGGGCGAGCAGGTCGTTGATCGAGCTTGCGCCGCCGGCGGGAGAGCTTTCCGGCTCCTTTGGCTGCAGGCCGTTCGGGCGGCGGCTCGGATATCGAGCCGTCGTGCTTGTAGGTGTTGAGATCGAGCTCGGTGAGCTTCAGGTTGGCGTTGACGCGCGGCCGCGCGCCGCCGTTCTCGACCGAGATCTGGCCGCGCGCGATCGAGCCGTCGAGGCTGATCTCCGCGCTCGAGAACGTGGTGGTCTTTTCGCTCGTACGCAACAGGCCCTTGGCTGTGAGCGCGCCGAAGCCTTTCGAGGGCGGCAGCGCGACGCCCATCCAGCGCGCCAGGCCGCGCACCGACGGCGACTGCGCCGACAGGATGCCCTCGGCCTCGATCGTATCGCGGAACGAGGCGGAGCCTTCGAACGAGGTCGTCAGCGCGTCGGAGGCAAGATTGACCTTGAGCTTTGCGGGCCGGTCATCGAGCACGGACGAGACCGACGTCAGCGCGCCCTCGAAGGTCGCCGGCCTTGCCGTTCCACACCATGTCGCCTTTGGCCGTCAGCGGTTCGGTGATGGCCGGCAGCGCCATGCTGACGTTAAGAGACTTGATCTCGTGCTGGGAACCCGAGCGCGCGTCGGAATAGCGGATCGTGCCGTTGTCGACGCGGACGTCATCGAGCTTGAGCTGCGACAGGCGCAGCGGCGCGCTTTTGTTCTGACCACTCGCGGGCGCGTCCGAGGCAAGCCCTCCCGGAGCATCCGAGGCCGTGCCGGCAGCCTGGGCGAAGCGGACGGGCTCGCCGCGTGTCGGGGCCGGAGGCCGCTCGCGAACTGCCATGACTTGCGGCCATTGGCATCGACGGCAAGGTTGAATTGCGGTTCGCGCAGAACCAGCCGCTTGATGCGCAGCTCCCGTTGCAGCAGCGGCAGCAGCGAAACGTTGACGTCGAGCGCTCCCATCGAAACGAGCGGCGGCGCATCCGTCATGCCTGGCGCGGCCGACAGCGACACCTTCTCGAGCGACACGCCGACCGACGGGAAAATGTTGAACGAGGCCGAACCTGCAACGACCAGGTCACGGCCGGTCCTCTCCTTTACGGCCGCCACGATGCGGTCGCGGACGAAATCGGCCGACATCATGGAGAGGCCGAAGGCGCCGAGCCCGGCCACGACGACACCAAAACCGACCACCATCAGCGCAATGCGCGGCAGCGACCAGGACCGCTCTTCATTGTCTTCGAAACGGCGCGGGCGCGGCATGCCGCCCGCTGGCGGAGCCGGCAACCCCCGGGCGGCGGATACGTGCGGACTCTGTCGCGCGGATCCATCTGCTGTGGCGGGTAACCGCCAGGGCCGCCCTGCGGAGGACGCGGCGCACGAGCCTCGTAAGGCGGCCGGCCCGCAGTGCGCGGATCGCGCTCGGGAGGCATGCGTTCGTCGTACCGCGGGGCATTGCGCGGCGGCTCCGCGCGCTCGTTGGCCGGGCGATAGTTTTCGAAGCGCGGCGGTCCCCCTGGCGGAGGCTTCCTGTCTGTCATTCCTCGATCGACCTGTAGCGGCTAAGCGCATTACGCGGGTTGGAATATCTCGCAACTCATCATTTCACCTGTATAGCGGCAAATTGGTGGTTCTGCCGCCAGCTGCGGCGCCATCCCGCGGCGACGGGTCTAAGGGGTCGCGTCCAACGTCGGCAGGACATCAGGCCTGCCCAGTGAGCTGCGGCGTTTGTCCGGTCCTGCACCCCGTCCACGCAGTCATGGCGACATTGAGATTCGTTCCATATGCAAGCTGGTGGGAATGGCCGGAAATATCGGCTTTTCCTCTTTCGTTGTAGATAGATAGCTTTCTGTTGAACATCTGAATCCGGACGCAATCGGGACCGCCTTTCGACACCCGAATCGGCCAGATTCAACCCATGAGTAAATCTGTCCCGTTTCTGGTTAGGGTCCGCCCGGTGGCGCTTGCGCTGGTTGGACTTGTCGGTCTCGGTTTTCCCCTTTTTGCCGCCGCCACGGCCGCGTCTGGCCCTAGCGGCCGGGCCGTCGTCATCGATGGCGACACCATCGACATCGATGGCCAGCGCATCCGCCTCGAAGGCATCGATGCGCCTGAGCTTGCACAGACCTGCGGCCGCAAATGGCTGGGCAACTGGTCCTGCGGCACCGCCGCGACGCGAGCTCTCGAGAGCCTCATCGGCAGCCGCCGCGTCGACTGCGATAACGAGGGTCACGACAAGTACGGCCGCATCCTCGGTGTCTGCAGCGTCAACGGCCGCGACATCAACGCCGAGATGGTTCGGAGCGGCTATGCCTGGGCCTTCGTCAAATATTCGGCCCGCTACCAGGCCGAGGAAGCCGAAGCGCGCAAAGCCAAAAGCGGCGTGTGGCAAGGCGAGGCCGAGCCGGCATGGGTCTATCGCGAGAAAAAGTGGACCACCGCCGAGGTCGCCGCGCCTTCGGGCTGCGCCATCAAGGGCAACATCACCGCCAACGGTCACATCTATCACATGCCGTGGAGCCCCTGGTACGGCAAGGTCAAGGTCGAGCCGCTGAAGGGCGAGCAGTGGTTCTGCTCCGAGGCCGATGCGGCGAAGGCCGGTTTCCGTCCCGTCCAGTCGCATTGAAGTTTCCCCTCTCCCCATCGAGGGCGATGGAGAGAGGGGATCGCTCGTGTGCACCTGCGAAGGCGTGGCGTTGACTTCCTCCGTCATCGCAACGAGAGTTCTGTTCGCTGGCGAGAGGCGAAAACATGAGCGCGCACGTGGCTTCATCTTCACATCGGTGGCTGAGCACCCGGACGTGGCTAGGGCGCGCGTTCGTCACGTTTGCGGCCATGCTGGTCCTCGTGCCTGCCGCTGAGGCGAGCCAAAGCTGGCCCGGCATCCAGGCCGAGGTCTACGCCGGCAAGACGCTGCATGACGGCCGCGGCGTCATCACGCTCAAGGCGCCGTATCGCCCTGACGACGTGCGCTCCGTTCCATTGGAAGCCGACGCCAAGCTCAGCGACGGACGCACCATCAAGTCCGTGACCTTCATCGTCGACGAGAACCCGTCGCCCGTGGCCGCCGCCTTCCGGCTAGCGGGATCGCGACCCTCGGTCCATCTCTTGACGCACATCCGCCTCGACCAGCAGTCCGACGTGCGCGTCGTCGTCGAGGCCAGTGACGGCACGCTGTATATGGTCGAGCAACTCGTGAAGTTCGCAGGCGGTCAGGCGTCCTGCTCGGCGCCTCCCACGGGCGATCCGGCCGAGATCATCGCCAGCATGGGGAAAATGGATTTCGCTCAGGTCGGCGACAAGGCCAAATCCTCCAACTCACTGCAGCGCGCGAAGCTCACTCTGAGCCACCCCAATCACACCGGCATGGTGCTCGACCAGATCACGCTGCTCTATGTGCCGATGCTGATGGTGAACCACATCGAGGCGCGCCAGGGCGACGAGCTGGTGTTCGACATGACGGGCTCGATCACGATGGCGCAGAACCCTGTGGTGGAATTCGATTACGTCACCAACGGCGCCGACGAGATGACGACCGTTGCCAAAGATACCAGCGGCGCGGCGTGGCAAAAGCGTTTCCCCATCGGCCCGGCGAGCTGATCTAGCCGCATTTCTTACGCGTCCAATCGGACAGCAAAAGAGCGTCGGAAACCTCCGACGCTCTCCAGCTTCATAAATATAGGCTCGGTGTTAAACGCCCACCGCTGCCCGCATCAGACCATGCCGAGCAGATGCAGAACGATGAGCCCCGAAATGGGCACGCCCAGAGCCCAAAGCACGACATAACGCATGATCATCTCTCCTTTTGCTTCGAGGCTCACAAGATCATCGCGCGCAGGATGCAGCGCATCTCTGCGATGGTCTTGAGTATTGCCCGTCTCGCCATTGTGGCTGTCCCAAGCAACTGCGCATGCAGTGGAAAAGTTCCAGCTCAGAAAAATGCTCAGAGTAATGATGGGCATTAGAGAAACCATGTTCGTTTAGGCCTGGCTGGCGGAACCAAATCAATCAGACCGAGTTTCTCCTCCGTTCAACACATATCGAAGCTTCAAACACTTCGATAAGGCGGAGTAGGTTCCATGGGAAATCTCTTACACTGGGCCGTTGTTTTCTTGGTCGTCGCACTCGTTGCAGCGTTCCTCGGCTTCGGTGGCGTCGCTGGAACGGCGATGGAAGGCGCGCGTCTCCTCTTCTGGGTCGCGGTTGTATTTCTCGTCGTTTCACTTGTGCTGGGCCTTATTCGCAGGGCCTGAGCCGCGGGAACGAGGCGAATCCCCTTCGCCTCTACCGCTAACTAGAGTTCAACAAAATAAGGGAGTTCTGCAATGAACTGGGATCGCATCGAAGGCAACTGGAAGCAGTTCTCGGGCAAGGTGCGCGAGAAGTGGGGCAAGCTCACGGATGATGACCTGACGGTGGTCAACGGCCGCCGCGAGCAGCTCGAAGGCAAGATCCAGGAGCGCTACGGCTACGGCAAGGACCAGGTGAAGAAGGAACTCGACGATTGGTCAAACACGCTCTAATCGGCGAGACCCAAGTCAGTCAAAAAATCCGCCGGCGGGCCCTGCTCGCCGGCGGATTTGTTTTATGTGCGGTTGCCAAGCGGTCGCGAGCCCAGACGCGTCAGCCGCCGTTCGGAAAAGTGATCAGGATTTTCATTTTGATAAGCTCGGGGAACTGCGTCTGCAGGATGTGCCCCGCGAACCAGAGCAACGCGCCGAGCAGGATGAGCGCCGGAATGGCGGCGAGAACGGCCTTGAGGAAGAACATCACCAGCCGCATGAATGGCACGTCGAAACGTGTCACCGCCGCCGCGACAGGCTCATCCCCGTAAGGCGGCCGGGAATAGCCGCTGTCCCGGTTGATGAAGCGCGGCGCATCGCGAAGGCTATCGTCACGCCGCAGAGTATCGTCACGCTCGCGGGCCTCCCGTTCGCGTGCCTCACGGGCGCGCGCGTCGCGCTCCCGGCGCACGGTGCGAGGCAGATCGTCGAAATCCGCGTCGGCCGTAAGAGAAAGTTGGGGTTCCGACATTGTCCCTAAAAAACTCCAGCAACCAAGGTCCAGAAACGGTCTTTGTCACACTGCCTCGGCCCTGTCACATTGCCGTTGCGTCCGGCAGGCAGCGTGCGTTCAAAGTGTATGCGGACGGTAATCTTATTGCTAGGTTACGCCGCGATTTTGACGGGGAGGTGTTCTTGAGCGACCTGAAGAGCCTGATCCGCACCATTCCGGACTATCCCAAGCCGGGCATCATGTTCCGGGACGTGACGACGCTGCTGGGCGACGCCCAAGGCTTCAAGGCGGCGATCGCGCAGATGGCCGCGCCCTACCGCACCCAGCCGGTTGATGCCGTGGCCGGCATCGAGGCGCGCGGCTTCATCCTCGGCGGCGCCATCGCCGACCGGCTCGGCTGCGGCTTCATGCCCATCCGCAAGAAGGGCAAGCTGCCCTGGAAGACCATCGGCCAGGAGTACACGCTGGAATACGGCGTCGACATCATCGAGATCCACGAGGACGCCATCACAAGCCGGGCGAGCGCATCCTGATCGTCGACGACCTGATCGCCACCGGCGGCACGGCGGAGGCGGCGGCCAAGCTCGTGCAGCGCGCTCGGGCGGCGAGATCGTCGGCGCGGCCTTCATCATCGACCTGCCGGATCTCGGCGGCCTCAAGCTGCTCGAGAGCCACGGCATCGCGAGCCACGCGCTGATGGCGTTCGAGGGCCATTAACGAATGGCGCTGACGCGCCCGAGCACGCTGCGACGGGCGCTTGTGAGCGCATCGCCGCGTGGCGGGCCGATCCCGAGCGGAGCCGGTCGCCTGTCCGGTCTGCGGGCAAGGCCGGGCTCGACGATCATCGACCGCTCGGCGCGGCCCTACGCGGAGTGGTATGCAGCTGACCTGCGCCGCTTGCGGACTGGACGAGACGCTCCATATTCCCTTGGGTCCACCGATGCCAACGCACTGGATTGAGCCCATGAAGATCGACGGCAAACGCCTACCGCACCATCTGGCTCGCGGACGGACGGCTGGTCGGTCGAGATCATCGACCAGACGCGGCTGCCGCACGAGCTTCGTGATCGTCGACGCTCACGACGCGTCGAGGATGCCGCGCGCGCCATCCTCACCATGCAGGTGCGCGGCGCGCCGCTGATCGGCGCCACGGCCGCCTACGGCGTCGTGCCTGGCGCTCCGCGCGGACGCCTCGGACGAGGCGCTCGACCGCGCCATCGACCATCTCGCCAAGCAGCGGCCGACCGCCATCAACCTGCGCTGGGCGCTGGAGGAGATGCGCGCGCCGTGCGCAACCTGCCGCGCGAGGAGCGCGCTGCCGCCGCCTACAAGCGCGCGCGGCGCAGATCTGCGACGAGGACGTCGAGACCAACCGCCTCATCGGCGTGCACGGCGTCGAAGCTGATCGAGGACAGCCGCCGCGCGCAAGAAGCCGGGCGAGACCGTCAACATCCTGACCCACTGCAACGCCGGCTGGCTCGCCTGCGTCGACTGGGGCACGGCGACGTCGCCGATCTACCAGGCGCACGACGCCGGCATGCCGCGTGCATGTGTGGGTGGACGAGACGCGGCCGCGCAATCAGGGCGCCGCGCTGACCGCCTTCGAGCTCGGCGGCCACGGCGTGCCGCACACCATCATCGTCGACAACGCCGGCGGGCACCTGATGCAGCAGCGGCCTGGTCGATCTCTGCATCGTCGGCACCGACCGCGTCACCGCCAACGGCGACGTCGCCAACAAGATCGGCACCTATCTCAAGGCGCTGGCGGCCAAGGACAACGGCGTGCCGTTCTACGTGGCGCTGCCGCACTCCACCATCGACTGGACGCTTGACCGATGGGCGCGACATCCCCATCGAGGAGCGCTCCGCCGACGAGGTGCTCGATGATGCAGGGCCGCCTGCCGGACGGCACGGTCGTCGACCGTCGAGATCGCCGCCCCCGGCTCCCCGGCCGCCAATCCCGCCTTCGACGTGACGCCGGCGCGGCTCGTCACCGGCTTCATCACCGAGCGCGGCATCGCGCCGGCGACGCGCGAAGGGCTGCTCTCGCTCTATCCCGAGCGGCGCGAAGCAGCGCGCATGAGCATGGGCAAAAAAGCAAAAAGAAGAACGCCTCGGGCGAGGCGGCTGCGCGCCGCGCGGTCATCGACACCGCTCTGGCCATGAGCCGCAGCGGCCTGTCGCCCGGCCGCTCCGGCAATGTCTCGTGCCGCTGGAGCGAGCGGCATGCTGATCACGCCGACCGGGCTCGCCTACGAGGAGATCGACCCGCGCGACATCGTGTTCGTGGACGCCGACGGCTCCGTGCCGCGGCAAGCAGAAGAAGCCCTCGAGCGAGTGGCGCTTTCATCTCTCGGCCTACGGCGCGCGCCCCGACATGAACGCGGTCGTGCACACGCATTCGCTGCATGCGGCCGTGCTCGCCTGCGCCGGCAAGCCCATCCCGGCGTTCCACTACATGGTCGCGGTCGCGGGCGGAAAGGACATTCCGCTCGTGCCCTACGCACACGTTCGGCACCGATGAGCTGGCGCGCTACGTGGCCGAGGGCTTGGCCGATCGGCGTGCCTGCCTGATGGCCCACCACGGCGCGATCGCCATCGGCGAGACGCTGGCCGCGGCGCTCGAGCTTGCGCACGAGGTCGAGGTGCTGGCGGAGCAGTATTATAAGGTGCTGACGCTCGGCCCGGCCCGCATTCTCTCCGATGCCGAGATGGACGACGTGCTCGAGCGCTTCAAGAGCTACGGCCAGAAGGCGCAGAAGTAACCGAGACCATGATCGCTTCGGACCCATCAGTCCGAAGCGTGAATCATCGGTCTCATCAAAAATCTCACTGCCGCGGCAGCAATCCGTCCAGCATGCGATAGAAGTTCTGCGGCCCGAGATAGCCGACGATGCGTCCAACTTCGGCGCCGTCTTTCATCACCACTACGGTGGGACGATGCGCACCGGCTCGTTGAGGCTGAGCCGGTTGCTGGCTTCGTCATTGAGATCGAGGAAGCGGATGGGTGCGGCGCGGCCCGCCGGCGACAGCGCGTATCCCGGCAGCACGTCGCGGCGGAACACAGTGCAGTAAATGCAGCCTGGCACCTCGAATGCGATCAGCTCGAACTCGGGCATTGCCGAGAGCGAGAACGGAAGTGAATCCCGATCTGGCACAGCGCGGGCAACAGATGCCGCGGCAACGATGGCTGTGATCAGCGCGGCAAAAACACTGATTTTCCTCATGTCACGCACACCTCGACGCCGATCCGATTTTGGCCTGGGGTGCCCCAACATGGGCAAGCCTCAGGCCGTTAACATCGATGGCTGCAAAGGCAGTGCCATGGGGCGTCTCGAACTCCGCGCGAGCACGCTTAACGGCCGTGAGCTGAAACTCGGACGGCTTTCCTCCGTACATCTGTCCGAAGCGGTCGTCGCTTCCCGTCGATGGGGCCAAGCCCCTGGCGCGGCATGCATCGCTTCAACGAAATGAAAAGGAGAGCGTCGTGAAGAAGCAATTTCTTGCAGCAGCTACTGTTGGCCGTTTCCGGCTCGGTCGCGTTGGCGCGAGGTTCCTACCGAGCCGACGAGTACAGCCTTTCAGGCAAGGCGATGAGAGATCTGCCGGGCAACAACGGCGGCGGAACGCACGAGCATGCCGACTGCCATACCGGACGACTCCAGCCTGTCGGGTAAGGCGATGAGAGATCAGCTGGGCAACACCCGCGGCGGGGCGACGAGCATGCCGACTGCCAAGCCCAGTGGAGTACAGTCTGTCGGGCAAGGCTATGAACGACCTGCCGGGCAACAACTGATCGGCAACACGCAATGAGGCGAAGGCGGCTCCCGGGGCCGCCTTTCCGCTTCCGCTCACGTCCCTCGCGACGTGAGGCAGCCGAAGGCTCGGCGCGCTGACGTCACTCAACTCAGAAGTTGACGTTCTGGATAACCCAGCCACCGGCGGCTGCGATGAGCCCGGCGATAAGGATGAACGGCAGGATCGTCACCAGCACGCTGAGGAGCCCGATGAAGGCCTTGAGGATCTTTTCCGCAGCCTCCCAGAGCTGCAATGCGGCCTTGTAGAGCACGTAGACGATGCCGATGCAGACGGCGACCAGAACGACGATCTTCCAGATCGGCAGGCTCTGCCAGTCCGACTGAAAAATCGAGACCATCTGGCCGAACGACCAAGTCCAGATAAGTTGGAAAAACTTGAAGATCGCGGCAATGCCCGTCTGCAGGAATTGCACGATCTGATTGACGATCTGGTTCACGCTCCGCCTCCCACCCCATAAATTCCATGGGAATAATACCACTGACGTGAAGCAGTTCAGTGAACGATCTCCGATTTTGCGCTGCAGAGTCGCAAGCCGGCACCACTCGCTCGGCTGTCGCCCGATCGATAAGGCCCCTGGCCGCTAGGCAATGCCCCGCTTCAGGTGGCGCCGCGGATAGCCGTCGAGGTCCACACGACGAGCTCCGACATGGCCGAGCCGAACGCCGCGTCGAGGGCCGCCGCTGCGACAGGCGCAGTCACGTCCTTTGCCGGCGCACTCAACTGGAAAACTTGCGTGGCGATGACGCGCCCCTCACCGCCTAGAATCTTGGCCGTGAATTCGACATTGGCCAAGCGCTCGGGCGAGGTCACGATCTCGAAGTTGCGAATGTCGAGCACGAGCTGGAAGGATGCGGTTTGGCCATCCACAGGGCGGCCGACATTGCTCAGGAAGCTCGCGTTCTCGAAGCTCTGGATCACGCGCGACTGGAACAGGTTAGCGAGCATGTCGATCCATCTCGCGTCCGTGACGGGCGACAAGCCACCGCCGTCGCGCACGAAGATCTTGTCCTGTCCGAGCGCGAACGCCACCGTGGGCTCGGCAACCGAGAGATCGGCCGTCTGCGGCTTCTCGAACGCCGGGAACGAGCGCGGCGCCGTGAGGTCATAAACGGTGGCCGCTGATTTGCCCGCGCCTCCCGTCATGCGCTCGAGTCCGGCGACGATGCCGTCCACCCGGTCCGAGTTGCGCCCGAGCGCGTCCGAGAATTTGCTGAGATTGGCGATCGTGTTGCGCAGCGGATCGGCGTTGTCGGCAATGAGCGTGTCGACGCGGTGCAGAGCATCCCGTGCGGCCTGGCTCATGCTTTGCCCGGCGGCCGGGTCCGCGACGAGCATCGGCGGCTCGCCGTTCGCGCCCACGAGCCGCGTAACGGAGGTCCCGCCATTGAGCGCGACCGCGGGCGATCCCATAAGTCCCGGAAAATCGATCCCTGCCTTCGTATCTTCGCCGACAGGCG